>CAWDSU010000019.1:0-28869 GCA_963805035.1 uncultured Methanoregulaceae archaeon | reverse complement strand
TAATATTGATTATTTGACTTTAAGGCGGTATATAAAACGCAGAAAACACCGGAGATCGAAGTAGAAGCAAATCTGGTTAGAATACGGCATGAGAATGTCTACGAAACTATTCTCCAGGTGGTTATAACAAACCATACACAATCCCCTCGGGAGATAATATCAATAAATGTTCGACGATGTGATGGCATTACAATCAAACTTGCCAGACCTCATGATGACCATGATCTGCTTCCATTGAAAATTGAACCCAATGCAACAAAAACAATCGAAAGCCTATATCATAAATCCGTTGAAAATGCAGGGACAGATATTGTTGTAGAAGTGATCTCCACAAAGTGTATTGCGCTCTTATAATCTGATCGACAATCCGGTTTATGGATAACGGTCAATTTAAAACCTGTAATATTGGTTGATAAGTTTTAATGCAAGTATTAAGTGGATGTTGGTGATCGAATTAAAAAAAATTACTTTGTTGGTGCCAGCCCGATTATTGTCTCCCGGCGGTTCCCCGTCAGGTTGATCAGGATGTTTGCACACTGAACCAGGACCAACCCCCTTCCTGCGCAACCAGTCCCAAAAAGGGGGGACGGGACGCAATGCAATGCCTTGGAATTACCGGTAAAAGAAAATGTTCCCCTGTTTGTGCACGGTTAATACGGCACCATCGCAACGGGGGATACCCACGCGGCGGGGGCAGCAGCCCCAAAAGAGCGTCCGTACAATAAACCAGCCAAAACAAGAGCCTTCTTCACTCGCCGAGCATGTCGAGGAGTTCGAACCCGTCCGCTATATGATGGAGACGATCCTCGCCGATAACAAGCGTTCGCCCGATCTTTTTCTGCTGATGGTAATCGGTAGTGATACACATCGCGTGCTTCTTTGCGATCTTCGAGAGGTTGCTGATGAGTGCGGCACGCTTGACGACTTTTTGCGCCGGGCCGTAACCGGTGAGGATCGTGTGCTTGTCAAACGTGAGGAGCGCCTGGAACGGTGCGCCCCGGAGCGTGTGGAGCTGCATCCCGAGCTGCTCAAGAAAATCGATCGGAATGCCCGGGCCCTGCCTTTTCTTTGGTTCTTCGGGCCCGGATCCTGCAGGTTCGCCCCGGATAATGTCAATGGACTCAACCACGCCCGTATTGAAGTACTCCTCGATCCTGATCGCGACATCGAGCGTCGTGCCCATCCCACTCTCGTACTTGCTGATCGTGCGGCGCGACACCCCGAGTACCTGCCCGAGATCGCCCAGAGACATGCTGCACCGCTCGCGGAGATCCCGCAGGGCATCGCCGTTGATGTTCACGTACAGCCCGCCGGGGGAGGCGTAGACGAGCGGCGGGATCTTCTCCACAAAATAATCGTACAGCGTCGCGACGCTGATCGCGTAGATGCCGTACCGGACATAGACCGCCCCCCGCTCAAGTTCGGCCTCGCGGGCTCGTTCCCCGACGATCAGGGGCACGCCACCCAAGTGCTCTGCTATCACGTCAAGATCGAACGCTGCTTCCTCGCTCACCGAGTCGATATGCACAACAACTTTTATCACAAGCAGGGTCCCGTTGTTGCGTGCGATGAGGTCAAAACTTCTCGGGCGGAGGGTAAACTTCTCGGATACTTCAAATCCCGCCGATATCATCACGCTGGTGACCAGCTGGAGCTGGCGTTCCTGAGACATGCAGTTACAAATGGATGGAGCGTGCCCATATATTAATATAGACATGCTGATCGGTATCGATGACACGGACTCTCCGGCGGGAATGTGCACCACGTATCTCGGCGCGGTGCTCGCCCGCCGGTTGATCCATGACCACATGCGGGTCAGGGAGGCACGCCTCGTCCGGCTCAACCCGAACGTGACCTTCAAGACCCGGGGGAATGCGGCGATCGCGCTCGATGTGGAAGGCGACCCGGAGCAGGGGTTCGCACTCGCATGCGCCATCGTGGAGGAGCTTGCAGATTTTTCCTGCGGGAAGACCAACCCCGGCGTGGTCGTGGCAGAAAAACGGCCGGACCCGGCATTCTACCAGCGGGCGGTGACAGATTTCTGCGAGATCGATGAGGCTGTTGCCGTTCTCGAAGCAGCAGGCGCCCGGTACCGGGGCTGGAAGAACCGGCGCGGACTTGTCGGCGCGACCGCGGCCGTCTCAAGCGTCTTTCCTGATACAACGTACGAGATCCTCGCGTACCGCGACCCGGCACGGTGGGGAACGTCACGGGAGGTGGACAGGGAGAGCCTCTTTGCCGCAGAGGAGGCGACGTTCCCGCACACGTGGGACACCGTGGACGTTGCGAACCGGGTCGTGGTCTGCGTACCGCACACCCCGGACCCGGTCCTCTTTGGTATCCGGGGCGAGAGCCCGGCTTGGGTAATGGCGGCCCGGTCCCTCATCCTCTCAGAAAAACCGGCGTTCGAACAGATCTGGGTGACGAACCAGGGGACCGATGCCCACCTTCTGAGCGGGACCTGCGGCTCGCTCCGCGAAGGGCTCTCGTACCGGGTGCGTGGCGTTGTTATCAACCGGCCGGTGACCGGGGCCGGCGGGCACGTCTCTTTAGCGATCCGGGATAACCGTGCTGACGTCCGCTGCATGGCATACGAGCCGACAAAAAATTTCCGGGACATCGTACGGGCGCTCGTGCCGGGCGACGAGATCGTTGCAGTCGGGAGTTACAAGAAGGGGAGCATCAACTTAGAGAAGATGTGCCTTGTCTCACCGGCCCGTGATCTCCGGACTCAGGCTCCGCTCTGCACCACATGCAGCAAACGCATGACGAGCGCTGGAAAGAGTAAGGGGTTCAAGTGCCGGAAGTGCGGGGCGCACGCGATGGAGCCCGAAGTGCTGGAAACTCCCCGGATGCTCACCGCCGGCTGGTACGAGGTTCCGCCGACCGCCCGGCGACACCTTTCAAAGCCGCTGTGCAGAGGGGCGCCTGAACTTTAGGTATGTAGATTCTTTTGCCCGGAGTACCGTTTTATTTAATTCTCAACAGACAGGATTTTGTCCCCCTGACAGACCCGTTCCACGATGCCAATCTCATCGACAGACAGCCCGTAGATCCCGTACACCAGCGAATCGATCTGCATCTCGGTCGAGTCGATCTCCTGAGCGATAAGCCGTTTTTCCTTTTCGGATGCTGCCTGGCCCAGGTGCCGGTGTAGGTCAAGCATCTCTGTTACGAGCGAAACCAAACGACCGTACCGGGCCGCATCGTCCGGATTGTCAAAATCCGGGGTGATGACCGGGAACCGGCCGAGTATCTCCCCGGCACTGCTGTAAGCTGCGGTGCTGGTCTCCTCCACGAAACTGCGGAGCACAAATGTGGCAAGCCGGCTGTTGAGGATCCCCAGCAGGGAGGGACTCCCGGACGGGATGATGGCGGTCCCGCAGTCGAAAACAGTCCGGCCGCTGCCAAGTGTGAAGCGTGGCGGGAATTTTCGGGCCGTAAAAATAATCCGGTCTTTCTCCTGCGACCCCGCGTCCGGGTCGCACGCAATCTCCCACCAGTAATCGCCCTGCGATGGCCGGGCTTTCAAGTCCTCCTCGTGTGCTTGGAGGTGCCGGGCGACGCCCGGGTGCCGTTTCTTGAGCCACCGCCACTCCTGGCCGGCAGATGCGGGATGCCATCCGGTCCATCCCTGCGGGATGAAAATACAGAATTTCCGGGGAGATGAAATACGGTATCTCCCGATCTCTCCCCCGGCAATATACGGGCGCACCAGGGTTTTGCAGCGCGGGTCGGTACTGACCAGTTCTTTTCGTTGCGCTGCACTGATGACAAATGCCGGTTCAACCGCAATGCCGTACCGGATCTCCCCGAGCACGTACTCCTCAAGCGGTGTTCCGGCCCGGGAGATCTTTTCGAGCAGCCGTTCCTTTCTCGTGTCCCGGAGCGTCCAGCCCCCGGCCGAAAGCGCCTGCTGGTCGACCGGGAATCCCGGGCAGTCCCTAGGAGAGATCGGGACCGGCCCCGCAAGCCGGACAATAAACGGGTGCGAGGGCAGGGCGTTTTCGAGCCGGAGGAAACATGCACCATCATCAGTATCACCCGCAGTCACGATCTCTTTGATCTGCCGGCCGAGGAGGAACGAACGCAGCGGTGCGCCGGATTTCGCGTGGATCCAGCGATCGCCGGTAACAACACCGAGCACACCCCGGGCCCGCAGGAGCAAGAGGCATTTCTCGATAAAAAACGCGGAGAGCGGGGTCTTGGGGTCGTACACGGAAAAATGCCGCTGGACATACTGCTGGAGCCATTCACGCGCCGGCACCGGGCTTTCGGGAGGGCAGCTGATCACCGCATCGAAACCGCCGGGTGCAAGGATTTCAAAAAAGCCCTCATGCCAGTCGAAGGGCCGGAGGGCATGACGCTCCTGGGCCGGGCAGAATGCCCATGATTCGTCATCCACAATTTCAGGGCCGACGAGCGCATTCCCGCACCGTATAGTACCCGTAAGGATCCCGGCAAGGTCGCGGAACACCGCGAAAAAACCGTCAGGCAGCGTCCTGGTATCTTCACCTTCGAAGATCGCAAGAGCAAGCAGCATCCGTGCGGCTGCGACCGCGTGGGGATCAATATCGAGACCGTGAAGGGTGTGCCGCAGGAGATCGGTCCTCTCCGCAAATGTGGACTGCTTACCCTGCGGCGGGACAAGCCCGTGATACGCCCGGATCAAAAGTGCCCCGGCCCCGCACGCGGGATCGAGGATGCGCAGCGGGAGCAACTCGTCCGGCGACCGGCCATCCCGGGCTGCGGCAAGGGTCCGTTGTACCGCGTAATCCATGAGGACAGGAGAAGGGGTTACGTGCCCGGCCCCGGCATCCGGCCGGTCGACAATGATCGCCTGGTGGGCGGCGGACCGCCGGATCGTGCGGGCAAGGTACCGGTCGAAGGCACCGGCAACCTCTTCAAGGGAGAGCAGGGAGAAATCTGTACGGCCGTTCCGCGGACGAGAGCCGGGTAGTGATCTCCTTTATAACCGGGTCATCGATCACGGGACGTTTTGCCGGGGCCGGTTTGTCCCGGGCGGAGGTGGCCGAATATCCCTCCGGCTCAGCCCAGAGATCACCGGCGTCTGCGAAAAATTCCGCCAGCCGGGTATCGCTCTCTTTTGCATCAAGGATCCGGCGGAGGGTACCGGGAGAGATGAGATGACGGTCTTTCGCGATGGCAAGGAGAGCGAGCCGGAACAGGGTACGGTGCACCGCGAGCGCGATCTCGGCGCTCCTCATCCCGATATTGTTCCGGGCGATGCTCCGGGCGAGCTGCTCACGCCACCCACAGAGATCGTGGAGGAATGCGGACGCTTCATCGGAAAGGGAGGGGGTGTCCGGTTCTTTGCCCGGATCTGCAACAGGACACCGCATGATGTAGTACTCGGCGCGAGCGGAGCAATAATGTTGTTGAATGCACGGATGAGATATCCGGGGCGGAAAACAAAATGGAGGCCCGGCAGCCACCGGGAGGGGAGAGCCAATGCCGGATCTCAGAATCCCATAACGGCCTCTTCAGGATCTCCCGAAGGTTCCTTTGCCGGGACCTTGAGCATCAGGATGATCCCGATCACTTCGAGCACCATGCAGAACAGGAACGCGGCATCAAAGGCACCGGCAAGATCCATGGAGGGCAGCTGGTGGGCGGAGATCTCGGCCAGTTTCGGGCCGGCAACTACGGTTGCAACGAGCATCACGGAAGCGACGCCGAGGGACGAGCCAAGGTTGGTCATCATCTTGACAAGGCCGGAGGACATCCCCCGTTCCTGCGCCGGGGATTCGCCCATCACCGCGCTGTTGAGCGGCGAGAATGCGATACCGGTACCGGCGCCGAGGAGGAAGAGATAGATGCAGATGTGGCCCACGCTGGTACTGACCGACAGCGTCGAAAGAAGGATGAGTGCCACAGCGCAGACCAGAAACCCGAAGATGATCGGTTTTTTTGTCCCGATCACGTCAGAGAATTTTCCTGCAATGGGCGCGGTCATGATCATGCCGACCGGCAGCGCCAAAAGGATCGTCCCGGCATTATCGGTTGCGATATGCTTGACCAGCTCGAGATAGAAAGGCATAATGACCATGACGCCGGCCATCGCCATCTGGATCAGCATGACATTCACGTTCTGGAGCGTGAATGCCTCGTTGGACAGAAGGTCCAGTTTGATCAGCGGCTCTTTTGCCTTCCGCTCCCATGCAACAAAGAGCGCCCAGAAGATCACGGAGAGCACGAGGGCCGCGAGGCCGGTCACGGCGCTGCTGCCCTGGATAGAGGTCAGGCCGACAATCAGCGTGCCAAGGGCGACAAAGACGAGCACGACCCCGGGGACATCGAGATTCGCCCCCGGGGCGACCGGGTCACGCTGTGGCAGGATGTGCATCCCGAGGATGATCGCAACAATCCCGACCGGCAGGTTCACGTAGAAGATATACTGCCACGAGAACGCGCTCGTGAGAAAACCTCCCACCACCGGCCCCAGTGCAGCGCCGAGCATCGTGAACATGGCAACGATGCCAAGCGCCTGGCCCCGGACCGATGCGGACAGGTACGACGTGACCATGACTGCGCCGAGCGCGGAGATGACCGCACCGCCCACCGCCTGGATCATCCGCGAGATGATCAGCACATCAATATTCGGGGAGAGGCCGCAGAGCGCCGAGCCGACGGTAAACAGGGCAAAACCGCCAAGAAAAATATTCCGGTACCCCTTCATATCGCCGAGCCTGGATGCGGCGAGGAGGAGACTGACGAGGATGATCAGGTACGCGTTGAGCACCCACGAGACCGTCACGGTCGAGACATCGAGCGCTTTTGCGATGTCAGGAAGGGCGATATTGACAATCGTCGCATCGAGGCCGGCCATGAAAGAGCCAAGCGCGATCACGATGACAATCAGGAAATCCTTCGTGGACATCTTCTTCCCGGTTGAACATTCAGTCATAATTCCTGTTCCTGTGATATGAGTGATACTCCCCTGCCCTGATAACTGTTTCAGATTGCAGTCCGAAAAAAAGGGCACACTTTAATCCTGACCTGCCCCAACAGAAATCACAAAACGGGATCACTGCCATGACATGCACCAGCGATATAAAAACCATGAGCGGCACGGCATCCTTCAAGTCCGTCGCCCAGATCTACGATGGGGACGACCCGTCGCCGGAAGAGAGCCGCGATCTCTCGGATCGGGCCGAGGACCGGATCTTCCACGCGGTACTTGCCGTCCCAAAAGGATTCCGGGCCGGCCTGTGCACGGACCTTGTCATAATGGTGCCGGCGTCGGAACTGACACAGGATCGCAGCACCGCAATTATCTCCGCAGTCAGGTCGCATTTCCTGCGCCGGGCAGACGAGGTGCAGCAGGATATGAAACTGATCCAGAGAGTCGGTCTCCGGGAGATCCGGCTCACTGCCGCTGTCTGCATACCGTCGTTTGCCGGCATCGCGATCTGCTCGCAGTTCAAGGGAGATGCCCTCGCGGAAGTCGTGGAGAACATCCTTGTTATCTTCTGCTGGGTCACGATCTGGCAGCCGTTCCAGTCGCTCGTGTTCGACCGGTGGACGCAAAGCGAGACCGCGAAGGTGTACCGGAAGATTGCAGGGATGCCCGTCCGCGTTCTGCCCGCGGAATGAGAGGCGGTGAATTCCCTAAAAAAATATTATAGCACGGTAGAAAAGGGTATGAACCCATGTGGGCATACCCCAACCCATACTCATCTTCGGGGCACGGTGGGGCCTATACCCCCTTCTTCTCCTTTCCTTTCCTCATCGCCGCAAAAATACCCACGAAGACCGAGACGAGCGCCACAAGCGATACTGCGATGATCGCGTACGTAATGAGCGAAAAGTTTGCCTGCACGATCGGGAGGTTGCCCACGAAGTACCCGACAAGGAGGAAGAGGCTTGCCCACATCACGCCGCCAAGAGCGTTGTAGCCAAGGAACCACGAGTAGCGCATCCGCCCGATACCGGCCAAAAACGGGGCGAACGTCCGGATAAAGGGCATGAACCGGGCGATGACAATCGTAAACCCGCCGTATTTTTCAAAATATTTCTGCGTCTCATCGAGGTGCTCTTTTTTCACAAGGGAATATTTCCATTCAAGTACTTTCATCTCGAAGGTGTAGCCGATCCAGTAGTTGAGCGTATCGCCCAAGATCGCCGCAAGGATGAGCGTGACAAGCAGGATCCAGATGTTGAGCATCCCGGCTGCTGCAAGGGCCCCCGCGATAAACAGAAGAGAATCTCCCGGAAGGTACGGCGTGACCACAAGGCCGGTCTCCAGGAAAATAATGAGGAAGAGGATCACGTACGTCCACATCCCGTACTGCTGGAGGATCACCGGGAGGTACTTGTCAAAATGCAGTACCACGTCAAGGATATTGAACGGGAGAACCATGTGCAGGAACTATTGAACCGTGTTCGATAAATGGGTTGGGGGTGACTCCGGAAACACGGTCACGAAAATGTCCCGGGACAGACTCAAGGGAAAAACAGAGAGGAGAACGGGCCGGCGGGAAAAAACGGAGGGTTCATTCCCCTTTGAGCATGTGGATTTTGATGAGGCCGGCGCAGGACTTGCAGGTATAGTACCTCGTCCTTCCAGCAGGCCTCGCACGCCCAGCGCCCGCAGAGCACGCACTGGCGGAGCTCCGAGACCGGGTGGGGCGTGGTGCAGAGATCGCACATGTACTGCGCAAAACTGCCGGGGTCCTTTGCGGGCGGTTCCCCCTGCTTTCGCATCACCGCGATCTCTTTTTTGAGTTCGCCAAGGACAGGAGCATCCTTACTTTTTGGAGCTGTCTTTGCGGGCCAGTTCTTTTTCCAGAGTGTCAAGTCGCGCCTCCAGTGACGTTAAGTGGGCCTGCATGCCGGACTCGTAGTTTTTCAGGTCCAAAAGACGTGCTTCGTCCTGTTCGATCTCAGGTGTCCGCTGCTCTTTAAAGCTCGCAAGTCTCGGGTGGGAAACGAGCTCCCACTCCTCTACCATGCTCTGGAACCGGCGGTCGAGGTACTCGTCCACCCGGCTCTCCACCGGGCGGGCAAGCGAAATATTCCCCCGTGCACCCCAGAAGAAATAATACACGAGGAACAGGACCACACAGAGAATAATGACGAGGATGACAAAGGTGAGGAGGTCCATGTCAGATCCTCCCTTTGAGTTCTGCCGCACGGGTTTCGAGCCCGGTCAGTTTCTCCGATGCTGCCTGGTCAAAGGCTTTCAGCCGGGGGATCTCCTGTTCCAGTGCCGCAAGCCGGCTGGTGAACTCCACAAGATCTGCCTTTGTTGCGAGATCCCATTCTTCAACGATATATTTCATCCGGCGGTCCACGTAGGCATTGAGATACGAGTTCATGCCGATCATAATGATTTCTCCAAGGAGGTGACGAGGTCTTCCAGCCGTTGTGCCCGTGCTTCGATGGTCGTTCTTTCTGCATAGAGACGGGTGATTTCATCGCTCACGTGTGCCAGCCGGTCTTCAAGTCGTTCGAGATCGGGTTCGGTCACGAGATCCCATTCCTCGATGATAGCAGAAAAATTATGGTCGAAATACGCGTCGAGCGATTTATCGAACGTCGGCATATGGGAGTCGATAGCCCCGGGGATATGCGAGAACTGGTCCCAGAAGGATTCCCCGGTCGCGTTCTGGTCCGGATTCTGGTTGATAACCGGGTACATCTGTTATTTCACCTTCTTTTCCTGTTCCTGGACATTATTGAGGAGGTGATCCAGTTTTCTTGTTTTCACCATATTCTCGAGCCGGGTTAACTGCTTTTCAAGGAGGTTTTCCTTTGCGAAGAGATTTGTTTCAAGAACCGTATTCTCATCCTCGACCTGCCGGATCGCAGCCGTCTGTTCGGGAGAGAACCGGGTAAACGGGAATATTTTCGACGCTTCGTGCTGCTGGAGGAGTCTGAGTTTATCCTTTTCGAGTTCCAGCTCAATCGTGCGGTTGGCCGTCTTCATAATCCGGATCTCACGGACGATGAGGTACACGATCGCCAGAGCGAGAATAATAAGGATTCCCACAACAACGGTGTCGGTAATTCCCAGTGCCGGTGCTACAACTACGTCTGCTGCCACCGTTGCATCACCCCGTAACAAGCGTTGTTGTCCCATCCTTCACACAGAGGGATCATGTTACAGCTCATCCTCGGATCCGGTGGCCTTCTTCACCGTCTTTTTTACTTTTTTCGCGGTCTTAAGAGCCGCCTTCCCGAGACTTGCCGATGCTTTTTTTGTTTCTTTTTTCACAGTAACCGCAGTTTTCGCGGCCCCGGTCTTTACCTCGCCGGCCGTTTTCCTGACTGCCTTATCAAGTGTGCCAACACCTTTTGCAATCGACGCGTTCGCATCTGCTGCGGCCTTCGAAAGTTTTTCCGGCAGGGCTTGTGCTTTCCTGACAAGAACATCATCGTCATCCTTGAGACCCAGCGTCTTGAGGTCTTCCTCGCTCACGCGGACCTGTCCTTCCCGCACCATGGTATCGGCAATCACTGATGTTGTAACGGATTTTTTGGTTTCTTCATTGATGAGATCGACTTTTCCCCCGTCCTGTATTCCCAGAGCAGGCAGGTGTGCGACGTTGAAACGCACCCGCCCCTCGCTTGGAAATGCACGCTTACGTATGGTTAACCGGACTTCCTGCATAGTCGATAAACCACCTTAAAAGGGTAAATATCTTTCTGATATGGGCACAAAATACATCATTATTCATTATTTTTCATCCATTTTTTGAGGGGATCCTGCATTTTTTCCAAACACTGTTATCAGCCCAAAGCGCCAATACTTCCGCAAGCATAACGGGGAAAAACAGCGATGACACATCAATGCGATGAACCGGTCACCCAGATGCACATCAGACCGTCAATGACGGTCGGCGAACTGGTCAACGCAATGGGAAAAGCCGGGGCGTATAACGGAGGCTCGCTCTGCCATGCGGCAGAGATCTACGAGCAGATGCTGAAGGATGCGAATACGACAAAATTCTTCGGGCTTGCCGGCGCGATGGTGCCGGCCGGCATGGGCGGGATCGTTTCCGATCTCATCAAAGACGGTCATATCGACATCCTCGTCTCGACCGGCGCAAACCTCACGCATGACATTATCGAGGCGATCGGCTGCCGGCACTTCCACGGTACCGCCTTCTGCAGCGACGTCGAGCTCCGGCATGACGAGATCAACCGGATCTACGATGTCTACCTCCCGAACGAAGCTTTCGGGCACTTCGAAGAGTTCATGCAGGGCGTGTACGGCAAGCTCGAACCCAAAAGCACCATCTCCATCTCCGGGCTCCTGCACCACATCGGCTCGCACTTAAAGACCGGGATCCTTGCCACTGCCGCCCAGAAAGGGATCCCGGTCTACTGCCCGGCCGTGCAGGACTCGATGGTCGGCCTCCAGTACCTGGCTCTTCTCACAGACCAACAAGGTGACCGTGGACGCGTTTGCCGACATGCCGGCGCTCCTTGACACCTGCTTTGCGACCAAAAAGGCCGGCGCCCTGCTCGTGGGCGGGGGCGTGCCGAAAAACTTCATCCTCCAGAGCATGCTCATGACACCGAACGGCTTCGATTACGCGATCCAGCTCACCGGTGACCGGCCGGACCTCGGCGGACTCTCGGGCGCGACCCTCGACGAGGCCCGGTCATGGGGCAAGATCACCGAGGATGCAAGGGCCGTGACCGTGTACGGCGATGCGACCATCACCCTCCCGGTCCTCGTCGCGGCCGTTATGGAGCGGCTCAGTCATGCCTGACCTTATCCTTGCCCTCGATGTAACCGAAAAGAAAAAGGCGCTCGCGACAGCACATGCCTGCGCCCCGCACCTTGACGCGATCAAGATCGGGTACCCGCTTGTGCTCTCGGCCGGCCTTTCGATCGCCGGGGAACTGGCAAAAGAAGGCCTGCCGCTCATCGCCGACTTCAAGGTCGCTGATATCCCGAACACGGACACGCTCATCTGCGACCAGGTCTTTTCCGCCGGCTTTTCCGGGATCATCTGCCACGGGTTTACCGGGATGGATTCGGTGAAAGCCTGCGTCGCTTCCGCCCATGCGCACAAGGGAGAATGCTTTGTTGTCGCCGAGATGAGCCACCCGGGAGGAAAGGAATTTTTCTCGGGCGGGATCGCGGAACAGATCGCATCGGATGCAATCATCGCGGGCGCTGACGGGATTATCGCGCCGGCCACCCGGCCGGACCGGGTCAGGGTCCTGCGGGGATTTGTCGGCAACAAAAAGATCCTCTCCCCGGGGATCGGGACACAGGGAGGGGATGCAGACGCCATCGCCGCACTCGTAGACGGCATTATCGTGGGCCGGTCGATCTATGATGCCCCGGATCCTGCGGCCGCAGCGCAGTCCTACGCTCACCTCCGCTAGGGACAGGAAAGCATAAACAAATCCTTTTTTGAGACCCGATCCACCGGTGCGCACCAGTACGTACCGCGAATGCGATATAACCTTCAGGGTACGTCCTAAAAGTTTTTTAAGGACATACGCGATGTAGTAGTATGGATTGGAGCACAGAGCAGCGGAAAATTACAGAAAAATACAAGAAACTCGACGATATTCCGGAAACCGAGCGCAAATACAAGTGCCATACCTGCCACCTCATCGTAGACCAGAACCCGTGCCCGAACTGCGGTGAGACCAAGCTTGAGATCATGTGCCCGCTCGACAACTGCCACTGCATGCACGAGATGATCTCCGGGATCGAGTACTGCCCCCTGTGCGGCAAGCCCGTCTGCCCCGAATGCGGCTCCCACGACGTCGTCCAGATCAGCCGGGTGACCGGGTACCTGCAGGACGTCTCCGGGTGGAACGCCGGCAAGCAGCAGGAACTCAAGGACCGCAGGCGGTATTCGATCGCGTGACCGCGCCCGGGTTTTTCAGGTTCTCTCCAGTAAACGTTGATGCATTCCGATAGAAGGGCCGGGTGCACCGCTGAAAAGAGAAAAGACTTTTAAGTGCTGCATAACAGCGCGGATAACACCCTGCACGGGGGTACTTCTTCGCCGTATCTGATTTTTTTCTGGATCATCGCCTGCTTGAACCGCGCTTCCGTGTGCTGTGGGTTGATTTCCAGGACTTTCTCGTATTTTCTCATCGCCTCGTCATACCGTCCCATCTCATCCAGGCAGTTCCCCATCGCATTGTACGCGTTGCAGAACAGGGGTGCAATGGAGACCGCCATTTGCAAATATTTCAGGGCGTCCTCTTTTTTCCCGTTGTTTTTTATTTGCAGTGCCTGCCGGTAGAGATACTGTGCTTCGAGCGGAATACCCGTGGATCTGTATGATGCCATATCTGATTTCACCCATGAACCCTCTCCACAAGGAAGCATTCCCGTGGGTGATCTCTGCTCTGGATGCAGGGGTCATTAAGAATTTGCACACCAGTATTGCCATGCGGATATGCATCCCCTGTCTGCTGGGCAAAGGGACGGGCGGATCTGGCAGGGGGAGAGAAGAAACCTTCCGCCCGTAAGATTTCGGATCTGCACGATATCAGCCATATGACCGGAAAAACCTGCACAGGGGTGCAGGATTTTTTTCGTGTTGAGACGGAGAGATCAAGACCTATTCCCCGCAATGAATAATTTTAATACCTACCTCTCCTGTTCAACTTACTAGTATGGCAGTGATCGATCAGGAGAGGGTCAACCGGATCAAACAGGTTCTCAAATGGAACCCGAGAGGGATGACCATCTCGGATCTCACGAAAAAGATGCAGATTAACCGGAACCTTATCGCAAAAAACCTGGACATGCTGGTCATCTCCGGTCAGGTGGAGATGCAGCCGGTCGGTGCGGCAAAGGTGTACTTCCTTTCGCAGAGAGTGCCGGTGGCGTCAATGCTTGAATTTTCTTCCGATCTGGTGATCATGATCGACCGTGATGAGAGGATCATCTTTGTCAACGAGCAGGTGCCCACCCTCCTGGATGTGCAGAGGGAGACACTGATCGGGAACCGGATCGATACGATCAACAACCCGTTCCTTCGGGATCTCTGCCGGAGCGTACCGGACCCGGACCCGAACGACAGGACCGGCAACGAACACGTGGCAGAGATGAGCAGCCTTGTCGGGAGCGGGCACCGGCATTTCCGCATAAAAAAAGTGCCCACTACGTTTGAGGACGGGAGCCACGGATTTACGTTTATCATCGAGGACATCACCGCTCAGAAAACGTATCACCAGATGCTTGAGATCAGCGAGGCGCGGTACCGCGGCCTCGTGATGTCATCGGGGGAGGCTATCATCGGGAGTGCGCCCGACGGCCGGATCACCAGCTGGAATCCTGCGGCCGAGCGGCTCTTCGGGTATGGAGAGGCGGAGATTGTCGGGAACCCTTTCAGCCAGCTGGTGCCCCAGAAGACCCGTGGCGACCTTGACCGGCTCCTGCACGATATCCGGCAGGGCGACTGTATCCAGCGGCGCGAGATGCAGATGATGCGCCGTGACGACCATGAGATCGACGCCAAGATCACAATCTGTCCTATCCGCGATGAGAACGGGATCATCACCGGCACATCATCGATCATCCAAGACATTACCTACGAGAAACTCGAAATGCATGCACGGGAATATGAAGAACGGTACCATACCCTGTTCGAGGACATGAATGTGGGCGTGTACCGGAGCACCGGCGACCCCCGGGGCAGGTTTGTCTGGGGAAATACCGCGCTCCTCCAGATACTCGGGTACGGATCAATGGAGGATCTCCGGGAGATCAACGTGACCGATGTCTTCTCAGAACCGGACGGGCGAATGCAGCTGCTCGATGAGTTGCGCCGGAACGGATTTGTCAAAAACCGGGTGCTCTCCCTGAAACGTACCGATGATACCCCGGTCAAGGTCAGCGTCACGGCCCTTGCAGAATTTAACGAGAACAAGGACCTGGTGTTCATCAACGGGATCGTTCAAGATGTTTCCGGCTCCGTGACCCCCGGGACCGACCGGGCGGGGCCGTCTGCCGGGAACGGATAAACTGCGGAGGGGGCCAGTATCCGGGACCGCCCACTAATCCGGAAAATTCCGCGGGACAAACGTATCAGAATCTTACTATCAGATGTGAGTGAATATCAGAGCTGAAAGGTCGATTGCCGCATGCGCTATTATCTCGATACCACGACACTTTTCATCAGGGGCCCATTCCGGGCCGCAAGCACCGGGATTTCCGGCGGTATCCGGAGCGTCACCACCCTCTTTAACCAC
Source organism: uncultured Methanoregulaceae archaeon (assembly GCA_963805035.1). Classification (GTDB taxonomy): domain Archaea; phylum Halobacteriota; class Methanomicrobia; order Methanomicrobiales; family Methanospirillaceae; genus Methanoregula. The sequence continues at coordinate 13,665 of CAWDSU010000019.1, read as the reverse complement.
ACGGTTCCCGCAGAGTGGGACCATGCAAGCCCGATAAAAGAGATCGAACTGGTCACTGCTGCCGCTGGTACCGGCCCTGCTGTGCTCGGGCTTTTAACCGCGGTTCCCATCCGGCACCTCTGCGTGCTCCAGTACGATTTTATCACAGTCTTCGTAACCGCCGGCATCCGGCAGGAGCCGGCCAGCGGGGCAACCGGAGCCGGAACGGTCAACATCATCGTGTACAGCAGCGAAGGCATGGAGGATTCCGCGCTCCTTGAAACGATCCTGGTAGCGACTGAGGCAAAAGCCGAGACCATGCTTGCAGATGGTCGTTACTCCGGCACTCCCACAGATGCCGTGATCGCTGCGTGCGAAGGTGAAGTTAAGCATCGGTACGCGGGCCGGATCACGGAGCCCGGCCGGCGGGTGCGGGACGCGGTCTTAAAGGGCGTGCCCGAGGCCCTGCGCAGGTACGAGAGCGGATTAGCACAGGAGCCGGCGTTTTTCATCTACAGCCGGTTCCAGGGAGAGCACTGGGTGGAGTGGTCGCCCCATAACTGCCCCTATTATCCCTGCCATTTTCCCGGCCAGCGCTGCGACTTCTGCTACTGCCCGTTCTACCCGTGCAAAAACGAAGAGCTCGGCGAATGGTCCCCCAGCTCCTCAAACGGCCAGGTCTGGAACTGCTCGCGCTGCACCCTGCTCCACGAGCCGGTGGTTGCAGATTACCTGAAACGCTATCCCGACGCCCCGCTCGAAGAACTGGTGCGGTACCGGAAACAGCAAAAAGAGAAAATTATTCCTTGATCCCGAGCGCCTTTAAGAGCTCAGGGAGGGGAATGCCGTGCGCCTCGGCGGCTTCGCGGACAGTCTCGCCACGGGCGATTGCGCACCCGACACAGCCCATTCCGAACTTGAAGAGGGCCTCGGTCGATTCAGGTTTTGCCTGGAGAAGATCATAGATCGTAGAGTCTGCGGTTAATTCAGCCATACTACACTTAGTTCCCGTGCGGGGACATAAATCTCACCATCGCGGCTATGGCCGGCCCGCGGTCACTTTCGCGGCGCACGGTACGCAATATATACCCATGATGAGATCCGATGTACCCTTGGAGATGTAAGAATGGATTATTCCGAAGCTACAGAGAGAATCTCCCGTAAGTTTTCCAAAACCGGAAAAGAGATCGACCGCCAGAAGGTGGATGGCAAGCTGCGCCGGCTCATCGAAGAGTTCGGCGTCCAGCCTGCCGAGGCTGAGCGCAGCGTGTCAAACGAACTCGCAAAGGAATTCAATATCGCCCCGGCCACGGGATTCGGCGGGAGCACAGGGGGAGCAGGCGGCCCGACCGAACAGAAGCCGGTCGCCGCTGCACAACCCGGCGACTGGGTGACCCTTGAAGGAAAGGTTGTCTCCCTTTCCACGCCTGCATCGCCGGCGATTGCCCAGAGCGGCATCATCGCGGATGAATCGGGCGGGATCCGGTTTGTGGTCTGGGCAAAGTCCAATGCCCCAAAGATGGAAGAGGGCAGGTGGTACCGGCTCGAATCCGCAGTGGTGGACGAATACAAAGGGGTCCCGAACCTCAAAGTACACTCAGGAACGACGATTAAAGAGATAGAAAAGTCCGACCCGCTCATCCCGGCGCCGATCCCGGTCAAGGATCTCCATCCCGGGGTCGCAAGTGTCCGCGCAAAAGTGATTCAGGAATGGGATGTCACGCACGACCGGATGCTCCAGTCCGGCCTTTTGGGCGACGAGACCGGCACGGTCAAATTTATTATCTGGAAAGAGCAGGACAAAGAGAAACTTGCCGTCGGCTCCGTGTACTCAGTCTTCTACGCGCAGGCAGAAGAGTTCAACGAACGGCTCTCGCTCAACATCACGGGAGCGACGATCATGCAGGAGGAAGGGGATATTGCCACGGCAACCGGCGGCGACGTGGAGATCCGCGGCGCCATCGTGCATATCGCGCCCGGCTCCGGGATCATCAAGCGCTGCCCGGTCCCGGGCTGCAACCGGGCACTCTCCCGACAGAACTACTGCCCGATCCACGAGATCCAGCCCAATTTCGTCTACGATCTGCGGATCAAGGGCTGGCTTGACGATGGCGAAAAGACGCATAATATCCTCCTGAAGAGAGATGTCGTTGAAGCGCTGACCGGGATGACACTTGACCAGGCAAAGGAGATCGCGGAGAACAACCCGCTTGGGATGGACGAGGTCTTTTTGCAGATGCGGGACAAGGTGCTCGGCCGATACGTGGCCTGCAGGGGCCGCGAGATCGAGAACCGGCTGCTGGTCAATACCTGCGAGCGGATGCAGTTCGAGAGCGGGGAGCATGCGAAGCTCCTGAACCGTGCCGGGGGTGCATCGTGAGCGCCACGGCACCGGAGATGGGCCGTCGGGACGGCAGTTTCGAGCGCGAGCCGGCGCGGAGGGTCTTTGCGAGCGAACTGCGGGAGTGCAGGTACCAGTTCAAGGACGGCGAGGACGAGAAGAGCCCCACGTTCGTGCTGCTCCCCACCGGGGAACGCTCCAACCGGATCTTTATCGTCGGCACGCTCACCGAGAAGACCCGGCAGGGCGAACAGAACATCTTCTACCGGGGGCGGGTGATCGACCCGACCGGCACCTTCTTTATCATGGCGGGGAGTTACCAGCCCGAGGCGATGCAGCAGCTCGCAAAGATCGAAACGCCGGCCTTTGTCGCGGTCATAGGAAAAGCCTCCATTTACCAGAAAGACCCTGCAAATGCACCCCTGATTTCTGTCAGAATCGAATCAGTTAACGTCGTGGACAAGGAGACCCGGGATCTCTGGATACTGGACGCTGCTGCCCGTATGCTCGATCGTATCGATGCACGGACAACCGGCACGGGCACAGACATTCCCAAGGCAAAAGAGCAGTACCCCATGTTTGATCCCGCGATATACCGGAAGATGGCCTACGATGCGCTCGCGCAGATCAAGATGTAATTTTTTTAATCGAACTTTTTTCAAAAATAACACGCATTTTACTTTTAAAAAGGATGATTCGTGTAATAATTGTCATTTATCATTTCTTAGGAGACCTAGAAACTTTATAATCCTCCCAAACGGTAGATATCATCTGGATGTATTCGTTACAAAGTGTTATTACATCTTTATCATTTAGGACTTGATTAATTCTTGAGAATACATTGTCAGGATCATCAATTTTTTTCCCAAATTTCGGTTTTAATTTCTCAAGTTCCGCTTTAATTTTACGCTTTATTGTAGCATTTTCTTTTGTGTTAATATCTAGAGAGTTAAAATAATAACCACTTTTTACTTCAGATTGGGGTACTTCTAAAACTGGCGATGGTTTCTCGCCTGCTATGCAAAATTTCATTGGTTCCGAAATGACTGTGGTGCGTTTTGGTGTTGTAGAGAGATAATGCACTGAGACGACGCGTAATTTCCAAAAATATAATCCAATATCATCATATACGATCGGCTGATTTTCAAACCAATCGACGTCGCATTCCTTAATAATATCTCTTGCTGAATGTGCAACACATAAAAACGCATTTAGATTATAATGAAAAATCTTTATTTCCGATTCATTTGTTTTCATCAACCCTAGAAAATATTTAGCTGTATCAATTTTCTCTGTTACAGTTTTATCACTCTCTTTAAATTCCGGGTCCATCAGATCACAGTTATCTTTTGTTTATCTATAAATATTGTAAAAGGTACTGAAGGGACACCCCCACGGGGCTTGTGGAAAATGCCCGGTTAACCTCCCTCGCCCAGCGAGGCCCCGACGAGGCGGCCGAGCGACCCCCAAAGGGGGTGGGCACACTCGCATGATCTCTGATTTCTCCTCCCGTACACTTTTCCCCCATGTGACCCCCTGCACCCCCTTCCTGCATAGCAATCCTATCATCCTGCCCTATTTACTCTCGTAAAATCTGCCCACGGCCACACCAAAATCCGGACAAAAACGAATATTACCTGAGGGGGGTCACACGATCCATTTTTGTAAAACGGGCCGGGAGATTATCGATTGTCCCGCCATTTTTCTGACGATACCATCCCGGCCGGGCACGGATGCCAAAAACAGTTTTGGTATGCGTGACCCCCCCCCTCTCCCGGTCAGGGCAAAACCAGAATTACCTGCCGCCCAACAGCCTGTTGAGCCATTCGTATGACCCCGTCTCCCCCACCCCCGCAGCAGTGCCTTGACACCGGCTACACCGGTTACCTGGTTCGGGGCAGGAAACCGAAGTAAGGCGGCGATTTATTCGCTTTTCCCTGCCGGTCACATCCCTTCGAGTGCCATCAGGCTCGCGACTGCACCGTCGAACTGTTTCACTTCAACAACCGCGGTTGCGTGCTCCCGCCGCATCGCGGCCATCACCGCGGAAAAACCGATCGTCCCTTCCCCCACGGGACTGTGGGTGTCCCGCTTCCCGTCATTGTCGTGGAGGTGCAGGTGCGTGAAGTGCGTACCGAGGAACCGGGGCAGGCAGCGGTTGAGGTTCGCGTGCCCGACATCGAGCGTGAACCGTTGGCCTTCGATGAGCGCAAGATCCTCCGGGGTCCGCAGGTTAAAAAAGTTCATGTTCCCCATGTTCTCGAACGAGAACGCGACCGACAGATCACGTGCGGCGCAGGAAAGCTCGTCGAGGGATTTTGCAAATTGTCCTGTGGCCTGCTCGCGCTCCTGTTCCCATGCAAAATAGCCCGGGTGGAGGACAACCGCGGCGCCGATCTCCGCTGCCCGGGCAAAACAGTCGGTCATGACCTCGACACTGGCCTTGCGGACGGCTTCGAAGAGGCAGGCGATGTTCATGCCGTGATACGGGGCATGGAGGATAAAGTCCGCGGAGTAACTCTCGAAAAGTTCCGGGCTGTCCACAAAGTGGGGGCCCTCGTCCATCACCTCGATAAGACCGGTGAGGCCGGATAGCCGGTCCAGCGCCACCGGGAGCGGCTCTTCAATGAGGCAGTAGGTCGAGATGCCGATCATGATGAGCGGTAGCGCACGGGCAGATAAATACGTGTGGATACGGGCGATCCGCAATGACCGGAGACTAAAAGACCGGCATCAGCCCGCGGTTGGTCCCGGTCAGGGACCGCCCACCCTGCGGCGTCACGACAAAAGTATTCTCGATGCCGACAAGGCCCACGCCTTTGATCCCTTTCTTCGGCTCGACCGCGAAGACCATCCCTTCCTGCAGCGGTTCATCGAACCCTTTCGCGATCACTGGGCTCTCGTCAATCCACAGACCGATTCCGTGGCCGAGGAACTTCACCGTATTCTTCCCGTAGCCCATGAACCCGTCCCTGAACTCCGGGCTCAGGCCGTCCATGACCGTGGTGTAGATCTCCGAGGGGATCGCGCCCGGTTTCAGGAACGCTGCGACCTCGTCCTGCACCGCGACGCACTGCTCGTGGACCCGGATCGCCTCTTCCGGGATGGATCTCCCGAACATGTACGACTGCGTCTTGTCAGTATGGTATCCTTCAACACCGCAACCGATATCGATCACGACAAGATCACCTTTTTCGAGTTTTCTCTCCCGGCTCCCGGACATCGGGACTGCGGGATTCAGGCCGGAGATGCCGCCGGGTGTGTCAACGCATATGGGACAGATCGAACTGGTCCCAAACCCGATCTGGCCAAGGAGCATCTCGTTAAACATCCCAAAACGCATGAGCCCCTGGTGCCCTTCCCGCACCATGACCGAATAGAGATCGGCAGTGAGCGAGATTTCATCGATCCCTTCACGAAGAAGGTCCGGGGCGAGATCCTCAAGCACATGCCGGTGGATCTCCCCGGCCTTTTCCATACGGGCGAGCTCGTAGGGACTCTTGACCGCCCGGACCGCCGCGACCTGGGCGTCAAGCGGGAGCGGTGACGTAAAAAAAGCAAAATGTTTCTGCATGCGCCCGTACTGGGCGAGCGTAACCGCGTCGAGTTCGAGGTAGACCGGCCCTTTAACCGGGCCGGTCGCCGCTGCCGCGTCCCTGAAACTCTTCATCGGCCGTATATCGGGGAAGAGCGATTCGCACTGCGCCCGTTCGTAACTTTTCCGGACCCAGAATACAGCGTCGCCGTCCCGGGGCACAAGGAGCAGGCCGTCCTGGATGGTGCCGGTGAAGTAGTAGAGGTTCACCTTCTCTGATATGGCCGCGACCGACCAGCCGGGACAGCGGCGATCCATCTCAGCCCGGAACCGGGCCAGACGTGCAGTGAGGCTCTGTTGCGGGGACCTGCATATACTGCCGGATCTATTGGCCGGGGCGCTATTTAGTGATGCTGAAAAAAAGGGACGGGATCGATAACGGGCGAGAGGGAATAGCAGAGATGGGATTATTTCTGCTTTTTAGCCGCTTCCCACCGCTCCAGCACCTCGTTTCCTTCGATAAAGACGAGGTTGTGGCGTTTTGCGTACTTCTTTGCGTCAGCCTTGGAGAGCGCGTAGCCGCTCTCATCGTCCAGCATCTCGCAGATCGTGACCGAGGGGGTGATGCCCGCCATCTCGGCCATGGCGATCGAGAGCTCGGTCTGGCCGCGCCGGACATTCAGGAGGCCGTCGGCCGCCCGCAGGAGGGCGCAGTGACCCGGGGTGCGGAAGTGCTCGGAAAAGTGTGCCCCGCCGCCGTTGAGCGACTTTTTCACCTGTTCGGCAACCTGCGTAATCGTGAGCGCCCGGTCCCGGTCCGTGATACCGGTGAAGGTGTTCTTGTGGTTGACCCAGAGCGAGAACGAGGAATGGTTCTTCCGGTCATACGGGATCTCCCCCTCGCGTTCGGCAATCTGCGTGCTACGAAGCGCGTCGCTTGCAAATGGGAGGCCGAGCCTTTCGGCAGCAACGGGATCGACCGCAGTGCAGATCAGGCCGCCACCGTCCTTTCTCATCTGGAGGATGTGGCGCGGGGTCACCGCGTCCGACCTGATCGCAAAATCCGTTTCGCCTTCCCTGTCGTCAAAATCGTACAGCAGGATAAATTTCCCTTCACGGAGGGCCGCTATCGCCTCGTCAATCATATGCCACCTCAACACTCACCCGGTCGTTCTCTTTGACACCGAGAGCATCGCGGAGACCTACAGCCGCGATAACCTCGACGATATCCTCGGGATAATGGCTCCGGCCCGGCACCACGATCCCACAGGGGATATCGTTGATCCGGCAGGGCAGGCACCGGACGCTGCCAAACGTCCGGCCCTCAGCCGAAAAACCCTCGATCGGGATCCACGTTAGGGCCTCGATCTTCTTCCGTGTCGGGATATCGGAGCCGGCAAGCCGGAGGTTGAGCGTCCCGGGATAGGGCTCAAACCCGAGGTGCCGGAGGAACTGTTTCTTGTATGGGTCAAGGCTCATATAGTACCGGCCCTCGCCAAGCCCGTTGACCACAACTCCCGAAAGAGTGTAGTGCCCACCCTCACGGGCAAAGAGCCGGCGGTACTCCGAGTACTCGCGCCGGAGCTCGTCCTCACCGTTTTTGGTGATTGTGATGTGCTGGCCGTCCGGGTTCATGGCCCGGGTGATCAGCCGCCGGCCTTCGAGTGCTTTGAGCCGGCGCGACGCGGTCTGCGGGCTGGCCGAGAGCGCTCCCGCAAGCGTCTGCGACGAGACAAATACCGGCCCGCGGCACCCGCCCATGAGGGCGATCGCCTTGAGGCATTCGAGATCTTCTGCCAGCACCATGTCTATCAAAATTGAGATGCTTACTATTTATGGATTACCTTCGTTCCAACGGCAGCCGGGCTTCGCCGTGGTTCGTTCGTTGTCGAAAGAACGTTCGTTAATTATTTAACAGGCAGGGTCAACTTAGTTGAGCATGAAATCCGGATTGCGCAACCAGCTCGCCGAGAAGATGGCGGGCGAGATTACGCTGTCGGACTCACCGGGGCTTGCACTCAAAAAGTGGCGCCAGAACTTCGAGATCGCGCCGGGCGTCCTCTCGGACCGCCTGGGTGTCTCCCCTTCCGTGATCAGCGATTACGAGAGCGGCAGGAGAAAAAGCCCCGGGACCGCCGTGGTCGGCAAGATTGTCGACACTATCCTCTCCATCGATGAGGAAGGCGACGGTAAACACATTCAGAAATTTTCCTCCATGCTCTTTATTGGCGTTGCTGATGACGTGATCCTCGACATCCACGAGAACACAAACCCGGTGGCGTTGCAGGAACTGACCGATGCGATCGGCTGCACCCTGCTCTGCGGGTCGATGGAACAGACTATCTTTGGCTACACCGTGGTCAACAGCCTCAATGCGATCCTCCAGCTCTCGGCTGAGGAGTTTAACCGCATTTACGGCTGGAGCACGGAACGGGCACTCATCTTTACGAACGTTTCGACCGGCAAGTCGCCCATGGTCGCGATCCGGGTCACGCCGTTTAAACCGCGGTGCGTGATCCTCCAGGGGATTGCCGCAGAGAACGTTCACCCGTTTGTTGCAAAGATGGCGGACCGGGACCATATCACGGTGCTCTGCACAGAGTTGGAGATTGACAAAATTGTGAGTACACTGAGGGAGAAAGAATGGTAGGCATCATTACCTACGGTGCATACATACCGAGATACCGGATCAAGGTTGAGGAGATCACCAAAGTCTGGGGCGCAAATGCCTCGGATATTACCGGGGGACTGGGCGTTTTTGAAAAGTCCGTCCCCGATCTCGACGAGGATGCCGCAACCATTGCGGTCGAAGCGGCAAGAAACGCCCTGAAACGCAGGAACGTCGACCCCGAGAAGATCGGCGCCGTGTACGTGGGCAGCGAGTCCCACCCGTACGCGGTCAAGCCGACGGCCTGCACGGTCGGGGAAGCGATCGGCGCAACGCCCCACATGACGGCGGCCGACTACGAGTTTGCCTGCAAGGCGGGAACCGCTGCGATCCAGACCTGTATGGGGCTTGTCAAAAGCGGCATGATCCCGTACGGGCTTGCGATCGGGTCCGATGTCTCGCAGGGTGCGCCAAGCGACGCCCTCGAATACACGGCAGCGGCCGGCGGGGCAGCGTACATTATCGGGAACGACAACCCGATTGCGACGCTCAACCACACCTGCTCGTTTACCACGGACACGCCGGACTTCTGGCGCCGCGAGGGTCAGGCGTACCCCCGGCACGGCGGCCGGTTCACGGGCGACCCGGGTTATTTCAAGCACGTGAAGGGCGCAAGCAACCTGCTCTTTGAGCAGTATGGCACCTCGCCCAAGGACTACACCTACGCGATCTTCCACCAGCCCAACGCGAAATTCCCGCAGAAAGTCGCAAAGGATCTCGGCTTCAAATCCGAACAGATCAAGCCCGGCCTTGTCGTTCCCTGGCTCGGGAACACCTACTCGGGCGCCTCGCCCATCGGCCTTGCGGCGACGCTCGATATCGCAAAACCCGGCGACCGGATCTTTGTCTGCTCGTTTGGGTCCGGTGCCGGGAGCGACGCGTTCGACATCACGGTGACCGACGCGATCACGTCCGATGCATTCCACCGCGATGCAGCGCCATCGGTGATGCAGCTCTTAAAAGACCCCATCTACCTGGACTATGCACGGTATGCAAAACACAAGGGAAAGATCGTGATGCAATCATGAGAGACGTAGCAGTTATCGGGATCGGGTGCACGAGGTTCGGCGAGAAGTGGGAGAGTTCATTCCGTGACATCTTTGTCGAGGCAGGGACGCTCGCCCTTGAAGATGCCCAGCTCTCGGGCGAGAAGATCGACGCGATGTACGTCGGGAACATGAGTGCAGGCCGGTTCATCGGGCAGGAACACATCGGCGCCTTGATCGCCGACTACGCCGGCCTCGCAACCCGGCACATCCCCTCGACTCGTGTCGAGGCGGCGTGCGCATCGGGAGGCCTTGCGTTCCGCCAGGCTGTTATCGCGGTCGCGAGCGGGATGGAAGACATCGTTATCGCCGCCGGCGTCGAGAAGATGACCGATGTCGGCTCGGACGAGAGCACCGATACGCTGACCGGGGCTGCCGATCGTGAGTGGGAAGGCTTCATGGGCGCAACGTTCCCGGGCCTGTACGCGATGATCGCACAGGACTACATGCACAAGTACCACATGACCCGCGAGCAGCTGGCACAGGTCGCGGTAAAGAACCATTTCAACGGTGCGACGGAACCCGATCGCACAGTTCCAGAGCGAGATCACGCTCGATACCGTGCTGAAATCGACGATGGTCGCAGAGCCCCTCCGGCTCTTTGACTGCTCGCCGGTGACGGACGGGGCGGCGGCCGTGATTGTCGCACCGCTCGACCGGGCCCGCGAGTTCACGGACACGCCGATTAAGGTGCTCGCGACCGCTCAGGCCAGCGACTCGATCGCGCTGCACGACCGGCGCGACATCTCGACTTTGGACGCGACGGTTGCGGCCGGCCAGCGTGCGTTCAAGATGGCACACCTGACCACGAACGACATCGACATGGTCGAGGTGCACGACTGCTTCTCGATTGCAGAGATCTGCGCCATCGAGGACCTCGGCTTCTGCAAGAAGGGAACGGCCGGCAAATTCACTGCCGATGGCGAAACCGCTCTTGGCGGGAAGATCCCGGTGAACACGAGCGGCGGCCTCAAGGCCTGCGGCCACCCGGTCGGTGCGACCGGCATCAAGCAGGTCTGCGAGATCGTCCAGCAGCTCCGGGGCACGGCCGGCAAGCGCCAGGTCGACGGCGCAAAGGTCGGCATGACGCACAACGTGGGCGGGACGGGCGCAACAGTTGCCGTCCACATCCTCGGGAGGGTATAATCATGACGGTTGCACGATTCTGGCGGCACCTGCCCCAGCGCTACAACATGGTGGGAACGAAATGCGAGACGTGCGGCAGGCACTTCTTCCCGCCCCGGTCCTTCTGCCCGGACTGCCGCAGGGCCGGGAAAATTGTCGAGCACAAGTTCAAGGGCGAGGGAACAGTCGTCACGTTCACCGTGATCCACACGGCGGCCGAGCAGTATTCGATGCTCACCCCCTACGTGCTCGCGATCGTGAAACTCGACGAAGGCCCGCAGATCACGACGCAGATCGTCATGGACCCGGCCAAGGCGAAGATCGGGATGAAGGTCAAGAGTGTGTTCCGCAAGATCGCCACCGATGGCGAGAGCGGCATCATCCACTACGGCACGAAGTTTGTGCCGGTGGAATGAGCAATTTTTTTAATTTGTTTTGATTTTCACTCAACGTATTTTTCGAGGGCTTTAAGGCATTCCTTCATGCCATCAGATAGTATCCTAAAAGATTTCTTTTATCGTGTTGCGGCATTGCCTTTATTGCACAGTGTGACCCAGTGAGCAATGTAAAAAATGTGGCTTGTCGAGTCAGCTAGTAGAGGCGGATGCCTTGTGATTATCAACACGAAATGGCGGCTATAGAGTTGAAAAAATTTACTGCTGGGATTACGGACAATTATGGGAACTAATACTTACATTAAAAAATTAGTTGATCCTGGTCTCCCTTACGTGAGTGAATCAGCAAACACAGTTGTTGGGGCAGTGATCGGAGGATGTATTGCAGGCCCTATCGGCGCAGGTGTTGGGGCTGTCGGGGGGAAACTAGTTGAAGATCTTTTTACGAGAGCTGGGATGGAGATTGATAAAAGATATTTAAGTCATCGAGAAAGTGCAAGAATTGGGATTGCTGCGGCCTATGCAATTACAAGAATTGACATAAATCAAAAGAGTAACTTACAACTTCGTACTGACAATTTTTTCATAAAGGATAAAATTACAGAGCGTTCCGTTGCAGATGAAATTTTAGAGGGAACATTACTTGCAGCAAAAAACGAGTACGAAGAAAAAAAATTAAAGTATTATGGTAATCTCGTAGCGAACATTGCTTTTCATTCTGAGATAGATCATTATCACTCAAACTATTTGTTGCGTATTGGCGAACGATTGTCATATCGCCAATTGTGCATATTGGATCTCTTCAAATTCAAATCACATTATCAATTAAGTCAAAATGTCTCATTTTTATTTAAAAAATTGACTCAAAATGAGATGGTAATATTTCGAGAAATTGAAGAACTAAAAATTTTAAATTTATTGGGTTCTTCAAATGAATCATTGATGGGAGGTAATGCTGCCGGTAATTTAACTCCTGCTTTGCTCGAATTAACAGAAACAGGAAAAGTTCTTCATTCGTTGATGAACCTTGATGAAATAGATAAATTCGAAATTGATTCAATTGCCGTCAAATTAGAGATCTGATTACGAATCCCTCTCTGGCAAGCGGCGCCTCCAATCCCCCTTCCCCCGGCCGCCCCTATCGTCGTGAGGCTGCCCGACGGGATGGAAAAACATGCAGCCCAAGGGCCAGGGTCCGGCACCCTCGATCCGGGCCCGAATCGGCCCCGGATTACCCCCCACCCGGTGCCAGAGGGGAATTATTGCCCAAAATGAGGGAATAATTCGACCCAAAAACAGGTATTTCTCGTCGGAGAAAGTGAGGTAATATTTAGCAGCATTTGGACGGCCGATCTCCTCCTCATAGGGCCTCTGGTATGTGGAGATCAAAAGAAGGCCTGTTTTTTGGGGGTCGGAATAGTTGCGACACTGTCGCAACAATTGACCCGGTTGTCAGAATCTCTCTTAACGATGCTTCCTTTGTTCCAGCAGTTCCAGGCCTCTTGACGGCCTGATGAGTTCCATCTGGTAAGTATCGAGAAGTTTTTTCTTTGCAGCTTTCATCAGCGGCTCATCCTTTGTCACAAAATAATCTGCACGGTTGATGATGGCCGTAGTAAGAAGCGTCGCATCCTGGGTCTTTGCATCTTTCGTGAGGAAGAGGAGCGGTGCGTAGATAGACCAGTACTCCGGGTCGCTCTCCGCTGAACCCTCAGGGATGTAATGGATACGCCCCTCCCCAAGGAGCGTATCGAACGACTGGAATGTTTTGTTATAAATCGCCCGGAAACATTTCTCCGGGATCTCCGGATTTGCCCGGGCGTCCCGCCACCGCGAGATCGGCATTCCCTTGTTGAACAGGATAATGCTCCGCAGTTCGTCTTTCATCGCGTAAAAAAGTTCGTTGATGGCAAGCGATGAAACTTAAAACTCATGCGATGAATCCGGGATTTCATCGTTTACAATTGCATCGATAAACGAGATGGACTCCGCATAGTGGCTCGCATAAACATCGCGGAATTCCGGTGAAAGATGATACCCCTCGCACAGGACATCGAGAACCCCGCCGGACCCGAGCACCCAGTGAGTCAGGACATTTGCATCAATGAACCAGACTTTCCCGGGAATGGTAGCACCTGTAAAAAATCATTAACTCTTCTTTTTCTTGGGACTCCACAACCCCTTGATCTGGCCGGCCTCCCCATACTTGCTGGAGTGCTGGCGGATCTCGTAGTACCTTTCAGTCACCGGGTTGTAGATCCTTTTCTTTGCAGTTACGGGTGACATGATGTCATGCTCCAGTTATCCTTTAATTATTCGTGCTCTGGCATATACCTGTTTATCGAATCACGGGTCAGATCCAGACATGTGAAGAGTATGAGTCTCCCGGTCTCTCCTGCAATCCATTCTCCGACGGAGACCTCGTTCCTGGAGGTGGCCTTTTCCCTCAGGAGAGGCACTAATTCAGGGTCCGGAAGGCATTTTCACGTCGGAGATGAGAGGCCGCTAATAGCAGAGTTCCAGCGGCCGATCTCCTTCTCGTATGGGCTCTGGCACGCTGGCTATGAAAAGAAGGT
>CAWDSU010000018.1:0-36484 GCA_963805035.1 uncultured Methanoregulaceae archaeon | reverse complement strand
TTTGTCGGTCAACCAAAGTAATGTTGTTTTTACCTCGATATTCTCAACGGTTTAATCAAACATAGGTTTGATAATCCCGCCCGGGAATAGTTATTGTATCATGCCCGAGCTTATCAAGCGGAAGTGCAAAAACCCGGATGCTTACCTGGATGAGCAGGATTTAAAGGACATTGCCGAAGCTGAAGAAGATATCCGGCAGGGGCGGGTTTACACTACCAAAGAGGTACGTGCCAGACTTGGGATTAAATGAGTTATTCTTTTTTCTGGACAGATCATTCCCGTAAGGATTTGGAGAAGTTACCTCCCATAATTTCAAAACGAATTGTTGATAAAATCGAATCATTATCCGAAGATCCGCACCGCACAGCAGAACGATGTGAGGGATATCCCGTATTTTCATCAGCGTGCCGGGGACTATCGCGCCCTCCTTGAAATTGATGATGCGGAACTGATAATTTCTGTTCTAAAAGTAGGTCCGAGAAAGAAAGTATATGATCGGTGATATCTCCTTACCATAAAACAGGTCTCCTTTTACGCCAGCAGATCGCTCCCTGAAAGATCTTACCGCCGGAATAATTTCCGAAAACAACCAGGCACGCATCGGACAGGATGCCGGAGGGGTCAGGCACGACCAGCACCTTCCGTGCCGGAAGGGTACAATCATGCCCGGACAACCCCGATGGTTCGCCCTTGATAAGTGTTATCATCTTCCCCGGACTGGTCCACAAAGATCTCTGCTTTTGCATGAGATTTGATGAAAGGCCCTGAAAAACTGGAGCAAATTCGAACCATGTATTTATATACTAATAATTACCAGTAAAAAACATACAGTGTCGTGCCGGCAAGCTGGCACGTTAAGGGAAGTGAAATGAAAATGGCATTTACCAAAAAGAATGAAGATGCAGTATCACCGGTTATCGGCGTTATCCTGATGGTCGCGATCACGGTGATCCTTGCAGCGGTCATCGCTGCGTTCGTGTTCGGCATGGCAGGAAACATCCAGAAGAGCAAAGTCGTTGCAGCGACGGCATCCCGTATAAGCTCGACCGCAGTCGTCATCACTTATAATGGTGGACAGGATGCCAATTCACTGAACTATGTCTGCTGGACGGCCAACGGTGCCAATGAATTTACTATGGGCAGTATGGCGGGGACAACAACTCTGGCGGTTGGTTGTTCCACAACCCTTACTACTGGTGTTCCTCTCCAAACGAATCTTATTGGAACGGGCTATTTCAGTGACGGGTCGTCTCAGGTAATATACCAAGCCACCATCTAATCTCTCTTAATCCCTTTTTTAAAAAATTGTATCCTGTAAACAATTCCCCGAGTATATTTATAAGGAACCAGAGGGCCACATATAAAATTCTGTTGGTGAACTGTATAGTGCAATAAATTCCCTCTATATAATGAATTCACTCGATTAACTGGTACAAATACTTAAAATGTATTATATTATTTACAAATTGTATAACGACAAATATTTATGTTAACATCCGGAATTAATTTTTGTACAGTGTCGTGCCGTGAAGCTGGCACATTAAGGGAAGTGAAATGAAAATGGCATTTACCAGAAAGAATGAAGAAGCAGTATCACCGGTCATCGGGGTCATCCTCATGGTCGCGATTACTGTGATCCTTGCAGCAGTCATCGCTGCGTTCGTGTTCGGCATGGCAGGAAACATCCAGAAGAGCAAAGTCGTTGCGGCGACAGCATCCCGTATAAGCTCGACTGCAGTCGTCATCACGTATAATGGTGGACAGGATGCCAATTCACTGAACTATGTCTGCTGGACGGCCAACGGTGCCAATGAATTTACTATGGGCAGTACGGCGGGGACAACAACTCTGGCGGTTGGTTGTTCCACAACCCTTACTACTGGTGTTCCTCTCCAAACGAATCTTATTGGAACGGGCTATTTCAATGACGGGTCGTCTCAGATAATTTACCAACACACCATCTAATCTTTTTTATTTTCGCGGATTTTCTCTTCGCCAGTCACATATAAGAAGGGGAGTTATTTCTTATCCGCTTAAATGCCGTTCACCCCCCGTCCAATCGTTATTTCCCTATAAATTGATCCACGAAAAAAAAGGGAATTTATAATTCCATCAGGTTCAATATCAGAAGATACACATAATTTAATACATGCAAAAAATATCCCCCTTTATGGTTCCACTTGTTCTCCAGTGCGCTCTCTTCCTAGTCCCGATCAATATCTTCGTCATCGGAGACTGGCTCGCCACCGGAATTCAGTGGGGATTGTTTCGGTACCAGCAAAGTTACCTCGGCAACAGTCTCATTTTTTTTTACAAAGACATCAGTTACATCATCAGCGGGGCGATCACCGGCCGCAGCATCCTTGCCGCAGAATTCAATGTGGCTGCATCATTGTTCCTGCTGCTGGCCTTCTGCATTCTGTTGTACATTTATGTTGAGGAATCCATCACTTATCTCAAAACGGCCGCCCTCATCACCATTGCGGGCGGGTTTCTTTTCCTGCTATCAGATGTGATCCAATATGGCGTTTTTTTTCATGGTATGACAGGATTCGCGATTCCTGTCGGCGTACCGGTTATTCTTGTCTGCGGGTGGTGGATGTACCAGATGAGGTTCCCGGATACTGAACTGGAAGGAGCAGATGAAACAAAACCCGTACATGGTGACGAAGCATAAATTTCAGATCTGCCGAAATCCTCAAAATATCTCACTTAGCGCCCTTGGAGGCGTCGCGAGCTGATAATTCCGGAAAAAGTCCGGCTCAACGACTAAAGATTTTCAATAAATTCCGGACGAGTTGTTGAACATTTCAAAATAAAGCCGGTAAAGTTGACAAACTTTTCAAAAAATGTACAGCAAGGTTATCGGGATTTTATAAAAAAGTCCGGACACGTTGGCGAACTTTCCAAAAAAAGAACGGAGGGCATCCGCCTTTTTATCCCCACCAACCACAAACCCTTCAACCCCCCAACCCCCACAGTACAGGAATGACCCGGGGAAAAAAGCCGGTCGCGGCCATTGACGAGGCAAAAAAGTTCGCGGAGAAGATGGGCTACCAATGGCTGGAGAACCCGGACCCGGCACTTGCGTTCGATCTTTTCATCTTCAAGCCGGAAGCGGCCTGCATCGTGCGGGTCCGGCAGACCCGGTACCGGATCGACCCGGACACGATCTACGAAAAACTGATCCCCGATGATCTCCGCGAGGTCCGTGCCCTGCCGTTCCCTCCATGGTTCCCGAAGGAGATCTGGCTTGCGCACCCGGCATGAGCGGGTGTGGCGGCGGCTCTGCGTCCTTCCGATCGTTGTTGCCGAGATCGAATGGTGGGGGGCCGGACGATTACACGAACCCGCACGCCCGGTAGGTGTCTCTTCCTCCCTGATATACCCCCTTTATAAAGGGGAGTCTCTGCCGGACCTGCGGTCATCCATGATCGATTCTCCGACGGAGAGTCCCTGGGCCGGAATCGTGTCCCGGAAGTTCCAGTGGAAACGGTGCCAATCCTCTCCACGATTTTTGTTTTAAATCGCTATTATTTCGAAACCGGGCGTTTTAAACGGAAAAAAACCGTGCAATTTAGCGGCCTTCCTTTGGGCGTGAAAAACCGGCTGATGAGCAGGTTATGCGGCACTCCGGGTATGCCCGGAGGGTCATTACGGCCGAAAAATAAAGGGGTTTCCTGATCGGGAAAAACGACCCGTTTTTTTCAGGGAAAACACCCGGGATCCGCCTCAATCGGCCTCATATGAGGGAAACAGGGGTATCCGGATAGCGGGATACGGTGGTTTTGAGGGGTTTTTACCGTCGGTGACAGGCAGGGTTCCTGCCAACGATGCGCCACCGGGATTCTCTGGTTTTGCATTTTTTCTCCGGCTTCCCTGTTGTTGCCGGGGTTTTCCGGAGAGAGCGTGCTCCCGGGGGCTCCGCCCCCGCCGCACGGGCACCCCCCGGTTGCGATGACGACTCCTTACGGTTAGATGGGATGTACGGTGGAACGATCTTTCCCGGAAATTTATTCACTCGCCGCGGTGGCGTCCCTTCCGGAGTGGCGGTACTTCCCGCTCGTGGGGGGCAGGGAGACATCAGTCCCTCTCATCACGATCGCCCGGCCCGTCCTGGGTCAAGGGTAATCCCCTCAAGGGACAACTGCCGTGCTGCATCGGGAATACCCTTCTGAACAGCATACCATCCTGCATTTCCCGTTCACAGTTCCTCGTAATCCCGGGTGAACTCGATCTGTTGTTCGATGGTTTCGCTGCATTCCATCACTTTATTGAGGTGCTCATTCAGGGACGGGTTGTCCGGGGCCTCATTTTTCACCAGCTGCAGGAACCCGACGAGGCCGGTCAGCGTGTTCTTGATGTCGTGTCGCGTGATCGTCGAGAGCATCGTGAGTTTTTTGTTGGTCTTTTTCAGGTGCTCCTTTTGCTCCCGCAATTCCATCTCCACGCCATGGCGTCTCATTACCTCTGATAGGAGCTGGGTATTCATGTCATAGTAAGCCTTGAGCGGGAAGTAGGCAATGATGACAGCAAGCCCGCTCGTGAAGAGACTTGTGATCAGATTCGAGCGCCATTCGGGTGGATACAAGTAGACGTAATACCCGGCAAATTCGAACACTGTCATCGTTGCAAACGTAACGATGAAGATAAAAAAGAGCCTTTGATCAAATGGTGTCGGTTCGGATCTTGCGTCCATTAATGTACTATTATAAAAGTTCACCCGTTAATACCTTTGATTACGGCATGGATATTACTTGTAGCATTCTGTAACTATCCTGACATGCATAAATCTCCTGATCGATATGGTATTATAAACCTGTTTAAAAAAAAGTCCGGTAAGGTTCGTGAAGATTTCAAAAAAAGAGCGGGTCGCGGGCGAAAGAATCCGGAAAAAATCCGAATTAGCCATTGGAGATTTTGGAAAATGAAATCGTTCCATGAAAATTCCGGGAAAAATTTAGCCCCCCTGACGGGAGGACAGGTCAGGCACCCCCCTGTCCACCCGATCCGGGCGACACTAATCCGGGTCCATATTGAACCCGGATTCCCCTTTTCAGGATCCAATCGGAGCCCGATACGGGCCCCGTTTAAAAATAATCCAATATAAGCCTTATTTTGGCAATCGGACGAATTAAAACGTTCGCATAAACGCTCTTTGCGGGCCGATCACAGGGCCGGATGGGTATTTGCACGATCCCGGAAAAAGAGGCTGCCGGAACGCGTCTATGGGCCGTTTACGGGCATTATATGGGCCTTAATTTGGGCTTATTTTCGCGAATAAAGCGATATTTTGGCCCCGATACATTTCCCCGGGAATCGGACGGTTTTACGGGCGTATTTTAGGGAGAGTCCTGAAACAATCTCATTCGCGATTCCCCCCTCCCCGCGTGGGGGTGTGGGGGCGACAGCCCCCACGATATCCCCACCATACAACCCGGATAGATTCGGCACGACACCACAGATTTCTGGAAAATTCCGGGTCAGGAGCTGACAATTCCGGGAAAAACCGGTTCGTGGGGGTACCCTCTCTCACAAAAAGGAGAGATCCCCTGACCCCTCTGTCCGGGTACATGAAGGGTACCTGCCCTCCCCGGGTCCCACGGCCCCGGTCTGTGCTTCGCGTGAAATCTCTCTGGAACCTTGTTTTTTTAAGCACATGCCAGACAGAGGGGAGGTCTCCCTGCCATGAGGCGGGGAGAATGGGACGCACGAGTGGCACACGTTTTCCTTGCGGGCCAGGTGTAGCCAGTAATGGTAAATATTTACAATGCTTACCATCTTGTCATGACAGAATCTGAATGTGCAACAAAAAGGATCCCGGTCAGCCCCAGTACCTGGAGAACCGTCCACCAGCTCAGGAAGCCTGGACAAACCTATGATGACGTAATCCAGGAATTGATACAGAGAGACTCGGAACAGAAATTGATTGATGAGACCGAGCGGATAATGAAGCGTGGCAAATTTGTTCCGCTTTCGGAGATTAAATTGTGAAGTTTGAAGTTGGCATCGATATTGACGCAATCGCATTTGTCAATTCTCAAAACGACAAGAGCAGACGGGTTATCCGATCCAGGCTCGGGATCCTGAAAGATGATCCCTTCCCGGGCAAAGCAGGAGATAAAGAACTTCTGGAACTCCGGCACGGTATCCAGGTTTACCGTTTGCATGTCAGCCATACATACACTGCATTTTACAAAATTATAGAAAACCTGGTGTTTATCACCGAAATAATGACTATCGATCAGGCCCATAAAAAATATAAATTTTTAAAATAATTTACCGGCCCGGCACTTCTCCGAATTTAAAAAATCCGGATCACAATGTGAGGATTCCGGAAAAATTACGGCTTGGCAGCAGAACATTTTGAAATAATTCCCTGTTGACGGTTAAAATATTAAAAACTCTATTTGCAGAAAAAAGATACTATCTTCAGCCGTATTTGACCTTTATTGTTCAAGGCTCTACGACAGTAAATTTCCTGAATCCCTTATGCGTGCACAGGTATTTCAATGCTGTTCCCTATAAACAGCTCATTCTCCGGCTCTGTAGAAATCCTCTGTATCAAATCCGGATAAAGATCGCGAGAATAAGTTTCGTGATGTTGTAGAGGATCAATTTGATTTTGAGTTCTTTAACCTGTGCTTGGAAGTTCCGTGCTTTAAGAGCTTCCCCGAACCTTCTTTTCAAGACGGAGAATACAGTTTCGACCTTGTTTCGTTGATGGTACCGTGATTTGTCGAACGACCTGGCGAGTTCTCGTCGGTAGGTACCGAATATCCGCTTTCGTTTTCTGGTTCTGACCGGGATAAGCGATACGCGTTCAGGTCATCGCGGATAAGTCGGTGAATATCTTCCGAATCGTATCCTTTATCGAGGACATAGGTATCAGACTTTCTCGTTCGGTGGCATTGACCGAGAAGTTTTTCCGCGTGAGGGATATCATGGACCGGTTGCTGAGAGATCTTGAACCCGGTGATGATCTGTCGATCAGTATCGACTGAGACCGAAGTTTTCAGGAATCGTTTTCGAGTTTTCCCGGTTCTCCAAGAAAACTGGCGTAGGAACTGGTAAAACCCGAGGAATCGATGGCGGTACAAGAGATTCTCTCACCCCAATTGTAGAACTGTTTAATGAGACGGTTGAGTAACCGGGTGAATGTCGAGGATCGAATACGTTGACAGAACTTATGGATTGTCGTGAAATGAGGTACTTCATCGAGATGGATCTTCTCCCGAAGAGAGTCCATGATCTCGGTAAGATCTACCGTGTCCCGGTAATCTTCAGACAGATACTCTTTCAGGAGAAGGAGAATGAGTAATTGGTGCTGGGTATAAGTTTTTCTTGAGAATTTAGATGAAAACCGTGGGATTCTGGAATCCCTGATCAATCCTGAAGATAATTCAACAAACCTGATATACCGGTTTGCTGGCATTATTTTGTCTCCTTACAGGAAGTCAGCATAACAATGTAAGGAGACGCCGTACCTTAGCTCTTTCGGTCGCCGGTACAATCTCTTTTAGAATAGGTTTTCAATAGAACCGAAAATTTATACCGGTAAACTATCAGAAAAATCCGGAACCGAAAACCGGATCCAGACAATATTCGTTGTGTGGAATTACAGTTCTGGGATATCTACCGCAGTCAGTATATTTTTTCCTTCGAAAGAATGTGCAGGCCATCGCAGACACGCCGGAATTTCCGGGCCCTGAAATTTTTGGAGTGTGGGCAAACATTTTTTGGGTTAAACATTGACATTATCTTCATGAACAGGAATGAGGGCCTTGAACTTTCGCCAAAGAAGGTCGAGTATATCAAATTCCTCAATGGAAAAACTAATCCTGTAAAGACAAATGATATGGCCGCCGGTTTTGGTGTAGATCCTTCAACTATTACAAAAACGCTGAGCGAACTTGCCGATGATGGTCTTCTGGATTACAAACCATACCATGGGGTATCCCTTTCCAAACAAGGAAAAATCACAGCAGAATTCCTGATAAAAAGACACAGGATACTCGCTTTGGCGATGACACATTTTGGTCTTTCGCATGATCAAGCCTGTCATGAAGTATCGAGGTTCGAGAGTTTCGTATCGAAGGATACAATAGATCAGATGTGTCGGGCCATGGGGCATCCCAACAAAGGGATATGCGGGGATATAACGCATACTGACGGGTGCCTTGAGGAATGATCTCCGGAAAAGGGAGGCACTATTGAATCTTTTTGGATTGAATGTAACATTAGATTAAAATTTGGATAATCCCCAAAAATCTCACAACTATTATATGGATAACCAGCGAAGCAGTTGCGTAAAATACATCCGGAGTGGGTTAGGAATCATGAAGTCTAAAACATATGTCACCATCGGAGGTATCGCACTTGTCATCATTGCGGTTATTTTCATTATTGTGGCGGGTTGTACACAGTCAAATTCAGTTGTGACTCCTCCCAATTCTATTGCCAACAACGCAACCCAAAAGATACAAATTGTTGCCGCAGAAAATTTTTGGGGCAGTCTGGTATCTCAGATAGGTGGATCGCATGTTCAGGTTTTAAGCATAGTTTCAGATCCCAATGCCGATCCCCATGAATATGAGAGCAATACAGGGAATGCCCGTGCATTTGCAACGGCAGATTATATCGTTGTTAATGGAGCGGGATACGATGAATGGGCTGACAAGCTCATGAGCGCCGGGATCAAACCGAATGCCAAAGTTTTGAATGTGGCAGAACTTATTGGACAACAGAACGGCGATAATCCTCATTTCTGGTACAGCCCTGATTATGTGAACCAGACCACAAAACAGATGGAATTAGATCTTATTGCCATAGATCCGTCCAATGCAAACAACTATGAGCAGAACTATGCCAACCTGCAGGTATCACTTGCCCCCTATCAAAGCCGGATCGGCGAGATAAAACAGCAATTTGGAGGAACGAAAGTTGCCGCTACCGAATCCATCTTTGAATTCCTGGCAAATGCAACCGGCCTTGATCTGGTCTCTCCTCCGGCGTTTACTCATGCAGTGGCAGAAGGGAACGATCCACCGGCAGACAGTGTTGTGCAATTTGAGGACCAGCTCAAGAACGATAATGTGAGTGTGCTGGTCTACAACCAGCAGACAGTTACGCCGCTCACCGATAACATAAAGAAACTGGCATCAGCACAAGGCATTCCTGTTATTGGTATAACAGAAACGATACAGCCGCCTGACGTCTCGTTCCAGGACTGGATGAATGCAGAATTAATCAGTCTTCAGAATGCGCTCAATGCAAAAGCTCTGGGAAGTTAATACATGACGACAAACCTTCCACCGATAATTACCGCAGAAAATCTGACGGTAGGATACGAGGATAATATCGTGTGGCAGGACGCCAATTTTACTATCGACCATGGCGAGTTTGTGGCAATCATCGGCCCCAACGGCTCGGGCAAAACAACGCTGTTTCGTCTGCTTCTGGGATTGCAACAACCCGTACAAGGCACAATCAAGGTATTTGACGCCCGCCCTAAACGCGGCAACGAGCATATCGGATACATACCGCAGCGCCATGTAATTGATGAAGAAACGACCCTTGAATCCCTTGAATTAGTAAGGCTTGGATTTTCGGGAAATAAATGGGGTCTGAATCCTTTTTCAAAAGATGATCTCAATGCCGCTTTTAAGGCATTAAAATCGGTCGGGGCAGAAGAGCTGGCGCATCGTTCTCTTGGGGGATTATCGGGAGGAGAATTACAGCGGGTATTTCTCGCTGAAGCATTAGTAAGCGAGCCTCACCTGTTATTGCTTGACGAGCCGTTGTCAAATCTTGACATCCGGCGTGAGCAGGAATTGGTGCAGGTTATCCATAATGTGGTTCGGGATTACGATGTGACGGCATTGCTTATTGCCCACAATATTAATCCTCTTCTGCCGGTGCTCGATAAAGTGATCTATATCGCAAACGGCAAGGTCGCAATCGGGAAACCGGACGAAGTCCTGACATCAGAGGCCTTATCGGCATTATATGGGATTCAGGTCGAGGTTTTGCGGGGATCGCAGGGTCAGATCGCTGTTATAGGCACTGAAGAAAACCAGCATCATTACGATTGAACAGGTGCCGTATGATTGACATTTCCTTTAGCTTTAACCTGCTCACTGACCTCCAGACGATGTGGCAGTACGACTTCATGCAACATGCCTTTGAAGCCGGAACAATAATCGCAATTATTGCTGGTATTGTCGGCTATTTTGTGGTGCTCCGTCGGTCGTCATTCGCGGCACACGCCCTTTCCCATATAGGGTTTGCAGGGGCCGCCGGCGCCGTGCTTTTTGGGGTTGACCCCATCATAGGTCTTCTGCTGTTTACGAGCGGGGGTGGCATTACAATCGCGCTGCTTGGCCGTCGTGCCGCCGCTCGCGACGTCCAGATCGGAACCGTCCTTGCCTTTTTGCTCGGCTTAGGCGTTCTTTTCATAAGCCTCTACAGTGGGTATGCTACGGAAGCGTACTCTATCTTATTCGGAGAAATTCTGGGTATAAGTTCAAGCGACGTACTAGTGACGCTTATTGCCAGCCTGATAATTCTTCTCTTGACCGCGGTCGTATACCGGCCGCTTTTATTCGCATCGCTCGATGAAGATGTGGCAGAGGCAAAAGGGCTGCCTACGCTTTTGCTCGGTGTCATTTTTATGCTGCTGGTCGCCGTTGCGACATCGATATCGGTTCAGGTTGTCGGTGTCCTGCTTATTTTTGCATTGATGGTGACTCCGGCGGCAATCGCCCAACGGTTAGCGAAACGACCTGTGCACGGTATAATGATATCAATCATTATTGCTTTGTTTGCGACATGGACTGGGCTTTTTGTGTCGTTTTATGAGCCGTACCCGGTGAGTTTTTTCATAACGAGCATAGTTTTTGTGCTCTATGTGTTGACCCTGATTTTCCAGAGGGTCAATACACATCTTTCTACAAGAAAGATGCACTTCCATAAAAATGAGGGATAATCAGAAACTCTGGAATTCCTTAATTTTCTGCTCTGTTAAAACCCTTCACAGCATTCGCGTATATTGCCCATATTGCTGAAATGAACCCTGTATAGAAGTCTAAAATGAGGATTTCTACAGAGCCCATTCTCCCTATCAGCACTTTTCACTCATGGTTCGATTCTCTAAAATGTTTTTCCCGAGAGCGCAAAGCCAGAGCAAGGCCTGAATTTCCTCTTTAAAAGCTAGTCTTAATTTCACAATGACTTATAGTATCGAATATGATTTGTCCTAAAATGAGTTTTCCTGCACGAATGCTTGTAGTAACTACTGTGGCCATTATCGTTGTGAATTTGATAGAGTTTTATGGCATAATGCATCTTGCATTCGACTTCGTTCTTGAAGTCAGCATCTTAGAGGTCGTAGTAATAGCGATAAACTTCGCATTCTGGGTCCCGCAGTACAACCTGAAATGGGGAAGAAACCCGTAAGCACAACTATGGCCAAAATTCACGGGATTTCCGGTAGCACCGCAAGAATATAGCTTCGGCCGTGACTGACCTTAATCGCACATAACCCTGCGACAGTAAATTTCCTGAATATTTTATGCGTGCACAGGTATTTCAATACTCAGTTCAGTGAGATGTCTCAGCCTTGATGTTCAAAGGGATATACTCTTTTTAGTCGTCGAATTGAGGCTAATGCCCTAAATTATTAACAGTTAAGATCGCTGAAATTATATATCCCTTACCCGTGACAACTTCAATTGAATAAGGCGATGGCGATGCCCCATCACAGATGTCGGGGAAATAAAGAGGTATTGATCCAGATATTACCCCTTTTGGATTGAGTATACCATTGCCCAAAACCGAAGAGTATTGAGTCGATTTATTGGTGGTTTGATTAATGATAAAAACATCCACATACCGAAGATCGACCGCTTCTATCCCGGTATTTGTGATGTTAAAAGGTACCGCCTGGGGAGTTATTAACGTGGCTATTGTACTCGTGATGGCAATGTCAGTATGCAACTGCACCACCTGCAGGTGCGTCATATCCCGCTGCGCCGAGGCCATGGTCTCTGCTGTGCCGATCGTGCTTCCGACGAGTACGTATGCCACAATAATAATGAGAATAAGCCCGACTGCAGCCGCGATAAGTTCCCCGACAGGCATTTTCTATCTCCCACTCTATCAGGATGTCGTCCTCCCGGAAAAGGTCACCGACTGTGAATAACCATTTGGTAGGATAAACTGGAAATATATCTGATCTGTGGACGGCGCAGATGGCGCTACGAGGAGGAGGGCACATCCACTTCCAGCGTTTGCCCGGGCATCCAGTAACCATTATTATTTGGATCGATCAGTGCTGCCGTCCAGCCAGATAATCCGCCATAGGGGACAGGCTGGATGGGTGGTAATCTCTGTCGATCTCGTCACCACACGCAACATTGCTTTGATTTGTGATCCTGACCAATGAAATCTGTGTGGTCCCGACGTTTTTCATCCAGGCATGAACACCGGTGTTGTGTCACTGGTGGCAAGCACAATCTTAAAATCCGTGCGGATATTCTGATCGGCGGTATGAGATGCGGATGAGAATGTCCCGGCCATCGTAAAAATAGCCGGATACACGGCCATGGCCAATATCGCTGCACAGATAACCGCGACAATTAATAAAATGGCACTCTCAATAGCCCCGGTCATAATCAATTTTCATTGGCATTTCAATAGTAATAAAGCATCTTGAATTTTAACCCGGAATTTTTTGATGCCATCGATCATGGAATGAAAGTCCGGCAGAAGAGAAACCATGGTGATGAAACGTTACGGGTTTCCGTGCCCCTGCCCCCTCCTCACCTGACGGCCACCAGAAAAACAGGTTCCTGGACGCCAAAAAAGGAAAAATACCTTCACGTGCCCGTCTTTCCGGGGCAAAGTATATTAATGAAAAGCAGGATATAGGTGATTGATATGGCGGTAAATCCGGCGCAGGCCGACCCTGTCCGCACTGCGGCTTCTGAGGACGATCCCGAGGTCAAACTCCAGAACCTCGAACGGGAAGTCGACCTGATAAAAACCTCCATCAAGCGCCTGCTGGTGGATATCCGGGAACGGATGAACGAGCTGGAGAACCCGTTTACCCTGCCGGCCGCTGCACCCGGCAAAATGCCTGAAACCGCAGGCATTGCCGATCCCGCCCACGATGCAAAAAAAGCGGAACTGGATGCAAAGGAGGCGGCCCTGGACGCCCGGGAATCAACCCTGGAAGCCGCCGCGAGAGCCCACCTTGAGAGGGAAAGCAGAAAACAGGAGCTGAAAATAAAACCGGAAGCCCTCCCGCCTGAAACCCCCGACAGGAAACGGATGTCAGACGAGCAGATGCTCTCCCTCTTAAAAGCCCAGCTTCCCGTAAACAGCCATAAAGCCGGCCAGGCTGCGCTCGCCAGTGAAAAACTCCGGCTCCAGAAAGCGTACAAACTGTTCAAGTGGACGACGAGCGCTATCCGGAAGTTCGGGCACGACCGGCTCGATATTATCCTGGAATCGTACCGGATCATGGGGTACATCTCGCGGGAATCCTGTGACGAGATCAAGGAGATCTCCCACCTGATGCCGGCAAACCTGGGAGATGAGAACGAGATCGGACCCGATGAGTTTGTCTCCGAACTGTACGCGCTCAACCGGATCCTGTCGCCCAACGATTCCTCGCTTGACCGGGACATGATCGAGGTCATGATGGAACAGCGCCAGCAGGGACTGCCGGCAAAAGAACGGACCGACGTACCGGAACTGCTGGTCAAAGAACGGGAGCCTTCACGGAATACCAGAAAAGACGAAGAGTGGATGAACCTGCCGGACAGGATATAACCGATGTCCGCCGAAATGATTACACATGCCCTGTTCCTGATTACTGCGGCACTGACTGCACCTGTTCTTAACGCCGCACAATCCCGTGTTATCTTCCCGATGGCCGGGACGTTCTCTTCTGCGGGCCGTGCACCGGGATTTCTCTAAAGGGGGAAAAAGGGAATATGGCCGCCGAACTCTCCGATCCGACAGAGAACGAAGACCTGCAGATCATCTCGACCGGTAACACTGAACTGGACAAGAAGATAGCCGATGGCCTCCCGATGGGATCCCTCACCCTTATCGAAGGGGAGAACGATACCGGCAAAAGCATTCTTACCCAGCAGATTATCTGGGGTGCCATGCGACAGGGATTATCCGTTGACCTGTTTACCACGGAAAACACCAGCAGGAGCTTTATCAAGCAGATGGAGTCGATGAGCCTTGACATATCCGAATATTTTGCATGGGGATATATCAGGGTCTTCCCGCTTCATGTCGCAGGTTTCGAATGGAAAAAAGAAGAGATGGAAGGCATTCTGGCACGGCTGGTCGCCCATATCCGGAACAGCAAATCGCCGGTTGCCATCATCGATTCACTGACGCTCTTTACCAAATATACACAAACCGATACCATCCTTGAGTTCTTTACCAGTTGCAAAACCCTTGTGGATCAGGGCAAGACCATCCTCGTTACGCTCCATACCTATGCATTCGAGGAAGACACCCTTGTGCGGATCCGTTCCATCTGCGATGCGCACCTGTTCATGAAAAAAGACCTTTTCGGGGATAAATACGTCATGGTCATGGAAGCCGTCAAAGTCCGCGGCGCACGGAAGACGATCGGAAACCTTCTCATGTTTGAGGTTCATCCGGGTTATGGAATGAAAGTCATCCCGATGAGTTTTGCGAGGATCTGACATGGGATCCCTTTCTGTCGCACTCAACCTCCCCTTCAAGCCCGAACCGGTCGATGCCACGTTCGACATGTTCGCGGATATCGAATCGGACGCGTTATTCAAGATGCTCCCGGCAAATGCAAAGGAGTATGTCCAGAACAGCCCGCATCTCTTCGAATATCTCCACACCTTCCCGGTGAATACCTACGGTCTTCCTCTTTTCCTGTCGGAATTAAAAAACGATGTCCGCAGCATAAAGGCCCCCAACGTTATCTACCCGGTCAACGATACCACCTTTGTCCACGTCCTGTCGGACCCGGATGATGTAAGGAACTTCTATATTCCCGTTGAACCCTCGTTCCTGCACAGCGTAACCCGGATCCTGCCGGTCATCGAGTCCAAACTCATCGATATTATTGATGGCCTGGATACGGATCCGACCACCAACAGGGAGCGGGAAGATGTTATCAAAAAGATGCTGGCCTCGGTTGCCGTGGTACAATCGCCCGGTGTGGATGCCGCAGGCATGACGGCGACAGAAAAACGGCAGGGAGTCTCTTCCCGGCTGGTCACCTTCCTCAACACGGATTTTACCGCACAGAACAGGATGAAGTCCGGTAAACTGAGCAGGGACATACCCATCACCCCGGATGGCAAAGTTATCGTCTCCCGGGCGGAGTACCAGGCTCTCGAGTATCTCCTTATCCGTGATAAAATCGACATGGGGGTTCTCAAGCCTTTCCTGTCCGACCCCTACATCGAAGATATTTCCTGTGACGGGGTCGGCCCGATCTTTATCGAGCACAAGATCTTCAAGGGCCTCAAATCTGTCGTCGAGTTCAGGCTGTCGAGCGAACTCGATGATTTCGTGGTCAAGGTGGCGGAACGGATAAAAAGGCCGATTACGTACCGGAGCCCCGTGGTAGATGCCACCCTCCCGGACGGTTCCCGTATCAACATCGTCTACGGAACCCAGATCAGCAAGCATGGCAGCAACTTTACCATCCGGAAGGTCAACGAAGTCCCGCTCTCGATCCTCAATATAATCGAAAATAACGGCCTCGATTATCTGTCAGCCGCATATCTCTGGATCTGCATCGAATACGGCATGTCGCTGTTCGTGAGCGGCGAAACGGCAAGCGGCAAGACCACGCTCCTGAACGCGATCACCACGTTCATCCCGCCCGAGAACAAGATCATCACCATCGAGGATACCTCCGAGCTCAACATCCCGCACCGGAACTGGATACGCGAAGTGGCACTGGCCAAAGGCAAAGGGGAAGGAGATGGCGCAGGAGGGGTGGTGACCATGTTCGATCTCCTCAAGGCCGCCCTGCACCAGCGCCCCAACCAGATCCTTGTCGGTGAGATCCGTGGCATCGAGGGGAGCGTCGCATTTGGCGCGATGCAGACCGGTCATCCCGTGATGAGCACGTTCCACGCGGCATCAGTAGAGAAACTGATCCAGCGTCTCTGCGGGGACCCCATCAATATCCCCAAGACGTATCTGGACAACCTTAACCTGGTCATCATCCAGAGCGCGATAAAAAGACCTGACGGGCAGACCGTGCGCCGGATGATCAGCTGCAACGAGCTGGTAGGGTATAACGCAGAGACCATGGGATTCACCTTTATCCAGATGTTTACCTGGGACCCGGTATCCGATACCTTCCAGTGGACCGGGAAAGGCAACTCTTTTCTCCTCGAGAACAAGATCGCAACCCTGCTTGGGATCCCGGAGAACAGGAAAACGGAGATCTACCTTGAAGTGGAGAAACGTGCAAAGATCCTTGAACGTCTGCACAAGGCCGGCTATGTGAAATTCTGGGATCTCTTTCATATGATGACCAAGATCAAAAAACAGGGTCTCCTTGCCATTGGTTCATAATATGCCCGAAGAGAAGATCACCCCTCCGGGCACCCCGGAAGCACCACCGGCCATATCGCTGCCTTTTGCGTCCCACATCAAAAACCTCAGGGAGAAACTTTCCGGCGTCCAGGAAAACAAGAAGATGGGCGCAGATCTCCTTTTTATGACAACGTACCTGGCGTCGCTTGCGATTTCCGATGCAACCCGGCCTGAAATTTTCTCTTATGCGGCAAACCGCCCCGAGTACATATCGTCAAAATATATCGCAAAAGTGGACATGTTCGTAAAAAAATGGAATTACAGTTACTCGGAAAGCATGATGATCGTCGCCGGGCGGACGCAGAACGATATCCTCAGGAGCATGCTGAACCGGTACGCCAATGCCATCGACTCCGGTATCCCGGATGAGAATTTCCTGACCAATGAACTCTCAACGGTCCGCAACGTCTACCGGAACCAGCTGGAGCAGGGCATGTCCATGCTGCAGAAATGGGGAGATGCCTACATCGCGATGCTCCTCTCGGGAACCGTCATTGCCGTCATTATCATGATATCGGTAGTGATCTATGCTCCCACGGATCTCCAGTCATCATTTGATATGTCGTATGCGGTCATCCTGGCCATCTCCGTATTCGGTATCGTCCTTATGTATACGTCAGTCCCCGACGACCCCAAAAGCCATGGACTCCCGGACCGTATGTCAAAGGAGCAGGGAACTATCCATGCCATGGAGAGAATTGTTGTCCCGCTCACGGTTGCCATCGTCGTCATTCTTGCGGTCCTCGGGGTATCGGCAGGCCTGATCTTTATTTTTACCGGTATCCTGATAGCCCCGCTCGGCATCATCGGTTTTATTGACGACCAGAATATTACGCTGCGGGACAATGATTTTTCCGTGTTCATAAAAAGCCTGGGCGCGGTGATGGGCGGGCAGGGGACAACGGCCGTGTATGCACTGGGGAGTATTGACCGGAAATCGCTCTCCGTCCTCGAACCAATGGTAAATTCCGTGTATTCGAAGCTTAACCTGGGACTCGATGAAAAACAGTGCTGGGACAAGTTTGTCGGTGAGTCCGGAAGCAACCTCATCTATAAATACCTCAATATTTACCGGGACACCGTTGCGCTCGGGGGTCCGCCCGAACCTATCGGTAAACTCATCAGCTCGTCGATGCTCGAACAGACGCTGCTCCGGGAGAAGAAGGATATGCTTGCACGGGGCTTCATCGTGCTCCTGGTACCGATGCATATCGCCATGACCGGCATCTTTGTCGTCTTATACCAGATTCTTCTCGTGCTCACCGGATCCGTGTCCAGCATGATGACCCAGTTTCAGCAAATGCCATCTGCATCGGGCGGCCAGAGCGCCGGCGCCTCCCTGGGGAGTGCCTTTGGCGGCGGCATGAGCCTCTTTACCAAGTTCCCGGCAGCAGCGATGCAGACGTATGTCGTTATCACGCTTACTGTTCTTACCCTGTCAAACATCATCGCCGCACGTATCGTGAGCGGGGGAGACCGATACATGTATTATTTCTATGCAGCAATATTCTGCACATTGACCGGACTTGTTCTTCTGGTGGCACCGATGGTGGTTGGTCTTTTCTTCAGTGCACAGGCGCTGGCGAATATAGGGGGCGGGTTAAACGGGACCGGTACGTAACATGAAGGAAAATACCCGCAGGCTGGTTCTTTTCGCAGTGATCGTGGGAACCGGTTCCGTAATGATCTTTATGGATATTCCGCTTATCGTGCTGCTGCTCCTGATCCTTGCGGTGTGTTTTCTCCTGATGGTACTCCTCGGCTCGATTACGACTGCCGATATCAAAACGGCGGTGTCGAAGCTGACCTTAAAGAACCTGCGCAAGAAGCCGGCCCCCAAAAAGCGCAATTCCACGGAATTATCCGGGAAGGGGACATCGGCACAAAAAGACACCGGCGGGAGAAAAACCGGGAAGAGTGCCCCGGCAAAACCGGGGGAAACCGTACACGGTATCCGCGCCCACCTCCTGTTACTGGTATCATCCATAAAATCCTTGGGGAAGATCATCACCGAGCGAAGAAAAAAACCTGCCAAAAATCCCGAAGAGATCAACAAACTGCTGGAACATACGATAACGGAAAAAGTCAGCAGGGTATCAGCGCTTGAAACCGCCGCGACGGTGCCGGCAGGGTCCGGATCAAACCGGGGTGGCGCCGGTGGAGTACCGCGCGGGGAGGACGGGATGGAGTCCGATCTGTTCCTGACTCTTTCAGGAGAGGAACTGGAAACCGGCCTGCTGGATGGACTGTATGAAGAGGAACCGGCGCCGGAACCCCGCCCGGCGGCTCCGGCACGTGCCGGGACGGACCCCTCCCTTTCCATGCCGGATCTTGACCTTGAAATGCCCACCCTGCCGGACGAGACTGCCGTCGATGCCGAAGAGATTCTCAACGCAGATGCAGACGACGGGTCCGAAGAACTCAGGGATCTTGACGGCCTGAATGCGATCGATGAAGCCCTGGGGGATCTGGGCAGCATAAATCTGGACGATATCGATTTCGGGGATGACGGCGATATGCCGGAACCGGCACCGCCGGCCCCCGTGCCGCCGGCCGGCGACCCGATGCCGGGATCAGGTGGTTTTACTCCGGCGGCTCCCGTTGCCCCTGCCGGGGAATCCGGGAGCACTGCGGATGGCCCCCCGGGAGAAATATTGACATTTGCCGCAGGCAGCGCCGCCCGGGGCGTTGATGATGACATGCTCAGTTCGCTTGCCACCGAAATCAAGCATATGAAAAAAGAGAGGGATGACAGCCTGCTCCGCGAATTAAAAGATTATAAGGCACCTGCGACAGATATCGAAAAGGAACTTTCAGAGGTGGCAGAGCAGCTCGCCACGGTAAGCAAGGGTGCAAAGAAGAAGATCCCGTCCCCGCAGGGAACAAAATAAACCCGTGCAGTACCCCCTCCCGTAGCTGAAAAATCATTACACGCGGGAGAACCCTCCGGAGCCCCACAAAAGAAATCCCTTAAACGTCGGACATGCGGGAATGGGTTGTTATAAAAGCCGGGACTGGCCCGGACCGAATCCTTTCATTCCTTTGGCTGTGTGGAAATCCTAAAATGGGATTTGTACGAACGCTCTTTTCAGGTCCACGGCAATCCTTGCCTAAAGCCCCCGCACGCTTGTGGCATCCCCCGGTTGCGATAGTGCCGTATTACCAGCACCACTAATATGGAAAGATGGATGTCTCTTCTGCAGGTAATACAAAGGCATCGCCTACGCCCCCGCCCCCTTTGGGGGCAGGGCTGGCGTAAAGGGGGCGCATAATTTTTAAAATAGGTTTTCTACAGGGCAATTCCTTTTTTTTGGGGGCTTTTGCCGTTCCTGCATCCGTCCCGCTGAACCGGGCAGGGGAGAACCGGCACAGGGGCAATCCGCAGAACCGTTTTAATAACGAGGGCCGGGAAATTATTCGTCCTCAGCGGCGTAGTAATAATATTCGCCGCGGCTCTTCTGTTCCCGGTCAAGGAAGGAGTCAGGCTTGTTGACCCGGGGCCGGCCCGTCTGGTCCCGGCGGAATGTGACGTCCAGTGCCTTTAAAAACCGGTTCATGCCATCCCGCATGGCAAAGGGGCCGGCAGCGGTCCCTTCCACGCCCGGTTCACCTTCAAAGACGAGTATCCTTTCGCTAATCATGTCAATGAGATAGATGTCATGATCAATGACGAGGATCGCCACTTTTTTTCCTTCTGCATGATGCTTGATGAGACGGGTCACCTTCACACGCTGCTCGACATCGAGGTGGGCGCTCGGCTCATCGAGGATATAGAGATCCGCATCGCGTGAAAGACAGGCGGCGATTGCCACCCGCTGGAGTTCTCCCCCGCTCAGGGAATCAACCGGTGACTGGAGAATGGCCTGAAGCGAGAGCGGCTCAAGGATTTCGTGCTGGTAATACGATGTATCGAATTTAGCCGTGCATTTACGAAGGTAGAGCTCGACTGAATCCGAAGTTTCCGGTTTGATGTACTGCGGCTTGTAAGAGATCCGGAGCGTGAGATCCATGGTGCCGGTATCAGGTTTCTCCACGCCCGCAAGCACCCTGGCAAAGGTGCTCTTCCCCATGCCGTTTGCCCCGATCACGCCCAGCACTTCGCCTGCCCTTATCGTACCCCCCGAGATCGTGAGCCGGAATGCATCGTACTTCTTGACAAGGGCGGGAATCTCTACCAGATCCTCACGCCGGGAGCCTTTCTCATGGGCCCGTTTCTCGAAGACTACCTGCGAGTCCCGGAACCGGACGTTTTCCTCTGCAAGATATCCTTCAAGATACTGGTTGATACCCACACGGACCCCCTTTGGCCGGGTTATGACCCCGAAGACAGCCGGCTTGCCGTACCCTATGTGCACCGTGTCAGCAAGCATGTCGAGGATGGCGAGGTCGTGTTCGACGATCACGACCGGTCGTTCCGTTGCCAGTTCCCGGATCAGTTTGGCTGCCGAAATGCGCTGGTAGATATCCAGAAATGGCGTGATCTCATCAAGGAAATAGAGATCGGCGTCCCTGGCGAGACAGGCAGCAATTGCTACCCGCTGGAGTTCCCCCCCGCTCACCGTACCGATTGCATGGTCGAGGAGCGCCTCAAGTTTGAGCACGGGGATGAGCTCTGCAAGTCTGCCCCGTTCGTCGGTGGTCTTGAGGAGCTCGCGGATCGTCCCGGAAAAAACTTTCGGTATATAATCGATATACTGCGGCTTGACCGCGATCTTTTTGCTCTTCTTTGAAACGGACTGGAGGTAATCGAAGAGCTCGGTCCCGGTGTAGCGTTTCAGGATCTCTTCCCAGGCGACCTCGGTATCTAAATTCCCAAGGTTCGGGCGGAGTTGCCCGGAAAGGATCTTTACCGCAGTGCTCTTCCCGATACCGTTTGCACCGAGGATCCCGGTAACCTTCCCCGCTACCGGAATGGGAAGCCCGTAGAGCGCAAAGCCGTTCTTCCCGTACCGGTGGGTAGGGTGCTCGAGTTCTTCGGGAAGGCTTACGATGTCGATAGCCTCGAACGGGCACTTCTTGATGCAGATCCCGCAGCCGACACAGAGCTCTTCTGAAATAACCGCCTTGCCATCCTCACCGATGACAACAGTTTCGTCACCGGTGCGTACCCGGGGGCAGTAGATGATGCACTCGGTCCCGCACTTCTTTGCGTGGCAGCGATCCTTATGGACGATGGCTATTCTCATGGGGATCCAAAAGAGGCCGGAGAGGACGGGACAGCCGGAAAGACGGTGATATACTTTGTTATCGTATTGGTCCCGTCAGCATTTGTGGCCGTGAGGTTCACCGTGAAGTTTCCCGCAGACGCGTAGGTCTTTTCCGGGTCATTTACCGTTGAAAACGTACCGTCGCCGAAACTCCAGTTCCACGAAACCGGGGTGTTTGTGCTGGCGTCGCTGAAAGCAACGGTAAGCGGGGCAGTGCCGGAACTGACGTTTGAGGAGAAACCGGCGACCGGTACCATGACCGAAAGCAGGAGCGTCCATGTCATGAACCAGAATGCAAAGGTCATAAATCCCTGGTAGATCCAGTCCTTTGCGCCCAGTTTTGAGGTTTCGATATGCATGAGCATGAATACATGCCGCTGGACTACTACCCCGGCAAGCATCAGCATGAAGGCAAGAAGTCCGATATCGTTTTTTACCGTAACCTGCAGGTAATACGACAGGATCCCGACAAAGATGCCCAATAAACAGGCGATGAGAGTCTTCTTTATCCGGTCTATGTGCTCAGCCTGCTTTTCCAGTTTGGTCTTCTTTTTTCTGGAAAGAACTGGCTGTTCTTCTCCATGCACGTCTTCGGTCATCCGGCTACACCCAGTAGTCTTATTTTTTAGTGCGCAAGCCATATGTAATTTGGTATAATCCATGGCGACTGCACAGGGAATGAGCGGGATTGACGTGAGGGCGGTAACCTGCGAGCTCTCGCGCAAAACTGCCGCTCTGGATCGACAAGGTTTACCAGTTCGAAACCCGCACCCTTGGAATCCGCTTGAACGGGGAAGACCATGCGAAATACCAGCTGCTCATCGAAGCCGGGCGGCGTGCGCACCTGGTGAAAAATTTCCCCCCCCCTCCAAAAAATCCCCCGCAGTTTGCCATGCTCCTGCGTAAATACATCTCCGGCGGCAAGGTGCTTGCGATCCGGCAGCACG
The DNA here is from genome assembly GCA_963805035.1 of uncultured Methanoregulaceae archaeon. Taxonomy (GTDB): domain Archaea; phylum Halobacteriota; class Methanomicrobia; order Methanomicrobiales; family Methanospirillaceae; genus Methanoregula. Next base: position 13,707 of record CAWDSU010000018.1, on the reverse strand, counting down.
GGCTGGAACGGATCCTTATCTTCGATATCGGGAAAGGCACTCTTACCTACCGGCTTATTATCGAACTTTTCGATGAGGGAAACGTGATCCTCACCGATGAAGCATACCGTATTATAAAACCGCTCCGCCACCACCGGTTCAGGGACCGGGACATCGTGCCCGATGCGGTCTACACGATGAGCAGCACCGATCCGACCGGCTCTCCGGAAGCGCTTGCAGCCACCCTTGCGGGCGACGACCGGGATCTCGTCCGCGCCTTGGCCATCGCCGGTATGCTCGGGGGAACGTACGCAGAGTACGTATGCCTCACTGCCGGTATCGATAAAACCACGCCGGCATCGAAAGCAGATCCCGGCCCGGTATTTGACGCCATCCGGTCACTTTTTGACGGGGTACAGTATGCCGGCCACCCGGTAATTTCCGCCACCAGCTGCGAACCGGTCGTGATCGCCGGCGAATCCAAAAGCATACCGGACGACAAAAACCGGTTTTCTGGTTTTTCCGAAGCGCTTGAATCATTCTACCCGGTGACCCGGGCAGAAAAAGTCCGGATCACCTCAAAACCAAAACTTTCCGAAGAGGAACGGATCCACAGGTACCAGGAAACAGCAATAAAAAAATTCGACGATAAAATCAAAAAGACCGAGGAGATGGTATCAGCTATCTACGAGAACTACCCGTTTATCTCGCAGGTCATTTCTTCGCTTGACGCCGCGAGCAAACGCCTGTCGTGGCAGGAGATCGAGCGCCACCTCAGGGATACGTCGTCGGCGGATGCAAAACATATCGTGGCCTTCCATCCCGACGAGGCGTCAGTCGAGCTCGATATCGGGAAAAAGGTGAAGATCTTCGTCCATGAAAGCGTCGAGCAGAATGCCGGCCGGTACTACGCTGTCATAAAAAAATTCAAAAAGAAAAAAGAGGGGGCCCTTGCAGCGATGAAGAACATCAGGCAAAAGAAAAAGATAATCCGGCACGATATCGTCCCGATGAAAAAACTCTGGTACCACCGGTTCCGCTGGTTTGTCACGAGCGACGGCACCGTGGTGCTGGGTGGCCGGGATGCCTCGCAGAACGAGGAACTGGTCAAGAAGTACATGGCCGGGGGGATCTTTTCGTGCATGCGGACATACATGGTGCAAGTGTCGTGATCGTGAAGGGCAGAACGGAGAAGATGGACGAGGTGGCGCAGTTTGCTGCATCATATTCCGGGGCGTGGCGGAGCGGGCATTTTTCTGCCGACGTGTACAGCGCACAGCCAGGCCAGGTCAGCAAGACGCCGCAGGCCGGGGAATTTGTTGCGCGGGGTTCGTTCATCGTCCGGGGTGAGCGTACGTATTACCGCAACATCCCCCTTGCCGTGGGCATCGGCCTTGTACTGGAACCGCAGGCCGCGGTAATCGGCGGACCGCCCGGGGTGGTTAGATCGAGGACAAAGAGGTTCGCAGAGTTAAAGCCCGGCCAGTACGAGCCAAACGATGTGGCAAAGAAGGTGCTGCGACTCCTCCGGCAGAAAATAACTCCCGATGAGGAAAAACTGCTCAAAGGAGTCCTGAACACCGAGACCGTCGCCGCTTTTGTACCGCCCGGCGGTTCTGATATCCTCGAGGCATCATGAAGGCGGAGTATGGCGACCTCAGGGATAACAGCGGGGAGATACGGCTCCTGCCGGAGAGCATCGACGACCTCTGGCACCTCGAGCATTTAATCTCCCCGGGGGATCTCGTATTTGCCACGACGTTCCGGAGCGTGGAAACTGCTACCGACAGGATCCGGCCGGAAAAGGTGGAAAAACGACCGGTAAGACTGGGTATCCGGGTTGAAAAAGTGGAGTTCTCCGGACACGGCATACGGCTCCGGGTTGCCGGCACCATCGAACACGGGGTGGACTGCGGTGCGTACCATACGATCAATGTCGAGACCGGCTATGAAATTTCCGTTATCCGTCAGTGGAGACCCATCGATCTCGAACGGATCGGGCGGGCGGTAAAAGCATCGGTCTTCGGTGTCATCCATATCCTGACCATCGAAGAGGGTGAGGCGGAGCTCTTCCGGCTCCGGCAGTACGGCCCCGAGAGCGTGATGACTCTTTCGGCAGGAAGCGGGAAGGGGGGGAGACGGATACGCGGACCGCTTTTTTCGATGCCGTGCTCACATGTATTGCGGAGATATCCGGGCCGCTTATCATTGCAGGACCCGGTTTTATCAAGGACGATTTCGTCAGGTACGCAAGGAACAAAAACAGTGATCCTGCCGGGCGGGCGATTGTCGTTGAAACCCGGAGAATCGGGCGCGGTGCAGTGCAGGACGTGATAGGTTCCGGGACGCTTGAGAAACTGATGGGTGATCTCCAGCTCTCGCGCGAGGTTAAACTGATGGACGAGGTGCTCGTCCGCATCGCACAGGACGGGGCTGTTGCCTATGGGAAAAAACCGGTGGAGTCTGCGATTGAGTACGGCGCCGTGGAAGAAGTACTGCTTGCCGACACCCTCATCAGGGACCGGACAATAGTGCCCCTGATCGAGAGCGCCGAGCGGATGGGGGCAAGGATTGTGGTGCTCTCCACGGAATTCGAACCCGGTGAGAGGCTGGACGCGCTCGGGGGCATCGCGGCGCTGCTCAGGTATAAAGTGAGCTGACGATAATTCCCTGCGAACGCTGACGGCATCAGGACCAACCAGTCGTTTTTAATGCTCCTGATACTATCAGGCAATGGATCCGCGGCACGGGGAATATGCAGCCCTCCCGATGCATGAATTGCGGCAGCCGGGCCCTGCCGTCATTCCGTGAGTGCGCTTCAAAATGTTAATATATGGATACATTATATTCAGCATTTAATTGTTTTTTACCCGACATGTCACTCTTGCGTATGCTGGACATCAGGCCTCATGACGTTGCGGCAATGAAAACAGCCAAGGATGTGTCCGGCCTGATCAGGCTCCTGAACCACCGGGATCCTGATATTCAGTGGCTGGCGGCGGACGCACTGGGCTCACTGGGGAGTCCGGCCGTCCCTCCGCTGGTGCAGGTGCTGGTCAGCCCGGCATACGGCAGTAAGAATCGGGGCTGTCGAGGCTCTCGGGGCGATCCGGGACCCCCGCTCGGTAAGACCGCTCGTTTATGCACTGGAGCATGATGATGCGGTCGAGGTGCGCTGGGTGGCTGCGCTCGCACTTGGAGAGATTGGGGATCCGGCAGCGATCCCGCCTCTTGCAAACGCAATCAGGGACCGGGAGCGGTACATCCGGTACGGTGCAGCTATGTCTCTCAAACACCTTTTCTGGACCCCAAAAAACGATTCGGAACGGGCATATCATGCCATTGCGTTGCAGGACTGGCAGGGCGTGAGACAGCTGGGAAAGGCGGCAATCGGCCCTCTCGTTGACCTTCTGCGGGACCCTGATCCTGCACTGCGGTCAAAGATTATCGAACTACTCGGGCAGACAGGAGATCCCGGTGCACAGAAAGCCTGCGAAACCGCATTACAAGACCGGGATGGTACCGTGAGGTGGACTGCCGTCCTTGCGGCAAAAAAATGCCAGGTACCGACGACCCACATCCCCTGGAATCTCTCCAAACGCCAGAGGACCGGGCAGAACCCGTGGGCGGCAGCCATCCTTAACTTTCTCTTTATCGGCCTTGGATACAACTATCTCGGTTACTGGTGGGGATTTCTCGTCTTCATGAGTTACACAAGTATCCTCGTGCTCGCCCAGCTCGAATCCGGCCCGTTCATGCCCTACCTGATCGCTTATCCGGTTACCGCGATCTTTGCGGTCCAGACCTTCTTTATGGCAAAAAGGATGCCTGATCTGTGAGGGCGGCGCGGATGGGATTCCCAGACTTTTTTGCAGTAAAACCGGGGGACCTCGACCGGATGCGGGACCGGCATGATATTGCCGGGCTCATCCGGGCGCTCAGGTCTTCAGATTTTGCCGTTCAGACGCAGGCAGCGCAGGCCCTGGGTTCGCTGGGCACCGCTGCAATGGACGAGCTCATTTGTGCCCTGAAACGGAAGAACAAGAACGTCCGGCTTGGTGCGATAGGAGCACTTGCGATCATCAGGGACCCGCGATCGGTTGCTCCCCTTACCGAGACCCTCCGGGACGAGAACCTTGAAGTGCGGTGGCAGGCGGCGATCGCCCTCGGTGAGATCGGCGATGAACGGGCGATCGGGGCACTTCAGGCAGTTCTCCGCGATACCGATAAGTACGTGCGTTACGGTGCCGCATTTGCTCTGGCGAAACTCGGCTGGAAACCGGAAACCGCTGAGGAACGGGCATTTTTCTTTATCGGGATGCAGGAATGGAAAGCGGCGGAAGCAGTCGGCCCCGCCGCGATCCCGGCGCTCTCCCATGTTCTCACCGATCATGACCGGGCCGTGCGCCGGAAGGTGATCGAGATCCTGGGATCGATCGGCGATGACCGGGCGATTCCGGCTCTTATGCAGGGGCTTGCCGACAGCAGCAGCGAGGTCCGATGGCAGGCAGTGCTCGAGGCACCTAAATGCGGGATAGATCCCATGTATATTCCACGGGGTCTTTCCCGCCGTCCGAGGACTGCCAAGAACGCGCTCGTAGCCGGGTTTTTAAACTTCGTCCTGCCGGGCCTCGGGTACGGGTACATCGGGAAATGGTATGGTATTATGATCTTTCAGATCGACATTACCGCCACGGTCTATCTTTACAAGTATGAGGGCCAGGGAAGCACCTATGCTATGCTCGTTCCCCTCTATCTTCTCCTCGCCATCCATGCATGGTATATCGCAAAGAAGATGCCTGACTTCTAAAAGGCCTGCCGTTACCGGGCTTCCTCTTTTTATTCATGCCGCCTCCCGTCGCTTAACGGGGACTTCCAGGGACAGATGGGCGGAAAGGCAAAGGGAAGCGGGCGGCACTGATCGGCAGCAGGAAGGCGGATGCACCGGTGTCAAATCGTGTGTCCCCTCGTGCTCCCCGGTATTACCTGCGTTGTAAATACGGGGGATATCAAAGACCATGACCTGAATTAAAGCTGTTTTTTTTACCTATAATAAAGTCAAATCGGATTTTTATTCTCTAAATGTGTTTTTGGCTATATTTAATCGAGTAAATGAGAAATAATATTTTTTCCTGGCGATAAGATTTATAACAATAATAGTGGAGTATTGATTTACAAAAGGAGTTAAATCGCCATGGCAGGAACATCCAGCACTCTTGAAAATGGTAACGCAGGAAAGGACCCGGTGCCCCTCACCTATTGTCCGGGAAAAGGGACTGTCGCTGGTGATTCCTGATGACATGTCCTACCAGTCCGGCACCGAGCTATCAGGCAATCCATGCGCCAATGGTATTTCAGTCTTCGACTTTCCTCGCCCCCCTTTCGGAGAGTTCTCCAAGCTATCCCAATCCGGTGCAGGGTCAATGCCTGTGTAACTGCCCGTTTATTGCAGCACTAGCTTCCATCGCATGGGTGAACAAGAATTTTATTATGCAAAATGGTTCCGTTAACAAGTCTGGGAATTATACCTTCAATTTCTGGGATTACAAAGGACAGGTTATGCCAACCAGCACGAATCCTGCAATTGCATTGAATCCTGTAAATGCCAGTGGCAATCCCACGGGCGTACTGACGCCAGTCACCGTGGGTCCGCAGGTGATTCAGGACAACAATTTAAAAATGTCCGATTCAAATGGGATCTTTTACGGTGCAGGGTCAAATAATGCGAATGAGGTATGGCCGGCACTGTATGAAAAGGCATATGCAAAATTCTGTATGTATGAAAACAGTATTCCCCTGATATCAACAAAACAACCGATATCGTCCGGTAATCTTACCAATACTTCCTATGATCCTACGTATGCTGATGTCCTGAATCTTAGTAAAACCCAGTGGGGTGGGAATGCCGCAATTGCCTTGATGTATCTCACCGGGAGGAATTGTTACGCATATCCCACGGCCTCATCAGGATTCACTGCACTGGGCGGGGTTTCCGCCACCGTCTCCGCAGGACCTTCCCTTTATAATTATATAGACCTGGGGTTCTGTCAGGAAAGCAATATAGTGTTCGGTTTATACAAAACAAGGTATCCCCTCGTAGCGTGGACATATCCGTCAGAAAGCGCAAGTCCTGCCGGTCTCTATAATGCCAAAACAAACCCATCTGGTATCCAGTACAACAATCCATCGGGGATAGTTGCAAATCACTGCTACCCGATTTTAGGTGCGTTTGACTCAAATAACGGGTCAAACGGCAGTAGTTACATCGTGCTTCGAACCACGTATGGCGTTCAGGATCCCAACCCGAATTTGGCCGGTGCACCCCCCCTCACCCTTGCCCGGAGCCCCTCCAGCATCTGGCAATGGGGGGAAGCAGAGTTCCCGATTGGACTGACACCACAAAACCCGGGAAATGCTGCAACCCAATACATGCCAACCCGTGATTTATCTCTCCAGACCGACGCTATATTCGGGTTGGAGCAGTCACAGTTCCAAAAATATTTCTCATATATTGGCTGGGCCAAAGGATATTAACGGCAAACTAATGGGATTTGGTATGAAACGGGGTGCGGGAATGAAAAAAACCGTTACTGAATCCCCCCTCACAATTTTTTTCCTTCTTATCCTGGCAACCTCTTTCGTTGTCGTTCCCGCAATTGCAAACGGAACAGAGACTCTTATCACCACTCGCACCAACGGTCTGGCACACGAGGCTCCCAGGATTTATGACGATCAGATTGTCTGGGGGGATCAAGGTCTGGGCAGTTCGGGCATCGGTGTCATCTATCTTTATAATATTACATCGGGCAACGAAACAGAGATCACCGATAACACCACGTATGCCAAGCATCCGGGAATATACGGAAATTTTATCGCATATACGGATTGCGGGGTGCATCCCTCTCCTTTTTCACCCGTATGTACGATTTATCTCTACGATATTGCCTCCGCAGCAAGGACCCGGATCTCTACAGGAGCGCGCCTGCTGGATTTTCCTGCCATATACGGTAACCGGGTTGTCTGGCAGGACAAACGGACCGGAAATTTCCAGATTTATATTAATGGAACCTCGCCGGGTCTCGAGACCCCCGTCAATTCCACTTCAGGCAACCAGTTTTTTCCGGCAATCTATGGGGATTCTGTCGTATGGCAGGATAACCTGAAGGGGAATAATGATATTTACTTGTTTAATCTCACATCCAGTCAGGTAACCCAGGTCACGGACAATCCCGACGATCATATCAGCCCGGGTATATCAAAGAACCGGATTGTCTGGCAAGCGGCTGGTACCGTTGGCGGTAACTACCAGATATTTATTAACGGAACGACTCCGGGACAGGAATCCAATCTCTCTGCGGGAGAGGAAGATCTGAACCACCAGTATCCGTCAATCTCCGGTGACTGGGTGGTGTGGGCGCAGACAAATTCGACAGACGGTAACAATGACATTGTCGTGAACGATACCAGTACTAACCGGCAAATCCCGATCGCTCCCGACCGTGCAGGAGTAGACGCAACATCAATCTCATTTTCTCCGGCAGAATCATTATACCGGATTGTCTGGGACGAGCTGGATACGAGCGGTTATGAAAATGTATACCTTTATACCAACAGTTCCCCCGGAGCCTGCCCGGTAGCCGGTTTCACGAACGATTTTGCCGGCGGGTCTGCTCCCATAAATGTAAACTTTACCGATACTTCGAGCCAGTCGTTATCGAACCCGATCACCCACTGGTTCTGGGATTTCGGCGATGGATCCAACTCGACACTTGAGAATACCAGTCATATATACTCTGCCAACGGGGCATACGTTGTATCCCTTACCGTGAGCAATGCTTACTGCAGGAATGCCACAACGGTTTCCAGCAGTGTTGTCATAGGCACACCGGTGGCAAATTTTACCGCTTCTCCTACCTACGACGTGATCAATAATACCGCAATCGCATTTAACGACACCTCAATAGGAAATCCGACGCAATGGAACTGGAGCTGGGGGGACGGGACATGGACGAACGGAACCATTCAGAACCCGACGCATAGTTATGCCAGTCCCGTTCCTATACAGTCTCTCTCACGGTCTCCAATGCGTACGGTTCAGATACCATAACCAGGACCAATTATATCACGGTGATTGCGGCCGGGGCTAATGCATTTGCAAATGCCACCATACATGGTATCACCCTTCAATACCCTCATGGCCTGCAATATCTGGTCTTTAACTATACCGATATCGCCAACTGGACATTCAACCCGAACACATCGGTGATCGATTTCACACCGCCTCCCGATCGGGAATTTTATAATATCAGCATATACACAACCGACACCGGGGGATTCAAGGTATTCCCGGGTAACACAACCATAGCCGGTACTATCAGCAACGTCCACCTGCGAGACACGGGATTTAATCCCCAATGGATTTTCTGTCTCGACCGGGGGGCCGTTCTGCTCACTCAACTATTCCATCGATCTCCCCACCTATCCGCTGAACGGCGTGCTGAACACCCAGGTTTGGGAGGGGGCAACCACTTCAGATGCCGCAACATTCAGCACAATCGCTGTCAGGAATAAATTTTCAGGAATGAACGGTACTGCCTATACGATAAAAATCATCAAAACAAATTTCCCGGCCGGGGGGACAGCCCGGTTGCATTTGAGCCTGAATGCATCCCTGGTGGCTTCCAGACCTCTTGGTCGCAATGAGGTATTTGTCGAGCGGATCGCTGACGGTGGCCTGTACGGGGAAGTGCTGGGAACAAAGTACCTGTACCATAATTCGACGGAAAATCTCGATTATTTCGAGACAGAGTCACCCCATGGATCGTCAACGTTCGGGGTGTCGTTCCTTGAAGGTGCGGGGAACCTCTTCCAGCTTATTACTCTGACGATAAGCAGCCAGGTACAGCAGAGGTACGCAGGCAGTGGCAGCCTGGGCACCAATCCGGATACCTACGCACCCACCGCGGTTCCGACTGCTGCCGTGCCTCAGGCAACCATATCTTCCCCGCAAACGGAGACCGGGCAGACTGCCGGGCAAAATAGTAACACTAACAGCGGGTTTCCCAACGCTGTACCGGCGCCCCGGCACCAACGGCGGTGAGTACAGTTCGTTGGAATCATCGGCTGGCTATCAGATACAGTCACCGGACACATATACCTCGTGGCGGGAGCGGTGACCGCAGCTGTGGCGCTGCTCTATGTGCGGCAGCGCGGACGCAGGTTTGATCCCTTGGGTTAAATCACCCGCATGGGTGGGTTTACCGTAAGATCCAGTCAGGGTATTACTCTGCCCGCTTATGAGAATCTTTTATTATTCTCCTGGCTAAAAATGACAGACGTGATTTCATAACATTGCTATCAAAACTTCTTTGATCGGGGAAGAGGACATCCCGGAAACACGGGGCGCATTGTCCGTTCCTGCAACTCCCGGAAACCGGTGATCCGGCTTCCCTAAAAAATGTAAAAAACCGGTGATTATTCCGATGGCCCGTATTATGCTTCCGTCTTCTCCGGTTTCTTATATGTTTCAACGAGTGTGATCTCGGAGATACCATCGATCAGTTCAAAGCCTTCATGGATAATACGGCCACGCCACAAAAGCCAGCGCCGGTCATAGGTGATTCCGGGCGGAAGGGTAACCGTTGCCTTTTCATCGTCAAGGGAGACCTCCATGTCTTTTCCGGCATAGAGCCGGATGAGGCCCCTGAACTCCTCCAGCGGATCGGTCACTATCTCCTCAATCTTGTAGTGGTAGGACAGCGTCTGGCCGGCAAGCACCGGGTTGAAATCGACGACCACCCGCGAACCGATCACATCGACAACTGTGCCTTCACCCTGGTCCTCGACATTGATCCGCATCCCACGGACCGGCTTGTCCTTGAACTTGTTCTTCTGGAACGACTGGATCTTTTTCGGGTCGCGCTCGCCAAAAGCTTTCTCCGGTGGGACGGTTACATCAGCTTCGTCACCGGCATCCTTCCCGACGAGTTCCTCGTCAAGGCCGCTGATAACATGCTTCTGGCCGACACAGATGGTGACCGGCCCGTAGATAGCCGTAGTGCTGTGAATATCGGCGGACTTTGCTGCATCTTCATCCGTGGTATCGAAAACAATACCATTTGCGCTGCCGGTATAACTGAGTTTAACAAAATCTCCTTCATTTATCGCCATACATCACCTGACTATATTAAATCGCAACAATGACAGATAAAAGTGTGGCACGAAAAATGCTGGAAATAGAACTCAAAGTAAGGGTGAACTCCCTCGATCCCATCCGGCAGAACCTTGAGAACCGGCACGCGGAGTTCCGGGGAAAACAGCACGAACATGACATCTATTACAATGCCCCGCACCGTGATTTCGGCTCGACCGATGAAGCCCTGCGGGTGCGCTATACGGACAGTCATGCACTGGTCACCTACAAAGGAAAGAAGCTCCGCGAATACGGGCTCAAGGCACGCGAAGAGCTCAATACAGCCGTTGAATCCGGGGAGGTCTTTGAACAGATCCTTACCCGCCTCGGGTTTACAAAGACCGCAGAAGTCAACAAGTGGCGGGAGAATTACCGGCTTGGGAATACATCGTTTGCACTGGATCTGGTTGACGGCCTCGGCACGTTTGTCGAGATCGAGATTATTGCCCAGAACGATGATGCAGATGCAACGAACCAGATTCAGAGGTATGCAAAAGAGATGGGAATCTGTGGCGAGCCGATTCTCGCCTCCTATCTCGAACTGATCCAGTCTACACGCTGAGCAGTTCGACTTTGATATCTTTTGCCTCGTTCCCGAAGTGGAGCATGGCACAGTAGCCGTCCATGGCGGGACCGGGGTTCACAATTTTTACGCCGTCAACATCCTTGACGCCGCGCTGCTCGTGGATATGGGCGCAGCAGACCAGGTCGAAGTCTTTTATGTGGCGGCGGATGCTCTGGCTGCCCACATGCTCGCCGTTGATAAGATCGAGCGTATCGAACGGCGGGGCATGGGAAATGAGGACATTGTGGACGGTCCTCTCCATTTTTGCCATTCCCTGATGGAGCAGATCATCGATCTGCTTGTCGGTCAGTTCGAACGGCGTGTTAAACGGCGTTGGGTTCGAGCCGCCGATGCCGACAATCGTCACGGTACCCAGATTTATCTGGGCGCCATGGAGGCAGACTGCGTCCGAGTGTTCAAGCGTATCGAGGATCTCTCTGGGGTCACAGTTGCCCGGTACCGCAAAACAGGGTACGTCAATGCGCGAAAGCACATCGTCAACAGCGTCCACAGGACCCATATTGGTGATATCGCCGGCAATAAATACAGCTTCCGGATTCAATTCCAGAAATGAATCAATTTTACCGAATTGACCATGGAGATCTGCTATCAAAAGCACATCTTTCATGGTATATCATTTCAAACACCGTCTAAAAAACCTTATCTCATGATCGTTCCACGAACCTGTCAGCCTTCCTCCGAGAGCAAGATCGCCGCAGACTTTTTCTGTTTCCGAAAGAAGCGACCGCGCACGGGTTCCGGCAAGCGGCGTACCGGGAAGCGGTATAAACCGGTGGACGTGGATCCTGCCCTTCCGGGCCACCTCCTGCATGGCGGAGACCGTCTCCCGCTGATCATCATCAGTTTCAAACGGGAAACCGACAATGAAATCGACAACGGGAGTAATCCCGGCATCATGGCAGAGTTCCGCAGCATGGATCGCCTCCTCAGCCGTATGGCCCCGGTGCAGCCGGGCGAGAATGGCATCGCTCCCCGACTGGGCGCCAAAATGGAGCCTGGTATTGGTGCAGTACCTGGTGACAAGGTCAAGCGACTCCCCGCAGATGAACTCGGGCCTGACCTCGCCGGGGAACGTCCCGAAGAAGATCTTATGGGAAAGTTTTCTTAAGAGATGTTCGATCTTATCGAACCGGGGGTGGATCCCGTCAGAGCCATAGGCAAATGCATTGGGGGAGACAAATCTTGCCTGCCCGTAACGGTTTGAGTACCTGGTGATCTCATCGATCGACCGGTGCCGCATGCCGTGTCCGAACATCTGCGGGGTCTGGCAGTAGCCACAGGCAAAAGGGCAACCACGGGAGATCTCCACGTACCCCTGCACTTCAGAGAACGGCGGATAAGCGTCGAGCCGGACACTGCTTTTTACCGGTTCATACCCGTCCCGGGTAGCAACACCGGGGATCTGCCCCACCTTTCCCGCCTCAATCCCGGCAAGGAGCCGGGGAAGCGTGTATTCCCCCTCCCCCACGACAACATAATCCGCATACGCAGCGACTTCCCGCCAGCAGGCCGTTGCATGTGGCCCTCCTGCGACGGTGATGCAGTCTGCCCCGGCAATCTCATCGCGGTACCGGCGTTCGCTGATAGAATTCAGGGAGTAGCAGGTGACATCGGCTTCCGGCTGTGTCACCGGGTACAGGTGCCAGCCGGTCGATTCGCACGCGGCTCCAAGGACGGCATATGAATTCCGTGCGGCAGGGATCTCCCGCCAGTTCACCTGCATATCTCGTATCCGCCCTTATGTATCCGGAGGAGGAATGGCGTTTATGCACCGGTTCCGCTTCTCAGCGGTACTCCCGGAGGACATCTGCCACGGTATAGGTCTGGCCATTGTTCATGGTGACAAATACCTGCACGCGGTCAGACTGCCCGGAGAGGGAACCGCTGCCCCGTGTCCCGGCCATATTGACGACATCACCTTTGTCTGACCCAAGTGATTCCGTGTCTGTCGATCCATCCACTCTTGTCAGAACTACGGTAATTTTATTCACGTTGACCTGCCCGGCCCCTCCGTCGAATGTCACAGGGATATTGCCGAGGTAATCTTTTTCTCCGACGGTCACTGTAACGGCGATGTTGGCAGGCATCGCATCGGTAGGGCTCGTGGTGAGGCTGGAAGCAGGTGTCGTCCCGGATGCCGACGGGGTGCTCCCTGATGAGCTGGACTGCGAACTGGTGCAGCCGGCTATGGCAACCGCACAACAGATAAGGAATATAACCGCAATAAATGCGCTGGCTTTCATACCAGATGATAATGGGTTGGTTTATTTGACAGTTGCGATCCCTGGCAGTGCGGAAGGATCATAATAATCTCTTTACATTTTGAGGGGTCCGGTGGCCTTGCAGAGGACGAGGATCGCTCAGGAGCTCTCGTGCCGGGTTCTTCGCTCTGCTATGATCCTACCTCATCCATCGCGTGTCCGGGAACCGCTGCCGGAATTTCGGTTTTTGCCAGCCGATCGTCCCAGACCTGTGCGTAGCGGCAGAAGTGAAGCGAAAACAGCATGCTTATCTCCCCAATGGCGGAGTATCACCGCTGCAGCAAGGGCACAAATTCCGCCCCGTACTCCCTTCTACGGTTCCCGGGGTTAATCCCTGATACAGGTTCTGGCCCGGGCAAAAAAGATAAATGTATATGGTTACTGCTGGGTTGGGACAGCGCTCTTAATCATCGCCTTAACCGGTTCGGCAGGTTCATCCCGTCAAGAACTGAGGGGAGGATGCTCATGATGACCTGCTGGCCCTGTGAGGTAGCGGCAAAATTCTTGAGCAATGACATCCCGTCCGGGGTTGCAAGGAAATTCTTTACTGCAGTCTGCCCTTCAGGCGTGGCAATGAAACCGGCAACAGAGCCGCCGATCCCGCCCAGATTTCCAAAGTCCATTTTAATACACTCCTTGTAATGTTTTCTCTACATATTGGCAACATTTGTTCTTAAATATGTGGGCGG
>CAWDSU010000017.1:0-207261 GCA_963805035.1 uncultured Methanoregulaceae archaeon | reverse complement strand
ATACTCGTTGCTTGATATGGATTTTGTAGCCTTTTGAGGGAGAAGAAGAGGTTTTACTTATAATTATTTACGTCTGAAAAATGGAATTTTATCATCGCATTAACATTAGCGCAGTAAAAAAAAGTTATGTGTATAGAATTTTAGAGCATTTTACAAAGAATTCATCTCTAAAATTCTTAAGTTACTAATCAAATTAGTGATTTTAAAAGAGCAAGTTATTGAATTTGGGCAATTGTATGGATTCTCGCTTTGCTAGGAGTATGCAAGTAATAGAGCGGATAAGGCCACCAAATCGGCTAATAAATTGTTTAGGGTTTCTATTCCTGAATGAGGAACTTTTATACTTTCTTAACCATTTCGAACTTAAGAACCGGAAGGGTGTGAATTCTCGCATTTATCCCATAAAGAGCCAACCCTACTACGAGTCCGATTGTATAATACCAGAAATCGGTTTTATCCGCGAGTTGAATGAAATTTAAGACTGCCCCTGCAAATAGAATGGTAATAATTGATAAAAGTATTGTAACCGTGTAACTCGTAAATCGGGAAATAAAATAGAACGTCAGCCACATTACGATAATGCCAACACACAAGACTCCAATCGCTTCAATGAGTGCCATGAAATGTATTATAAATATCAAATATATATTATTATACCAAAAGGCCTTTGAGTTTATTTCTGATTTTACGCAGAGGGCTTTGGAGTGATGGGGTCTGGGGGAGGAAGGATTTTAACGGTAAATGGGCCTTGATTGATAACCCAAACAACCGTTGGGCCCTGATCAGCAAACATTTTCACAAGTTTAAAGAAAATATCGTAATCTGCGTTGATTTTTCTGAATTCATTTAAGTTTGGCCATGGCCAATAAACCCTGTTATTGGAGTCTAACTTCATACTTGTAAGGGTGTAAGGTTTAATAGATGATTGATTTGAGTGGCACCGGATCATACCTGTAACAAAGATATGTTCGGAATCACCTTCCATGTTCGCTTCACAAACGAGGGTATGTTTGATGGAGGATGCATAATTTACCTCACAATGAGTAATGCAAGGGACGGTGGTTCCATCGATTCCCGAAGGAATTGTTCCCCAAGGCAAGATTGCAAGTGCGTTGGGATAAAGTCGTATACCCATTATCGTAGGTGCCATAATTCAAGTGTGTTTTTAGTATATATAATTATATTAAAATAAATAAAAATAATTCCAAACACACAATTTGTTGGGTCGTAATGATTTGACCATATAGATTCAAATAAGATATGCCAATTATTTTATCGTAAGAAATGATTTCATAGGTCTTTTTCGCCATCTTCAAACATTCGTAAAATTTACATCTCGTAGTCATCCCTGTTGGAGTTTTACATCTCGGATACGAGATACCTCTATAATCAGATGTGTTTTTAACATTGCACCACTAAAAAAAGATATGTGTATAAGAATTTTATAACGGTAAGTGTCCATTTTACAATAGAATTAGTGATTTTAAAAGAACACATGATTGCATTAGGGTGATTGTATGGTTTTTCACCCATAGAAACCTCTTTAGAGATACATATCCTTTGAGAAATTATGAATCAAAATATTCAGAAGAGGCCTCGATTACCAAAAAATCACCCTTATCTTAAAAGTGAAATTTCCTTGATGAAAGGTTATGTAATTGGTATAATGCTAGGTCTTTTGGGAAATGTATTTGTCAATGCTTCATTTGAATTGCTGAAAAATCCATATACAGGATTAATATCAAACAGCACGGTGATAACAATTCTAATAATTTGTGTTTTCACGATGCTTATTCCGATTTATATTATTGGTAGAGATTTATTATTAATTAAAAATGGAATGAAATATGCACCCACTATTGTTGCAATTGGAAATCAAGAGTATACCCTCGGGGATAAAATTGTTTTTGAAGGCACATGTATAAGCGATGATAAAACTGTTGCAATAAAATTGTTTAATGAAAAATATACGATAAATCCACGTGCTGAAATTACTTTTCCAATAGCAGACGATTTTACATATAGATGTTCTTTCGACACTTCAGGACTTGAACCTGAACTGTATAAAGCAGTTGCTGAAAATAATTATGGTCTCTCTGCCAGTGTATCTTTGTATTTAGTTGATAAGGGGACTTAATTTCATTTGAATGAGCGTTTGATGATTTTTCATAAATTTTGTATAAATGGTCGCTGAAGGAGAAAGGGGATCAACTTCAAAACTTTTTTCGCCCATTTCACGGATGAAACACATGATTCACAGGATAATCCAACAAACTTCTTTGATATATAATATTTTAACTTACATATAGTTATATAAAAAATCCTGTGAATGTTGTGATTTATGACGTAAAAAAAGGAGAGATCCTTTTAGGATAGTTATGCATCTTTCAACTTTACACCAAGATGGCATTGCCTCTTGTGACCTTTTGAAGTCCTCTGACCTTTCTCTATCCCATAAGCCTTCATTTTTCTTCCGAAATCCTCTATCGTAAGATAGGGCATCTCCTCTGAAGTCTCTCTATGTTTATTATAATGGGCATAGAGATCAGCAGTGACCGTGAATGCCTCATCATCACGCACAAGAGAAGTGCAGAAGTAACGATAGAATGGATCGCTGCTGTGAAGCCATTTCTCTCGCACGAGTTTCCAAGAGTCGTATTTTATACCGCTTTTCTTGATGGCAATGATCCTCTCAATGACAAGGTTGAGAAATGCCGACATAAACTCTTCGGTAAATACCTTCTCCTCAAATGTAGGATCAATCTTGAAGGCCTCGTTGAAGTCTACGAGGATCCATCTCTCCCAAAATGCAGGATCATTTGGGACATCAGGGTAGTAGTTGGCCGCAAAGATGAACGTGGTATCACAATCCCATTCAAAAGGATCGCAATACTTACGGTTGATAGAGGCAACTCCTCCACCAGTTAATCTCTTGAACAAGGCCAGATCATAGAGTTTCATTCGCGGCAATTCATCACAGATATTCACTAATTTTCCTACAAGCCCAAATGAGGCATGTGTGTTATTGGCGAGTTCATCAAGAGCAAGGCTAGAGCAATTATCTTTTCCGAACAGCCTCTTGGCTAAAAGGTTAAGATAGACCGTCTTACCCGAATTCTTTTCACCCTTTAAGAGGTAACACTTTTTAAAATTCATTCCTCTCTTCGAAAGCATGGCGTGTGCTGGAATCTGTAAAAGGATTTCTACATCACAACCCGTTGACGTAAGATATTCGATTACTGCGCTCTTATCCACCTTGGAATCGAAGTTAATCGGCAATTGATATGTGAAACGATACTCTGGAGAGTGATCCATCAATTCAATTTTGCCGTTGCTATCAATCTTTATGACACCATTCCTAACAGGGAGCAGATCATTCCGTTTATTGAATGGATTTTCATCTACAACTGTCGATGTTGAGATGATACACCTTATCTGCTGTGATGGTGACGTGAACGATGCAGTTCCTTTCAAACCGCAATTAAGAAGCAATTGCGTGATCGCACTATTGATCGTGCCCTTATCCTCTCGATATACGCCATTCTTATATACGTAATTCTTTCCCTCGAAAGTAAGGATTGAATATTCAGAGATCAATGCCTGTGCATTCTTGGGATAGTTAATTGTGCTATACTGTGCTCCGCCACAGGGTGACGAGGCCTCTATACCTGCTGTTTTATTGAAAATAGTCTTCAACTCCTTTTATCCGTCGCAGTCATGTGCTAGTATTTTGAAAAGAAGGGAGTCATCTCGCGGAATGATTTCTCCTGCCTGTTATTTTTAGGCGTTGGTATTGTAGCACAGTTTTCCGTTACGGAGTCTCACTTTATAGTGTTACTACTATATAAAAGATTTGACACGGTTTTTGTAACAAATAGATACTGTTAGATAACATTAGTTGTATAACATTACACAGTTCAATGGTGATACCAGTGCGAGTTATTGGAAGATCAAAAATTGGCAAAGTAACACCAAAACCGAATATCACATATCCCCTTATTCGTTTGCCTCAATCCTGTGAAGATGCGATAGGTCAGACGGTTGGAATCTATGAAACAGAGCACGAGGGTAAGCGCGCATTTCTGCTTGTTCCTTATGATGATGCAACAAGTGAACCAAAAGTTGAACGTCCTAATTCAAAGAGTAGTATTGATCAACGTCTGGCATCCATTGAAACCGATATTAGAGAGATAAAAGAGACACTGAAGGTGAAGTAAATGGAATTGATTACAAATACGACTGTTAAGAGGATGGCACCTAAACAGGGATTCATCGCTCCTTACATCAGATTCCCTTGGAATAGTGAACGCGCATTGATTGGAAAACCTGTATCCATTTACAAAGTCGATGGCGGATTTTTTATTGCAATGGAAAACAAGCAGTTTACACCATCCGATTCAGAACAAAATATTCACGTCAAAAATCTCTCGTCAGTAGTAGAGTTTAAACCAACGGAAAGAGAAAACGCACAAGAATCTACTGAAGAATTCTTAAAAGTTCGACGCCCAGGTCGGAATTCGAATCCGAGTCGATTGCGTGACAGGCAATCATGATAGGCCGCTACACTACCTGGGCATTTTGATACAGTATATCCCGCCTCCCGGATTCGGACCGGGGACATCGCGGTAGCCGCGCAGTTGCCTCAATCGGCAAACCATACTACAGCCGCGCACTCTACCAGGCTGAGTTAAGGCGGGGCACTGCCTAGTAATGTAGGGACAGTTTCCTATTAAACATATCGTACGATTGCCACGGTTACCTGGGTGGGAACGGCGAAAACCGGGGCGGTGCAGGGTTTCTTTAAATAATCCGCGGACGTATGATCTGGTATGGCTCGCAAGGATTTTGCGGGGGATCGTCTTCTTCACGGACAGCCGTGCGCATGAAGACGTGACCGTTTTTGATACCACGCTCCGGGATGGTGAACAGACCCCGGGGATAGCATTCACCTTTGAACAGAAAATTGAGATTGCCCATCAGCTCTCCGCTATCGGCGTCCATACCATTGAGGCAGGCTTCCCTGCGTCATCGGCCGCTGAGAAAGAGACCGTAGCCGCCATCAAGAATCTCGGCCTCGAGGCCAATGTCTGCGGTCTTGCCCGGTCGGTGAAAAACGATGTGGATGCCTGCATCGACTGCGATGTCGACATGATCCACGTGTTTATCCCGACATCGGACATCCAGCGGGAGAACACCATCAACAAGAGCCGGGAGCAGGTGCTCGCGATTACAAGCGAGATCATCCGGTACATCCGGGGGCACGTGGATAAGTGCATGTTCTCACCGATGGACGCGACGCGGACGGACGCCGACTATCTTGTCGAGGTCTGCCGCACCGCAGCTGCGGCGGGGGCCACGATCATCAACATCCCGGACACCGTCGGGGTCATCTCGCCGTCTGGCATGAAGACCCTGATGAGCCGGCTTGCCCGCGATGTTGACTGCCCGCTCGACGTTCACTGCCACAACGACTTCGGCCTCGCAGTCGCAAACACGATCGCCGCGGTGGAAGCCGGCGCCTCGCAGGTGCAGGTAACGGTAAACGGCCTCGGGGAGCGGGCCGGCAACGCAGACCTTGCCCAGACCGTGATGATCATGGAGGCGATCTACGGCATCCATACCGGGATCGCAAAAGAGCGCCTCGTCGAGACCTCGCGCCTCGTCTCACGGTTCTCCGGCCTCGGTATCCCGCCCACCCAGCCGGTGGTCGGGGAGAACGTCTTCTCGCACGAGAGCGGCATCCACACGCAGGGTGTGCTCAAGTGCTCCGCGACATTTGAGCCCGGCATCATGACCCCGGAGATGGTCGGGCACCGGCGCCGGCTCACGCTCGGTAAACACGTGGGCAGGCACGCGGTGCGCCAGATGCTTGTCGATGTCCACATCGAACCCAACGATGCGCAGCTCGATGCGATTGTCGAGCGCGTGAAAGTGATCGCGAACAAGGGCAAACGGGTGACCGATGCCGATCTCTACGAGATCGCCGAGAGTATCATGGGCATCGAGATCGGGAAAAAGGTGCTCCAGCTCGACGATATCGCGATCATGACCGGCAACCACGTGATCCCGACCGCAAGCGTGCGGGCGCAGGTCAACGGCACCGAGCATGTCTTCTCGAGTGTCGGGAACGGCCCCGTTGATGCGGCGCTCAATGCGATCATCGGAATTCTGCCGGTGAGGATCCGGCTTACCGAGTTCAACATCGAGGCGATCAGCGGGGGATCGGACGCAATGTGCCACGTGACGATTGCCGTCGAGGATGAGCACGGGCACATCTATGATGCAAGCGGGAGCGGCGACGATATCGTACTCGCCTCAGTCGATGCGCTCGTAAACGCGATCAACCTGACCAACAGGGACTAAAACCACCCCGTCTCCTTTTTTATAAAACTGCAATTGACCGGCTCCGCCCGGATCAGCAACCACCCGCTTATCAAAAGATCCTACACATGAAGATTACTAAAAAACTGATGCTGCCCTGTGACGGGTCGCACGCCGGTAAAAAAGTTATGCGGCATTCGGGGCGCTCTTGCCCTCGAGTGCTGCCTTAATCTGGCTCTGGAGCTGCTCGAACTTGCCCTGGAGCATCTTCTCCTGTTTCTCTAACGATTTAATCCGGAGTTCGAGGGTCTCCACCTTTTCGGTAAGTTTTGTGGTGACATATTCCTTCTTCTTCTGCACCATGACCGTCCCGATGCTCATGTACATGGGGGTTTCATCGCCAGCGTCGGTGACCTCTTCCTGTGCACGCTTGGCCTCGCGTACCGCCATCTCGTACTGGGTTTTCTGTGAAAGGACTGTCTGGAGCTGCTGCTGCACCTGCTGAAGCATCGCAAACTGGTTCTGGACTTTTGGGGGAATGTTCTGCATAATCGTATCTTCCGTATCAAGTTTCATTTCCCAGCGATAAAAATGATTCCGCACGTGTCATTGGAGAAGTAATATCCAGAAATTTCCGTTCAGGATGAAAACTGCGCCGATACCAGGGATTTTCAGGCGATCTGCTGCATCTCGTCAGCAACACTTACGAGGCGCAGGAACATATTGAGCGCCGCCCGGAGCGCCGCGAGATCCTGTGCCTCAACGTGCAGGACCAGCGTATCAGTCCCCTCGACCCAAGCCTGCGTCGCGGACCGGGGGTTCACGTCCTCCTGCAGCTCCGGAAGAAGCGACCGGTAGATCTGATCGGCGTGATCGGTCGTGAACCTGAACAGGGCTTCATGGTGCGGCACAGGATTACCTCGTAAAGTACATGGGAAAAACAAGGATAAAAAAGGGAACTGCCGGTTCTTCCGGCACTAAAATAACATTACCTGGCTTTCAGCTCTTTTATTGCTGCGCCGCGTTCCTTAAAGAGGATGCGGTGGCCGCAGTAGGGACAACGGACGTTGACGTCGATCTCCACTTTCTGTTTGCACCGTGCGCACTTGTAGGTACTTGCCATTTCTCGAATTCCACTTACTGGGTTTTTCCTTCAACGACGCTGGTGCGGTCGATGGCACGGAGGGCAACACGGAGGGCCGGGGTCTCGGGCTGGTATGCGCCGCCGGCAAACTTGAACCCGCATTTCCGGCATTCCCAGATACCCGTGCCTCTGCGCTGAACCGACATCGTATCGCACTTCGGGCACAGGTGATCTGCCCGGGAGATCTTTTCCATCTCTGCGACTCGCTTGCGCACGAATCTTCCGTATCTGCAGCCAAAACGCCCTGCACTACCGGTTACTTTTCCTTTTGCTGTTTTTTCCGAGCTTGCCATGATGAGTATCCACCGAATTGACTTTCTATATTTGTCCTCGTAATTAATATACTTGATTGAGGATCTTTACCTGTCCTTCGCCTTTGCTGATCTTGTTTATCAGGTCGTAAAATTCGCCCTGGATGCCGGCCGGGATCCGCACGACGCAGACCCAAGAGCCGTCTTTCTGCCACTCGTCTTTCTCCATGGTGCACGCCGCCGCAATATCCCCGTATGCGCGGGCAGCGTTTTCGGGAGGGATCCGTATTGCAAGACGAAGTTCCTCGAACCGTATCGGCAGGATCGGACGCAGCGCCTTGACGGTCTCCTTGACCAGCTCGTCCAGGTGCTTGAACGGATCGATATTGACCCGGGCCTCTTCCATCGCTCTCTCGATACGGGCCGGGGGGTGCGGGTGGCCGGTCTGGGGGTTGATCGAGTTCCGGGCGATAAACGTGATGACCTGCCGGCGCTTCTCCTCGGTCATCTCCTTACGCTGGTCGGCAGTAAGGTGAATCTCGCCTTTTTCGATGATCTTCTTTGCCACGGTTGCAAAGTCCGTGGTATGGAAGACCTTTTCAAGCGATTCATCGGATGCCCGGGTTCCCCTTGAAGAATTCCCGAATACGTCGAGAGCAGCGACAACGTCCTCGATGTTTATGGTTCTCGCCCTGCCGTACGCGGGCCGCAAGGTGGGGTTCGACCAGGATTTCGAACCGTTCCCCGAAACTTTCCAGACGGGCTACCACCGCGTTCTCAAGAGAGATCATGACCGGATCACTGTTTGAACTGTTCGACGTACGATGCGACTTCTTCTTTTGTCATCTTCTTGAACGCTGCATCGCTCTTTTCAACGATGCCGATCTCCACGGTGTCGACATCGAATTTGCCTTCGGTTGCCGAGTGCAGTGCCTTGAGGCCGAGGAGGATCGCATCCTTAATCGAGAGGCTTGCCGTGTATTCCTCCTCGAAGATCTTCATTGCCGCCGGCCTGCCGATACCGATACCGGTCGCCTTGTACTCAAGGAGGGTGCCGGACGGGTCGGTCTCAAAGAGCCGGCACTCGCCGTCGCTGACGCCGGCAATCAAAAGTGCCGTGCCGTACGGGCGGATGCCGCCGTACTGGGTGAGGGTCTGCATGTGGTCGCAGAGTTTCTTTGCGAGCGCCTCGACCTCGATCTTCTCATCGTAGGAGACCCGGTTGATCTGGCACTCGACCCGTGCCCGGTCCACAAGCGCACGTGCATCGCCGACAAGACCGGAGGATGCGACACCGATGTGATCGTCGATCCTGAAGATCTTCTCGATCGATGCTGCTTCAAGCAGCTTGGAACTGATGCGTTTGTCGACGATAAGGACAATCCCGTCCTGTGCCTTGATACCGACCGCAGTGGTACCGCGCTTTACTGCCTCCCGGGCGTATTCCACCTGGTACAGCCTGCCGTCAGGCGAAAAAACGGTGATCGCCCGGTCATAGCCCATCTGGTATTGTGGTTGCATGTATTTTCTCCAGATCTTCTGTTGTTAAGAACAATCGGCGTGTATTTTTAAATCCCTTTTCTATGACATCAACCTTATGACCGTGCCATACGACAGGTTCGACCGGGGTGGTGCCGAACCGGTATTCGCAGGGATCGGCGTCAGGCAATCCTTCACTGGCACCTTCCTGCGCCGGGGCATCGGGTTCCTGCGGCACGAGCGTTGCGATCCGCTCCCGCAGGCTCTCGATCGTTCCCGACACTGCGAGGACTCTCACGGCAAGGGTACAGTCCCGGCATGCGGAAAGTGTCGAGAGGGCAATCGCAAACTCGCGTTCGGCACCCCTGCGGCAGCGCAGGATCGCGTGCCCACTCTCAATCGCAAGCACCGAAGGCTGCATGGCTGCCGCCGCCACGTCGCCGAAGAGCGAGACCACCGCCTCGTACACCGCGTAATAGAGATCCTTTGTCTCGATGGCGAGTTCCTGCCGGGTCGATGCGGGCAAGGAGATACCGCCTTTTTTCCCGGAGCGTGGGGGGACGGATGCTCATTTGATCACCTTCACGATACTCTCGACCGGTTCGGTCACCCGGCCGACCCCGGCAAGCGCCACCTGGACATCAGTCTCATCCATGCCAAAGAGCGAGCAGAGGCCGGTGACTTCACGCACCGCACGCATGCCGAGAACCGACCGTGCCGATGACGAGATGGTGAGCGGGAACTCGAACCTGCGGTACAGGATCATCAGGTCGATATACCGGTGGATCGCTTTCTGCCGGAGGTGCCCGCGCCCGAAAATGAGGGGGGACAGGTCGATGTCAAGGGCAGTGTTGTTGTCCGCCGCAATCTTTGCCGCCACGTGATCGAACGCACGCTTGTCGGCAGCATGGATGCCCCGGAGGATATGGACGCCGTTTGTGCTCGGCGACCGCACGGTTAAACCCGTTGTCCCCGATCTGGACGGCTACGACTGTACCGGTGCCCCTGCACTTTTTCACCCGGCTCTGGACGTCCTTTACCGGGATGCCGGCAAGGAAGATCCCGGGGATCACGGTAATACCGCAGACCTCGCCAGCCGGTGTGTCTGCTGCGACAATACTGTCATACCCAAACGAACGGGCCTCGAGCGCAAACCGGCGGACCGACGAGTCACCGACAGGATACGGATAAACACAGGCATCGGTGATCTTCATGAAGATACCCTTAGCGGGAAAAAAGGATAAGATTATTTGCCCTGGTTGGCATGGGAGCGGATGCTCGGGCGGGTCTTCTCGGTACCCCGTCCCCGGGTCCTCATACCACGTCCCTTGCGACCTGCCGAGGTCTTGCCACGCTCGGCACGGCCACGGTGGACCGGGTCTGCGAGCCATGCAAGGTTCTTGTCTGCCCGGATGGAGGGGTGGTGGCCGTCAACGAGGATAACCTCGTAATATTTCAGCTTCCCGTCCTGACCAACCCAGTACGAGTTGAGGACTTCCATGTTCGGGTACCGGCGGGATGCGCGTTCCTCGGCGATCCGCTGGATGCTCTTCCCCGGCGTAAGTTTGTTCTTACCCATGCGTGCGGACCGGCGGGCCCGGACGTACCGGGATGCACGGCGGCCGCCGCGGCGGACCTGGACGCGGACAACCGCGATACCCTGCTTTGCCTTGTACCCGAGCGAGCGGGCGCGGTCGATACGGGTCGGGTGCTCAAGACGGGTGACGCTGCCCTCGCGGCGCCACTCCTGCATCCGGTCCCAGAGCATTGCTTTTACTTCGGACTTGTCAGGTCTTGCCCATGCGTCCCTGACATACGCATACATCGATTTTACCATGTGTTATAACACCTCAAGGTTCGGCCCGTTACAGGCTACATTCCTTTTCTAACGGGACGAATCCCGCATTCTTATAAAATGGATCCGGGAGGATATTAAAGTTCGCGGCGCTGCACAGGCAAACGCGGATATGAAAAAGGATCTGCAGCACCATCACGCGGCAGCCGGGGTCGTCCCCTTCCGCTTTTCCACAACCCGAATACCTTCGATCTGGGTGACAGGGTACTGACCGTTCTCATCCTTCTCTGCGGACTTGACCATGTCCCAGATGGTGAGGAGCGCGACCGAGACGCCGGTCAGGGCTTCCATCTCCACCCCGGTCTTACCGGTGGACTTTGTCCTGACCACCGCTTCGATAAATCCGTCGCCTTCGGTAAAATCAACGGTGATGGCACCGAGCAGGATCATGTGGCACATCGGGATGATCCAGGGCGTCTCCTTGACCGCGAGGGTTGCAGCGACGCGGGCCGTGGCAAGCACATTGCCCTTGACGACCGTTCCCTCACGGATTGCCGCAAGGGTTGCCGGCCGCAGGTAAATCCTTCCGGTTGCCACCGCTTCGCGCACGACATCCGTCTTCGCGCTGATATCCACCATCTGTGCCCTGCCATCGGAAATGTGGGTAAACTCAACCATTACTTCTGCCTCCTGAACAATTCTTTTGGGATCCGGTCGACAAGGTCTGACGCAAGCATCCCCTCTCCCCGCTCCTCTGCCACACACTCCCCGGCCCTCCCAACCGCGTACGCGGCGATGCAGGTTGCCTCGAACGCGGGAAGATGACAGAGGAGCGCTCCCGTTACCCCTGCCAGCACGTCCCCGGTCCCGCCCACGCTCATCGCCGGGTCACCGGTCCGGTTGAACCTGACCCGGCGGCCGTCCGTGATGACATCCACCGGCCCTTTGAGGAGGATGGTGCCGCCGAGATTTGCCGCAGCAGCCTGTGCCGCCCGCGCCCTCCCGCAGGCATCGCCCGCATCCTCTGAAAGCCGGACGCCGGAGATACGGGTAAATTCCCCCGCATGGGGAGTATACACGGTCTCGCCGCTGGCTTTCGGGAACGGGAGCCGGAGGGCATCGGCATCGAAGACCGCTTTTTTACAGTGCGGGGCGACCGCGAGGACGACCTCGTGGCTTTCCGTTCCGAGGCCGTTCCCGCAGACGACCACGTCCGCCCGCTCCGCGAGAGCGATGAGCCGTTCCGTGTGCTCCCCGCCAATCCGGTCTCCCGCGAGGCGCTCGTAGATCAGGTCCGGCACCGGCTCAAAGACCGGTGATGCAACCCTGACGATATCGGCGCCGGCCCGGAGCGCCCCGAGACCGGCGAGGTACGGTGCGCCCTGGTACGGCCCGCCGCCGATCACGAGCACCTCGCCCCCGGCCCCCTTGTGGCTTGTCCTCTTCCGCACCGGGATCAGGGTCAGGTCCCCGGGCCCGGTGCATATCTCCGCCTCAAGGGGGATCCCGATATCCACAACCTCCGACCCGTCCACCTTAGGCCGGTGGAACGCGCAGATACGGTCGGCCCGCATGCCGGGCGAAGGGACATCTGCGGCGATAATCTTTGCCCTGGATGCGTTTGCCTGCGCCACGCAGGTTGCGAGAGGTTCCTTTGGCGTCCCGGCTGCCCCGGTCCCGAGCAGGGCATCGACAATCACGTCGGCCTTCGAAAACAGGGAAGAGAGAGCGCGGAGATCGTCGGTGGACACAAACGGGTGGAGCGTCACACGGCAGCCTCTGAGCGCCGCAAGCTGGTGGGCACATGAAGGACTGCGTGTCCCGGCATCCAGATAACAGACGGCAGTATCCACGCCGCGCTGGAGATACCGGGCCGCCACCATCCCGTCCCCCCCGTTGTTGCCCCGGCCGCAGAGGATGAGTACCGTGTCCGTGTGGAGCGCGAGCACGGATGCCGCAAGAGCCTTTCCCGCGCTCTCCATCAGCTGGAGGCCGGTAACGCCGAGCGCCTG
The DNA here is from genome assembly GCA_963805035.1 of uncultured Methanoregulaceae archaeon. GTDB lineage: Archaea > Halobacteriota > Methanomicrobia > Methanomicrobiales > Methanospirillaceae > Methanoregula. Next base: position 194,259 of record CAWDSU010000017.1, on the reverse strand, counting down.
CGCGTTTGCATCCACCGCACGCATCCGCTCATGCGTGATGACCCCCTCCTCAAGGAACTCTTCTGCACAAACGGTCAGGTCGGGCATTATGACACACTTCATCTGTATTGACTCCATAAATATTAGGTAATGGGTTTCTCTGATGATGTGAAGGCAGCCGCCGAGCAGATCACGGCTGCGCACGAGATAACCATCATCTCCCACATCGACGCCGATGGCATCTCTTCCGAAGCGATCCTCTCGCAGGCGATCTCCCGGCACGGGATCACCGTCCGCTCCGTTTTTGTCCGTCAGCTCGAACCGCTCACCATGCCGCAGGTGCCCGACGATCCTTCCTTAAAGGTCTTCACCGACCTCGGGGCCGGCCAGCAGAACCTCTTGCATGAGCGGGGCCTCACGGAAAAAGACGTGCTGATCGTCGACCACCACGTCAGCCAGCCCGGCGATGTCACGTACCCACAGGTCAACTGCCTCCCGTACGGGTACACGAAAATGAGCGCGGCTGGCGTCGCCTACCTGATCGCAAAACAGATGGACGGGGCAAATATCGACCTTGCGAAGCTCGCGGTGATAGGAAACGTCGGGGACATGATGGCCCGGGAGACCCGCGGGCTTGTCGGCCTGGCCCGCGACCTGATTGTTGAGGACGGTGTCCGGCACCGGTCGGTCAAGGTCTGTAAAAAAGACCTCAACTGCTACGGCACCGCGACCCGGCCGGTCTACCTCTCGCTCGCGTACAACGATGACCCGTTTGTGAAGGGGATCAGCAACAACCCCGAGGGCGCAAAGCAGTTCTTAAAAAAACTCGGGATCGTGCAGCAGACCCCGGACGGGCGCTGGTATGTGTGGGAGGAACTCGGCGACGATGACCGGCGGACGATCACATCTGCTCTTGCCGAGCAGCTGATCGCAAACGGCGAGAGCGTCGAACGTCTCCTCGCGGAGACCTACCGGTTCCCGGACGAGATTCCGAGAACGCCTCTCCGGAACGCACAGGAGTATGCGACGGTCCTCAACGCCTGCGGACGGTGGACAAAACCCGGCATCGGGAGTGCCATCCTCCGGGGCGACCGGGGTCAGGCCTACCGCGAGGCGGAGCACATGCTGGGCAACCACCGGGCGATCATAAGAAACCTGCTCCAGTACATCATCGAGACCGGGGTCACCGAACTCGAAAACGTCCAGTATATCAGTGTAGGGAACAGGTTCCCGGACACGATTGTCGGGATCGGGGCGGGCATGGCACTCTCGAAGCTGAACGCCCAAAAACCCATCCTGATCATGTGCGAGGTGCCCGAGGACAAGAACCTCACCAAGGTCTCGATGCGCACGACCGAGAGGGTCATCGAAAAGGGCATCGATCTCCAGAAAGCGATCAGCGATGCCTCGGCAGAATACGGCGGCGGGGGCGGCGGGCACAAGATCGCGGCCGGAGCGTTTATCCCCAAATCCGCTGAACAGGAGTTTGTCAACCGTGTCAACAGGATACTCGGAGAACAGTTCGCTCGCGCGGGTGCAGGCAATCGCTGATTACCAGTTCGGGAGCCTCGCAGGGACCGGGCTCTTTCCCGAAGGCTGCGGGTTTTTGTTCTCGACGACGGGACGTATCCGCCAGATCCTCTATGGCGGCACGAGGCTCGCGACGGTCAGGGCATCGGACGGCCGGCTCACGCTCGGGATCGAGGGGGCACGCCGGCTCCACGCGCTCCTCCCGGTGCCCGGTTACCGGGTCGTCGTCAGGGACGACGTCGCGGAGTTTGTGGCACAGGGAAAGAACGCATTTGCAAAGCACGTGGTCGCGGCAGACCCGCAGATCCGCGCGGGGGACGACGTGCTGGTGGTCGCGGGCGGAGATCGGCTCATTGCCTGCGGCGCTGCGCTCCTTTCAGGCGCGGAGATGCTTGCATTTAATTACGGTGCAGCGGTAAGAGTACGGCAGGGGAATGAAAAGAATGCTTCCGGGAAACATCAACCCGCGCCAGATGAAGGCGATGATGAAGAAGCTCGGCATGCAGGTCGAGCCGATTGAAGACGTCCAGAGTATCGTGATAAAGACGCCGAAAGGCAACTGGGTGTTCGGGCCGTCGGAAGTGACGGAGATGACCATGCAGGGGGTCACGACCTACCAGATCACCGGTAAGCCGCACTTTGAAGCCGGCGGCTCTCGAGATCCCCGCAGAAGATATCGCGATGGTCGCCGAGCAGGCGCAGGTGCCGGCCGAGAAGGCAAAGGAAGCGCTTGTCGCGACAAAGGGCGATATCGCCGAAGCGATCGTGAAACTCTCCTCGCCATGATCGAAGCAGGGGACCGCGTCCTTCTGGTCGGCGAGGGAAGGGAATTTTTTGTCCGGGCAGGCCAGGGCACGCTCTCGACCGACAAGGGCCAGCTGGATCTTGGGCCGGTTGTCGGGGCAGCGGCCGGCGATGTGTTTACCACGCACACCGGGGCAAAATTTGTGCTCCGCATCCCCCGGCCCACGGACTTTTTCGTGCACGGCAAGCGCTCCGGCGCCCCGATGCTCCCCAAAGACATCGGTCTCGTGATCGCGTACACCGGCATGAACCGGAACGACGAGGTGCTCGATGCGGGGACGGGGAGCGGGATCGCGGCAATCTATTTTGGCGGGATCGCGGCGCACGTGAAGACCTACGAGGTCAGGCCCGACTTCTCCGCGCTGGCACAGAAGAACATCAAAGAAGCAAAACTCGACAACGTGGAAGCGGTTGCCGCCGATGTCCTCACCGCTGAAGGCATCTATGACGTGATCCACCTCGATTTGCAGATCGCAACCGAACACGTGGTTTTCGCGTTCGACCACCTCCGGGCCGGGGGATACATGGCCTGCTACACGCCGTTTCTGGAGCAGATGGCAATCGTGGTGGACGCGGCACAGGAACGGTTCCCCGAGGTCCACACCCACGAACTGATCGAGCGGGAGATGACCCGGTCGAAAAGGGGGACCCGGCCCTCGACGAGTATCAGTCATTCGGGGTATATCACGATTGCGAGGAAGTAAGCACCCTCTTTTTTCAAATAAAAAACTAACGATGACTGCCGCCGCCCCCGCGGTGGATCAGGGAGAGTCTCCCCGGACGCTCACTTGCCCCGCCGTGCCCCGTGAGGGGCCCTGAGGCGGGGAACCCTCACATAATTCACATTTGGATTGAATCCAGATGTTTTTTTGACAACCAACCATTAACCCCCTGCTTCCGGAATCACATCTGCCCACTCTACGTGATGGCACGGACACGAAAAGATCCACCGGCCGCGACCTATAAGAAAGGGAGGAAGGCAGCAGACGAACTCACCCAGTCAACGTTTTCCTGGTTCATGACCGCGCTTGAGGATGCCGGTCTTGAAGAGGCGGCAAGTTCGGACGGGAACCGAAAGGAGAAGTTCTACCGGATCACTGAAAAGGGGGAGATGGCGTTCCGGTTTGGTTCCGACCCGGCCACCAGCACGCTGGTCAAGACCGTGCTGGAAACGCTCTCGGAAAAAGCGAACGTGGCCGGAAAAGATCCGGCAAAAATATTTTTGCCCGAAAAAGAGGTGTGAAGTAATCTACCCGGTTACCGGGTAATTACCCGGATACCGGGTGTACAATTGACCCTAACATTTTTTTCTTCGGCGTGAATTTTTCGGCAGTTCCGGATTTTTACGAGAAAAAACCGGATCGCCCGGGCCGGTGAAATTTTTTGGCCGCAAAAAAAATCCGGAATTTATTTTTCGGGCCAGAAAAAAGTATCCGCGTTTCGGCCGGACCGGGTCCACGAGCGCCCCCAAAAATGAGAGCCGCATGCCCCATCTGGAACTGAATATCATGCACGGGAACACCCCGGATTAAGTTGTACCTGGCACCAGTCCCGAACAGGACAATTCCAAATCCAATATTCCAGTCGGGGATTATTCGCGGACCGGGTGACTGTTCTTGTCGCCCCGCCCGATCCCCTTGTAGATGAACCCGGCACCGATCCAGGCATCCGGGTCGATAAGATTCCTGCCGTCCACGATGACCGGGTGCTTCTTTCCGGTCAGTGATTTTATCCGGAGAACATCGAGCGAACGGTACTGGTGGTGGCCGGCAAAGATGACCACGGCATCCGCTCCCCGGATCGTGTCCTCAAGCGAGGAAGTGAGCGTGACTCCCGGAGCATGCGCCACGAACGGGTCGTTGACGGCGACTGTGGCCCCGGCGGCAAACATCTCATCCCGGTATGGTTCCGAGGGAGTGTTCCGCGTATCGTCAGAATTCGCAAGGAACGCCCAGCCAAGCAGCGCAATCCTTGCACCCTTTACCGGTGTGCCTGCCCGGGCGAGGCCGTCAAGCGTGAGCCGGACCATGTGCTGTGGCATGAAGTCGTTGATCGTGCGGGCGAGCACAAAGAGGGAACGTTCGCCTGCGGGATAGTCGAGTTGATCCTTTCCCAGCTGCTGCACGCCGCGTTCAAGGTGGTAGGTATCCTTGGTGAGACAGTGCCCGCCGACACCGGCGCCGGGCCAGAGCATCGCCCTGGTGATCCCCTCACCCTTGAGGCTGTCAACTCCTGCCCGCACATCGTAGAAGTTGACGCCCATCGCCTCACAGTAGAGCGCGAGCTCGTTTGCCGCCGCGATCTGCAGGTCGCGGAAGGTGTTCTCGGCAGTCTTTGTCACTTCTGCGGCTGTTGCACTCATCGGGATCACCTTCCCGAGCGTCAGCACCGGGCTGTAGAGTTCGGTCGCCCGGGCAGTGCTCGCCGCATCGATCCCACCCACGATACGGTCGTGCTCCCGGATATTCCGCAGCAGCCGGCCCACCATCACCCGCTCAGGGGCGTGGGCAAGCGCAAAGTCCACGCCCGCGACAAGGCCCGATTCCTCTTCGAGCATGGCTCGGGCCGGGCCGGTGGTCGTCCCCGGGGTGATCGTGGATTCAAGCACGACAAGCATCCCGGGTTTGAGATACTTTCCGACATTCCGTATGCCTTCGTTTAACGCAGAGAAATCGGGGATCAGGTCGTCTTTGTTCTTAAACGGCGTCTGGATGGAGAGCGTTACAGCGTCCATCTCCATAATCTTCGAGAAATCAGCGGTGCAGGCAAATTTTTTGGCCCCGACCACTTTTTTCAGGAGTTCCTCCAAGCCCGGCTCCTCACCCCTGAGGGGACTCTCGCCCTTATTGAGCATCGCGATCTTGTAGCCTGAAGAGGGCGAAGCGCGTTGGAAGCCGTACACGTGGTCGAATTTTGGCGAATCCGCAAAGAGTGCGGCTGCCGGGATCCCGACATAGCCCATGCCGATTACCCCAATTTTTTTTATCGGGCCGCGCTCGTTGAGCAGGGCTTCGAGCGTCATGCCTTTACCCCAAGGGGAAAACCGGCCCGGATCTGCTCGCAGATATCGAGGTTCCGGATCGCCTGGTCCGGGGTAACGGGGAAGGGCCGGCCCTTTTTCGCGCAGTCGACAAACGTGGCCAGTTCGACTTTTAAGGGCTCGACCTTGTTGACCATCACCTTCTCGATGATGTTCTCCTGCACGTACCGCTCGTTCTCGAACCGGTACTGGCCGGGTTTCCGGTAGATCGTAACCTCCTGGCTCATGAAGTCGCCTTCGACCGTGAACTCCTCATCCTCGATGTAGATGAGGCGGATCTTCTTTGAGGACTTGCGGCTTGCCGAGAGCATCACCGGGACGCCGCCTGCATTCATCTGCACGCTGCAGAGGTCGGCATTTCCCACGGAATGGATCGTGCCGAGGTCTTTGAAGAACACGTTTGCCACGATATCGATATCGTGGATCATCAGGTCCTCGACTACGGAACTCCCGGTCACCCGGGCCGATGCCGGGTTGTGCCGTTTGAGCTCCACGTAGAGGGGTTTTGTTACGATCTTTTTTATCTCGGAAACGATCGGATTGAAACGCTCGATATGCCCGACGCCGATGATAATTCCTTGAGGGGCGGCAGCCATGAGCGCCCGGGCCTCGGCAGCGGTCGCACAGATCGGTTTCTCGATAAACGCGTGCTTTCCTGCCGCAAAGACCTGCCGGGCGACCCCCGCGTGGAACTGGGTCGGGACGCAGATGCTTGCGGCATCCACATGCTTGAGGAGTTCTTCGACTGACGGATATACGGTCGCGCCATGCTGGTTTCCTATCGCTTTTGCCGCTTCTCCATTCACATCGCAGATACAGAGGTTGTCCACGCTTTTTAATTCCGAGTAGACGCGGACATGGTTCTTTCCCATCGCCCCGACACCGATCACACCGACATCCATTTCAGCTCACCCTGTTGATGACGTCACAGACATACGCGAGATCCTTTGTGTCAAGCGACGGGTGGACCGGCAGGGAGAGCGCGGTCCCGGAAAGCCGGGTCGCCACCGGGCAGGGGTCGGGATCGGCGACCGGCGCATAGAGCGGCTGGCGGTGGATCGGGATCGGATAGTGGACGGCCGATCCGATGCCTTTTGCCTTAAGGTGGTCCATGAGGGCACTCCGCGAGAGCGGGAAGTCCTTTGTCACCTGTATCACGTACTGGTGGTACACGTGCTGGACATTTTCGGCGACTTTTGGCCTGACGATGCCTTTTGCCGTGAGGTTTGCCGCGTAGTATTCCGCGTTCTTGCGGCGGCGCATGTTGAACTTGTCCAGTTTTTTGAGCTGGACGATCCCGATCGCAGCGGCAATATCGGTCATCCGGTAGTTGTAGCCGAGTATCGTGTGAAGGTATTTCTCGCTCTGCCCGTGGTTGATGATGAGCCGGAGTTTATCGGCCGAGGGCTTGTCGTTCGTGGTGACCATCCCACCCTCTCCTGTGATCATGTTCTTTGTCGCATAGAACGAGAAACACCCGAATTTACCGAGATTTCCCGCCTTCACACCATGGTACAGGGCGCCGTGGGCCTGTGCGGCGTCCTCGATTAAGGGGAGGTTGTGTGCCTCGCAGATCTCCAAGACAGGATCGACATCGAACGGCTGGCCAAAGAGGTGGACGCCGACGACCGCTTTTGTTTTCGGCGTGATGCGGTCGCGCACCTGATCGGGACGGATATTGAATGTATGCTCGTCCACATCGGCAAAGACCGGTTGTGCGCCGCACATGGATACTGCTGTCGCCGTCGCGATAAACGAGAAAGCCGGTACTATCACCTCGTCACCCGGGCCAATGCCTGCAGCAAGCAGCGCCGCATGGAGCGCAGCGGTCCCGTTGTTGACTGCCACTGCATGGGCAGCACCGCAGTACGCGGCAAATTTCTGCTCGAACCCGGCCACTTTTTCTCCCTGCGCCAGCATACCTGACAGTAGCACTTCCGACACTGCCGCCACTTCATCCTGGCCAACTACCGGCCGCGCGATAAGTACCTGCATGCCTCACGTCCTTTTTGTAAAAATAAACGTATTCTTCAGAGTAAAAATGGGTAACAATCGGATAATATCATTCCTGTCAGAAACCCGGTCCTGCTTGCCGTATCTCTGGGACCGGCTTTCTGGAAGATAGGTACATTAGGTCGGGATGTGCATATAATCCTGACAAATCTCGCGCGGGAGGAGTTGCCACGCATCACATCATTTCCATCGGGGATTTTGACCGCAGCGCAATCGATCGTCTGCTGGATCATGCACAACAGATCGAGAAACAGAAGTATACCCAAAACGCTCTTGACGGCAAAATCCTTGCCGTCCTCTTTTTTGAACCCAGTACCAGGACCAGGATGTCCTTTGAATCCGCGATGGCACGCCTCGGCGGCACCTCCATCTCGGTGAGCAGTGTCGAGGCCTGCTCGATGGCAAAGGGCGAGACGCTTGCCGACACGATCCGGGTGGTGAGCGGGTACGCGGATGCGATTGTCATCCGCCATCCAAAAGAGGGTGCAGCCCGGCTCGCAGCGGAATTTGCAAAAGTGCCGGTCATCAACGCAGGGGATGGCGCCGGCCAGCACCCGTCCCAGACGCTCCTCGACCTCTACACGATCCGTCAGTCGATGCCGATCGACGGGATAGATGTAGCGCTTGTAGGTGATCTGAGGTACGGGCGGACGGCACACTCCCTTGCTTCCGCGCTCTCACTCTATGGTGTCCGGCTCCACACAATCTCCCCGCCCGGCCTCGAACTGCCACCCTCCCTTGCCGCTGGCCTCGCGGAAAAAGGCATGGAGATCATCGGGCACGACAACATCGAAGAGGTCATAAAGGAGGTCGACGTCCTCTACGTCACGAGGATCCAGCGGGAACGGTTCCCGGACTCGACCTCGTACTTCAACATCGCTTCCAGTTACCGGATCACCCCGGAACTCCTTACCGGGGCAAACAAGCACCTCATCGTCCTTCACCCCCTCCCGAGAGTAGACGAGATCGACCCCCGGCTCGATGCCTCGCCCCATGCCCGCTACTTCGAGCAGTCGAAGAACGGGGTACCCGTGAGAATGGCGATGCTGCTGGATGTGATGGGATGAGACACATCGTACCCGCAGAGACGAGCGACGACGAGGGCGAAGGGCTCCTTGTACGGCGGATCAAGAACGGCACCGTGATTGACCATATCGACGGAGGAGAAGCACTCAACGTGGTAAAGATCCTCGGGATCGTCGGGACGACCCTGGAGGCGCTCTCCATCGCGACCAATGTTCCCAGCAGGAACATGGGTAAAAAAGACATTGTCAAGATCTCCAACCGGGAGCTCTCGAAAGAGGAGGTGGACCGGATCGCGCTCATCTCCCCCCGGGCAACCATCAATATTATCCGTAATTTCAAGGTCTGCGAAAAGCAGGGCGTCGAGATCCCGACGCTGATAGTAGGGAGCGTGCAGTGCCCGAACCCCGGCTGCATCACCCGGACCAACGAGCCGATCAAAAGCCGGTTTGCGGTGCTCCCGGACGGGAAAGGCCTGCGCTGCCTTTACTGCGATTCCGTCATCACAAAAGACCTGACCAGTTATATCATATAACAGGATCTTCCCGGAGGTAGCCGGCAGGTAAAAATCCCATTTTTCCCAACGGTTTTATCCGGATTTTGCCGGAGGGATCAGGTGGCCGTGGACATCGATCTCGCCGCGCCAGATCCGGGTCGATGAGATCCAGCGGCCGTCCTCGGCAAGTACGCAGGTGATCTGGTGGATATCCACCTTGCGCAGTTTCTTCTCACGGCGCATCCGGTTGATCTCGACTGCAACCGGCAACGTCTCCTCGGAAACGACAATCGCATCGAAATCCGCATCGAGCGCCGAACCGAACCGGTCGCTGAGTGGTTCGACCTCCCAGTGCGTCGCATACTTTTTTTGTGCAGCCTGTGCCGTGATAAAATCGGCAATAAATTTCTCAAGGTCAGCTTTGCGTTCGGCAAAGGGATGGATCGGGTGCGTCTTCCTGCTGGCAAAAGTGTCCGTCGTCAGCCCGATCACGACATCTCCCTCAGGCCCGGCGAGCGAAAAAGAACGGGTCAGAAGTCGCTTGTGGCCGTCGTGAAGGGGGTCAAACGTGCCCCCTACCATAACCTTCATACTGTCTGTACGTTAAGTTCCTATGGTAATATGGGTATGGATGGGAAGATCGCGGGCACACCGCTGTTTGTCGCGCCCAATGCAACGGTGACGGGCAGGGTCACCTTGGGAAAGGATGTCGGCATCTGGTTTGGCGCTGTCATCCGGGCCGACAAGGACCGGATCGTGATCGGAGATCGATCAAACATCCAGGATAACTGCATTGTCCATACCAGCGCCGGGTTCCCGACAATGCTTGGCAGCGATGTATCCGTTGGGCACGGGGCGATCCTCCACGGTTGTACCATTGGCGACCGGGTACTGGTCGGGATGGGCGCGATCGTGTTAAACGGCGCACATGTGGGGGAGGATTCCCTGATCGGTGCGGGTGCCGTGGTCACCGAGGGCATGCTGGTCCCCGCCGGATCGGTCGTTCTCGGGGTCCCGGGCAGGGTACTCAAAGAGACCACCCCGGCGCAGCGTGCACATATCATGAGTAATGCGCAGTCCTATGTCAGGCTCGCCGGGGAATATGCGCATGGGTGATGTTGTCGTCATCGGGGCCGGGGTTTCCGGCATCCAGGCTGCGCTCGACCTCGCGAATCATGGTGTTGTCGTCCACCTGATAGAGCGGGAGCCGACGATTGGCGGCCACATGGCGCAGCTCGACAAGACGTTTCCCACCAACGACTGCTCCATGTGCATCCTCTCGCCAAAGATGGTGGATGTCCAGCGACACAAAAACATCAGGATCCATACCCTGTCCGAGGTGGAAAAAGTTGAAGGCAGAGCCGGGCACTTCCGGGTCACTATCCACGAACACCCGCGCTTTATTGATATGGTTGCCTGCACCGGTTGCGGAGACTGCATCCAGATCTGCCCGGTCGAGGTCTACAACCGGTTTGATGCCGGGGTCGGTGTGAGAAAAGCGATCTACAAGCCCCACCCTCAGGCAGTTCCCGACCGGGTGGTCAAGGATGCAGAGCACTGTATCGAGTGCGGGCTCTGCTACGACGTCTGCGGGCCACAGGCGATCCTGCACGAGGATACGGAAAAAACATTCGTGATCGAGGCTGCTGCCATTATTGTCACCACCGGTTACGAGGTTTTTGATGCGAGTAAAAAGTCCCCGTTCGGGTACCTGAAGTTTCCCGATGTGGTAACCAGCCTCGAACTGGAGCGGATGATCAACGCGAGTGGCCCGACCGGGGGGAGATCCGGCGCCTGAGCGATGGGAAAGAGCCGGGGAGTATTGTCTTTATCCAGTGCGTAGGCTCCCGGGATATGCCCCTCTCCCGGCCCTGGTGCTCCTGCGTCTGTTGCATGCAAGCGATAAAAAACGCAATGCTCATCCGGGAGAAACATCCCGGGATTGCCGTTACGATCTTCTACATGGACGTCCGTGCCTACGGGAAGGGGTACGAGGAATACTACGAGCGGGCAAAGAATGTCGGGGTACGGTTCCTGCGGGGGATACCTTCCGATGTACAGGCAGACAAAAACGGGAGCGGACTGCGCTTCCAGGTAGAGAACACCGAGACCGGGGAGGTTGAAATCCTGCACCCGGGCCTTGTCGTGCTTTCGGTAGGTATCCAGCCTCCGGACACGACCGCCGCGCTCGCCCGAAACCTTGGCCTGCCGCTCGAAGATACCGGTTTTATCCGCTCAGTACACGATGCGATGGATACCATAGGCACGATAAGGCCGGGCATCTACGTGGCCGGCGCTGCAATCGCGCCAAAGGATATTCCCGACAGCGTAGCCTCAGGAGAATCGGCGGCGATGCGGGCGTTTATCGACACAAAAAAAGCAACGGCTGCAAGGGTGCGATCCCGGTGAAGGAGACCGCCACGCTCTGGTGGGACGATGCGCTTGCCCGGGATCCGGTACATCGACCAGACCCAGCTTCCCGCGAAGTATACCATTGTCAGGTGTACGAGCGTCGACCGCCTCATCACCGCGATCAAACGGCTGGAGATCCGGGGCGCGCCGGCACTCGGGGTTGCCGGGGGATACGGGGTTGCCCTTGCGGCGAACGTATGCACGGAAGTATCGTCTGGCGTGTTTACCCGTAAGGTACTGCAGGAGGCAGGACGCATCCGGGAGAGCCGGCCGACAGCAGTCAACCTGAGCTGGGGTGTCGACCGGGTGCTTGCACAGATGCTGACCGCAACCGATGTGGCATCCGCACAAAAAGCCGCACTTGACGAGGCAAAAGGAATCGCGGCGGAAGATACCCGGTGCTGCCACGCGATCGGCGATTACGGTGCTGCACTTCTCCCGGATCCCTGCACCGTGCTCACGCACTGCAATGCGGGAGCCCTTGCCTGCTCCACGTGGGGAACGGCGCTTGGCGTGGCCCGGTCTGCTGTTGTTGCAGGGAAACACGTGAAGGTGATCGCCTGCGAGACCCGGCCGCTCCTCCAGGGCGCCCGGCTTACCGCATGGGAACTTGCCCGGGACGGGATCGATGTGACGGTCATCACCGATTCCACGGCGGCGCATATCATGCGCACCGGGAAAATCGATGCGGTGATCGTCGGGGCAGACCGGATCACCGGCGACGCCGTCTTCAACAAGATCGGCACCTACATGCACGCTGTCTGCGCCCGTCATCACCACATTCCGTTCTATGTCGCTGCGCCGCTCTCCACCTTCGATGCTACCCGGACCGAACGGGAGGTAACCATCGAGGAACGGGGGCGCGAGGAACTCGCAGTCATGGGAAACCGGACCCTCATCCCTGACGGGGTCCCGGTAAAGAACTATGCATTCGATGCGACCCCCATGGGTCTTGTCAGCGCGATCATCACCGAACGGGGCGTCGCCCGGCCGCCTTTGGATATCGGCACACTCTTATCCCGCACCACATCCTATAACGAACCGTAAACGGAAATGACCCTTATGGATTTCGATCTCGGCACCTGGCACAACTTGATGTACGTTATTGGCGAAGTGACCGTCATTTTTATCCTTGGGGTGCTTCTCGCATCGTTTGTTCTTGTCGTCATCTCCCTGTACTCGATAAAAAAAGGACACCTGTACTTCCCCCGGCTCATCAAGGCAGGTATCGTCTTTCTGGAAGGCTTCATGAAAGCATTCTTCCGGCTTCTCGGCCTTGAGGATAAGGAGATGCTTACGTTTTTTATCAAGATCCATAATACCATGAACGCGAACGCATTTTCCCGGGTTCCCCTGTCCGAACGTGCAGTCTTTGTCCCCCAGTGCCTGAGATCCGCAAAATGCCCGGCCCATCTTACTCCCGAGGGGCTCAAGTGCGTGAACTGTGGGCAGTGCACGGTGGGCGAGGCCCGGAGCCTCCTCGAGAAACTGGGGTACCGGATCTTCATCATTCCGGGATCGTCGTTTATCAAAAGGATGGTCAAGAAATACCACCCTAAGGCAATCATCGGGGTCGGCTGCCTGACCGAAGTAAAAGAAGGGATCGACATGGCCGACAAGATCGGCCTGATTGCAATGGGCGTAGTGACCTTAAAAGAGGGGTGCGTGGAAACCCTTGTCAGCTGGCAGGATATCTACGATGTTGCGATGCTGGGACTCGATCCGGCATCAGTTCCCGAGGACCTTCATGCTCTTGCCGGTTAACTTCCCGCTCTTTATTTTCCCGTGTACAAGGATCGCATCGCTGCTGGTCACGTCACCGACACGGACATCGGGCCTGAGGATAACCTTCCCGCCGGCTGCAACTGAATAGACCACGCAGTGATCGAGGAGGGTGACATCGCCGGCAGCCACGAGCGGCCCTTTGACCCGGGCATGGCTCCCGATGATCGCACTCCCGCATTCCACGTCAAGGGCCACGCTTGACTTCATCCCCAGTTCAAGTCTCCCGGTGACAACGAGCCTCCCCCAGAAATGGGTCCGGGCGGGAACAACAAAATCGCCATCGATCCTGACATTGCCTTCGTAATACGCCCCTTTGGGTGCATAATACGTGCTGCCTTTCCGGATGACGTTTGCCATGGGAGTATCAAGGTAGATGAGGCACGACCTTGTGCATAAAGGTTGTTGTCGTTATGGCTTTGCACGTAATGTCGCTTCTGCACGTAAAGTACAAATCTTGCACGAAAAGTCGCGGGGGGTTTGAATGAATGAAACTATGGAAGATCGAATAAAAAATATCGAGGTTGAAATTTTACAGCTTAAAATTTGCATATTGTATTTAGTTGGTGCTCTTGTCATTGCTTTTTGTTTTATTGGCTCTCTTATATTTTTCATAATAAATCGCTAAACCAACCCCTACAATATAACAAATTACAATTACTGCGAGCTGGTAAATTCCAACTCCTCCTTGAGGGATACCCAATGATATATACCCCAATACTCCGGCAATGCCTAAAATAGGAGATATTGCAGTATTCTCTAAATACTCTGCACTAGTGGAGGCCCCTTGTTTTTCAAGTTTGTTTTTAATGTACGATTTAACTATCACATAGATAACACCGAGAATTAACAGTCCGAATGCCCATATAATATCAAACGGAGAGAATGGAATATAGGAAAACGAAATTAATGAGAATCCCGCTTGTTCGTTGGATTGGACGGCCTGCGGTAAGTTATTACTCTCTAAATCCTCCAACATTTTCCTTGCGCTATCATCTGAAAATCCCAAATCTTCAGCCAAATTATAATATTGTATTGTGGCATTTTCTCTATCGAGTTCGCTCCCTGTCTGATCTATTTCGTGTAAATTTTTTGCAGCTTCAATCAAGTTGTTGTAATTCGGATCGGATCTTTGGGATGAACTGGCATTATCAAGAATATAATAAGAATAATCCTCCTCATAAAAATCCGATGCCCATTGTCTTGCTGTATCGTGGGTCAAATTATTGACGTTTGTTGACCGAGCATCGAAATCAGAAAAAACGAGACTCATATTGATCATATACAGGTCTGGCGAGAAAACAACAATGCCACATGCTTGTTTAGTATCGTTTTTACCGATATAATAAAAATCATGGGTGGGTGTGGTTGTATTTTTATACCCAAAACAGAATAGTGCTTCACCATAATAAGTCAAATCAATTTCAGAGCTGAACGACGAGTTTAGAATAAAATCGCTGTAAAATTGTTTATTTTCTGGGGGATATCTCTCAAAATTTTTGTTATATTCTGAAACAACATCATCTTGAAACGATAGTAATTTTGATTGGGAGACATTCAATCCATCTTCCAATTGATAGATAACGTCTTTTTTTATAGGAGGTGTGGGATTAAAGATGAAAAAAGTTGCAAGTACTGATGTGATAATGATCAGTAATAAAGCTAAAATGTATTTCTTCATAGAGTTGATGCCTTGAAATATTATAAAAAAGAACAATTGCCCAATGCTTAAAATATTCTATTTGTTATTTCTTGCTCTTACATTCACGGTGAATCTTAATCAATCTCTTGATAATCACGTCGTAGGTCTCGCCTTTGGTTCCAAGTGTTTGTAGCTCATCCCTCGTTTCAACCATCACTTGAATTGTAGTGTTGTTCTTTGTTGTAGTTGCCATAACAATCATAGCCGTTATTCTTATTTAAGTTCTACTATAACAACCATAGTGCTTATATAGTTATAGTGACTATAATTACTATAGTGTGTGGAGATGAAAACGATGACAGAAACCTGCAAACCTTTGATGACAACAAGGAAAGAGCGCGGAAAAGCAATCGTCGAAAAGAGCGGTCAGATCCAGAAGATCGATGATCACTCATTTACCGTAAAGTCTCAAACTGGTCACGGCGTCTACGAGGTAAAGACTACTGACAAGGGAATGACCTGCACCTGCCCTGACTTCATTAAACACGGTATGCCATGCAAGCACATTTTGGCGACCCGTTTTTACCTCGAAGTTCAGAGGGACACTCCAAAAGGTACAGTCACCGAAAAGATACGCCTGACCTATGCTCAGGCATGGAGCGCATACAATGCCGCACAGACTGAAGAGATCAAGATATTCGATGCTCTATTGAAAGACTTGGTAAAGGCCATTCCTGAACCTGAACAGAAGATGGGAAGGCCGCGCCTACCCATGAGTGAAACTCTCTTCTGCGCTATCCAGAAGGTTTACTCGCAGTTATCCAGCCGCCGCGCTCACAGCCTGTTCCAGAACGCGGTAGAACGGAAACAAATTGATCATGCGCCGTACTTCAATGCACCGTCAGCACTCTTCAACAATCCCGAATATTACGCCGATCCTTCACGAACTAGTCACGCTCTCAGCGCTTACCCGTTGCTGGTCTTGAAACCGACTTCGCAATAGATTCTACCGGATTCAGAACCACTACATTTAGCGCATACTGTGGAATCAAACACGGTCAGAAGAAAGAACACCGATGGATTAAAGGCACACATGGCAACCGGTGTAAAGACCAACATCGTTACCAGTATAGAGATATCCACGACTAACGGCACACGACTCCCCGCAGTTCAAGCCGCTCGTGAAAGACATCTCGAAGAATTTCAACATCCAGCGAAATATCCGCCGACCGCGCATATTCATCCCGGGATAACTTTGAGGCGGTAGGATGCTGTTGGTGGGGTTGCGTACATCCCCTTCAAGAAACACGCAAGATGCAAAACACGGGGATCTCCGTTCTGGAACAAGATGTTTTATTTCTTCCAGTTGAACCGGGAAGAGTTCATGGAGCACTACCACAAGCGCAGCAATGTAGAGTCCACCAACGCGGCGATAAAGCGGAAGTTCGGGGAAACCCTGAAATCAAAGAATCAGATCGCACAGGTGAATGAACTGCTGGCAAAAATCATCGCATACAATCTGACGGTTGTAATCCATGAGATGTATGAGAATGGTATCTCACCGGACTTCCTGCACGTAAAGTCCGACGTCTGCACGTAATGTAGGGTCAAAACCTTACTTTACGTGCAAAGCCTGTCGTTATGGTGATGCGGCAGATTACAGGAGCACGGCAGACAGGGTGAATACCACAAGGGAGGCAAACATTCCAATCTTGAGAAGGCTGGTGGACCCGGTCGATTTTACACAACCGGGATCCGTGCACCCAAGCGCCCTGAATGCTGCAAGGGCAATGACGATGTCGACAAGGGCTATGGCACCGAGATAATATGCCCCCCACCACAACGAGGGGATTACGCTTGCTGCAACGGCGGCAACGGCAAAGACAAAGGCGAGGAGTGCAGTCTTTCGTACACCGATCCGGATGGGCAGGGTATCAGCTCCCCCGGCACGGTCCCCGTCTATGTCCTCGGCATCCTTTAAGAGTTCCCGGGCAAGCATGGCGAGGAACGTAATAGCCACAAGCGGCAGCATGTCCGGCACCCGGTTTACGCCGGCCAATGCACCGCCAAAGAGAAAGATGCTTGCCGCGAGGTACGAGACCGTTACATTCCCGAAAAATGGCGTACTCTTGAGCCGGGCCGCGTAGGCGACAAGAAGGATGGTATTAAACAGGGCAATCGCGAGGCAGAGTAACGAGGTAAAACCGGCAAGAAGAATGCCCAGGAAAAAGAGGAGCCCGGCATATACTAGTGCGGCGTTCCGGCTCACCGCGCCGGACGGGATGGGACGCCCCGGGCGGTTGATCGCGTCTATTGCCGCATCGTAATAATCATTGATCACGTTCCCGGCAGCAGTGATCAGGGTAACTATAGCCATGAGCAGGATGCCGTCATACACAAGCGTGCCGTTGGCGATACGGTACGCGACGATCGCCGCAAACCCGGCAACAAACGAGTTTGCCGGGCGGATGATGGTGAAAAAACCTGCATGGCCCATACGCAGGATCCGGTATCTGGCTGTTCTGATATTAACCTGCGTACCATGTGGGGCCGCCGGTACCGGAGAGATTGGTACCGGCAAAAAAATCAGGTAAAATCTGCAGGATTAAGGGCCCACGAGGTCGAGAAGCTGACCGGGGGCTCGCTGCCGAAGGGTTCCGTGACAAAGTTGACGGTCAGCGTTGCCCCGTTCTTCAGGGTCTGGTAATCCTGGGCAGAGTCAATAGTGATGTAATCCCGCCCGGTCGCCGGGATTCCCGGCCCGAGCACAGGGGTCTCTGCCCCTGTCCCGCCATGGGAAATACCGATACCCCCAAACGAGACGCCGTCTGCATTGGTCAGGGTGCTGAACCACTGCAGCTGGAAGGGCGTTTTTCCCACATTGGTCACAGTGACGAAAATATTTCACCTGGTGGCCGCCCGAGGGCAGGGCAGTGGCAGTGATGGCATATATACTTGCGTTGAAGGCATACGTCCCATTCACGAGCGTGGTCCCATTGTCCTGATCGACTGCAGCGTTTCCCCCGGCACCGGCAACGGACGTGCCCGGGGTTCCCGGGGAAGAGGTACAGCCGGCAACGAGGACCAGGCCGATGCTTACAAATGCACAAAGACAAATGAGTCCGGTCTTCATGGTTCTTCTCCTGTCTGTTTCCGGATATTCCTGCTTTTTTCCATAAAATCTTGCCGGGAAACCCCAAAGGCCGGGATGTGCAGGCACCATAAGGCAAAAGGAGCTGTGCCGGCCAGACGGGCGAGGGGGGATTTGAACCCCCGACCATTAGCTTAGGAGGCTAACGCTCTATCCGGACTAAGCCACTCGCCCACTGCTCATACCAATTGCAGGGGAATATGTATAAGTTTTGCGCGCTTCAACATCTCTCCCGCAATGGACGTAATTGAGGTAACGGAAGGAAAGACAACGTTTTTTGTCCCGGTCCAGGACAACCGGGAGCAGTTCCCGCCCGGTACCGCCCCGGTCTTTTTCAACCGCCGGATGGAACTCAACCGCGATGCTACCGTTCTTCTCCTCTCGGTGCTCAAACCTTCCGATTACCTCGACGCCATGGGTGCAACCGGCGTCCGGGGGGTCCGGGTGGCAAACGAGTGCCGGATTCCGGTTACGATCAACGACCGCGACCCGGAAGCAATCTCCCTGATCCGGCAGAACGTCGCCCGGTCCGGACTTCCTGTCACGGTCACCTGCCGGGACGCCTGCTCCCTGCTCTCCGAACAGTCCTTTGATGCGGTCGACATCGACCCGTTCGGGACTCCGGCGCCGTTTGTCGATGCCGGGATCCGGGGCTGCCGGCGGTTCCTCCTTGTGACTGCCACCGATACCGCACCGCTCTGCGGGGCGCATCTCCGGGCCGGCATCCGCCGGTACTTCGCCCGCCCGGCAAATACCGGGTATCACGGGGAAGTGGGGCTCCGCATCCTCCTCGGGTTTGCTGTCAGGGAAACGGTCAAATACGACCGGGGGATCGAACCGCTCTTCTGCTTTGCCCGAGAGCACTTCGTACGCTTAAATCTCAGGATCACCCGGGGCGCGCAGTCTGCAGACCGGGCGATCGCAAAGATCGGTTTTCTGATGCAGTGCCCTTCCTGTGCCTACCGGGAGGAGCGGCCCGGGATGATCCCTGCCACCGCCACCTGTCCCTGCTGCAAAAAACCGCTCCAACCGATCGGCCCGCTGTACCCTGGGAAAACTGTTCACCGACGATATTCTGGTGCAGATGCAGGAACAGCTTGCCGGCAGTGAGCTGGGTACACAAAAAGATCTCGAAAAACTTCTTCTTACCTGCCGGGAGGAATTGCCTCTCTCCAGCCACTACGACTACCATCTCCTTTCCCGGTCTCTTGCCGTTTCCCCGCCGCCGGTTGACATGGTCATTGGACGGCTGCGTTCGGCCGGATATGCCGCAAGCCGGACGCATTTCTCCGGAACCGGGGTAAAAACTGATGCCCCACTCCCGGTACTTCTCGCGGCGATCGGCACTTCCAAAGGGGCCTGAATAACACTGGACACGAAAGTCCACCGGGTCAGTCATCCAATTGAAAGGGGAGCCCCCGGCAGGCCGGCTCCGGGATCAGTGTTCAATGATGATGGTGAGGATGTCCCCATCGAGAAGCCTGTGCGCCAGGCCCACCCGCTGGCCGCCATGCTTCACGGATCTTCCCCAGACACGGGCATACCTGAACCGGCGCACGAAATCCCGGTGGAGTTTGGTACAAACCGTTTCGACCGTGCTCCCGGTCCTGACGATCAGCGGCTCCTCGAGATCGGCTTCGCCGCTCTGGGGCTTGAGGTAGACACGCATGAACCCGAGGCAGTCGTAGATCGCATCCTTGAGTTCCTCCATGTGGTACCCGGAATGGGCGGAGATCATGAGCGGCGTGGTACCGAAACGATCCTTAATGTCATGCTCGATATCAAGGAAAGTCTCCTTGTCGATAAGGTCCACCTTGTTGACCGCGATGAACGCCGGCACGTAGACCCGGTTTCCCTGCACCGCATCGATGAAATCTTCCTGCGTCGCGTTGCCACGGATGAGAACCTCCGCGTTCATCATCTTGCTCTCGGAGAGGATCGACCGTACGTCCTCAATATCGAGGTCGAGGGTCCCGACCGCCGAGAGCCGGACGCCGCCGACCGAGGTCTTCTTGATGGTGATGTCGGGTTTCGGGACGTTGATACGGATGCCCGCATCGTAGAGCTCCTTGATGAGCACGTTCACGTGCTTGCCGTTGAAGACGTCCACGAGGATAATGATGATGTCGGCGCTCCGCACGACGCCGATGACTTCCTTGCCCCGGCCCTTGCCCATGGCGGCACCTGCGATCAGTCCCGGGATATCGAGCAGCTGGATCTTCGCGCCCTTGTGTTCGAGCGCGCCGGGCACCACGGTGAGGGTGGTAAACGCATACGCGGCGACCGCGCTCTCGGTACCGGTGAGCTTGTTGAGGAGCGTGCTTTTCCCGGTCGACGGGAACCCGACGAGGACTGCGGTCGCGTCGCCCGACTTCTTGACAGAGTAGCCTTCCCCGCCACCGCCGGACTTCATCGCACGGAAGACCGCTTCGTCGCGAAGTTTTGCCATCTTCGCTTTTATCCGCCCGATATGCTTGGAAGTAGCCTTGTTGTAAGGAGTCTTTGTCAGCTCCGCTTCCAGCTCGGCTATCTGCTCTTCAAGACTACCAGCCATTTTCTTATATTAATCGATGCATGTTCGGGATATAGTTGTTTATGGGGAAGCCCGCTCACCGGACAAAAACGCCCGGGTACCTGCGGATTGAGAAAACCCCCCGCAAATGTCCTGGTTCCCGGCCGATTTTAACCCTCCCGCGCCACTTCCTGCAGGGCGATGAACTGCCAGACAAACTTTAAGTAAATCCATAGCGCATATTACTAGAGCAATTACGCTGCTATAGTGTAGACCGGCCAATCATGCGAGCCTCTCACGCTCGCGACAGGGGTTCGAATCCCCTTAGCAGCACTTCTTTTCACCGGTGTTTCTCCTTTCCTGATGAAAAATGGGTTGTGGAGAGGATCCGACAGATCCTTCTGAAGCTGTTTTCAGGCTTTTTGTAATTATTGCCTTTTGCTCCTGCACACTTGGTGCATCTCCCTGATGCAATAGTGTATCAGAAGGTTTCTAAAAAGTTCTCGGGGAGTAAATTATACCGGTAATCTCTTTTTGAAGAGAAGGATAAATTGGGGGAGAGGATGTCCCCCTCATAACATATCTAAAAAATTCGGAAATATCGAAACAAGCATAGGTTTTCTTCAGAGTTATAAAATGCATGACTTTAGGCAATAGTTTCATAATCTCAAAACAGATAAAACAAAGCATGGCTCATGACACCACTGTTGTCTCGTTGGAAATACCAACCGGACTGGTTGAAAAACTGGATACTATTGCAAAACTAAAGTATCTGAATCGCGATGATGTTATTATTGATGCTTGTGCCTATTATTGTCAATTCTATGACATGAACAGTGAACGATTTCCTGAAACGATGCGCAATATATTCTTTAAACTCGCTCGTCATGATGATGAATTTCGTACGCTGCTAAAGCAAGTGTTACAGAATGACCCCACCACGGATTCTCATAATAATAAATAATTTCATCGTCCCGCTTTTACCCGGACGGTCAATTATCCTATTTCTGAATTATTATCGAACGCAGAATACTCCCTCAGGGTGCTGTTGATTTTTGGGATAGTCCGGGATTCAGTTAACGTTGGCAATATAAAAGACTTAACGTAAATCAGACAAACCTGGTTCTGAGAAATCTCATGAAGCATATCAGCGCAATATAAATTCATCGACTCGGTAAAGCTTTTGAACCAGCTTCGCTCACCAGATAACCATTGAACAAACCTTCCTGTTATGGGGGAAAGATGCTTATTATCCCCCGAAATGCCCCCCTGTGCAGTGCGGTGATGTTGTATGACCTTCCCGGGGTTATCGCCCCATAAAGAATGCCTCAAGCGTGCGGGAGGGAAAGGCAACACATGTAAAAATCCCCCACAGAAACGTAAAGAGATATATTGTGATGATGTTTCCACAAGAGCCAAAATGCCTGTGTTACCTGATATTCTCCACGAAGTCCCTTCAGTATATCATAACCGTTGCTCGCATCATTTGCCCGGTACCAGCCTGATGGATGAACTACGAATCGTATGAGCGTAGTGCTGATGCACAATCTTCTTCTGTTTAATCAAAAAGTTTGAGCATAGCCAAATGAATAATAGCCATGTCATCCAAGATAATGTCAAGTATAGTATACACCACCAGAAAAGGGGATTACAGTGAATTCAATGATCCTTAAAAATCACCGGAAATTATTGATCATCGGCCTGGTCGGCTTTTTTGTCCTCGTCGCCCTCTGGCTTCGTCTTATTCCCATGCTTACCATGGGTCATACCGATATTCTCTCCATGGTCGCAAGTGACGACCCCCAGTATGATCTGCGACTGGTCGAACTGTCTCTCGCCAATCATTTCCAGTATCCCTGGTTTGATCCGATGACCAATTTTCCCATCGGGACATCGATCTACTGGGGTCCGTTAACCATTTTTATTGCGGATTTCGCCTGCACGATCGCAGGCGCGGTCACCCGTCCTGAGATCATCGGGGCATGTCTTCTGGTGACACCCCTGTTCGCAGCCGCAACCGTAGCTCTGATGTACTTTGTCGGAAAGGCATTTGGTGACTGGAAGACCGGGCTTCTTGCGTCAGGTTTCACTGCTGTCGTTTCCGGTACTTTTTTCCTTTATTCCCTCTACGGGTATTTCAATCACCGCGATGGCGAGGTGCTCTTTTCCACCCTGTTCTGCCTGGCGTACCTGTATATCCTGATCTCGGAAAAGGGATCAACGATCAATCTCGCCGATTTTGGCACCTGGCGAAAAACCGCACTGTTATCCGTTTTCGCGGGTATCGCGTACCTGCTTGGCCTTTTCCTCATGCCGACCATGATCCTGTTTGCCTTTATCGTCGGCGTATTCACCCTTGTCCAGTTCGTATTCGATTTCCACCGCGGCCGGTCGGGCGAGTATCTGCTGATCGCAAACAGCATCATCTTTGCAATTGCGACGATTGGTCTTTTGATCTTCGGGTTCAAAAGCCCCGGGATGGATCTCTCGACCTATTCGGTCGGCCATGTCTATGCATATCTCTTCCTGATCGGCGCAACAGCACTGCTGTATTTCCTTGCCCGGTATCTTAAAAACAGGAAGAGATACTATTACCCCATCACCATCATCGGCTGCGGAATCCTTTTCGTGGCGCTCCTCTTTGTTGCAGCCCCGCAGCTCTATACGTTATTCGTCAATGATCTCTACCAGTTTTTCGGACAGGCGTCCGTGACCCAGACGGTCATGGATGCCATGGCATGGACGCCCGGGGAGGCGTGGACATCGTTCAATTACGGGCTCCTTCTCATGGCGGGCGGGATACTGGTCACGCTCTATAACAATTTCAGGGACGAACGGCCCCAAGAAATTTTTGCCGTCGTGTGGGCTCTCATCATACTGTTCTCGACCTGGCAGCACGTCCGGTACCGAGTACTACCTTGCGGTCGTCATCGCCCTGCTTTCAGCCGTATGCATCCATTTCGTTTTCGAGAAAGGATGGGGGGATCTCCGCCAGCTGGCCACGGGCATCATGCCGCCTGCCACAGCAGATAGCTCAAAAGATGCCGAAAAAGCTGAACCGCACCGGGGCGCCGCCAAAAAAAAGAAGCAAAGAAAGGGAACAGGCAGTTCCCCGAAACCGGATTATCCTGTCCTGGCGGTTGTGGCGATCGTATTCGGCCTCAGTCTCCTCTTTGCTTTCACCTCGCTTTCCTATAATTACCAGATCGGGTCAAGTGGCGTAAACCAGATGAACCCTGACTGGAAAGGAGCACTCGAATGGCTCGGCAACAACACACCGGATACCGGTGTGAATTATTATACAATCTATGACCCTAAGACATTCCAGTACCCCTCCACCGCGTACGGGATCATGTCCTGGTGGGATTACGGGCACATGATCACCTACATCGCCCACCGTATCCCGAATGCCAACCCGTTCCAGCAGGGGGTTACCGGCCCCAACGGGTCAGCGGCGTATTTCATGTCCACCGATGAGAATACCGCCAATGCCATTCTCGATGCCGATGGCACCCGCTACGTCATTACTGATATCGAAATGGATACCGGTAAATTCTGGGCGATGGCGACATGGTATAATACGACGGTGGCCGGCACACCGTACCAGACAAATATGCTCTATCCAAGTCAGACTGATCCAAGTCAATACAATACCGTTACTCTCAATGAGGAGCCCTACTACCAGACCATGGTGTCCCGGCTCCACAACTTTGACGGGTCCATGACCCCGGCGACATCTGCTTTCTACGTTGAATATGCTGATCCAACGGTTACGCAGGCCTCCCTCCCGGTTATGACCGATGCAGAGGTGATGAACGTGTCCGATGCAGCCACCAAGGCGGAGCAGTATAACCTGAATGCCCAGGCAGGGCATCATGCAACCGTCCTCAGTTTATCGATTACTCAGCCCATCGACAACATTCCTGCCCTGCGCCATTACCGTCTCATCTACGAGTCGCCGACAAACACGGTAAAATCAGACACCGGTGACGTGAAGTACGTGAAAATCTTTGAATATGTCAAAGGCGCTCAAATCAAAGGAGATGGCATTATTGATATCCCGCTTGTCACCAACCAAGGCAGGAATTTCACCTACCGGCAGGAAAGCATCAATGGGGAATTTATTGTCCCGTATTCAACAGGCAGCGACAACCCGTACCCGGTGAAAGCCACCGGCCCGTATCATATTGAGGGTACCAGCACAACATTCGAAGTACCGGAGTCAGCGGTCATGCAGGGAACGACGATAAATTAAGCATAGATTACCAAGCCGGCACCAGATTTTTTCACGAAAAATTTTTTTGCTCTGTAGAAATTATCAAGAATTATTTGACGCTCCAGGGGCTCCGCCCCGCCGCTCATGGCGCCCCGGTTGCGATAGTGTCGTATTACCTGTACACAAAAACACAGGAAATTTTTGTACAGGTAATACCGAGGCATCACATGCGCCCCCGCCCAAAGGGGGTAGGGTTGGCTCGATGGGGAACAATAATATCTCATGAAATAGGTTTTCTACAGAGCAAATTTTTTTAGAACAATTGTTAATAAACTTTTTATTATTATATATCCATTCACAGGTTCCGACCATGGAGGGATTTTCTCTATTATTCCATAGCGGGTACCTCCCGAACCTTCCCAGAGCGGATCAAGGTTCGTGCGCGGCGCTCTATCCGGCGGCGGGCGCTTCAGTGCATCTTGCGTCGCTTTGCAGAATTATCCGGGTATACTTAAAAAAACAAAAAGGCACGGAAGGTTCTCACACCCATCGTAATCTCCCGGCTCCGGGAAAGATACCCTTAAACCCTCCCTCGCGAACCTGAATCTGGTGTACTTATATGGAGAAAAGAACAGTCGGCCCGATGCCGTACATGAGTGTCATGCCCACCGTGCTCGTGGGCGCGAACGTGAAAGGGAAACCGAACTACATGACTGCCGCGTGGGCCACGGTCGCCTGCATGGCGCCCCCGATGGTCTGCGTGGCGCTCAACAAGGAGCGGTATACGGTCAAAGGCATCGAGGAGAACGGGACCTATAGCCTGAACGTGCCGTCCGTCAAGCAGGTTGTCGAGGCCGATCACTGCGGTCTCGTCTCCGGTACAAATGAGGACAAGTCCAAAGTCTTCCGGTCGTACTATGGCACGCTGAAGACCGCTCCCCTCGCGGAAGAGTGCCCGGTCAACATCGAATGCAGGCTGTTTAAGTCCGTGGACTGCGGGAGCCACCGGTTGTACATCGGCGAAGTCGTGGAGATCCATGCCGACACGTCCTGCCTCACAGACGGGAAACCGGATATCGCAAAGATCAACCCGATTATCTACGCCCAGGCTACCTATTTTGGGGTAGGCAGACAGGTCGGGAACGCATTCTCGGCCGGGAAGGGTTACCGGAAGAAGTAAAGAGGGAGCAAACAACACTTTTTAAGGATTGAGGCTGTAAGAAAACCACTCAGAGAACCTTACGGCAGATGAATGACTGATGCTGGCCAACCATGCATACCTGTCCCTTGTAATTCCTCCGCAGGAACGCATCCTGCTTGCAATCACCCTCCTCTGTAGCGCTGCCATTATCGCCTATTTTCTGGTAAAAGCCCTGCTGTATTCTGCAGAGCATGAAGCCGGCCAGTAAACCAAGGCCGGACAGCCGGCACAGCAGAAAAAAATCGCCGAATATTCCTTTTCACACCGGGGTGACGTAATTCCGGATTTTCCGGGTAAGGGCCATTTTTTTCCGGATCTCGCCTTCCTTCTCGGTCTGGATATGATCGATAATCTCGGCAATCGGCCGGGACAGAGATATCAGGTTCTGCGGCCGGCCGATCGAATTTGTCCTGACCAGCCGGCTCGCGATCCAGCCCCGCTCATGCAGGTACTGCATCGCGATACTGACTTCCGGCTGGCGGAGATCGGCACCCCTCTCGATATCGCGGGAGGTGGCCTCGGAAGTGTTTCCCAGAAACACCAGAACTTTTGCCACGGTCCTGGGGAACCCAATCCCGATAAGGAGATGGGTAAACTCCTCTTCCTTCTCGGTAAAATACTGAACGTTCCTGCCCGGCATCCTGTTCCCTCCACATGCTCCACGAATATGTAATTTATATATTACATTTTGAATGCTATAAGCATTGTGATGGGGCGACACGTGTTTTTTAGGGCCTTCCATCACCCGGGAGATCTTAACCTGAATCTTGTCACCTTGTTTTTTATCTCCGCATTGATCCCTTTGTCCTTAAACGAGACCTTATGCATGCCATACGAGCCAGAGATAATAATCCTCTGGAGGCTTGCCCTATCCGTACGGGGAATCCGCCGGAAATCATCGTCCACAAAAATGACTGTTGCGGTAATCACCCTCCCTGTAATAATCCCAGGATCCCGGGATACACAGATATCTACAGTTCTGGGGGCTCCTGTGTCAATCCTCTGCGGGGGATTTTCGCAGCATTTAATGGGCTTTTTTCAACCCGGTTTGTAGATTAAACGCGTATTTGCGAGTTTTTATGAGTAAGCATTAAATATCGTATCCCTGCATATCCCTATGTGAAGTACTATGAGCAGGGAGAAGATCAAGGTTCCAAGCAATGTGTATGAAGAGCTGGTCGCTCTTGAGCGCGAGATCCATTTCACACTGGATACCCAGGATACGGTACGACGGGCGGAAGACCGGGGATACATGGCAGCGGCAAACTGGATCCGGCAGAACGAGAATGCCTACAAGGTCGGGTTTTCGTGGGGTTTTGAACCCGAAGCGGAGGAACCGCACAGCACGATACGGGATGTTCCGGAACGGTCAGAACCGGTCCAGAAGCGGACGGTTGCCCACCCGCCAACCCTTCAGGCGAGCCGGCCTCAGCCCCAGCCCAGCCGGTCCCCCCAGAAACGATCCACATCCGGGTCCGGCAGCGGGAACGGCATTATTGCCGGTATAAAAAACTGGATCAACAAATACTTCTGATCGCCGTCCTTTTTTAGCGAGCGCCTATATCCCGGCGGGTCAGCACAGAGGTAAAAAGACTAATCGGGAGATACCGGGAAATACTCTCAAGGATGATGATCACCTATGGCACGCGAACTCAATGAAAAGGATATTACCATATTAAAAAAACTTGCACCAGAATGCGGGGACCTCACCTGCGGCGGATCGGGACACCAGTTCCATGCGATCCTGCCCCCGGTCTCCAACCATTTTGCAGAGAGTGCCGAGGATTTTACCGGGCG
Source organism: uncultured Methanoregulaceae archaeon (assembly GCA_963805035.1). GTDB lineage: Archaea > Halobacteriota > Methanomicrobia > Methanomicrobiales > Methanospirillaceae > Methanoregula. Next base: position 166,661 of record CAWDSU010000017.1, on the reverse strand, counting down.
GATCAGCAAACTTTCCGATGAAGAGCTGGCCTACATCACCGAAAAGATCCTGACCGGGGAAGAGGGGCTCGGGTGCGTTGAGGTCGAGGATGCGGAAGCGCTCGTTAAAATCATTCATGACCGGATCTCCCCGGAGATGGCAAAAAAAGTGATCGCGGCATACGAATCCGGCGCTGACTGTGATCGCTGATTATGCCTGCCGGAAAGGTGCCCCGATATGACCGATATCACCCCCCTGCTTTCGGCCCTGAATTCTCCCACAATAAAGACGCGGCGTGACGCCGCCGCCCGGCTCGGCAGATCCGGCGACCCTGCAGCAGTGGATTCGCTCGTGCAGGCACTCGCCGATACGCACAAGGCCGTCCGCCGGGAGGCGGCGCAGGCCCTCGGGAGGCTGGACGACGAACGTGCTGTGCCGGGCCTCATCGCTGCACTGGCCGATCCGGACCCCGAAGTCCGGGCCGGGGCGATTTCTGCGCTCGGGCGGCTGAAGGACCGCCGGGCGGTCATCCCCCTTACCGGGTGCTTGAGCGACCGTGATGACCGGATCCGGACCGGGGCGGCGGAAGTGCTGGGCGGGTTCGGCGATATGAGGGCGATCGGCCCGCTCACAGGTGCAGCCGGGGATCCCTTTGACGACGTCCGGGAGGCGGCCTCCCGGGCCCTTGCCCGTCTCCGGAAAAAAGCATGACCCGGGGAGAGGCAGTGTACCAGCCCACGGTTTTTTAATGCTTGACCATCCACCTACTGGTACCCGTTCAGGAGTGAATACTATGCCGGAAAATCCTCCCGCAAAACCTGTGCCGGTCCAGCAGACCGGCCTTGAGTACGTCATCAGGTTCTTCTCACTGGTCCCGATGGCGATGTACATGATCGTCGCCGCAATGCTCACGATCATCGCCTTCTTCTCGGTCTACGATGCGGCGCAGCAGATCGTCTCGATGATCACCCTGCACGATTTTGCAGACGGCCTCTTGAATGTAATCTACTCCCTGCTCCTCACGATCACCATCATCGTGCTCTTTGAGACCGTCACGGTCTATTTCCGGACCAAGCATGTAGAGGTGAGGGCACTTTTAATCGCCGGTCTTACCGGCATGGTACGGCATATCCTGATCTATAACGTGGCGACGACCGATGCAATCCAGATGTTTGCCACCGTGGCGCTGCTTGCAGTCCTCATTGCCGGCATCGTGCTTGTGAAAAGCGAAGTGGCGGCATCCCCGATCTGATTTTTGCGGCATCCGACAGTCCTTTACACCCATCGCCGCTTCTGGTCCCCTTACGAGAATTTTTTAGGGATGCGCGATGTACTGATGGATACGGAGAAGAACCGATGCCCGGTATCATCGAAGCCGACGACCTGACCAAGACCTACAACGACATGGTTGCCGTCAGCCACATCCGGTTTTGTGTGAAAAAAGGAGAGATCTTCGGCTTCCTTGGGCCAAATGGTGCAGGAAAAACCACCACCATGCGGATGATCGAATGCGTCTCCCCCCGCACATCCGGAGTGCTGAGGGTTTTTGGCATGGATCCCGACAAGAACCCGGCCGAAATCAAACAACGGATCGGTGTAGTACCTCAGGAGACCAATCTCGACCCGGATTTCACATGTTCGGGAAACCTGCTTACCTATGCCCGGTACTTCGACATCCCTCCTGAAGAGGCAGAAAAACGGGTAGAAAACCTGCTTGAGTTTGTGGCGCTCACCGAGAAGCGTACTACAGCCATCGATAAGCTCTCCGGGGGCATGAAGCGCCGCCTCATCCTTGCCCGGGCACTTATCAATAACCCGGATCTGCTTGTACTGGACGAACCGACCATCGGCCTCGACCCGCAGGCACGCCACCTGATATGGGAACGCCTCCGTCACCTCAGGTCGCAGGGCAACACCATCGTGCTCACCACCCATTATCTCGACGAGGCAGCCCGCCTCTGCGACCGGCTGGTGATCATGGACCACGGTACGTTCCTTGTCGAGGGAACACCCACCGACCTGGTCCGGGACCAGGTAGGGAGCGAGATCATTGAGATGGACAACAGCCCCGAAGTGATCGCGTGCCTTGCGGAACTTGGTGTGACCTACGAAACCTTTGGCGACCAGGTACAGGTGGCAACGATTGCATCCCGGGAGCTCACAAAGACTCTGCTTGACCGGTGCAGATTAAGCAGGATTAACGTCCGGGCGGCGACACTCGAGGATGTGTTTCTGAAACTTACCGGGAGGACCCTGAGAGAATAACATGCCATCCATCTGGTCGTTCCCAAAAATCACCCGTCGATCAGGGAAGGTCTGGCAACGCAACCTCAGGGTCTTTTTCAAGACCTGGAAGGTAAACTTCTTCCCGCCGTTCATTGAAGCACTCCTCTATCTCACCGCCATCGGTCTTGGGATCGGCACGTATGTGGGCGCGATCGACGGCGTGCCATATATCACGTACATTGCACCGGCCATCCTTGCGATCTCGGTCATGAACTCCGCGTTCTTCGAGTGCACGTACGGTTCCTATGTGCGGATGTATTACCAGAAAAGTTTTGATGCGATTATCGCGACACCGCTCTCGATTGAGGACGTGATCGCAGGAGAAATTCTCTGGGGCGCGACCCGGAGCGTGATCTCGGTCGCGATCATGCTGCCGGTACTCGTGGCGTTCGGGGTCATCTCGCTTCCCTTCTCGCTTTTTGCAATCCCTCTCGCATTCCTTGGCGGCCTCACGTTTGCCGGCCTCGCGATGTGCTTTACTGCGATCACGCCGAGCATCGATACGCTCAACTACCCCTCGTTCCTGCTCATTACGCCGATGATGCTGTTTTCGGGCACCTTCTTTCCCCTCGCCGTCCTCCCCGCGATCTTCCAGTACGTCGCACTCGCGGTCTTCCCGCTTACTCACCTTGTAGCACTCATGCGGATGGCAACGCTTCCCTCGGCAGGCGCACTGCTCCCCCTGCACATCGCCTGGATACTCGCCGCTACCGTAATCTTCTGCGTGGTCTCGATCAACCTGATGCGGCGCCGGCTGATCATTTAAGGTACGAAGGTTCAGAAAAAGGTTAACGGAACCCGGCCCGTTTCTTTGGCATGCGGGGAAAAGGGTAGTGCTGCCGGACGGGAGTGGATGTGCCTGCCACCTTTTCGGACCTGTCCCTCGTTTGCGGCATCGTACGTCCAGCCCCGCGGATGTTCCGGAACACGTCGTCAGAGGGGAGCACCCGCCCTCACGATATCTGCTGCCGGGTGGCATTCCTTCTCAGGGACGCAACTGGCTTGTTCCGGGACTCCCGATGTTCGGCCTTATTCTCGCCACCTGTGGGGTCGTGCTCATCACCTGGCTGAAAAGTTAACCTTGTTTTCCTGTGATCCGCAGCACGTAAAGTTCCTCGTCCTCTGCGGTCTGCTGCCGTACCACGTTGGCAGTAAAACCGCGAGAAGCAAAGATCTCTACGACTTCGGGGAGCCCGGTCAGTGCAGAGAGCAAAAGCAGGATCCGCCCTCCAGGAGCGAGCACGCCGCTCACCGAATCGGCGAACCGTATGATGACGTCGCGCCCGGTGATACCGCCATCGAGTGCATACTCCAGCCAGTCGTCTATCCGCTCCTCTGTCATTGTCGGGAGGTAGGGGGGGTTGAAGAGGATCAGGTCAAATAAACCCCGGAGACCGGAGAAGAGATCGGTTCGCACTGCCTCAAGTCCTTTCTGCCGTGCGCAGAATGTCGCATGGGGGTTGATATCGGTTACCACGACATCGCAGGTCCGGACGAGCGCCACCGCGATGCAGCCTGAGCCCGTACCAATCTCCATACCCGGTCCCCGGGCCTTGCCTCGGCCTGTGCTGCGAGAAGAAGCAGGAACGTGTCTGCTTCGGGCTGGTATACCTGACGAGGATCGTAGGGCATGACAGAAAGTGTGGGGCGGCAGGGGTAAAAGGGATTGCTCCCGCTTTCCTGTGGCACGGTACAAACCAATATGAAGCGGCAGGGGAAACGAAGATCAAATGGACAGCGTCAAACTCAACTGGCTGGTTGATCTCCTCCTGGGGATCACTTTTTTTATCTGTTTTGTTACCGGGCTTTTGAAATATACCGTATTGTTGCAGCTGACCGGGTTAAGCAACATTATCCTGCCCGCAGCGTTGATCTCCGACCTCCATGACTGGTCGGGCATTCTCCTTGGGCTTTTCGTTTTCGTCCACCTGCTCCTGAACCGCCGGTGGATCATCTCGACAACGAAAAAGATCCTTGCCGGGAGCAGAAAAGAACCCTGATCTTCCCGTTGGGTAAACACTGCCCGTGCACCAATGATTATGGCGATGGGAAAAAGATTGCCCGGAGAAATAAAAATTATTTCCTGGTATTGCCCCGTATCCGGGTTTTTAAATTGCGGTGAACCCTGAATTATTATTCTTGTATACCCCGCGTTCCATAAACCTGCCGGTGATTTATAGGGGGAACCCCTCACCCGTGAGAACGAGGATGTCTGCCGGGAAAAACAGCACAACCACGACGTAAAAAGGACACGGTCAGTCAGATTCAGCATCGGTTCCTTGGTGCCCATGACCACGCTTCCTGCACGGGCAATCAGAATTCAATGGTCAGACCAGGAGATCGCACAAAAGGGCGTACACCAAGGCGCATTGAAGGGAGGAGCACCCCAAAAAAGACGGCGGTTCCCAAAGGATTACTCAAAATTCGCGATCGTTGCAAAATCTTCCAGGTATAATTCTTCCGGCCGGCTCTGGAGAATTTCGCCCGGGAGTGCGTCAATAACACGCGATGCCCATCCGGGATCGAGGATGCCCGATGACCCCCGAAGGCCGTTTTTCACCGTCTTTCGCCGGTGGGTAAAAAGTGCCCGCACCACATCTGCGTACCGCTTTTTGTCGTTGACCCCGAATATCGGCGGCCGGGGCGTGATCTTTACCACCATCGAGTGTACCTGGGGCTTGGGCGAGAAGGAGGTCGGAGGGAGCGTAAAGCACTGCTGCACTACCGCATAGGTCTGCACCATGATTGAAAGACGGCCGCAGTCCTTCGTCCCTGCCGGAGCGACCATGCGCCGGGCAAACTCTTCCTGGAACATCAGGACAGCCACCGTAAAGCCGATATCGAGGAGCCTGAAGGTGATCTTCGACGAGACCGAGTAGGGGAGGTTGGAAACCACCATACTGAAGGGAGGGAGTTCGCACCGGGTGGCATCGCCATGCAGCACCGTAAGCGTCCCTTTCTGTATCTCTTCAGAAAATTGCCCGGCCAGTTCTTCGCAGAGCAGCCCGTCGAGCTCCACCGCATGGACGATCGCGCCCCGGTCGAGCAGTGCCCGGGTCAGGGCCCCGTTCCCCGGCCCGACCTCAAGGACCATCCTGCCCCGCACGTCAGCGAGATCTGCAATCCGGTGTATGGCGTTCCTGTCGATGAGGAAATGCTGGTCGTGACGGGCTTTCATTTCGTGGTGAAGAGGTGGTACTTGACGGCCTTATCCTGAAGTTCTTCGAGAACCCGGGCCTGTATCATCTTCTCCGGGTGGGGAATCGACTTGATCCGGGCCGAGATATCCGCGAAACTCTCAAACGGCTTTTTATTCCGGGACTCCAGGACCTCCCACATCAGTTTCTTCCCGATCCCGGGCAGCAGGTGCAGCATGTGGAGCTTCGGGGTGATCGAAATTGCCTTGTTAAAGAAGGTGACAAAATCCTGTTCCCGCTCGGCCACTACCTGTTCGATCATAAACGGCAGTTCTCCCCGGGCCGTCTGGGTCAGCTCGTCGTAGCTGATGCGGCGTTTCACGCGTTCGATCTTGTCCCGTTCGGAGTCCCCGATGTAGACCTTGTCGTGGAGGTTGATGACCACACCGGGTTTGGGGATGAGTTCGAGCAGCTTGAACTGCTCGAGACCCATTGCCTGGACAACGGGTTCGCGCTTAAACTGGGGCCGCGGATCGTCAGCGTGCCCTTTCATGAGCACATCCAGTACGATCGCATTGACCTCTTTTTTCTCGACCTTCATGACCTGCACCTCAGAAGTGTGCCATGACCAGATCGATGATGGAATCAATCTCTTCAGGAGCGAGCGTGAACCGCTCCTTCGCGAAGATCGCCCGAACTTCGTCACGGCTTTTGGGCATGATATTTGCTATCCGGTAGGCGATCTCCGGCTTCATCTTCTCAAGTTTGAGGAGCTTGTCCACAAGATCCTTGGATTTCTCGGGCGTGGTTTTGGCAAGCTGATTGGCATGTTCCATGCACCGCTTGAACTCGTAGGACATCTCCTTCCCGGCAGCGATCCTCTCTGATTCCACGCCTAGAAGAACCGCGCGGAGTTCAGGGAGTGTAACCTTTTCTTCGCTAAGAATACCCTTCACTTTCATGCCAATCACCTGAACAATTGAGTTTACTTTTGTGCTTTTAGATGTTGTGGTCGCGCAATGACGGTCTTTTCCGCATTGCCGTCGTGAATGGAGAGCATCCATGCACGGCCGCGCCTGCCGATCACGGTGCCCGTAAGCCCGTGGAAACGCCGGTGGGGCATCCCCTTCTGGATGCCTGAGTTCACGACGATGTGAACCTTGTCGCCGACCTCGAACTGCTGGATAACGGAGGTGACCGGCGGCAGCCCGCGCTTTCTTAATTCTTTCTTGAACTTATACCGTGTTTTCTTTCTGGGTCCATTGTGGTGTGCCATTGTTTAATCTCCCTCCTGTGGTCCTTCTACCTGCACGACATCAAGACTGGTGACGTGCACCGATCGCTGCAGGATCTCGGCAAGACTCGGGATGGTCCTTCCCTGATCGCCGGATATGAGTTCCTTGATGTAGAGGCCGGCTTCCCCGAGGATTTCAAGGATGAACTTTCCATCCTGCTCCCCTACACACTCGATATCGAGGACTTTACGCCCCCGGATCTTATCAGCTCTCCGGTGGGCGACCCGTACGGGCGTGCGCTGCTGTATTGTGACGCCGTTTAAGGCTTTCAGGGCATTTGCGAGTTCTTCCGCAGATAAATGCCCCTCAACCTCGACCAGGATCCTGTATTTTTTATGCGCTTTGCTTGATTTAAGGGTTTCCACGTCCGCACGGTCGCTCCAGTGCGAAATGGCAACCGAGACCCGTCCTTCCGCGGTCCGGTTGATCTCCGCTTCAAGTGCGGCAAGATTCTGCGTGCGCTTTTTCGGGGCGACAACTTCAAGGATAAACGGCCTGCCGGTTCCCACGCAGCGGGCGTCGATATCTTCCCTGCCGGCCCCGTGCAGCACCGCGTCCTCTGCATCAAAAAGTTCTATAACCGGCGGCCGATCAGCTCTTCCACCGAATCCATATACTGCTTGCCGGTATAGTTGCACTTCTCGCAGCCGGCCCCTTTGCAGGCCCGGCAGTTCCAGTGGGTCTGCGGGATACCCCGCTCGAACTTCTGGTATCTCCCGTAGAAGAAGATTGAGTTTACCTGGATCCCGACGGTACCTGATGCCGGGTCAAGCAGGGCGATGATATCGGGTTTCTTGAAGTCCACAGTCTTTCCCGTAAGCGCCGATACCGCCTTTCCCACCTCGCGGTTCACCTCGGACTTGAACGGTTCGGGATCGCCAAGGGAGAGGTCGCTCCAGACCATCTCCTCGTTCTCCGCGACCAGCGGGGGGACCCGGCAGCCGACTAGAAACGTTGAATACTCGTATCCCTCCATTGCGGCAATCACTTTTTTTGCCCATCCGGGCACCGCGTCAAAGAAGTTGCCGCAGATCCAGCAGGTGCCCGAGAAACTCTCGTATGGCTGGTTGGTGGCAAGAGCCCGTGCAATCCTGAGCCCCCGGCCCCGTTCATCGTTCGTGAGACCATGCGAGCGCTTGCCAAAGAACCGGCCGAGGCAGTGATCGCAGCATTCCCCGTAGGCAAGGATCTTTTCGACATGTTCGTTTACTTCCATCCGTTCTTCCTCCGGTCAATTTCGTTTGCGATCACGGTAATCGTCTGATCGGCATGCAGGCAGGCAGGCCCCACCGAATACCGGGAAGCGTCCTTCACGAGCTCCTCCTCGGCGTCCGATAAATTCTGGTGATCCGAGAGAAGGAATGCCTCCGGGACAGCCGGGACCGTGCGGATATCGGCACCCTTCTCGTCCAGTACCGCAAATGCGTGTTCTGGAAAAAGGCGCTCAAGGCCGCCATTTCTCACGTACACCCCGGGCGATGCTTCGCGAAACTCGCTCCCGCAGGGAATGGAGAGCGCCTTTTTGACAAGCGCCCCGGCACTCCGTTCATCGGGTGAGAGTGATCGGATCCCGCTTCCCCGGAACAGCACGGTTTTCGGCGCTTTTGGCCCGCCGAGAAGGAGAAGGTAGCAGTCCACGTCACGGCGCAGGTCGTGCGAGAGGAAGAGCGACGCGTTCACGCACCGGCAGAGCACGTCCATGCGCCCTGCACCGGGGAGATCGTTGAGGGAAAATTCCCCGTCCGTGCGGGCAAGGTGCCCGACAATGGCATACGAGGTCATTTCACTGCATTCCGGAGAAGCGTTTCATCAGGCGCTGCATGTTGAGTTTTCCGCCGCCGGCGCCCCGCAGGCCTTTGAGGGTCTTGTGCATCATCTTGTAGTATTTCAGAAGTTCACGCACTTCCTCCGGTGTGCCGCCGGCGCCCGGGCAATCCGCTGCATCCGGGAACTGTTGATGAGGCCGGGATCATCGAGCTCCTTTGGCGTCATCGAGTCCATGAGGATCCGGTACCGCACCATCTTGGTGCTCGTGACATCGTAGACCCCCTCCGGGAGTTGCATGTTGCCCATCGGGAGCATGTTCATGATCTGCTTGAGGGGGCCCATCTTGTTGAGGGCTTCGAGCTGCTTGTACATGTCGCGGAGGGTGAAGTGGCCCTTCATCATCGCTTCCATGTCAACCTCTTCTGCCATCTGGGCTTCCTGGACTTTCTCGGCCAATGCCTGGAGATCGCCCATCCCGAGGAGCCGGGAGATAAAGCCGTTTGCGTCAAAGCGTTCGAGGTTCTCAATGGTCTCGCCGGCGCCGATAAAGACGATCCCGCTTTTTGTCTCGGCAACAGCTGACAGGGCACCGCCGCCTTTTGCCGTGCCATCCATCTTGGTGATGATCACGCCGTCTATCCCGATCGCTTCGTGGAACCGGCGTGCCTGCTCGCTTGCCTGCTGGCCGAGCGCGGCGTCGATCACGAGCCAGCGGTGGGTGGCTTTCGTGATGACGTTGAGGTCAATGATCTCCTGGATAAGATCCGGTTCCAGTGCGTGGCGTCCCTGCGTATCAACGATAATAACTTCCTGATCTTTTACTGCAACAAGCCCCTCTTTGACAATCTTTTTCGCATCGGCAGCCTTCGGGTCACCAAAGCAGGGGATGTTGATCTGAGCACAGAGCGTCGCAAGCTGGTCGTAGGCACCAGGCCGGAAGGTGTCGGCGCAGATCACGCCTACTTTCATGCCTTTTTTCTGGAAATAGCGGGCGATCTTTGCCGTGGTCGTGGTCTTGCCGCTCCCCTGGAGACCCGCCATCAGGATGACCTGCGGTTCGAGTTTCAGGTCGGCCGTGGCATAGACGAGCCGGACGAGCTCCTGGTAGACGATACGGAGGACGTGTTCGCGGACATTGGTGTTCTTCGGCAGTTCCTCGTCAAGGGACCGGGTGCGGATCGCCTTCGAGAGTTCCATGACGAGCTTGACGTTCACGTCCGCCGAGATGAGCGCCCGCTGGAGGTTTTTGACCAGTTCGTCGACCGCCGCACGGTCGACTATCGCTTTCCCGGCGAGTTTTTTGAGGGCGTCCTTGAGCGCGTCAGAGAGGCTGTCCATCACGAGAAACCACTCCCGAGAAGTTCCTCGACAACCGCGCCCGGCTCGAAGGGCACGATGTCCTCATACGCCTGCCCGGTCCCTAAAAAGAGCAGCGGTTTTCCGATGGTATGGGCGATCGAGATCGCTGCCCCGCCCCGGGAGTCCATGTCAGCCTTGGTGAGCACGATGGCATCGGCCCCGACCGTCCGGTCAAACTCCGCTGCCCGGACAACCGCATCGTTGCCGGCCACCGCCTCGTCAACGTAGACAATGAGGTCCGGTTTCATCACGCGCCGGATCTTGTCGAGCTGGCTCATGAGGTTCGCCTTGGTGTGGAACCGGCCGGCGGTATCCGCGAGCACAACATCGATCTTGTGGGATATGGCATACTGCACGGTGTCGAAGAGCACGGCCGAGGGATCGGCACCGGTCTGGTGCTCGATGACCTTGATCCCGAGACGCTCGGCGTGCACGCCGATCTGCTCGATGGCCCCGGCCCGGTAGGTATCGCCGGCCCCGATCACGACCGAGAAGCCCTGCTTCTTGAGATACGCGCCGATCTTTGCGACCGTCGTGGTCTTGCCGGTCCCGTTTACCCCGGTAAAGAGGATCTTGACCGGCCGCTCGTGGCTCCGGATATAGGCAGGGAGGTCAAGACCTTTACCGAGCACGTTTAAGCAGGGCAGTTTTGAGAGCCCTCATGACAAGCGCATCGACCGATTCGCCGATCTTCCGGTGTTTTCCCACGAGGCCGGTGCGGATGTCTGCAATGATTGCATCGGCTACCGGCAGGGCAACGTCGCTTTCGAGAAGCGTCATCTCCAGTTCGTCGAGGGCCTCGGCAACATCCTTCTCAGAGACGACCAGTTCGCGGTCAATAATGAGGATCTTGACCTTGTCGGCAAGAGTCGGGCTCTTTCCCGGTGCGGCAGCAGTGGACGGAGCGGACGGTTCAGCCGGAACGGGACGGGAAGCTTCCGCTGCTGCCCCGATGCTCGCTCCAAGCCGGTTCCGTGCAGCCTGCAGCCGTTCCCTGAGACCCGAAAACATGTGCAAGAGTTCCCCGGTTACTCTTCGTCGTTATCTTCGTGATTGTGCCGGTGGGGGGCCGGGCTTTCCGCTGCAGATGCCTGGCGGTAACCCTGTTCGAGCCTTTTTGCGATCTCGTTCATCTGCCCTTTGAGTTTATCCAGTGCGTCGGCTACCTTCTTCTGCGAGGCTTCCATCTCGGTGATCCGGTCCTTGAGGTAACTGACGGCGTCAGCATTTGTCTTTTCCACGATCACATCGGAACCGATATTAAGGAGCACTTTTTCCGGTTCGAGGATCTTTGCCTTCAGGCTTGCCCCGCCGCCGATCTGGAGGAGCACGGTACTATCGTCCGTGGCCACAAGCGCCTCAAGCGCTTCGATCGCGGCAAGCGCCTCCATGCGCCCGTTCTCCATAAGCTCGAGCTGGCCGGCAAAGACCTCCGCCTGCTGTCCGTATTCTTTTAAGTAGTACCTGGAGCGTTTCGACTTCTCGCTGATCCATAGGTTGTGCTGCTGCCAAGATTCCTGCCTCCCCCTGTATATCCGGGTTACCGGGTCTTTCTGATATGTTTGTCCGCAGGGAGCATAAATACATCATTGTGGGTCACTCCCCGGCCTTCTCCTTACAACGCGTCCCGGTCGTGTGGTTTGCAATCGCTTGTTCAGGTAAAGGATCTGGTCGGAGTGTTTTGTCAGAGGAGAGGATTATCATTTCCCCAATCCTTCCACGATCTTAATTTCCTCTTCCGTCAGGTCATATAAACCGTATACAGGTTTATCAATCGCCGCATCCATAGCCTCAACCTGCCGGGACAGCACTTGGACAACCACGCAACTCGTCTTTAATTCCCTCGTCTGGTAACAGACAGGAACGCCCCCCACAAGTCGAACTACCACCGCAGGCAGGTAATTCTTTGTTGCAGGGGAGTTTTGCAAATCAAAAATCATCATGATTTTATCGCGGTCTGGTAATTATATCGATAAATTTCTTTACGGCAGCTCCAGATAACATCGCCCTCCGTCCCAGGATATAATCGCATAACTGCTGCGGAGGAAGAATATCAATATCGCTGTCCAGCTTTCGGCCGGTATTCGGGCTATTCAAAGAAACGACCACAATACAAATTGTTGGCATATCCTCAAACCAAGGATAATAGTCCCGATTATAAGACCACAAAGCAAAACCACAACGATGTGCTTGCCATAATAATTTGTCCGAATTTATTTCGAGATTGGAAGGTTTCCAATTCTTTGTCTCTAGCAAAAAAATTCCTGTCGGACCTGCAACAATGTGATCGATCTGGCAATTCTTGATAGGTTCATTCATCTTCCCCCAATAAATAGTGCGATGAAAATGAAGATTTATATCGTTCAAAACATGGTATTCATTCGACAATCGAGAGAGAGCGCTGATCACGGCTTCCTCTCCTTGGGCTCCGATAAGAAACGTCTCGTTTGTTTTCAGGAAATTATACGAACTAATGACATTATTGCGCTCTCTTTGAATGATGGTGTCTTTGTCATTGACGCGCTGTGTCTTCTGATATCGCACATTTTTCAGATCTATGGATAAATTGGTGAAGGGGCTGTGGATCCGGTCATTCCTCAAGGATACGGCTACCCAGTATTGCAATCTGTAAATGGTTTTTGCGAAAAAATTTCCGGCAGAGGTAATCTTCTGGTTTAGTTCATCGATATTTTTATCCACTTCAACTGTTTGCCGAGCGATGCCTTCCTGCAATTGTTTGTCCAATCGGGATTCATCGTTGGTAAAACGGAGGATTATCTCGTTCTGCTGCCGGGCAACGGTTGCTTCAGTGTCGGCAAGGATTTCTTCATAGTGATCATAAAAATGTTGCAACTCATCGAGGGTTACAAGTCTTTTTCCGTTTATAGTTTCAATTCCGTTCAACAGATATTTCGTGCTGCCGGAAGTTCCGTGGATTTGGGCCATTTTGTTTTTGTGCCTGATGCCGCTAGTGGTCAGGGACACACAAAAATTGTGGGTATAATCGTTTTGGTTTGATCCTTGCATTCGTCAGGAGTATATCATGCCACGAACTTTTGTGGCATACCAGACCCCGAATCCGCTCACGATGGCAACTAAAGGAGGCCTTCTTTTGATATTGGGATCTTATCACACTCTGCCCCATCGTGCGGGCAATGGAACTTTGCCAGGGGAATGTCCTCCCTGGTGACGTTGATTTCATATCGCCGTCCGCACTTAGGGCAGGAGAATATCACGGTTGCCGGTAGCATCTTTATCTCGCGCTTGACCTGTGGCTTCCAATGCCGGACTATCTTCTTACTTTTGCGTCTGCCTGTCATTATGGATATCTTCCGGACGGTAGTTCATGAAGTAATCGATCCGTCATCTGCCTGTGTGAGGTCTGGATATAATCGTTTTAATTTGATCCTTTTCATTCGTCAGGAGATTTCGGTGCCAAGAACTCTGGTTCTATACCAGACACCGAGTCCGCTTGCGCTGGCAAAAAGAATGACGATAACGATGGTGAGGCCGGGCTGACGGTCAGGATGCACCACCATATTGATGTATATAGCCAGCCCCTCCACCGTGAATAATCACAACCAAAACACTACGAACAATCCTGCCACTCCTATAAGGAACAAAAATAAAAATTCATAACTAATCCCTGTGCTCTGGTTTGATGATGAAAGACCCATTACTTGAAGGTGAATTGAGATTGTTGCAGCGATAATAGCAACAAGCGTCAGAAATAAGATGGATTTATCCATAAATGTTAATGTTAATTTTTTGGTTGATTGAACTGCTATAGGAGTGGAAGCAGGTACCTGGAAACTCCTTTGTTTTGTATTTGTTGTTCGAGAAGTTTTAAAGATTTTTTTATGTCCAATTCTAACGGCAATGTAAGAAAAATTGATAGTCCTATTGTTTGCGCAAAAATTCCCACTGCTAGCGCATAATCTTGATTTACACCATGAGTAAAATATTGAAACTGTTCATAGAGACCCACACCAATTGTAAATATTCCTACGAGTACACGAGCGATTAATCCACAATCTATATCAGAACCTTTTCCCTGTTTGCACATATTTCTATCAGATGATGTATAGTATCAAAGATTTTTTGTGACTAATCCGGCAATCCGGCTCTCTATAGTGACCATTACAAAAGAAAGTTTAAAGAGTGGTTTTAATAATTGTTTATTATTATGGATTGGGCACTTTTCATCGTATCCGGGATAGTATTAATTCTCATAGCGGGGTGGATGCTGTTTATAGGTTTTGGAGGACCGGGACTTGAATCACCATATCCGCCCATCGTGGGGTGTATCGGTGTTATATGTCTGATAATAGGATTTGCCCGGGCGAGAGTATTATTTCAGAGATGGATAAACCGATAAAACGAGAGGGAATGCTGATTATCTTTATTACCCCGCATCCGGGCAAGTAGTGCCAAAAGAAAGATATGGTGGAGCTTTTCGTCAGGGATTTATGGGGAATGAATTCACTATTTCCGATATGCTTTTTCTCTTGCTGACATCTGAATGAAAGCTGTTCTATCCGTAATTTCCGGTCTTATTTCCGTCTTTATTACAGTCTTTGCCGTAATATGACAATAGCCATACAAGATAAATAAAATTACGACATTCCAAACAACCAAACCTATTATAAATATAGTCAAGTTAAAAGACCAGCCAAACGTCAGTGCTGAAAGAACTATCGATATAATCAAGATTATGATACCACGGGATGTGTATAAATTTATCAGATTGCGCCTTATTTCGTCATTTCTAACTTGGATTTCTTCGTTTCTTTGACATATTTCATCATAGCGTGCATCATTATACCGGATTTCGTATTGCCCGGCTTCGGAATGCGCCCATTCGTTTTCATGTTCTATAAATCTTCTCTCATTCTCGTCATCGTGATATTCAGCAACCGGGTCTCTTGCCATATCAATCAACAATGTTTTTTTATCGTTTGTGATGTATTTATACTGAGCGAATTATGCTTCGGATTATCATCGGACTTATTGCTTTTATCTTATCATTTCTGTTTGGGTATTTCGGATTACCATTAATTTATCATTATGCACCGTCATACGGCGTTATGTCAATCATTATTCTCATGATACTTCTGGGAATCGGAATCGTATGCTTAGATAGACCCGTCCGGGATTTCATCGAAAGGGAATTGTAATAATCCGGTTCACAATAATTCATGAAACCTTACTTTCCATTTAATCCCGCAGCACATCTTACATTCCGGGCAGTACTCCACGGGATCGCGCTCTATGCCTGCTTGCCTTCCTTTGTGGTTTTGATACGCGCGTCCTAAAAATGCGTGTTGGAATTTATAGCTGTTAAAAACTAATTATATATTAACATTTTATAAAAATAACAGACAGTAAAATACAGTGCGATGGATCTTGACAGATGCTCAAAAATGCAAGTTAGGTTCATATTTGTAGAGAAAGTAGGAATTGCCAAAAGAAACCCGTATTACGTCCATTTTTTTTACTTACCTAACTAGGTTTGTTTCTTTAAAAAAAATTTGAGTTCATAACAAATATTGAGTTTTTGACGAAGAGGAAATAATGATAGATTTATACTATTATGAGAAGTATGCTCTATTGAGGCAATGAAATGGTAAAATTCTATACAACTAATGGAATTTCAGCTGCATTAGATGATTTGGTCAAAAATGCTCATAAACAATTATTTTTAATAAGTCCATATCTGCAAATCTCTAAAAATTTAAGAAGTTTGATTAAAGAGGCAGATAGACAGGCATTAATTGACATTAAAGTAGTTTGTAGAAAAGATACTAACTGGCCTCCCGACGATATCAGTTTCCTTCAAAATCTTGAAAATGCAAAGATAAAATCGATAGAAGGGCTTCACGCAAAAATATATCTTAACGAATCGACGGCGATAATTACCTCAATGAATTTGTATCTACATTCTCAGCAAAATAATAAAGAAGTAGGTCTCATTTTTGATGCGATAGAGGATAAGGAAATATACGATCAAATTTTCAAAGAAGTTACAAGATTGATTGAAGATGCAGAAAAAATCCAATATAAAGTTACAATTGAAAAGGAACCACCATTAACAGCCAAACATGAAACCAAAAAAGATATCCCATATGCCAAAACAGTTCTAAAATCCGATAGTAAGATTGGGTATTGTATACGGTGTCATGCGGAAATGACGCTTGATCCAGCTAAACCCCTTTGCTCAAAGTGTTATCCAATATGGGCTAAATATTCTGATGAATCCTATCCAGAGAAATATTGTCACGTCTGCGGAAAAGAATCAAAACAATCTTTCGGGAAACCTGTCTGTTATTCTTGCTACAAAAAATTCTATAAATAAAATCTTAAAACTTCCTTTTTTTATAAATCACAGTCAACAGTGTGTTATTCCGGGAAAAAAACGGTCCTTGGGGGGTACCCCCACCACTCAGCCAAGGGTAGCACCCCCCACGCTGAGCAAAGAGGAGGGGGTACCCCTCCCCGGTTCCACCCATAAAACCATCGTTTCCTGTGGACACCCGACGACACCCGGAGAGTTCAGATACGTTCAGGAAGGGGGGTACCCCCCACTCATAAAAAACCGGGACCCCCCTACCCCCCCTCCTTCTTTTTTTTAAGAGGGGATCACCCCCCCACCCATGTGCCGGGCCCGGAGGGGATTACCCCCCCTCCCCCATCCGGCCCGAAACGACCCCCCTTATCAAAAATGATGACCTTCCCAAATCTGTTACTCCGTCGTAATTTCACGCGAAATGCCACCAAGCCACTTGCAAAAAGCCGGTCCCGGATCGCATAAAGGGGGGAGGGGGGTGATCCCCCTACCCCCCCTCCTTCTTTTTTTTCGGAGGGGATCACCCCCCCACCCATGTGCCGGCCCGGCAGGGGGGTACCCCCTCCCCCATCCGGTCGTACGCGGGCGGTAAAGGAATTCCAAAAAGAGCCGGACTTTCGGAGCACCGGCTCAGACACAAAGAAGAAAAACTCATTCAGTAAAAGAGATGAGAAAAATTTACTCTGCCTTTGCCAGGCTGACGCCATCGACCTTGATGTAGCGTCTCTTTAAGTTGTGCTTGCTGCCGATGACCGCAAACGTGCGTTCCTCTGCCTGCTTCTCGTTTGGCGCCGCGATCACTTTCGTGTAGGGCACCCAGTCTTCGCCCATCAAAAATGTACCTTTCACTTCATACTTCTGCTCTGCCATAATCACTCACTCCAGAAATCCAAATACGTCCTCGACCCTGCCGAGTTCAAAACCGCTCGTCGCGTTGCCGGCGATGTAGCCCGTGTCGTTTACGAGAAGGCCGGTACCGATAAGGCCGCTGCCCATGTTGATCGTGCCGGTACCGACCGGCACCTTTGCCACCGCTTCGATCTGCGCAATCTGCTGCGCGGTCGCATTCGGGTGCACGATCACGCCCTTGTTTGTGGCGGCGCCGGCCATGCCGACCGTCCGCACGCCCCCGAGCGTCAGGTGGATCACTTCCACCTCAAGGAACTCCCCGATTGCCGCTGCGATTTCCGCAGGAAGGTCCGGGTGCACCGCGGCAAACGTATCGTTTGCCATGATCACGTTCCCTGCCGCGTTCATCGTATCAGAGAGCAACATGACCTTCCGGTGCTTCCTGAGCACCGCAAGCTCGCTGTCGGTCGCAAGCCCCGAGACCACGAGGCCCCGGCTGTTCCCGACGACAAGCGACCCGATGATCGGACTGCCCTGGATGGTCGTCTCAACCAGTTCCACGGAGAGCGCCTCTTTGAGCGCGTCCCGGAACTCATCCGTCGACTTCCGGCGGGATCACCGCGATATCGCCTGCGACCCGGGCAAAAACCCCGATATTGGGGTCCCCGGCAAAGTTCGTCGTGCGTTCCATATGCCTACGATTCCGGGGCAAGTTCCGCCTGGACCTGCCCGTCTTCCATCTTCATGGCGCGGACCCGGATCTTGGATGGCGGTTTCTCGGCCCCCCGGCTCCACACCTTCTCGTTGATAGTCCTGTCAAGCTTGACATCCTCGGTCTTCATGTGCTTCGCGAGGTACTTTCGGATATCCTTGATCGCGCCGTTCGCCCGCTTCCACCGGGGCATCCGGCGTGCATCCCGCAGCGGGATGATATAGATGTGTTCCTGCATCTGTTCTGCCATGATCACACCTTTAACGTGCTTCTGCGCCAGTTGCGCCGCTTCGGGTGCGAAACAACCGCCCTCTTCGTCCTGATCATGACCCACTGGGGCACGCGCCGGTTCTGGTCGCATGCCTTTGCCAGCCGGATCTTCCTTCCTTTGCTGAGCCTGCTCATGTTCTTCACCTTATTTTGTTAATTGCTCTTCTTTCTTCCCACCACAAGAGACTGCTCGTGGTGGGGGGGAACAGGGCGGCGGGATCAACTCCGCGGGCACGGATCGCCGCCCTGATCTCAGACTCGTAATCGCCGTTTGGGATCGTCCCGGTCTCCCCGTAGTTTACGACGAGGAACCGGTCCGCCAGCCGGTCGACTTCGGATCTCATGTAGCCGAGGAGCGGGCGCACATACGCACTCCCGGTCCGGCCGCAGATGCTCTGCACCTGCGCCCTGGTGAGCATCGGGACCCGGTCGTCAAACCGTGTCCCGTCGCCGACGACCTTGTACTCACCGGCAAGGGTCCCGACGGCAGTCTGGTGGATGCGGTTGATCGCATCGTTCGGATACCCGCATGAAACTACCATATCTGCCATCTCTTCTGCCATACCTTCGGGAAATACCCGTTTTCTCAAAGGAAACCCCAGCGCCTGCGCCGCCTGTTCTATTGTCGGGATTAAGCGGGCGGGGTCGAACACAAACGTGTTGAGTTCAACCTCGTAATACGTACCCAGCATGATCGCTGCAAGGGAACTATCCTTCCCGCCGCTGTAAAGCACTCCTGCTTTCATCACTTTCTGGTGATCGAGTAATCCCGTTTTGCCGGCGCAAGCTGCCGGAGCAGTTCTTTAAACTGTGCATCGGTGATCTTCTGCTTGAGACGCCCGCTCTGGGCGAGCGCCACCAGCTGCTGTTCCACGGCGCCGGCAAAGTCCGGCTTGGTCAGCTTGATGGTATTCAGGCGTTCCCGGGCGTCGGGCTCGAGAATCTGCATAAGTATCATCTGCATCTGCTGCTTGAGACGCTGCTGTTGCTCGAGTTCCTCCTGCATGACCTGCTGCTGGCCGGCCTGCTGCTGGAGTTGTGCCATCCTTCGTTTCCGGATTTCACTTAACTCGTCGTCTCCCATGGAATGTCACCTGTCTTATGCTTCGGGCTTCTTGCCTTCAGCTTTCTCTTTATGGCCTTCAGGCTTTTCAGCCTTCTTGCCTTCGCCCTTCTTTGTGGCAGGCTTCTTCTCACCCTTCGCATCGTCGGACTTCTCGGCCTTCTCGCCCTTTGGCGCCTTGCCACCCTTCTTGGCCTCAGCCTTCTTGGGCTCCTCGGCAACCGGCTTTACCCTCTTCGGGACTGGAGCCGGCGGGTGGGCGAGAACCTCCTGTGCTATGTTGTCCAGGAATGCCATCCCGGCGGGGGAGACCTTGCGCCCGGTCTTGTCATGCGCAATGAACCCTGCGGCCTCCAGCTGCTGGAGGGCCTTTCGGAGAATCGAGCCGCTGCCCTTCCGGAAAGCATTCGGTTTTGAGCCGCGGTTCTTGTTCCCGCCATAGAAACTCCGCATCCGTTCGACACCCAGGGGGCCGTCGACATAGACGCGTCTCAGCACTGCTGCTGCCCGGATAAACCACCAGTCGGGGTCTTCGGGAGGCATCTCCTTATGTACCCCGGTCTTTGCAAAGGCAGCCCATGCCGGCGGCTTGATCTCCTGCCGCTTCCTGAGCTCCTCGGCAACCTTCCTGATCAGGTGGTCGGCCGGGACATCATATACGGTCGTCATGAATAGTCCTCACTGTTTTTAAAATTAAATAACAGTCTTATCTTATTGGTAAGCGAGGTTTTTATATATTTCGAGATACCGGCACCCGCTTTTTGCCGGTATTAAAAACGGCTTATTTTCTCTCTTTTTTCCCGCGTTCCGCGAGCACCATCGTTTTTCCCCGGACGCTGACAAGGACGGCACGGGCGGCTTCCGCCAGCGCTTCCGGGTCGACTTCGGTATTCTGAAGCCACTTTACCTTGATTACCTTGCGCTTTTTGAGCTGGGCCGCGATCTCCCCGATCGTCGCTTCCGTGCAGCCCTGTTTCCCGATCCAGACCGTCGGTTTGAGGTCCTGCATCGCGGGATCATTCGGTGTTGTCATGAGATCTCTCCACCCGGTACCGGGTTGTCTTTTTACATTCACGGCAGGTGACTGCCACCCATCCATGGTGGATCCGCACCCGCATGTTGACGCCGGGCACCAGGTACCGGTAGCAGTGGTGGCAGTACCGGCGCCGGTGTTCCCGGTCGATCCTGACCCGCTGGCGCATGGCAATCTTCCGGGCAAGGGCGACGTACCGGTCGCTGTATTCAGGGTGCTCACGATAGACGTTCTCAGCCTCGGAAAAGAGCACCGCGATACGCTCCCGTGCCAGCGGTTTTACCGGGGGGGTGCGGTTCTTGCCTTTCATGGTTCACGGTACCCTTCAGGTGTCATACTATCAGCGCCCGGGATATAAAAATGACGGGGCACAAAGCAGGAATGCAAAAATAATTCCAGTGGCAGGACGTTTTTAGCGGGTCCTGACCTTCCTTCCTTCGATACTCAGCCGGTCCTCGCAGAAAAGCCTGACCGCCTCAGGGAGGGCGAGATGTTCCTGGATGAGGATCCGGTTGGCAAGCGTGTCCTCATCGTCGTCATCCATCACCCGAACGCAGCGCTGGAGGATGATGGGGCCGCCGTCAAGGCTCTCGTCCACGAAGTGCACGGTGCACCCGGTGAGTTTCACCCCGTGAAGAAGTGCCTGCCGCTGGGCATGCAGGCCGGTGAAACTGGGCAGGAGCGCCGGGTGGATGTTGATCATCCGTCCGGCATACTCGCGGACAATGGCCAGTCCGAGGATACGCATATACCCGGCAAGGATGACAAGATCAGGACGGGCTTTTTTAAGTGCCGCGAGGAGCGCCTGCTCGTAAAGTTCCCGGGTGGCAAACGAAGCGTAATCGACAACGACGACCGGAATACCGGCCGCCTCTGCCCGCTCGATCGCATAGGCTTTCGGGTTATCGGTCACGAGCGCCACGCATTCGGCCAGTATGCTACCCCTCTGCAGGGCCCCGATGATGGCCTGGAAGTTCGAACCGCGTCCCGATGCGACCACGACTATCCGTTTTGTCATGATTCCTCCGCTCTGGAATTGCCCTTTTTCTTACCGGGGGTCTGCCCCGCCCGGTATCCCCGGGCGGACAACGCACTTGATCTTCACGATGCGCCGTCCGTGCATCTGCATGACGACAAGCGTGATCCTCCCGGCCTCGATCTCCACCTTTTCCCCCGGGTGCTGCGGGATGTGTCCGAGCCGGTCGATCAAAAGGCCGCCGACCGTCTCGTACGATTCGTCCAGGGGCAGCCCGACACCGAGCTCGTCGTTGATATCGTCCACCCACATCTGGGCGTCGAGCACGTAGACCCCCTCTGAGATTACCTGCACCTCGGGTTCCTCCTTGTCGTACTCGTCCATGATCTCGCCCACGAGTTCTTCGAGGATGTCCTCGACCGTGACAATCCCGACAAAACTGCTGTACTCGTCGATGACGATCGCGATCTGAACCCGGTGGACCTGAAGTTCTTTTAAGAGATCGTCGATCTTCTTTGTCTCGGGCACGAACGTCGGGTCGTACATGATCTCTTTTATCGAGATGTCCTTTCTCTTGGAGACCATCGCGGAGAAGACGTCTTTGACGTTGAGGACGCCGGTGATGTTGTCGATCTGCTCGTGGTAAATCGGGATGCGGGAGAAGCCGGTCTCGTTGAAGATCCGGATCGCCTCGCCGATGCCCGAGGTATCCTCCATGAGGATCACGTCAACGCGGGGGGTCATGATCTCCCGGGCAGTCGTGTCCCCGAACTCAAGCACCGAGTACAGCATCTCTTTTTCGTCCTGCTCGATCGTCCCCTCTTCCTTGCCCACATCAATCCATTCCTTGATCTCTTCTTCAGTCACCGCGGGTTCGGCCGCGTCCCTGCCGGCGCCAAAGGAGGGGCTCACCCGGTCGACGACCCAGATGACGGGCGAGAGGATGCGCGAAAGGAAAAGGATGATGGGCGCCACGGTCCGGGGGAAGGCGTCCGGGGCCCGGGTCGCGTAGATCTTCGGGCCGATCTCGCCGAAGACCAGGAGGACGATCACGACAAAACCGGTGGCGATCCCGACACCGATGCTGCCAAAGACGCTGATCGCAATCGCGGTGGCGATGGCAGCCGCAGCGATGTTCATGATGGTGTTCCCGATCAGGATCGTGATAAGGAAGTGATCCGGGTTCTCCTTTAAGGCGGCAAGGGCAAGGGCCCCGGGCTTGTTGTCGTTCACGAGCGTCCGCACCCTTGCCTTGGTGATCGAGATCAGGGCGACTTCCGAACTGGAAAAAAACGCGGAAAGCAGGATGCAGATGATAAAGAGCACAAGATAAAAAAAGTTCTCAATCATCCTCTTTCACGCCGTGTAAAACACGCCAGCATCTTTGGTTCATAGTCGTTCTTATACAGGAGTTATGGGAAATGTGATTTAATAAAACCAACGCACGGCGGCGCCCTTTATTCAGTCAGGCTCCATGCATTCCCTCATAAATGCATTATCCTTTGCAAGGATCGCGCACTTCTCCTCCGCCGGAAGCGGTCTTCCAAAATTGAGGTCGTCGATCTCGAGCATCAGGCCGCCCCGGTAGTGGCAGTCGCGGAGATTCCTGAGGATCCGGGCGATCACCGGGCTCCGGTCGAGCGGGAGATGGAGCCTCCCCTTTTCAGCACGGCTGATGTGCACGTTCGCGAGCCGGTCGGCGCAGAGATCGATGTACTGCATCGCCGTCTCCTCGGATGTCGCGAGCGCGTGGGAGGTGTCGAGCGTGAACTTAAGCCATGGTTCGGCATCGAGCACGTCCCGCATCCGCTCCGGCGTGCAGATCAGGGAATTGACGGCAGGTTCCATGTTTTCGATTGCGACAGTGACCGTGTCTTTAAGGGCGGCTTCGCGGAGCGCCGAGACATAGCGGTCGAACCGGGCGAGATCCGCCTCGCCCGGCGGACGTTTCGCCGTTCTCCGGCCGGGGTGGACGGTGAGGACCGCCGCACCGAGCATCTGCGCCATTTCAAGCGACCGTACGGCGTAGGCAACCGAGATCTCCGCGACATCGGGATTGATGGAGCAGGGGTTCAGGTCGAGAACCGGGGTGTGGACGGTGAGCGTGGCGATCTCCGGGTGGGCCCACCGGCAGGCGATCACCTCGTCTGCCGGGAGATCGCGGAGCCAGAAATGCGGCGTCTCCAGCCAGTACTCGATCCCGTCGAGGCCGGTCTTTGCAACAAACGAGAAGATCTCGTCACTGGTGTATTCGTGGAAGAACATGCTTGAGACGCCGTAGGCGGTCATGATAATACTAATTGATAAGCGCTTCAGCGCATAATATTTCTTTCATGGACTGGTTTTACCGCACCGAGCTCCCGGAAGCGCAGGAACCAAAAAAATTGCCCGTCCTCCCTGATGCTCCGCTCACGGTCGGCGAGGTCTCCGCCATCATCGAACACCTCCTCGATGACCGACAGCTGCAGGATATCAGGGTACAGGGTGAAGTCACCAACTACAAGCACCATTCCCGGGGCCATCTCTATTTTTCTCTCAGAGAAGGGGGGCGGGAGCACGGTGGCGGTGATCAAATGCGTCATGTGGAGGACGGACGCCGATCGGCTCTCCTTCGAGCCGGAGGATGGTATGGATGTGACAGTCACTGGTTCGGTCCGGGTGTACGCGCCGCACGGATCCTACCAGTTGCAGGTAAAAACCATGACCCGGGGAGGAGCCGGGGAGAAGTACCTGCTCGTCGAGAGATGGAAAAAGGAACTGGCGGCAGAAGGCTGTTTTGCCACGGAGCGGAAACGCCCGCTCCCTCCGTTTCCCGCGAAGGTGGGCGTGGTCACATCGGAAACCGGGGCGGTCATCCACGATATCCGTACCGTGATCGCCCGCCGCTATCCCGTGGAGATCGTCATCTCCCCCACGGCCGTGCAGGGTGAGGACGCCCATAATGAAATCGCACGGGCAATCGAACGGGTTGCGGGGCAGGTGGATGTGGTGATCGTTGCACGGGGCGGCGGGAGTTTCGAGGATCTCTTCCCCTTCAACCACCCCGAAGTTGTGCGGGCGATTGTGGCCTGCCCGGTGCCGGTGGTCTCAGCCATCGGCCACGAGGTCGATGTGACGCTTGCCGATCTCGCCGCCGACATGCGGGCGCCGACCCCCTCGGCTGCGGCTGAACTGGTGGTACCTGACAGAAAAGACCTCCGGCTCGCGCTCCGTGACCTCCGGGGCCAGCTGGGCGCGGCGCTGCTCGCCCGCATCTCACGGGCACAGGACGAGATCTCCGATCTCCGGGACCGTCTCCGCCCGCAGCGGTTCTGCCGGAAGATTGCAGAGAAACGGCAGGCAACAGCGGATCTCTCCGACCGGCTCGAACGGTCATTCTCGACACGCATCGAGCGGGACCGTCTGATGCTTGCGGAGATGAAGACTGCGCTTGACGGCAGGAGCCCGCGTGCGGTGCTCGCCCGGGGGTACTGCGTGGCGGAAAAGGATGGCATCGTGGTAAGATCCGTGGATGCCATCGGGGAAAACGACCGGCTGAACCTGCGGTTCTACGACGGTGGGAGCCGGGTTATAGTGGAGCGTGTGGATCATGACGGAAACCTATGAGGAAAAGGTCGAGCAGTTACGGCAGATCATTGCAAAGATCGAGGACGGCGGCACGAGCCTGGACGAGAGCATGAAGTTATATGAACAGGGTGCGGCGCTCGTTAAACAGTGCGAAACCCTGCTTGCCGGGGCCGAAGAGAAGATTACCACGCTCAGCCGGGACGCGTAACGGTCAGGGTAACGGTCATCTCTTCCCCGTTCCGGAGTGCGGCAATCAGTTCCCGGGGCAGTGTTGCAGCCACGCGATCCGAGCAGATCCCAATCGTCCTGCCGCAGGTAAACGTGCTGCGCCGCCAGACAATATCAGTCGGGTGATCGAGAGTGAGGTGTACCGATCCCCGGGATCGCACCTCTGACCCAATGCCACCGGCAAAAAGCCGGGTGACGAGCACTGCGTCATCGTGGGCGAGGATGTTTCTGAATTCCCCGGAGAGGCCGGCACAACCCTTATCGGCAGCGACACCGATGATGCAGTTGCCGTTTTCGGAAAGATGCTCCCCGCAGGTCACCTCAAACGTGGTCGGGTGGTTGCCAAGGACGAGGGAATGCCCCCGGCACCGGATAATCTCCTGTGCCTCCATACTTTATCATGTGAGGGTTGCCATTCATATTTTAATGTTTATCACCGTTTTGTGTCCCGAATGCAGGGAAGAGACCGAGCACGAGGTTCTTTCTGAGTCCCGCGACCGCCTCGTCCGGTGTACCGCGTGCGGTCACCACCACCGGATACCCTGGGAAAAGGAACCTGAAATGCTGGTGATAAAGACGATTGTCTCCCGGGAAGAGACCTCTCTCACCGGTACCATTGAATTTGACCCGGAGGACGAGTGTTTTCTAGACGACCATCTTGTGGCAGAGTGCGGGGACGAGGCCTACGGGGTCGAGGTGACGGCGATCGAATGCGGGGGGAAAAGACTGCCGCGTGCAAAGGCAAAGGATATTACCACCCTCTGGACCCGGACCATCGACCGGGTGGTTGTGAAGATCTCCGTCCATGACGGCAGGAAGACGATCCCGCTCTACCTGGAATGCGAGGGGGAGGACGAATTTGTGGTCGGCGAGAAGTACGTTGTCGACGGGAAACGGTTTACCCTCTCCCATCTCAAGCTGCGGGACGGCCCCCTGATGAGAAAAGAAGGGTGGAAGACCGTCGCTCACCGTATCAAGCGTATCTACGGGTTCCGGTCATAGGATCCTTTTTTGGAACTTCTGCTGCCCGCCCGGCGGGTGTAATTAAAGACTCCCTGACGGTGAAGAATCAAAAACAGGTCGCACCCACTTGTTCAGTTGCCTGTATGACTTTTTAGCAGTTTATCCCTGAGCGCAGCTTTCGGGAATTGCTTATGCAACAGGGTCGAACGGTGACCTAAAGAACCTAAAAAAATATCCGGGGGATCAGCTCGACGCCTGGTTGATCGAGACTATGGTGACATCTACACTCGGATAAGAAAAATCAATGGTAACGCCATCCGGTGTCTTGTTGGTAACCTCCCCGATCCTTACATATGACGGGGACGTGGAATTGGCCGATGCTGTTTCAGGATTGTCGGAAACGCCAAGCGCTATCAGCTGACCAACCTCCATCGATGAAAGACTCATATTATTGAGTGCCAGCTGGTTTGCCGACCAGAACTGCGTCATAGGCTTGTTTGACTCAAGAGATATCGTTTTCTGGCCATTGGCCTTGAGGCCGACAATACCCGTGCTGATCGCGCTGTACTCGCTTCCAAACAGGGCAAACGGGTTCGTAGCCCAGCCGGTATTTTGTGTATATACCTGCACCGGGAATATCGCCGATGGGTAGGAATGGTTTGCAGTTATGGTCAACTGCTTGGAGTACAGGATACCGGAACCCTGACTGGCAAGCTGTGTATACAGCTGCTGGTTCGAGGTGAGGATCGGGTTCCCCTGCGCATCCCGGAGCGTATAGTCCACAACCGCCACATCACCGGGTTTTATTGTAGCAAGCGATGTAATCCAGCTTGAACCCATTGCTGACAACACCATCACTCCAGCAAAAAATATACCGGCGACAATCGCGAGTACTTTTATCCACACTTTCTTTGATTTTACTGCCTGTTTTTTTGCGCCCATTCCTAAAATCCTCCTTATTAATTCAATGTTTAACGGACATAAACTATTCTGATACCATGATAAAGCGAGTTTCAGGAACGGCATGCCGGAAGTTCACCTCAAACACTTGACAATTGCACCTGTTTTTTGCATCGCTATCGAATAGCCTCCTGAAATATCCTGTCCTTTTTCTACCGATTCATTTAAAGTCACAAGCGCCGGAAGCTGTACTGATGGACAAAAAAAAGGTCAAGGATTATATGACCTATGACGTTGTCAGCGTGGATCTCCATGGGACGGTGCAATCGGTTATAGAAAAGATCCAGCAGACCAAACATGACGGCTTTCCTGTCGTAGATGGTAATAAAGTGGTCGGGTATATCGCCGCCCGGGACCTTCTTTTTGTAAAGCCTGGCGAAACCATCGAACAGGCCATGTCCGGCGAACTGATTGTTGCAGATCCCGAGATGGACATCACAGATGCCGCACGGGTGATCTTCAGGAGCGGCATCCAGAAACTTCCTGTCGTGGATGAGAAAAACCACCTGCTCGGGATCATCTCCAATTCCGATGTCATCCGCTCCCAGATCGAACATGTCTCCCCGGAAAAAGTTTTCAATTTCATGACGACGCTCAAAAAACTCTACGGTGTCGATCCCACTCTCAACCGGGGGATTGTACCCATAAAAGATCTGCTCCCGACACAGTCCAAGATCTACGAGGACGAACTCGAAGGGCGAATCTATGAGATCAAAAAAGGGCTGGCCGAGCCCATCATTGTGGTGCGGCGGCCGGGCCGGACGATTCTGGTTGACGGCCACCACCGTGCGGTCGCCGCAAAGAGGCTTGGCATTACAGCCCTGGACGCGTATATCATCGAGATAAGTGATGATATCGAGCTCGGCATGGAGAGAACCGCAAATACGATGAACTTAAAAACGCTCGATGATGTGCAGGTGCTGGATTACGCCCGCCACCCGCTCGTCGCGATCACGCACCGGCTGGTAAAGCGGCCGTAAAAAAGATTACGCTTTTTTTAGGAGCCTTCGCACCTGAGATCGAATTTGTCATTGAGGATATGCTCTTTTATAACCGTGCCATCGCAGACCACGACCTCGGGCCAGACCCGGGTTTTTGAATGGACCACCACGTTGTTACGTAAAACGACCCGGGGGCCGATCACGGTATCATTCTCGATACTGCACCCTTCGCCGATATGGGTGTCGTTGTCGATGATGCTCCCCGAGATTGTGGTATTTGCCCCGATGATTGCCCGGTTGTAGAGGGAGGAGGAGAAAATCTTTGCGTTGTTACGGATAATGCACCGCTCACCGATGCTGGTGTAGGGGCCGATCAGCACATTGTTCCCGATAGTCGTCCCCGACCCGATTGCTACCGGTCCGATGACCCGGGTGTTCTTCCCCAGCGTGATCGAGTCTCCCAGCTGCACCGGGCCCTGCACCCGGGCACCATGCATGGAGAGGTCGCCGATGATGTCGGTGATCGTGATGTCCTGCAGTTTCCACCGCTCTGCCTGTCGCAGCGAATGCGGGCTTCCCACGTCGGTCCAGTTCCCGCGGGCAAGCCAGCCCTTGAGGGATTTTCCCTCCTCCATAAGGTGGGGGAAGAGATCCCGTGCAAAGTCAAACTTCTTTCCTGCCGGGATATGATCGAATATCTCCGGATTACAGACATACATCCCGGTGCTTGCGAGATTTGAGAATATTTCACCGGGCGCAGGTTTCTCCTTGAACCGCTTTATTTCATAGTTGATATCGATTTCGGCAATACCATATTCCCCCGGGTCATCTATTGAAATGAGCCCGATGGTGGTCATCGCTTTCTCCTTCTGGTGGACACGGTAGAATTCAAGGACGTTCAGGTCCGTCACATGATCACCGCCGACGATGAGAAAATCCTGGTCGTCAAGATATTTCTTGGCGTTTCTCACGCTGCCGGCCGTGCCGAGTTTGGTCTTCTCGTGGACATAGGTGATATCGACCCCAAAGAGGGAGCCGTCGCCAAGCGCTGCCTCTATATCCTTTCCCATGTACCCAAGGGTTATCACCACTTCGCGGAATCCAAGGTTGGAGAGATGCGAGACAAGATGCTGGATGGAGGGCCGGTTGACAATCGGGATACAGGGTTTTGGCCGTTCGAATGTGAGGGGGCGCAGGCGCGTTCCTTCGCCGCCGCACATAATACACACCTTCATGGCTCTATTTTGGTGTTGAATTGTTTTAAGTATAGTGCCCGAAATACTATGAGAACGGGAGGGGGTTGCTTGGGATCTGAAACGTACCGGGATCTGGACGTAACCGGGGGCACGGTTCAGTGCCTCCCGGAAAAACGTGAGCCGGTCGACCATTGCCGGTTCTGCATCCACTGCCGGGAGTTCAAGGTAAAGGGCCAGTACGTGAAATCACCCTCACTGGCCTACTGTGTGAAGTGCCGGGTAACCGGGGAAGTGGATCTCTCTGCCGTGCAGGCAGTCAGGTGTGCAGACCGGGCAGGGAGAGGGGTTCCACAGCATCACGAGCCTCATCGGGTGAAGGCAGATCGCAGAAACGGCCGGAACCAACACGCACAGAAAGGCAGACCGGGTCCGTCGCCTGCTCTGCCCGCATTGGCCTGCGGATTATTCTTTTATCAGGGCTATGATCGCTTCCATGTCGACATACTCTTCGAACAGGGAAGCAAGCGTATCGTAGGGATCGGCACGTTCGGCCGGGATCGGGGTAAACGGCAATCCTCTTTTTTGCAGACAGGTACGTGAGGAGCGCATTTGCTGCAGACGGGTTGAGGAAGAGGCCGTGCATGTAGGTGCCAAAAACGAGGCCATCCGTATTCACCCGTCCGTCCCCACTGAACGCCTCGCGATCAGTGCCCGGCTCGGTCAACCCCATGTGGATCTCGTAACCGGTCACCTCGCCCATGGATGAGAGGATCGGGGGCACCGGCTCTGCCCGGCGCCGTACCTGTATCGTATTCTTGGAATATGCGGCAAACCGGGTGGTACAGTCAAGCAGGCCGAGCCCAGGGTAGATCCCAGCCGCGGACTCAAAGCCCTCATCTACAAGGGTTTTCCCCAGCATCTGGTACCCCCCGCAGATGCCAATAACCGGAACACCGTCTTCCTGTACAGCCAGTAGTTCGCGATCCATACCGGAATCCAGCAGCACTGCGAGATCATCTATCGTGTTCTTGGTGCCAGGTATAATGATGCAGTCATAACCGGCAAGCGATGCACCGCAGGGTACGTACTCGACCGATGCGTACTGTTCGAGCAGTTCGAAGTCTGTGAAATTGGAGATATGGGGAAGACGGATTACTGCAATCCGGACCGGGAGATCCCGGTGCACCTTATCCGCGATCGACAGGGAATCCTCGCTGGGAAGCGGGATCGAGAAAGACGGTACGACGCCGAGCACCGGTATCCCGGTGAGATTTTCGATAATTGTTATTCCTGAGGCAAAGATGGCCGGATCGCCCCTGAACTTATTGATGATAATGCCCCGCACGAGAAGCCGTACGGGTTCCGGCAACAGTTTCAGGGTACCATAGATCTGGGCAAACACCCCGCCCCTTTCTATATCAGCCACAAGGATCAGGGGGATGCTGAGTTTCTCTGCAAGCAGCGTATTTGCGATGTCGCGGTCATACAGGTTGACCTCGGCTGCGCCCCCTGCACCTTCGATGACAACCTGCCCGTATTCCTGCCTCAGCCGGCGGAACGCGGCCACCGACTCCCTGAGAAGATAGGGCGTTTCCGCATAGTAGTTCGCAATCGGAACATCCCTATACGGGTGACCGAAAAGCACCACCTGGGAGATGCGGTCCCCCTTGGGTTTGAGGAGCACCGGATTCATGTCGGTTGTGGGAGAGAGCCGAGCTGCCCAGGCCTGCATCGCCTGTGCCATTCCGATTTCGCCGCCATCTGCGGTCACAAATGAGTTCAGGCTCATGTTCTGGGACTTGAACGGCGCAACGCTTATTCCCCGGCGCACAAGGCACCGGGAGATCGCAGCCACTGTTACGCTTTTTCCCACATGCGACGAAGTCCCCACGACCATGAGCGGCATACTAACACATTTGAATGGCCGCACATAAAACGGATGCGTGCCGGAAACTGCGGCAAACGCCTTATCCCGTCCGGACAATGCCAAGTAATAAATAACCAGAACTTAAAAAGAGCTGTAATGATTGGTGGCATTTGCCCGACGTGTGGACTTCCCAAGGAACTGTGTATCTGTGAGGAAGTAGCAAAGGAACAGCAGAGGATCAATGTCAAAGTCAACAAACGCCGATATGGAAAAGAGGTCACCGTGATTGAAGGTCTTGACCCGACGGATATTGACCTCGAAGATCTCTCAAAATTCCTGAAAGGAAAACTCGCCTGCGGTGGAACCGTGAAGGGGAATTCAATTGAACTCCAGGGCAACCATCGTGACCGGGTAAAAGAACTCCTCTCCATGAAAGGCTACAGCACCGAAAATATTTCCTGAAAGGTGTATATCCAGATCTCTTCTGATTTTTTATCAATTGCTCCGGATCGGATACCCATCACCAGATGTGTGATCCGGACCAGTATCTTTTGCCAGTTACCAGCGGGATTACCTTCGCGTGTGCAGCATACGGGAAATTGAAAACAGGTTCACGAAAGAAAAAAAGAAAAAAGATCAGATGAAGAAGCGGAAAACCACCCACGATATGATCAGCATAATCGCTGAATATTTGAGACCGGCAACAACCCGCCCTTCACCCATCTGACCGGCGCAGAGACCGGAGAAAAAACCCTGGATCATCGCTGCATGGGAGAACAGCCGTTTGTATGCCGGGAGATCGACTCGTCCCATGAACTTGCTGCTCGCGGCCGACATCTGTGCTGCCGCGCCCGCCGTAGCCATGGTACTTAAAAAGGAGCTCACGAGAATGGCAATGACAAAGAGGAACACCGCCCACGAGACTATCACGATGATCACATAGATAAACATATTGTTCCGGCGTTCCTGTGCAAGGTTTACCACCTCGAACGTATCGTTTGCTGCCGCACGGAGCACCTCACTGATATCCCCCCCGGCCTTGCTCGCCTTTGCGATCAGATCAACACTCCGGTCGGCAAGCGGCGTTCCGAGATTCTTCCCGAACCGGTACATTCCCTCGACAAACCCAACGCCCCAGGACATCTCGTTGTCCAGTTTCCGGATATGAGGAGTCAGGGCGCCGTATTCTGCACCAGCGACAAGGTGAACGGCACTGGGAAGCGTCATTCCGGAATCATTCATACCGGCAAGGTCGCGAAAGAAGTTGGGGAGGGCATCCTCGAGATTGCTCATCCGCCGTTGTTCCCTGAAATCAAGGATGGCCACAGGAATTATAGAGATGAGGATTGCAAGGATTGCAAAATCATCAATCACCGTCGAATTAAAAAGCACTGCAATGCCGTACGTCTTTACCATCGAGATAAACCCGCCGATAAAGACGATCAGCGAGAGGGGGAGACAGACGATGAGGATATTAACAGGTTGTTCTGTGAGAACCCTGAGCGGGTGCTTGAAGAACCGTGCGATCCCCTCCCGGTTCTTGCGTTCAGCCTCCAGCCTTCCGGTAATATCATTAAGTTCATTTTCCATCGAATCCATCTCGGCCCGGGTGAGCGGTTGGGGGGGCTGGGAACGCGGATCCTTCTGTTTTCCGAGTATGCTGGTGAATCTGTCGCTGAATGCCATATCAGGACTCCGGGGTCATGGAACTGATCATGATAATGAACATCATTGTGCCAAAGGGGATCATCATGTAGACAATTGCATAGAGAAATAACGGCGTTGAAGATCCGCCAATGACGGACATAATAGACTGGAGAATGATTAAAAAAAGCGTACCGGCCACCATTGCCGTCACGTACGACTCCGAGATCAGCGCGAGCGTATCCAGGAACATTTTCTGGGTCTGGCGGTTCTCGAGGGCATACTGGTTTGCCTTGGTACGGAAATAGTCCGTGAGGTTCCCGCCACTCGAGATACTGGCCATCGAACCCTGTAAAAACTCCTTCATCCGCCGGGAAGGCGTGCTCGAAGCTACAATCCTGAGCGCATCAATAAGATCCCTCCCAAAGATATCGATCTCCCGTGCGATATACCGCGCTTCCACCGAACTCTCCCCGTAGATCGGGCTGTCCCCCAGCAGGCGGAAGATCTCAGCAGGGGTAATCCCGGCGGTGGACATCGAGGTGATATAGTTAATGGCGTAGGGCAGGGTTGCGTCGATACTACGCCGGCGGGTTCCGGCAACAACCGATGGATACGAGATAAATACCGCATACGTTATCCCGCCAAAGACCAGGAGCGAGAAGATGACCACAAAAACAGTCCCGAGGATGAGACTGTACTGGGAAAAAAAGAGGACCGTTGAAGGAACATCGCCTTTGTATTTTATGAGGTTGGGGAGTTTGAGGAACCAGGTAAAAAATCCCAGTGCGATCGCAGATATAAGACCGACTATTACTGAACTGACAACTGCGGTAGAGACATAGACTTCAAACGAGGTTTTGAGCCGGGCCGATATAAGGTCATTGCGAAGCATGGAGTATTGCTCCCGCTTTGCCTTCATCCGCATGCCAAGGAGATTGAAGCTGAATCGCTCAAAGCTATTCATACAGGTCCTTCCTTACCCGTTCAACAACGACTTCCGGCTCCCGGTAATACGAGATGAGGATCTTGGCGACATCCTTGTAATGTCGGATCTTTTTGATGCGCATCCACTCCAGCACTTCCTGCCGGCGCTTGAGTTCTTCCTTCATCCGGTTCTCGTTCCAGCCCCGGGCCTCCATGATATCTTCAAGGATGTATGATTTCCCCGAGTAGGTAATCTCATCGGTTGCGGATCGCCATCTGAAGACCTCGTTTGTGATCAGTTCGTTGGTCCGTGGGTCAATATCGAGGATCTCGACAATCTGTTTGTTCCGGCGGATCCGTTTGCCGCCCATCCGGGCCTGGACCTGTATGCAGACAATATCAAGGGCCGAGAGCATGTTCCTCGGCACATCCATCGGCGGGTTCTCGATACGGTGGACGACACTCGATACCGAATCCGCGTGGATCGTGGAGTACGTGATATGGCCAGTGCTCATCGCCTGGAAAAGCGTCTGACACTCCTTGCCACGGACTTCGCCCACAATAATGTACTCAGGCCGCTGCCGCATGGCGGCACGCAGGAGTTCATACATGTTGATCTCCCCGCGTCCCGCCGTATCAAACGAGTCCCGCGTTACACTCGGGATCCAGTTGGGGTGGGGAGTCTTCACTTCACGGGTGTCTTCGAGGCTGACGATCTTTGCCATCGGGGGAATAAAAAGGGAGATCGCGTTTAACGACGTGGTCTTACCGGAAGCTGTCCCCCCGGCAAAGATCGCGGATTTGCCGTTCTCGACCGCAAGCCAGATATAGGCAACCGAGAGGGGAGCAAACGTGTGCCATTCGATGAGATCTGTCGGGGTGATTGGCTCATCCTTGAACTTACGGATGGTGAAGGTGGAGCCGTGAGCGGTTACTTCCTGACCCAGCGTCATCTGGATACGGGAACCATCGCTCATGGTCGCATCAAGGATCGGTTCGGCGATGGAGATATATTTTCCGGAACGCTGGGCGAGTTTTGTGACAAAAGAGTCGAGCTCATCTGCGTTGTGGTACATCAGCGTCGTTTTCATCGATTCGTAACTGGCATGGAATGCAAATAACGGTGTATTGACGCCATCGCAGGAAATATCCTCGATATACTTGTCATGCATGATAGCGTCGATCAGGCCGTCACCAAGAAAATCCTTGTGCATATTATAGAGGATCTTTTCGCGCTGGACCGGGCTGAGCTTGATCCCGAAATCTGCCAGGATATCATCGACCGAACTCCTGAGCTGGAGCCGCGCTTCCTCCTTCGTTATCGCCTTGACATTGATGTCAAGCGATTCAAAAAGGCGTTCTTTTAATTCCTTTAAAAGGTCTTTTTCAGGTTCGGAAAGAACGGGTTCAATAACCTGATAGGTGTATTCATGCGTAGTGTGGTCATAGATAACCCGGACATATGCGAAGGGCTCATTGACCGGGTACATCTCCATCTGTTCGACACCAGGTTTCGATTCAAAGGAAAGGTCCACAAGGGGACCATGCAGTTTGGGATCATATTCTACGGTTGTTGAACGTATGGCACTGAAAAGTGCTGCAAAACGGCCCTTCTTTGTCTCGGCCGGGCTTATTTTTTCCTTCTCAAGAGAAAACTCAGATTCGAGATCCTTGAAGCCAGCGGTCGAAAAATCCCGTTTCCAGATATCTGCAAGTTCCGGAGGCAGGCTTCCGGTACCGGTGTTCTCAAAGGCATTTACTCTTCCATGATGAAGCCTTATCTCGTCGATCTGGAAGGTCGCACCTTTGGGGAGGATGAGTCCCGAAAACTCGGAGATCTGGTCCGCAGAGATGATCCGCTCATCCGAATCACTTTCGTCCGTTTCCGCAGACTTCTTTGGTACCTCCTCTTTATGCAGTGCCTTTTTTTTCCTGAAGATTGAGGCGGTCCGGTGATCGCGGGGATCTTCATCAATAATTTCGACGACAGGCTCCGGTTGGGATTCGAATGCAGGCGGGACGAATTTTTCCTCTGGTGGGATTGCGGGGGCCGGCGCAGTTTCCGATTGTGCCAGAAGATTTCCCGGCGCTTTGGGCACATCGTCCCCGGTCAGGCCTTGCTCCTGCGAAACCGGTTCTGCATTGGGTACATCTTCAAGCAGGTCGTCAAAATCTCCGCTATCTTCATCGTGCGGTGGTGGGCCGCCGGTTGGTGTATCATCCGGTGCCTCGATCTTTTCCGGTTCTGCTCCGGATGCGTTTCCGGTGTTACTCATGCCAAGTTTTTGTATAAGTGCAGAAAAATCACCTGTCCCAGCCGGTTCCGATTCATCCGGCCCGGACTTCTTTTCAGGAGATGGTGCAAAACCAGTGGATTTATCTTCAGGTGTATGTGCACCCCGTATTTTTTTAAGAAGGGTACTTATATCGTCATGAGCCTCACCATCATCTGATTTCAACCTGAACATCCTCCTGTTCTATACATACCGTTACCGGAATTTTTATAAAAAACTCTTTTATTCCGGACTATATCTATTCTCTGACACGATGCAGGAAAAATCCCTTCACGGGGCATCTCACGTTCCACTCAGGCATCACCACTTCCCACCTTAAGCTGGATACTCTTGAGCAGGACCCGTATGAGACCGAGCTGGGCATCTGCACGGGTGATGATGCACAGGAAAAGATCTCCGCAGGGTACAATGATAAATTTGTTCTCTGCCGATTCGAGGATCAGCTGGTCAGGCTGCCCGAGATTCATATCCTGCGCGATTCTGGTTCCGGCTCGTAGGAAATCCTCTGCACGTGCTGCCACATGCTCAAAATCCGCTTCTCCCAGCGAAACAACCGGAAATCCTTCATAGAATGCAGAAACCGCAACAACTCCGGGTTGACTTATAATCTTGGTAAGGGTAGATTCGTCTACGGGGGAGGGGGTATGTCGGGATGATTCAGAGGTCTTCTTCGGGGTCGGGACTGCATCAGGGTCCGGCTGGGCGGCCCCCATGAGCAACCCGCCCCGGGTGCACATGTCCAGCGCCTCTGCATAATCCTCCTCATCGTAGGCCCTCAAGATAAAATTCTGCTGCTGACCAGTGTCACCCAGCGGTGTAGTTATGATGTTCCTGATAGCAGACGCCCCTTTGTAAACCCCATTTTTGTCCTCAAAGTACGCGGCAACCAGTTCACCATTAAAAGTAAGAATAAAACCTGTTCCCTGACCATTTTCAATCTCGATTGCCCCCTTGAACGCCTTGAGGTACTGAAGCATACCCTTTTCCTGAGGGTTGATAACCACACCCCCATGGGTTCCTGGCGGTAATTTCATAAAAATGGTTCGAGGGATGATATGACTAAAGAGCCGCGACGATACGTTCCTTGTTCTTCTTCAATTCGTACCGAATTCTTCCGATATTAGCTGTCGTGTCTGCAACAAGTGCAATTATTTCGTCCGCAGACAAGGGAGCAAGAATAATGGGACCTTTCTCCAGTTCGACCAGCATCTGGGAGAGCTCGCCTTTCCCCAGGGTATCTCCCATCGCTTCAGAGGTACCGAGTCCGGTTGAAGCCATTGCACCAAGTGCCTCGATATCAACCTTGCCGGAAACGGCACTTTCGATCACGAACCCATCTCTTCCCACAACCACTGCAGCAGATACCCCTTCAACCTTCAGAAATTCCTCTAATAACGGCTTGAGCATCTTCTCACCACTTGATAAATATGTCTCTCTTGCTTTTTTTCTATTAAAATGTTGGGTATTATTATCCGAGGGTGGCGCTGATTTAATCTTAAAAAACCTAAAAAAGACGACAATATGATTCTGATCTGTCAAATAACAGATATTTTAGAGCCTGTTTTAAAAACTGGCCGTAATTAAACAACAGGATTTCAGCAATTTTCCCCAAACCACAGTGACCTTAAACGGTTTCATGGAGATCCGGGGAAAAGAAACTATATACGAGAATGCGATCATTAGAAAGATCATGCAACTTCCCCGCGGAACGTTCCGCGAGATCCAGAAGAAAAAGAAAACCGAAGACCTCCTTACTGAACTGGAGCGGGGGCGGTTCTCCGGGATCTGCAGCATCTCATGCCCGGATGGCATCAGCACACTCGTACTCAAATCGGGAAAATGCATCCTTGCGGAATATACTACCTTCAAGGGGGATGCCGCACTCGAATTCCTGCATCAAGCTCTCGCGGGTGAGGATGTTGATGCTGCACTCTCAACACTCGACGAAGCGCAGATCCAGTTATCCATGGAATTCAACAAACCCGAGCGGATCACAAAAACCGGGCGTGTTCCACCGGCATCCCAGAAAACAGTGCACCTGCCACCGGTGCCTCCGGCGCACCAGTCAGTTGTGAAAAAGACCGGCACTGCCCCGGAACAAAATCTGTCCCCCACCAAGGAAGAGGCGCCAACCCTTGTGGCACATTCACCGGAAAGCACGCCGCGTACCTTTGCAGCCCCGAAAAATGCCATCAAAGGGTCCCCCCCGGCTCCAATAAAGGCGGCAGCCGTTCCGGTTAAAAAAGAACAGGAAATTCCGGCAACCGAGACCGCACATACAGATTTTGAGAACGATCTCGATACTTTGAATTCTATGAATCTGGACCAGATGTCGGATAAGATGAGAGATGAGTGCAAAACGATGGTGAAACATCTTCGTCTGGATCATCTGATGGACAAGGACTAAAAAAGGGGGGGCCGGTAATATGTCCATTGTGTCAGGTATTGACGGTACTGTTCTAATCCTTGGTGCAGGAATTGCAATTGCAATCTGCATTGCAGCCGGACTCGTTGCAAAAAAAATCCGGAACAGGGCACGAGACAACCTGCACAAAATGGCATTGGATCCGCTTCAGACATCGCATAGTGTAAAGGAGATCCCGGCGGACACCCATGAAATTTCTTCCGATCAGGACAGGGATTTTTCCTCTGCTCCGCTCCGAAAGGAAATAGACTGTCTTCAGGATAAGGTGGATATCACCCAGAGTCTTGTGGCTCTCGCGGAAAAATATTCCCTGGATGAGATCACAATCGCCACATCAGACGGCCTGCTCCTGGCCTCTTCTTTGAAGGCACCGTCAGCAGATAATATTGCCAGGTACTGCAAGATGTATACCATCAATTCCCGGCCTTGGCCTCCCGGTACCATGCTGTTTGGCGTGGAGCACAAGGGATCGTTTTTGGTCGTGATTGCGAAAACAAAAGATCCGCTTCTTCAGGAACCTGATCCGGAACTGGTATACAAGACAAAAGATATTTTAAACTGGTGGATATAACACGAATATGAAAGACATAAATAAAATATTTCACCATACGTATATTTACACAGGATTTCAATCAGGACGACTGATATTCGATGGTTAAGGTATACACAATTGCATCCGGAAAAGGAGGTACCGGTAAAACCACCGTTTCTGTCAATCTGGGAACGATGCTTGCCAAACTGGGGAAAGAGACGTACCTTATGGATGCCGATATCGGCATGGCAAATGTCGGATTGATCCTGGGGCTGCAGGATGCACCGGTAACCCTGCATGAGATCTTAGCCGGAAAAAACAATATTGACGAAGGCATTTACAATGGTCCTGCCGGACTCAAGGTTATCCCGAGCGGTATCTCGCTACAGGGTTTCCAGCAGGCGGACCCGGACAAGATTCGCGACGTTATGTCGGAGATTGTAAAAAGGTGCGAGTTTCTGCTGATCGATGCACCCGCCGGGATCAGCAAAGACGGCGTCGTCCCGCTGGCCGTTGCCGATGAAGTTATTCTGGTCGTCAATCCCGAACTGTCCTCTATCGTCGATGCCCTGAAAACAAAAATCCTGACCGAAGTTGTCGGGGGACATATCCTGGGCTCAATTATCAACCGCGTGGACCAAGACAAGAGTGATATCATTTCCCGGAAGATGGAAAAAGTGCTTGGGGTAAAAGTGCTCGGGATTATACCTGAGGATGCGAATGTGAGGCGGGCGGCAGCAGCGCGCTCGCCCATTGTCATTAGTTATCCGGATTCACCTGCATCAAAAGCGATACAACGGATTGCATCAGAACTTGTCGGGGTCGTTTACAAAGAGGACCCGGCCAAAGTCCCCAGGGAAGGATTTATCGACCGGTTCTCAAAGGCGCTCTTCAAAAAGAAATCCGAGAGGAAATAGCCGGGCATCCTTTTGTCGTTTTTAGGTAGAGATTCTCGTGGGGAAGGATATTCAGGGTCTATTGACAGCCTTGCTGCTGGTCCTGTCTCCGGCAACCGGTGCATTCCTTATCGTGAGAAGATGAATTCACCGCTTGAACCGCATTTCACCCAATCCTGTGAGAGAACGTTAGGGAAAAAATCATTAAAAAAAGGGGGACGACCCGCCACCCATGCTGCGTAGGGATTTTGTAAACTAAACAGTTTATTCCGCCTTGTTGGTGATGGTAAAGACGCAGAACTCGTCGCCTTTCGAACGGCACTTTATCTCACGGCCCTGCACTTTAATCCCAAAGGATCCTTCAATGATCCCGGCAAGGAGACCGGCAGTACAGTAGCAGACATTCTTCCCTGTATTCCCAAACGCCTCGGATTCAACCGTGTGTTCGAGTGTGATGGTCTTTTCCTTTTTGGCTTCATTCCACTCGCTTTTCACTACGTGGAACCAGCCCATCTGGGAATAGAAAGTAAACGCCATATCAGAGAGCGTGGTTGGCTGGGTGATGCCCATCTTCTTATAATGTTCGACGTTCTCCTTACCCATATCCATGTAGGCACGGTAGTTTACCCCGCCCGCCGGCATCTCGCCCATGGTCTTTTTGAGGGAGTTCATCATGGACGTGAAGACAAACCTCGGCATTATGACTACCGGATCATCAATCAGCTTAATTGTCCCTTCTACCGGCCTGTGATCGATGAACTCGGTAATGGCAGAATCACCTTTGACTACAGATTGTGCCTTGAACTTCCAGCTGGGGTCTACCTGATCAATCACAAATTCGCAGCAGTCGTCACCGTTTGCGACACACTTTCGCTCAAGACAGTACCAATTCTTGCCGGTAACGGCCATCATCACCCCTTCGATCCACCCTTGGTGGACGCCGCAGACCGGCATCTTCCAGTCTTTGAGGATCTCCGATTCAAAGGTATGCTTTGTGCGGATGATGATCCTCTTCTCGCTCTGTTCCACGAGTTCGAACGGGGCACCCCAGCCCTGCTGGTGCTGGAGTTTGAAAACCAGCATAAGAAATTCTGCAGGGCTTAAGGTCATACCAAATTTCTTTAAGAGGTTGTACAGGCCAAGGGACCCCATGCCCACAGACCGGAACAGTTTGCGTACTGCCTTTACTGCAAGTTTCTTGTTCAAATGGGACTCGTACATCTCGTAAATAGCTTTAATCAAGTAATTGGGGTTGCTTGCCGTTTTCACCCCGAAAACCGAATAGGAACCTGCAATCGGATCGAGTTCGATATAGGGGGTGATATCCTTCTCACCCTTGATCAACGCCTCGAAGTCTTCACGTCCAATCTTCATAAACGATCACTCTGCTATTATATAATTAAAGGATTTCGTCTTGATTTCGAATCTCTGATCCGTCGGAAATCCTGAAGAAAATAAAAAAGCCACATGTTTCCCGGCCAGGACGTTAAAGGTCCAGGATATGGGAGGTGTGGGATTCATCGAATGTGATCGTAAAATGCGTCACGACCTGGGATCGGTCCTGGACGAGGCAGGTATAGTCTCCGTGCATCACCCGGAAACCGACCTCCCCGGCACCAGTGGTGACATCGCTTCCTACAATCTTTCCGTCTTTCCTGATAGAAACACGCACACCGTTCTGCGGGATTTTTTCCTTCCTGACTGAAAGGGTAACCACTCCGATACCCTGACTTTTTTTCCCGATCTCCGGCACCGAGTACGTAATATTTTTCCGGATATGTACCTTTTCAAAGATCCGGCATCCCATAACGAGAGCCTCAATAATCTCTGGTTTTACGTCGCGGAGGACATACTGCCTGCCTGCCCGTATACGGACGACCGCATTGTCACCAAAAAGGGCCCCTTCGGCATCCACATAGAGCGCTCCCTCGGGTTCACCGTTCAAGAATGCGAGGTAATACTGACGATTTTCCTCTTTTGCCACGGCAATGACATTCAGGTGCCCGTTTGCTGCAAAAGCGAGCGCTTCGGTGAGGGAGAAAGTGCCCAGGTCTTTCGATTTTTTCAGGATATTTTCCAGAAGATCCTGCACATCCATAAAACAATCCTCTCAGTGCAATCCGGGGCGGGGACATCGGGGTTCTCCCCCCCCAAATGTTCTGAAGACTCTCAATCATTTATTCGCAACCGGTGTATTATATATTTGCGGAGTTATCTTCACTCGGGAAATAGCTGATGTATTCTCTTCCTGATTCCAAAGCAGCTACGCCAGCCAGACCGCAATGCAAATACGACGCAACCAATGTGGGAATCGCCATGCATAAGTTGTATGAGATATAACGGTAATTCTGCTTATGATATTTTACCCGATGGTGATCTCGGCTGTTGCGGTTCTTGTTACCCTTATCTATGCATCGTACCTGGATATCAGGGACCGTCGCGTACCCTTCAGGACATGGTACCCGATGCTTGTTGTCGGGATCTCCGCGACCATCGTGCTTTTCTACCAGCAGACCGGAAATATCAGCCTTATCGTTGGATACCTTACCCTGATTGCCAGTTTCTTTTATGCAGATTATCTCGATAACCATGACCCCGGAACCCCGTTCAGGTTCCCCTACCTCGGGATCGTCCTTACCCTTCCTGCCATCTCATGGTTTATTATACCGGCCATTTCAACAGGGGAACTGTCCGACATCCAGCTCGTTCCCTGGTACGTTACTGTTTGCCGGGCT
Organism: uncultured Methanoregulaceae archaeon; assembly: GCA_963805035.1. Taxonomy (GTDB): domain Archaea; phylum Halobacteriota; class Methanomicrobia; order Methanomicrobiales; family Methanospirillaceae; genus Methanoregula. The sequence goes on along the minus strand of CAWDSU010000017.1, from coordinate 124,413 downwards.
GCTGGGGTACGTCTCCTACCGGGAATACAAAAAACAGCCCGGGAAAAAACTCAAGGCAAAACAGATCAGAAAAGATGCCATGAGGGAATCAAACATTGAAGAGGTGCTGAGCCGCTGGTATTTCGTGCTGGTCATCGTCATCCTTGCGATCGCATCGTTCTATATGATCGGCGGCGGGAGCTGGGGTGTGTCCGGCATCTATATTGCCCTTGCTGCAGTATTCTGCGGTGTATTTTATATTTTTGGGCAGATGCACCTCTTTGGTGGTGCCGACGCATGGGCGCTCATCTTCATTGCCTTCTGCATCCCGACATTTCCGATAACCCCGCTTCTGAATACGCCGCCGCTCGGGTTTCTCTCATTCTCGGTGCTGATCAATGCGCTGATCCTTAATCTTGTGGCACCTGTGGGCATTTTTATCATTAATGTAGTAAAAAAGAACCGAGCCCCGCTCCAGTACATGTTCTTCGGGTTCCCGGTGAAAGGAGAGAAGATCCAGGAAGCATGGGGCTTTGTGATGGAGGACTTTGCCGAGAGAAACGGGAAAGTCGAGCGAAAATTTATCGGGTTCTGGGATTCCCTGCGCCGGATGCGTTCCGATGAGGGGAGGGTGTACACCAAGGATCTCCGGGAGCACCCGGAAGATTTCGACAAAGAACTGGGGATCTACAAAAAAGCAGGAAAGGTCTGGATCTCGTACGCCGTTCCGTTCATCCTCCCGATCACAGCGGGGCTTATCACTGCGATTGTCTTCGGAGATTTCCTGTTCGCTATCATGAAATTTGTCTAGGGTGGTGCATGACATGCTTTCTCTCAAATTTCACAACGGTGGACTGATCCCGGTGATCGTGCAGGACAAAAAGACACGGGACGTTCTCATGATGGCGTACGCAAACGAGGAGGCAGTGCACCTCACCAGGACGACCGGCTTTGCCCATTACTACAGCCGGAGCCGGAAAAAACTCTGGAAGAAAGGCGAGGAGAGCGGGCATTTCCAAAGAGTTACGCGGATTCTGGTGGACTGCGATGAGGACTGCCTTATCTACGAGGTTGAACAAACCGGTGCTGCCTGCCATACCGGGTACCGCAGCTGCTTCTTCCGGACCATCGACGGCATAACCATCGGTAAGAAGATCTTTGACCCGGAAAAAGTCTATGGAAAGACCGGGCACTGAGGCCGGTGCCAGTCATACTTTGCGAAGGCTCGTCCCTGCGACAGGAATATAATGAGACACTGTACATGAACACATCCCCAGATGACACAGAGACCATCAACCGGTTAAAAGAGCGGACCGCGCACCTGTCGGTCATCTCCAATACCTGTCTTGTGCTCCTGAAATTTGTTGTGGGCTTTGCCATAGGATCAGTAAGTATCATCTCCGAGGCAATCCACTCTTCCATGGACCTGCTCGCTGCTGTCATCGCCTTTTTTTCGGTGAAAAAATCCGCAGAGCCTCCCGATGCCAGCCATTCGTTCGGGCACGGGAAATTCGAGGATGTCTCCGGTCTGATCGAGGCCCTGCTGATCGTTTTTGCAGCGATCATCATCATTGCCGAAGCTCTGATCCGGCTGTTCAATGGGCCGGGACAGGAATTTTCACCCGGGTTGATATCCTTTGGTATCGCCGTGATGGGCATATCCGTGCTCGCCAACTGGTATGTTTCCTCGCGCCTTATGAACGTGGCAAAGGAGACAGAATCCATCGCCCTCGAAAGCGACGCATGGCACCTGCGGACGGATATCTACACCTCGCTTGGGGTGTTTGCCGGCCTCATCCTGATCCATCTCACCGGTTTTACCCTTCTCGATCCGCTCATCGCTATTGCCGTTGCCCTCGTAATCCTGCATGCCGCTGCCAATCTCCTGAAACGATCATTTGCCGATCTTATCGACCATTCTATACCGGCACTTGATGAAGATCGCATCAAGGCGATCATCTGCGCACATGCAAGCGAGTATGCCGGGTTCCATGGTCTCAGGACTCGCCGTTCCGGTCCTGAGATCTTCATAGAGTTCCATCTGGTCGTGCCCGGGAAGGTTTCCGTCACTCAGTCGCATGATCTCGCCGATCACCTCGAATCGGATCTGCTCGTGGAATATCCCCGGGCAAACGTAACAATCCATATCGAGCCATGCACGGAAGGGTGTGACCGGTGCGGTTCGTTCTGCACCTATTATGAAAAGCAGAAAATGCACAAACCGTGAGTGCCTGCAGCCGTTTTTATAAGAATAATAAAAATAATTCCTGCTGCATGCAGGGATTTTATTTCCCTGCAGGCCGCCGGTGGAGGGAACGGTCTTCCTCGACGATATAATTAATGACGTTCTCGGAAATATCTGCGGAATATTCACCCGCCCTGCGGATGCTTTCGGCGACATAGCTGATCGAAATTGCGGCCACCGTTTCCTGCTTGAACGCCATATTGCTGATGTCCCCGCAGACGTGTTCCAGCGTCGCGACCGACTCGATGGTCTTGTGGGCTTCTTTGATATCGGCATTGAAAAACGATATAATGCTCTTGTCAAAGATGGCCATGGACAGGACGTTTGCCTTCTTTAACGCAGTCATAATCTTCGGGTCAAGATCCACATCCAGGATCGGCTGGGCATTCTCGGCTATCCGGACCGCATGATCACCGATCCGCTCGATGATCCGGCTGATGATATGGTAATACATGGCCATGCCGACCGAGACCTCCATCTTCCGGGACAGGGAAGGGTTCTGCATGATCATATTGGTCTGGCGGGCAATCAGCCAGTTGAGGCGATCCGCGTCCATGTCCCGGTTGATCACGTCGGTGGCGAGGATATGGTTGTGCGTTTCAAGCGCAGCGATGGCATCTTCGTGCATGTTCTTGACAATCACAAACATACGCTTGATGGTGTTGTCAAAAGGCATCTCTGCCGGGTTGAGGAGGTCTTTTATCGTGATGAGGGTATCGGTCTCCTCGACGACTTCCTGCCCGATGGTCATCTGCGTGAAATCACGCACGACTGTCCGGACAAACGGGGGAAACCGCTGTTTCGAGCTGACCCGGATCGTTGTAAACCCGGTAATGTAGGCCCCGATCAGGATCCTGAAGAGGAATGAGGGATCGGTGATATGCCCGATATCGATCTCTTTTACCCGCTGGACCGGTTCGTCCGTGGTTTTTTTCGTAACGACCAGCGTCCCGTCCGGCTGGGTGATCAGACCGACGGGATCGTTCTTCTTGATCCGCATTTCCGTTATCCAGTCTTTGGGCAGCGTGACGACAAACGATGACCCCCCGGTCATCTGGACCCGACGTAGTTCCATCTTGGTTTCACCTCATAAACAGAGTTAAATGATAAATATACATATCTCTATTTATCTCTTTTTGAGATATAGGTTAGTATATTCTATGTCGAAAAACCGTATATAACCACGTGATAATGTTTTGATCGAACGCCCATGAAAGACAAACGGAGTTCACTCCTCTATGTGACAGCATGCCTTGCGGCATTGCTTATCGTATCGCTTCTTGTTGCCGGTTGTACCAGCAACGGGAATTCGGCTGCGGTCCCTGCTACCACCACCTCATCTCCGACCGCTGCCTTGGCGGCTCCTACCGCACCTCCGGCAGTAGCTGCGACCACCACATCTGCCGCGACCGAGACCCTGACCCTGACCGGTTCGACCACAGTCCTGCCCATCGCTCAGGCCGTTGCTGATGCCTACATGCAGGCACACCCTGAGGCAAACATCCAGGTTTCCGGCGGTGGATCCGGCGTTGGCATCCAGGCGATCATCAACCAGAAAGTGGATATCGGTATGAGTTCTGCTGACGTCTCCGCGGCCCAGAAGGCACAGGACAGCAACATGAATATCATCACGATCGCCCACGACGGTATTGCGATCATTGTGAACCCCGCAAACACCATCCAGGACATCTCCCTTGCGCAGGTCAAATCGATCTACAACGGAAGTGTTACCTCGTGGTCATCCATCCCCGGTGCAGGCGTGGCCAACTCCAACAACCAGATCGTGGTTGTCGGCCGTGACAGCTCCTCGGGAACCCGTACCTACTTTGACCAGGTTGTCATGATGAATACCAACGACACTATGTCCATGCACGAGGACAACTCGAACGGTGCAGTCCTCCAGGAAGTCGCCCAGACGCCCAATGCAATCGGGTATATCTCCATTGGTTATCTCGATAACACGGTGAAGGCGCTCCCGATCATTACAACTAACGGCCACGTCATCGCCCCGAGCGTTGCAACGGTCAAGGACAAGACCTACCCGATCCACCGTGACCTCTATATGATCACCAACGGAAAGCCCACCGGCCTTGCCAATGACTACATCAACTTCCTCCTCAGCCCGGCCGGCCAGCAGATTGTCGTTGCCCAGGGATATGTTGCCCTGAACAGCTGACGGAGTACATCTCTTAACCTAACTTTTTTACCCAAAGGGAGGCGACGCATCATTACCCATGCTGAACAATCTGCCGGAACATGCCCGGGTAGTACCCCGGTGGTCTCCCGCATAAAGGAGAGATTCGTCAGATCTGTATTCTTCCTCACAGCATTCTTCGCAGTCATCGTTGTTGCATTCATCCTGCTCTTCTTGCTCCGGGACGGTTATTCTATCTTTGAAACGGTGGGAGTACTCAATTTCCTCGTTGGGCCAACATGGGCTCCGGCCTCTGTCGTACCCAGTTACGGGATATCTGCTCTCATTATCGGCACGCTCCTTGTCACCCTCGGTGCCATGGTCTTTGCCGTCCCGCTTTCTCTCGGCTGTGCAATCTATATATCCGAACTCGCCTCCCCCCGGATAAAAAGCGTGCTCAAACCAGCCACCGAACTGCTTGCCGGCATCCCGTCGGTCGTCTACGGGTTCTTCGGCATGATCGTCCTGAGCACCTTTATCCGCACCACGTTTAACATCCCCAGCGGACAGACCTGGCTTGCCGGGTCGATCCTTCTTGGGATCATGGCACTCCCCACGATCATCAGCGTATCCGAGGATGCCATAAGTTCCGTACCCTGTGAATACCGGGAGGGATCTCTTGCGACCGGGGCCACCCGCTGGCAGACGATCAGCCGGGTCATTGTCCCGGCGGCCCTCTCCGGGATCGCGGCGGCTATTATCCTGGGTATAGGCCGGGCTATCGGCGAAACCATGGCAGTCATCATGGTGACCGGGAATGCTGCCATCATTCCCAGCCCAATCTGGAACGTGCTCTCCTCCGTCCGCACCCTGACCGGGACCCTCGGGATAGAGATGGGCGATGTGGCGGTCGGGAGCGAACACTATCATGCACTCTTTGGCGTTGCGGTGGTCCTTCTCATCATCACGCTCATCATCAACATAAGCGCGCTCGCCATCCTCTCGCATCTCAGGGACGGGAGAACGACAGGCAGAGCGAAAAGGTCATGGCTTCACTTCCCCACACTTACTTTGGTGAAAGAGAGGTTCCTCCCGTGGTCCCGTATTGCTTTCCTTACTCTCCTCGCGATCCTGTTCCTCGCCGGCCTCGGGTGGGTAGCGCTCATCGTCATTCTTGCGGCAGCCGCCTGGCACTATGGCAGGGACCGGATCTCGCGGCCCCATATCGAGAGGGTTGCCTTTTCCTGCGTCATTGCGGCTGCATTGGCAGTCCTTGCTATCCTTGCGATCATCTTGGGGTATATCATCGTAAACGGCCTGCCGGCCCTGTCATGGGAGTTCCTGACGCAGGGGCCCACGGACCTTGGCAGGAGCGGCGGGATCTTCCCGGCGATCGTCGGGACGCTGTACCTTGTGGCCGGCGCGATCCTTATCGCGCTCCCCCTTGGCGTCGGGGCAGCGGTCTACTTGGTCGAATATACCCGCGAAGGAAGGATCACAAAACTGATCCGGACCGGGGTCGACCTCCTCAACGGGACCCCTTCTATCGTCTTTGGCCTCTTCGGCTTTGCCTTCCTTGTGCTCTTCCTTGACGTTGGCATATCGCTCCTTGCCGGAATGATCACCCTTGCACTGATGGTGCTACCCACAGTAATCCGTACCTACGGAAGAGTCCCTCAAAAATATCCCGCAGTCCCTTCGCGAAGGGAGCCTGGCACTCGGGGCGACGCAATGGCAGACAATAAAGAACGTGGTCATCCCGCCAGCTGTACCGGGGATCGTAACCGGGGCAATCCTCTCGATCGGCCGGGCGGCCGGAGAGACCGCGCCGATCATGTTTACGGCAGTCGTCTTCTCGACGCGGTTCCTGCCCACCTCGCTCTTCCAGCCGGTGATGGCACTTCCGTATCACCTCTTCATCCTCTCGACCAACGTACCGGGCGCAACGACCAACAAGTACGGAACCGCCCTAGTCCTCCTGATGCTGGTCGTGGCGTTTTACACGGTCGCGATCCTGATCAGGAATCACTATGCGCACAAGGCACGGGGATAATCCATGTACGACTCAACCGTTATAGCAACAAAAAACCTCAACCTCTGGTACAACGAGAAACATGCGCTCCAGAATATCACCATGGAGATTGAAAAGAAGAAGACCACTGCGCTGATCGGACCATCCGGGTGCGGGAAGTCTACGCTCCTCCGGTGCTTCAACCGGATGAACGACCTCATCGGACAGGTAAAAATCACGGGGCAACTTCTCCTTGACAACGAGGACATGCTCTGCAATGGCATGGATGTGGTAGCATTACGCAAACGGGTCGGAATGGTCTTCCAGCGGCCTAACCCTTTCCCCAAATCCGTCTACGAGAATGTCGCCTATGGTCCCCGGGTTCACGGAATCAATGACCGGAAAGAACTGGACGCGATCGTGGAAAAGAGCCTGCGCCACGCGGCACTCTGGGAGGAGGTCCGGGACCGGCTCGACGATTCCGCTCTCGGGCTCTCGGGCGGCCAGCAGCAGCGGCTCTGTATCGCGCGAACCCTTGCGGTCGGGCCCGAGGTGATTCTCATGGACGAACCCTGCTCGGCCCTCGATCCTATCGCAACCGCAAAGATTGAGAACCTCATCGAGATGCTCAAGGAGGAGTACACGGTTATTATTGTCACGCACAACATGCAACAGGCAGCCCGCGTCAGCGACTATACCGGGTTCATGTACCTCGGCAAGCTGATCGAATTCGACAGGACGACGAACATCTTCGAACACCCCAAAGAAGACCTTACCGAGAACTATATTACCGGGCGGTTCGGGTGAGGAAGGAATATGACGGATAAATTCCACACGGAACTCAAAGACCTCAAAAAAGGAGTCTCCGAGATGGCTCGTTTTGCCTTCTCGATGCTGCAGGATTCGCAGGAGGCATTCATCAAGCAAGATGCAGATCTGGCAACAAGGGTTATTGACCGGAAAGACCGGCTCCGGGAGATGACCGTTGTACTTGAAGAGACCTGCTACCAGCTCATCGCCCTGAACCAGCCGGTGGCAAAGGATATGCGGACGATCGTCTGCTCCCTCAAGGTCATAGCCGCCTCGGAGCGGATCGGAAGATACGGCAAATCAACCGCAAAGATTGTCAAAGAAATCTCGGGAAGGCCCCATATTGCGAACATGATGAGTATCCCGCTCATGTCGGAGTACGTACTTGCGATGATTGACGATGCAATCACTGCCTACGAGACTGAAAACAAAAAGATTCTTGACGGTTTTTCCGCACGCGACGACGCCATCGATACACTGCGCCACTCCATCTTCCGGGAATCAATCACCTACATGATGGAGAATCCCAAGACCATCACGCAGGCCACATACTATATCATCATCGCCCGGTACCTGGAGCGTTGCGCCGACCATGCCTGCAAGATCGCCGAGAACGTCCAGTACATGGAGACCGGCGAAAGAGTCGAGATCAAATAAAGCGGTGGATTCGCAGGAGCGGGTGTGAAAAAGAGCGGATGATTTTTATCTGCTCCTTAACCCGGTCAGATCATCGATGGCAGGAGGGTTTCTCCAGCAGTGAAGGAAACGGACAGAGTTGTTCACGGGAACTATTTCCAGTCCGTCAGAAACCCGAAGAGCGCAAGACGAGGTGCTCACGGACTTCCGGGGATTATGCCATAAGATCATGCCGTGGCTCAATGAAATATTTCCGGTATCCTTTCCCGATCAAGAAAAGGATTACTGCCGGAGTAATGTGGATAGCGAAAAATTTCCATTCAAATCAGAGTTTTGAGCCCTGTAAAAATCTTCTTGATGGAACCGGTAAGATTACAAAGGTAAAAATAATATAAGGATATTTTCCCAGAGTGGATCACTATAGAGAAAATATTTTAAGTATATACTCTAAGTATAAAATATGTGTTTATGCGTACAGACCTACCGGCGCAACAAGGCCGATTGCCTGGATAAACCGGCCCCGGCATCAAATGTCGAAAAGGCAGAAACCGGATCGAACACCTCATATAACCGGGGTTTGAATTATGTGGCAGTCAGGACTTGTGACCTCGAACGGTTCAGTGCAAGGTGATGAGGAGTGGAGCACCCCATGCAATGCCAGATTGATACCCTTGGATCACAATCCGGGCGAAATACCCTGATAGATACTCTTGAAAGTATTCGTGCCAAAGATCGCGCTTTCACGGTGTCCGATCCTGAAGATCTCAAAGGACTTCGGGAATGGGTGGCCGCAAAACGGATGTGTGAGGTAAATCCTAAAAAAAGATACGGGCATATCTACCCCGCCCCATGGCGGATTGGGTGATCAAGGATTTTTAAAACCATTCTCCAAAGTGATCGGGTCACAATGAAAACAAGATACGGCTGGGTGATGATCGACGGGGTCAGATATGATCATGACGTTATCATGCATTGTGACCGGACGGTAACCAGAAGAGAGAAGAAGATCTCCAAAAAACTAAAACGTATATATGGCCATACTCCCCTTTCAGAGGCTGAACTTGATATTCTGGCTTCGGAACAACCGGCGGTTGTCTATATCGGGACGGGCCAAGACGGGGATCTTCCTGTCGCTCCCGATGCCGAGTTGGTTCTGGAACAATACGAAACCATCATGCGAAAAACACCGGAGATTATGGATCTGCTCGCAGAAGAAAACCGTCCTTTCATTGCCGTATTACACGTCAAATGTTAAACAAGCGGACGATGAAAAGGTGATCGAGCGGGTTAAGGGATTGGGGAGGGAAGTTTAAGAGAGGGGGGCGAACAGGATTCATGTTCATTTCTGCAGAGCCTGTTTTCTAAGAATTTCACAGGTAGGATTGCCGTTATTACGGGGCGATCAGGGATTTATTTTCCTACAGGCTTGCAAAAAAGAGGGTCTTTCAGGAGTTTACAATAACCGTCCCTTTTATCACCGCATTATCCGCACAGTGATACCCGTATGTTCCCGGTATGGTAAACGTGAACTGGTACCGCTGGTTGTTTTCGAGCAGGGGGGAGATGAACGAGTCGGGATCCTTGGGATCAGAGGTAATAATATGACGCCCCATATCGAGATTGAGCCAGGTGACCGTAACACCACGGTCGACCACAAGTATCTGGGGATTGACGCTTGCGCTCTCTATAAGAATCGTCGTCTGGGGAGTATAGACCGGGGTCGGCGGTACGGGCGGCGGCGACGGATTTGTGCAGCCCGCCACAAGGATGAGCGCGGCCACAAGGAGAATTACACCGGCCAGCAGGGTAGCAGGACCGGATCGGGCATGCATGCAGTACCGTTAGTCACACGATATTAAAAGTTCACGGTTTTTGTGAGAGAGAGGAAAATGGTTTGCGGGCAGGGGAGGGTATCACCCGGTGCGATTGATCACGAACGAGACCCACCATAATAACAAAATGAGACTGTCCCGGAATGGATCATAGGGGGGTCGGCCCGGGCCGGTGGGGGGGAGGGGGTACCCCCACTTGCTCCGGCACATGGGGAGGGGGGTGATCCCCTCCGGAAAAATAAAGAGAGGGGGGGTAGGGGGCCACCCCCCTCCCCCCCTTGTGCAATTTTCTGCATGACCAAGACCGGTGTTTTGTGTGGAGTCACCGGCGTGTAAGCGAGCGACTGCTAGGTTTTCCGGAAAGATGGTGAAGTGCCCGGCCGGGCATCTGAGGGGGAGGGGGTACCCCCCTCTTGCCCCGGCACATGGGTGGGGGGTGATCCCCTCCGGAAAAATAAATGGATGGGGGTAGGGGGATCACCCCCTCCCCCCTATTATTGTACGGAGCCGGGGGAAGACATTTCAGGATCAAACGGAGGGGACAGTGCCTGTCCCCCGGGCCGCCCCTGCGCAATGAGACGATGAGGTATTATCGTACATGGAAATCACGCTGCTCATCTAATTATTGGGGGTTATACAATTCCGTATTTTCATTTAAAAATAAATATATATAGTAACCTCATAGATCTGTTTGTACATTCTGTGAGAACAATGAGAAATTATGAACAACATTTCAATTGAATTTGATGTAGCATTGTCATTTGCAAATGAAGATCGACTATATGTTGGTAAAGTGGCTGATTACCTCCACAAAATGGGGATCAAAGTTTTTTACGATAAATATGAAGAGGTAACTCTATGGGGAAAAGATCTCTATGAACACTTAATTGATGTATATAAAAATAAATCGAGATATACTGTAATTTTTGCTTCAAAACCTTATTCTGAAAAAATCTGGACTACTCACGAACGGAGGGCTGCACAAGCAAGGGCTCTTGAATCCCATCGTGAGTATATTTTACCTGTTCGTATCGATGATACAGAGATACCTGGAATATTGAATTCAACAGGATATATTAGATCTAAAAATTATTCTCCTAGAAAACTGGCAGAATTAATTAAAAAAAAGGTTGGGCCAATCCCTAGAGAAAATTTCTTCCCGGAAGAGCCAGACTTACTTTATAGATACTTCAAGGCAAATTCTTCGAAAAATCAAGATGAAATTTACGAAATATCAGAACGCTTTTTTGAAGTTTTCAGATATATGACAGTAGATGAAAGATTTTTGTTGGTCGATGCAGTAAAAAAATTTATGCCCATGTGGTTTCCCCAATGAAATTCATCTAAGACTTGATCTTCTTTCAAGAATTCAAAATAAATCAGAAGATGAGATTATCGCAATTTTTTCGAAATTAAATTGTTTAGGGTTTTCAACTACAGTAGCCCAAGAAAAAGAGAAGGATAGTATGATGGTTTGTAATTCATTTAATCGAATCACGATTAAATATATCCCATTACTCGTTAATTGTCGAGAAAATTGTACTGAAATTGTAATTGAAATAATTAACACGATCTACTGGAGAGCTTGTCCTGATTGTGCTAGAAATGCAATTGAACGTTGTGATTTTTCATTGTTAAGTTCGTTCGCAGGATATCCAGATAATGAACAAAATACTAATTAAATTAAATCATTATGTGAAATTATGATTTGTAGCTAAATTATCGGATAACATTTGTTTTCACATGCTTCCCCATCCCCGCCGAACCCCTTATAAACCCCAACACCTCATATCTTTAACTATCAACGATACTCCATCGTTGTCCGAATAGTATACAACACCATACTATATGGGAGAGAATATTTTATGATACTGGTACCAGATACGAGCGTCCTCATCGACGGACGCATAACCTCAATGATAAAGGCCGGTGAATACAAAGGAGCAACAATAATCGTCCCGGAAGCTGTCGTTGCAGAACTCGAAGCCCAGGCAAATAACGGGCGCGAGATCGGGTTCTCGGGCCTCAACGAGCTGCAGTCGCTCTGCAAAATGGCCGAGGAAAAAATCATAGAACTCAAATTCTCCGGCATCCGCCCCACGCTCGAGCAGGTCAAGCTCGCAAGCGGCGGTGAGATCGACGCGATGATCCGAAACATCGCGATTGAGAACGCTGCACGGTTCATCACCAGCGACAACGTGCAGGCCGAAGTGGCGAGGGCAAAAGGGCTCGACGTCATCTACCTGAAACCACAGATCACCGATTTTGTCCCGCTTGGCATCGACCAGTTCTTTGACGAGCACACCATTGCTGTTTACCTGAAGGAGCGGGTCCCCCCGACAGCAAAGAAGGGCACCATCAACGACATGAAACTCGTGAAGATCCGCGACCAGCCCGTCAGCGAGTACGAACTCCGGAACCTCGCACAGGAGATCCTCGAGCGGGCAAAACGGGACCCTGACGGTTTCATCGAGATCGAGAAACGCGGTATCACGGTCGTCCAGATAGGCTCCCTGCGCATCGCGATTGCCCGCAGGCCGTTTTCGGACGGTATGGAGATCACCGCCGTGCGCCCCATCGTGGACGTGACGCTGGACAACTACGCGAAGTCAGACGTCATCAAGAAACGGATCGTCTCCGACCGGAGAGGCCTTATTATCGCCGGTTCTCCCGGCGCAGGAAAGACCACGCTCGCACAAGGGATCGCGACGTACCTCTCCGATGCAGGCTATGTCGTCAAGACCATGGAAGCGCCCCGCGAACTCCAAGTGCCCGACCAGATCACGCAGTACACCACACTTGACGGCAGCATGTCCAACACCGCCGACGTTCTCCTGCTCGTCCGCCCGGACTTCGTCATCTTTGATGAACTCAGGAAGAACGAGGACTTCACGGTCTTTGCCGACATGCGGCTTGCCGGCCTCGGCATGGTCGGGGTCATCCACGCAAACAGCGTTCAGGACGCGCTCCAGCGCTTCTCCGACCGTGAGGACTTCTCCGTCCTCGCCCAGATTATCAACACCATCGTCTTCCTAGAAAAAGGCGTCGTCACAAAGATCTACGATGTCGGTTTTACCATCAAGGTGCCCGAGGGAATGGGGAGCGAGATGCACATCCGGCCCGTGACCACGGTGACCGACTCCGAGACCGGCAGCCTCGTGCTTGACGTGTTCAGGTACGACGGCCAGACGATTGTTATGCCGGTGATCCCCGGTGCCCTGGCCGCACCAGCCGCACGAAACGCACGGGCGCCACAGATCCAGAGCGTTGGCCAGCCGGTCTTCCCGGTCAACAAACCGGGCAGTTCCCTTGCTACCATCCCCGACGCGACCCCCAGAGGACCGACAGAGGACCGCCCTGGCTGGAAACTCAACGAAAAAGAGATCCAGCGCGAGATCGGGCGATACACGGATGGTGCTGTAGACGTCGAGATGATCAGCGATACCAAAGCCGTCGTCTATATCGATGACAAGGATGTCCCGGCAGCCATCGGCAAGGGTGGCAAGAATGTCTCGGCCATCGTCAACAAGATCGGGATCGGGATCGACATCAAGCCCCGGTCCGATCTTGACCGGCAACATGCCCAGCCGGCGGTAAAAAACGAGGGTGAGATCTCCCTTGGCGGTGGGATCAGGATCCAGACCGACAAGAAGCAGCTGGTCATTATCGCTCCCGACCAGAGCGGCAAGATCGTGGACGTCTTTGCCGGCAAGGAATACCTCTTTACTGCAACGGTCAACGAGGCCGGCGAGATCAGCCTTGCCAAGAACTCGAGCATCGCGCAGGAGATGATCCGGCGCTACCAGAATAATGAGACCATCAAACTGAGGCCGGTATAACCACGATAGGAGTTTTATAACGCAACAATTCCCATAATAAGAGGAAAAGGTGAAGGGTTTTGAGCGAATTTGACCTGGGTAAGTTTGAAGAAGAAGCGCATGAACAATGGATCCGAGCGTTTGAGTCCAACCCCTCAGACCACGAAAAATTTTATCTGACCGTCGCGTTCCCGTACCCGAGCGGCGCCATGCATGTCGGCCATGGCCGTACCTATATCGTCCCGGATGTGATCGCACGGTTCTGGCGGATGAGGGGCAGACAGGTGCTTTTCCCGATGGCGTTCCATGTCACGGGAGCACCTGTCGTCGGTATCTCAAAGAGGATCGCGAGGAACGACCCGAAGACGATCCACCTGTACCGCGACCTCTACAAGGTTCCGCAGAACGTCCTTGCGGGATTTACCGACCCGCTGACGATTGTCAAGCACTTTGCCGCCGAATACCAGCGCGTGATGACCTCCTGCGGCCTCTCCATTGACTGGCGCCGGCGGTTTATAACGGTCGACCCTACCTACAGCAGGTTTGTCGAGTGGCAATGGAAACACCTGTATGAGGCCGGCCATGTGATTAAAGGCGTGCACCCGGTCCGGTACTGCACGGTCGACGAGAACCCGGTCGGGGACCACGACCTCCTCGAAGGGGACAAGGCAGAAGTGATCAAGTTCACGCTCGTTATGTTCCACTATGGCGATGCATTCATCCCTACCGCCACGCTCCGGCCCGAGACGATCCACGGTGTCACCAATCTCTGGGCCAACCCGGGCGTGACGTATGTCCGGGCGCTTGTCGATGGGAAGATGTGGATTGTCTCTAAGGAAGCAGCAGAAAAACTCGTGCTGCAGGACCATACGGTCGAGGTCAAGGAGGAAATCGAAGGAAAAGACCTCATTGACAAGACCGTCAGCCACCCGCTCTGCGGTACTGTCCCGATCCTTCCCGCGGACTTTGTCGACCCCGACATGGCGACCGGCATGGTCATGAGTGTGCCCGCCCACGCACCCTTCGATTATATCGCGCTCCGCGACCTCCAGCAGCAGGGAAAATACACGCAAATCACACCTATCCCGCTGATCAAGGTCGAAGGCTATGGTGAAGTCCCTGCACAGGACGCCGTCGAGCGGGCCGGCATCCACCACCAGATGGACAGCCGCATGGACGCGCTCACGCAGGAGATCTACTCTGCCGAGTTCTCGAAAGGAAAACTCTTCGCGAAGTATGGCGGTAAGCCGGTCAGGATCGCCCGTGAGGAAGTCACGCAGGAGATGTGCGACAAGTACCACTCGGTCGTGATGTACGAGTTCGACACTCGTCCGGTCATCTGCCGGTGCGGGAACAAGGTCAAGGTCAAGATCCTCCACGACCAGTGGTTCCTGAAGTATAGCGACCCTGCGTGGAAGGAGCAGGTCAGCAACCACTTAAAGGACATGGCGCTCGTGCCTCCCGAGGTCCGCACCGAGTTCGACCGGACGGTCGGTTGGCTCAAGGACTGGGCCTGCACCCGCCGTGTCGGCCTTGGCACCCGGTTCCCGTGGGACCCGGCCCAGCTCATCGAGCCGCTCTCCGACTCGACGGTCTATATGGCATATTATACGATTGCACATAAGATCCGGGATATTGACCCGAAACTCCTCACACCGGCCGTCTTCGACTATATCTTCCTTGGGAAAAATTCCCCTGACCTGCCAGAGAAGAAGAAACTGGACGCGATGCGGGAAGAGTTCCTGTACCTGGTACCCGTATGACTACCGGTTCTCGGCAAAGGACCTCATCTCCAACCACCTCACTTTCCAGATCTTCCACCATGTGACGATCTTCCCGAAGGATAAGCTCCCGATGGGCATGGTCGTTTTCGGCATGGGTCTCTTAAATGGCGCCAAGATGTCATCCTCAAAAGGAAACGTCTTCCTTCTGGAAGATGCGGTCAGCGAGTTCGGCGCCGATACCGTCAGGATGTTTTTAACCGGCAGCGCCGAGCCCTGGCAGGACTTTGACTGGAGAAACGAACTCGTGCTCTCCACTAAGAAGCAGATCGAGCGGTTCTACTCGACCGCCATAGAGCTCAAGGACGCCGGGGGCGAGCCCCAGGACATCGACCGCTGGCTGATCAGCCGCCTTCAGGAGCACATCGGGAAAATGACCGCAGCTCTTGAGAACTTCCAGACCCGACAGGCACTCCAGGAGGCCTCATTTGGGATCGAAACCGACCTCAAGTGGTACCGCCGCCGGCTGCCTGGGGGCTGCATGGGAAGCAGAGAGCTTGTCACCCTCTGCTCGGTCTGGACCCGGCTCCTTGCGCCGTTCATCCCGTTTACCGCCGAGCACCTCTGGAAGGAGATGGGCAACAAGGATCTCGTTTCGTTTGCCCCCTGGCCTGTGGCAGATGAAAAACTCATAAGCACCCGGATCGAGCTTGCCGAGGAGCTTCTCGCCCGCACGGTTGAGGATATCGAGTCGATCAAAAAACTGATCCAGATCACCCCCAAGTCGCTCACAATTGTGCTTGCACCAGCGTGGAAGCATGATATTTTCAAAACGATTGCACGTTCAAGCGACCGGAACACGGTGATAAAAGAGATCATGAAAAACGACGAAATGAAGAAGCGGGGCAAGGAGGCGACTGGTGCCGCAAAGCAGTGCACCACCCTTATCCACCGCCTGCCCCCGCACGTTGTGAAGCCGCTCGCACAGGAATCAGTAAACGAACGTGCGGTTTTCGAGGCGGCCCAGGCATTCCTCGAACAGGAGTTCGGGATCCCGGTCCACATCGCTGATGCGGAGTCGAGCGGTCATGCCAAAGGGGCAACTGCCCTGCCGTTCAAGCCGGCGATCGTGATTGAATAACATTCTCCTCTTTTTAATTTTTTAGAATGTGTACCTGACAGCCGGCTCAGGTGGTATATTCATCTCAAAATATAACGAGTCCTCCCCGCCTCAGGGCCCCTCGCGGGGCACGGCGGGGCAAGAAGGTTGTCTGCACATTTCTGGTAACTCGATGTCACCACGTTTGGACAGTTCGGGTGGCGAACGCAAGCCTCCCTTGCCCCGCGAAGCGGGGGATCATCGCATTCACGACCGAGCCCCCCGCCCCATTCCACCGACCGTGCGGGGCTCGCGGTGCGCCCCGCGAAAGGGAGGTGGAGGTGGCGAAGGGAGTTATCAGGGAAGGACTCGTTGCATTTTAAAAGAGAACTATTGGTGCCTGATTCTCATACCCACAACCTTTTCACTTATTCCCTCCTTCCACCGCCTCCCCCTGGTACCCGTGCTTCGCAAGGATCGCATAGACCCGTTGCACCCACGCAGGATCATCCTTGGGTGTTGCCGGGCATGGCAGGGGTTTGACCCCGTCGTTCCAGACCCGGGCAAGCATGGAATCGGTGGTCTGGATATCCGCCCTCCCGACCATCCGGCCCGCAGGCTCGCCGCTGGAATTGAAGATCACCATGTGGTAACACCGGAATTCCCGGCAAAGCAGGGGCCGCGTTGCATAAATTGCACAGACCTGCCCGGCCCGGCCGGGTTCCTGCGCAGAAAGATGCAGCCCGGCCGGGAACAGGTGCAGCACCGGAGGTGAAATCCTCGTCTACTTCTTCCGCGAACTCCGGCGCTACGTGCACCGGGAAGACCTCCCCCGTGATCGTATTTTTGCAGTAATAGTCCTGCTCAGAGAGCTGCCGCTCGATCCTGATATACGCGCCAAGACTGGTGCAGCATTTCCCGCAGTGATCGCAGATAAAAGATACCATGAGCACCGGCTAATGTCACCCGGGGACATACCGGTGGCAAAAAAGCGGAATGGAGGGGTTATTCCCCTTCCACGCTCTTTGCCCGCTTCACCCGTTCCTTGGTGGAGAATCCGGTTGTCGCATCGAGGAATTTCCTGAACCGCTTGTTGGTGTCGATGATCGCCTCATCGGCTGCCGAGGTATCGGAATCGGTGTCCACCCTGAGGGTCTTTCCCCCGGCACCAGCGGTCGCCTCCAGCCTTTTAAGGGCACCGTACCGGATCCGGTACGTGTTCCCGGTTTTCTGCGGCTCAACCCCGAAACAGTTTTTGAGCTCGGCAGCAATGCGTTGTTCGAGATCCTTGGTGAGGCCTCGCTTGATGGGGTACTCCTGCATACTACTTTTTTAGGTAGTGCGTGTATGTTAATTTAATGACGATTGACTCATCGCATGATCTCAAGATTTTTTCGAAGCCGCTTCCTGGCGAAGGCGCTGCGGTGCTGATGGGGTTCCCCGGGAGCGGACTGGTCGGTACTATCGCTCTCCAATATCTGGTCGACCAGCTCGAGTTTGAGCTGGCCGGCACCATGACCTCCCGGGTACTTCCCTCCCCTTGCCATGATGAACAAAGGCGTGATAAACGATCCGGTGCGGGTGTACACGAAAAATAATATCGCCGCCATCGTAGCCGATATCCCCATACATCCCATGATCTGCTACGAGATCTCAAACGGTATCCTTGACTGGCTCGAGCCATATAAGCCAAAAGAAGTACTCACCATCGCCGGGATCGTCACCAACGAGCCGGAGAAGCGGGTGTTTGGCGTTGCGACGACCACAGATGCACTCCAGCGGATACAGGATCACACGCTTGTCCTCCCCATCGGAAGCATTTCGGGTATTGCCTCAAGTATCCTGACAGAATGCAAGATCCGGGGCATTCCGGCGTTTGGCCTCCTTGGTGAAACGGTCAACGCACCCGATCCGCGCTCGTCCGCGGCAACCATCGAAGTGCTCAATAAAATGTATAATCTTGGCCTCGATGTCAAGCCACTGCTCGAACAGGCAGAAGAAATCGAGCAGAGCATGCACAAGCTTTCCGAAGAATTCCAGCAATCTGCAGATACGATGCCGAAAAAAGATCTGCCAATGTACGGGTGACTTGCAATGAGGTGCGCTGCATTAACCGGTGTATCGCCTGAAGTGATCCGGGATCTCCGGACGGGGAGACCCCGCACCATTGAACTTCAGAGTACCCATAATATAGTAACTATCGCAGGTGTCGAGCCCGGGCCCGGGTCCAAATCTTTATGACCTCGACCGATGTCGAAGACCTGAGCCCGGGAGATAACGGGATCTGTGTGGATCTTCTCTCATCGGTGATCTCCATGAAACGGATAGTAGAGTACACCCAGGGAGCATATTACGAGGAACGGGAACGGATGTCGGCCCGGGTGCAGGTAAAATACTGCTTCTCGTCCGGGGTAAAGGAAGTCTTCCATGAAAGTCTCTGTGCCCCAACCCAGGTAGAAATACTCAAGTCTTCATGCTATCATGCCGGATAAATGCGGAACAATACTTCAGCCGGCATTTTTTACTGCGGCAAAGAGGGGTATTAATTTCGCAAGGATAGTGTCTTGCGGACCCGGCCTTGTAACCAAAAGATCATCGGGAGATTTCTTCGGGTTCTATGACACAGATTAATTAGCCCGGAACACGAATCTAAGAGGCATCACGAGGGCTTGTGGCTTAGCTTGGACATAGCGCCGGGCTTCTAACCCGGATGTCGGGGGTTCAAATCCCCCCAGGCCCGTAATATTCTCTTTTTATCCATGGATACAGTGGGTCGTACGTCTGAACCTTGCACTGCAAACATCTGGTTTTTTCCAAGGAGACGAATCCGCAAAAGAGGGGAAAAGGAGGGTTAAAGTTACTGGACTACAGCTGATCCAGCTTCATCCGCCGGTTTCTGGAGGATCTGCACATCCACGATGTTGTGCTGCCGTAAGGCCAGTTTCTTTGCCTTGAAGATATTCTTGCCATCTTTTCCGATTGCAATGCCCCGATCCTCGTCACGGACCTCGACCGTGGCCGACTGTGCATCGGTTTCACCAGTAAAGACGATGCGTGTTACCTGTGCGGGCAGGAAACAGTTCTTTAAGAAATGCTCAGGGTTGCTGTTATATTCCACAACCTCGATCTTCTTTCCCATCACTTCAGACGCCTTCTTGATGGAAGCTCCTTTTTTGCCGATCGCAAGCCCCATGTCCCCGGGGTTTATGACAAATATGAGTCTCCCGTTGCGCTCATCAATGACGCAGTCGCGGCTTCCCGCGCCGGTCAGGGACTCAAACTGGGAGATCAGGCGCATGCAGTCTTCGGTCAGCTTGACTTCGACCATATCATGCCGCCCTCTTCAGGGAGAGTATATCTGACTCGCCTGGGCTGACAATGGCAAGTGTGCTCACCATGAAGGGCTTACCACATGCCTTGCCGAGTGCCACGCTCGAACCCTCGAATGTGTGAATGAAGATGTTTTCATACCCACGAATCTGGTTTTTAAAGTTCTCCGGGCAGTTGGCCGCGACGACTACCATCTGGGCCTTGCCCTCTTTAATGCATTTTTCCGTGTTGTTCTGACCGAGAATGACGTTTCCGGTCTTGATCGCTCTTCTCAATGAAGCATTAAAATCCATCTGCAATTCTCCTGAAATTTTTTTGGTTTTTCCGGGTTGGTTCTTAATTATCAAGTTGTTTGACGGCCACCAGCCTGACATCGCCGGTACCGAGCTGGATCGGCTGGCCGACAATGACATTTTCGGTGACACCGCTCAGTTCATCGGTCTCGTTGGCGACTGCGGCATCGAGCAGGTGGTTGACCGTCACTTCGAACGCGGCCCGGGAGAGGACACTCTCCTTCTCCCCGGCAATACCGTGCCGGCCGATCTGCTTGACTTCGCCTTCCATGCACATCATGTCAGCGACGAGCATGATATGACGGACATCCACAAGGATACCCTGTTCGTTGAGGGTTGACTGGGCCTCATGGATGATCGCATTTCTTGCAGCTTCGATGCCGAGTACCTGGGCGATCTCACTGATGTTGTTGGTGCGGGTCCGTGTAGTATCCACGCCGGCAACGTCAAATACATCCTTTAGGTTGGATCCTTCAGTATAAAGTATATACTCCCCGGTCTCTTTTCTGACGACAACCCGGAGGATGTCATCAATGCCCTGCACGATCACGTTTCGTACATGTTCAGCAAGCTGGAAGAGGTTCTGGTAGCTCTCCCTGTCCTTGGGCGTAAAGAGAATGGTCGCCTTTGCCTCATCGATATCATGCTCGAAATCGCGGTAGTGCCGGCGGTCGCGGATCTTCTTGGGCGCGACATCCATGATCTCTGCCGGTGAGATCTTACGCTTCTCGCAGACCTTGGTATTAAGGTGGACAACCACCTGCATGTTCTCCATGTCGGTAGTAATATCCCCGAATTCGTGAAGTGGGGCTGCCTCGATCTGCCAGCTGACCTCGCGGGCCTTGTCCCGGTCGACGCCAAAATCTGTTTCGAGATACACCGTCATGGTCGGGGTGCTTGGCTCTTTTCGCGCATCCATAATCTCGATGAGCCGGGGAAGACCCAGCGTGACGTTGATCTCCGCAACGCCTGCGTAGTGGAAGGTACGCATTGTCATCTGTGTACCCGGTTCACCTATTGACTGTGCGGCGATCACGCCGACCGCCTCGCATGCCTCGATACGGGTCGAAAGGTACTCTTTTATGACACGTTCCAGAATTTCCTTGAACTGTGCATCGCTGAGCTCTTTTTCATCGAGGAAGGTACGCAGCTGGTCCTTGGTCTTTTGCGGGAGATCTGCGGCCTCAATCTTCTTTTCGTACTTATTCGGGATCATGATCTTCAGACCTCCTCTTTCAACACGGCTTCGACAATGCCTTTGACATCGACCGGATCCCCAAATGCACTCTTTGTGGGGTCGGTGCTGTCTTCGCCGTACTGGAACTGGATGATCCGTCCGCCGGTTGTCCGCACGGTGCCATCGTATGCAACCTTGAGATCCTGCAGCGCGTTGATCATACGGCGCTGGAGATACCCGCTCTGGGATGTACGGACGGCCGTATCGACAAGCCCTTCACGGCCACCGATGGCGTGGAAGAAGAACTCGGTCGGGTTCAGGCCGCCCTTATAACTGTGCGCGATAAACCCGTGGGCATCGGCGCCTCGGTCGCCTTTCTTGAAATGGGGGAGTGTGCGATCGTCATAACCTCTGACAATACGTTCACCACGGACAGACTGCTGGCCGATACAACCAGCCATCTGGGTCAGGTTCAGCATCGACCCGCGGGCACCTGAGACTGCCATGACAACAGCGCTATTCCCGAGGCCGAGATGGCGACCGGCAATCTGACCTGTCTGGTCACGGGCTTTCCCGAGAACCTGCATAATCTGCATCTCAAGCGTCTCTTCGACGGTACGCCCGGGCATCGGCTCCAGCTGGCCGTCTTCATAAATCTTGATCCGGCGGGTAACATCAAGTGTCGCGTTTTTCAGGACATCCTCAATCTGGCCGTACTCGGTCTTGGAGAGATCCTCATCATCAATACCGAACGAAAATCCGTCGATCATAATGCCGCGGATGGATAGTTTTGTTACCTGATCGATAAAATCTGTTGCCCGCCTCATTCCGTACTGCCGGATGATACGGTTAACGATCTGCCCATCGAAAGCACCGATCGCTTTCTTATCGATGGTGCCTGATTCCAGTTTCCCTTCGATAATCCGGACATATGCATCGCGTTCGCAGAGTTCCTTTTTGCAGATGTCGCAGTTCTGGCAGGAACTAGCTTTAAAGACCATATTGAGCGCAGTGGGGAGGATCTGCGAGAATACCTGTTTGTTGCTCCAGGTACTCGACACCGTCCTCGGTCTTGCCGGCCGGGGGCATGTGCTCGATCTTTACCGGCTTTAAGAGATAGAGGGCCTCTTCTTTGGTAAACCAGCGCATATCGTGGGTCAGCATGAAGATACCCGATATATGGTCGTGGATACCCCCGATGATCGGACCACCGAAACGGGGCGAGAGGATATTTTCCTGGACTGAACAGAGGATAGACGCCTCTGACCGGGCCTCCTCGGTCTGGGGGACGTGAAGGTTCATTTCATCCCCGTCGAAGTCGGCGTTATATGGCGGGCAGACTGCCGGGTTGAGCCGGAAAGTCCTGCCTTCCATGACCTTGATCCGGTGTGCCATAATGCTCATCCGGTGCAGCGAGGGTTGCCGGTTGAAGAGCACAATATCGCCATCGCGGAGCTGGCGTTCGACTGTCCAGCCGGCTTCAATCATATCGGCAACTGTATCCAGGTTGTCTGAACCCAGCCGGAGACGGCGGTTATCTGGACGGATCACGTAATTTGCGCCACAGGGCGCGTTGACATCGGGCCGGGTCGGGCCGTTTCTCGCGATCTGCTTGAGTTCATCGATATTATACGGGGTAACCCGTACGGGAACCGTCATCTCGTTCGCAACGGCGCGCGGGACACCCACTTCAGCAACCGAGAGGTTGGGATCGGGGGAAATGACGGTACGCGAGGAAAAGTTCACACGCTTTCCTGACAGTGAGCCACGGAACCGGCCATCCTTACCCTTGAGCCGCTGCGAAAGGGTTTTGAGCGGTCTTCCGCTACGGTGGCGGGCCGGTGGGCAACCGGCGACTTCATTGTCGAGGTAGGTCGTGACATGGTACTGCAGCAGTTCCCAGAGATCCTCGATGATCAGCTGGGGTGCCCCGGCATCCTGGTTCTCCTTGAACCTCTGATTGATGCGGATGATGTCTACAAGCTTATGGGTGAGGTCATCTTCTGACCGCTGCCCGTTCTCAAGGATAATGGATGGGCGCATTGTGACGGGCGGGACCGGAAGCACGGTGAGGATTGTCCACTCGGGCCGGGCGACTTTCGGGTTGATCCCGAGAGATATCAGGTCCTCGTCCGGGATCTTTTCGAGACGCGCCCGGATATCGGCGGGCGTGAGCTTGTGCTCGACCTTCTTCCCGTCCTCAACAACCACTTCGGAGAACGTGGTCGGCTTCTCGAAGTTGATCTTGAGCTGCTGTTCGCCGCAGTGCGGGCAGATGCGCTCCTTTTTCACATCTTTTTCAGAGATCTGATCTCCGGTCAGATCTTCATCAGTCCCGACAACCTTTTCTACCTCATCCGGTGACAGGAGCACCCTGCCACATGACCGGCAGGTAACACGCAGGAGTTTCCTGATCAGCCGCGTGTAACCGACATGGATGACAGGTTTTGCCAGTTCGATATGCCCGAAATGCCCCGGGCAGTCGCTAGCCTTCTGGTCGCAGGTCTTGCACCGCAATCCCGGGTCGATAACACCGAGGTTGAGGTCCATGAGCCCCTGAGGGTACGGGAAGCCGTCATCATCGTAGGTATCCGCCCAGATGATTTTCCTTACGCTCATCTCCCGTATCTCCTTGGGAGACAACAATCCGAACTCGATTTTTCCGATTCTCTTTGGGCTTGGCATGACGCGCCTCCTATACGACGTCCTCTAATCTCAGGCGGGGTGCTATCCCCATGCTCTTCATCTCATCCAGCAGGAGCTTGAACGCGTAGCTCATCTCGACAGGGTAGATATCGGTCTCGTTACCGCAGGCAAGACATCGGGTCATGTTGCGTTTGCGGTCAAGCATCGCCACCATCCCGCAATGGGCGCAGACATATTCCTGCACTTTGTCCGATTCATCAAGCAAACGCTCTTTTAATGCCATGGCGGCACCGTGGCCAATCATGACATCACGCTCCATCTCACCGAATCGGAGACCGCCTTCACGGGCACGGCCTTCTGTAGGCTGGCGGGTAAGCACCTGCACCGGCCCCCGGGACCGAGCATGCATCTTGGATGAGACCATGTGGTACAGTTTCTGATAGTAAATCACACCGATATAGATATCAGCCTTGAATGCCTTGCCGGTGATACCATCGTACATCACTTCGCGACCACTATGGGAGTATCCCAGGCTCTTGAGCGATGCGCGGAGATCCGCCTCACTCTCGCCACTGAACGCAGTACCGTTGATGCGCCGGCCTTCAAGTGCCCCAACTTTGCCACCGATCATCTCGAGCATATGCCCAATGGTCATACGGCTTGGGATCGCATGTGGGTTGATAACAAGGTCGGGTGAGAGCCCGCTCTCGGTAAAGGGCATATCTTCCTGACTCGCAATCAGGCCGATGACACCTTTCTGCCCGTGTCGGGATGCAAACTTGTCACCGATCTCGGGCACACGCAGGTCGCGGGTCCGCACCTTGACAAGACGTGAGCTGTTTTCACCTTCGGTAATAATGACCGTATCGACAATGCCATGCTCGTTGCTGCGCATCGTGACCGACGTGTCACGGCGCTTCTCCACAGCGATAAGCTCCCCGGATGGCTCCTCTAGGAACCGTGGCGGGGATGTTTTCCCTATCAGGACATCCTTTTCCGCTACAATGGTCTCTGGGTTGATCACACCATCCTCATCGAGGTTTTTGTAGGACTCTGCACCGTGAGCCCCGCTCACATCTTCGTCCGGCACTTCTATCCGGTCGATCTGACCCCCCGGATACCGGCGCTCTTCGCCTTCGTAGGTTCTGAAAAAATGTGAACGACCGAGGCCCCGGTCAATCGATGCCTTGTTGAAGATAAGAGCATCTTCGATGTTGTAACCTTCATACGAGAGGATGGCTACCACGAAGTTCTGCCCGGCAGGCCGGTCGTCCGATCCGATCAGCTCGGAGGTCTGGGTGTGGGTGAGCGGCTTCTGGACGTAGTGGAGCAGGTGGCCCCGGGTATCGGGGCGGATCTTCATGTTAGCCGAGCCAAAACCAAGCGCCTGCTTGACCATCCCGGCACCCATCGTAACACGCGGGCTTGCGTTATGTTCCGGGAACGGGACATGAGCCGCACCGATACCAAGGATAAGTGAGGGGTCTATCTCCAGGTGCGTGTGTTCGGGAGTAATATCAGCCGGGTTCATCGCTATATAGAGATCTTCTTCTTCCTCCGCATCGACAAACTCGATCAGTCCGCGCTGCACGAAGTACGAGAAATCGATCTCCTTTTTGGCGAGTTTTCTAATATCCTCATCAGAAATAAGGCTCTTGCCATCTTTCAGGACAATCAGGGGCCGGCGGGCACGGCCTCTGTCGGTGAGGAGGATAACATCGCCATTGAAGTCCTTAAATGAGACATTTACCTCGGGTGATATGGCACCCTGACGACGCATTGAACGAATGTTCGCCACAAGGGCTTTCGGATCATCGACAAGACCAATCAACGCCCCGTCAACAAATACGCGTGACTTCTTCATCTGACCTCACTCCTGATGTACTCGACATCAAGCGTATGCAGGATGCGCATGATCTCTTCTTCATCGTTGACGCCCTTGCTGATTTCAACCATCTGTGCAAAGTTTTTCACCAGACCACAATTCGGCCCTTCGGGTGTCTCGCTCGGGCAAATCCGGCCCCACTGGGTCGGGTGAAGGTC
The DNA here is from genome assembly GCA_963805035.1 of uncultured Methanoregulaceae archaeon. Taxonomy (GTDB): domain Archaea; phylum Halobacteriota; class Methanomicrobia; order Methanomicrobiales; family Methanospirillaceae; genus Methanoregula. The sequence continues at coordinate 98,639 of CAWDSU010000017.1, read as the reverse complement.
ACGGGCCTCAAAATGTGGTTGTGAACGTGAGAGCGGGGAAATAACACGGCGCAGATGGGACAGCACGGCCATGTGATCGACGCGGTCAAGAAGCTGGGACACCCCCGTCCTTCCTCCAACCCAGTTGCCGGTGGCAAGCGGGTGTAACAGCCTCTCGGTGAGCACATCTGCCCTGACTGCCGTTGCAATCGAGAGGTCACGATGCCGCATGCTTGCCCGTTCGAGCTGGTACTTGATATCCCGGGTCAGACGGTTGAGAGAGATACGGAACAGATCCTCCATAAGATCGCCGGCTAGTTTGAGCCGTTTGTTTGAGTAATGATCCTTATCATCTATCCTGCGTTTGTTGAGGACGAGGTCAAAACAGGCCTCTGCCATACGGCCCAGGAAGTGGGCCTTTGCCAGCCTGATAGACGCAACTGATTCGGCATATCCCTCATCACCTTCCTTGAGAGTGGCAGGCAGTGCATAGTTGAGGTGCGGGAGTAGGTAATTGTCCAGTACAAACTCGGCGCGTTTCTTCTGATAGTCCTTGGTCTGGTTGGGTGCGAGTTTCTTACCCACATACATGACGCCGCCCTCAACCGAGTCACATTCGCTCTCTTCGAGGTTCTGCATCATGAAGGTGAGAATATCCTCATCGGTCGAGACCGCATTGACGACTTCCTGATCGTTTGTCATACCAAGTGCGCGCATCAGATCGACGAATTTCAGGTGCCCCGCGACAGACGGGAATGAGACCTCCAGGAGGTTCTTCTTGTTGCGTTCGACAACCACGAGCGCACGGTATCCCCGGAATTGTGAAAAGACTTTTGCGACATAGATCCGTTCGTTGTACCGTTCGGTGAACTCGGTCATGATCTTGTTGGAGGCAAGATCCTCAAGGGTCATGAGCACACGCTCGGTACCGTTAACGATAAAATAGGCGCCCGGATCGAAGGCATCTTCCCCATGGGAGACGCGCTCGTCGTCGCTCATGCCGTACAGGTTGCAGGAAACGGAACCGACCATGATGGGCAGTTGCCCGATGGTCGTGACGATCGGTTCCTGCCGGTCCTCTCCATGCACGAGCGTCAAACCAAGCTGAATAGGTGCCGCATAGGTCAGATTGCGCAGGCGCGCTTCGCTCGGGTACAGTTCACCCTGTGATCCATCGGCCTCGCGTACGAGCGGTTTTTTAACTTCGATATTACCGAGTTCGACCCACACCGGGTCGTTGTTCTTGCCCCGGTTCTCGATATCGGTCTCGATGATCTTTTGTTCATTGACCACTTTCTGAAGATTTTCTGTCAGGAAATAGTTAAAGGAGTCAAGCTGGTGGCGCGCAACATGCTCCCGTGCAAAGTATGCCCTCGATAAAACACTTCTGTCAATCAGATAGACCAACCCCGGCCTTTATTTTTTAGGTCTCCTGATAACAAGTCGATACGCTTCGGCCCTGCCGGCGGTATGACTCTTCCGGATAATCCGTATAACATCATCGACTTTTGCGTCGATTGCCTTTACAGCAGGATCGTCATGATAGATTTTTGGTAATTGTTCAGTGGTAATATGGTAGCGGGAGAGCAGTGCTGAAACCTCCTCCTCGCTCATGAGCTGGTGATCAGGCACCATTACGTGGCTCAACACATTCAGTTTGGTGCTCAATGAAAAACCCCCTTAAATATGAAACGATTGCCTCTCAGATGCATCACCGCAAAAAATCCACGATTGGATCGTGGTAACGGGCCCGGAGGGATTTGAACCCCCGACCACCTGGTTAAAAGCCAGGCGCTCTACCGAACTGAGCTACGAACCCCGGGGAATAAGATGTACAGCATTATAACAATGCCAGAAAACTATATAAATATTACCTCATTAATAATCCGGATTCCTGTATCAGGTGCTGGTTCATGCAGTTTTTATCAGCAGGCCGTTAATCCCCCGCAACCGCCGTTCATCCAGATAAATTTTGTCTTCACGATTCCAGATTTCTTCCACATATTCACGTGGAACCCTGCACCATTCAACCCCGCTTGAGACCTTTAGAATCTCCTGAAGGTTCCTGATTACTTCCACATTTTTGCGGAGCGCGCAGTATTCGTCGATCACCGGAGGGTCAAGTCCCTTATTTTATGGAGCGAGTGTTTCCAGAACTATATCATGTCTGCGGAAAAATACCTGCTGAATTGGGTCCGGAAGCTGCAACGGGTTCACCGGTTTTGAGAGGAAATCATCGATATTTATACTGTGATCCTGAGATTCCGCAGGTGTAATCTTCTTTACCGAGACCATGAGCACCAGGATTTTCCCTGATCTTTTCCAGTGTTACCCATTCATTCATCGGTTCCATCATGATATCAAGGAGAATGAGGTTGGGTAGTACACTCTGGAGGCTTTTGAGACATTCATCATTGCCATGAGCCGAGACAGAAATATATATTTTACGGGTAAGAATGGCCGTAATCCATCGATAATAAAAGACTGCCGGCGAATCAGAATAGTTGCATCCAAGGGTGGTCTCCGTTCATGAGGATATATTGGTGGATACCTCAGCAACTACGTTGCATGACAACAGCACTGCATTTTCAATCAACCGTGCCTGAACCATTCATTTGGTTATACAATCATCAATTAACAAAAATGTAGATTTATGGGATTTTCCCAGCGAGTTCGCTTTTGATCTGCTGAAGGCGGGCCTCCTGAAACTTGATGTTGGTATCCATATTTTTTAATGCCCGGGAGATATCGTCACTGACATGGACTTTCGAATCATTGAAATTGTATGTGGTTTCAAGGATCTTCATCAGGCGCTTGTTAACATCAATGCTCTTTGAAAGCAATGCATATTCGTTGACAATATCAAGATCAACCCCGGACTGCCGGGCCAGATCCATATCCGACCGGATAGTTTGCCGGCGGCCGAGAACATGCTCAATGGTATCGTAGAGCTCGCGGTGAGTGATGGGCTTGAGTACGTAATCCTCAATAAAGATACCGTATTCCTCGGCCTCGACAGGTGTCAGCTGTTTTGCTGTAAGCATGAGCACAGGAATCTCTTTTGTTGTTGGATTTTCCTTGATTTTTTCCAGCGTCTCCCACCCGTCCATCGGTTCCATCATGATATCAAGGAGAATGAGATCCGGTGTGACCGTTTTAAGGATTTCCAGACACTCTTCACCGCCATATGCAGCAACTGTGCGGTATCCTCCCCGTTCAAGCATCGTCACAAATACATCAACAATAAAGGGACTGTCATCCACCACAAGAATTGTGTGCACTTACATCACCCGCCCTATTTCTGAGGCAACAGCACCAATACGGGAGTATGCCTCTTCCTGCTTTGCAGTGCCTTTGAGGAGTGTAGCAATGAGAAAATGATCACCTGCACCCATGACAAGAATAGATGAATCTGCAGCCCATATCGTAACTGGCCCAAGGGATTTCATTCCGATAAGGTTTCCTGCTGATTCCGCAGATGCAAGAATAGTTGCTGTCAGAGCACCAAACCAAGGTTCATTGAGTTCCCGGTCGAAATATTTTCCGGCGATAATACCATCACGTGACACAAGGGCGCATGCTATCACTCCATCAACTGCTCGTATTTTTTCAATAAATGCCGCAATTTTATCCTTTAACATGGCCAGGCTCCTGTGTTGCTCTATTCGCTATATTTCATAATAACTAATGACACCATATATACATATCTTTTTTATTTCTGGCATGATTCACCCGTTACGTAGAAAGTAATTGCAATCCCGCAGATCCAAGAGTAATTAATCCCACCCCCCCTGAAAACCGATAAAATAAAATAATAAAAATAGATCTAGAGAGATTATATCATCTCCTTCTTGCGCTCTTTTAAGCAACGGCAATTATTGCCTTTCGCCTCCGAACGCTTGGTTCATCCTCCCCAGAGAGAGAGAAGGAGTCATTCTCATAACATAGCTAACGATTCAAAAAACTGGATGAGCACAGGTATTTTCCAGAGCCAAATAAACAAAAGTTTCTTTGAGGGATGAACGGTTAATCTCCCTTTTCCAGTATTGGAGAGGAATTCGTGGATACAAAATTCTCCCGCAGGATTGTTTTATTCTGATTTTTTTTATACCCGGATCCAGGCAGAAATTGTTATAGGAAAAGATCGCTAATATTATACCAGTTATTGCCTGATAGTAATTTAAAATACGACGAGAACACAAGAGGATCATCCGGCCGGCCAAAACTACATAATCGGTATAACGCCGGTTTTTGTGCATGCACCGCGATCTGAAAGTCGGGTACGAGATTATGGCATTCGAAGGTTACATGGTGGTATTATTCGGCACCGTAATGGTGGTCCAGCAGTTCATTATGTACCTCATGTATGTACGAATCCGGCAACTCCTGACGGAGATCAATTCCATCGAAGGAAAGATGAAAATCACCGATAATGAGCTTGACTGCCTTATCCAGAAAGTCGAGGAATTTAAACGAAGCAGCCTTTAGGGCTCCTTTTGTCCTGCCCGTAATCAGATTATCTCTTTTTTAAGACAACAAGATACATATGGGATATAAGCGAATAGTATGACCGCGGGGCCATAGGGTAGCCTGGGCATCCTAGGAGACTGGGGGTCTTCTGACTCGCGTTCAAATCGCGATGGCCCCATTTTAGATCGTTGTTTTTTGTGGTGTTTGACCGTGAAGATTACGGATTCATGCATTGATTGCCTGATCACCCGGGTGCAGCTCGAATGTGGGCTTGTCGGAGCAGATCCCCGGACAACACAGGAAACCATGGATTCCTGCCGCAATTTTCTTTTATCATTAAAAGGTGCGCACTTAAGCCATCCCCAGATCGCCAGCCGCATCCACCACCGCGCCTATGACCTGCTCAAAAATCCCGATCCGTTCCATGAACTCAAGGATCAGGGAAATGCAGAATCGATCGCAGTCTGCAAAGAGGTCCGCTCAAGCCTTGTCACCTTCCGGGACTTCGTGCTTGCCTCCGTTATCGGGAATACTTTTGATTACGGGGTCAAGGGGCATACGGTCACCAGCAACTTTGCCGGGTTTTTTCGGGAGGAATTCAAAAAAGGGCTGGTCATCGATGATACGGACCGGATCCTCCCGCGGGCGTCACGAGTCGTCTATTTGAGCGACAACTGCGGGGAGATCGTCTTTGACCGGCTCCTGATCCATTACCTGAAATCCCAAGGGTCCCATGTCACACTCGCGGTTAAAGCCCGGCCGATACTCAACGATGCGACCCTTGTAGATGCAAAAATGCTCGGGCTGGATCGCATCGTCGACTGCCTTACCACAAACTGCGATGGCGCCGAGATCGGGTTCTGCCCTGAAGAGGCTCCTCCCGTCCTTTCCGAGGCCATCTTCCGCTCCACGCTGATCATAGCAAAGGGCATGGCAAATTTTGAATCCCTCTTCGAGAGAAATGACCTCCCTCCTGTCGCATACCTGATGGCGGCAAAATGCCAGCCGGTTGCGAACGAAGCAGGTGTCCCGGTCGGATCCAAGATTGCCCTGCTTCGTGCATGAGTATCATGGGTCCAGCACATGAATGAGTCATCCGGCGCGCTTTATGTTCTTTTTTTATGTTTTCCACTTCTGGATATAATACTGGAATGACAGTCCGGGTCGTAATTATCAAAAATATCCGGCGGATGATCGCAAAAAATCCCGTGTGTTTAACAGATCTTTTCAGATCTCTCCTGTGCGACCGGATACAAATCCTCATTATCTATCCGGGACGATATTCCCACGTACCAATATTTCGGGGGAGATGTTTTGGTCGATAATTCCGTCATCAGAGTGAGGCGTTCGTTAGATCTGGCACTCACAGGAAATCCGGGAAACTTTCCACGACGGGGGGTCAGCACCCAAAACCCGCCGGGGCTTCCCTGGAATAAGCTGGTTGCATTTTCATTCCATGATCCCAAGACCAGGAGAGGAGTTATTATATGACACCATCGATAGGCGTTCTTACCGGAGGGGGGGACTGTTCCGGACTCAACGCTGCGATCCGGGCAGTCGTGCGCAGCGGGATTTCGAAGGAATATCAGGTGATCGGGATCCGGAACGGATGGCTGGGACTCATCAGTGACGACACCATCCCGCTCACGGATCATTCGGTCTCCGGGATCATATCCCGTGGAGGGACGATCCTGGGGACGTCCCGTACAGACCCGGTGAAAACTTCTGCCGATATCAACAAGATAAAAAGTGTCCTTGAAGATCGTGGCATCGACGCCCTTGTCGTTATTGGCGGTGACGGCACTCTCCGTGCAGCCCATGACGTCTCCCTTTTAGGCATCCCCCTTGTTGGCATCCCCAAGACTATCGACAACGATGTTTTTGGAACAGATATCACTATCGGGTTTGACACCGCGGTCTTTATTGTCACTGAAGCAATTGACCGGCTCCACACGACCGCAGAATCCCATCACCGGATTATGGTCCTTGAAGTGATGGGGCGAAGGTCCGGCCGGATCGCGCTTGCTGCCGGTATAGCCGGGGGGGCAGACGAAATCCTGATCCCGGAAGTGCGGGTATCCATGGACGAGATCTGCCGGTCTCTTGATGCACGGTACCGAGCCGGAAAAAAATTTTCGATTGTAGTCGTTGCCGAAGGAATACATCACGAGGATATCACCAGCACACCGGTACCGGAATGTGACAGGGACGAATGCGGCCACGAAAGATTTGTCGGTATCGGGAATTTCCTCGGTAAAGAACTGGAGTGCAGGCTAGGAATCGAGACAAGGGTTACGGTGCTCGGTCACGTCCAGCGGGGCGGGAATCCGACAGCATACGACCGGGTCCTTGCCACGCGCCTCGGGATTGCGGCAGTCGACCAGATCCATGCAGGAAATTTTGGCTGCATGGTGGGGGTGCAGGGAAACCGGATTGCAGCCGTGCCCCTTCTCTCGATGGTGCACCAATCAAAAGGGGTCGACCCTGCCGAGTATGCCCGCGCAAAACTGGTGGCCGGAATCCACCTGTAGAAGTATCAGTGCTATTTTTTAAGAATCAGCTACGACCGGGTTTAAACTCCTTGAGAAGATATATACTGCCCATCCCGCTCATGGGTGAACTGCTGTCTTTAATCGGAAGGGAAATTCCCGGCTATAAACTGTCGAAATGAATGAGTACCCAACATGGAGGGAAATTCGTTCCCACCGAGCCATCACATATGCAACAACAACGGCAGCACGAAGAGAGAGATCAGGACAACGATCATAACGTAGCTGACCGCCCCGACCACACACCCGGAATACCTGATGAGCCCGCGCCGGTCGAGCAAACGGTCGACACCTTCCTTGAAGATGTGGCCGCCATCAAAAGGTACCATCGGGATGGCGTTACACAGGCCGACCATAATATTGAACCAAGCGCACCAGAATAGGAGCTGGATGACGAACCAATAACCTGGGAACGGGACGCTCCAGGCAATGGCATCCGGCGAATCATTGACCAGGATAAGGAACTGCCCCCACCCAACCGGATCGAGAATGATATAGACCGGGATTGCGAGCATGACAAAAAACCCGAACGGGCTTGCAAAGATCTGCTTGATCCCATATGCATCATAGTACGTTACTCCCATAAACCCGCTCTGCTTCGAGCTCATGTTCTGCGGCCACGAATCTAAGGTAAGCGTGTGGGTTGACGCAATGCCATCTTTCTCTGTCACAATCACCACTTGGTCACCGGGTCGCGTGGTATTGAGAACCGTCGCGACTTCAGTCTGTGAGGTCACTTGGATCCCATTGATGCTGGTGACAACCGAATCCGGCACAATCCCCGCCCGGTCGGCAGGGTAATCCTTGTACACGGAATTGATCAGGGGGGTCTGGAAGGGAACCGCGAACCCAAGGAGCAGGATAAGCAGGAAAAAACACGCGAGACCGGCCACAATATTGTTGGTGATACCCGCCCCCAGCATACGGATCTTCGGCAACCCATGCAACTTCTCAAATTCCACCTCATCCGGTTCGACAAAAGCACCGATCGGTATGACACACACTAGGACCCCGATGAAACTGACTTTCAGGTTCTCCACCCTTGCGAGGAATGCATGGCCAAATTCATGGATAACAAGTGTGAAAACGAACGCAAACCATACCGCAACAGTAAACGGAATAAACTGGTTCACTCCGGGAATTGCAAGGATGTTCCTGATATCATTAACCGCGGTTGGTTCCGGATGGTTCATGAGATTGAGATAGAGGGAAAATAGAAGCAACCCCACCATCGCGGCGGAGACGATAATGACAATGACGGCACCACATGTGCCATAGACCCGGAAAAACCGGTGGAAACGGGCGAAGCGATCGAAAAATCCCACCCGCCGGCTCCGTATTGCCATGATCGGACCGTAAAAAACAATATGATCGGCCCAAAGATCTTTCGAATGAATATAATACGCTGCGATGGCGTAGATGGCTACTAGGGCAATCAGGAAGAAGATCCAGTCCATCTGTACTTGATAGACCAGACAACAACATAAAGGAATGGTGGAATGAACTATTGTAAAACTTCAAAACCCCTCGTCTAGATAAATGCAGACAGACTGCTCTGGGATTTCTTCCCCAGCATGTTGCTCACGGTCTTCCAGCTCTTTCGGGCAATTGGCGGGGGAACCCGGTGCTCATCAATATACGCGGAGAGATACGCGATGGTGAGCGGATCAGAGGGATACCCGCTGCCGATCTCTCCGTATTTTTTTGCGAGTTTTACAATCTCCCGGTCACGGGTGACTTTCGCGATGATGCTTGCCGCAGAAACGATCGGGTACGTATCGTCTGCGTGGTGCTCCGATACGATCTCGCACTCGATATCGAGATGGCTCCGGACCGTTTCCGCATACCGGAGCGGGTTGACATCGCACGCATCGACATACACGGTATCGGGGGCGATTTTTTTTATCACCTGTGCATGGGCCCGGGCAACACAGGCATTCATGGTCATCTCGCGCCGGATGGCATCAATCTCCTCTGCCGGGATTATCACCGTTGCAACCTGGCACCGTTTTTTGATAAGGGGAAAAAGCCGTTCCCGTTCTGATGGCGTGAGTCGTTTTGAATCCTTCACACCGAGATCAGAAAAGACTTCTGCGGACTGCACCCCTACCGCAGCGACCACCATCGGCCCCAGCACCGATCCTTTCCCGGCTTCGTCAACCCCGCAGATCACAGGTTACAAATTTATGCGCAAATTATTTCAATGGCGATGATGGTAACCGGTAGTCATGTATATTATCATCGTGGGGCTTGGCGGCATCGGACGCAGCCTTGTCAAGCAGGCGGTCGAGCACGGCAACAATGTTGTTGTCATCGACCAGAATGAGTCCCGGTGCAGTGAGATTCTTGAGCACTACGATATCCTTGCAATTACCGGCAACGCCACCGACAAATCCACGCTTGAAGAGGCAGGCATCGACCGGACCGATGCGTTTGTCGCCACCACGAGCGATGACGCGGTCAACCTCATGACCTGCTGGCTCGCAAAACGCTTCCACGTGCCAAACGTGGTTGCGATTGTCAACCAGACCGCCCACTCAGAATTTTTCAAGGAGGTCGGTGTCAGGATCAGCGAGAATCCGGACGATCTCGTGGCCTCGCGCCTCTACTATTGGACCGAAAATCCAAAGCTCCAGCAGCTTGCTTCGATACCCGGGGGTAGTATCTTTGAAATTGTGGCAGAAGAAAATGCCCCTATTGTCGGCCACGAGATCCGGGAGCTCAAGGTCAAGGACTTTGTCTTTATTGCCATACGAAGGATAGGTGGCACATTGATCATCCCAAGCGGAAACGTGCGGATACAGCCAGGTGATATTTTCACGGTCTTTACCAAAAAAGAGGCAGAAGATGACTGCCTGCGGCTCCTCAACAAACAATTGAAAAAATCACCGGATTGAAGCGGCCAGCGCCCCGAGTTCCACAAGAAGTTTCGGATTGACTTTCAATAACTCTTTTATTAATGTGAGAGTGGAGAACTCTTTCAAGTCCAGCTTCGAGACCGAGTGAATGATGGCGTTGAGTTTCTCATCAGGCTGCTTGATTAAATATTCCTTGATATGATAGTTGCGCTCGATTCCTTTGCCCATCTTCGAACCGCGCCATTCATTATCATATGCCATCAGCGCTTTCTTTGAGAGATCCCCCTTTGCGATGCAGTCTGCTGCAATGTGTGCCGCAAGCCTGCCGGTATACATTGCGTTGTAGATGCCGCCACCCGTGAGCGGATCGACCACACGTGCCGCATCGCCAACAAGCATCAGGTGATCTGCAACCGTGCAATCCAGCGGGCGGCAGACCGAGACACCGCCGACAATACATTCAATCGTTTTGCCATGCGGGAATTTCCTTTTCACAAACCGGTCCAGATAATCCTTTGCCCGGTGCCCCTTACCACTCTTCCTGCCGGATATTCCGATACCGACATTTGCCACTCGTTTCCCCTTGGGAAAGACCCAGAGATACCCTTCGGGAGCGACTTCATTGCCGAGATAGAAAATAGTTGCATCCGGGTTTATGTCGATATCGGTCATGACGTATTGCACCGAACTCATGATCTCCCGGACCGGCACGGTTGTATCAATTCCGCACCATTTGCCGAACTTTGACTCGACGCCATCCGCTGCAATCACCACATCGGCCATGACTTTTGTGACGTTGCCACAGTATTCGAGCTGGGCGCCTTTGATCCTCCCGTCCTGCATCACCGGCGCGGATGCACGGGTCTTGACAAAAACGTCCGCCCCGGCGTCTGCAGCCTGCCAGACCAGTACACGATCAAACACCTTGCGGTCGAGGATATAACCGACCTTTCCCCCGGCCATGGAAGATTCTAGTGTCATCTCAAAGCCATCAGGGGCCACGATGCCCGCGCTGGTCATCTCAGCTGAGATCCAGCGGGGATCGGGATCAATAAATTCGGCAAGAGCTTCCTTGCCGATACCTTCCGCACAGCGGACGGGGACACCGATCGCGGGACGCTTCTCCACCAGACAGGCAGAGAGCCCTTTTTCTGCCGCTGTCCTGGCAGCGAGGGCCCCGGCCGGACCGCCGCCTATGATCAGCACATCATACTTACTTTTCATGCACGACCTCCAGCGCACCAAGCGGACAGACCTTGGCGCAGATACCGCAGCTCGGTACAGTTCTCTTCAACAGAAAGGTATGCGTCGATCAGTTCAAGTGCACCTTCGGGGCAGACTGACACACAGCATCCGCAATACCCGCAGATATCCCTGTGTATGTTAAGCATTCTGGAGAATATATTGGGGGCCGGTTTCATTAATCTTTACGGATGGATATGGGCAGTCTACACCGATTTGGCCGGATAAATCCGGACCAGACCCGTATTTCGGCGAACGGACTATTCTGATTTTTCTTTTGGTTTTGGGGGGCAAAACAATAATACAATATCTTTATTTATTATCGCTGGTAGAAGAGTACTTCTTTGGGGCGCTTCTTTGTCTGCTGACATCAAGAAGCCCCCCAATCTTTTTTTGACTTTTATACATTCTGTAGAATTAGCGAGTTTTTTCATTATTCCCTCGGTCTCCATAACAAAAAGTATCTTTTAAATACTATAACTAGGAAATAATTTTCCTATTGCCTGCGGGTATTCGATACGGTCCATAGCAGTTTCCCGGATCTTCAGGTGTAATTGAAAATGCCTGCCAGGTAGGAAAAGGTGACAAAATGGTTTCAAAGAGCAAGAGCACCACGATGACGAGCGTGACAAAAGAGCAAATCAGCTCGATCAACTCTCTTATAAAAAAGAAAAATATTCAGATCGTTGACTTAAAATTCAATGACTTACCGGGCCTATGGCAGCATTTCTCCATCCCTGCCCCAGAGCTGGTCAAAGATTCCCAGCCGGACGACGGTATCTGGGCCGAAGGAATCGGGTTTGACGGTTCATCCATCCGGGGATTTCAGAAGATCCAAGAGTCAGATATGGTCCTGTACCTGGACGCTTCCACGGCAGTTACTGACCCGGCGTGCGAAGTACCCACGCTCTCGATCATCTGCAACGTTTTTGATCCGGTAACCAAAGAAGCGTATACGAGAGATCCGAGGTTCATTGCCCAGAAGGCAGAGCAATATCTCAAGTCCACCGGCATTGCAGACGAAAGTTTCTGGGGGCCGGAGTATGAGTTCTTCCTTTTCGATGACGTCAGGTATTCCCAGACCGTCAACCAAGGGTTCTATTCAGTAGATTCAGTAGAAGGCATCTGGAACTCGGGCAGGGACGAACAGCCCAACCTCGGGTACAAACCCCGCCACAAAGAAGGCTATTTCCCGGTACCGCCACACGACTCGCTCCAGGATGTGAGGAGTCATATTATCAACAAGATGATTGAAACAGGAATTCCGGTCGAAGTGCACCACCATGAAGTGGCAACCGCAGGCCAGAATGAGATCGACATGCGATATAGTCCCTTGGTCAAAATGGCGGACAACTGCATGATGTACAAATATATTGTCAAGAACATGGCACGGGAATTCGGTATGGTTGCGACGTTTATGCCCAAGCCTCTCTTCGGGGACAATGGTTCCGGTATGCACACCCACCAATCGATCTGGAAGAATGGCAAGAACCTGTTTTTCGATACCAAAGGCTACGGGATGATCAGCCAGACCGCGAAGTATTACATCGGGGGCCTCCTCAAGCATGCCAACGCGCTGATGGCATTCTGCGCCCCATCAACCAATTCGTACAAGCGGCTTGTTCCGGGATATGAAGCACCGGTAAACCTCGTATACTCCCTGAGGAACCGGTCCGCCGCAGTCAGAATCCCGATGTATTCGGAGAACCCTAAAACAAAACGGATCGAGTTCCGGCCTCCTGATCCCATGTGCAACCCATATCTCTCATTCTCGGCACTGCTGATGGCAGGTATCGATGGTGTCAGGAAGAAGATCGATCCCGGCCAGCCATTTGAGGGAAATACCTACGAGCTCGAAGGCAAGGTAGCAAAGAAGCTCCCGACCGTCCCCGGCTCACTTGAGGAGGCAATCGACGCTTTGGAAGCAGACCACAAGTTCCTGCTCGAAGGAGGGGTCTTCACCCAGGACGTCATCGACATTTGGATCGAGTATAAACGGGCTGAGATCGACGCTATCCGTCTCCGCCCCCACCCGTGGGAGTTTCACCTCTACTTCGATATGTAACTATACTCATCTTTTTTCCTCGTCCAGTTTTTTTGACCGGAAGCCTATGCAGAATTCGCTTTCTGAAATATCGTTCAGACAAGCGAGAACGTGCCGTACTTCCCGCCACCGCCAGGATGAAGGATCACACGGTTTTCTCTCAAAGCCGCGATGGCATCGGCAACCTTTGGATGAACAGCCCGGATCTCTGGCACCGGACTCGTGACAAGAACATCAATCTCGCTTCCAAACGCTGCTATGAACGCATCGTAGATCGTCCGGCATTTTTTCGTATTGGGTGACGAAGCCCCTTCAATAGTCTGGATAATCTGTCCGAGCGGGACGATGTGAAGATAAGGCGGGCGCGACCCGGGTGCGCCGCATGAAAGTTCCCGGGCGCGATCAAATACACCCTTCTTGATCAGCCCCCCATCCGTAGGACAACGCCAGTTATACTGCCGCGCCTCTTCTGGAGAATACTGGGTAAAACAGCGGACGCAGGCGGTACGGTTGTATTTTCCTTCTTCCGGGAAAAAGCCGGCATTCATTGTAATGCTGCCGGCCTTAATGCAATCTAACAAGACCCGTGCGGAGAGATTACTACCTACGCGGATCCGGTTGAACTCGCGGCCGATCTTCTCCGGCTGCGGGCTGTGAGCATCCGAGTTTGAGAGGAAGGGAACGCCGTAAAGATCCGGGATACCCGCGCCATAAGAGCTGTCTGCCGAGAGCCCTAATTCAAGGAAATCAACCGGTTCGCTGCCATAACAACCAGCGACCGAATCATGATACGCATAGAGTGCGGTCCATGGTGTAAACGCATGGGCCGGGCCGATCAGTGCTCCGGCATCATGCGTCCATTCTGCGATCGTCTCGCCGGAGAGATGTACGTGCGGGCGCCCGTTCGTGCTGATACTTTTGCTCTTTGGTGCAAGAAGATCGCGGAGCTGATCGAATTGTCCGAAATCCTCGGCAAGGATTAAATGGTGGACCCGGTGCTCATCTTCAACCTCACCGGTCGGGATAACACAGATACCCTCGTTGTTTACTAAGAACGGTTTCCATTCTCTTTGCCAAACAGGGTGCAGGGCGTCACCAGTGCCAAGAATGTGAAGACCCTTTATCGCACACGCGGCAAGAAGTTTTTCCGGGCGCATCGCTCGTGATACGGCCATTGAAAATGGCGAGTGGATATGCAAATCAGCATTTGCAAGCATGATTTCCTTCCTGATTGCACCTTAGAAGGTTATAATGGCATGAGAGCGCTCGGACTCCCCATAAAAGGGGGGTTATCCGGCATATCTGTACTCTCACAGGTACTCGTTGCGTTTTCTGGGAATGGGCGAATCTTTCTTCAAGAGGTTAATATCCCGGGCCCGGTCAAAATAAAACTTTGATTCCTCGGATCTCCCCAGTTCTTTAAAACAGACCCCGAGATGGTTCCAAGAATCCTTGTTGTTGGGCAGGAAATTGACCACCATCTTGAATGTCTCGACCGCTGCCTCGAGGTACTTGTTGTTCATCTGCATGACACCTATCTTTTCGAGGGTCTCACCGAGCTCATAGAGTATCTCAACATTACCCGGCGCGAGCTCCACTGCCCGGAGAAAAGACTTGAGCGCCTCATCATAGTCCCCCAGCATCCGGCAACAGATGCCCCGGTCATTCCAGACATGGGGGAGTTTTTCATCGATCTCAAGTGCCTTGTCGAACGCCTCAATTGCCCCCCGGTAATTGAGGTTACGGGCGTAGAGGTTCACACCTTCCTTGTACTGCGCAGTTGCCTTGCCACGGATCCTGTCGATCGAACCGCCGCCAACTGAAGAACCCACTTTATTCGGCGCTGCTGAAGAAAGGGACAAAACTCCGGCTGATTCTTCTTCCCCGATACTGACATCCTTAAAGGTAGAAGTAACATCGCGGACGATACATGCAGCTGCAATAAACTCACGATGGTTATCAAAGATTGGCAGTGCCTTCATCCAAAGCGTCCACTCCGTCCCGTCCGCTTTCTTTGCCCGAGTGACGGCAACTACCGGCCCATTCTTTTCTTTGCTGATGACCATATACCGGGCTTTCCTTAGGGAATCGTCTGATGTGAACACCATATCGATAAGCATTTTCTGGCGGTTGCCGAAAAAGGGTTCAGCATAGGCGAAGTTTCCTTTATCGAGTAATGCTTGCGAAGAAACACCAGTCAGTTGCTCCATGGCAGTGTTCCACGCAAGCACTTTTCCGTCGGGATCTATGGCAAACTCGGCGTCAAGGGAGAAGTTAATCAGGTCAAAAACGATCTTTCGGGACAAGCCATTTGCTTTTCCCATGAACCGCTGGTCGACCGCGTGGCGGATCATCTGTTGTAACTCAACAAACGGCATCTCCGTATTTTCGCTTTTTTTTAAGAAGAAATTTGCACCATTATTGAGCGCGGCGATCGCAGCATGTTCCCGGCCGACACCAGTGAAAATAATCACCGGGGTTACATCGCCTTTCCCCCGTATGATCTTTAAAAATTCGATACCATTGATCTCCGGCAGATCATAATCAAGAACTATAGCATCGAAACTGCTTTTCTGGAGTATCTCAAGCGCTTCACGGGAAGAACTGACCGGTTTGACCGAGATCTCGTGAGAGCGCTCAAGTAACCAGCTGGGTTACCTCTAGAATCGCCGGATCATCGTCAACAACCATCACGGAAAGCATACAGGATACCAGTGCATATGAATTTGCGTAATATATACTCAGGAGGGCATGGGCTTATAAAACAAACGGATTTGTATCACCACGGACCCGAAGCGGAGTGGGATATACTCACGCGCAGAAATCCGAATAATATTGTGTATACCAGAAAAAATTAAAAAAGATACATGTGCATGATGGATGATTTCCCTGTAACCATAAATGAAAGATCAAAAAGAAAGGATCGTCAACCGATGTAACTCAGCTCTTCATCGCGCTGCATCTTCTCGCTTTCAAGGAAACTCTGCACGACTTTCTCCATTTCGGTCGCGCGGGCATTAAGCTGGGTGGGATCAACCGGTACCGCGATAAGTTTCGATAGAACGGCAAGGACACTGGCCGCGCTCATCGGGTCGACAAGGTAACCGCTTGTCTCGCCCATGAGGCAGACTGCATCGATTCCCCGCATGCCACCCATCCCGAGGAGGAGACCTGCAGCGCCCACGATCCCTCCGCCCGGCTCATCACGGTCAAACGTCACGCCTGCTACCTCGATCTCCGCTTTAAGATCCCCACGGTTTGTAGCGCCAAGTACCCGAGGTGCGTTGACCAAGTGCCCGACACCGAACCCACCGAGAGTATAAATGCGTTTTACTCCCAGTTCAACAGCGATATCGAGGTACGCATCTGCCATGAGGTAGTGCCCCTCGTTTGAGGTGCTCTGGAAATCACCGACAAGGAAAACAATATGCCGGTCCTTTGTCTGGTAAAGATAGATCTCGTTTCGCGGCAACCGGGCAATACCAGTTTCTTCTATAATAACCTGCGGGGGCAGGTAAATAGAGTGAATCTCTCCGATTTTTTCTGCGCCCAGCATGTGAATCATATATTCGGCAACGAGTTTTCCCACCTGTCCGATACCAGGTAATCCCCCGATAAGGATCGGGTTTGTGAGGTTTTTATCCGTAAAAGTATCCTCGTACCGGATGCTAATGTCATCGATCATTTTGCGGCTCCTTCCTTCGCCATCCTCCGGTATGCACCGAAACGATCCTGCACCGAAAAACGCGCCGGGTGGGCAATCATTGTCGGTCTGCCACATATGGGGCATGAACGAGAAAGATTATAAGTATAGTCTTCGCCGCAGCGACGGATTTTCCCGCTCATTGACTTTTCCCGGACTTGGGTTTTTTTACGAGTTTGCCTTCGCCACCTGCTTTTTCAAGAACTGCAATTGCGGCATTGGCTGCTTTCTCAAGCGCTTTTTCTGCTTTCTTGTAATCAGCTGCCGTCACCTTGATCCGGTAGATCGGCGCACCCAAGTACAACAGCTCGATGTCTGCACCTGTAGTCTTTGCCTCACTGGCCTTTTTTAAGGCAGTTCGTATGACCATCACACCATCTGACTCTGCAGACATAAGGACCAGCTGGCCGGTCACTTCGACTCTTGGGATCTTTACGCTTTCGTGGGCGATATGCACCAGCGCTTCGCCAGCCTTCTTCGAGAGCCCCAGTTTTTTGATCGTTGCATCGCTGTCGGTGACGACATCCTCAAACACCGCGTACAACTCACCATATTTATCGAGAATTGCATTTTCAATAACCGTTGCGGATTCTCCGGATTTCTCTGCAACAAAACCGATCCACTTGCGCGCTTTAGACTCGTTTTTCCATTCGCGGATTTTCTCGCGGCGCTGGTGCTCGTTGACATCCTTTAAAGAAAGATCGATGTGACCACGGTTCCGGTCAACGTTGAGGACCTTACAGACGATCTTCTGGCCCTCACGGATATGGTCACGGATATACTTGATCCAGCCGGTTGCAATTTCAGAGATGGGGATGAGCCCCTGCCTGCCACCGTATTCGTCAAGCGATACGAACGCAACGAAATCCTTAACATTTTCTACGGTACAGACTACCAGTTCCGATTCCTGTGGCCACTCTCTGTCCGGCATGTGAGGCTCACTTGAACTCTGAGATTATCTCAGCCTTTAAGTTCGCCTTTCCGCCTGAGGGAGTCGCAAGATCGCGCCCGCACACAACACATTTGACTGTGGTGCTCGCCTTGGAAAAGACAGTCTGCTCATTTTCGCAATCCGGGCATTTTACTTTTAAAAAACTGCTCCGGTTTGCTCGTGCTTCTCGTACCATGTTTCTCACTCCGTCAACTCAAACTTGGCAACCCGGTAGCCTTTCCTCAGGTGGGCTCTCCCGCACGTTGTACAGCGGTATCTGACATTGATCTTCTTCGTGGGCTTGTCGCCACCCGGAACCTTCGAGAACTTGCCCATGTTGCCCACTTTACCTCTCCGTGCCTTCTGGCGGTCGATCCAGTGGAGACCGGTTGTCTTGCTTTTCTTGACCTTCTCCACTTCATGGATCTGGTGACTTCTGCAAAAAGGACAGTATGTTTTGAATTTCACTGGCATCTTCATGTTGTTTTCACCGAATGTACTGGATATGGAATCCTAGTATTATTTACTAAGGTTCATATTTAAGATATGGGTGCGCCGGCGGTACTGGATATTGCCGTCATCCCTTTTTGCAATTTTTATCGTGGCGAAGAGTGTTAAACATTTGGTGTCGGCATCTTAAAAAGATTAGGATGGTGTGGATCTTTCTGCCGGATCAGGACAGGAAATACCACACCCCAATAAAGTCAACCTCCCGAGGGAATACTGTGCAGGGAATTTTTATGAAAAATCCCGGTTATTTTGAGGAAGGGAGAGTTATGCCAATAACGATGTTCCTGTCGCTGAGCACGGATGCATTCCGCTTGGGAAGGGTTACGATATCCCCTTTTGCAAGGGAGTAACTCCTTCCATCAACGCCCATAAACGTATCCATATCTTGGAGCACCCGCACGAGCATATAGGGTGGGGTGATGGGGGGGGCGAACGATGAAACGGGAGATTGAGGCTCCGCATCTTCCGCTGCCGCAGGATCCTTTCCATATCCCATATCTCCTTCATCTTCTGCAGATTCACCGCCGTAAGGAACTGCGGGAAGTGGCGGCACAACAGGCTGTTTTACGTTATTAAGCAGGATGCCCTGACATTCCTCCAGACCGGCCGCAACCCGGTCAAACATCTCATGCTCTGCCGGGAGCATCCGTTTCACCTCCTCCCGGTCATAGTAATTGCCTTCCGCATGCATGATCGCGAGGGTAAGGATCTTGCGGGATCTGATAGAGAAGAGTTCGTGCATGGTCTCTTTTATCGCTATCGTTTCTTCTATGAGTGCACGCGCCTCATCGGAAAGCGGGTCCTCAATCGCATAGACCTTCTTTAAGAGTGCGGCGATCTCCGTGTGGGTGCGGTCGAAGATATCCGGTGATATCTGGACCAGTTTGCCGGTTTCGCGTTCTGATAGCAGGATGCTGCGCAGATCATCAAATCCCATGACACACACTCGAAGGGGGATTATTTTCAGGCAATTTCCGCGATGCCGCGACAGCAGAGGAAGACCGCCACGGCCTCAGGTACTGTAGAGATCCCCTTTTGGATCTGATAAGTGCTTCCAAGCATGGGCATGGTAATCAGGAACCGCGCGTCCACCTTGACCTCGCGTGTCGAAAAGACCACTGCATCAAGGAGAGGATCAAATTCGAAAAGGTCCCGCACCTCAAGCGGCTGCACCCGCATCCCGCTGCCACCGTGAAGGGATGTCGGCATCCGGATCAGACGCTTGATGTCGGTTGTGACCGGCTCATCAGCAAGGGCCGCCTTCTCATTCAACCGTTTCCGGAATTCCCCCCCGGTTTCGTGCATGACCGCTTTCATGACCCTGTCTTTGAGGAGTGTCGGATCGAATTCCCCACGGAGTCCGTTGATCATCGCATCGCGTTTTTTTAAGAACCCGGCCAAAGACTCCTTCCCCACACCTTCAAGTGACGTAAGATAACCCGTCGCCTCCTCCTCACTCTGGCTACCAAGCCATGTAATGAAATCGATAAGTGCCTCGCGAAACCGGGCGGGCCATCCGGACGATGGTGGAAACCCGGCGAACAGGACCTGTAGGATCGAGCCCGATCCCGCATATGTAATCGACCAATTCCCGCCGCTCGGCACTTCCCCACCCGCGAAAGGCGAGATCCTTCACATGCACGTGGTACCCGCGCCCGCCGGAAAAAACCAGATCGATCTGCTTTGGATCGATCCCCAGTTCATCGGTGAGCATGGCCAGCAGTTTTTCTGTCTCGGTCTTCACCCGGGAGAGCATCTGGTCGTAGGGGCCTTTAACGATATGATCTGCATCCAGATCGAAGATAAGATCGGCTCCGCACCAGCCCTTTTCGCCCATGGTGGGTGCATCCGGTTTCTCGTAGTAAGCGCTTGAATAATAGAGATGGGAGGGGACTAGGTTTTTGATATAATCGAAGAGCTCCACACGATCGGCAAATGCGATGTGCCGGCGCATCCGCATCTCGGCTGAACCAGGATTGAAGAGGACAAAACCCCATTCCCGCTGCGCAAGCGAAGAGGGAGAGACCAGCATCGCCTTCCGGTAATACTCGGTGAACCGCTGCCTCACAAACTCCGTGGTTGCCGGGTTCATGACATCTCCTTTACCATATAGGGCCCCCTGCGTTCATATCCCTGTCTCCTGTAATAGGGCCGGACGCCGATACCGCTCATGATCGCGACACGCACAAACCCTGCGGCTTTTGCGATTTCCTCGGCGCGGGAAAGGAGGATCCGCCCGAAGCTCCGATGCTGCCACTCTTCTGATTCTGCCGCATCCTGGCCAACCGGGACAAGACTCCCATAGATATGGAGCTCGCGGACGAGCGCGGCACCATGAAGTTCCGGTCGGAACTCTGACGATGGGAACCGGAGCCGGGCAAACCCGATCAGCGAGTCCCCCGAGACTGCGGAGATGAAATGTTCAGTCCCGCCGCAGCACTCATACTGGATCACCCGTATGTCCGATTCCACTTCAGAGGGCAATCTCCCGATCTCCCGGCACCGGATGCAGCGGCAGTGCCGGCCCTGCGCGGCAAGGCGGTTCTGTGCCAGCTGCCGGAAGTTGGAGTGACGGGACCCGGCCACGATCAGTTTCGCCGGGATGTCGCGCTGGACCCGCGAGAGCCGCGTGTATTCCGGGATGAGCGTTTTTGCATATGCGATGAGATCGATGAGCTGCTCCTCATCGTACGGTGTATATCTCTTAAGCTCCCAGAGTTCCTCGATCTCGGAACCGGGGGTAACAAGCGTAGGGTATATTTTCAGGAAATCCGGCTTGAACCGGGGATTGGAGAAGATCGTCTCGAACATTTCCCGGTCAGCTACGATCGTCGAATGCGGCAGGTTGGGCATCATGTGGAACCCGACCTTGATACCGGCATCACGCAGGAGACGGTTTGCTTCAGCGGTATCGGCAACGGTACAGCCCCGGCGGTTGAATGCAAGGATTGCGTCGTCCACATGCTGGACGCCCAGCTCCACCTTGGTGACACCGAGGTCAAGCATCCGGTTGATGTGCTCTTTTTTGCACCAGTCCGGGCGCGTCTCGAACGTGATCGCAACGCACCGTACATCAGCCGTCTCGTTTTCCGCCTCGACCTCTGCAACGGAAGGTACTGTTACTGCCGGTGCATTCCCGGGGTATACATTCATCGCCTCGATGCACCGGGCGACAAACTCATTCTGGTACTCCACGGGACGAGCGGTCATCGTCCCGCCCATCACGATCAGTTCCACTTTCTCGACCCGGTGACCCAGTGTCTCGAACTGCCCGAGCCGGGCGTGGACCTGCGCAAACGGATCGTAGTTATGCTCGCGGGCCCGTTTTGCTGCAGGCTCCTCTCCCGTGTAGCTCTGCGGCGACCCGAACGGATGCGCCGGCCCGCCCGGGCAGGGCAGGCATTTACCGTGCGGGCACGGGTACGGCGAGGTCATCACCGCAACCGGTGCAACACCGGAGAGGGTACGGGTAGGCTTGACCAGCAGAACCCGACGCAGGGCCTCCCGTTCCTTTGGAGTCGCAGCGGCAAGGATCGCAGAGTTCTTGGGAACTGCACTGAGCCGGTATTTACGGCATATATCAATTTTTACGGCAACGATCCCACTGTCATCAGGAGGCAGGGAAAGGATGCGGGAGATGATCTCCCGTAATGCCAGCGCCTCATCCATGACAGTTAATGTTCGACTGCGACCTGTGGAGTCGATGCTATTGCAGTCTCAGGAGAATAGTTCACCACATGCACATGGTGGTGTCCGTTTATATGAGTTACAATCTCTTCGCCCAGTGTGAGAAGAGCATCTTTATGGGCTTTTTTATCTTTATGAATATGAACCGGTGATATTTCGAGAGCGTTGTAGCGTTCAGTTTCTATTTCTTCATTCGTAGTGTTCTCGTAATACTTCCTGATGTGTACCATCAGCATATGCAGATGCAGTAACTCTTCCTTTTGCACACTATCGCCTTCTCTCTGAAAAGTTATTCTTTCTGTGCGGCAGATATACCTTATTGGTGAAATTTATAAGAGAAAACATTCACCCAAGGGGATTGCTTGCGGGACTCGCAATTGGGGACGCGTTGGGTGCGCCCCTGGAAGGATCTCCCCAACCTGAAGCGTGGGTAACAAATATGCGGCCCGGAGGGCGCCATTTCCGGAATGCCGGCCAGTACACGGACGACACGCTGCAGGCACTCGCGGTCGCGGAATCGCTTCTCGCATGCAGGGGATTTAACCCGTCTGACCTTGTACAGCGGTTGCTTTCCGGGTACGAAAAGCGCCCGGAATGGTACGGTCCAACCTCCTCTGCATTCTTTGCGCTCGTACGTTCTGGCACCCCGCCGCAGCGTGCCGCATGGCTCGTGCATAAGCGTAACCACGGGAGCCGGAGTAGCGGGAGCGTGATGAGGGGATTTCCCCTCGGGATCTTTTACCCTGCAGATCAGGTGTATGAGATAAGTATTTTCTGTTCTCAACTCACTCATCATGATCCGGTCGCCGCCCACTGCTCCGCGTGGCTCAACATGATGGTAAGTGATATGTGCCGGGGGGTTTCCCGGAACCATGCATTTGTTCGTGCCCGTTCGCGATGCGGGAATGCCGAAGTGCTGTATAAACTCGGGAGTTACAGGAAGTACTGTCCCGAACCTTCACTTGATGCGGTGCTCTGTTCACATACGGCACTCTCCTGTTTTATGAACGCCCATACATTCGAGAACGCCGTGCTCTCCGCAATAAATCTGGGTGGGGATGCTGACACGGTCGGCGCATGCTGCGGTGCGCTCGCAGGTGCGTGCTGGGGGATCGATGCAATTCCAGAACGGTGGACATTCATACTGGAGGGATATACCGGCATTGTGCTAGCAGCGGATGCACTCTGGCAGGAACGGCAGGGATGAAACATCACCCGATTGTGAATATTTGAAGATCGTTTATAAAGGTTTTATCTCGACCAGCTTGAGCGCCCGGCCTTTACCACATATATCGGATGCGTTGCCCAGTACTTCGGCAATAACATATTTTTCGCCTTCCACCATGCCGTCCGGTCTGCAGAGCGGGTAGCTTTTGCAATCCGCTTTGTTGCAGGAAAACTCTATTTTTATCCTCGAATTGACGATCGCCATATCAGCGCTGATAAGCATGGTCACCGGGGCGTCCATCACCTCAACAGCGGTCGCACCATTGAAATGAACCGCACACTCGTGATGAGTGCTCCTGACCGTGACGATCCGGTACCGGTGACCCTTATTGAGGTTGTTGCACGCCTTTTTGACCTTGCAGGTCCCGCACTCCGGGGACTCTCCCTCGTAGATGAACTCGACGCCGGGTTTTGCCAGTACCGTTCCCACAATCGTCACTTTGGTTTTTGTCTCAGCCATGGCAATATTCCTGCACGTTTACCTTTTTACGCCGGTTTACTCTGAATAAAGCATCTGCACCAGTTTCTCTGCCGATTCTTTGGTGATGCCCATATCAAAGATTGTAAAGCGTTCCGGGCGGATAGTCTTTGCCATAAGGAGTGCTTCAACGGCTACCTCATCGGCGATGCCGACATCCGCAGGTGTCACCGGAGCGCCAATCATCCTGAGCGACTCACGTATCCCCCGCCAGTCGCCACCATGGAGGTACATCGAGATAATTGTACCGATCC
Source organism: uncultured Methanoregulaceae archaeon (assembly GCA_963805035.1). GTDB lineage: Archaea > Halobacteriota > Methanomicrobia > Methanomicrobiales > Methanospirillaceae > Methanoregula. The sequence continues at coordinate 74,707 of CAWDSU010000017.1, read as the reverse complement.
CGCAGCTCTCCCCATGCAGGGCCTTTCCCGGGGCAAGTCTGTCGAGGGCGTGGGAGAACTTATGCTCCCCGCCACTTGCAGGCCGTGACGATCCCGCTATGCTCATCGCTACCCCGCTTGATACGAGTGCTTTTGTAACAAACCACGCCGATTGCTCTTGGTGAGGTTTTATGAGATCGGCATTTTTGACCAGGATTTCCGCAGTCATTTTAGAGAGTGCAACTGCGTATTCGCTCATCGGCTCACCCTTGATCCGGTGAGCCATCTCCCAGTCAAGGATGGCTGTATAATTGGAGATCACATCCGCACAGCCGGCCGCAAGGAGCCGGTGTGGGGCGGACGCAATAATACCGGTGTCCGCAATAATGGCAAGAGGTGGATGGGCCTCAAGGGAGACATTGCCCTCCATAGTGGGTACCGATGCCCGGGCAGAAGCAATGCCATCATGGGATGCCGCTGTCGGAATCGAGACAAACTGCCGATCGAGATTATACGACACGATCTTTGCCGTATCGATCACCCGACCTCCCCCGACCCCGATCACAAAGTCCATGTCCTTTGCCTCCTGCTCTGCCTGCTTGATTACCTTCGGGCTGATCTCTTCTGCAATAAAAATCTTCACGGTACCTGTTTTGGAGAGCAGATCCCCAACAGTTTTTCCTGCCCGTTCCATGGTACTCTTTCCTGATATCAGGAATGCAGATCTGCCCAGTTTGAGATCTTCGCAGACTGGGGTGATCTGGTTAAGGACATCGTGGCCAATCACCACATCCCGGGGTAACTGCATCCACTTGGACTTGTCAAAGACCTTCTCTTTAAGTAATTTTATAGTATCTGGGCTCATCCGGATTATGAATGATTAGTGATTTCATATACAAATACTACATCGATCCCGTCAAGTACGGCGAGCCCTACAATATTGTCGAAACGCTCACCTACGCGATTATCCTCATCATCGGTGTGTATTTATTGTACCGGTGGTTCTCGAATTCTGCCTGGCTTTCAGAGCATGGCATACAACTTGATTCCTTGTTTATTCTTGCCACGCTGCCGTACGTGGTGCTCGGAGGCGTGCTCCGGGTTGTACAAGATGCCGGGATGGTCGCGGGCGACTGGCAGTACCTGATCGTTACCCCCCCGATCTATTTTGTGCTGTTTTTCTTTACGCTTGGGATGATCTTTATTGGGGGAACCCTCAAGAAAAACGGGCTTGTTAAAAACTTCCTGTCATTCTATGCTTTCATCGGTTGCATGGCGGTTTTTGTCATCTTGCTTATTCTGATTTCTTGGGGCATGGCCCATACTCATGTCGATCTCTTTATCCTTGCGGTGATTCTGCTCATGGCCATCACGGCAACAGTGCTGGTCTGGGCATGCATGAGATTTGTTCTCTCATGGGAATATGTAAGGGATCCTCTCTATATCTCACTCATCTTCGGACAGCTTTTGGATGCCAGTGCCACCAGTTACGGGCTCACCTTCCACCCGGCCGTTCATTATATAGAACAGCACGTGGTCGGCTCAAACCTGATTCAGATTACCGGTACCGCGTTTGTCATGTACCCCCTCAAACTCGTCGTCCTCTTCCCTGCCGTCTACATCATGCAGCTCTATCGCAAGGAGGCTAACCCGGCTTTCTGGCACATGGTACTGCTCGCTATGATCGTGGTCGGCCTTGCCCCGGGTATCCGGGACATGATCCGGATGGTTCTCTATGTCTGATCCCTATACGTCGCCACCCAATGTGGAACGTTCCTCACTTGGGAATGCCATCACAGTTACGCTCCTTCTTTTTTTAGTCGCCATGATCGTGGGATGGATCGGAACCGCACGCGACCCGACAATAGGAAATGACCTGCTTGTGATGTTCCAGAAAGAGATTGCCGGCCAGATTACCATTGGCAACCCTTTTGATATGTGTGTAAAGCTCTTTGCCAACAACCTTGAAGCCTGTATCATGCTTTTTCTGGGAGGGGCCTCCTTTGGCATCCTCACGATGGTAATATTGAGCCTGAACGGGATTGTGATCGGGGCAATCACCGAGATCATCAGCCACGGTCACCCGGCAATTTTTATCGCCGCCGCCATCCTTCCTCATGGGATCTTCGAGATCCCCGCATTTATCATCGCTGCTGCGCTTGGATTTCTTATGGCTCAGTCACTTATTGCCGAATGGTATGGGGCGGCTGATACGGCTGCCGATGCAGGACGGTTGGCCCGGCTCTTTCTCCTCTACGTGCTGCCCCTTATCGCAGTAGCGGCACTGGTCGAGGCTTTTATTACGCCGGCAGTCATACAATTGGTAGCTTAAGAGGTCTTTTTATGGACGAAGATGCAGGCGCCCTGCCAAACAAACAGGATTTTTCCGAGTGGTATAACGAACTTCTGTGGCGTGCGGAGATCATGGATGTCCGCTATCCCGTAAAAGGGCTCTACGTATGGTTCCCGTACGGATTTGCAATCCGCAAATTCGTGTACCAGCGCCTGCATGAACTGCTTGATCGTGACCACAAGGAAACCCTCTTTCCCCTGCTTATCCCGGAGCAGGAATTTCTGAAGGAGGCAGAGCACATCAAGGGATTCGAGGACGAAGTTTACTGGGTGACGCACGGCGGAACAACCCCGCTTGATGTGAAACTAGCCCTCCGGCCCACGAGCGAGACGGCAATCTACCCGATGTTTGCCCTCTGGGTCCGTTCTCATGCCGATCTCCCGATAAAGGTTTACCAGGTGGTAAACACCTTCCGGTACGAGACAAAGCAGACCCGCCCGATGATCCGTGCCCGCGAGATCACCTCATTCATGGAATCGCATACGGTTCATGCAACCTGGGACGAGGCGGAGGCGCAGGTGGAGTCCGAGATCGCGCTCACTTGCGAGTTTTACCAGAACCTCTGCATCCCGATCATTATATCGAAACGCCCCGACTGGGACAAGTTCCCCGGTGCGGATTATACGATCGCAGTGGACACGATCATGCCGAACGGGAAAACCCTCCAGATCGGCACCGTCCACCATCTCGGCGACCACTTCTCCAGAACTTTCTCCATCCAGTACGAAGACAAGAACGGCGAGCAGAAAGTCGCGTACCAGACCTGCTACGGGATCTCGGAGCGCTGTATCGCGGCACTGATCTCTGTGCACGGCGATGACAAGGGCCTGATCCTCCCACCGGCAGTCGCCACACTTCAGGCAGTAATTGTACCAATCACTATCGGGAATCGTCACGACGACGTGATCCTTGCGGCAGAAAAACTCAAAATGGAACTGGAAACCGCCGGCTTCCGGGTGAAACTTGATGCCCGGGATCTGCGGCCCGGTGCAAAATATTACTGGTGGGAACTCCGGGGTGTCCCGCTCCGGCTCGAACTGGGGCCACGGGATCTCGACGCCGGAAAGGCGATGGCAGTCAAACGAAGCGGCGGAAGAACCACAATTTCCCTTGCAACGGCATCTGATGACGTCTCGCAGGTACTTAGCGAAATCACGGACGCGATCCGGGCTAAAGCGGAAGAGAACACAAAATTACATCTCAGGTACTGCTAATTCAATAGATGCCCTGAATTCTGCCCTCAACGAAGGGAACGTAGCTGTCGTCCACTGGTGCCGAGAACGAGGATGTGGGGATGCTATCGAAGATAAGGCAAATTCGAGCCTGCTCGGAACCGAAGTCCGGTCGGACTATATCGAGGCCACGGACGGACCCTGCATTATCTGCGGTAAGCTAGGCAAGGCAACCCTCGTCGGCAGGACATACTGATATTTTTAAAATAACAATCCCTCCTGCCTTGAGCGAAAATTATCTTGCACCGGTATCGAGGAGGATACCGGACTGCCTGATGCCGGTAAGGAATATGCTTTTTTTAACGGCAACAAATAGAAGTGTAATGGCATTCCGTATCATAGTGCTACCGCAAGTGGACATAAAAGATCCCGGAAGCAATAGTCAAGCCTTGACTCAGGAGTTTACAGTACGACCATTACTCGTTTCAATATATAGGGACTAAACCCGGACAGGAAAGATGGGGTACTATAGTTCCTTGATGATGGGGCCGTTTGGATCAAGAATCATTTTACCCAATCCTATCATTTTGGTACATGGTGTACGTGAGAGGCATTCAGGCCCTCCAATCTCTGTTCCTATAATCAGATGAACAGCATATGTGCGTTAAGGTTATGAGAGAATACTGCTCCCTATTTACATAAGTGTTCGCGTGCCGGATGGAATGTCTCAGGTTAACAAGAGAGGAATATGAAAACAAGGCTCACAACCATAACCCTGCTTACACTGCTGGTAGTGCTTGGCCTGCCGGCATCTGCCGCGCTTACCGCAGTAACCAGCAGCCCGCAGACCATTGTGAAGGCGGATACGGTGACGCTCTCGGGTACCGATGCACAGAATGGTTCGGTAACCCTCTGGACTCTCGGGAGGAATTACTTTGCGACCCAAACGGCAAAAACGGATAAAAAAGGAAATTTCACATTTATTATAAAACCGGAAGAGACCAACCGGTTTTCTGTCGGTAAGTACGCATTTTTGATTCAGGATCCCGGTGCTGACAGGAGTTTTGAGATCGGTCCGCTGGTCTGGAGCGATGGCATACGTATCGCAGATCAGGGAATAATCATCGCCAACATCGGGCAAATATCGTCGTTCCCATCTGACATTGGTCCAATAGCCGATACCATCCTCAATGCATCGGTGCGGCCGGACGTTGACGATATATTCACCCCGTATTACTTCTATGTTGAGAATCCATCAATGCATTTCAACCGGGTCAGCGGGAGCAATCCAGCTAAACTACCCGACCAGACAACCGGAGAAGCCATTCTTATTACTGGTACAACGAACATCGGGCCCGAGAATCTCCTCCATGTAGAGATCAGAAATGCGACCTCCAATGATCTGGTAACATCAGAAAATATTCCGGTAGAACGAGACACCAATACAAACCAGTGGACCTATTCACTCAATGAGCCCGGACTGCCGGCAGGTTCGTATATCGTGTCGGTTGGCGAGCAAAAATACACCACATCAGGCAATGCATCAGCACAGCTCACAATTCTCGAATACCGTATTGCAGGCAATTCCTCTTTTTCCCTGCAACCGGAGTTGCCGGCAGGTATGACTGCCTACAGTGTCATTCTTCCCCTGCTTATCAGTTTTGCCGCTCTTGTAATCATTGGGATTATCATGCTGGTATCATTGCGGAAGTGACCATGCCCCGGGCCATCAAAGAAATTATTCCCCTCAGTTGGTCATGATTCATAAGGTAAGTAGAGACAAAAATCAAAGGATATACCAAAGACCTGTGATATAGAATAAAAATAGGGCTATGTGGAAACCCTTCATTTTTAACACATTGCAAAGAACATATTGACGGAGGCGACAGTGCCTGTCTTCCTGAATTGTTTTTCCATATTGCGAGGATATTATATTACTTTTTCGGGAATTATCGCTTTATGATGATATCTTAATACGCTGGGGCAAAATGCAACATTTGAGAAAAGTCTCTAGGAACATTAAAAGTGATGTGTTGAGATTTACTATAGAGCCCCCAATCCAATAAAACCGGTGCGGTGAGTGTTTTAGCACCGGTTACATACATACTGGATACACACCGAGGTATGACGCATGTCACCAGCGATCCGTTTCCGTCCGCCCCGCACGAAGAGCCGGTTGCACTTTGCGCATCGTTTAGGTCGTATCCGATCGAGAGGCCCCATCGGGAGTTCCAGGGAGAACTCCGTTCTTGTCCACTCTTCAGGTGGTTTCTCTGCATTCTGCTCGTAATTGGAGACAAACTCCATGATCTGTGAAGGCGGAACCCCAAGATCGACGAATTTCTTGAAGACAAAATAATTGAATATCAGCCACGAAAGGTCGGAACGATCGAGGATCCCTTCATATTCGCCGATGGACTCGTCAAAGTCTTCCAGTGAACAGCCGCATAGGGGGCATTTGCCACCTACGAGCTCATCAAGGAAAACCACTTCCTGGCAACCCGGGCAGGTCGTGTGCGGGGCATGCATGCGTGACGTCATTATTATCTCCGGTCGGGTCTATCGTGTATTCAGAATGAAAGAAGAATGAATGATCTTCAGGATCCTTTTTTATCAGATCATACATGTGCCGGAGGGACACTTATAGGTATCATCCGTGCACATTTACCCCGATAATATCTTTTTGGTACAGACAATGATCAGGAGGCTTCAGGCTCTTGTGGCTCCATCACAAGAGTACCAAATATTACTTTCTCCAGTACCTGCGAGACGTAGCGGATGTGCATCGCCTTCTCCAGATCCTCGTTCCGGTGAATATCCGCATAAAGCTGGAGGCGCAGGAGGGCAAACCGGAACTGATCGAGCGTCTCGTCGTCGAGTTTCATGGCCTCGCGGTAGACGGGTTCCAGAAGATCGGGAAATGCCTGAGGGTTTTCCAGACATGCGATGACCGGCTTATAAATTGGGAGAGGCGCAGATTTTCCGGAGAGTACCCTCAGGTAGTCCATACCGTGTTATCCCTCAACGACTTTTATAAGCGCTTCCATGATCTTATCTACGCTCGCCCACGTAGCACTGTCGCCGCGCCGGATAATAAACGGCCGGCCCTCGTCCCCGGCCTTGCGCATATCGATATCGATCGGGATGGCGCCAAGGAAGGGCACGGAAAGTTCTTCGGCAATCTTCCTGCCACCACCTTTGCCGAAGAGATCAATCTCCTGACCGCAGTGGGGACAGAGCATCCCGCTCATATTCTCAATGACTCCAAGGACCGGCAGGCCGAGTTTCTCCACGAATTTTATGGCCTTTTTCGAGTCGAGCGTTGCGACATCCTGGGGGGTAGTCACTATCACTGCACCACGCACGTTGGGCGCGAGTTGTGCAATCGTGAGTGCCTCATCCCCGGTGCCAGGGGGAAGGTCCACGACAAGGTAATCCAGAGAGCCCCAGTTGACCTCAGTGAGGAACTGGTTGATCGCCGCCATCTTCATGGGTCCGCGCCAGATGATGGGCGTGCTCTTGTCGGGCAGCAGGAACGCCATCGATATGACCGAGAGCGCCCCGGTGACATGGACCGGTTCGATCCGGTTCCCGAGCGTCGAAAGCTTGTGATCCTCGATCCCGAGCATCTTTGGGATGTTGGGGCCGTGCATATCAAGATCCAGGAGCCCGACACTATAGCCGTGGCTGGAGAGCGCATATGCAAGGTTCACGGATACGGTCGATTTTCCTACACCGCCTTTCCCCGAGAGTACAAGGATAACGTGTTTCACGTCAATGTCTGCCTTGGGGGGAAGGCCGGGTTTTGCATCCGAGCAGTTTCCGGCAGTCGCGCAGCTGGAGCACTCGTGGGAGCAGAAATCTTTCGTGGGTTTTTCCGGGATGGTACCGGCAGGTTTCTTTGCCATGGGGTTGCCTCTGGAGTACCCTACGGTACTTCTATCCACTATCGTTCTCTTTTTTAGACAATAAAGATGTGGAGATGATGACAGCCCTAGCAGGGAAAAACGAGATGTTATTCCGGTATGCAGTCAATCCCGGGGGAGTAACATTTGATATCCACCACCGGTGTTTTATCCAGTGCATCCAGCCCACGCACAACCAGCAGGTTACCCTCGCGCCGGACAAGATCGGCCACCGAGATCCCGATCGGGTTGGGCCGGTGTGGCGACCGGGTGGCAAATACCCCATGTTCAATACCGGTATGCGGGGGTGTGGCGGCGAGAGCCGTACGATCGGCCCGGTCAAGCCAGTAGAGGACGACGAGATGTTTCTCGCGTTCGACGTCCCGGAGGCCGGGCACATACGGCTCATAGATCTCAATTACAGACTCTGCGTCAGAAAAACGGCCCTGCCGGGGGGCGTCTGCCGGAATTTTGTACGGCGAATGGATCGTTCCGATCGGTACAATTTCAAAGCGATCCGGGAGGGTCATGGCAGTTCATCCTTATTCTCCAGTTCAGCCAGATCCTATATGAGACTGCCGATATCTCATCCCCTGCATCTGTTTTCAGTCATTATCAGATTAAATCACCCCGAAAAGGGTAGGCAATTCATTCCACCCCCATGTACCTCACACGAGCGGGAAATCTCCGGTTGAATCGTCATGCCAGACTTACCTTTTTCCCGTACAACAGTAATGATCACCATGATGACGCCGCTTGAAGTAACACTCGACTTCCTTGAGTTTCCCCCGACCTATACCTGTGACGGTGGCAACCATTCACCGCGCATTACCCTCGCAAGTCTGGACCCGGGTACTGCATCCATCGCTGTCATGCTCTTTAACCCGTTTATCAAAACCTGCTGTTCGTTTACCCCCTGGATCATCTGGAACCTGCCCCCGGAACCTGTGATCCCGGATGGGATCCCCCGTGAGGGTACGGTCACGGCCCCGGTAGACGCGGTGCAGGGGATGACGGATTATGGGATCATCGGCTACACCGGCCCCTGCCCCCCGCAGGGTGAGACTCACCGCTACCAGTTCAAGGTATACGGGCTTGATGCAATGCTTGCACTCCCTGCCGGATCAGACAAGCACGCACTGGTGGCGGCGATGAAAGGCCACGTGCTCCAGTTCGGGGAGACTGTCGCACTTTGTACCCGGTAAAACTCCCCGTGAAGGCCCCCAGTACCGGCCTTTCGCAGGTGGAAAAGTTATCTTTATGAGACCGGCCGTGGATGATGCCGGTAACGGATGTGAAGAACCTATGGAGACATTAAACATACGAATTTCAGTCAAAACCCTCCCGAGCGCGTACACCTGCGACGGGGAGGATAAGTCGCCGGAGATCGATGTGGGCGGTGTGAATGTCGAGCATTCAAAATGTCTTGCCATCATCTGCAATGATCCCGATGCACCCGGCGGTGGTGGTTTTATCCACTGGCTGGCATGGAATATTGAACTGGTAAAACTCATCCCGGAGAAGATCCCAAAAGACCATATCGTTACGTTCCCGATCAAGGCGGTACAGGGAACGAACAGTTTTGGGAAGATTGGGTATTATGGTCCCTGCCCACCCCACGGCCAGACACACCGGTATTTCTTCAAGGTATACGGGCTGGATGCTGAACTTGATCTTGCACCCGGTGCAGCAAAAGAGGAGTTTTTACGGGCCATGGGCGGACATGTCGTCCAGTACGGCGAGACCTACGTGACGTACGGGCGATGAATCACATATACCCCGACAGGCCGCGTTACGAAACCCACCTTGAGGGTATTTTTTTATAATTTTCTTTATAAGGTGAGGCGGTTTCTCAAAGGAAGTTATCTTTAAAGCCCCCTGCCCGCGTATAGTGACGTTAAGTATGAGTGTAGATCGGGAACGTCGCGACCCGGATCGCGAGCATGATTCGCAGATTTATCAGTATACGCAACAACGCGAAGCCCTGCTCTCGTTCCACGCTGCACGGAGCGATCAGGCAGTACGACGGAAAAACCGGAAACCGGAAGATATCCGTACTCCCTATTCGCGGGATGCCGACCGGATCATCCACACCCGGGCATATTCACGGTATATCGACAAGACACAGGTCTTTTATCTGGTCGAGAACGATCACATCACCCACCGGGTAATCCATGTCCAGCTCGTCTCGAAGATTGCCCGCACGATTGGGCGATGCCTGCGCCTTAACGAGGATCTCATAGAGGCAATCGCGCTCGGGCATGACATCGGCCATATCCCCTACGGGCATTTCGGCGAGTCCTGCCTCTCGGATCTCTGCAAAAAACACGATATCGGGAAATTTTTCCACAACGTGCAGAGTGTCAGGTTTCTTGACCGTATCGAGGACCAGGACCTGACCATGCAGGTACTGGACGGTATCCTCTGCCATAACGGGGAGACAGATGATGTCCGGATCTCCCCCGAGCCCTGTCCGGACTGGGGTGCGTTCGACCGTAAAGTCCAGACCAATGCAGATGGGATCAGGTCCGGGGCACCGATGACCCTGGAAGGCTGTGTCGTGAAATTTGCCGACACGATCGCCTATATCGGGCGCGATCTCCAGGATGCGCAGGAGGTCGGACTCGTAAACACCATGACTGACATCCCCCTAGAGTGCAAAGAGGTACTGGGGACCGACAACCGTGCCATCATCGATACCCTGATCCACGATCTGCTCAATCACAGTGACGCTGACCGGGAGGGCTTTATCACCTACAGCCCGGAGGTGGAACACGCACTGGTAACCCTCCGTGCCTTTTCACGGGAACGGATCTACAACAACCCGAAGCTGACGGCAGAAAGGGAGAAGATCAGAACCATGTACCGCATCCTGTTTTTGAAGTATCTTGAGGATGTTGAGGCAGAGCGCCATGATTCGAAAATTTTTACTGAATTTGCCGATTCACCATGGGTCAGCCGGGACTATATCCATTCAACCTCGCCTGCCGGACTCGTCCGCGATTTTATCGCTGGTATGACCGACCGGTATTTCCTGAAACGCTTCGAGGAATGCGTACTCCCTCACCGGGTCGAAGGCTCATTCCGGTAAAACAGTTCCGGTCAGTCGTACCTGCCTTTCGGGCGCGCCCAGCCGGTAAACCCACAATAGATGCAGCCGACACCTTCGCACTCAGAACAGTGCTTCTTTGGCGCCCGGACAAGGACCGTTCCTGTTTTATTACAATAGGTGCACCCGATCCCGCTACAGTGCCCACAGATCGCGGGCTCGTAGGTATTCTGTTCATCCGCTATATTGATCACCTACTTATTCATCGTCCTCATCAAGGTACCGGGAGAGTGCGTCCAGCAGCTCGTCAGCGGACTGGAACCGGTCTGCAGGATTTTTCGCAAGGCATTTTAAGATGATCTTCTCCACAATCTCTGCATCCGGGTTATATTCCGTCGGGGATGTTGGATCGTCCCTAATAATCGCATTGCCGACCTCAACAATACTTTCCCCCCCAAACGGTATCGATCCGGTGACCAGTTCGTAGAAGAGTGCACCCAGCTGGTAAATGTCGGTACGGACATCCGTCCTGCCAAATTCTGCAGGAGAAACCTGCTCCGGTGCCGCGTACGAGAGCGAGAAACCGGCAACGCTCGATTTCTCCATCGTGGTCGCGATGACCTTGCTCATGCCCCAGTCTGTAATTTTCGGGACAAAATCACCGGTCACCAAGATGTTGTGCGGTTTGATGTCACGATGGATGATCCCGTGGGCATGGGCATATGCAAGTCCATCAGCGATCCCATGAACGAGATGCACGGCCTTCCAGACCGGCAGGGGTTTTGCCACTGCCTCAAGCGATCCCGGCACGTACTCCATCTCGACATAGGGAACAGGAAGGATGTTGACCTCAAGTACCTCAACGATATTTTTGTGCCGGAGCGTCTGCCACGCAGCGATCTCGTTCAGGAAACATTTGCCAGTCACTTCGTCAAAACTGATGGGGATCTTGACGGCTACCAGCCGGTTGTCCGATTTGCGATGTGCGGCAAAGACATGTGCAACGCCCCCCCGGCCGATATGCCTGATATCCACGTACCGGCTCTCGAGTTCCGGCGGGAAATAAAATTTGGGCCCTGCTGCCGGGGGAGTTTCCACTGGAGCTGGTTCGACCTCGGTCTCGTGAGCAGGGGTTGTGGACTTAATGCCGGTATCCGGGCCACCGGGAAAAACCCCGTGTACCTCTTCCTGTTCATGGATGTCCAGTACAGGACGGGGGTGCGTCTTTCTGGCAGAGGACGAGTTTGCCGGGGAATGCTCCAATTGCTTTTTACGGTACCTGATGAAGAGTAAAAACCCGGCACCAACGATACACACCAACAGTACAAGCACAAAAAACGCAACAATGGGCCTGCCGGCACGGTCACCGGTTACGGCTGATCCGGTATCCGCCACGGGGACTCCCTGCCCGGCCGGAGCTGTTATCTCTGTACTCCCGGGGGTCGGCGTCATTTCAGGTTCAACGGATGCAGCCAGATTGAGCTGAGAATAATACTCAATCGGATCCATCAAGGGGGCAGGATCAACTTCATTCTGGTCCGCTGCTGTAACAGAATTGCGGTTTAAACCAGATTCCACAACATACGGTGTATTCCCGATGCCATCGGAATTCTGATCAGTTCCCCGGTAATCGCTCCAGTAATTCCCCAGCCTGCCAGTAAACGTCCTTCCCAAATACACATAGGACATCCCAGAAGGTGATTCCCATTGCAGACCAGTACCTTTTGACAGGACGTTCTCGGTATTGGAAAACGTGTTAAACGTGATCGTATCGGCGGCGGATTGTTCATCAAGCGTTATTCCAAGGGCATTCTTAGTGATCTGGTTTCCCTCAATCAGGTTGTTTTTTGCATTCCTGAGCGCAATACCTGCGCGGCTGTTGCCCAAGACCGTGTTGCCAATGATAGTATTATCATTTGAAGACACAATCTGGATACCCGCTGCATTTTCCTCAAGAGTATTATTTTCGATGATGTTCCTGTTTGAGGAAATGAGGATCCCGCTCGCGGTCGCGCTGTTCTGGATAACAAATCCCTCAACGGTACATCCATCCGCGGTGATTTCAAGAGCGGTTCCCTTTTTTCCCGGGTCAATGACCGGTAACCCCCCACCGGTATCAACCCCTATAAGCGTGATCTTCTTGTCGATTTTAACCATTTCTGGATATGTCCCGCTCCAGACCGTAATCGTGTCAAGGGGGGCTGCCCAGGTGACCGCATCCTGGATGCTGGTAAAGCCGCCACCTGATGGTGCAACAGTATACTGTGACCCTGCCACCGGAGGAACATATACCGTACTCATGAAAAGAACTGCCGCGAGACAGAACATCGCAAGGCCGGAATGGCGCATCATGAACGGTATACCGCACTTCTGGATCATTTTTTATAAATCGGTCAGTGACAGGGAACTGCGTCCTTATAAGCGTACATCACTTTGTACATCAATTATGGAATTTTAGGTATGATTAATAACAGCTTTGCCCCTCCCGCTCCTTTCGCAAGCTCAAGGAGATCACCATCGTGAATCGGGGTGAGCACATGACGTTCCAGCCGCGCATTGTTCAGTGCCGTCCCGCCGGTACTCCCACAGTCTTCAAAATACCATCCATCCTTTTTTGAAATGAATTTCCCATGAGGTTTCGATATCCTGGTCACAGCCGTATATGCGCCGGATATCTCGACATCTGCATCCCCGGTTGCATCGGCAGGGCGTTCGGGATCACTTCTCCCGACACGCACAGTATCATTTCGCAAAAGGAATGTTTTGCCGTCGTCTTGGCCGCCCAGCACGATGGCTGCAGGCACGTTTCCCAGCACCTCCTGGGAGAGCGTGCTTTTGACAGATTCCAGCCTCCGTGAGATTTCCCCCCCGATAATCTGGACACGTGTGTTGGAGAACAAACCGAGGTTACGGATGATTGATTCCAGACCGCCGGGTACGAGAGAATACTGCCAGACAGGGTGGATGCCTTTGGATGTGGGAGCCCCAAGGCCCGCCTCTTTTTTTATCACCCCGATACTCATGAGTTTGTCGAGGTGTTTCTTGGTATTTTCATAGCTGGTCTCGATCTCATGGGAGATCGCCCGCGCATCACGAGGTTTTTTTTCGAGAAATTTCACGATCCTGAGCCTGGCGCTGCTCGAAAGCACATCCAGGTATTCTGAGAGTTCATCGAGAGACTCCGCCGTATCCTCAACAACAATCGTAGGAGACTTGTCTGCCGGGTCCATATTCTTTCTGAGAGGTACGTCGCTTTGTCGTCCTATAACCCTATGCACGCCAAAAAATGAGGGGTATGCCGTGTGGTGTATCCTGAACGGGAATCATCTAACCAGCTGGTTCAATGGTCGAACCTGCATCATGGGGGTAATATATCTGGCGTTGTGTGTAACCATGAGATCAGGTGATACCCGGGAAGCGTTTCGGCGTGTCACCGATCCATGAAAGAAACAAACGGAGGCACTCGCATGGATACCGGTAAGATCCTGATGGGAATGGCAATGCTCCTGATCACGATCGGTCTCTTGGTACACCCTGCGGGTGCTGCAGAAACCGGTGGCATTTCAACGGTTGGGCAGGGAAATGTCATTGGATACACTGGGCCGGCACCGGTATGCAGTGATATCTCCTGCATTCCCGGGACCGGAGTCCCACAGGCTATGCCACGCATCCGTACGAACGATTGATCGTGCCACCTGCATCGCATCCGTGAATCCTCGTGTTTCACACGCGAGTTACATGATGGATGTGCTGCGAGGTGGGTGAGCAGTTATATCCATTCCTTCCGGCAGGTCCTAAAAAAGTGTAGAAGTGCCCTGCCGAAAGAACTCTGATGCACATCCTCCAGGCTTCACAGGAAAAGCCACCCCATACTCTTTTTTTTTCGTTTCCCCAAAAAGCCACAACATCCCCTCAGAAATCCGGGATATGACTAATTTATATTTCATTTCACGGCTGAACCGGGGGTCGGAGGGACCCGGATCTGTAACCTACAATGGGATTTCCGGAAAGTGAAGGGGCCCGAACTATAAAACTGAACACGTGAAGGGATCATGTACCGAATGAAAAGATCACACAACATCACCGTGAATACAAAAACAAGAGGAAAACACCCCGCACGGGGGGTCGTCCTTATTTCTTCTTATTCATCATCCTCGCAACTGCACAGGCTCCGATGATCCCAAGCGCGGCAATGGCGACCAGACCAGAAGATGGGGATTTTTTTGTGGTCGTTGGAATCGGCATAAATACTACGGGAGTGGTGGTTTTTGTTGCCGGGTGCGGGGTATACGTAGGTAGGGGCGTTGTGGGCTGCGAGGTTGGCGTTGTTGGTGTGGCCGGGATCGCTGCCATGAGACGCACGTTATCAACCCACCCGAAGGCAAACAGGCCCATCGTGCCATAATCACCAACATTGCCGATATAGATCCGATTCATGTTCTTGAGAGATCCCGGTATAGTAATAAAGTAACTCCAGACCTGCCCGCCGGTTTCCTTGTTGGTGACGGTTTCGGTTACAACATCCGTATCAGCATTATAGTCCACTTTTACGTGATAAGTGGTATTTAGAGCATATGTAACGGTCGGCCCGGGATACGAGGACATATCACTGGTGACTTCTTCCTGTATTGCACTCTCAGTGACGCTGTGAAGTACCATGATCAGGCCGTATTTTGAGTTGGTAAATGCCGTTATAACGTTCGGACCTTTGTTGAAGTCCATATCGGTCCCGGTGAATCCCAGCCTGAGCGTTGCACCCGGATCCATCTCTGTAAGATGGATATCGTACTCAAGGGTGAATGATCCATTTACGTAGTTGATCGGTGGCGAGTACGCATAATTGCCGGTACTTGGCTGAATACCGAAATGGTACTGCTCTGCTGACGGGTCCCAGTAATCAGTTGAGGGATTGTTGGTGGTCCAGTGGGGATCGGTGGCAAACGTACTCTGGTAGAGTACAGCCTGTGTCCCTGTATCTGCATGAATAGGGCACATCAGGATGATAAGCGCTGCAGTCAGCATGATCATTAAGAAAATCCGTGGATGTTTCATGGTAGAGAACTCCCAGGTATCAAACAAGGATTATGGTCAGGTATCCGTACGTCCGGGCGTGTGACCCGGATACATAAACACAACCAAATAGTGTATTTTATTATGCTGCACCGCCGTTCATAAAAATATCGACCCTTCAATCATTTGAATGAACATTCCCTGAGCAAACACTATATTTATCTTCGAAATAAGGCAATATCATAGAGCGGTATTAAATGCGATAGTAGTCTAGCGGCAGGACAGGAGCTTCCCAAGCTTCTAACCCGGGTTCGATCCCCGGCTATCGCATCAGGTGTTGTTGACACGGAACCTGAACGCTGTGCAATGCGGATCATAGCAGAGAACACCCGGGGCGTACTACGGGATATAGCGACGGTGATTGCCGAACATGGGGCAAATATACTCATGATAAACCAGGAGATCTTCGATTCCGGCCCCCACGCAGGAATGGGAGAACTCTACCTGGAATACGAACCGGGGCCTGATCGCGAACAGCTGGTGCTCGACCTTGAGGCGATAGGGTCGGTCAGGGATGTAAAAAACTTCCAGCCCTTTGGCGATATTTTCGGATCCCGTGTCATTATCATTGGCGGCGGCGCACAGGTAGCCCAGGTGGCGCTCGGTGCGGTAAACGAGGCAGACCGGCATAATATCCGGGGTGAGCGGATATCGGTGGATACCATCCCCCTTGTCGGCGAAAGGACGCTTGCACTCGCCGTTGACGCGGTCTCGCGCCTGCCCCGGGCATCGATCCTCGTGCTTGCCGGGTCGATCATGGGCGGGGATATCTCAAAGGCAGTTGACCGGGTGCGTGAGGCCGGTATCCCGGTTATCGCCCTCAAGATGGCGGGGACCGTACCCCAGCATGCCGATCTGGTCGTCACCGACCCGATCCAAGCGGGAGTGTTTGCCGTCATGCATGTGAGCACCAAGGCGGTATTTGATATCAACCGGATCCGCGGCAGGGAATTTTAGATGGAGATCATCGAGCGAGCCGTGTCGGTGCTTATGCATGATGGCCTCATCGTTTATCCGACAGATACAATATATGGTCTTGGGGCCGATGCCTTTTCAGATGAGGCCATTGAGAAAGTCTACGAGGCAAAGAAGCGGGATTTTGCAAAGCCGATCTCCATCGCGGTCTCCGATTTCGAGATGCTCGCCGCAGTCTCATATGTCGACCGCTCTATGGAGGAATTTATCGAAAAATTCCTGCCCGGGCCAGTGACGGTGGTAGTGCCGGCACGGAAGACGATTCCCGGGATCCTTACCGGGGGCACCGGAATGATCGGAATCCGTATCCCGGCGCACGGAATTGCCCTGCAGATCATCGAGCGGTTCGATGCACCGATAACCGCAACCAGCGCAAACCTCCATGGGGGTAAAGACCCGCAGACCCCGGACGAATGCACGGTGCCCCGTGATCTTCTTATCGATGGCGGAAAGCTCCCGGGGACACCGAGCACGGTTGTCGATCTCACCACGAGAACTATCGTCCGACGGGGATCTGACGCAGATATAATCGAAACATTCCTGAGATCCTGTTGATGATACCGAGGCCCCCCATGCTACTGCCAATCCGCCTGCGCGACTTTGTTGAAGATCCCGATGGCTGGCTCTATGCGGTCTCCACCTACGATAACGAAAATAAAGTCGGTTGTGTGCTCCGGTATGTGCCGGACGACGAGGGGGATAGAATCGGCCCGTCCGGCCAACATTATCAAAAATACGATTTCGAGGATGCGTACAGGAAGATCGCACGCGAAAAACCGGCATATGCAGGGCTCGTCCAGCGCATTCCTCTCATCGATCTGCGCCGGGTGTTAAAACCGGATCTGGAGATCTCGCGCATTGCAGCATCTCACCCGAGAGTCAAAAAACTGCTCGACCTGTTCCGGCTGCCACCTGGAGCAGTCGGCTGTACCGGTTCGCTCCTGTGCGGCCTCCAGAACGAAAATTCGGATATCGATATGATCGTATACGGGAAACACTGGTTTGCCGCACAAACGCTCGTGAAACAGGGTATCGCTGATGGCAAGATCGAAGGATTATCTCCGGAGATGTGGCGGAAGGTGTACGAGAAACGCCAGCCTGCGATTCCCTATGACATCTTCGTGCTTCACGAGCAGCGGAAATGGAACCGGGGCCAGATTGAGGGCACCTATTTTGATATTCTGTACACACGATCCTACGATAACCTCAAAGGTGTCCCTTCCGGGAAAGGAGTGGTGTGCGGGAAGCAGACAATCGTGGCAAAAGTGACCGATGCTTCGCTCACGTTTGACAATCCGGCGGTTTATACTGTGGAGCATGACAGGGTAAAGAAAGTCCTCTCATTTACCCACACGTACAGCGGCCAGGCGCTCGCGGGAGAGACGATAGAGGCTTGTGGGGTCTTGGAGCAACACGGTGCAGAACATTGGCTCATTGTTGGTACAACCCGTGAGGCAAAAGGGGAATATATTATATCAAAGACGCTGATCGAGGGAGACAGGTATTTATCTTCTCAAAGTCAACAATTTTGTCCACGAATGCTGACATAGGGGAGGGATAGGTGGGATCCGGCTGGGATGTAAGGTGGAAAAACATTACATGGTATTCCGTACAGCTCTTATACGCCCCCACCGGTGAACAGTACCGGCGAATATTTTCCCGTACCTCGTACCCAACCAGTCACCGGGAGAGCCAGATCAGGGCCTGTGTGTTGCGCTTGCTTTTGTTACCGTATATGATAAAATGAAGGTAGAGCCGGTGGTCCTCCCTGATCACCAGCCAGCCGAAGTCAAGGGATTCAAAAACCCCGGTATATCCCCGTCGGGTGTTCCGGACTCGATTCTTCGCGCATTCATGCGTTTCGCTTCCTTTTTTGTGACCCGTACCCTATACAGGAACTTCCACAAAAAGCAGCTGTTTTGTACAGGGTGAAAATGAGGAGGCCCCTCAACGGAACGATAATTCCTAGCAGGCTGTCCAAACGGGGACGTGTCCGGCCCTGACCTCTGGTAAAACTTCAGGAAGATGATGCGGAACTGGAACTCACGCTGACAGGGTATTATCCTTTCAGGGAGTGGGCATGATCTGAGTATTCCTGCTCACGAGCAGATTATACGCATCGTGCGCCGGGTTGTACCGCACCAGCACGTTTCGGATCTCAAGCACCGTCCCGTACGGTGCAGACCCCAGATCCCGGTTTGACGGCATGATATGAAACGCAGGCAGCACAGCAAATACCGGTTTTTCCGCCGAGCCGTCGCAGAGCCTGAATATATGGGTCTCCGCATTCCCTAGATCCTCAGACATCTTCGCCGCCACTACCGTGACCCGTTTTCCCACGTTCAGGTGTATTTTGGAAAGCCGCAGCGTTTTTGTGCCCTTGGGGATGTGACAGGAAGTACGAACCTTCCCGTCTTTGCGCAGCATCACGTAACTGTACTTGATATCGGTGTTCACGTACCGGAACGGCTCATTGCAGGCCGCCAGCGTGTTCATGATCCGGGTGGGCCGGAGAGAGGGAGCAGTCTGGAAACTCCAGCACCGGTCCGGCGTGCAGTTGGTACCCCAGACAAAGGTGCAGGGCGCATAGATGGAGAGCCCCCGCTTCTTTAACGCAAGGGCAAGGACACGCAGGCCGGTGGAAGTTGCCTCTTCCGCTGGTTCGATAATGAGGATCGTCCCGTCCGGTGCAAGCCGTTCTGTATAGTTCATGACAATATCCGCACGCGCCGCAACCGGCAGGCCGGCCAGTTCGTTGAGCACGTTGGAAAAAACCATCAGGTCGATGAGGTCGGGGAGCGACACGTTCCCGGGAGAGGTTATGTCCGCTTCCCGAGGGAGCTTTAGCGTCACTTGGGGATTGTTGGTGGCAACGCTCCGGGCCAGAGCACCGAACGCCTCGATGTTCTCCTTTGAACGTTCGACAGAATGGACAGTCGCCCGAGCTGTATCCAAGCACATCCAGAAATCGTCAATGGCAAGCGGTATGACCCCCGGCCCGGTGCCAAGATCGAGGATTGTCATTTCCTGTTTCAGCAGACCCTCTCGGGCGAGCTGTGCGAGCATGTGCCGGGCCTGCATGAAGTAGACCGGAAAATGGTACGCAAGGTAGCCGAGCACTGCATACCCTTTTGTGTAATGGAGCGACCGTTTGTCCGCCGGTTTCCAGTAATCATCCTTCTGGGCAACAATTGCACGGCGGAGCCGTTCGAGGAGGATCGGATCGGACCAGTCTTTACCGGTTTTTCCGGTGATATACTGCTCGATGGCTGCTTCAAGAATAGAAGGCAGGGAGCTCAGGGAAAGATACGCCTCAAGTCGTTTTTCTTCGGCAGCATTCAGGATATAGGGCAGGGATGGCAGCAACCGCGAGATCGTGTAATCTTCACCGGTCTTTTGCGCGCCAAGCCCGAGTCCGTCAAGGTGCGGCTGGAGAGCCGCGTACATCTGCCCGATAGTCAGTGGTTCTTCGAGGTAAGCCGCAATCTCGGAAAGCTGGAATGACGGTTTTGTACCGGCCACGTATTTTATCGTTGAAAGAAACTGCTGTGCGGCCATAATCTGCCGGAATCTTTGCCCCAGGCGCTCATACATCTTTGGATGGCGTCTTCCCTCATTGCCTCGGCGGTTTTATCAGAATCACGGAAGGTCCGCCTATCGTTCCCCGTGACCTTTTGACTACAGACCTGATCCATCCGGTTCATGTACCGGGAGGACAACATACGTTAGAGGAAGGGTCACATGTTCGATCACTGTCCCGGCGCGGCAAATATAAGAACGCCGACACTTACGATCAAGAAGTGCCCGCAGTGCGGGGAAGAAGTGGAACTCTTCTCAAACGATGTCTCGGTGAAGTGCAGCAGATGCGGGTTTGTGATCTACAACGATATCGCATCGTGCGTCCAGTGGTGCAGGCATGCCAAAGAATGCGTGAGCGATGAGATGTACCGGAAACTCACGGAAAAGAAGGTAGCCTGACAGCCGGGCCGTGGTTTCCTGATGTGAAGGGTTATTTCCCGGCCCCGCACCCGTGCTGGTGCTCACCGGGCACCCACCGGCCGCCATCTTTTGTCAGTTCCTTTTTCCAGATCGGGACACCGGCTTTTATCGTCTCGATGATATACCGGGAGCCTTCGTAGGCCTGTTTGCGGTGTCCTGCGCTGACGACAATGATAAGGATGTTCTCCCCGATGGCGAGGCGTCCGATCCGGTGGATGATGTCGACAGAGAGGAGGTTGTAGGTCTTTTTTGCCCCGGTGGCGATCTTCTCCAGTTCAGGGAGCGCAACCTCTTCGTACGCCTCCAGTTCCATCTCCCGGATATCATCGTCCCTGACGATCCCGTCAAAGACAACGATCGCACCGGTCCCCCGCTGCTTTGCCTCGTTTACCAGCTTCCCGATATCGACATCCCCGGTCTGGATCGCAATCATAACGCACCCTTACCGCTTATCCACCCGCAACCGGGGGAAACACCGCAATCTCATCGCCGTCAGCAACCTTGATCTCCGGCGCATCGGACGTCTCCAGGCGTCTCCCGTTCTGCATCAGGATCACAAACTCGCGGAAAGCGCCCTTCTCATCGAAGATCGCATCGTACCCTTCCTTGTTCCTGCTGGCTACATCTTTTATGAGGTCAGTCAATCCCTTGTTTTTCGGGACAGCGACCACGATATCGGTCCCGAGTAATTCCCGGAACCGGGCGAAAAACCGAATCCTGACAGTCATTTTTTCTTCCCCGTTGGTAGTTTCTTTGCATTTACTGCTGTTGTCTTCTTCGATGCAGACCCTGCTCCGCACGATATGCAGGCCGGGTTTCTTACGACAGCAATTTCTTCCGCGTGCGCTGTTATCCCGTCCCAGATCAGGAGACGGTTTGCTAGGAGTTCGCCGGTGCCAAGCAGGTACTTGAGCACCTCGTTTACCTGGATCATCCCGATAAATCCCGGCGTCACCCCGACCACGGGGAAGACTTCCTTTGGGGGAGCAGACGGGAAGATACAGCGCAGACACGCGGTCTTTCCCGGGATAATCGTCGTCGCCTGCCCGTAGAACCCCCGTATCGCACCATGGAAGAGCGGGATCTTCTTTTGAAGTGCGATGTCGTTGAGCAGGTACCGGGTGGGATAGTTGTCCATCGCATCGACAATGCCATCCGCCCGGCCGACGAGCCTAGCAACGTTCGATTCATCTATTGTGGTATCGATCACCTTCACGGTAATATCGGGATTGATCGCCCGAAGTTTTTCCTCCGCCGAGGCAACCTTCTTTTTACCGATATCCCGGTCGTAGTGCAGGATCTGCCGGTTGAGGTTGGTCAGCTCAACGACGTCCTTATCCACTACTGTGAGAGTACCAACACCGGCCACTGCAAGGTAGATCGAGACCGGGGAGCCAAGTCCCCCGGCCCCGGCAATAAAGATATTGGCCTTTTTGAGGCGTTCCTGCCCTTCATCCCCAAAGAGCATCATCTGCCGTTTGTACCGTTCGCGTTCGCGTAGAGAGAGCATCTATTTTACCTGATATTACCGGGTCCAATACGGGAATTCCTGCCCTACAGTTGACACCCGGACTCTTCACCGTGTTCATGTGAATGGGAGGATGTTTCTTCCCACGGGGGAAGACCGTGTTTGACGCGATAATCGTTGATCGCCTTGTGGATGCCTTCTTCGGCGAGCACCGAGCAGTGCATCTTGATTGGCGGCAGGCCGTCAAGCGCCTCAGCGACCGCCTTGTTGGAGAGCTGCCATGCATCTTCGAGGGACTTCCCCCGGACAAGTTCGGTGGCCATGCTGCTCGATGCGATTGCCGCCCCGCAGCCGAAGGTCTTGAACTTTGCGTCGACAACGATATTGTTCTCGATCTTCAAAAAGATCTTCATGATATCGCCGCAGACCGGGTTCCCGACCTCCCCGACACCATCAGGATTCTCGATCTCCCCGACATTGCGGGGGTTTTTGAAATGATCCATCACGGTTTCGCTGTACATTATAGGCCTCCTTCCTTTGCCTTCTGGTACAAGGGAGACATGTCCCTCAGGCGTGATACCACTTTCGGCAGCACTTCGAGCACGAAATCGACATCCTCTTCGGTGTTCGCATCGCCAAGCGTCAGCCGAAGCGAGCCGTGCGAGATCTCCACCGGGAGGCCGGTGGCGAGCAGCACGTGCGAGGGTTCGAGCGAACCGGAAGTGCAGGCGCTGCCGGTTGAGGCGCAGATCCCTTCGTCGTCCAGCCACAGGAGCATCGACTCCCCTTCAATGAATTCGAAACTGACGTTGAAGTTCCCCGGCAGCCGTTCGGTCGGGTGGCCGTTGAGTCGGGCATTGGGTATCTTCTCAAGAACGCCTTTTAAGAGCCGGTCCCTCATCGCCCGGATCCTGATGTTATGGCCTTCGATATCGGCCGTCGCAAGTTCAATCGCTTTCCCGCACCCGACAATCCCGGCAATATTCTCGGTGCCGGCCCGCTTCTTTCTCTCCTGGCCGCCGCCGTGGATCAGGTTCTCGATCCGGACGCCTTTTTTAATATAGAGCGCCCCGACGCCTTTTGGGCCATAGAACTTGTGGGCCGAGAGCGAGAGCATATCGATATTCTGCGCTTTCACATCGATGGGCACGTTTCCTATTGCCTGCACTGCATCGGTATGGAAGTACACCTTGTGATTCTTTGCGACCTCCGCGAGTTCCCGGATCGGTTCAATCGTGCCGATCTCGTTGTTCGCGTACATGATCGAGACGAGGATCGTCTTGTCGGTGATCGCCTTCTCGAGGTCCGCAGGATCGACGCGGCCGTACTGGTCGACCGGGAGGTAGGTCACCGCAAATCCCTCTTTTTCAAGGAACTGGCAGGTGTGGAGGACGGCGTGGTGCTCAATCGCTGTCGTGATGATGTGGTTGCCCCGCTTCCGATTGGCATAGGCAACGCCTTTTATCGCCCAGTTGTCGGACTCGCTCCCGCACGATGTGAAATAGATCTCATCGGGATCCGCTCCGAGCGCTTTTGCCACCTGTGCTCGGGCCGTTTCGATGGCAATCCTTGATTCGCGGGCGATCCCGTAGATGGACGAGGGGTTGCCGAAATGCTGGGTAAAGTAAGGGATCATCGCATCGACGACTTCTTTCTTTATATACGTCGTTGCAGAGTGATCCATGTAGATGATGCGCTGGTGTCCCATACTCTCTTTCCTTAAAGTACGTGTGAATATCTCGTTGGTTCTCTGATTATTCTTTTGTTACCACAGGAACGTGGCCCTGTACTTACCGGACGGTGCAGCCAGAGAATAAACTGCCCCGGATCCTGATGATAGCACGCCAATGTTTTTCAGTCTTCGGGCGCGATAAGACATCGTTTTTTATGGTCGCACGACTAATTCACAATTGTGAATACAACGTATTTATGTAACAATTGTGATAACTTAAAGGTTGTGATATAATGGAAGCCCCCTGCCAGAAGATCGTATGGGATGTCCTGCCCGGCGATCCGTGCAGCTATCGCGGTGGAGCTCGTGAAATGTGGTGTGTCGCAGGTTGAAGCGGCGCGGATGCTGGAGATCGCACCGTCGGCAGTCTCCCAGTACCTCTCCGGGAAACGCGGTTACCGCATCGAGTTCGAGAACGATATCAAGCAGTCAATAGAACAGCTTGCCCGTGATTTAAAAGAGGGCAGGGACGTGAACCTCGTGCAGCGCACCTGCGATATCTGCCACCAGCTCCGGGAGGGCGAGGAGTACCAGTGCGGAAGCAGCAGTACCGAGAACCACCGGTGCGGCAGCTGATTTTCATTTTTTTATCCCGGTTTTAAGACTTTGTGGAGGTATTATGAACACTACGGCCTGTCGCAAACTTGTCCTTGGAAAGATTGCAGAGCAGGGGTCGATGCTGGTCGCATTCTCGGGGGGAGTGGACAGCAGCCTGCTCGCGGTGCTTGCACGGGAGGCTTTGGGCGAAAAGAGCCGGTGTGTCCTTCTCGACAGCCCGGTCGTCCCCCGCGAGGCAGTCGAAGAGGCGCGACGGATCGCCCGTGACTACGGGCTCCTCCTTGAAATCCTCCCGGTCACTGTGATGGATGATGAACGGTTCACGAAAAACCCCGTCGAACGCTGCTACTGGTGCAAGAAGAACTCGGCGGCGGTCTTAAAACGGCGGGCGCAGGAACTGGGACTTGCCTGTGTCGCCGACGGCATCAATGTCTCGGATACCGGGGAGCACCGGCCCGGCCTTGCCGCGAGCACCGAGGAGGGGATCGTCCATCCGTTCCTTGACGCCGGTATGACCAAAAACGATATCCGGGAGTGCGCCCGTACCGGAGGATTTGACTTCTGGGACAAACCGTCTGCGGCCTGCCTCTCCTCCCGTATTCCCTACGGGGATACGATAACGGATGAAAAACTCCACATGGTCGAAGAGGCCGAGGCATTCCTGCACAAAAAAGGGTTCCGGCAGGTACGGGTGAGGGTGCACGGGATGGTTGCACGCATCGAAGTACCTATAGAGGAGATGCACGCATTACTGGATATGCATGCTGCAATAACAGGCACCCTCTCTGCGTTCGGGTTCTCCTACGTGACACTCGACCTCGGGGGGTACCGCAGCGGGAGCATGGATGAAGTACTCGCGCCTGCCGATAGGAAACCCTGACCGGATATTCCCGTGGTGACCCAGATGACAGTACCGATGTTCAGGCACATCCCCTGTATAAAGATGGATGGCGACTCAGCGACAGCCGGGACCCACGAAGTGATCGATGAGGTGCCCGAGGCCCTGTTCGTGAACGGCAGGCACGCGATGACCGCGATGATGAGCCCGGTAAATCTCGAAGACTTTGTCACCGGCTACCTGTTCACCGAGCAGATCATCAAGGGCACCGATGAGATTGAATCCATCAGGATCGAGAAGAACCGGATCAGCGTCATCACGAAAAATCTCTTCAAGGTGCTCGGCCCAAAAAAGACCATCCTCTCCGGGTGCGGGGGCGCCACATCCTATATCGATACCGAGAAACTGCCAAAGATTACCTCAGATTTTACGCTCGGTCCCGAACTGATCCGGACAACGGTACGAGAGGTGCTCGAATCCGAACTGCATAAAATAACCGGTGGCATCCACGTCGTCGGGCTCGCATCGGCAAACGGTATCATCGCCCGTTCCGAGGATATCGGGAGGCACAACGCGCTCGACCGGGTGATCGGCTACGGGCTCCGGAACAAGATCGATTTTTCAGGGACGTTTGCCATCTGTTCGGGGCGTATCTCATCGGAGATGGTGCGCAAATGCCTGATTGCCAACATCCCGGTGATGGTCTCGCGCGGTGCGACAACAACGCTTGCCGTCACGATCGCAGAAGAGACGGGAGTGTGCGTCATCGGGTTTGTCCGCAGCACGAAACTGAATATCTACTCCTACCCTGAACGCGTGCAGGGCACCCCCTCACTTCCCAAGTGAGTGCCGGAGCCGGCAGACCTGGCAAAAATCCCCGGAGCAGGGATCGCCACACTCCCGACAGCGATGCAGGGATTCCATGACCGGCGTCCCGGCACAGTACTTTTCGATCGTTCTCTTGCTTTCGATGAGGTGCTGCATCGTCCCGGGGTGGCGGCACTCATAGGCCGAAAGCAGGGTGCGGACTTCGGCCCGCAGGGCATACTTCGTGTACGGGCACTCGGGCAGCACCGAAAAGAGGTCCTGCACGAAGAGATAGGACGCAATCTCCTTCTCCGGAATCGCCATAAGTGGCTTGATCTTCGGGAGAAACGCTGCGGATGTGCCGGTACCCGTGGTGCGGACAAGCCGGGGCAGGTCGCCCCTGAACGCATTCATCAGCACCGACTGTGCCTCATCATCGAGGTTGTGGCCGGTGGCAATCGCGGTTGCACCGGTGGCCCGCGCTGCATCCGCGAGGGCTTTTTTACGCAGGATGCCGCAGATTGTGCAGGCCTGCGTCTCGCGCCCGAGAAGCAGGGTATCAAGGTCTTCGCCGATAAGTTCACAAAACGAGACATACGGTGTTCCACGCCAAGCCGCCCGGTGAGGCTCTCCGCTGCACGCATGGTGTCGGCACGGTAACCGGCAATACCCTCGTCCACGGTGATGGCAACAAGGCTGGCACCCGGCCATACGGAAAGGAGCCGGGAGAGGATCACAAGGAGCGCAGTGCTGTCTTTTCCCCCGCTTAAGGCCACCGCGATCCGGTCGCCCGTATGGATCTGCCCGAATTCCTGTATGGTCGCGAGGACACGCTCTTCCACATCCCGGACAAGGTGCGTGCCGCAGAGATGGCGCCGGGTGACCGGCTGGTAGACCACGGCCGGTTCGCCACAGCAGGCACAGGCAGGCGACTCCTCCCAGGCGGCACGCGGTTTCATGATCCTATCCCCCGTGCGCGATCCGGATGATCCGGATCTCGTCGTTCCCGCCGATTGCAGCCTGCTCGGGAACGAGCTTCCCGTTCCTGGACACGATCACCTCATGGGGATTTACCCCAATCTCGTGCAGGAGCGCCCCGACGGTCCCGGGACCATCCTCCATCACCCGGACACCCTGATCCGGCAGAATGACTTTCATGGTCGTTATGAAATGATAGGAAAGCCGGGGGCATAAACTGCCCGGTACCGGCCACCTGCCCGCAGGCACCTGCTAAGCGGGTATTTGATGCACCATGACATACCATTACGATACAACCGGGAGAGTGTGTTACCTGATGCAGGACATCACCATGCTGCAGAAAGAGATCCTGCGGCTTAAAAAGCAGAAGAACGCGTTCATCCTCGCGCACAATTACCAGCGTCCCGAGATCCAGGACATCGCGGATGTCATTGGCGATTCGCTGGAACTCGCCCGTGCGGCTGTAGGAAAGAAAGGCGACATCATCGTCTTCTGCGGGGTCGATTTCATGGCCGAGACCGCCGCGATCCTCTCACCGGAAAAGACCGTCCTCTTGCCCGCAACGGATGCCTGCTGTCCCATGGCCGGGATGGTAAGTTCAGATGAGCTCAGGTTCGCACGTACCCGCCACCCCGATGCAGCGGTCGTCTGTTACGTCAACACGACAGCAGACGTCAAGGCGGAGAGCGATATCTGCTGCACCTCGGCAAACGCGGTAAAGGTGGTAAATTCGGTGAAAGAGGATACGGTGATCTTTGTGCCGGACAAGAACCTCGGGCAGTACGCGGCACGGTTCACAAAAAAGACCGTCCTCCCGTGGGAAGGGTTCTGCCTCGTCCACGACCGGTATACTCCTTCCGAGGTGGCCCGCGCAAAAGAGGAGCACCCGGGTGCGGTCGTACTCGTCCATCCCGAGTGCAGGCCAGAGGTCATCGATTGCGCTGATCACGTGGCGAGCACGTCAGGGATCCTTAACCATGTAAAATCCGATCCCCAGAACGAGTTTATCATCGGCACCGAGAACGGCATGCTGCACCGGCTCGCAAAGGAGTGCCCGGGCAAGCACTGTTACCCGCTCTCGGACAAGGCCGTCTGTGTGAACATGAAAAAGACCGACCTTGTAAAAGTCCGCGACGCACTGGTCACGCTCAAACCCAGGATCACGGTACCGGAAGAGATCGCTTCCCGTGCCCGTGGTGCGATCGAACGCATGCTCGCGCTCTGACAGGAGATCCGGCCGGCGGCCCCGGCTGATCAATTATCCACTACACACATTTTCTCGCATCAGCGGTGTTCAGGGCACTTTTCAGGGACGAATGCTCATACACTTTTTTCCCCGTAATTAATTCAGACAGATCGGGGAAAATTTCGGCAAAACCCGTCACTTTACTAACTTATTAATAGGGTACCGGCCCACATAAAATATAGTTCACAATTGTGAACGGAAACGAACCATGAGATTCACCCTCAGTCACCCGGACCATGCAGCACCCAAGGCAGCGCACACCCCAATCACCGCTGCACAGTCCGGCAGGGACTGCGGGGTCAGGGGATCGGGGCAGGATTGTAGGCCCATGCGGTAATGTCAAGGCTCCACGTGCACTGCAACCAGCACCGGTTCGCAGGCCTCAAAAAAGACGCGGGTCAATGTACCCGGCTTCCACACGTCCACGGTCAAATAGCCATCCCGGGCTCTATCGGGACACCACACATCAATAACACCACAGGATGTCAGCCCTGTCACTGGCAGGATCCTCCCATAAGGGACGATCCTGTCCCTGCGATCCGGATTATGCGTCAGGTACAGCCGCATACGATCCGGATCGCTTACGCCTCATGCAATAACTGTCTTGTAAGATATTCACCGGAGGGTACAGCACCTTCAGACCCCCGGTACTGTTTTTTGCAAATTTCGCACGGGCCTTCCTGTCACGACACTCCTGCCCGGCATCCCGCTTTCCGTGAGGGATACCAGTTCCTGACCGTAGGGGGTGATCCCGCATGATCCTGCCGGTTTTTGCATTCCTGATTGCCCTTGCAATCGGCACTGTTGCCGCGGTCGCCGGACTCGGCGGCGGCTTTCTCTATGTCCCCACCCTCAGCCTGATCTTCGGCCTCGACCAGCGGATGGCTGTGGGCACCAGCCTTGCCGTCACGGTCTGCGCCTCTGCCGCAGCTGCGTTCTGTTGTGCGCGGCAGAAGAAGATCCTTTATGCGGCAGCCGGCTGCCTGATCATCCCCGGCATGATCGGTGCCGCACTCGGTGCCGCGCTCACCGCATACATCGATACCCGCATTCTTGTCATCCTGTTTGTCGCAGTCCTGCTCCTCATCTCCGTCCAGATGCTCAGGCCGGCCTGCCGGCTGGTCGGGATCATCTCCCGGGGCCCGGCACTTGAAAACCACATAACCGGGCCAGGCGGCGAGGACAGATCTGTCAGCATCCCGTACGCGCACCTGATCCTCTGGGGGACGGCAGGAGGTCTTGTCTCCGGCACCACCGGGATCAGCGGAGGAGTGCTCTTTGTGCCGGCGCTTGTCGTCGCCGGCATCCCGGTCCATTATGCGGTGGCAACCTCGCTTTTTGCGATCGTTCTCACCTCGCTTGCCGGTTCAGGGACGCAGGCAGCCCTCGGGAACGTGTCGCTCCCGCTCCTCGCGGCCTATGGCACCGGTGCGGCAATCGGAGCCTATGCGGGCGCTTCCATCGCCCCGAAAGTCCGGGCAGATCGCATTCAGGTGTTCTTCGGGGCCATGCTGCTCGTGATCGCTGTAATCATGATCATCCATGACATTTTTTGAATGGTTCTTCGCAGAAGTTACCCCACCAGAGGTTATTATTTCATGAACCGCAAAAGATCACAATAATTAACAATCGTTACGCCCCGGAAAAACGGCAGCATCTGCCCCGCAGGCATACCGCCGGGATACCAGGTAACGGAACAATGATGAAAATAGAGGGAGTCTATGGCTGAAAAAGAAGATGATATTCACGTGGTCGAAGCAGTGGGACGATCGAGGATCATTATCAAAGACGGGAAAGTGGCTGGAGTTTCGGTCTCACAACTCCGCCAGTGCCCACTGGCAAAAAAATTTGCCCTGCCCGTTGACGATATTACCCCGGATGCGGTACAGGCAAATATCGAGCACCGGATGGCATCGTGGGGCATGTGCCAGCCGCACCGGAAGATCAGCGGGAGCGTGGACTTTGTCGGGTTCGGGGCGTCCGAACTGATAAGCTCCGGCATCCTTGCCGGAAGTCTCGATGCGGCAGTTCTCGCCTGCGATGGCGCGGGAACCGTGATTGTGACGACCCCGGAGATGGTGCAGGGTATCGGTGGCAGGATGTCGGGACTGGTGAGCACCTCGCCGTTCACGGAGGAGATGGACCGAATCGAGCAGGGCGGAGGGATTGTCCTTGACCGTGCCCATGCAGCAATCGACCCGGTCCGCGGGGTTTCCCTCGCGTACGAGAAAGGGTTTTCCCATGTCGTGGTCACCGTCGCCTCTGCCAAAGCGGCGGCCGCAATCCATGCACAGTACCCGGATGTATTCATCTTCGGGGTACATATGAGCGGCATCACTCAGGCGGATGCCGAACTGCTTGTCGCGGTTGCGGATATCGTAACGGCCTGTGCCTCGAAATGGATCTGGCAGATCGCGGGGGCACGGGCACTCGTGCAGGCCGGTACTGCGGTCCCGGTCTTTGCACTGACAAAGCGGGGCAAGCAGCTGATCCTCGATAAGATCGCCCGGTCAGACCGGCCGATCCTCGTGTCAGGATCAAAACTACCGATCTATGGCCCCGAGATTCCCGATCCCCTACTGTGAGGATATCCCTCGGAAAAGCCGGAACAGAATTTCTTTTTTGGATTACTCTGAAGGGAGCGCAGATATAGAAAGCACTCCTCACAAAAACATTCCCCTAATCATCACCTGTTGAACGGTTTCACGGGAATGCCCATTATTTCATGAGCCGATATGCACCCCGGGGTACCCGCAGGACAAAGCGGGCCCCTTTTCGGAATCCCCCGTTTTCCGTGATCCCGATCCGGGTGATCGCGAGGATCTCCCGTGTCAGAAAGAGGCCAAGACCGGTATTTTTCCCAATCCCCCGGGAGAAGATCCGCGCCTTATCGATCTCCGAAATGCCGATACCATTGTCCTCGAAAAAGAGGAGCAGGTCAGTACCGTCCATCGCCCCGTACAGCCGGACTTTCGTGACATCTTCACCATACCGGAAAGCATTATCGAAGAGGTTATAGAACACTTTTTCAAGCATAGGATCCGCATAGATCTCGAGATCCCCGGTCTCGCAGGTGAACGAGATGGTATTGATGAACTGGGCATAAGCTCGTGACGCCGTGTTCCCGACATGCTGCCAGAGCGGCGACTTAACGCCGAGATCGTCGTATGCCCGGGTAAACTCGATCTGGCTGCGGATCGCGAACAGGGCTTTCTGCTGTTTTTCAAGGATCTCCCGGGTGGCGTCATCAACTTCCCGTTCCCTGATGAACCCGTTGTACGCGAGGAGCACCGTGAGTGAGTTTAGCACGTCGTGCCGCGTCACCCCGATAAGGAGATTGAGTTTGACGTTTGCAATCCTGAGAGCATCGCCGATCTGCTGGACGCCGGTCAGGTCCCGGATCGAGAGGATTAGGACCGACCGGCCTTTGAGGGTAAAGTAGGCAAGCGCGATATCGGCGGGAAAGACCGTGCCGTCATTTTTCCGGTGATACCGCAGAGAGACCCGGGGGATCTGCCGGTCAAGAACCTCTTTAGTCTTTTCCGGCTCGGTGGACAGGTCGAGCAGGGTCATCTGCAGCATTTCTTCCCGTGAATACCCGTACAGCTCAGAGGCCGCCAGATTCGGGTCAAGGATAGCCCATGTCTCTGCATCGGCAAGGATGAGGGGATCGATTTTAGCTTCAAAGACATTCCGATACTTCTCCTCGCTCTCGTGGAGATCCCGGGTCGTCGTGACCAGCGCAAGCTCCGCGTCCTTGCGTGCGGTGATATCCAGGACAACGCCAATCACACCCATAATGGTCCCGTCATGATTATAGAGCGGAGAGGCAATGCCCCGTATCCAGATTTTCTTTTCCTTTTTTATGATCAGGTTAAGAGGGATATCGGGAGTTTCCACCGTCTCTCCCGCGAGGGCGCACTTAAGCGTTCGGGGGATCTCGGTATCATTTAGAATGGAGAAAGACTCGCCCAACTGCTTCCCTATGACCTCGCCGGCCGGTATCCCGGTCAGATCTTCCATGAATGGATTCCAGAGGGTGACACGCAGGTTGGCGTCAAAGGCAACGATACCTTCACGGACATCGGTGATCAAGCATTTCAGGAACGATTCCGAGGCCCGGACATTATGCTCGGACTCCGCGAGACGGCGCTCGCTCTTCGCCAGGTCGTCGTAGTTCTGGCGCAGCTCTTCTTCGGTCACGGTCAACCGTTCAAATGCGGCGTACAGTTCCTCGTGTTTCTTTTTTAGCTGCTCCTCTGCCTTCTTGCGTTCTGTGATCGGCCTGGTCGTAGCCACGACGCCGTCCACCCCCTCGACACCAATCAGGTTGACACCGACCGACTCGACCCAGATATAATTGCCGTCCACCGTGCGTATCCGGAATTCAGAGGGCACTCCGTGGCTTTTGTTCTTATACACCAGCTCAAGGTCAGCGGCGATGCGTTTTCGGTCATCAGGATGGACATACTCCAGCGGGTTTTTCCCGATCAGCGACCCTGCCGGATACCCGAGGATCTTCGATGATGAGGGTGAGTCATAGACAACCTTGCAGTCCCTGTCGAGAACCCGGATAATATCGGATGCATTCTGGAAGATCGCCCGGTACCGTGCCTCGGCCTCACGGAGTGCGCGTTCTGCACGCGATCTCCTGACTATCTGCTGGATCTTCAGCGCGAGTTCGGCAAACTGCGACTGGGGATTGCCACCTTTCTGGAGATACGAGTCGGCACCGCTGTTGATGGCCTCGATCACGACTTCTTCCCGGCCCTTACCGGTGAAGATGAGAAAAGGGAGGGTGTTTCCCGAAAGCCTGATGTGCTTTAAAAATTCGATCCCGTTCATGCCCGGCATCTGGTAATCAGAGACGATGGCATCATAGTCATGATCCCGGAGCAGGCCGAGTGCTTCCTCAGCGGAGACAACCGGATCGACGCTGAATTCTCCGTCA
This sequence comes from uncultured Methanoregulaceae archaeon, assembly GCA_963805035.1. GTDB lineage: Archaea > Halobacteriota > Methanomicrobia > Methanomicrobiales > Methanospirillaceae > Methanoregula. Next base: position 41,627 of record CAWDSU010000017.1, on the reverse strand, counting down.
TGCTCAAGAATCAGTTTGGTGAGTTCGAGCAGGGCAGGTTCGTCGTCGACGTAGAGAACGTGAATCACGGAAAGTACACTCTCGATACGATCGGGTTGTCGCGCGCGTTATTAAACAGTTTCCTTTCCGGGGAATCCCCCTGCATCCCATCTGAAACGGGATGATCCGGTTGAAGGGGGTTTAAAGGGGAAAACGGTTACATCCGGGTTGGCGGTGCAGAGCGGTCGCTCGTGAGGACAACGCTGACGATGCTGCCGGGAATCTTCCCTTCGATCGATATTTTAAGCCGGTCACTTGTGTCCTGCACCGTGCCCATCGCGAGACCGGGATCGAAGCCAAGGAAGATATCGATATAGATCTTACTGCCGGAGCGCCGCGAACGGACGCCATAGAACCCGTGGTACTCGTCAAAGAACGCGGAGAGTTCTTTTAAGATCACGATCTGGAGTTCCTCTTCCAGGGTCTTGTCAAAGAGATCGGGAAGCGAGGAGGAGATCTCCCGGAAACCGGCGACGAGCAGGAACCCGATGATGATGAAGGAGACCCCCGGATCGACATAGACCGACCAGGAGTACCCAATCAGGGCAAAGGAGAGTACCAGCGAGAGAAGGACGGCAATGTCGGAAAAGGCCTTTGCCCGCCTGAGCCGCCACTGGGCTTCCATGATGGGCGAAGGATCAGCCTTTGAGATCCGGTAGTTCTTCTGCCAGAGGAACGTGTCGATAATGGCGGAGATTATCATGAGCGGGACGGCGATGATCGCACCCGCAGGCTGGACCTTTTCGGGAGAGAAGATCCGGTTAAAGGCAGTAAAGATAATGATGAAGATGGAGACCAACATGACCGCCCCGGTGGCGATCCGGGTGAATATCTCGAACTTTCCCATCCCGTAATCGTAGGTGAAGGTCGTCCCTTTTTTCATCTTGAGAAGGATGATGAGGGCAAAGACGGTGGCGAGGATCTCGTTGCCACACTTCATGACGTCGGCAAAGAGGGTGATGGAACCGGAGAGGATGACAGCCGCGATCTCTGGAATCCAGAGCCCGATGTCACAGAGGAGACTGAAGATGACGGTTTTTTCTTTTGAGGCAGTCTCTCCCGCACCGCCAGTTCCTTCCCCGGATCTGCCGTCCATGTGATCGCTGACGTATTGTTTCCGGGATGATAAAAGATCGATCGATCCGGAGCTGATCTACCCGTTAACTGCAAAAAAAATCGTAGTCATCACCAGATTTATTTAAATTCCCGCCAGAAAGGTGTTTATTTATCAGGTGACCAAGATGAAAACATCCTTTGTGATTGCAGCGATTGGCTGTATCTTCATCCTTGCGGCCATAATGGTCGCAGGATGTACCCAGAGCACCACACCTTCTCCGGCTACAACAACGGTCGCACCTTCGACAATCAGATCCCCGGCCGGCACCGCAGCTGTGCCCACCCCTGTGACGACCGCATCTCTCGCAAGTGCAACGACCGCTCCTGCATCCCCGGGCACGTCGGTTCAGACTGTCTTCCTGAACAGCACGGCCAACGGGGAGATCGTCACGCTCCCGGCGGGCGAGCGGGTGCTTGTCAGGCTCAATGAGAACCCGACAACCGGGTACTCGTGGAACGTGACTGCTTCGAAGGGCCTTTCGATCATCCACGATGCCTACACCGCTCCTAACACCACTCTTATGGGTGCGGGAGGCTACCATGACTGGATCCTTGCCCCGGACACCGTGGGTACCTACACATTCAAAGCGGTCTACATGCGCCCGTGGGAAGGCGCATCACCCACTGACGAGATCTTCAGCCTCGTCATCGTGGCAACACCGGAGTGACCGGGGCCTTCCCTCACAAATCTTTTTGGAGACCTAGTGCGTAGTCACGTGTACCTTTGCGTCAGGTAAACGCGATTGATCCAGAAATGATAACCGGCGCAAAGCCTGTGCGACAACTACCCGGGATTGTCACCAGCAGGATCCGGGACGGCAGGTACATGACCGAGGGTGATCCCCTCTTTCTTTTTCTGGAGGAGGATCATCCCTTCATCCCTGTACCGGGCCAGCAGGGGGCACCTCTTCCCTTCTGTTCAGAGAGATGTTTCCTGCCGATCCTCTTTTGAAGAAAAATCTGTACCGGAAAACTGTGCCTGGACACCCTCCTGAGCGGGGATGTGACGAGGGGATATCATCCGCTGTGTAAGGTATAACATTAAGAGAGTGCTGAAACGATCGTGCTGCACAAACAAAAAATTGCAGGACCTTCTCACGTACCGTCAATTATGGAGATCCGTGAACCGGAACGCCCCGTGGGGTACCAGGACCTCGAACCGTAATCCCTTGTCGGGGTCACCGGTCTCTTTGATACTCATGCAGGAGTATTCGAGGATATCATGGACAAACTTCGTGCAAAAATTGTCGGCTTTGACAATGGTTTCTTTAAACTGGGAGTGTTTTCTTGTGTGAGGAATGCCGGTACTGTTGTCCTCATACACAAGCCGGAGACCTTCGGGGATCTCCGCGAAGCTGATCCGGATTTCCGGTGCGGTTTTTGCCTGTTTAAGGGTATTGTTAATGAGATAGGAAAACATCATCTCAAGGGTAGGATCGCCGAACAGTTCCAGTGCATCCACATCAAGGTCCATACGGAGCAAACTGATTTCCATCAGTGACAGGATCGAACGGACTGCACCTGCGACATTCACCCACCGGAGAGGTTGTGTGCCGATCTTCTGGTAGTCCATCGTATAATGGAGCAGTTCAGGAATCTGTTTAAGAATAGTTTCTTCCGCTTCGAAACACTTTATAGCCATCTCGTCTTTTACACTCTTCCTTGAAAGTTCAACATACCCGCGTACGCTCGTAATTTTATTCTCGATCTCATGATATGCAACGCCGTTCATGAGATTGAGCTTCTGGTTGGAGAGTTTTAACGCCCGCTCCAGCAGTGTCCGTTCAGTAAGATCCTCAAAACTTTCAACGGTCCCGATAACCGTGCCGTTGCTGTCCCTGACCGGAACTGCGGTAACATGCAGCCATTTTCCCCCGTTTCCCATGTACGGGAAGAAATCGGTGGCTTCGTACGCATTGTCAGCCCCTGCTGACTCCATATATTTGTCACGGTACCAGAGGGTCATATCCCCGAATGATTCATCCACCAGAAGATCCGCGAGGCACGGTCGTGTCACTCCATAGAATGCTTTCCCGTGCTGCGATGTACCGAGGATTTCCTCATATTTAATCCCGGTTAATTGTTCCAGTGCCCTGTTCCAGGCAATGACACAGTGATACTGATCGATTAAAAACTGGGGAACTGAAGACGTCCGGATGATGGTACCCCAGATCGCCAGGATATCTTTTGACAGATCTGCACGGAGTGATACGGGCTCAGCACTTTTGCCACTACCACTTTTTTTCGGTTCAGTTGTCATCGTCATACCCTGCCCTGAATTTCCTTGCCGGATCACCGGGATCCCGTATCCTGTACAACCGTGCATCAACCCACGCTGGTGTCAGCGGGGACATGGGGGGGAATGTATCATGAATCATAATCGCTGGAGAGCCCTTTTACGTAAATCCCTTGTGTCACATACTGAACGAAAGACGGTATGAACACCCTCAGCTGCCGTATTTTTAGGACGGGTGCCGCGATTCTCAATTCCTGCCCCGTTGGTACCTAATTAAGGAACGTGTGTGATTTATTGTGGAGAGATTGCGATATCTAGGGTAAATCACACACTATACCCCATATCGGGGGGGTAATAGTATATTATTACCCGTCTGTAAGATTTCAATGGAATTAAAATTTTTAACGCCATTGTAAATAAAAATACCCGGTACAGCCCGTTCGGGGAGGAATGGTATCGTGCTGAATAAGCCTGACTCACGAATCCTTCAAATCCTGCAGTCATGTACAGCTCTGGATTTCCGGATGCATCACGGGAATTCCCCGGTTATGTACCTTCAGATAAAAACACTATCATGATCAGCATCGTTGATGCTGACTGCCTGGAGGGAGCCCCCGGACTTCTGGTCCCATAAACGTTTTTCCGGGTATCCGGATGTTCCCATTATACCAACGAAAACCAGGATCACACTGCAACATTTACGCAGGGAGGTTTTTTTTAACCTGATAACGATAATACAATTACAAGACGGGTGGCACTATGAGCGATCTTCTGAGTATCATCTCGGCATCCGATAAAAGGCGGAATCTCCTGATTCTTTTGGACAGCGGGCCAAAGGAATGGGATGAAATCAAACGTATACTCAAGGTTACGTCTACGGGTATGCTCCCCCAGGTTAAGATTCTTGAAGAAGAACACTTAATAGAAAGAGATGGTAAAAAATTCTCGCTTACTCCTATGGGGAAGGTCCTTACCACGCACATGGTACCCCTTATCAGGACCATGGACATTTTTGATAAAAACAAAAAATACTGGCACGAGCATAATCTCGACGTGTTACCCTATGAAATTCTTCTCGATATCAGGGATCTTGGCGATTACCGGATCATTGAAAATTCAGATGAAGAGATTTTTGATATAAACACCTTCCTCAACAATATCGCCCAGTCAAAAACAGTAAAAGGTGTATCCCACACGATACATCCCCGGTACCCGAATTTTTTCTTGGAACTTGCAAAAAAAGGCGTAGTAGCGTCGCTGATTCTGACACCCGGGGTATTTAAAATAATGAAAGAAAAATATCCCGAAGCGCTCGAAGAGGGGCTGAAATTAAAAACATCAAGCGTCTTCGTATCTAAGAAAGAGATTAAATTCTCTTTTACGGTAACCGATTCGTATTTTTCGTTATCATTATTCTATAATAACGGAGTATTTGATTCCAAGAATGATGTGGTCAGCAATGATCCCTCTGCTCTGCGATGGGGGGAACGTATTTTTTCGTACTTCCTGAAACAGTCCGAAAAAGTCGAAAAAATTGATTAACCGGGAATAAACGCCCGGAGTGCCAGGGAAAAGACATATTCCCAGCTGATAACAAATTCCCTCAGTTTCCGATAATAAATCTGGGATTTGCATTCAAATGATGAAGAATACACCATCAGAAATGCGATGGTGAGGATCAGGCCAAACAACAATACAACCCATTCATCTCCGATGATCCCGGCAAACAGTGCATACAACATAACGCAATGCAGTCCAATCAATATCAGGATCAGGACCTTTTTGGTTAAATTTTCCCCGAGACAGGCGGGCAGGGTCTTGATACCTGCAGCCGTATCTCCCTTAACATCCTTAAAATCGTTCACGCACGAAGTGACGAATATTTTCATTGCAAAGAACAGGAAAATGATCCCGACAGTCACAACACTGCTGCACCACCGGCTTACGATAAGGGCGATCGTCCCTCCCCATGTGATGCCAATGACAATATTTTTTACGCCGACACTTCCTTTGAGTTTAAGGGTATACGGCCCGATCCGGACACCATGGGTATAGAGGTAACCGACAACGAAGGGAAAAAACGGTGCAAAATATATCCCATCCCGTGCAAGGAGGAACGTACCTAAAAGAAATGACAGGATACAGGCAATAATGCCAGTTGTTTTATCTGCCCCGCATAATTCACTTTTATTTATCAGGTCTTCTTTACATTCAAGTGCACGATCCAACGTATACGTCGAGTAAATAATCAAAGCACCTGCACAGTATTCCGGGATGCTGACTGCGATACCGGCGAGGAGGAAAGCAATATGCAGCCGAAGTCCTCCCGAGATCGCGACAACTGTTGATGAGTTCAGAAGCCGCAGGGTTGGTTTGCCAAAGAGCGCCACATCCTAAAAAATTTTACCCTGATATGTTATTACAACCCGATAATAATTTTTAGCGACGTTAAAATTATTTTTATTTACAGTATATATGTCAGGATAATAGGACAGTGACCTGACTGAAAAGTTTTAAAATTATTTCTCACAGGAATCTAGGCGATGGAGGCGCTCATCGTCGAGATCGTCTGCTCCCAAAAGCGGTGCAGGATACGCTCACAGTCTGCACACCCGCGACCACCCGAGGTTTCCGTTCACCCGAGCTGTTCCAGCCGCCGGCACGCCTCGTGGAGCGTCTCGTCTTTTTTGGAGAACGTGAACCGGAGTTTCGTCTCCCCTCCCTTGTGGTAGAACGAACTCCCTGGAACTGCCGCCACGCCCACCGCCTCAATGAGGTGCCGGGCAAATGCCACGTCGGTCATCCCGAACCCCGCAATATCCGTGAAGATGTAATACGCACCCTGGGGAAGCCGGCAGTCAAAGCCCGCTTTTTTAAGACCCGCATACAGGATCCTCCGCCTGCGGTCATAGTCCCGGGCGAGATCCCGATAATATGACTCGGGCAGGCTGAGGGCGGCGACCGCCGCATGCTGGAGCGGGGCCGGCGCGCCGACCGTGAGGAAATCGTGGATCTTCCGGATGCGGCTTGTCAGCCCTGAACCCGCGAGGGCATAGCCCACCCGCCAGCCGGTCACGCTGTAGGTCTTCGAGAGGCTGCCGATGGTGACCGTGCGCTCCTCCATACCGGAAAGCGACCCGATCGAGACGTGCCGGTGCCCATCGTAGAGGATGTGTTCGTAGATCTCGTCGGTGATCGCGATCACGTCGTGTTCGATACAGAGGTCGGCGATGAACCGGAGTTCGTCCCGGGAAAAGACCTTGCCGGTAGGATTGTTCGGCGAGTTGATGATAATGGCCCGGGTCTTCTTCGTGAACGCAGCCTTCCACGCCTCCTCCACTATGGACTCCCCGTCACCAAGAGGGACATACCGGGGGACCGCGCCGGAGATGACCGCATCGGGCCCGTAGTTCTCGTAGAAAGGTTCGGGCACGATCACCTCGTCTCCCGGGTTGATCAGGGCAAGCATCGCGGCCATCATCGCCTCGGTCGATCCGCAGGTGACCGTGATGTCGGTCTCGGGGTCGAACACCATTCCGTTGTATGCCTCTGCCTTCCGGGCAATGGCTGCACGGAAGTCCTGCGCCCCCCACGTGATCGCGTACTGGTTGAAGTCGGCGTTGAGGGCGGCGCAGGCGGCGGCCTTCAGTTGCGGCGGGCAGGGGAAGTCGGGAAACCCCTGCGCGAGGTTGATCGCGTTGTGGGCAAGCGCGTGCCGGGTCATCTCCCGGATCACGGATTCGGTAAAGGCATCGGCCCGCGAGGGATGGGAAGTCATGGTACAAAAGTGTGGGTGGGTGGGGTGTTTAATCCCGCGTTTTTACCCGGATACGTTCCTCCGGGACAACCGGAGAAGAGGCCCTGAAAGATGAGGATTTGATTATCCCTGAACCGGGGGATACGGGAACGTGCCGGGGGTATACATCATGGGCCGCATCATACAGCGACCACCTCTTCCTGTGATTTTGTGTTCAGGCCGTACAGGCTCTGCCGGGCATCGATGAAGTAATAATGTTCGATCAGGATCTCTTCAGCCCTGAGCCTGTTCAACGCATACCTGACAGTCCGGGACGGCAGCGAGGTCTCGCGGATGAGATCCTTCTGTGTCAGCTGACCGTTCGTTTCCAGCACTTTATACACGAGCTTTGCCGAAGGGGGCAGGTGCCCGAGCCGCGTAAAGCTGTTTTCATTGGCGATTGTGTTTACAACAAAGACGATCCCTCATAATGGATCACCATATTCAGGTAAGAATTCACAATTGTTAAGTCTTTCGCTTCAAACCTTTAGTAATGAAATAGTCTTTGCCCTGCGGCTGATCCCTATATCGGTGAAGAGGATCTCCTGCGGCAAATATCCCCGGGACCTGCACCCGTACAGGTCAAAATTATTCAGTTGCCATTCTGGTCCATCACTTCGCGGAAAATTTTGCCGAAAAATTATCCCTTAAATAATTCCTCTACCTACATTAGTATGTCGAATCACAATTGTGAAAGACCGATGCCAGGATGGCGGAAAGGCTACGCGGCTGACTGCAGATCAGTGTATCCCGGTTCAATTCCGGGTCCTGGCTCTTTTCTAAAAGGTTACCTCTCAACGATGAGTGAGTCACCATCTATTCTGGAGATTTCTGAAATATTCAGGGGATCTCTCATTTTCATTACTGGCGCGTATGGAATGTGCGCGTTCATTATCACCCCATAGCATACAAAATCCGGGCTAAACATGGTGCTTCCCATCTGAAAACCAGATCAGGATAAAACCGCCTATTGGAGAACCTATAAATATTCACAATTGTTATCTAGTATAGTCAGATTCACAATAGTGACTGCCAACAGATGCCAGGATGGCGGAAAGGCTACGCGGCTGACTGCAGATCAGTATATCCCGGTTCAATTCCGGGTCCTGGCTTCGTGGTGTTCCCATGAGTATCAGAGTACAAAAAACATTCGAAGCACTCTTCGAGCTTGAAGAGATCCGGGGGATCTTCAGGGAAGCCCTCCCCACGGGCCTGAATACCGGAGAAGAGGAGGCGTTCCAGAAAAAGATCGCAGACCTCAGGGCCATTATCGCAGACCTCGAGGCCGGCACCGGAACCCCAAAGGTAACGAAGATCGCAGGAACTCTCGATGTCCGTTCCCGCGAGGAACAGTACATCAACATCCACCCCATCCAGGCGGCGGGACGGTTGACAACGGAGGCAAGAAAGGCGCTCATATCTTATGGTGACGGATACTCCACCTGTGATTTCTGCCGCAAACCATTCCGCCTCGACAAGATCTCGCGGCCCGGTATTGCCGAGTTCCATGCCGATCTCGCAAAATGGCTCAACATGGACCAGGCCCGGGTCGTCCCCGGAGCCCGTCGCGGGTTCCAGGCAGTCGCAAACACGCTTGTCAACAAAGGCGACAGCGTCATTGTCTCGGCCCTTGCCCACTACACCGAGTTTCTCGCCGTGGAAAATGCCGGCGGCCAGGTCAGGGAAGTCCCGCTCAACGACAAGCACATCGTGACCGCGGAAGCAACCGCCCAGAAGATCGAGGACGTTAAGGCAGAGACTGGCAAGCTCCCGGTGCTCGTCATGATCGATCACTTCGATTACCAGTACGCAAACGAACACGAAATTACCGGGATCGGCAAAGTCGCCCACCAGTACAACATCCCTTTCCTCTACAACGGAGCCTACACGGTCGGCGTCCAGCCGGTTGACGGCAAGAAGATCGGGGCTGACTTTGTCGTCGGCTCCGGACACAAGAGCATGGCGTCGGTGGCGCCGTCCGGAGTCCTTGCGATAAACGACGAGTTCGCGCCAAAAGCCCTACGGACTACGGCAATGGTCGGGGACCTTACCAAACGCAAATTCGGTATCAAGGAAGTGGAAATGCTCGGGTGCACGCTGATGGGCGGGACCCTGCTGTCGATGATGGCATCGTTTCCCACGGTAAAAGAACGGGTGCTCCACTGGGACGAGGAAGTTAAGAAGTCCAACTACTTCATCGATGCCCTGCTCCGGATCCAAGAAAGCAAGGTCCTCTCAGAGTACCCGAGGAAGCACTCGCTCACCAAGATCGACACAACGGGAAGCTTCGATGTCGTGGCCCAGACCCACAAGCGCCGGGGCTTCTACCTCTCTGACGAACTGACCAAACGCGGTATTGTCGGCGAATTTGCGGGTGCGACCCGGACGTGGAAGCTCAACACCTATGGCCTGTCCTGGGACAAGATCCACTACCTTGCAGATTCGTTCACCGAGATCGCAGAAAAATACGAGATTAAGGTGGAAAAGGCAGCAGACAAGAAATAAGCCTGTCTCCCCATTACCCCTTCCAGATCCAGAGAAAACGACAAAAAACCAGAACCGAGGATATCACATGACCGAGAAGAAGTTCAGACTGGGCACCGTCGCCCTTCATGCCGGACAGGTACCGGACCCGACGACCGGGTCCCGCACGGTCCCGCTCTACCAGACAACATCGTACGTGTTCAAGAATACCGAGCATGCCGCCAACCTCTTTGGCCTGCGCGAACTGGGGAACATCTACACCCGTCTCATGAACCCGACGACGGACGTGTTCGAGAAGCGCATCGCAGCCATCGAAGGCGGGACCGGGGCGATCGCCACGGCATCCGGCGCGGCCGCGATCACGTACGCGATCCTCAACATCACCCGGCCGGGCGACGAGATCGTCTCGGCAGACAACCTGTATGGCGGCACGTACGAGTTCTTCCACTACACGCTCCCCAAGTTCGGGCGCCACGTGGTCTTTGTGGACTCGCAGAAGCCAGATGAGTTCAGAAAAGCCATCAATGAAAAGACCCGGGCCATCTATGCCGAGACCGTGGGCAACCCGAAACTCGATACCCCGGACTTCGAGGCGATTGCGAAAATTGCCCACGAGAACGGGATCCCGTTTATCGTTGACAACACGACCGGTGTCGGCCTTGTGCGGCCCATCGACTACGGCGTCGATATCGTCATCCACTCGGCCACAAAGTACATCGGCGGCCACGGGAACTCCATTGGCGGGGTTATCGTCGATTCCGGCAAGTTTGCCTGGAACAACGGCAAGTTCCCCGAGTTCACCGAACCCGACCCCGGCTACCACGGCCTCGAAGTACTGGGACACGTTCGGGAACTTCCCGGGCCTCGGGAACGTTGCGTTCGTCTTTAAGATCCGGGTCTCGCTCATGAGGGATACCGGCGCCGTCATCAGCCCGTTTAACTCGTGGCTGTTTTTGATCGGCCTTGAGACGCTCCACCTGCGGGTCCCCCGTCACTCGGAGAACGCGCTCGCCGTTGCACAGTTCCTCAACAGCCACCCGAAGGTCGCCTGGGTCAACTACCCCGGCCTGCCGGACAACCCGAACCATACACTGACCAAGAAGTACCTCCACGGGGGTTTCGGGCCTCTTGTCGGCGTCGGCATCAAGGGAGGGGAGAAGGCGAGCAGGAAGTTTATCGACTGCCCTGAAACTCTTCTCCGACCTCGCAAATATCGGCGACTCAAAGAGCCTCGTGATCCACCCGGCAAGCACCACCCACCAGCAGCTTACCGTCGAGGAACAGGCAAAGACCGGCGTTACCCCGGACTTTGTCAGGCTCTCGATCGGGACCGAGGATATCGAGGATATCATCGAAGACCTTAATCAGGCCCTGGCCCAGGTCTAGGGTATGAGTATGCTCCGCGGCTCTCTTGGCATCGTCACGACCAGAACAGGCAGAAATCAAGGGGCCTTTCACCCTTGAGAGCGGAGCCGTCCTCCCGCAGTGACGATCGCCTACGAGACTTACGGAAAACCGAACAGAGAAAAGAGCAATGCGATCCTCGTGTGCCATGCCTTATCAGGAGACGCCCACGTCGCCGGATTCCATGAAGGGGATGACAAGCCCGGCTGGTGGGATGCGGTTATCGGGCCCGGCAAGGCGTTCGATACCGATCGCTATTATGTCATATGTAGCAACGTTCTCGGGGGGTGTAAGGGCTCGACCGGCCCTTCCTCCATAAACCCGGAAACCAACAAACCCTATGGCGCTGACTTTTCCTGTTATTACCCTCCGCGACATGGTCAACGCCCAGAAACTTCTTCTCGACCATCTTGGCATTACCGAACTCTACGCAGTCGCCGGCGGGTCGATGGGGGGCATGCAGGCGCTCCAGTGGACGGTGGCGTACCCGGACATGGTAAAAAAAGCGATCGTGATCGCCGCGACCGGCTACTCGACGCCCCAGCAGATCGCGTTTAACGAGGTCGGCAGGAAAGCGATCATCTCCGATCCCGACTGGAACAACGGCGACTATTACGGGAAACGGCTGCCCACGCACGGCCTCGCATTGGCCCGGATGGTCGGCCACATCACGTACCTCTCCGATGAGTCGATGCACGCGAAGTTCGGGAGGCACCTCCAGGGAAAAGAGCAGGTCGGGTTTGATTTCTCGACCGAATTTGCCGTCGAGAGTTACCTCCACCACCAGGGGGATACCTTCACAAAAAGGTTTGATGCAAACTCGTATCTCTATATCACGAAGGCGATCGACTACTTCGACCTGACCAAGGACGGGTCGCTTACGACCGGGCTTTCGGCGGCAAAGGCGACGTTTCTTGTCATCTCCGTCTCTTCGGACTGGCTCTACCCGCCCTACCAGTCGCAGGAGATCGTGACGGCGCTCTCCGCAAACGAGCGCGAGGTGCACTACTGCGAGATCCGCTCCAACTATGGCCACGATGCGTTCCTGCTCGAATCAGGCCAGCTCAATTACCTGATCACCAAGTTCCTGTCGCATACGGTCGTCGGGGACGTGATGACCCGGGACGTCGAGTGTATTGAAGAGGGCACCACGATCGCGGTCGCCGCCCGGAGAATGATACGGTGCAGCGTCAACCACCTGCCGGTTCTCTGGCGGGAGGCACCGGCCAGCTCGTGGGGATCGTCACCTCGTGGGATATCGCAAAGGCGGTCGCGTCCAACTTCCTCTGGCTCGACGAGATTATGAGCCGCGACGTGGTCACGACCACCCAGGACGAGCCTGTGGAGGAAGCGGCACAGAAGATGGAGGCCCATTCCATCTCCGCGCTCCCGGTCATCGATGGGGACCAGCATGTGATCGGGCTTATCACGAGCGACGCGATCAGCACCCTTGTCGGGAGGCAGAACCCGTGAGAATCCTTTCGATCCATGCAGACCGGATGTGGTACCGCGCCACGAAGAAGACAAAGATGGCAGAACAGATTACGGAAAAAGAGGACTGCATGGAGGAGTGCGTCGTCCTCTTCTGCTGCGTGGAAAAACTCGACGAGAAGAACCCCGCCCATGTCATCGAGAGCGCCAAACAGAGCGTGCTGGTGCGGCTTGAAAAACTCAAGGTGGAACGGGTCCTCATCTACCCGTACGCCCACCTGACGAGCACGCTCGGATCGCCTGCGGTCTCGCTTGAGATCCTCACCGGGTTAGAAAAAGCCCTCAAAGATGAGGGCATCACCGTGAAACGGGCCCCGTTCGGCTGGTACAAGCAGTTCGAGATCCGGGGCAAGGGTCACCCTCTCGCCGACCTTTCGATGACCATCTGCCCGTACGAGGGAACGGAGTGCGACTTTACCTGCCCGTACTGCCACCATCCCTTCAAGGAGGCGGATGCGGAGCACGTCTGCTCCGGGGGCAGCGGTATGTGGCCAAATGCAGGAAGGAAAGGCTGGCAAAATCCCGTGACTGTAATGATTGCACCGATGAAGAAACAGACCGTGTGGCGGTTGGACAGGTGAATAAATATGACGAAGAAATGGCTGGTCAGGTATTCGGAGATATTTTTGAAGTCGGATCCGGTGCGCCGGCAGTGGGAACGTGTCCTGATGAACAACATCCGGCAGGTGATGCCCGATCTGAAGATCCAGAGCGAGCGGGGCAGGATCTGGCTCACCGGCGATGTGCAATCCCGAAAACTGCTGAGAACGTCTTCGGGATCGTCTCATTCTCCGAAGTCGAGCATGTGCCCCACGAGGAATCGCTCGAAACCGCCCTCATCGAATACGGCCGGACCCACGGCCTTACCACGGCAAAGACGTTTGCGCTCCGGATAAAACGGGTGGGCAAGCACGATTTTTCCTCGAACGACAAGGCGATAGAACTGGGCGATCTCGTCCGAAAGGCGTTCCCGCACCTGAAAGTGAATCTCGCCGCGCCTGATGCAGAGATCCACGTGGAGATCCGACAGGACGAGTGCTATCTCTACGATACCGTGATAAAAGGCGTCGGCGGTCTCCCGCTCGGGGTCGAGGGGACGCTCGTTGCGCTCGTCTCCGGGGGCATCGATTCCCCGGTCGCGGCGTGGATGATGATGAAGCGGGGCTGCACGATCGTGCCGATCTTTGTCGCGCTCGACACCTTCCTTGACGAGACGGTGCTCGCCCGGGCCGAGCGGGTCGTGAGCGTGCTGCGGAAGTACCAGCCGGATATCCAGCTCCGGGTGATCCACGACCCGTACCTGGCGGCGGCGAAGAAGGAGCTGATCAAAAACCGGCAGGAGAAGTATACCTGCCTCTTCTGCAAGCGCCGGATGTACCGGATTGCCGAGAAGGTCGCAGAGGAGGTCGGGGCAAAGGGCATCGTGAACGGCGAGTCGCTCGGGCAGGTGGCAAGCCAGACGCTCGACAACCTGGTCGTCCTCTCCGATGCGGCAGCAATCCCGGTCTACCGCCCGCTCATCGGGTTTGACAAGGCAGACACCATCATGCTCGCCCGGGAGATCGGGACCTACGAAGAGTCCACGAGCAGGGCGACCGGCTGCATGGCGGTGCCCAAGGGGCCGTCCACAAAGGCTCATTTGGCGGAGATCCTGGAGATGGAGCGGCATATGGAATCGACGAAGATGCCGCTGCCGGTGTGAGATGAGGCGGGGTAATTACCGGCTCCATGTTTGGGAAATTTTATGCAGGATAGGCAAAATGGCAAAAGGGGATAACCTGTTTTCCAACAAAAACCAAAATCCCATAGTGACGGAGGGAACCGTGCCTGTCCCCTCGGACATTTCCTGTGCTTTACGATGATGTTGTATTACCTTCTCAGGGGTTATTGCTATAGGGGGGATGCCACAGCGGCGGGGGCGGAGGCAACCGTTGCCGAAGCCCCCAGGAGTATTCACGGCCGTCGAGCCACCGGGACTCCAGGATAAAGTTCTGGTTGATATATCCATAGCAGCGTTAAAAGAAATTTTTTGACGATTTCTACAGAACCCAGAATTTATCCGGATAGCGCAGGCAGATTGCTAAAAAGATGTTACCAGCCCCGGCTGTACTCGCCGGCGCAGGGGATGCAGACAATTTTTCCGTTCTTCACGCGGGCCCGGTGTTCAGCCACCATCTCGCCGCAGACGGCACACTGCACCGATCCGGAGATCCGTGCCCGTTCGGGGATTTCCGACCGTGCTTCTTTCTCGATGAAGAGCTCCCCGAACGGGATTGTGAGGATCTTCTCGATCACACCTGCCTGCCGCTCATGGAATTTTTTTATTTCGGCCGGCGTGGCCTTCCCACTCGTCACCTTCCTGCGCAGTGCCGCCACCTCGGGATCGAGCCGCTCCGTGAGCGGTTCGGGGCACTGGACGAGGCGGATCGCGGTCCCGGTCTTCCGGTTGATGAACGTGTACGCATGCTTGCCGATATCCCTCATGATAAGGTTGCCTTTCCCCACCGAGCAGCCGGCGAGGGCTTGCACGGCATCGACCCCGCAGGCATCGTTCTCGACAATAGCGACCAGGTCCTCATCTTCGGATCGCTCTGCGTTAAGGCGTTTCATAGCATAATCTGCCGCACGGTAGCCGAGTGCAAGGCCGGGACAGGAGTGGCCGTGGAAGGCGACCGCGTCCTCGTAGGTTGTCAGTGACCGGGTCATGATTTCACGTGAATTAGTCACTTGCCGGTAAGAGCGTAAAACCGTTTCGTCCGGGACTGCGGGCCGGTGTTCAGGCAGTGGGTCATACGGTGGTACCGGTACACTTTTCTAAAACACTAAAGTATATACGAACCGGGCGCAGAGCAAGAGATCGGTGCATATACCATGGCAAAATTAACCGCAGATATGAAAGAAGCCTTTTTGAAGATGAAGGTCTTCCCGGTTGCGACCGCATCCAAAGACGGCACGCCAAACGTGGTTCCCATCGGGGTCGTCGAACTCGTCAGCGACGACACGATCTGGATCACGGACAACTTCATGAACAAGTCGCTTGCGAATCTCAAGGCAAACCCGAAGCTTGCGATCTATGTCTGGGGCCCTGATATCAAGGGCTGCTTCCAGATCAAGGGGCACGTCACGATCAAGACAAGCGGCAAGGAGTATGATGAGATGAAGGCAAAGCTCAACAAGAAGAACCCTGCCCTGCCCGCACGGTCGCTCCTCATCGTGAAGATTACTGATGTCTTCGAGTGCAAGCCCGGGGCAACAGCCGGGTCAAAATTACTCTAAACACTTTTTTTCACAAAAGAACGTATCCGAAAAGAAATATGGTTATACGTTCCGTGCCGTCCTTTCTACCCCCGGCAAGATAAAGTTTATATGACAAAATGTTAAATAAACTATACAAGGTGTCGGCCCACATACCACATCTGCACGCAACGAAGGAGAATTACCCTATGAAATCACCAAAAACTCTGGCAGGAAGCATTGCAGTACTTCTATTTGCCCTCGTTATCCTGGGGTTTGGGATAAGCCCAGTCAGCGCATCGGCGGGATCGTCGCCATCCGGCAACAGTACCGCGATGCACGGTCACTGGGGTGGACAGCATTTTACCCCCAACAGCACCCAGCAGTATACGATGACAGAATCGTTCATCACCCGGCTGCAGAGCCAGGGCGTTGACGTAAGTGCGGTACAGACTGCGCTCGCGAACAACGATACGGCGACAGTAAAGTCGTGGATCACATCGTATATGGAAACGCACAAAGGAACATTTGGCAACACCACCCACATGCAGAAAGGCCATGGGTTTACGGTCAATGCAACCGCTCAGCAGGCGCATCTCCAGTCATTCATTACCCAGCTCCAGAACAAGGGTGTTGACGTAAGCACGGTACAGACCGCGCTCGCGAACAACGACATGGCGACGGTAAACTCGTGGGTAAAGTCGTATATGGAAGCGCATAAAGAGACATTTGGCAACACCACCCACATGCAGAAAGGCCATGGGTTTACGGTCAATGCAACCGCTCAGCAGGCGCATCTCCAGTCATTCATCACCCAGCTCCAGAACAAAGGCGTTGACGTAAGCACGGTGCAGACCGCGCTCGCGAACAACGACACGGCGACGGTAAACTCGTGGCTGAAATCATATTTCGAAGCGCACCCGGGGGCATTTGGCAATACCACCCGGTCGCAGTGGCACATGAGGAACACGACCGCCACTCAGTCGTCATAACGGGTCGATCCACCCCGTTCATCCTTTTTCCCAGTAGTCCGAAGATAGCCTGATACCGTGCTGCGGCGATACTGCCGAGATCGCTCTTTTACCAGAAAACAGTGCCGGACCTGACCGGTACCTGTGCCCATCTTCCCGCACAGCAGGTTTTTCCCTCTGAAATGAGGGCTGGACCCCAATCTCGTCACGGGTGGTGAACCCATTCTTACGGTTGCGAGGTGCCGTTTGTACCGGGGATGCGGATTAGCAAAAGCACCTTAAAAGAGGAAGTATTCGAGGATCGGGATCGTCGCAAGGCAGAGGAGCGTGGAGAGGAAGACGCCCTGAGAGGCAAGTGTCGAGTCCACCTTATACTCCTCGGAGAGCAGGACCGAGTTTGCGGCGACCGGCATCGCGATGAGGAGGACCGCGACGCCGAGGACGAGCCTGTCGGTGATAAACGGCGAGAGCACAAGAAAGGCGATGACCGGGATGATGACGAGCCGGAATGCGGTCACCAGGTACACCCGCCAGTCGCCGGCCAGCCGTGCGGCGGGGAGGGTTGCGAGCAGCGCTCCTACGACAAGCATCGCGAGCGGTGTTGTCGCTGACCCGATCAGTTCGAGTCCTGTATCCACCGGGGCAGGAAGCATGTAGCCTGCGAGGAAAAGGGCAAGGCCGATAAAAGATGCCACAAGGCCCGGCGAGAGCAGGACTTTAGGGTCGAGTTTTCCCGGCCGGCCCCGGGCAAGCAGCCAGACGCCCATGGTAAAGACGAGGAAGTTGAAGGGCAGGTTGAAGAGGATCACATAAAAGAGCGAACCGGGGCCGAGGACCGCCGACGCCACCGGGATGCCCATGAACATGGTGTTCGGAAAGACCAGCATGAACTGGAAGACCCCTGTTTCGGCCGGTGTGGAGGGGAGGAACTGGCAGATGAGGATACTGATAAGGAACGCGGCGAGGTAATAGCCGCCGGCGACCAGGAGCATACTGTCGACGATGCCCATGGTCTTTGCCGTGTCCGGCACCTGCATGCTGCTGATGGTGATCGCCGGGAGCGCGACATTGACGAGGACATGGGAGATCAGGTGGACGCGGTCGCCGTTCAGGATGCCATACCTGCGGGCAGCAAACCCGATCCCGATGATGACAAAGAGGGAGAAGATTGCGATAAGGATGGTGATGAGTTCCATACCAGTGTCCCACGATCAATCCGAATGATGGTCTTTTCCTGTCCGGAGCAGATGGCTCCCGGGTTCCTGTGCCGGCTGACACGCATGACGTCCTTTTCTTTTAAAGAGGCCGGTCTGGAGCACTGCCGGTCTATGCCGGCAGAAATGTTGATCTGATACGGACATATAGATTAGGAAAGAGCCAAGGGGAGTGGCCGGGCGTCCTCAAAGAGTCGCGTGCACGTTGTTCCCTTTTGTGATTATTTTGGGGTTTCGTCTCACAGGTTCCCGTGGCCGCTTCATGGTGTCGGGCCAGAGCCTTTCATGGGGCAACAACCGGCAAACCAGAAAAAGGGAGGGGGATTTTTTGTTCCCGCACCCCGCAGGCAGGTTTACTCCGCCGTAATCCGGTCGTAGAAGAATGCTGCTACCACCGCCCCGATGATCGGGCCGATGAGGTAGATTGGGAAGTATACCCAGAGGCTGGATCCCCCTAAAAGGCCGTCCATCACGTACGGCCCGAACGTCCTTGCAGGGTTGAGGGATCCACCCGTGATATTGCCGGCCATCGTGATCATCCCGGCCACCGTAAGACCGATGACCAGACCGGCAAATCCCGGTGGGGCACGCTGGTCTACGGCGACCCCCATGATAACGAGCATCAGGACAAAGGTCGCGATTGCCTCGACGAGGATCGCCTGCCCGTACCCGATCCCCGGAAACGGCGAGGTCGCCCCGAGCCCGCCGATCGTGACCGCGGATGCACCGAGTGACAGGTACAGCAGCAGGCTCCCCGCCGCAGCACCGATGCACTGCGAGACAATATACCCCGCTGCATCAAGAGACGGGAACCGTTTTGTCGCCCACAGGGCAATGGTCACCGCCGGGTTGACATGCGCACCCGAGACCCGGCCGAGCGTGTAGATCACGGCTGCAATGACGATCCCGAATACGAGGCCGATCGCAAGCCAGTCGCCAAGCCCCCCGAGTTCACCGATCCCGACGTTGAATGCAGCCGCAGGTTTTGTACCGGCCGCAAGCAGCAGTGTGATAACCGCCGCCCCGGTACCGAAATAGACCAGGAGGAACGTCCCGACCCCCTCTGCGAGGCAGCGGGAGGAGAGCGACGCCATTACTTACCCTCTCCATACGCCGCATTGCAGTCCGGGCAGAGCATCCGCGGCATCTTCTTTGGCAGCTTACGGGAGGGGAGCGGGTACCCCCCTTCCCAGACATCGATCTCTTTTCGGATCGTGTGCTTCATGCATGTTCCCATACCGCAGGCAACACATACTGCCACGGCATCGCTCTCTTTTCCTTCTTTTGCACATATGTAACACTTCATCATCTTCACCTGTTTTTTTAATTTCACCCTGTATCAGACGGCCTCTTTCCACTGGCAGGAGCAGTGCCGGAAGTCCATGAGCGCGGCAGAGGCACAGTCCTTGCAGATCCGTGCGGGGGCAGCGGCGACCGTTTTGTTAAGCGCGATGATGTTGGTCATCAGCGTAGCAGTGACGGGCTCGCTCGTTAAGAGGCACGGGTAGTCGGCAAGGCGCATCATCGCCGAGAACCGCACGGTCATGGCACAGGCGGGATACGCGTACCGCTGCGGGTTCGCAATCACATCGTTTTTGAGGATCGGCGAGAGGTCCACGTTAAACCCGCCCACTTTTGGCGTGAGTGCCCCGGGGGTCCCGGCCTGCATCCGGCGGGCCTTGTCCACCAGCTTCCAGCCCCGGTACACCATGTCCATGAAGTCGCAGTTGTGCAGTTCGACCGCCGCCCCGCGCTTCGGGTACAGCTGGACGTAGTTGTGGTAGCGTTTCGTGAGCATGTCCACGACCATGATCGCGTTGAAGCCGTCGAGTTCGAGCAGGTACTCGGCGGCGCTCGCGGATGCCCCGGTCGCAAGCGAGAGCACCTCGTTTTCGGTCTTGATCTTCGGCGCTGCGGCGTGAAGGGTCTTGTCCATCACCTCGGTCACCGATTCAATGACCGCCATGATCACGTCGTCCTTGCACATGTTGTACGTGGACTGGGCGATATGGTGGGCGATATCGCCGACGCAGTAGGCGGGCACGGTGACGATGTTGCCGTAGTGGACGTCATCATCGATAGCGGCCTTTACCGCTCCCGTCATCTTCGTGCGGTAATCCTTCATGTACTTCCGGCAGTCAAACGAGGACTGGCCCACGCTGTCCATAAGTTTTGCCTGGGCCTTGACCGGCGTATCGTAGATCGACTGGATCATCGCGACCTCTTTTTTGACCGCATCGGCAAGCGTCGCGCCGCTTTCGACCGCATGGGCAAAGACATCCCCGATCCCGTAGGAGGTGTTCATGCCCCACGACTTTGCGGCGAGGATCGCCTGCTTGTGGGCGACCGGGATCTTTGTTGTCTTTAAGATCCGGTTGACGATGTTGCTGCTGCTGCCCGGGATCAGGGCAAAGTCCACGACGCAGGTCGGGCCGTAGAACCCCGCGTAGCGCCGGGCCGATTCCTTTCCTATCAGGGCCTCGGCCTTCCCCACAGCCTTAACAAAGGTGTCCACGCTCTTTTTAAACGCCGGGTCCTCGTCATAGAGTATCTCCATGATGACCGGCGTCTGGTAATGCTCGACATAAGGGTCGTCCTCGGGCCGGATGGTGGTGGTAAGATTTTTGAGAATTGTGTAATGGGCGTTGACCGAGTCCTTGTGCAGGGCAAAGACCGCCTTGCTCTGGGCGCCGGCCGGTTTCATGTCCTTGACTGCATCGACGTAGGCCCTGGTGTCGTCAATGACAAATTTCTGTCCGCGCTTCTTTTTTATCTGGTTCACGTCGGCGTGCTGGGCAGCCATCGCCTCGGTGATCATCTTTTTTACGATCTCCTGCATACGTCATGACTCCCTGGCACCCCTCAGGGAGGTGCCTGTAAGGGAAGCATAGTCAGATCATCTATATTATTCTTCAGTTCTGACACGGCGCGGTATCAGCCGGCATTATCAGGGAGTGTTTGGGGAATCCGGCTTTTGCGCCACGTGAAAAAAGGATCTTCGGGAGGGTCTGGTGCAGGGATATCCGAAGGGTCCAGGGAGGTTTGCAGCGCCGGTTTATTTCCCGAAATACTCTGCAACATCTTTGAGATGCTTCTGTATCGGGAGACCCTGCGGGCACTTTTCCTCGCATTCCCCGCACGAAAGGCAGCAGGACGCAAAACCCGGAACGCCTCCGAACATCCCGCTTAAGGCCCACGAATAGATCCCGCTGACCTGATCCTTTGCATCGTAGATATGCGCCTGGTTGTAGAACTCGAAGCACTCGGGGATATCCACGCCGTTCTTGCAGGGCATGCAGTACCGGCACCCGGTGCAGGGGATCTTTATCCGGGAATTAAACTCGTCCCTGACCCGTCCGACAATGGCGAGTTCCTTTTTGGACAGCGATCCGGGCTGTCCCTGCTCTGCGTACCTGATGTTCTGTACGACCTGCTCCATGGCCGACATGCCGGAGAGGACGACCGTGACCTCGGGGTGGTTCCAGACCCAGCGCAGGCCCCACTCTGCCGGGGTGCGTCGGACCGGGGCACTTTTAAGGATCTCCGGGATCCCGGGCGCATCCTTTGCCAAGAGGCCGCCCCGGAGCGGCTCCATCACGACAACGCCAAGACCCCTCTTTGCTGCATACTTCAGTCCTTTCGTGCCGGCCTGGTATTTCTCGTCCATGAAGTTGTACTGGATCTGGGCAAACGTCCAGTCGTACGCATCGACGATCTCCTTAAAGAGCGGCAGGGAGTCGTGGAACGAGAAGGCAGGATACCGGATCCGGCCGTCGGCAACAGCATCGTCAAGGAATTCGAGGACCCCGAGCCGGGCCGTGGTCTCCCATGTTGCCTGGTTGAGCCCATGGATGAGATAAAAGTCGATGTGATCGGTGGCGAGACGTTCGAGCTGTTCGTCGAGATACTTGTCCATATCCTCCCTTTTCGTGATAAGCCAGCTCGGGAGCTTGGTTGCAAGTTGTACTTTCTCCCGGTAGCCATCGCCAAGCGCCCTCCCGACCACCGGCTCGCTCTGGCCGTCGTGGTACGGGTACGCGGTATCGATATAATTGACGCCATGGTCGATCGCGTAACGGATCATTGCCGTTGCCTTTGGCTCGTCGATCTGCCGGTTCTCGAACACCGGCAGGCGCATGCATCCGAACCCGAGGATCGAGAGATCCATGGGTGCCTTGGGAAATTTCCTGTACAGCATGAGTATCCTCCCTGAACGGTTTTTGTTTATGCCCCGGTAAGGCGCGGGGGTATGAATGCTTTTCCGGGCCGCCCGGTCAGATCCCTTTTTTGAGGCTGCAGGCAAGGCGCAGCGAACTGTTCACCATGTCGGTGAGGTCTTCCTGCGTGTACTGGTTTTTCTGAATCTGTGCCCAGTCCTTGGTTGTATCCTCGTCGTTTTCACCGACCCACGAGGCGATCGAGACCTCGGGGCTGTGGAAGCCCATCCAGGCAAAGAAGTTCAGGAGGTTGCCTGCCACGTGCTGCATCCCGTCCACGTGGCCGATGATGATGAGCCCCACGACCTTGTTTTTGATCATCCGGTTGCCGAACCACGAGTACTGGTTCTCGATGCAGTTCATCCGTTCGACGAACTTCTGGACGAGCGCCGAGTGGTTGTTCCACCGGATGGGGGTGGCCAAAAAGAGGACGTCGCAGTCGAGGACTGCCGTATACACGGTGTCCATCTCGTCGTCCTCGTACTTCATCGTGGACTGGCAGGGATAGGTGCAGTACGCGGGGTTCTCCGAGTAGTTGCCCTCGCAGTCGTAGATCTTCAGGTCTTTGAGCCTGATGAATTTCGTTTCGCACCCGAGACTTTTGCACCGGTCGAGCGCTTCAATGAGCAGCCGCTCGGACTTGGACATTCCCGGTTCCTGCCAGCTCGACCCCGAGATCCCGACCACCCGGGTGCCTTTCACGTTTTTGGGGTCAGGTGCGGTGATCGCACCGACACCGAATTTCCGTCCGACCATGGGAGATGGCATACGGTAGTGTGGGTACGGAAAGTGATATGGTTTTGTCCTTTTGGGACTGGTGTGTTATACCGGATTCTTTTGCGCAAACCGTACCCCCATAAGAAAGGCCTTTTTGCAGTCCTTTGGGAATACAGTTTTTTTGCGCTCTGCTTTTTTCTTTGCGTCAAACATCGTGCAGAGCACCTTTGAATAGTCCTTGAACTGGTATGTATCGTATGCACAGAGATGCTCCGAGTGCCCAAAGAGCCCGGCGAGGACGTTTTCGTTCGTGGCAAAGTGCAGGGTATAGCCGTATTCTTTTACCAGGTTCTCGGGGATGTTCATGGTGTAGATGAACCCCGTCAGGATCTTCCTGGGGAACAGGGTGCCGTGCGGCAGGGTATAGGTCAGGTACGGGAACATCAGCCGCTCCAGGAATGACCGCATCATGCCGGTATCGGTCCCGAAATAGATCGGCGATCCGAGGATGATCGCGTCTGCATCCTGTTCAATTTTTTTAAGCAGAGGGGTGAGGCCGTCTTTTACCGCACACCTCCCGTAACTCTTCCCGCCGAGTGTCTTGCAGGCAAAGCAGCTGGTGCACCCGGTATACTCCAGATCGTACAGGTGGACAAGTTCGGTCTGTTGCACCCTCCGATTCCGCTCCCTTAAGGGAGTGTTCTAAAAGCGTTGCGGTATTCCCGTGTTTTCGCGGGCTTCCGTTGATTCCGATGACATACATGATTTCGTACCCTCTTTTTGTCAGATCGATCGCCCGACCCTGCCCTGTTCACCGCAGCCGGGCGGGCGCATTGGCGAGGTACAGCGGTGTCTCACCGGCTTTGTATCTCCTGACGTTCTCCGCGAATGCCAGCGCGATGCCTTCATACGACACGTCCGTGACGCCCGCGATGTGGGGGGTAGCGATGACGTTCTCACGAAAGATCGGGTGCGTCATGTCCACAGGTTCTTCCCAGAAAACATCGAGCCCGGCGCCGGCGACCTGCCCGCTTTTCAATGCGGCGAGCAGGGCATCCGGGTCGAGGAGCCCGCCCCGGGCCACGTTGATGATGAAGGCACCTTTCTTCATGGCGGTAATCTCCTGTTCGCCGAAGAGGTGGAACCGGTCCGGGGTGAAGTTGATGCAGAGCATCACGTAGTCGGCCTCCCCGACAGCCTCGCGGAGCCTGTCAAGGGAGAAGGACCGGGCGATCTCCACGCCGGGGACGGTCCGGCCGGGATGGTCGTCCACCGTCGTGATCCTGACCTTAAAGCCGGCGAGCCGCCGGGCGAGTTCCCTTCCGACGCCGCCAAGGCCGACGATGCAGACGGTTTTGCCGAGGAGTGCCTGGCCGGTCGGCGACCCCCATGCGACGTGCGTTTCCCTCTCCCGTGTCGCTGCGATCTGGTTCCATCGTCGGGAGAGCATGAGCATGAGGAGGACCGCGTGTTCGGCGACCGATGCGGCATTGCCGGACTCTTCGCTCGGGATGCGTGCGACAAGGACGCCATTTCTGGTCGCGGCTTCGATATCCACGGTCTCAAGCCCGACGCCGTACTGCTGGATCAAACCGAATGTGCCCTGCCGGATGAACGCCTCGTCCACCCGGCTCGACGAGCGGCACGACCACATCGGTGTCTGCGATATGAGGGCCGAGTTTGTCGGGAGGGAACGCGAGGATCTCATCGTCCGGGAGGAGTGCGGCGAGCCGTTTGCGGGCCTCAGGGAAAGCCTCGCCGCAGAACAGGATCTTCATGATTATTTCAGGTACGATGTTCCGGGTGATCACTGCATCGGTTGGTGGGATCTGTAAAGAGAGTACCTGTCCACCTGGTGGGCCAGGAGCCTCATTATTACCAAAAATCGACCGGTGGGGAATTTCTCCCCGCCCGGTATGGTCTTATTTCTTTTCTGGTTCTCCACTCTGCTCCATGTGATCGAGCATCCGGTCCCACATCACAAGGAGACCGGGGATCACCACGTAGGCGAGCAGCCCTGTACCGAGGAATGACCCGGTAATGATGAGCGAGGTATCCATTCCCGCTCACCTCATGCGAGGGCCGGTACCCCGTCTGCCCAGGTCTCGATCACGGTCCGTATCGCGTCGTCCTCGTAGGACGAGATCGATACCTGCTGGCGGGCGAATGTGACCATGTAGAGTTCGCCGTTGGGGTCGTGACACTTCAGGGCAACGGAGAACGTGTCCGCGTCTGAATCATGGGCCGGGGTTCCGCCGTGGGCCGCGACATTTGCGGTGTTGGCGAGGACTGCTGTAATGCCGGAGGTGTAACCGGCGATCGTGTCGTAGTTCTCCGAACCACTGCCGATCTTCTTTGCGTCCTCGTCCTGGTAGACGAATTTTGCCGTGTAGGTCTCCTTTGACTTTTCTACGGGAGCATGGTTGGCGCCCGCGTTCATATACGATACACACCCGAACGGGTTGTTCAGGATGACGGACTGGATGATTGCGTTGAACGCAGTCACGTCCGTAATCGGTTCAGCAAGTTTGCGAACCGCACTCTTCACGTTGCTGTTCTGTGTAAAGTCTGCCATTTTTCTTCCTCCTTTTTTGTCTTTGTCGCGGGGCGCCCGTTGACATACTATCATAGGCATTTGTGGGATATATCCCCAAAAAATGAAATGAATCCGGGGCCGCAGTGTGACGGGTTCCGGTATCCGAGCTGTCCGGCATGGAGGGGAGGTGAAAAGGGGAAGATGCGGGCAAATTTATTAAAAAAGTGGGGGGTTAGTGGCCCAGTGAGCCCGGAAATTTCAGGTCATACGCGAGGCCGCCGGGGTAAACCTGGTAATACCTCCAGCCGCAGGCCGGGGAGTGTACCCAGATCATGATCCGGTAGCGCATGCTGCCTGCCATGCGGCAGAGACATTCTACGGGTTCTTTGAAATCCTCGTGGAGCCGGGCTGCGCTCGGGACCGGTTTTCGCGCACTGATGACGAACACCAGCAGCGGGTCGTCCTGCCTAAAGCCGATGATGCTGATCGGCAGGGACGATTCCGCGAGCCTGATGGGATTATACTCGTAGGTGGCAAGGAGTCGCATGGCCTCGTGGACGTGCGAGCTGTTCCTGCTATAGCGTTTATGGGATACTGCCTGTTTTCCTCCTTCTCCAGGGTGTAGGATAATAGTGGTTGTCTCACCTGCGACCTGGCTGCTTTCGTGGCTCACGGTCCCGCAGGGGTTAATCCGGTTGCTGTACGTGGCACCGGATGCAATCGCACCCGGTGTAATCACGTCCTCTTGGGTTGTACTGATACCTTCCATTTGACTCACGTTTTTCCTTGTTTCTGGTGTTCTTTTATTCCGGTACAGGAACGAGCGCGTCCGCTCGTCTGAAAATGTACCGGCGCCGGCCTGGTGGGAAACGACAGCCCCGGCACCCTTGCCAAAAGCCATCACCCCGTTATGCGAAGCGGCTCAACAGGCCTTTTCGCACAACTATCACTGATACCTGTCCAATGACGACCGGACCGGCGGTCAACTGACGTACTAGAGAAAAGGCGGGCGATACCGTACCGGCCCGGGCACCCGCAGCATGCATCCCGATACCGGTGATCAGATAGATCGGTGCTTTTACTCTCTCAAAGAGCCCGAAAAGTCCGCACACCAGCGTCATGGAGACAAAGCAGAACTTCGCGAAGCGGCGGGCGACCTTTTTCGCGTACCCGATCTTCCGAAACTTCCTCGTTATCTGTGTGCAGAAATCCTGGTTCATTCTTGATTATTTCTTCAAGGGTACGTCAGGTTATAAACTCTGTGGTAGATTCGAATATTTTGGTAGTTATTTCGGGAATCGGGGGATGATATGGGCCCGGATGGGTATAACCTGCGGGTTAGCTGAATGGGAGGCGCGGAAGGGTGGGGGAATATTTTAGTACATACTGCTTTTTTTGGAGTAATGACGGGGGAATCATTTTTCGCATATCTTTCCGATTATGTTCAGACACGTTAATTATTGTTATTTTCTCTCTGAGACATCGCACTATTCCGGCTCCACATTCTGACCCATACAAATACCCATCAGGCATGAGATCTGCCAACAGAAACGCATGATGAGGCTCTGCCGTTATATATCTCTACCCAAATATAAATGGAAATGACTATAGGTATACAATACAATGGAAGGGTATGATATGTCAGGCATGCGGGGCAGAGAATGAAGACGGTGCTGCTTTCTGTAACGAATGTGGTACGGCCCTTATGCCAATCCCTGATCAATCTAATATTGCATCAAAGCGTAAGAATACATCAAAGCGCCAAAATGATGTGATCCCCCCAAAGATCCAGAAGAGAGAAGATCTACGTGTAGATTTTGTTGCACAATCGGGGGCAACATCCCCCCTCCCGAAAAAAGCACGGTTTTTTCTGGTGGGCGGTAGTTATTGGAATAATATTTTTATTTTTCATCATCGGTTTATCATTTATAAGTGGTATGGTAGTAAACACCCATGCAACGGATATATCCAATGTAAATGTAATCCCGACAGTTTCAGAATCTCCGACACGAACTATAATTCAAGGGCAGGACCCAATTGTCGGAACATGGCATTGGACACTGTATGATCGATCTAAAACAATTTTTTATACATTTACTGCAGATGGTAAATATTCTTCTTCGGATTCGATGAATGGAGGAACTTCGAGTGGGGTATGGACAAATGGCGGTAAAAATCAATACAATGTTACCGTAAATGGAAACCGAATATATTTTGTTTATCAACCGGAAACCGATACCATCGCTAATGCAGGATATCCAGAGATCCATTTTTATCCTCAAGGAGAAGGGCCAGCAATTGTAACACCTACCCCAATTCAAACAACTCTTCCGAAGACCACTGTAACAACTGTAGATCCCTATGCTGGTAAATGCTATGTCAACGGATATTATAGAAAATCCGGGACATATGTTTCTGGATATTGGCGAAGTTGCTAATGTAATGCAACAATGACTAAAAAATGATAATTTTTACCGTGTGTAAAGATCGATAATATGACCAATTACATCGCTTTGGAGACTATCAACTTCACTAAATATAAACAAGGTTGGTTTTTGAGTTCCGTGATAGACTTCTAAACCATCCTTATACAGATGAAATCCTTCAATTTTGTTATATGGAATTTTTATCGGCTTTCCAGATAAGGCACATAAATGAATGTTTTTATCTGTTAATGCAATAATCCCTGAACCGACGACTCTGTAATCATATATTGGAACGGATTGTCCAGCACTAGAATACATTCTCCAACCTTTTAATCCAAAAAAAGGGAGGGATGTTCCAATATTCTGACGTACGGATTTGATATATTTCGATTCTTTTGCCGTTGCAGTACATAAAATAAAAATTTTTTCATCGCTTTTAATCGAGTGAGCACTGGACTCTATCGTTTTTTTGGTTGCATCAGACATTCCCCACTCTATGAGTTCCTGATCCGTTTTTGCATTCAGATTTTTTGTGAGAAAATTATGAAGTTGTTGTATTGCCGCGTTTTTCGCTAAATCTATTTTCTCTTGTTCAGCTTTTTTACACTCAGGACATAATGTGTTTCCAGATAATGATTGGAAAAATCCGAGATTTTTACCACATATTTTACAAGTTCCCATATTTTCACTCTTTATAATCCAATACGATAATTATTCCGGATTCATCACTCGTTTATATTCGGCGCTGGCATCCTTGAGTCGCTGGTACCGGTGCGACCGGTCAGTAACCCGTATGATCTCCCATAGAACTGCAAGCATACACAGGAAACCGCCTATTGCACCGAGGGCTATATTAAAAAGTCCGAAAAACCCTACAATGCAACCGATAACAAAGAGAGCAATTGGGGTAGTTTCGTTCAGTGATTGATCATACTGTTTATCTGTCCCTACTAGTCGATTATATGCGTCTTGCTGTTCCTCTGTCATTTTTTCCCATTTATCTTCGGGTATATCGTCGATCTCGTCAAAACCATCCATTCTATTACCTCGATATTTCACCTATTATATCCTGACAAGTTAGTTATTGTGTTTTAATCTCCGACGATATCGCACCATCCCAGCCCTATTTTGAAAGGAATAAATTATCCCTAACCCCATGAGAGCCGCCCACAGAAATGCATAGTGGGGCTCTCTCCCGTGGTGTTCTAGAAGTACTCCTGGCCATATTTTCCCCACGCGGCATATCTTGATACAACGGCTATCATCTCATCTCTGGCAATCCGGTCCTTTGCACGGGATAGGCGCCGTATTGAAGCGGGAGGTACCGAGACATATTTGAGGTTCGAAACCGAACCTCGCATTCACGAAGTAGGTTATAAGTACCTCGCAAATTTTGAACCCCCTCACATGTGATATCACACTGTTCTGAAAAGCGGAGTGTGGAATAGTGTGCAAAAATTTAGAGGCGTTTATTTCTTCCAGAAACATAACTAACATTTGATATCATGTATTTTGATTGGAGAAATGTGGGCTATAAAGAATTAAAAAGACGATTAGGTTTGGCATTCATTTCCCTTTTAGTGTTATTGTGCATATTGGTAGTTATTGCAATTTGTGCTTTGATATATGCGATAATCCATCCGAATGATCAATTGTTAAATATTGCAACACAGGGCTTTTCACAAGGAATCAAAGAACTCGCTCTAATTTTTATTGGTGCTTTAATTGCGGTATTAACTAGTGCGCTTTTGACCTTTTTCACAATGGATTTAACAATATCAAAAACTCGCGAAGATACGATTATTGGTTTGTATTATGAATTAAAGGCATTACAGCAAAAAATTGAACCAATACCCCTTGGAAATCACATAGTTTGTCTTTCATATATTGTACAACATAAAATACATCTCTACACCAGTGAGGGATTATATTTCGTTTTGAAAAAAGAGCTTTTTTCTTTAGATACACCTATACTCGAAAAAGTTCTGGATCTTTATCCTGAAATTCTTCTAATTGATGAGATTTCGGATATTAATCCTCCAACCCAACATGGCTCTCCAGAATTACTAAAAATTCACGAGCACATGCAGGATATCAAAACAAAAATGCACGACCTTATAATAATTTCAGCTGAAGAAAAGAAAAAAATTGGATGAAGTGTCTAATGTTTCTTGTTCTTTACTCTCCACCTCGTCTCCCGAATAATCCCTTCTTTTTCCGCGTCACACTGCCGCATCTCAATAATCTTCAATCTCTCTTTCTTCATCTCAGAATACCTGAACAATTCCCCCACCCCCACCTCCCATCCAAAGCAGCCACCCCCTCCACCTCAGCCAACAGCAGGGGGTACCCCCCTCAGGCTCCATCGTTCCGGCCACTGTTTCCTGTGGACTTCAGGCGGCAGACACCGTTTTTTGAGAACAGTGCGGCAAGGGGGGTCCCCCCTCCCTTAAAAAAACGGGAACCCCCCACCCCCCCTTCCCATTTTTCCGGAGCAGGGACCGCCACCCCCTCCGATCTCAGCATGAGGAGGGGGTACCCCCCTTCGGTTCCAGGGCCGTGACCTGTGGTTCGCGTGGAGTCCTCGTCGGAACCACTCTTTTTCCGGCCCGTGTCAGATGAGGGGAGGCCCCCCCGTACTCAACAAGAGGAGGGGGTCCCCCTCCAGGGGCTTTTGGATCAGGCATACCCCCTCCCCCCCTTCCTCTTTCTTTGGAGGGGGACCCCCTGCACTATCCGGACAAATTCTGGTAAATTTATCTGATCCCCGGTCCCAGTATATTAAAATCAACGGTGAAAACTGATGGGCGCAATGAACGGTATACAAGGGATGGTCGCAGCATATCTTGCGTCTCCAAACGGCCAGCAGACAATACGTTCCTTCCTCTCATCTCCCGAAGGGAAAGAGGCCATCGATTCATACCTTGCAACCCCCGAGGGCCAGCAGATGGCCCGGCTCCTCCTCCTCCGGGCGCTGGACGGCCTTGACATCCCCGATGAGGTCAAGGGCACGATCCGGCACGGCCCTTGCAGAGCCCCGGGCCTGAGGCCCTGACCGCACTCCCTCTTTTCTCCGGACTCCCCCTTGGAAGACGCTACCCAACCCCTTTTACTCTTCGGCATCCCAGTACCAGTCAGATTTCTGTATTCATTATCATCCCTGAACATTCCCCCGAGCATGTACCATGACATCCCCTGCTCTGACTTTCCCTATAAAATCCCATTACCGGCCCGGTGAGATCACCGGACTGTGCGATGCGGCCATCAACACCGCAACCGCAGCCCTCGCCCGGATCGCCGCACTGCCCCCAGAAAAGAGAACCATCGATACCACGCTGCTTGCGTTCGAGACCGCCATGGCGGACTTCGGTGACGCTACCCTTCCCCTGACCCTGATGGGCTACGTGTATCCCGACCCGGCCATCGCGGCCGAAGGGTCGGCATGCGAGGAGAAAGCGGGGATGTTTGTGGTCAGCGTCTTTACCCGCCGGGATCTCTACGATGCGATAAAAGATGCCGTCACCCGCACGCCGGAAGAGTCCCGGCTCCAAAAAGAGACGCTCCGGCAGTTTAAAAAGAACGGTCTCGCCCTGCCCGACGACCGGCTCGCGGTTGTCCGTGCCAAAAAAGAGCAGCTCACAAAACTTGAGGTGGAGTTTACTGCAAACCTCAACAATGACACAAGTTCTATCGGGTTCTCCGCAGCGGAACTCGACGGTGTCCCAAAAGAAGCGCTTGCCACTTTTGCGCGGACGGCAAGCGGCCTGTACCGGGTCACCACCAAGTACCCGGATTACATCCCGGTGATGCAGAACGCGAAAAACGGAGGGACAAGAAAACGGCTGTATACGGCCTTTGTCAACCGGCAGGCAGAGGCCAACACCCGGCTCCTGACCGAGGCAATAGCAGTCCGCCGGGAGTGCGCCCGGGAACTTGGCTATGGGAGCTGGGCGGACTACCGGCTCGACGGCCGTATGGCAAAGAGCACCAAAACCGTGCTAGACTTCCTCGACGGGTTAAAGGAGCCCCTGAAGGAGAAGATCCGGACTGACCTTGCCGCGCTGCTTCCCTCAAAAAGGAACTGGAACCGGGAGCAGTCCGTGTCGAGCCGTGGGATCTGGCATACCTTACCGAACAGGAGACGGAAGCGGAAGTTTGCACTCGACGATGAGACGATCCGGAAGTTCTTCCCGTTCGAACGGGTCGTGCAGGGCATGTTCGACTGTTTCGGCCCGCTCTTCGGGATCCGGTTTGCCGAAGTGACGGGGGCGAAGGTCTGGGCCCCGGGTGTGAAACTCTACCGGGTCATCAACGCCTCAGACAAACGGACGCTCGCGTATATTTACTTCGATATGTTCCCCCGGGATGGGAAATACGGCCACATGATGATGGTGCCCCTGATATCCGGGCAGGGCAAAGGGAACAGATTACACGGTCCCGGTCACCGCCATCGTCGGCAACTTCCGGGCGCCGTGCGGGGACATCCCCTCGCTCCTGACCCACGATGATGTCGAGGGGCTCTTCCATGAGTTCGGCCACGCCCTCCACGGCAGCCTGACCCGGGTGCCCTATGCGAGCCTCTCGGGATCGAGCGTCGAGTGGGATTTTGTCGAGACCCCTTCGCAGGCGCTGGAGAACTGGGCGTGGGAACCGGCAGTGCTTGACGCCATATCCGGGAATTATGCGAACCCGAAGGAAAAACTCCCGGCAGCGCTCCGTGACCGGATCATCGCTGCCCGTGATCTCGACGCCGGCCTGAAATACACCCGGATGCTTGTCATCTCGACCGAGGACATGACGTTCCATACCGCTGACGGCCCGGTCGATGTCACGGATATTGCAGACAAGGCCTACCGCGACCTGATGGGCATCCCGCCGCTTGAAGGGGGCCACGAACCGGCGACCATCGGGCATTTCATGGGCGGGTACGATGCCGGGTATTACAGTTACCTCTGGGCCGAGGTCTATGCCCTGAATGTCTTTGCCCGGTTCAAAAAAGACGGCCTGTTCAATGCTACAACCGGTGCCGCATACCGTCACTGGATCCTCGAACAGGGTAACATGCAGGACGGGACTGTCCTCCTCAAAGGATTCCTCGAAAAAGAGCCGGGCATGGATGTCTTCTACGAGCGGCTGCACATCCGTCCCCCCGCAGAAACGCCATGGTCGGGCAGTGTCAGCCGTCACGGGAGTTCCTGAAGCGTTCCTCTTATCTCCCCTGCGCCCAAATCATGTGAGTGTGATACACGAGCCGCCGGTAAAAAAGTACCTCTACTGGTGCGACCAGTGTAACGTCCCGCTGATCGGCAGGACCTGCTCCTGCGGTGCAAACGGGCGGGAGATCGAACTCCTCCAGCCGTACGATGTACGCCCGGCGCTTTCTGCCGACATGGCACTTATCAAAAACCTCGTCCGCGAACGGTTCGGCAACGTCCCGATCCAGTCCGTTCTCCTTCTCAATAAGACCGGCGGGGTGGACCGGGCAGATCTCGTGATCGCCCACGGGCACCGGTTCGGCTGGCTCACCTTCGACCCCGTGACCCGGAAATTCTCGCTCGATATCGCCCCCGAGGCGCTGCCGTATATTCTCAAGCACGTGACCAAGGGAATCGTCGACCTCGAAACCGGCATCGATACCCCCGGCGGGGCCGGGCGGATGGGCGGCAAAAAGTTCCGGCTCAAAGAGCCCCAGCTCGACGGGACAGCAATAGTGAAATTCAAAAACCGGTTCGGGACCGGGGTGGTAAAGGAGGGGCAGATCCGGGTAAAGGAACTCATGCCGGTCGATCTCCGCACCGGGAAAAACCCGGACTGGGAACAGGTCGTGCAGCAGAACCGGTACCACTTGAAGAACCTTGAACGGAATCGCAATCCGCATGATAAAACAGCACATCCACGACCGGCCGAAGTGCAACGTCTCGTTCTCGGGCGGCAAGGACAGCACGGCGGTGCTCACGCTCGCAAGAAAGGCCGGGGTGACGGAGGCGTTCTTCCTCGATACCGGTATCGAGTTTCCCGAAACCATCGCGTTTGTCAAATCGCAGGGCGTCCCGGTGATTGAGAAGGCCGGGGATTTCTGGCAGGCGGTCGAGAAGGCCGGGCCCCCGGGGAAGGACAACCGGTGGTGCTGCAAGCTCCTGAAGTTGCGCCCGCTCAAGCTCCACCTCGCAGAGATTGGCGCCTGCGTCACGGTGCAGGGCAACCGGTGGTATGAATCGTGGAACCGGGCTGCGCTCGAAGAGACCAGCCAGAACCCGGCAAACCCGCTCCAGCTCAACATCTCCCCGATCCGGAACTGGCGGGCGCTCGAAGTCTTCCTCTACCTCTGGTGGCAGAAGGCTGCGATGAACCCCCTCTACGAGAAGGGGATCGAACGAATCGGGTGCTATGTCTGCCCGTCCATGCTCGAAAGCGAGTATGAGGACCTCAGGGTCATGCACCCTGAGTATGCCCGTCGCTGGGATGCAGTTCTCGTGGAATACGCAAAGAAGAGGGGCCTGCCCGCTGCGTTCCACGAGTGGGGGCTCTGGCGCTGGAAGGCGCTGCCGCCCAAGATGCGGGAACTCTGCCGGGACCGGGGCATCCCGGTACTGGATGATTATACCCTGCAGGCAGAACCGCCGGCAGGACGGGAAGAAACGGTTGAAATAACAAAAGAGAGAATCATGGAACCGGATATGGCAGCACAGGAGACCGGGGGATATAATGTGGAGGCGATCCGCAGGGATTTCCCCATCCTCGGCGACATTATTTATCTCGATAACGGAGCGACCAGTTTCTCTCCCGAACCCGTGATCGCGGCACAGGTCGAGTTCGAACACCGGTACCGGTCAAACGTGGGCCGGGGCGTGCACCGGCTCACCAGTATTGCCACCCAGCGGTACTGGCACGCCCACGAGAAGGTCGCGGACTTCATCGGTGGGAAAAACGGCGTCACCGTCTTTACGAAAAATACCACCGAATCGGTGAACATGGTCGCGCAGGGCATGGGCTGGAAGCCCGGCGACCGGGTTATCACCACCATCCTCGAACACCACTCGAACCTGCTGCCCTGGAGAAATCTCTCCCGACAGGGTGTCGCCACCGATATTATCGGGATCACCCCGGATTACTCGCTCGACCTTGCCGCACTGGGACGGGCGATCACGGATACCACCCGGCTCGTGGCCGTCACGCAGGTGTCAAACGTGCTTGGCGTTGTGACTCCGATAAAGGAGATTGCGAAGATCTGCCATGACCACGGAGTCCTCCTCCTTGTGGATGGGGCACAGGCCGTCCCGCACCTGCCGGTGGACGTGGAAAACCTCGGCTGCGACTTCTACTGTTTTTCGGGCCACAAGATGCTCGGGCCGACGGGCACCGGGGTGCTCTGGATGAAGGAGCCCACAATCGAACCGTCCATGCTCGGCGGCGGCATGGTCGAGGCAGTAACGAGCGATGGCTGCACGCTGGCACAGGGCTACCAGCGGTACGAGGCGGGGACGCCCAACATTGCGGGAGGCATCGGCCTTGGCGCTGCGGTGGACTACCTCCAGGCGATCGGGATGGAGAAGATCCACCGGTACGAGACCGCTCTTACGAGCCGGCTTATCGCCGGCCTTTCCGCGAACCCCAAAATCCATGTGTACGCCCCGCAGAAACCCGAACACCGGATCGGGGTTGTCTCCTTTACGGTAGACGGCTTCCATCCCCACGAGGTAGCCCAGCAGCTTGACGAGACGGCGGATATCATGGTGCGGTCCGGCCACCACTGCTGCCAGCCGCTCGTTGAGAGTCTCGGGATTCCCGACGGGACCGTGCGGGCGAGCCTTGCGCTCTACAATACCCGGCAGGAGTGCGACATGCTGGTTGCAACCCTCGAAGAACTCACAAGGTGAGGGTGACTACAATCACTTTTTTGGAACTCTTAAGGACTTCTTCATGGGGATCTCTCTGATCACGCTCTTGGAGGCTGCCGCCCTCGCGCTCGGTGCGTCCCCCGAGGGGGATGGAGTGCCAGTAGTGATGCATCGGTATTACCCGTATGAGTATCTCCAGAATGCGCAAAACCCGTTCCAGTACAATCGCAGTGGGGAGTCGCCATGCGTCGCGTCGGCGGCGGGGGACTGCCGGAGCCCCCAAGAGCGTCAACTGTATAAATTTAAAGACGTTTTCAAATATTCCACGTTTGCCGCGCTGCCACGGTTTATTACGCCCCCCGTCCTATATTCGTGTACAATCGCACGATGAGGCATCCGTGCGAAGAACCGGTGAAACGGTATGGACAACCAGATCTTTTCCGAGTCTTTTCACGGGCAAGGGAGCAGCCACCCCCTCGTCCACCACATCACCAACTACGTGACGGTCAACGACTGCGCCAATATCACCATCTGTGCCGGCGGAGCGCCGGTGATGGCGGATGCCCGTGAGGAGGCCGGGGAGATGGCAGGTTTTGCCAGCGCCCTTGTCCTCAACATCGGGACGCTCAACCCGGGGATCATCGAGAGCATGATCCTCGCCGGGAAAGCAGCAAACGACCATAAGATCCCGGTCATCCTTGACCCGGTCGGGGCGGGGGCAACACGGCTCCGGACCGAGAGCACCCGGCGCCTGCTCGACGAACTGGAGATTGCCATTATCAAGGGAAATGCCGGGGAGATCGGGGTGCTTGCCGGTGCCGATGCAAAAGTGCGGGGCGTGGATTCGGCCGGTGTTGCCGGTGACATTGTGAGCATCACCCGGGACTTTGCGGAATCAACCGGCATCACGGTTGTCGCCAGCGGGGCGACGGATATCGTGAGCGACGGGAAACGGGTGCTCTTTGTCGAAAACGGCCACCCGATGATGGGTGGTATCTCGGGGACCGGCTGCATGGCGTCATCGGTCACCGGGGTCTGCGCAGCGGTCAGAACCGATATGGTGATGGCAGCGGCAACTGCCCTTGCCGCTTTCGGGCTTGCCGGGGAGCGGGCAGCGGCAAAAGCACGGGGCCCCGGATCCTTTAAGCCGGTGCTCTTCGATGAGATGGCAGCACTCACCCCGAAGGATGTTCTGGCAGGTGCACGGGTAACGTCGGCCTGAACTGGTGTTATGGACCTCGATCTTTATGTCATCACGGATGAGACGATCGCCGCCGGGCGCACCCATACGGAGATCGCCCGTCTCGCCATTGCCGGCGGTGCCGATGCGATCCAGCTCCGGGACAAGTGCTGCGGGACGAGGGAACTCTGCCGCACCGGCCGGCAGATCCGTGAGATCACCAGAAAGACCGGGACGCTCTTTATCGTGAACGACCGGCTGGACGTCGCCCTTGCCTGCGGGGCGGACGGGGTACACCTCGGTCAGGGCGACCTGCGGGTGGATGTGGCACGGCAGCTGGCACCCCGTTCCTTTGTGATCGGCGTCTCGGTCGGGAATGCCGGCGAAGCGGTTAACGCAGAGAAGGCAGGGGCAGACTACGTGACCTTAAGCCCGGTCTTTTCTACAACCTCCAAGAACGATGCCGGCCCCGGCCATGGACTTGCGGCACTGCGGGAGATCCGGGCAGAGGTTTCGATCCCGGTGATCGCTATCGGGGGTATCAGCAGGGATAACGTGGGTGCAGTGATCGGGGCGGGTGCAGACGGCGTTGCCGTGATCTCGGCGGTCGTCGGGCAGCCGGATATTACGGCCGCCGCCCGCGACCTCAAAGACCGGATCACCGCGGCAAAACGGGAGCACCGGCGATGACGGCCGATCTGCCCGGGTTCGTGCTCCACGAGCATTTTTCGCAGCACCACCATTTCGACTTCCGGCTGGAGCGGGACGGCGTACTGAAGAGCTGGGCGGTCCCGAAAGGGTTGCCTGAGACACCCGGCGAGCGCCGGCTCGCCATCGCGGTCGAAGATCACCCGCTTGCCTACGGGGACTTCGAGGGGACGATCCCGGAAGGGGATTACGGGGCTGGAGAGGTGAAGATTGCTGATTCAGGCACGTACGAGACGCTTGGCTGGACGGACGAGCGGATCGAGGTGGTGCTGCATGGCCAGCAGTTCTCGGGCAAGTACGTGTTACTCCGGTTTAAAAAAGCCGGGGAGAAGAACTGGCTTGTCCTGAAAGGAAAGGAGACCTAAAAGGCAGGTAAACCCATATTTCGGATGCGGTACCGGAGCGGGAGCCCCCGCATGGATCAGGCCGGCTGAATTTTAAACCTCATAAAAACAACGATGAGTGCATGAAAGTCCCGATACTCTGCCCCACGCTCTTCCTGATCGTTCTTTTTGCTATCGGTGCGGGATGCAGCACGACTGCCCCACCCTCCCAAAGTGCCCCGGTGACGACGCCTTCATCAGGTGCTGTTGCCATCCAGCCGGACATCACGCGCTACACGGTTCTTATGTCATCAGCGCCGGGTATCGGCCTCTCCCCCAACGTCACCGGCCCGCTCTCCGCTGAACACCTCACCTGTACATGGAAGACCGATTACGGCCACTTCCTCAGATGGGAGGCACCAGATTACACGGTACAGGAACTTGGCAGTACCGTCACTGTCAACGGGACAAAAGTATACTGGACATACCTTGATGCGAATGCGAGCGCCCCCCGTCCTCCGGTCCATATCACGCTTGATGTTACTGACCCGACAACCGGTGCCGCAATTGGGCATGCAGAACAGGTGATCAGCTGGGATGCAAACGATACAGCGGTGATCGGGTAATACCGTAATTCGGGTAAGATACCTGATATAGATTCCAGAATAGTTACTTTTTTTAAAGGAATTGTACTTCTCTTCTGCAAAAACCGATCAAAAACAGGAGAGCCGCCGGAGGGACTTGAACCCTCGACCTGCTGATTACGAATCAGCCGCTATACCGCTAAGCCACGGCGGCGCAATACCTCACAATATCGACCTGCACGCTAATAAAATCTGTGTTTGGTGGTGGGGTTTATGAATACCCGCGAAGCGTGGTTACGCTCTCGGCGCGATGGGCCTCCTTCGCCGGGGAGATCGTGCCGAACTTTGCCTTCGTAGTCGGTGACGGTTTTTGGCAGCACGGCGAGCAGGTTCTTTGCGTGCGCAGGCGTGATGGAGACGATCGCCTTTGCCCGCGCCTGGTTGACCTGCGGGAGCTGGTGGAGGAACATGAACGTGAACTCGTCGTCCTTGTACGCGATCTGGATCATGTTGCTGTAGACGGGGTCAAGCGTCGGGGGGATATTGACGGATATTTCCTGTCCTGTCATAACGATCAGATTAATCCCTGCTGGTATGAATAGTTGGTCACGCTGTGCCACCCGGCCGATAGTATTTCCAGTAACTTATAAGATGGCCTGTTTTCCACGGATCCTAATGAGGAATTATTCTGGCAGAGCAGGACGGGCATGTCACGATCTCGGAACTGGTGCGGGTGCATGCCTGCCCGGTCCGGTTTTACTACGAAAGAAACGAACCGGTCACCGAATCCGACCGGTACGCGATCTGCAAGCAGCTCTCCTATCATCTCGGCAACCCCTTGAGGCAGATGCCATCTGGGACGAAGTGCTCACAGTCCGGCCCGGAATCGATCCGGCGCTCCGGGAGTTTCTTGGATATCTGCATTACCTCCTGCAAGAAGAACGACTGGAAGCCGGCGGCCCAGACCGATGTGACGGTGGTCTCGCAGAAGCACGGTATTGCC
Organism: uncultured Methanoregulaceae archaeon; assembly: GCA_963805035.1. Lineage (GTDB taxonomy): Archaea > Halobacteriota > Methanomicrobia > Methanomicrobiales > Methanospirillaceae > Methanoregula. The sequence goes on along the minus strand of CAWDSU010000017.1, from coordinate 2,110 downwards.
GGGATGATCGACCGGATGGCAGAGGACGGGACGTTCTCGATTGTGCGGGCCGCCGGTGCGATGCCGTTTGGTACCTACGCAGCAGACCGGCTCCGGATCGCGGGCATTGCGTTCTGCCTTGAGGAGATGACCGGAAAAGAGGTCGAAGGAGGGCACGTGGAGTATATCCCGGACGGGATCTCGCGGTTCCATACCGTCCAGCCCCGGGACCGGCGCCAGCTCATCACGACCCTGCACAAGCTCCGGGCAATCCACCGGGGCGAAGCGCCCGTTCACCCGCTCAACGCTCCCTGCAACCGGTGCAAGTACAAGGAGCGGTGCGAGGAGAGCGGGGGGCACCGGCTGAGCGAGCTGCTGTGAGGGAAATTTTAATAGTGCTCATGAATTTACGCCCGAAAATAAACAATTAGGTTAATTTTGGGAAAGTTTCCTTGTGTCAGCTGGGGGTGCACCGCCCGGTCCGGGCCAAAGGGGGAGAGGGGGTACCCCCTGCTTGCCCGGCACATGGGTGGGGGGATGATCCCCTCTTGAAAAAAAGAGGGAGGGGTGGTAGGGGGTTCACACTCCCTCCCCCCTTGCCTTTACCGGATGGTTTCGGCCCTCTTAAGGCGCGGTGCGATGAAAGCGGCGGGCACCGGTTGAGCGAGCTGTTGTGAAGGGGGCGTCTGAATAGCATACAGTGAATAATTATTAAATCAAAAAAGAAACATTCGGTCGAAAATTATTAACTCATAATTTTTCTTTTCATAACCTCATGAACATATTCACCAATTTCTACATGAAAGTTAAAATCATCTGGAATGCTTTGAATAAATCTTTGATATTGCGGCTTATTCTCTGCAAGTTGATTCAAAAGTTCCCAACCAATTATCCCCAATGGATCATTGGTGTCAGCGTAAAAAAGATTAATCTTTTCAACCATTTCCCCGGTACTCAAAGAATCATTTAAAATATTTTCAATAACACCTTTTTGTTGTAAGGAAATTACCATATCCAGACATTCACTTAAGTTGAATATATTTTTTGGTTTGAGAGTTAGATTAGTATCTGTTGATAATATTCAAAAAAAAGTGTAGGAGATTTATCAGTCTAACAATATTAGAAGGCTTTTTAACTAACTATATATTACTATAATATTATCTAAACTTGTTTTGAATTGACGTGGTATTATGCCCCAGATTCAAGAATATAGAAGAACGTGCAAATATTGTGGAACTGTATGGCATTCTCTAGTAGAAAGAGAGAAAAAAATTCAAGATAGTATTGGATTTAATAAAGGTTATTGTATAACGTATGCATGTTGCAACAGTGAAAGAGCAGATAGAGGTATAGTAATTTCTCAATCAAAAAGGAATATCGATGACCAAAAGGATACACTTTCACAGATAAGAAGTTGTCCAAATTGCGGTTCGAGTAATTATGACGAGGAAATTTTAAGTTATGACGAGGAATAATCCCCTTGTTTTTTTGTCTGTTTTTTTAATAAGAACGATATGGCATGGAAAAATCGGGCAGGGTCATAATAAACGTAAACATATTATATGTAGATTTTATCCATCATGTTCAAATTACGCGATAATTGCTTTAGAAAAATATGGGTTTTTCAGAGGATGGTATCTCATCTTAAAACGTTTTAAACGTTGTAACTCCCATAACACTGAATCTTGTATTGATTTTCCATAGTTTTATCTCTTCAGAGAAACGGTTGAAAACATCACCCAATTTCACAATTTTCTGTATTCTAAAAATTCCCGGCCCCACACGGTACTTAACCTTACAGCTCAGCTGTAACTTTACAGCCCGGCTGTAAGGTTACAAACTGCCTCACGTCAGAGAGGGGGTGAAAAAAAGAGCGCGAACGCGAACTCGCCATCGGGCGTGATCGTGTAGAGCCGGATTCTCTTGCTGCCCGGAACTTCCTGTTCCGCAACAAGACCCCAGCGGACAAGCGTTGTCACGGACTGCGAAAAGTTCCCTTGGTCAGCTGGGCGTGATCCTTGCCGCCCACCAGCGTCCGGCCCGGACCAAGGGGGGGTAAGGGGATCACCCCCTTCCCCCTTGCCTTTAACGGGCGGTGCAGGCCCCGGTCAAAAATTGATGACCACAATCC
>CAWDSU010000016.1:0-31364 GCA_963805035.1 uncultured Methanoregulaceae archaeon | reverse complement strand
TCCCCCACGTGAGCCGCGATCTTTGCGACCCGGGTCCCTTCGATAATGTCCTCCACGTCCGGCAGGGCGAGGTGCTCGCTTGGCGAGACCATGCAGAGGAAATCGGCACCGTTCCGGCAGGCCTCCGCACCCCCGATCGCCGCAACCACGTGGTCATAGCCCGGCGCAATATCGGTAACGATGGGCCCGAGCAGGTAGAGCGGCGCATGATCGGTGATCTCCTTTACCATCCGCACGTTGTAGCCTACCTGGTCAAAGGGCATGTGGCCCGGCCCCTCGATCATCCGCTGGACGCCCCGGGCAAGGGAGCGTTTTGCGAGCGTCCCGAGTGTCACGTACTCCACCGATTTTGCGAGTTTTCCTGCATCCTGCAGGCAGCCGGGCCGCATCCCGTCGCCGAGACTGATGGTAACGTCGTGCTCCGCGAGAATTTCAAGGAGATAATCGAACTCAGCATAGAGCGGGTTCTCCTCGTCCCGGAGCATCATCATCGCGCAATGGAACGTCCCGCCCCGGCTCACGACTCCCATCAGGCGCGGGTCGAGCTTCAGGGCATCGAGCACCTGCCGGTTTACCCCGCAGTGGAGGGTCAAGAAATCCACACCCTGTTCGCAGTGCTCCCTTATGACCTTAAAGAGCAGGTCGGCATCCACGTCCGCGGCGTTTCCCGCACGGCGCACCGCTTCGTACACCGGCACGGTGCCCACTGTCGTATCGAGGGCAAGCATCTTTTTCCGTATCGCCACGAGATCCCCGCCGGTCGAGAGGTCCATGATCGCGTCGGCGCCGTTATCGAGCGCGGCCTGCGCCTTCTTCTCCTCGAGCGCGAAGTCGCACCGTGAGCCGGAGGTCCCGACATTCACGTTCACCTTGACCGTGCACCCTTCGCCGATGGCACAGGGCCCGTGGTGGCGCTTCGGGTTTGCCGGGATCACGATCCGGCCTGCAGCTATTCTCCGGGCCATCTGTCCCGCGTCCATGCCCTCCGCCCGAGCCGCTACTGCGACGTGATCGGGAACAGAAGAAGAGCACCTGCGGACAAGCACATCCATAACAAACATCTGTTGGTATGCTTTATTATTGTGCATGCAGGTCAGGTGGATTCCCGAACAGGGAGCATTCGCGAACTCGTTCATTTTCGGTACAGTCCTTGTGGATGCCGGCATTCTCCCGATGGCCATCCGGCAGTACAGGGACGAGATAGACACGATTGTGCTGACCCACTGCCACTTCGACCATATCGCCCATGTCAAGGAGATTGCCCATATGTGCAAAGTGAAGGTTGCGATCCACCGGGAGGATGCCGCGGGGCTCATCGATGACGCACGGAGCCTCTCGATGCATTTTGGCGCCCGCTCGCCCGGTATCGTGCCGGATATCAAACTTAACGACGGTGACACTATTGGCGGACTCACCGTCATCCATACCCCGGGCCATACCCCGGGGAGCATCTGCCTCTGGTCTGAGGCGGACAAAGTGCTCATCAGCGGCGATACCGTCTTTTGTGACGGGGCGTTCGGCCGCTACGATTTTCCCGGGGGGAGCCGGCAGGCGCTCGCAGCGTCCCTTGACCGGCTCGAACCGCTCGATGTGGAGGGGCTTTACCCGGGACACGGGGAACCGGTGGACTGTGGTGGGAAACGGCACATCGCCGCGGCGCAGCAGCTCATGAAGGGCGGGTATGGATAAGGGGATCTACTGCCTCGTTTTAAAAAATCCTGCCTGCACCGTGCGGGTCGGGGCGCTCGGCCTCCTCCCGTTCGCTGCCGGCTGGCACTGTTACGTCGGGTCGGCGCTGGGGCCCGGCGGCCTTGTGCGGCTCGAACGCCACCTCCATCTCGCGGCGCACCGGGACAGGCGTCCGAAATGGCATGTGGACTACCTGCTGGCCGACCCCCTTTTTTCTGTGACATATGCGGTGAGTGCCCCGACGCAGGACCGTCTCGAATGCCGGCTCGCGGCAGCTCTTGCCCGTGGTGGCCCCGGGGTGGAGAAGTTCGGGTGCAGCGACTGCGAATGCCCGTCCCACCTTCTGCACCGGAGCAGGGACCCGCAGTACGAGATTATCGGAGCGTTTGCCGGCCTCGGTCTTTCCCCCCGGATCAAAACCATCATAACTCCGAACGCAAAGGGTATCCTATGAAAGTTCTCGGGTTGTCAGGCAGCATGCGAAAGAACGGGAATACCGCACAGCTCATCAAGGTAATCCTCGGGCAGTGCAAAGAAGCAGGGATCAAGACGGAATTCGTCTCCCTTGCCGGGAAACATATCCTCCCGTGCCTGGGCTGCCTGAAATGCAAAGAGAAGAAATGGTGCGTGATAGAGGGGGACGACTGGGGGGGCGTCGCGCAGAAGGTGCTGGACTGCGATGTGCTCGTGATCGGCTCGCCCACGTATTACTATGATATTAACGGCCATCTCAAGAATTTCATCGACCGCACGTACTCCCTCTATCATGACCGCAAGCTCTCCGGGAAGAAAGGGATCGCGGTCGCTGTCAACGCATCGAAAGGCGCAGAACGGACGGTAAAAACCATCGAGGGGTTCCTCAGCGCCCACGAGTTTGCATCCCTCGGTTCGGTCACCGGCACGGGAACGGATGCCGGGGATATTATGGGGGATGCAAAAGCCGTTGCGCATGCAAAAAAGACCGGGGATAAGATCGTCAGGCTGCTCCTGCCCCACCATGACTAGGGGGTATCATGACTAGGGGGTATCTTCTTTTAGTACCCGTATTGTTTCCCGGTCATCCCATCAAGGGGGATCTTCACGAGACAGACCCGCTCAATCTCTTTTTCTGAAAATGGGTACTCCGGCCCGCCGTAATGCCGGATGATGCAGTTCATCGCGGCACATTTTTCTCTATAATCTTCAAGGATTCGGGCTATCCCGGTGCAGATGACGCTTTTGTACCGCATCTCCCACCGGCAGGGATTATCGCTCCTGACCGGGCCGTCGGAGCTGTCCACCTCGACGCAGCAGCGCGGGTTTTTTGCGAGTATTTCGATCTTCTTTCCTACCGGTGCCGAGTGGAAGTAGATCGCATTGTCCCTCATTGTCCCTATACGCAAAGCTGACCGGCACAACGTACGGTTCGTTCCCGTCGCAAAGGGCGATCCTGCATACCTCCGCGCCGCTGATGATCGCTTCCATCGCCTTCCTGTCCGTGATCTCCCGGTCTTTCCTCCGCATAGTACCGATCCCACCGTTGAACCGGGAGGGATAAAATACTATGATAAATCCGGCCTTTGTGAAAAGGGGTTTGGTTATGCCCGCTGGTAGAGGGTCGTGCGCCGGCACAGCGTCCGACCAAGGTCTTCTGCCACCCGCTGCATCTCTTTTGGGTCGAGGTAGTCCGTGTTGGTCGCCCCGGCCCCCTTGGAGATGCTCTCCTCGAACATGGTGCCGCCGAGGTCGTTTGCCCCGGCGAGAAGGCCCAGCTGCGCCATCTTGATCCCTTCCTTGACCCACGAGACCTGAATATTCCGGAAATTGTCTAAAAAGAGCCGGGCGACGGCGACCATCAGGATATCCTCGCGACCGGTCGCCCCGGCCCGGGCCTGCCCGCTCCGGAAGATCGGGGTGCTCATGTGGATGAACGAGAGCGGGACAAATTCCGTAAACCCGCGGGTCTCGTCCTGGATCTCCCGGAGGATGGCGAGGTGCTTCACCCGGTCATGATCGCTCTCGCAGTGGCCGTACATGATCGTCGCCGTCGTGGGGATGCCGAGCTGGTGCGCTTCCCTGATGATGCGCACCCATTCCGCGGTCGGGATCTTCTGGGGGCAGATCTGTGTGCGGACCGGATCGACGAGGATCTCGGCTGCCGTCCCGCACATCGAGGCCAGCCCTGCCCCTTTCATCGCGGTGAGCACCTCTTTTGTTGCGATCCCGCTCCTTTTGGCCGCATACGCGACCTCCATCGGGTTGCTCGCGTGGAGGTGCACGCCCGGCGCTGCATCGGTGATCCAGCGGTAGACATCGATATAGGATTGGGCGGTAAAGGCCGGGTGCAGCCCGCTCACCGTGCAGATCTCGGTGACATTTCTGGATTTTGCGAGTGCCGCCTTCTCCCGGATGACGGTTTCATCGTGGAAATAGCAGCCCTCGTCACCTGACTTTTTGGAAAAACCGCAGAACCCGCACGCATTGATGCAGATGTTGGTCACGTTGATATTCTGGTTGCGGACATAGGTGACCGCATCGCCGACAATCTTTTCCCGCTTTTCATCGGCGGCGGTGGCGATCTTCCAGACATCACGGTTACGTGTCGTAAACATGCGCAGCGCGTCCTTTTCGCTGATCCGGTCCCCGGCCGCTGCACCGGAGAGGAGGGTAACGAGATCCCTGTCCATGCCGTCACCTTTGGTCTTTGTGTGTCACACTGTGTCATACTTAACGTAAACCTATCGGATTGCCTCTCCCGCAGTACTTATAACACCGTGGCACCAATGTCCATTCAGGAGTGTTATGGAAAAGGTCACCGTTCAGCTGTCGCACAAGGTTGCCGACGGGTACGTCATCCCGCTGGGACCGGCAAACCTTGTGGCCGTTATCACTGATGTCGGGCTGGTCGGGTGCGGAGCCTTCGATGTGGCGGCACTGGACTCGTTCAGTTACCCCGCGGTAAAAGTCCGCCCTGCAACCGGGCCGTCAATCGTGACTACCGACGATATTCTCACCGGCATCGTCAAGGAGGCAAACCGGGGGGCAATGGGGCGCGGGATCACGAACGGCATGACCGGGAAACAGGCACTGGAACGGCTCTGACCACGGCATGATTCACAAAAACAGACTAAATATCGTTTTTAACACCGGGGCCTGACGTTCCCGTGGCTCACACAACGTCGTACAGCGTCGTCCTCTCCCGGAGGGTCCGGCCGAGGTCGGCGGTCATCCGCTCCATGACTGCCGGGTCAAGGTAACTGGCATCGCCTGCCCCCGCATCCACAGAGACCTCGTCGGTAAACATGGTGCCGGCAAGGTCGTTTCCCCCGCAGAGGAGCGCGAGCTGAGTCATCTTGAGCCCGAGTTTGCCCCACGAGACCTGCACATTATTGAAATTGTCCAGGAAGAGGCGGGAGACGGCAATCATAAGGAGGTCCTCCCGGCCGGTTGCCCCGGCCCGGGCAATTCCCTGGGTGAAGAGCGGGGTGTTGGTGTGGATATAAGACATCGGGATAAACTCGGTAAACCCATGGGTCTCGTCCTGGATCTGCCGGATAATGTCCATGTGGTCCACTTGGTCGCGGGCGGACTCGTACGAGCCGTACATGATGGTGGATGAGGTACGGATCCCCATCGCGTGCGCCTCTTTGATGATCCGCGCCCATTCGGTACCGGAGACTTTCCTTGGGCAGATCACTTTGCGCACGGACTCGATCAGGATCTCTGCTGCGGTTCCCTGGAGAGAGCCCAGGCCCGCGTCCCTGAGAGCGGCAAGCACCTCAGCGGTCGTCAGTTTGCTTCTCTTTGCCGCATGGGCCACCTCATCCGGGCTGAAGGCGTGGACATGGATCTCCGGGGCGATCTCGTGCACCGCGGCGATAAGATCCGTGTAGCTGTCAAGGTCAAACGCGGGGTTGACCCCGGAGAGAAAACAGATCTCGGTGACACGACGTTCCTGCGCCTGCCGTACGCCCGCCCGGATCGCGTCCAGCTCAAGGCAGTAGGCCCCGGGGTCGGTCGCCTTTTTGCCAAAGCCGCAGAACCCGCAGAGGTTCTTGCAGATATTGGTCACGTGCAGGTTCTGGTTCCTGACGTAGGTGACGATGTCGCCGACCTTCTTTTCACGTACCTCATCGGCAGCCGCCGTCACGCGGAAGACGTCGCGGCCGGTCGTCTTCATGAGGAACTCACCTTCATCAGGGGTGAGCCGGTGGCCGGCCTGCACGTCGCGCAGGAGGGTGGTAAGTGAGGGTGTCATTATCGTCACGACCAGACGGGTATCGTTTTATTTCTTCTGCCGGGAGCTCTTTTTTACATTTTTTGCTTTCCCGGCCTTTTTGCCGGTGGCGGCTTCCTTTCGTTTCGCGTACCAGTCCCAGGCAACCATCAGCACGATAACAACGATGATCACTTCCCAGATATGGAGCGGGAGCAGGCCGACATACGGGACGGTAAAGAGGGCTTTTCCTACCACCCAGTTTTTCTCCACCGGTTCGATCGTCTGGTTGTTGTTAACTGTGATGTGCCCTTCATCGCTTATATCGTTGTTGTCCCCCTTTGTGATGTAGCCACTATGGGTCGTCACGTTGCCATACCAAATAAAGCCGGTCCCGTTTGCCATATACGATGAGGGCAAACTATACTTTTCCGGGGGGAGGCTGAACACGAGATCATTGGGGGTCAACGTGAGGTTCCCTAGCGGCGGGGTGGTCCCGGTATAGAGGATCTCGTAGCCTTCGACCGTCATGTTGCTGATTTCGAGCGGGAGATAGTCGGTTGGAGTGACCGAGCCCCTGTAGATATTGATGTATGATGGCTCGGGTTGTCCGGCATCCACCCAGGTCATCGCCCGGTGGATGATCGGGTGCTGGCTGGAGAGCGGGAGCAGGCCAATCGAGGCCCAGAAGTCGGTCTGGCCGTTGGGGCGGTAGATAATCACGTCCCCGTAATCGCCGAACTTCTGGTACCCGGTCGCATGGGCCTCGTCCCACGTCTGGACGGGGCCGAACCGGTCGGGGGCGACCACGACCACCAGGTCCCCGATGTTCATGTGGGGCTCCATGCTCCCCGATTCGACGGTGACAACCGCAGGCCACGTCCCGCAGATCAGGTAGAGGGCAAGCGCGATGCACCCGACCACAACCGCCACCCAGAGGATGTCGCGGGCAAGAGAGACCGCCCAGTGTTCGCTTGTCCGGAACACCTGGATCATCGTGCGGATATCCCGCGACTCTTCTTTGTCTGCCATTGCTTAGCGCTCTTTATTGGCGTTTTTTGTTAATATAGCGCACCCCCTTCCCGGGCATCGCCCTATCCCGTGGGAAAAACAACCCTCACGAGGTAATAGACCCCGAAGATGACCAGAAAGATGCCGCACGCCATCATGATCCGCTGGTACGTGGTATCGGAGAGGAGGGTCTTTCCCCGCGAAATGCCCGTCGAGACGAGGGTGAACCATCCGAGGTCCGCACACCAGTGCCCGGCCATGAAAACGCAGGCGAGGAGGATCCCGCCGGCGAGCCCGGCGATCACCATCGCGCTCCCTACCGTCAGCCACCAGATCCAGAAATACGGGTTCGCCACGCTCGTAAAAAAACCGGCAAAGTACGGGTTTGCTGCAGCGGTTGCCTGCCCGCCGCCACTCCCCGCAAGTGAGACCCCCCGGCTCCCGGTGATCGTGAGGAGGCCGAAGATCACGAGCGCCACGCCCCCGATGACCGCAACCGCGGTTGTGTACCGGAGCGCGACGGTTGCAAGGCCGGCCACGATCAAAAGGACGATGACAAGTTCCGAGAGCATGTGGCCGAGCGTCACCTTCGGGCCCATGGTCCAGCCACCGGGGATCGATGCGTTGATGGTGGCAACGAGCGTGGGGCCGGGAGCGAGGGCGCCGGTCAGCCCGAGGGCAAATGCCAGGACAAACATCTGGAAGGTATCAAGCATGGTATCAGGGGGTGAAGGAACGCCCGTAAAGTGAACAGGGTTTGACGGACGATGATATCAAGGATTCCCCGCGACGGGTATCGGGAGAACACGTGCACGGGTGATATGATTATTTTGCCGGTGCTGCAATATACTATCAATATGCTCGATGCGCAGCAGATCACCCTCCGGTTCCTTGATACCCGGCTCCAGGTGCACCCCGATGTCGTGCGGTACATCCAGGAGCAGGACAACCCGGACCTGATCGACCGCATCATCGCCGCCGTCCCGGGGGATGCCGTGGTGGTATCGGCCAGGCACATCCCGGGCATGAACGCCACCCGGGACGGGATGCGTTTTTTAACCGACCCGACGGTCGAGATCGTCTCGGGGGGCCCCGGCACGTCGGGAAGCATCAACGGCACTGCCGACTACCTCCAGTATTTCCGGGACCGGTACAGCCGTCTCGGCGGGATGATCCGGGCACGGTGCGGGGCGATGCCGATCGAAGGGCTCACCCGCTCGCCAAGGTACCGGCAGGAGGAGTGCACCGTGATCGGGATGGTCGCCGATGTCAAGACGACGACAAACGGCCACCGTATCGCCGAACTGGAGGATACCACGGCAAACCTCACGGTACTCTTCCGGAAGGACCGGCCGGTCTTTGCCGATGCCGAGCGCCTGATCCCGGATGAGGTGATCGGCGTCAAGGGCAAGCTCTCGAATGACAGGAAGCTCTTCTTTGCCGAGCAGATATTCCGCCCCGATATCAGGATCGACAATAAGCCGTTTATGAGCGAACAGCCGGGAAAAGCGGTCTTCATCTCCGACGTCCACGTGGGGAGCAATACCTTCCTCACGGACGCATGGAACCGGTTTGTCGACTGGATCGGGGATTCCGGGGCCTCCTACCTCCTGATCGCCGGCGACCTCGTGGACGGGATCGGGGTCTTCCCGGGGCAGGAGCAGGAACTGACCATCAAGAACATCTACGAGCAGTACGACGCGTTCGGCGAGATGATCAGCGCGATCCCGCACCGGATCAGGATCATCGTCGCGCCGGGCAACCACGACGTGGTGCGGGGCGCCGAGCCCCAGCCGGTGATCCCGGCGCAGTTCACAAAAAAGTTCCCGGAGAACTGCATGCTTGTCGAGAACCCGGCGCTCGTGAACCTGCAGGGGGTGCGGGTCCTGATGTACCACGGCAGGTCGATTGACGACATGATCGGGCTCATCCCGGGGGCGTCCTACGAGCAGAGCGGGCGCATGATGGAGGAGATTCTGCAGCGCCGGCACCTCGCACCCGCATACGGGAGGCGCACCCCGATTGCCGCAGGAAAGTCCGACCGCCTCATCATCGACCCGCTGCCGGAGATCCTGCACACGGGGCACGTGCATATCGCGGGGTTGACCACCTATCGCGGGGTGCTCGGCATCAACGCGGGCACATGGCAGTCCCAGACCGTGTTCCAGAAGCAGATGAACGTGAACCCGACGCCGGGGCAGGCCGTGATGGTGGATCTCCAGACGCTCGTGCCGGAGACGTTTACGTTTTTGTGAGCCAGAAAAACCCGGCACATCATTTCCGGCCCGAAAATGAGGGGCCGGTCCGCTTTCCGGACTACGGGAGTGCAGATTTATCTACGATGCTCCCTCGGGTTTTATATTGCTCCAGAAAATTACCACGGGATCACACTCTCATGGGATTCGTTATCCCGGCATGTTTTCATTTTTTGAATTTCGACAGATGCGGGAAGATCGCTGCAAATGCACCGATGCATGCTGCAACAATCCCGAGTATGGATGCATCAATTGTCGGATTATCCAGCAACCCTCCTGAAGATGTCGACGTGGGCTGCACGGTGATGACCGGTGCAGGAGTAACGATCGACGGGGTTGCAGATCCCGTGGATGACCCGCTTATAGGCTGGAGCGTCCCGAATACGTCAGTAACCTGGCCGGGAATGACATACATGGTTCCCTCATAATCGTAGTAACCGCTCAGAGTCAGTCTGATAATATGATTTCCCGCCGGAATGCCGGTAACATTCTGCGGGGTGTTCCCATAGAGAACCCCGTCAATCAGAATGCTTGCGCCAAGCGGAGAAGATGAGATGGTAAGATTTCCGGTGGTGGATGCCGGGGCAACCGAAGTGCCCGTGGGTACTGCGGTCATTGTGGTTGTATTTGACACCGTGGTGTTCGTTGGTGTCGGTTCCTGAGTTGCATTTGTCGGAATCACCGTTGGTGTGGCATTTACCGGAAATGTCGTTTCTGTTGCCAGGATAGTTTCCGTAAGTGTCGGAACCGTCGTTGAATTCGTCATATTCTGGTCACTTGCAGCAACAGGGATTACGATCAGCGCGACCATTACGAGCAGGATGAACTGCGCACGTGTCTTCTTCACGGTAATATCTCCATTATAACAGTTTTGGGAATCTCCACTTCCCCCCGGGACCGGAAACCTGGTGGGGGAGTGTGATCTCATGTGCGTTCCAGCCGGGTTGAAGAAAGGGTTTCATCTCAAGGCCGGGTTTATTTTCATGACCAGACATGCCCCCACGGGAGGGGAGCAATCAGCAGAGATTATTGATCAGGGAAGAGCAAAGGAGAGATCCGGTAACCAGGATATCCCGTACACACCTCTGCGCTTCCCATGACATCTCCCTGTGCTCTGACAGGAAATGCAGTTTTCACTTTTTCAGTATTGTCCCAAGCACGTGATCCATGATTGCTTCGCTGCGGTTCCTGAGGCCGAACCCGACGATGATCGCAATTGCGGCGCCAAGACCGATACCGATACCCCATGCAATCGGTGTCACAAATGTGTAGATGATAGTGAGATCAAGCTGCAGCTGCGAGAGTGCAAGAATGGCCGTTACAAAATACAAAAAGACCCGGACCAGGACCAGGACAGGGCTGATGAACTGGACATTCTTTCCTGCATAGTACCTGTTAAGGAAATCGATAAAAGCGTCGATGAGGATGAAACCCACGACGAAAAGGATCGCAAATGCCACAACATGCGGGATGTACTCGACAACCATCATCATCAGTTGGCTGAGATAGTCCAGATTCAGGATATTCACAGCCGCAAGGATGGCAACCAGGTATACTACGATGCGGACCGCAATATCCCCGATATAACCGACCGTAATCCCGGCGCTCTTGAACGATCCGCGGATCGACGCCACATCGGCACCTTCCTCCACGATATGCTGTTCGCCGATCTTGTCAAGAACGATACGGACTGCCCTGCCAAGCAGGCGGCCAACGATCCAGCCGATAATAAGAACTACAAGTGCACCCACGATGCCGGGAACGTACGTTACGATGGTACTATTCCATTGATCTAACAAACTACCGAATACGGGAACCATACATTTTTCCTCTTTTTCATCGATAAAAATTTACAAAATTACGTTAATCGTTTTTCTATATAGATATTTCTCTTATTTATTGTATATATTGGCGGTTAACAATAGTTATAAATGTGGATTTGGTTATACATAATTGACATGGGAAAATTCAGATGATGCAGAATTACCCACAGGAACTCGCCCTGATAAAGAACGTTCTCAGGCAGAATCCGGAAGGTATGAGCGTCACCGATATAGCAAAAGCACTCAACAAGAACAAGAACACGACCGGCCGCTATCTCGATATCCTCCTGATCTCCGGGCATGTGGACATGCGGACATACGGAATGGCAAAGGTCTTTACCCTCTCGCAGAGAGTTCCGCTGTCCGCGGTACTCAGTTACTCAAAGGACCTGATCATGGTCCTTGACAAGGATTCCCGCATCACGGATATCAATGATAATTTCCTCAATCTCCTGCACCTCACCCGAAAAGATGCGATGGGGAAAAACCTCACTTACCTCAAGTCCCCCGGGATTGATGTGCACGAGCTGATTAATTCCCTTGTAACAACGCCATCAGAAGAGAGGGAGAGCATACTCTCGTTCCAGGTTCAAGAAACCGGTGAGCGAATCTTCAAACAAAAATCCATTCCCACCGTTTTTGACGATGGCGCGAGGGGAGTTACGATCATCCTTTCCGATGTCACCGGGGAGATCCTGCGGGAACGGGAACTCCGGGACCGGGAAGAGCGATTCAGGATGATGGCAGAAAATATCCAGGATGGCCTTCTTATCCTTGAGAACGGAGAAAACACCTTTGTGAACAACCGTTTTGCGGAAATTACCGGGTATTCTTTTGAAGAATTGTGTACGATGGACCCCCTCGCCATCATCGCGCCGGAAGACCGGGGCGTTATGGGGCCCATCCTGGAATTCCGTACTAAACCCCAACAGGGCCTTTTTGAGTTCCAGGCCAGTATCCGGAGAAAAGATGGAGTATACCGGCATGTGTATGTCCGGATCACCGGGCTCCGGCATGAAAACGTCATGTACCACTTTATCATCATGACTGATGTCACCGAACTTGTGGCGAAAGATGCGGCTCTTTTTGAAAGCGAGCAGCGATTCAGGATGATGGCGGAGAACATCCAGGACGGTCTTATGATCATCGAGAATGAACAGTTTGTTTATTCCAACGGCCGCCTCACGGAAATCAGCGAGTATTCCCTGGAAGAACTGCGGACGATGAACACGCATGATCTCATAACTCCCGAAGAATACCAGAAGATGATGGGACTCTTGAAAAAATCCATGACTTGCACAGGACCCCCGGCTGCATTCCAGAGCTGGATACTCTGCAAGAACGGCGAAAAGCGGTGCATATACGGGCATATTAATTCGGTGCGACACAACGAGATCGTCAGCACCTATATCACGATGACCGATGTGACGGCATTTGCCCTCCGGGAACAGGAACTTCTGGATCAGATATCCAGACTTGAAAAACGCAAATAACAAAAATCTGCTCTTGTCCCGGCATCAGCAATCAGAAAACGGGGGGTGATCCCCCCTCCCCATTTGTTTTTCCGGAGATGCCACCCCCCCATCCATGTGTCGGGGTAACAGGGGAGTACCCCTGGGATCCGGGCTAAGGAGGGACGCGGCACCCCCGGAGGCCTACTCCTCCCTTTAACATGTCAGGGATCATCTGTAGTGAATTATATGCGAAGTCAGATGCGAAGATCAAATCTCTTGGGAACGAACCCGATTACCGGGAGATACTGATTACGAGTATGGAAATTTCAGAGACCGGTGTACCAGAAGACCGGATCACAGCACTGGAGAGAAAGGTATCGGCAATGGAAGCGCCGGTCAGGGGACTGATCGAGGATTTGCTCGACTTCAAGGCGATCACGAGGTCGCTGTCCTGGCAGGTCGGGAAACGCAGCGGTCTGGAGCTTGAGCGGGAAGCGGTTGCTCCGGGCACTGCATCCCCGGTCGTTATTGCCCCTTCAGGGTGCAGCACGGTGATCCGGCCAAGAGGCGCACACCAGTCGGATATCCCGGTCGCTCCGGCAGAGCCGGTAATGGCCCGGATCATGCAGCCCGACGGCACCATGAAGTTGGAGATCCGGCGCGGGGACAGCACCCCTATTGACGCCGGGGTAGGATACGGTCGCGCCAGGAACCTGCGCTGCTGATGAGATAAGGTCAGGCCCTGCACAGCGGAAAGGGGCCGTAGGCGGGGATCCCCCTCCCCATTTATTTTTCCGGAGGGAGCACCCCCCCACCCTTCAGGAAAACGGAGGGGGTACCCCCCATTGTTCCACAAAGCAGGCCACCGTTTCCTGTGGACTTCCGACGGCAACCGCATGAACCGCCCGGGACCGGCAAGGGGGGGTAGTCCCTCCTCTCATGATCATGGCAGGGGGGTACCCCCCTGGCGGTGTTGAGTGGCATCGTGTCCTTTTGAGGCACCATGCACCGCTCTGGATGAACGATTAGATCCGAAAGTATGATGATAAGAGAAAAGACATTCCAAGTGCATGGATCCAATCACAACCATTGTAAACATTGGCGTGGCTGGAGGGATCATAGCACTAGCGTACATCTTATACAAAAATATCAGGAATTCAGATAAACAACTCAAATTTCTAAAAAAACAGACCGATCTTTTTCTCTCCGAACGACAACCGGATATTCAGATTAAAAAGTATTCTTTTGAGGGAAACAAATTAAATCTGACTCTATACAATCCTGAGAGTGGCGAAGCATGTGATATTGCGGTTTCATCTCTTTTCAACATAGACAAACCGTTAAGCTGGTCAAAAGGATGGTTTTCAAACGCACAATTAACCATTCCGGTAATATCCGAAACAAGAACCCGACAATATATTTTAAAAACCGATGACTACGGGGATATTACGCTCAATTTAAAGACGGGGGACAAAAATATACTGATCCCCGATGGTTTAGTTGTATTTCCCCATAATGATGAGGGTTCCAATTCTTTACCGCCTGGATTTACCCGGGATTTCCAATGTGAACCTCTTTTTTATTTAAGGACAAAAAAAGAACGCTTTTGGAAATCCCCCGATTATGGTGCCAAGGCAATTCCGTTTGGTGAGCTGAGAACATTGTTACTGGACAATAAGATCGAAGAAATTTCCTCAGTATTCAGTTTATTGAGCAAGGACAAACTCCAGCATGTAAAAATCCATGGGACAATAGCCAATTTTGTCATTATGCTGTCAACCGATGAAACACTGGAAACTGCATATAAACGAGGTAAGCGGGATCCCTACACATTAGACCAGAATGAGAGAGAACCCAGAATTAAATGGGAAGATTATGATCGGTATGTGCATGGAAACTATTTAGAATCCGATGAGGATGAATAAGAATCTGATTTTATTAAGTCCATTCAGGCTATTATATCCCTGAATCAGAAGACAAGGCCACATTACGCCACATATGGAGAGGGGGGGGTAGGCCCCGCCGCCTCAGCCTGAGGGGGGAGGGGCCTCCTCTTATGATCATAGCAGGGGTACCTCCTCAGCCGTACCGGAGGGGGACCCCTCCCTTGTGGCTGAGTGGGTGGGGTACACCTCCGGCCCGTCTGCCCACAACCACACACCAGAAACGACGCAGGTAAAAACCTTCCGTCGGAGCCTCCACGCGAACCAACCCACATTTCCCGTGCAGAAACAGCAGGCATCCCAAATTCGGAGAGGGGGGGTGATCCCCCTCGCACAAACGGTTTTTTTAAACATTGAGTACGCCGATACTGGAACGGCAGCTGCTGGAGTTACGGTGGTGTCAACACGGGTGCAATGCTGGTGCGGCAGCGTCTGATGATGGACTTTTCACGTTAGAAGAATGTGCCTGTCAACCGCAGACGTACCAGAATCGTGGTATTTGGGTTTTTTGGCAACCAGATAAATACGGTTAAACTTCAATGCCACCATGCCGGATTCGTCGGCCTGTTCGTTAAAAGAATGTTTAATTAGGCTGCGAAAGGTCTCGATGTATGCATCCGTCAATGGAACAGAATAAAAGGACTGATTTAAATAGCCGTTTTCCGCTCCCGACTGATAAATGCCATACACCTGATCTATGGTATAGCGGTTTGATTCTTCGATTATGGTGCATGTTACCACTTCAAATCCACACTTCTCAAAAAGATTCCTGTATTCATCCTCACTTTCCAGAAACATCCACGGATTTTTAAAAAAGCCAAAGATTTTTTTGGTGGCTGGGTGAGTACGAACTTTTTCTACAGCGGTAACAAAATTGGGACAGTATATTGAGGTTGCGGGGGCCTGGATTCCTATACGACCGCCGGCCTTTAGAGCGGTAAAACAGTGTTCTAGAACCTTTTCAGGATGTGAGAACCACTGGAACGCAGAGTTGCAATAAATAACGTCGAATGTATCGGAAAAGCCTAAACACTCAGCATCTTTAACAAGATAACGGACATTTGGCCGGCCTTCATTCTTGCGGATTGCCTCATCGATCATACTGTCGGAAATATCTGTACCCACTACCAGACCCTTTGTGAGAAGGGCAATTTCTCTTGTTGTGCGACCAGATCCACACCCCAAATCGAGAATATCTTCTTCTTCCTGAATGGCCATGAGCCCGAGCAAAACTGCCGAAGCTGATTTTTGAACCAATGCATTTTGTTCGTAAACAGAGGCTTTACTATCGAAGTTGATATGCACCATACCCTTGTTTCTCTACCTGTTCTTAGACTTCCTTTCATAAGAATTAAACAGCCATTTGGATTTTTTTAATTCTAATTAAAGGAACTGATGTGAAATAAAAAAAATTGGATACATTCCATCCGCTCAGATCGCTGGAAAATTTGGTCCAAGATCCGAACTGATATATGGGAGAACAAGGTTGTGTTGCGTTAGCGGGACTTATATAAAAATAATCTTGTCATTTAACCCTTCAATATTAACTGTTTAAACATCCCGCCAATGCAACAGAAATCAAAAAAAGTAAATGGAAGCAGAGTCATCCCCAGCCTTTCAGTTCATACGATTGGAATGGATCTTCTCCAACTAGGTATTTGTTAGGAAACTGGTATTGGACCGGCACGGGAATTCCCGATACAACCCAGAACATGATGGGAGTACCATCATGGAAATTACCGGTATATCTCTGGGCATCCATATACGTCCCTGCCGGCACAGTCACGGAACCAGTACCGTTATAGGTGAGCGAGGTATTCATCTCGCCAAACGGTGAGATGCCTAATGCACCAGAAGGATGGTTCTCTTCTCCGAGCATATCCGTTACAGGGATATCTGTAGCAGGATTCACCACACCCTTTATTGTGTCGGTTTCAGTTCCCCCGAGGAACGTGTTTGTTGAGGCATCATAATAGGTATCGAAGACCGTAATCGCCCCGTTCTTTGTCGTAGTGAGTGTATTGCCAATCCATTCCGAATAATCCTCTGTATTCGTGATTTTATAGTGAACCGCAGGAGTCCCATCGTAGGTGCCAGTGGTGCGTTCGATCTTAACATCGGCTTCCCACTGATAGCGACCCCCAGCTGGAGGAGTGGTTGTCATGTTATTACGATATTCCGCCCAGTTGTACGCGCCAAAAACTGTGACCGCGGCCGGTGTCGTTGTTTCAGCTGTGATGGTTGCAGACGGCTGCCGGGTGGTGGGTAGTGTCGGTGTTCTGACAATTGTTGTCACGGATGCCGTGACCTGTGAGATTGGAATCGAAGAGGATGGCGCGGAGTTGGTACATCCGGCGAACACTGTCGCAGTAACGACCAGGACCATTGTCATAATGCCGACAAGTGAAACTTTCATAATCTGACGTGCTCACCTGCGGGACTTCTGCCATTTTGGTTTCCTTCAACGATGCCGGACATCAATCTGGTCTTTGCATCGGTGAAGAGATCCAGCGCTGCGATTCCTCCGACTGTTGCCACTACAAACGCAACGCTCCACAGTGCGAGATCATAGAGAACACCAAAAGCAAACCACATATCGGAGGGACGCGAGTAGACAAACATGCGTGGTGTGACCATCCCGTGTGCCGCCTGGACGAGATAATACGTAAGGAACACGCCGAATGCGACAACTCCAAGGAAGACTGCACAGGAAGCTACCTCAGCCCAGATCTTTTTCATCATGGCAAACGATCCCACGACTGCCTCCCTGATGGTCTTTTGTTCGAGAACGATAGAGGGCACGACAAACGGGGTCAGGATGAACAGGAGCAGGTTGATCGCCGAAAATGTCAGGGCCTCCATGAACCCATAGGGATATATCCATGCCAGCCCGACCACAGGATCGCCAATAGTTTTCATCGGATAGAGCGTCAGGTTGAAGGGGAACTGGAGGAACCAGGTGGTAAGGAAAGGCTCCAAATGCCAGAAGCCATAGAGGAACCCGAGCTCATGCGGGAACCAGAGGGGTACATAAAAGAAAATAATGTCGAGCAGTATGCCTGCGAGTGCCAGAACAAAAGACCACAGGAAGAGTGATTTCAGGTGTTTTTTTGCTCCTGCAAGCCCCTCAAAGAACGAGGCAGACCCTTCTTTCTTTGACGGGATGCTCAGGACAAGGCCCGCCAGTAAGAACACCAGAGAGAACAGTGTTGCAAACTCGATTAAAAAGTTCAGGACATACGATACGATGAAAGGTTGCCTGGTCCAGGTCCAGTCGATAGCGTAGAGTGCCGCCTGGCCGAGGGTGTTTCCCGCCAGCACAAGACCGGCAAGGAGCGTAAACCAGAGGAGCTGGCGGTTCCGGTTCAGTGTCCTCATCCCTGAGAGGGCTGCCCCGATCCCCCGGCGGATCGTTCCCGATCCTCCGCCTCCGCCGTCAGGCTGCCCTTCCCAGACAGGTTCCGTCGGGATACCGATACCCGTTTGCAGGTACATGTACCGCCGGCGGCTTCCGGCACAGGCCGAACCAGTGTTCAGCAATTTCAGATACCCGGGTCATTTCTGATCCTCCCGGATCTTTGCGAGCAGTTCCTCCGCCATCTTTGTCGGATCGGCAGTCTTTTTTATTTTGATCCCCAGCTCGGCTGCGAAATCCCAGATGAACTCGATGCACTGGGTGAATTCGTCG
Organism: uncultured Methanoregulaceae archaeon; assembly: GCA_963805035.1. Taxonomy (GTDB): domain Archaea; phylum Halobacteriota; class Methanomicrobia; order Methanomicrobiales; family Methanospirillaceae; genus Methanoregula. The sequence goes on along the minus strand of CAWDSU010000016.1, from coordinate 13,306 downwards.
CAGGAACTGCATTCGCCGTCATGCTCGTACCAGACCTGCATGCCATGCTTCTCCGAGACGAAGATATAGGCATTGGTCTGGAACGGGATCGACTTCCCGAACAGGACACCCCGCTCTACATCGATCTTTTCAATCTGGATTCTGTTAGCCCTGGCCATCTCCCGCAGCGAGGCATCGATCTTCTCGTCCATCGCGAGGAGTGCCTGGGATACCCCCTGCCGTGTTATCCCGATGAGGTTTGCGATGGAGACGTTGGACATCCCGCTGCGCCGCATCTTCCAGAACCTGAACTGTTTCTCATTCGTTGGAAGGAACATATGTAAATGTATTGACATTTACAATATAAAAAGTATTGCCGAACCGTGAAGCCAATTTTACAAACGGCCCGGCACCGCCCGGGAAAAACCGATGGGGGAGGGGGGTGATCCCCCTACCCCCCTTTGGCCCGGTCCGGCCCACAGCCACGCACCCGAAAACACCACAGCCGGAAAACCCTCCGTCGGAGACTCCACGCGAACAACCCTAATTTCCCGTGCAAAAATGGCAAGCAACCCAAATCCGGAGTGGGGGGGTAATCCCCCACCCCCCTCCCCCTCTTTCCGCTCAGGTGGGGGTCACCCCCCTACCCATGTGGCTGAGTGGGTGGGGGGTACCCTCCCCTTTCCCAGCGTGAGCATCCCGGTTACGATGCTCAAGTATTACTCTCAATATCCCTATTGTTGATAAATCAAGGTATTCATTTTATTTTTATCGTACACTCTGGCATCAATATTTGATACAAAATAGTAATAATTCTTGAATGGTTTTTCAAATTGAAGCTGATTAAATAAATCGTAATAAAAATCAAAGTTTGAAAGTACTACATTTGCCTCATTCATTCTTGACAAGCTGTGATTGTACTCTTTCATCATACGTAACAACGGCAAAATGTCTTTTGAGTTGTTGGAAACAATTTTTACAGATTCATTTAATGAAGAATTAATGTATTTAGAATATTTTGCCGATAGTAATACTACCAATGACAATTCCCCGGGATTTCGCGGACGGATAGATTGAAGAATTTTGATTAGAGGATTTTTCCTTACATCCACGAACCGGATATTTTTGAAAATTTCTTTTTTAATCTTCATCGCATCTTGTCTCTTCGATTCAAAAAAACGGTCGTGGGATGTAAGATTTTTGCCACCAATTTTTTCATTTACTTCATTTTGCACAGTAGTGGTCGACACTAAAGTATATCGACAATGATTACAGAAATGTTCAATTTTGTAATCAACGGTATCGTCGTAGGTATTAACTAATGATAATGTGCGTATTAAATTGATTAAAAAATCAGCGTCGAGAAGGCGATTATGGGTCATTGTTGTATCTTAACGATATTATCTCTCATTTTATCAGCAGTAGACTCGTCAATAATCTCCTTTGATAATAATTTCTTGATGTAACTCTCCTTTTGGGAGATTAGGCTTTGTTTCATCTCTGATCTTGATAAGAAGTAAGATTTTACGTCATCTGGAATATAAGGATTGAAGTAAACAAAAAAAATTACCTCGTCTGATTCCAGTTTTTCAAGGATATCACGGATTTGGCTTAGGCAAAACCTCTCGTTTGATTTTAAATGCTGCAGAAACGAGTCCTTTCCCTTTTGGGTACTTTTCACCGGTAAAATTTTACTGTTTATATCGGAGCTTTCCAAATACCCCTCACGAATTAAGATCCCAACCTCACTACCAATACTTTCTGAGTAGGGTCCTTGTCGATTAGGCTCAATTTGCATTTTATTGGCGATATCACGAAATGCATATTTGTTATTGATGCTATCAAGCCACAAAAAATAGAAAACACCTTTTTGAATTTTCCATTTATCCATCCAATCATTTTCGGAAAGGAATATTATGGCCCTATCGATTTTTTCATAGAGATCATTGATACTAATAGGCATTGCTACGTAGTAACCTTTAATATTATAAATACGTTATTAGAATAGTGTGAAAATATCCTTAAATGAGTATAGTGATACTGCGGCTTTTTTTCATTGTTCCTTAGAAAATCGTGAGCGAGATAAATATGATTTGCCTTGTCGTGCCTTCCATAAAACAAATTCTAACTTTTATGATAGTTACATAAACGAAGTTCCTGTTAGGATCACCCAAAAAGATCTCCCAGCAAATCCCGCAGGTTATAAAATTTTTGATAAAAATATTGAACTGTCCTATCCCGAAATCATTTGACATCACCTCTAAATACCGATGTGAGCAAATTATCGAATCGGGATATCCAGCGGATCATTCGTCAATGGGAAAAGGAGAAGCCCGTTATTGAGATAGCCCGGTATTTCCAGATTACCCGTCAACGAGTGTATCAGCTCATCAACCAGTTCATAGAAGCCGGGGAATATCCGGTACTCGGGCAATCTGGAAGAAAACCACAACCAATCGATGAACGGATGGAAGAGTTGATCCTCGAAACCTATCAAGCCAACAACATAGGTCCCACTCATCTGGAGAAGAAGATCGAGGAAACACACGGGATTCACATCCCGCATAACCGAATCTATCGGGTATTGTTGAACCACGGCCTGGTGGAGATCAACATGAAAAAACGGCAACAGCGGAAGTATGTCCGGTATGAACGGGCTCATTCCATGTCGATGTGGCAGGGAGACTGGAAAGAGGTCGAACTTGATGGATCGAAGAAATGGCTGGTCGCATTCATGGATGATTCATCCCGCCTTATCACCTGCTACGGTGTTTTTGATTCTCCAACTACCGAGAATACCATCACGGTTCTGAACCAGGGATTCCGGGAATATGGTACGCCCCGCGAGATCCTGACTGACAACGGTACTCAATTCGTTTCAGCACGGGACCGTGAACATGCTCACCATAAATTCGGAGATTTCCTTGTTCTTCACAACATCAGACATATCCCCACCAGGATAAAACACCCTCAAACGAATGGAAAAATTGAACGGTTCTTCGGTGAGGTTGAACGAAGGATCACGAAGTTCGGATCTATCGACAAAATCGTTCACTGGCACAATGTCATCAAACCTCACATGAGCCTCAATTTCGATGAACCCTGTAACGCTTTCTGGTACCGTTTACCCCCGGAGAGGATCCTGAACTATGCGCAGAAATGGTTATATGTGTAAAATCAATTCGGGATACTACAATAAAAATATTGAACCAAAACTCAAAAAGAAAAGCGTTCCGGATAAAGTGAATTTAATTACTTTTTATGGAGATAATACGATGAGTTTGGAGGAACTTCTTTCATTTAAAGATGTCAATCTCCTTTCTGATTTTGAACAGAGATACAACGATCATTTTGTTTCCTTACCGTTCACAATGAAATTTCGAGACAATACATATCCCACTTCACAGATTTTAGACGATATTAAAAAATCATTTGGTGATTTTGTCTCCAAATTAAAAAGATCTAATCTATTAGGATATGTTCCAGCGTATGGCTCTTATCGAGAGTTGAGAAATTTCATTAAACTTTATGTCGATAATGATGTATCAATTAAGTCTCCGGAAGGAAAATTAAATTTCGTTCCATTATTGATAGATTTAAAAAACTCATCTCCTGACAGTTCAATGAGACAAATTGCTGAACTTCGACAAATTAAAATGGAATATTTAAAAGAGGGGTATTATTTATTTTATTATGGGTTCAGTCCCCGTACTCCTAGTGTCAGCAAAAAAAAGAATGAATCACTAGCGAAAGAATTTTTATTATCTTTTGTTGGATTCGATATAATCGGTGGCTCTTTTGCAATGAATAATCCCGGTGGGCCTCAACCTAATTCACCGAAATCCACCGCAGGGATTTTCGATACCTCGGATTACAATTACCATCTAAAAAATATTCAACCCTCTGAACAGGATACGATTAAACCTAAAAATTTGGAAAAACAAAGCAATTACTTGTATGATATATCTAACCAAATGAAAAAGGATCGAGAAGTCCCTGTGAAAGAATTAAAAAAGAGAGAGGGGGCTTACAACTATCTTGAAGCGTATAAATAAGAGAAGTTACTCTTCCTTCTTCTCCACCGCCCCCGCCGCCGGTTCCTTCTTCTTTGGCCCGGCCACCGTCACTTTGTACAGCCCGGTGTGAGTCGTCAGCGCCGCCGAATACTGGGTATCCATCGCGAGGCACTTCGTGGGGGCAGACCTCGGAACAGCAGGCGCAGACGATGCAGCGGAGCCGGTCAATCTGCCAGATACCTGCTCACAATATCGGGCGTTCCCGGAGAATATCAGACAACACCCGCAGGTTCTGGTTCAGGAATTCCCGGTCTTCCTCCGACAGGTCTTTCTCCGGATGGGTGCTCTCCGGCTGGATCCCGAGCAGCGTAACCTCCGTCCCGATCTCCCGTTCAACATAGTCCATGACAACGGAGAGCGGGAGGACGTGCGTCGAGAGGAGACTTGCCTGGATGCGCCCGGGGTCGATCACCGCGATGGTGCCGGGCCGTTCCCCCATCTCGGCGGCGTCGAGGAAGAGCACATGCTCCGGCCGGTACCGCCGGATCGGGCCGGTGATGCTCTCCGGGACCGTTCCGGCAAAAAAGACCTTCACGCCCGGGAGATGGCGGGCTTCGATCTCCCGCGCCGCGGCCATGCCCAGCCGGTCGGCAGGGATGAGCTCGTCCCCGATACCGACCACGGCCAGCCTGCGGGCACCCTTCACCCTGCGCTGCAGGGTCTCTGACACCGGCTCTGTCTCATGCATTACGTGACCACGACCTCCCGGTCGGTACCCGTACCCGCATGCACCTGCTCCAGGTGGATTGCCCCGGTCGGGCAGTGCCGCTCGCAGAGGCCGCAGCGGATGCACTGGTACAGTTTCACCTGCGGCCGTTTCTTCCGTGCAAGGTTCTTTCCCCTGAACTCGACCTCCCGCGGGCCGTCGATCATGGTGATCACCTGTGCCGGGCAGACAAGGGAGCACTTCGAGCACCCGATGCATTTGTCGTCGGTGATTGCCACCCTCCCGCGAAAGGCTTCCGGGATCGGCACCTTCTCCCTGGGATAGAGCACCGTCACCGGTCTCCCGATCAGGTTCTCGAACATCTCCCGCAGCACGCTCATGGCGTCACCCAGAGATAGTTGATCACGAGCGCGATCCCGACCTGGACAAGGGCGGCTCCCGCAAGGTACTTCCAGCCGATATCGTTGAGCTGGTCGATGCGGATCCTGCCCGTGGCCACCCGGATCGAGGCAAGGATGAGGAGGATGGCGAGCGTTTTTACCAGGAACAGCAGAAAGCCGGCGAGAGCGTTGAGCCAGGGCGGGGAGAGGGCCCACGGGAGCGCCGGGCCGCCGAGGAAGAGGGCGGCGATGAGCGCGCTGCCAGCCACGAGCGATACCTGGACGCAGAGGTCCATCAGGGCAAGCCTGCGCCCGGTCAGCTCCGTCCACGGGCCGGCAATGACCTCGGTCTCCGCCTCGGGGATGTCAAACGGCGTCCTCTCCAGTTTTGCCTGCAGCCCGACCAGGGCGACCACAAACCCGATCGGCTGCAGGAAGACAAACCAGAGGTTCTTCTGCTGCCAGAGGACGATGTCCGAGATCGACCAGCTCCCGGCCATGAGGGCGGGCGTCAGGGCCGCAAGGAAGAACGGCACCTCGTAGATGAAGAGCATGGTCACGGCCCGGATCCCGCCGATGGCAGCAAAGATATTCCGGCTCAGCCACCCCAGAAGAAAGAGGGCGACCGCAGGCAGTGACAGGAGGTAGAGCACGACAACGAGGTCCCCCGGGAACGCAAGCGGGCTTGCGCCGGTCACGGGGATATAGAGAAACGCGGTCATCACCGCGGCAAGGGCCACGAGGGGGATCGCGTCAAAGAGCCGCCAGTCCACCCCCCGCGGGTTTATCACCTCTTTTGCGCAGCATCTTGATGAAATCGGCAAACGGCTGGTAGAAGGGAGGGCCCACCCGCTGCTGCATCCTCGCCGCGATCTTCCGGTCCAGAAACGAGAGCGCCCAGGCATAGAGAATGAGGAAGGCAAAGCCCGGGAAGAGGAAGATGTACACCAGCAGGAAGAGGGGGTCGGTCATCGCAGCTCCTGCCGGTCCCACTGGCGGTCCCGGCGCCGGCGGAGCTCGTCAAAGGTGACCACGCCCGCGGTGCCGTCGTTCCGGTTCACCACGGTGAGCCGTGAAGTGCACGAGAGGCAGGGATCGATGGCGGCGACAATCACCGGGATGTCCGCGAGGTTCTGGTTGACCAGGCAGACCGCCACCGAGGTCCAGTTGGCAAGGGTGGGCGTGCGGATGTCGATCCGTTCCACCTTGTCCGTCCCGTTGGTCCGGATGAAGTGCGCGAGCTCCCCCCGCGGCGCTTCGTACCGGGAGAGGGTCTCCCCTTCCGGCGCGGTATGCGGTGCATCGGCCCGGATCGGGCCCTCCGGGATATGTTCGAGGCAGTACCCTGACGATCTTCAGGCTCTCCCCCAGTTCTCCCACCCGGACCCGCGTCCGGCCGTACACGTCCCCGCTGGTATCGGTCACGACGTTAAAGGGCACCTCCGCATAGGCAAGGTACGGGTCATCTTTGCGGACATCGTAGTCCACCCCGCTCGCCCGGGCAGTCGGCCCGACGGCGCCGTACTTCAGCACCTCCTCTTTTGAGAGCCGGCCGACACCCCGGAACCGCATCAGCAGGGTCTCCTCGCTCTCCACCATCTCCCGGGTACTGCCGGACCCGCTCCTCAAGGACCGGCAGGCGGGACAACGCAGCCTGGATCTGGGCCGGGATCAGGTCGCGCCGGACACCCCCGATCTCGTTCATCCCGTAGTGGACCCGGTTCCCGCTCATCTCCTCAAGCGTATCCTGCACGGCCTCGCGGTCGCGCCAGGTCCACATAAAGAGGGTATTGAACCCGATCTCGTGCGCTGCCACCCCCAGCCACAGGAGGTGGCTGTGCATCCGCTCCAGTTCGGCGATGATGGTGCGGATGTACCGGGCGCGGGGCGGGATCTCAAGCGCCATGATCTCCTCAACCCCTTTCGCAAAGTTGGTCGCGTGGGAGTGCGAGCAGATCCCGCAGACCCGCTCAAGGAGGGGGAGGACCCGGATAAAGTTCCGCTGTTCGGCCGCCTTCTCGATCCCCCGGTGGTTGTACGAGAGGTCAAGTTCGAGACGGACGATCTTTTCCCCGTCGGCAATGATCCTGAAGTTCACCGGTTCCTTGAGGGCAGGGTGCTGCGGCCCGATGGGGATAACGACTTCTGCCATCTACATCCTCTCCGTCTTTATGCCGCCGTAGAAGGATTCGGGCCGCGGTTTCCAGTCCTTGCGCAGCGGGTACTCGTCTGCCGGCCAGTCCTCGTTTAAGATAATCTTTTTCAGGTCGGGGTGCCCCGGGAACATGATGCCGAAGAGGTCATGGATCTGACGCTCGTAGATCCCCGCCGGGGGGAGGAGATCCGAGACGGTCGGGGAGCTCGGGCGGTCCCGGGGGAGGCTCACCGAGAGGGAGAGGATGATACGGTGGGGCCCGGTCAGGTGGTAGAGGAGTTCAAACGTCGTGCCACGGTCGAGGGTACTGATAGTGATGAGGCGATCGCAGCCGAGCATCACCAGGGAGAGCGTGACGGCATCGCGGACCCGGTCGGGAGTGGTCTTCAGCCTGACACGGTTTGAGCGGACCTGTTCGGCCGTCCCGAACTCCTGTAAGCGTTCGGTAATGATACCGATGGTGGTCATGCTGCCCTCCTGCCCGTGGCCGGGCCGGTCTCCGGGGCCGGCACGGGCTTCTCCAGCCGCCATTCCTTCCCGCCGTGGGCAGCATCCTCCTTCATCAGCCCAAGGCACCGGACAACGGCGTTGATGATCTCATCCGGGCGGGGCGGGCAGCCGGCCACATAGACATCGACCGGGATGATACGGTCAACGTCGTCCGCGACATGGTACAGGCCGTGGAATACTCCCCCGGCCGCACCGCAGGCACCCAGCGCGATCACGTATTTCGGTTCCGGCATCTGCTCCCAGACCCGGCGCAGCCGGGATGCCTGCTTCAGCGTGACGTTGCCGGTGACAATCATGATGTCCGCATGCCGGGGCGACCCCTTCACGAGGGCCCCGAACCGCTCGATATCGAAGCGGGGCATCAGGCACGCGATGATCTCGATATCGCAGGCATTGCAGGCCCCGCTGTTGTAGACCGTTATCCACGGGGATTTCAGCCGCGCCCAGCCAGCAAGCCGCTGGCCCAGCGGCAGTGCCGCACCTGCCATGGTTAATCATCACCTCCATTCCGGGATATTAACCCATGGATCGGAGCAGGAGCACCGGTGGCCGGCACGCCGGCTGACCGGTTCTTTTTGCCATCCCCTCTCTTCATTGTTCCCACCTCAGGATCGTGACCGCAAGAGCGATGATCGCGAGATACCCCAGCGGCCCCCAGAGCGGGGCATCGGGCGGGGCGGTGGCGAGAACCAGTGCAGCAACATGTACTACCGTGAAGAAGAGGGCCACGTAGAAGAACTGGTAGCCGGGCAGAAAGACCTGGGGCTGTGCGGCCTCTCCCCCGACGTAGGGCATGGTCTTGTTGACCGAGCGGGTGAATGGAGGGGCGATCGTGCGGGACCAGGCGTAGATCAGGCAGCCGATGCAGAGGGCGAACAGGGCGATGACGATCGGGGACGAAACAACGCTCCAGGGATCCATCTACAACACCCCCCCCATGAAGATCTGCGCAGCCGCTCGGGAGATCCATTCAAACGACTCCGGGAAGAGCCCCATATAGACCGTGACGACCGCGAGGAAGATGATGGCGGAGATGACCGGCAGGGGGATAGTCTTCCGGTTCACCGGGCTCCGGTCCCCTTCCGGCCCATAGAACATGAGAGTCGATATGAGGGGTACGTAATACCCGAGGGAGAGGACACAGTTGAGGGCGAGGATCAGGGCGAGGATCACCCCGCTCATCGTCGCGGTCACCATGCCGGCCTGCTCAAGGAGCAGCTTCCCCAAAAAGCCGGAGGTGAGGGGGACGCCGGAGAGCCCGAAAATGAAGATATCAAAGGAAATGCCGATGACGGAATGTTTTGCACCTTGTCCCCTCATCCGTGCCGTTTCGTAGGACCCGGCATCCCGGGCAAAGGCATCCATGGAGAGGAAGGCCCCGGCTTTCATCATCGCGTAGGCGATCGCGTAATACAGGCCGGCGGTAAAGCCGAGCGGCAGGTTATAGAAAAGGCCGATCCCGAACCCCAGCAGGATATACCCCATCTGGGCGATACTCGAATAGGAGAGGACGTACCGGAGATCCGGCTGGTTGAGGGCGAGGAGGTTGCCCGCGGTCATCGTAACCACGGCAAAGAAGAGGATGACCATCCCGAGGGTCCGGGGCAGGGTGCCGGTGGCGGGCAGCGCGGAGAGCGAGAGGAACATGGCGATCAGGACGCCGATCTTCGTCGGCCCGACCATGATGGCCGTAACACCGACGGGGGCCCGGGCATATGCATCCGGCAGCCACGTATGGAGCGGGACCATCCCGAGTTTCACGCCGTACCCTACCACGATCAGGATGGCGGCAAAGAGGACCGGGAGCGGGTCTGCACCAGCAAGGGCAGACGGGAGCTGGGAGATGCTCAGGGTATGGCCCAGGACAAAGAGGACGGCAATACCCAGGAGCGCGGTAAGGGTGCCGGCAACGCCCTGGAGGAGATACTTGATCGCAGCCGAAAGGGCCAATGGATCTTCCTGGTGCCGGTAGGCGCAGAGGGCATAGACCGGGACGGCGGACAGTTCCACCAGCACAAAGATCGTAAAGAGGTCGGTGGCAAACCCGACTGCCATCGCCCCGGCAAGGGCAAACAAAAAGAGCGGGTAATAAAACTGGACCGGACCCTTCGGGTCAAGATTCCCCGCCGAAGACCACGCGGCAACAGCACCGATCCCGGTGACAAGGAGTCCCCCGGTCAGCCCGATAAAGGAGATCGCAGGGTAGGCCGCGTGCTGGATGATGACTGAGAGGAGGAGACCAAAGACCGCGAGAAGGAGAAAGCCGGTGAGCGTCCCGCTCCAGTGGCGGAGGTTTGCCGGAAGAAGTCTGGTGATGAAGTACATCGCGATACCGCAGAGCCCGATCAGGATGGGCATGAATGCGGCAATTTCCGGCGGGTTCACAGGCCTGCCCCCAGCGCGACCACCGCGACGAGCGCCACCAGTATGCCCGCAAACATGGCGATGTTCCAGTTCACATCCCGGTTCTCCATGCCCATGGCAGCCGCGCCTGCATTAAACAGCCCCCGGACCGCAGCGAGGGCATATACGTAGCACTGCCGGAAGACGTCGTTGAGAATGCCGGCAAAGACGCAGACACCGTGGCAGGCCTTCCCGTACAGGAAGTCAATATCCCTGTAGGGTGCTTCATGCGGTTCGAGGACCCTTTTCCCGACCGTAAAGAAGAACAGGGCCGCTGCCCCGAGGACCACGAGGGCGACTGCCACCTGCGCGGGGGCGTAGGCATTATACGCCACCGGGTACGGCAGGAGGGTGTAGAGGGCCTGCGGGTACACCCCGATGATGATGCAGAGGGCGGCCGCACCGATCATGGCCGCCTGCATCAGGAGCGGCGGGTCGGACCCTTCGGTGGTTCCCGGCCGCAGGAAGGCAAAGTACCCGAGCTTGAGGAAGGAGACGAATGTCCCAAAGGACGCAATCTCGAGGAGTGCCCAGAGCCAGATACTGGTGTGTTCGGCGGCAAGGATCACCATCCCCTTGGACACAAACCCGTTAAAGAGCGGGACCCCGGCGATCGAGAACGCCGCGACCCAGAATGCAATGGCGGTGACCGGCATCTTTTTCTGGAGCCCCCCTACGCGGGAGAGCAGGTTTTCGCCGGTCTTCCAGATGATCACGCCAACCACCATGAACAGCAGGGCCTTGTACAGGATGTGGTTGAAGAGGTGGGCCATGCCCCCGTCGAGGCCGAGCTGCCCGATCGCGTCCGCCGCACCCAGCCACCCCAAGATGCCGATCCCCGCTACCATGTACCCCACCTGGGAGATGATGTGGTAGGAGAGGAGACGGCGCATATCGTTCTGGAAGATCGCAAAGGTGACGCCATACACGGCCATGAGTGCTCCCAGAAAGGCGATGTACTCGCTCCCGGGCTGCGCCCGTGCAAGGAGGTAGACGGCCGCCTTGGTGGTGTAGACGGACAAAAAGACGCTCGCGACAAAGTTTGCCCTCGGGTACGCGTCGGGAAGCCAGGTATGGAGCGGGATCATGGCCAGGTTGACCGCGATGCCCAGCACGATCAGGACGGACGCCCAGAGCTGGTAAGGACCGGCGGGAATGCCGGCGAGCGGCCCGACAACCGGGGAGCCCCCGCCGACAAAGAGCAGGGCAATCCCTGCCGCGAGGAGCGCCCCCCCAAGGCCGTGGAAGAGCAGGTACCGGTACCCCGCCCCGATCGCCTCCCCGCCTTCCTGCCAGATCAGGAAGGTCGACGTGATCGCCATGATCTCCCAGAAGACAAGAAGGGTGATCCAGTCACCGGCAAAGACCACCCCGAGGGAAGCCCCGGCATAGAGGAGGGCATAGAGGTGGAGGCGGGGTGCGGCCACGGCCGCTGCATACAGGATGGCAAGGAATGTGATAACCGCAAAGATCACCCCCACGAGGTACGAGAGGCTGTCGACTCGCAGGAGGGTGAGGGTATATCCCATGAAGGGCAGGTTCCACTGCGTCACGGTGCCGGCCGCCGTACCGGAGAGATACCCCCCGGGAGGAGGAGGACGCAGACAAGGGCGATGCCACCGAGGGTGACCAGCCCCGCCTGCCGGGCCCGACCTTTCAGGGCAAGAACGAGGGGGGCGCCGACCAGGAAGACCAGGAACGGTGGGATAGCCGTGCCGGGCATGAAGCTCCCGAGCGCAGGAACTGCCGTATGGGTTACCACGGCAGCGACCTGGACACAGAGCCCGAAGGGGCTCCATGGGTACAGTGTCCAGAGGCCGGAGAGGAACCCCAGGGAGGCAGTCACGACAATGGGCCAGCGGAGGGCCGGGCTGACGCGGGGCACCACGGGCTCACCGGGCCGGTAAAATGCCCGGAAAATCACCGGGAGGAAATAGGCAAGGTTCAGGACACTGGCCCCGGCAAGAACGAGGAGCATCCACCATCCGGAGGCATCAGTGGTGCCGACCCCCAGGGCCAGGTACCACTTGGAAACGAAGCCTATCATGGGCGGGAGGCCGGCCATGCTCAGGGCAGCAAGCGTGAACGCACCAAACTCCCAGGGCATCTTCCTGCCGATTCCGTCAAGCTCTGATATCTTCGTCTTCCCGGTTTCGACCGCCACGGCGCCGGCAACAAAAAACATCGTCAGCTTGCCCAGCGCGTGGGCGGTAAAGGCACAGGTCGCCCCGATCACCGCAAACGCCCGGCCGGCATCGGACACCCCGAAAACCCCCGACGGCAGAAAGACTGCAGCCCCCAGGATCATATAGCTGAGCTGGCTGATCGTGGAGTATGCAAGCCGGAGCTTGAATTCGTCCTGTCTGAGGGCAAGGAGAGCCCCGACGACGATGGTAATGACCGCGGCTGCGATCACCAGGTTCCGGAGACCGAGATCTGTAACCTGCTCCGGCCCGAAGAGGTACCACATCAGCCGCAGGATCCCGAACACCCCGGTGTTCACGACGGCAACCGCATGGAGCAGCCCGCTCACCGGTGTCGGGGCGACCATGGCACTCGGCAGCCACCCGTGCAGGGGAACAAGGGCCGCTTTCACGCCCATCCCGGCAAACAGGAGGAGGAAGGCAAGGCGGGCAAACGCCGGGGCGATGGCAGCAATGCCCGGGTTTCCACCCGGTATGAAGTCAAGGGTGGTCCCCATCGCGAGCAGTGCCATGATCCCGGCAAGGATGGACACGCCCCCGAACTGGGTATAGACCAGGTACTTCTTCCCCGCCGCGAGCGCCTCCGGAGTCTCCTTGTGCGCCACCAGGGGGTATGCGGCAATGGCAAGGACCTCGTAAAAGACAAAGAGGGAGAAGATATTGGAGGAGAGTGCGACACCCATCACGGCCCCGATCGTGAGGGCAAAGGAGGCATAATACCGGGTCTGGGCGTGTTCCTGCAACCCCCGCATGTACCCGATACTGTACACTGTCGTGATAATCCAGAGGGCCGCGGCGAGGGTAGCAAAGAGCAGGCCCAGCGCATCGGCGGTAAACCGGATATCAAGGCCGGGCAGAATCCGGAGTGCCGGGGTGGAGATTGGCTGGACTGCAAAGGCCGAGGGGAGGGCGAGGGCACAGAGGAGAAAGGT
>CAWDSU010000015.1:0-61957 GCA_963805035.1 uncultured Methanoregulaceae archaeon | reverse complement strand
GGCAGAGCCCGCCATAGACCGGTTCCGCCTCGAGGACTACGAGATCCGTGCCCCGTTCGTACAGGAGCCGGGCCAGCGTCAGGCCGGATAAGCCGCCCCCGAGAATTGCCGTTTTCACTGCCCAGATCTTGGCGGGCAGGATTTATAAAAATGCACCGTTACCCGTAAAAAAAAGTGGCTGATTTACCGCTTTGAGATGTACCAGCCAGTCTGGGTCTCGTCAAGAACCTTATCCTATGTCTTTGCGGAGAACATGCTGACGACAACCATGGCCACAATTGAGATGACCAGCGGGTAGAACGAGAAGTGCAAGGGAATATTCCCAAAGTTATAGCCGAAGAGGGTGATCTGGAAGTAGTTGAGAGCCCCGATCACTACGGCTGAAAGAAGCCCGAGAAGCATGCTCGCAAGCGCCCCGTCCCGGGTGGCACCCCGCCAGTAAAGACCGGCAAGGAACGGGACGGCAAATGTAGCAAGCATGATCCCGATACCCATCCAGATGAGGCTTGCAAGCGCAGCCGGCGGGTTGATCGCAAGGATCATCGTGCCGATGGCGGAGAGCACCACGACCACCTTGGAGAGCAGAACGACGCTCTTGTCGCTCGCATTCGGTTTGAGGATTTTCTTGTAGAGATCCCAGGAACACATCGCACCGATGGTCAGCATCAGCCGGTCGGTTGTCGACATGACGGCCGCAAGCACGATCACCGCGAAGATCGCCCAGAGTGCGAGGATCGGGAGCGAGTACTGGATACCGTAGAGGATGATGAAATCAGAGGCATTCGAGACTGCGGGCAGGGTAAAGACGCCCCCTTTGACCATCACGAGCCCGGCAAGGCCGGTAAACTTTAAAAGGTACATGGCCGCCCCGTAGATCAGGAATGCGACGAGCGGTGCCCACTTGAAGTACTTGACATCCTTTACCGCGAGCACGTTGTTGATCACGTGAGGGGCACAGGCAAGGCCTACCATGAGCATGATCGCAAACGAGACGATGTAAGCAGGAGCGAATGCGCCGCTGGGCATCCACGGCATGACAAGGTTCGGGTTGATGGTCGCGAGCACCTCATTGACATGCGTAAAACCACCGGCATAGTAGATGATGATCGGAGCCATGACGAAGATCCCGACGATAAGGATGATCGACTGGATCAGGGACGCCCATGCAACCGCATACAGTCCGCCAATGGTGGTATAGATCATGGTCACCAGAGTCGCAATGAGGAGCGCGAGCCATAGGGGGATCGCAAAAAGCCACATCAGTACGATGGCGATGGCCGTGTACTGCCCGACAAGATAGATGAGCGAGACGATGATGCCGGCGACCGCAGAGAGCGAGCGCAGCGCCGTGGGGCTCTCGTACCGGTGGGCAAGGTAGTCCTGCACGGTGATATACCCGGCAGTTTTTGCCACGTTATGGAGTTTTACACCAAAGAAGATGATGCAGAACCCGATCGAGAGCGGAACAAAGATCTCTTCCCACATGGTCGGCCAGCCAGCCCGGTACCCGAGACCCGAGACCCCCAGAAGCGACATTCCCGAGCAGACCGCACCGATCATGAGGAGGATAAAAACCCAGAATCCGAGAGAGCGGCCGGCGATTAGATAATCTTCAGCGGTCTTGATCTTCCGCGAAGCCCATGCGCCGATGCCCAGCATAAGCAGGAAATACAGGGCAACAACAACAACGGTGATAAGATCCGCCATTTAGTCATGCCCCCCGAAGGTCAGGCCCCAGTACAGCAGTGCGGCAAAGGCGATAACGGTCACGCCGCCGACAGCCACAATCGTAATATCCGGCAATCCAAACATAATACCTTGTTTATTTGCAGCATGCTAACATATAACAAATTCGAAATGTAACGGGGGCAAACTAATCGTGAAACACAGAGTAAAAAAAGTGTAATATGGGAACCTTATTTACTGCTTGTCACGGTCTTTGTGCCACGCAAGATCCCGATCCGCCCGGTCCGGATCAGCTCCTTGATCCCGAACTGGCGGAGCAGCTTCTCTATTGCATCGATCTTATCGGTATCTCCTGCTATCTGGAGGATCACCGACTTTGCGCCGACGTCCACGATCTGGGCCCGGAAGATGGTTGCGATCTGCATAATCTCTGCACGGGTGGTCCCCTGGTCTGCGGTCACTTTAAACAGCGCGAGCTCCCGCTCGACCCGCTCGCTGTCGGTCAGGTCAGAGACCTTGATCACATCGATGAGCTTGTTGAGCTGTTTCATTACCTGTTCGACCTGCGCGTCGTCACCGATCACGACGATCGTGATCCGGCTCATGTCCGGTTCCTCGCAGGTGCCCACCGCAAGGCTCTCGATGTTAAAGCCGCGCCGTGAGAAGAGGCCGGTGACCCTTGAAAGGACCCCGGCTTTATTCTCCACGAGAATAGACAACGTGTGCGCTTTCATGATGGCGGATGCCCCCCGATCATCTCGTTGATTGCAGCACCGGCAGGGACCATGGGAAACACGTTCTCCTCCCGCTCGATCCTGAAGTCGAGCACGAACGGCCCGTCATGGTCCACCGCGGCCCGTAAGGCCGGCATCACTTCATCGCAGGACTCCACCTTGATTCCCTCGATGCCATATGCCTGTGCAATCTTCACAAACTCCACCGGCGGAAGTTCCGTGTACGAATAGCGCCTGTCGTAGAAGAGCTCCTGCCACTGGCGCACCATGCCAAGATACATGTTGTTGAGGATCGCGATCTTCACCGGGATGTTATACTGTGCTGCCGTGCCCATTTCCTGAATATTCATCTGGATGCTCCCGTCGCCGGCCACATCGAAGACCGGCACATCGGGTCGGGCAAAATGTGCTCCGATGGCCGCGGGGAAGCCGTAGCCCATAGTGCCAAGGCCGCCGGACGTGATCCATGTGCGGGGATGGCGGAAGCAGAAGTACTGGGCGGTCCACATCTGGTTCTGGCCCACCTCGGAGACGATAACCGCGTCGCCTTTGAGTAATTCGTTCATCTGCTGGAGGATGAACTGCGGGTGCAGGCATCCGTTCTCCTTCCCGTAGCGCAGCGGATGGTGCTGCTTCCAGTGTTTGATCCTCTTTTGCCATGCCTCGCAGGCATTCTTCTTTGCAAGGCCGGCGATCACATCGGTGAGCACTGATTTTATGTCACCGACAATCGGAACGTCCACCCGCTTGTTCTTCCCGATCTCGGCCGGGTCGATATCGATGTGGATCACCTTTGCATGCGGTGCAAAGGTTTCAATCCTTCCGGTAACCCGGTCGTCGAACCGGGCGCCGATGGCGATCAGGAGATCGCACTCGGTAACCGCAAAGTTCGCGTACTCGGTTCCGTGCATGCCCAGCATGCCGAGGTTGAGCGGGTGGTCACAGGGGATGCACCCAAGGCCCATTAAGGTCGTCGTGACCGGGATGCCGTGGGCGGATGCAAAACCCACGAGTTCCGGCGAAGCATTGGACGAGATCACGCCGCCGCCTGCGTAGATGAGCGGGCGTTCCGCGGCCGTGATGAGTTCGATGGCCTTATCGATCTGGCGCTTGTGCCCCTTGTAGGTTGGGTTATATCCCCGGAGCACCACTTTCTCCGGCACCACCGGTTCTTTTACCGAACGGGTATTCACGTCCTTGGGGAGATCGATCAGCACCGGGCCCTGACGGCCGGTGCCCGCAATATAGAACGCCTCTTTTACCACACGGGGGATGTCAGAAGTCTCTTTGACGAGGTAGTTGTGCTTGGTGACCGGCATCGTGATGCCCTGGATATCCGATTCCTGGAAGGCGTCGTTCCCGAGCATCGTGGTCGGGACCTGGCCGGTGATGGCGACGACAGGGACCGAATCCATGTAGGCCGTGGCAATCCCGGTGACCAGGTTACAGGCACCGGGCCCCGAGGTGGCAAGGCATACCCCTACACGGCCGCTCGCTCGTGCATAGCCGTCCGCGGCATGCGCTGCTGCCTGTTCGTGCCGTACCAGGATGTGCCGCAATGGTGAATCATAGAGTTCATCATAGATCGGCAGCACTGAGCCGCCAGGGTAGCCGAACAATGTATCGACTCCCTCGCGCTGCAGTGATTCGATGAGGAGTTTTGCCCCGGTCTTCATGTTCGTTCCTCGAGTAGTCTGTTCATTCCGGCGATCATCGCCTCGACGCTCGCCATGATGATGTCTGTGCGGGCGCCTCGTGAAGTAATTATCTTCCCGTCTTTACTTAACCTTACGGTCACTTCGACCAGTGCATCTGTCCCGCCGCTGATTGCATCGACATGGTACTCTTCGAGCCTGATATCCCCCACATCGGCCACCGATTTTGCGAGCACCTGCATCGCGGCATCCACCGGCCCGTCACCAGTTGCCGCGCCGGTCATCTCCTTTCCTTTCACGTCGAGCGTGACCGATGCAGTCGGGATCATATTGCTCCCCGAGACCACGGTGAACTGCCGGAGCTTGATGGTAGGTTTGCACTCCATCGCAAGCACCGTATCGGCAACGGCCATGAGATCGGAGTCGCTGACCCGTTTCCCCGAATCGCCGAGGTCCTTGATACGCGCAACGATCGCTTTGAGCTGCTGTTCGTTCGGTGCGTACTTCATCTCGTGAAGCGCTGCTTCGACGGAGGCTGAACCGGAGTGTTTGCCCAGCACGATCCGCCGTTTCCTCCCGATCTGCTCGGGCCGGATGGACTCGTAGGTCGCCGGTTCACGGATCACCCCGTGCGCGTGGATCCCGCTCTCGTGGGTAAACGCCATCTCCCCTACGATCGCTTTGTTGACCGGCAGCGGGACGCCCGTAAGGCGCGAGACAAGCGTGGAAAGGGCATAGATCTCCTCTTTTTTAATCCCGGTCGGGTATCCGTAGAGCACCTCAAGCGACATCACGAGTTCCTCGAAAGGCGTGTTCCCTGCCCTCTCGCCAAGTCCGTTGACCGTTACATGGGCACAGGTTGCGCCTGCTTTTAAGGCCGCAACCGCGTTTGCGAGCGCAAAGCCGAGGTCATCATGGCAATGGATGGAGAGCGGCGCGATCCCGGAAAGCGGTGGGATGAATGCCGCGCACTTCTCGGGCGTGAGCACGCCCACCGTGTCGCAGAAGCAGAGCCGGTCGGCCCCGCGATCAACGCCTCCGGCAAAGACCTCCCTCAGGAAACCCTGGTCGGCCCGTGACGCATCTTCTCCCGAGAGTTCCACGGTGAGGCCCCGGCTCTTCGCGTACTCCACCGAGCTCCACGCCATCTCCGCGACCTGCCCACGGGTCTTGCGGAGCTTCTTCTCGATGTGCAAGTCGCTTACCGGGATCACGAGGTGGACCGAATCAGCACCGTTGTCCGCGGCATAGTCGATGTCGGATTTTATGGCCCGCACAAAGGTGCAGGTCTCCAACGGGAAGCCCCGCATCCGAGATAAGCCGGATAGCGTCCTGCTCTCCGGCAGATGCCGCAGCAGAACCGGCCTCGACAACATCGACACCGATGTCTGCAAGCCTGGTCGCAATCTCTAACTTCTGGTCCGGGTTTAACGATACACCCGGGGTCTGTTCCCCGTCCCGTAACGTGGTATCAAAAAAGCGCAGTTTACTGGCGAATAAAACACTCACTCATGGCAGACACCATGCTACAGAACTAGGAAAGCAGACTATTAAAACGTTGGGCCGGCTGCAGACCCGCACCATCCACACCATAAATCTTACATGCCCCGGCCGGATAATGTACCGGACAGGGACAATCACGGGAGGCGAGAGCCATGGACACAGGCAGGCCATACAGCGCAGAGGGCAGCTCGCCGGGGCAGGTTTCCGCTGCCATACAGGAAGACTGCGCACGGCTCAAGGATCTCCGGGCCCGGGGCGAACTGGGGGTGGCCCTGGCACAGATTGTGCTGCTGTACTCGCCCCGCGACATCTGGCAGATGATGGAAAACTTTGGGAACACGATCCGGGACATCTCCCCGGAATACCGTGTGGAACTCGAAACGGCAATCACCGGCCACCTGCTCGGGACAAACCAGAACATCCGGCTCATGGACCAGCAGGGCGTATTTGCCCGGATGAAAGAACCGGTTTCAGATGCCGAGCGGGTGTACTGGGATATGGTGGCGGAGCAGTGCCGGGCTGGGGCAGGCGATCTCCGGCTCCGTTTTTTGAAATTCCTGCTTGCGGGATTCTGTATGATCGTCCGGCACGAGCCGGGCCACCCGGCGGGCATGCGGTTTCCCGGTGGCGACCGGGTCGAACTGATCGATGGTGTGTATTACTGCCCGGTGCGGGAAAAGGCAAACGATGTCGATGCTGCGCTCTGCCCGTACTGCCCGGCGCTTCAGACCCCGGCTGTCGGGTACCTGAAGCCGCCGGTGAACGCGAGCGAGCACCGGAAGCAGGAGTTCATCGACAACTGCTACCGGTACCATAATTTTAACGGGTGATGGAGAAGCCGGTCTGATACTGAACTCAGCTGATAAGATCCACGATTATTGTTAATCTCATCGGAAAAATATGAGGACTCCCCGCCCTAGGGCCCCTCCGGGGCACGGCAGGGCAAGGGACATTTTGTATATGATTCTGCGATTCACTCACGTGCATACTGATCCGTATCTTTGATCCGCCGCGGGGGCGCCCCTTCGAGGGAGGCGGAATTCATCGTAATGGGGGTTTGGGGGCGACAACTCCCATCATCATGCTTATAGAATCGGGTGGAGAACTCGCTTATTCAGCCTTTACCCTCTGCAAAATCCCACTGCACATCCACATTTTTACCATATACCTGACCTTCACTCTTCCTACCCAAAAGCATCCAGCTGCTGCCCTCCTGTCCCCTCAATAGATCTCCTGCCGGGTGCAGGATTGATAAGCCCGGCCTCCCTACCATCACAGGTACACTACCCTGTGCGGAAACGACGCCCTGTGCAGCCCGCCGGTGATCTTATGATCGATAATGTACCAACGCTCGATTCCCCGTCCCTTTATATCAACCGCGAGCTGAGCTGGATACGGTTCAACCACCATGTGCTGGAAGAAGCGCGGGACGAGCGGCACCCGCTCCTCGAAAGGGTGAAGTTCCTCTCGATCTTTGCCAACAACCTCGACGAGTTTTTCATGATCCGGGTCTCGGGTCTCCAGCGGCAGGCCGCCAAAGGTGTGCTCAAGGCCCCGCCCGACGGGATGACGGCATCCGAGCAGATCCTCGCGATCGAAAAGGCGCTCATTCCTGAACTTGATCTCTCGTTTGAATGCTGGAACAGCGAGATCCTTCCCCGGCTCGCTGCTGCCGGTATTTTCATTCACGAGTATGGTGAGCTGGATGAAGGGCAGAAGCAGGCCCTGCACACGTTCTTTGTCGAGGAGGTGTTTCCGGTGCTTACCCCGCTCGCCTTCGACTCCGCCCACCCGTTCCCCTTTATCTCCAACCTTTCGCTGAACCTCGCAATTACCATCCGCGACCCGAATGGAAAAGAGCTTTTTGCCCGGATCAAGGTGCCTACCGGCCTCTTTCCCCGGCTTATCCGGATCCCTGATACCCAGGCTCCCGGCCGGTGCGATGACAAGCAGGTCCACCTCGTCTATCTCGAAGACCTCGTTGCCGCACACCTCGACCTGCTCTTCCCCGGCCTCGAAGTGATCGGCGCCTCCCCTTTCCGGATCACCCGGGATGCCGACCTCGATATTGAGGTCGACGAGGCATCCGATCTCCTGACCACGGTCGAGGAGATCATGGAGCAACGGGCCCGGGGCACCCCGGTCAGGATTGAAGTGGACTGCTCGATGCAGGAGAGCACCTGCCACATGCTCGAGAAAAAGCTGGGCACCAGTTCCCACATGCTGTATCGGATCGGCCACCCGGTGGGCATGGCCGATCTCATGGAGCTCCTCTCTCTCGACAGGCCCGATTTGAAAGATGCGCCCTTCCAGCCGTCGGTGCCGCCGGAACTAGCCGAGGAAAAGGACATCTTCTCTGCAATAAAACGAAAGGATATCCTCCTCTTCCACCCCTATGACAGTTTCTCGCCCGTGATCAATTTCATCCGCCAGGCGGCCCACGACCCGGGCGTCCTTGCCATCAAGATTACCCTGTACCGGGTGGGCTCCAATTCTCCCATTGTAAATGCACTCATGGAGGCCCGGGAGAATGGGAAGGCAGTAGCGGCCTTGATCGAACTCAAGGCACGGTTTGACGAGGAGAACAACATCGGCTGGGCCCGGGCACTGGAACGGGCCGGCGTGCACGTGGTGTACGGGGTCGTCGGTCTCAAGGTGCACGCGAAGCTCTGCATGGTAGTCAGGCGCGAGAAAGATGGTATCCGGCGGTACATGCACCTCGGGACCGGTAACTACAACGCGACGACAAGCCGTATCTACACGGATTTCGGGATGTTTTCCTGCGACCGGGATATCGGGGACGATGTGGCAAACCTCTTCAACTTCCTGACCGGCTATGCCCGGTTCGACCAGTACCGGAAGCTCGCCGTCGCACCGGTGACCCTGCGGACAACGATCATATCAGGGATAGACCGGGAGATCGCGTGCCACCGGGAACACGGGGGCGGTCATCTCATCTTCAAGATGAATGCACTCGTCGATCCGGACTGTATCAGCGCCCTGTACCGCGCCTCGCAGGCCGGGGTACAGGTCGAACTCCAGGTTCGGGGTATCTGCTGCCTGCGGCCTGGCATCCCGGGCGCAAGCGAGAACATCACGGTCAGTGCAATTGTCGGGCGGTTCCTTGAACATGCGAGGATCTATTACTTCAAAAATAACGGGAAGGACGATGTATTCCTCGGGAGCGCGGACCTGATGCCCCGCAACCTTGACCGGCGCGTGGAGGTGCTCTTCCCGGTCACCGATCCGGCAATAAAAAAGGCGCTCCTCTCGATCATCCTCGACACCGAGCTCCGGGACAACCAGCAGCTCCGGCTGATGAACGGGGACGGGACGTACGAGCGGAAACGGCCCGCTACGGGCGAGTCGCCGGTTGACTCCCAGTCCTGGTTCCTCGACCACAAGGGGATCTGGTACCATGCCGGGCCCTGATCCTGTATCTGCCGTCCCCGGGCCCTGCGTCTTCGGGGCAGGCCGGCTACTCCCGCTTATCGACGTACTCACGGCCGAAATTGCCGGCGTACGGGAGGCCGATGATATCGAGCATGTCCACCGCATGCGGGTAGCCTCCCGCCGGCTCCGTGCGGCACTTCCCCTTTTTGCCAACTGCTTCCCGGAAAAAGAGTACCGGTTCTGGCTGCGCGAAATAAAGAAGATCACCCGGGCACTCGGGGCTGCACGGGACACGGATGTCCAGATCGCATTTTTAAAAAAATACCTCAAATCACAGGCAGGCCCGGCGCCACATGACACTCCCGTAAAATCCACGGAAAATACATTGCACGCCGGGGATCCCCTTGGCGCTCTCCTTGCCCGGCTCCAGAAACAGCGCGGGACCTTCCAGAAGCAGGTGATCGCGGTGCTGGACGAACTGGAACACTCACAGGTGCTCCCGTCGCTCCGGGCCGCATGTGCTCCGCCCCCCGAAACGGGGAAACGGAGGAAACGTGAGCGGTATGCCGGGATCCTCCCGGTCGCTGCCGGCCGGATTGGGAGACGCCTGCAGGCCGTCCACCGGTATGAACCCTTCGTGCACAACCCGGATGCAGTCTTCGAGCACCACGCGCTCCGGATCGCTGCAAAGAAACTGCGGTATACGCTCGAAGCCTATGCCCCGCTCTACCGGCGTGATCTCGCCAGGCCCATTGCCCGGATAAAGAGGCTTCAGGATCTCCTGGGGGACATCCATGACTGCGACGTCTGGATTGAACAGATGTCGCTTGCGATTGTCAGGCAGCGTGGCAGGCGCCACCCTGGTACGGGCGCGGCCGGGGCATCCATATCTGCCGTGGCCCCATTCCGACGGCTGCTGGCCAACCGCGAGAAACGCCGGGCCAGGCTGTACCGGCAGTTTGTCCGGGTACCTGGGACACACTTGCCCGGAACAGCTTCTGGGAGAACCTGTCGTCAGCAGCGCTTACCGGGCAGCGATCGGCCTTCTCCAGCCGCCGCTCCCTTCCGGCAAAAGAGGAGCGCGAGGCATTCCTCCGGCTCGCTGCCGTTGCACCGGATCACGTGGCCCACAGCCGCACGGTCACGGCGCTTGCGCTCCGGCTCTTCGATGACCTTGCCCCCCTCCACGGCCTTTCCCGCCGCGACCGCACGCTCCTCTCCTACGCCGCAACCGTGCACGACATCGGCTGGATCCACGGGCAGGCCGGCCACCAGAAGGAGAGTGCAGGAATGATCCTTGCCTCTCCCAGCCTCCCGGTACCGGTTCGTGAGCAGGGGATCATCGCTCTCGCCGCCGGGCTCCATGGCGGGAAGATGCAGGCACGCCCGGATGGGTTATTCACCCTCCTTGTACCGGCTGACCAGAAACGGGTGCGCACACTCGCCGCACTCCTCCGCGTTGCCGACGGACTCGATTACCTCCACGCCGGGAGCGTAAGTGGGCTGCACTGTACCATCCGTGCGACCGAAGTCCTCTGCACGCTCACCGGTACCGGGGACACGGCGACCGAGAAAGCCCGGGCAACCCGGAAGAGCGATCTCTTCACTGAAGTATTTGGAAAAACGCTGGTGATTGCATGAAGTCAAAGAAGAAGATCGGGGCCGCCGGGCGTATCGTAGCATTCATCGATATCGGGACAAACTCCGTCCGGATGCTGGTGGTCAGGTTCAATCCCAACCACTGGTACAGCATTCTCACCCGGCAGAAACAGCAGGTGCGGCTCGGCGAGGGAGAGTTTGATGACGAGGAGATCACGCCCGACGCGATCGGCCGTACCTGTGTTGTCTGCCGGAAATTCGTCGATCTCGCCCGCACGTTCAATGCCGAGGAGTTTGTCGCGGTGGCCACTTCGGCCGCACGTGAGGCAACCAACCAGGACGTCCTGCTCACCCGGCTCCGCGAGGAGGCGCAGATCGATGTGCGGGTGATCTCCGGGCTTGAGGAGGCGCGGCTGATCTACCTCGGGGTCTCAAGCGGCCTGCACCTCGGCGACCGGCAGGCGTTCTTTATCGACATCGGCGGCGGGAGCACCGAGATCTCGCTTGGCGGCCAGCAGCAGTTTACGATGCTCGAGAGTTTCCGGCTCGGGGCGATCCGGCTCACCAACCTCTTCCTTCCCGAGAACGCTGCCGGGCCCGTGCGGCCTGACCAGTACAAGCTCATCCAGCAGTACGTGAGAAACGCCATCATCCACACGGTCCAGAAGATCAAAAAACAGAAGATCGATCTCGCGGTGGGGAGTTCCGGCAGCATCATGAACATGGCTGATATTGCTGCAAAGGCACTCCATCCCGAAGGCGATGTTTCTGCCAGTGTGCTCGCCTACCGGGATCTCAGGAAAGCGATAGACCTGCTCTGTGCGCTCCCGCTCGAAGAACGCCGGAAGGTGCCCGGGATCAACGCCGAACGGGCCGACATCATTATCGCAGGGGCGGTGATCCTCGAGACCTTCATGAAAGAGCTCGGGCTCGAATCCATCACCATCACCTCCCGCGGTCTCCAGGACGGCATGCTGATGGACTACCTCTCGCGTATGGAGGATTTCCCCCTCTTCGGGACGCTATCCCCGAGGGAGAGAAGTGTCCTCCAGCTGGGCAGGTCCTGCGGGATCAACGAGGCGCATGCCCGGAACGTGACCCGGCTCGCGCTTGAGATCTTCGATTCGGCAAAGGAGATCCGGCTGCACGATTATGGCGACTGGGAGCGCGAACTCCTCGAATATGCTGCATTCCTGCACGATATCGGGTCGTTCATCTCGTTTGCTAACCACCATGCCCATTCCTATTATATTATCAAGAATTCCGAGCTTCTCGGCTTTGACCAGAAGGAGATCGATATCATGGCAAACATCGCCCGTTTCCACCGGAAGAAAAAGCCGAGGAAGAAACACCTTGATATTCTCGACATCGCCGACCACGAACAGCGGATGGTGCTGGTGCTTGCGATGTTTGTCCGGCTGGGCGAGAGCCTTGACCGGAGCCACGCGGGGCTCGTGGAGCACGCGGAGTTTGTCCGGGCGGAAAAGAACGAAGTCGTTCTTGATATCATCGCGCAGAATGACTGTCAGCTTGAGATCTGGGGCGTGGAGGCCGAACAACGTGCCTTTGAAAAGGTGTTCTCAAAGCATCTGGCTATTGAAGTGATCGCGCCCCGTACAGGCAGCGATGTGAACGGGCAGAAGGATACCTAGAGAAAAATCTGACGTCAAGGGTATAGTGGCATGGCAGGTATGGGTTCAGTCCCCTCTATTTTTCAGGAGCATTATGGCGAAGTGTGCCCCCCTCATCCTGGCACGGGGTGCCCTCGTACTCCATCGTCCCGCGGTCTCCGTCAACGCTTACGGATGTCCCGGTCCTGAGGTGGTCGAGCGGGATATCCGGGCGGTCGATCATCGGTATTTTACCGATGATAGCCCCGGTGGCGATGATGGGTTCAGCCTCGGTGTTTACGATGGCCGCGGGGGCGTGGCCGTTGCGACTCAGGGCATAGAGAACATACGAGCCGACGGTCGATCCCTTGCCGCAGGGAAACGCGAGCACGGTACCGGCGACCGAAGTGCCCTCAAGCGGGTGTCCTTTCTCCACAATGATGCCCGTTTCGGGATCGACCCCGGAGAGGAACGATATCGGGTCAGGGCTCACAAGCAGCCTGCCTGCCCCCCTGCCCCCGGAAATGCTGCGACCGGTAATTATCAAAATCACACCACATAAATGGTTGAAGATAAAGATATATGAGTAATATGGAAGAGACCTCGGTCGATAATGCGCCCCCTCAAAGCGAACTCAAGTACCAGATCCAGCTGAACGAGCTAGAGGCTGCGCTCCTTGAACAGAAGGTCAGAGCCGAAGATCTCCAGAAGGAAAATGCGCAGCTGAAACGGGAGAACAACCAGCTCAAGCGCATGCCGCTCTTTGTCGCGGTGATCGTCGATATTCTGGAGAACAACGAGATCTATCTCCGCCAGCAGGGAAACAATCAGGAGTACATCACCCACGCATCCGATGAACTCCGGCCGCTTTTAAAACCCGGTACCAAGGTGGCGGTCAACAATGCGCTTTCGATTGTCAAGGTAATCGGGAACGTGTACGACTCCCGTGTCAGGGTGATGGAACTGGAGGAGTCCCCCGGGATTTCCTATGCGCAGATCGGCGGTCTGTCCGACGAGATCAAGGAAGTGCGGGAGGCCGTGGAGTACCCTCTCACAAAACCCGAGATCTTCAAACGGATCGGGGTGGAACCCCCCAAAGGGATCCTCCTCTACGGTTCGCCCGGGACGGGAAAGACCCTGATTGCAAAAGCGGTCGCCCATGAGGCAAAGGCCACCTTTATCCGCATGTCGGGCAGCGAGCTCGTGCACAAGTTTATCGGCGAGGGGGCCGGGCTCGTCCGCGAGCTCTTCACGCTCGCCCGCGAACGTGCACCGGCGATCGTCTTTATCGACGAGATCGATGCGGTCGGGAGCATGCGGACCAACGACGGGACGAGCGGCAGTGCCGAGGTGCAGCGGACGCTCATGCAGCTCCTCGCGGAGATGGATGGCTTTGACAACCGGGGGGATATCCGGATCATGGCGGCGACGAACCGGGTGGACATGCTCGATCCGGCACTCCTGCGGCCCGGTCGGTTTGATCGCCTGATCAAGATCCCACTGCCCGACCAGGTGGCGAGGCTGGAGATCCTGAAGATCCACACAAAAAGGATGCACCTCGCTGATATCAGCCTGGAAGTCATCGCTGCCATGACCGATAGTGCCACCGGGGCTGAACTCCAGGCAATCTGCCGCGAGGCAGGCATGATGGCCGTGCGCCGCGACGCACTGTCGGTTGAGATGAAGGACTTTGCGGAAGCCGTGCGCAAAGTCAAGACCGACACGACGACAGACTCCCGGATGTACACCTGATCCCCTGATAAGGGGCGATCAGCAGGAACGCCGGAGCACCCAGATGAATATTCTGTTGATCCAGCGGGAAGGCACCGATCTCCACCATACCCTTTTTGCATCCGAGACCAGTCGCCTCGCGCTCCGTTTTTACCACCCAAAAAAGCTACCCTGCGGTGTAAAAATCTCTGTGGCGTCCCTTGGGAGCGCCCTGTCGCTTGTTTCGGAAATGCGCTGGTACCTCCGGCGCTATGTACGGGAGACCCTCTTTGAAGTCGAACACGGGATCTACTGTACCCAGGCCATCGCGCAGGATATCTATTACGAGCGCACGCCGATCCCCGGAAAACCGTGGGCGTACCGGCGGCTCTACGGGTTTTCTCACGGGAAACTGGCCCGCCAGATCGTGATTTCGCCGGGTTCGACAGTACAGGACTATCCTCAGGAAATAGCCGGTAGCGACACCTCTCTTGAGGTCTGGTGCACGGAAGACGAGGTTGATGATATCGGCGAGCCGATCCCGCTCGATGATACAGGGGAGATGCCCGGTGCCAGGGACAACCCGGAATTGTGATCCGGCGGGTCGGGTGCTTTCCGGCCGGGGCGTCTTTTTTGAAACAGGTGACCCGAAAAGGACCGGTCAGGTAGTTGAACAACATAAAAATACTTCTGGCATGACCCGGCAGGAAAAACGACCGTCAAAGTAGGGATTATCCTTTTCCTATCCTGAAACGTGGCGCAGCGGAGAATTATTTCAAGGATGTTTGTAAAACTGAGGCATTACTCCTTAATATAAAAATACATCACTCAATTTTTCAGAAAACTTCGCATTTCAATACTATCAACCGATGCCACGTTTTTAACAGTGTGGCCCTAGGGAATTTTTCGACAATAATCAGAACAGACAAGATATAAACGAATAGGTCTGGAAGAAACTCGTGGTGTCCATCAGAACAATTTCAGAACAGATCAATTAACTATCCATTAATAATATTAATTTACGCGGATAACATTTCAGATTGGTACTTTGATTCCTCTCACTCAGTTAATTCAATCGAATACGGTATTTATCGTTCAGAGATACAGGGAAACGGACATTTCATGACCCTAACCAGTTTCACGACGGAGCATCCTTATCGTCAGCTCTGCCTGGTTCCTGTTGATCGTAGTTTTTGTGCTCATCGCACTTGCCGTGATAAACCTCCTCTTCCTGATCGGGATTCTCGTGCAGGTTGCAGCTGTAGATCTTATTCTTGCCATCATCGGGATCTTCCTGCTGACACGTCTTGACTGGTGGGGGAAAGCAGGGTACACAACGGGAATCCGGCTGGCGCACGTACCCCTGTTTATCCTGCCCTGTGCAATTGCCCTTCTCTCGCTGGCAGAAGGCATCCGGGTGACCGCACCCGTCGAAATCCTTACATTCGCAGCACTGACACTCGTGGTCGGATTTGCAGAGGAGACCTATTTCCGCGGCCTGATACTTACCTCACTTCTTCCGACAGGTACGATACGAGCGGTCATCCTGACTCTTTGTCTTTGCGGTACTCCACCTTCTCAATATAATCGGTGGCACTTGGGATCCATTTTACACCGTTGTTGATACGGTCGCCGCATTCGGTCTCGGAATTACGCTTGCTGCAATTCGTTTACGGACGGGGAGTATCTGGCCCCTTGTCGGAATTCACGCCCTCTTCGATTTTACCTCTCTTATTGCCATGGGTGGGATCGATGTGCCGGCGCAGTCATCGCGGGTCCTGTTCATTTCAATTCTCATCGGCATTGTCTTTGTTGCATATGGGCTGTTTTTGCTGCGGAACGAAATAAGCGGCGCCATACAACGACCAGTTATATCCTGATCCTGTCCTCAACGTATGCCGGTGTACTTAACTACCTGGCGAAGGTGAAAATCACTTCGTCCGAGCATAAACGGATATATTCACATCTCCTAAAAAAATTGCCAGGGCTGGTCGGATGATACTTATAAGAAATGCCCTGAAAATTTTTGCCCGAGCCCAAAAAAGGAATATTGGGATGCCCTCTTATGGCTTCGTGATATTGGCCAGTTTTATCGTGAACGTCAGGTTGTAACCGGCAAGGGGATTGTTGGCATCCCAAGTGATGGTCTTTTCAGTGACATTAATTATTTTTACAGTGCTGTAGGCATTGATTGGCTTATAATATACCGTATAATATTGCCCGAGGATAAAGGTGGTATTTGCGATCGGCCCGGTGCGGTTAAGGGTCTGGATAAGGCCCGGGTCGTACTGCCCATAGGCATCGGCAGAGGAGATGTCCACGGTCTTTGTATCGCCAACCCGCATGCCGGCTACCGCGTTCTGGACACCGGTAATAACACTGGAATTACCAATCGTGAAGACCAGGGGGCTGGTGCTGTTCATGTTCGATAAGTAGACGGTGCCATTGTCAAACGATTCATTGTAGAACACGGTAACCGTATCGCCTGTGGTCGCGACGGGGCCGGAGAGGAGAAGATATGCACCGACGGCCACAAGAAGGACGATGACGGCCACACCAGTCATGATGATCAGGTTTGTGCGCTTCTTTTTCGATGCGTTATCCGGTACGGCACCAGCCTTAGACTCTTCCGGCTCAGCAGCCTTGGTCTTTGCCACGTCACTGGTCTTCTCCCCCGTGATTTTCGGGGAAATTTCTTCTTTTACAGGCTCTGTATCACTCATATGGATTCACTCCGCAGGTACCCTGACTCCGGTACATCTTGGCGCGGCACGGGAAAAAGTTCGCGGTTGCCACCGGGAGAAGATATTTACCGGACAATAAGTTGCCACCATCCGTTTTTAAGAGAGTCTGCTTTGCAGACTCCCTTGTTCAATATATGCCCCCCCTCATTGTACCGCACTTCCTCCGAAAGGGATTACCGTATAGCGACGACACTAATGCAGACAATACAACACTATCGCACGGAGGCGGATGCCACATGCGGCAGGGACGTCCTTCAATGCCCCAAAAAGCGTCGCACGGTGAAATTGAATGACATTTACAGAGCAAGAACTATTGAACATAAAAAAGGACCAACAAACTATCTGCACGGTGAAATTAAAAAAAATTCAGGCAAACATCCTGCCTTCCACATCGGGAATGGTGCGGCTGAAATCGAGGCGGATTTTCTCGATCGCAGAAAGGAAGTCCTCGCGGGTGATCGCAGGGCGCTCGTTTCTTATGGCAAACATACCGGCCTCCATGCAGATCGCCCGGAGGTCGGCCCCGTTCTTCCCCTCGGTCAGGCTTGCTATCTCGGAGAGATTGACCGTCTCATCCATGGTCAGGGTCCGGCTGTGCACTTTTAAGATGGAGAGCCGGCCTTCCTCGTCAGGCAGGGGGATCTCGATAATCCGGTCAAACCTGCCCGGCCGGAGCAGGGCCTTGTCGAGGATGTCGATCCGGTTCGTGGCCCCGATAATCTTTACGTCGCCCCGGTTCTCAAAACCGTCCATGCCGGCCAAGAGCTGCATCAGGGTCCGCTGTACCTCGCGGTCGCCGGAGGTATTTGCCTCGGTGCGCGATGCGCCGACCGCATCGATTTCGTCGATGAAGATAATGGTGGGTGACTTCTTCTTCGCAAGGTCGAAGAGCTCGCGGACAAGCCGGGCACCTTCTCCGATATATTTCTGGACAAGCTCGCTTCCCACCACTCGCATGAAATGGGCGTTGGTCTCGTGGGCGACTGCTTTTGCAAGCAGGGTCTTGCCGGTCCCCGGAGGACCGTGGAGCAGGACACCCTTGGGAGGTTCGATCCCGATACGGGTAAAGAGCTCCGGGCGCTTGAGCGGGAGCTCGACCGCCTCACGGATCTCGTTTATCTGCTCCTTTAAGCCCCCGATATCTGAGTAACTCTCCAAGGGTGAGTCCACAAGTTCCATGCCGTAGACCTGCGCATCAAAAGAGCTGGGCAGCAGTTCGACAATGGCCAGCGACTGCTGGTTGAGCGTGCACCGTGCGCCGGCCTTCAAATCGTCCGGGTTAATGCTCGGGGAGCTCCGCACAAGAAATCGCGGGCCGGCGCTGCTCCTTACAATGACCCGGGATGTGTCAACCACATCCACGATGGTTCCGATAATGAGCGGCGGGCTCCTGAGCTGCTCGCTCTCGCTCTTGAGTTTCCTGACCTCCCGCTCGTATCGGATCTTCTGGGTCTCGATATAGCGCTTGTCCGCCTCAACCTGCCGGATCTGCTCGCGGAGCTCGAGATTGCGTGATTCGAGGCTGGTCACCCGTTCCAGCATCTGGGTCTCGAGATCCTGCTTGTCGCTCTCGGTCTGCTGGAGCTGGTCACGCAGCTGCTCGCTGAGCGTACGGTACAGCCTGCACAGTTCCTCAGGTGTCTGTGGTTCGGCCGTATCACGGAGAATGTCGCCCACGTCTCGTTCCTCAAATAGGTATATAGGGAAATTGCCATATAAAGTGTTTGTGAGATTATGCAGTGCGAAATGTGCGGGGAAACGATTCGCGGCATCCCGAAGCTGATCCGTGTGGAGGGCGCGGAGCTTCAGGTCTGCAGCCGGTGCGGGAAGTTCGGTACTGAAGTACAGCAGCCCCGGCGGACGGATATACAGCGGACGGTTGCCCGGCCCGCCCAGGGGGCCCGGGCTCCGGCGGCAACGGCTCCAGCACAGCGGAAACGGGACATGTTCGATTACATGGAAGGTGATATTGTCGAGGATTATGCGGATCGGGTCAGGAACGCCCGCATGGAAAAAGGCCTGTCCCAGAAAGACCTCGCCCTGCAGCTGATGGTTCGGGAACTGCTCATCAAAAAGATCGAGAAGAGCGAGCTGATTCCGGAAGAGGAGGTCAGGAAGAAACTTGAGAAGGCGCTTGGCATCAAACTCGTTGACATCCTGACCAGCGACTCAGAGAAAAAGACGCAGGCAAAGATCTCCCAGACGCTGGGTGACCTGACCGTAATCCGGAAAGCAAAAAAATAACAGCGGGTATTTCTCCGCACCCTTTTTTGGCAGGATTGATTTACCGCATTTATGCGGGATATTTCCTGAAACCAGCAGGCCATGCCTGGCGTCACCATCGATATTTCCGCATGTAAGAGGTCGAAGAGGAACTCCCGGTATTCCCGGGTTGCTGGCATGCGGGAAGGACTTTTTTAAACGGTGACAAACCTGCCGACAACCATTGCCGTATCCGGCCCCGTCACCCACTCTCTCTTTCAGTCACAAACGACCAGCTCCCGTCCTCTTTGTGAGCATGGTGATCGAGCAGGAGTTTTACCTCATCGTACACTTTTCCCTTGTCCTTTACCCTGGTAAAGAGGATCTTCGTTCCATCGATATCATCCTTGAGGTACACCGCCCCGTCATACACAAGCAGCATGATCTGGTTATCCGGCCCGACGAGGTGCTCTTCACAGTCACCTTTCATGTACCGGTCGCGCTGTTCTTTCGTCGGTGCAGCATAATTAATATCATACCGGAAAACACCCCTGATGATCGCTCCACGGTTATATCGTAAAGAAGACGCAGGGGGTATTCCTGTTTCCCGCCGCATGAAAAAATGTCCGGGACAAATTTACACCTGTAGGTTCAGAACGTCCCCTTCGTGCTCGGAATGCTATTTTTCCCGCTTTTTGCCATCGCATTGCCAAGTGCAATCCCGAACGCCTTGAACGTCGCCTCACACTGGTGGTGATCGTTTCTGCCGGAGAACGTGATATGGGCCGTGATGCCGGCGTGCATGCAGAGGGAGTAGAAGAAATGCTCGAAGAGATCGGTGGGGATGTTCCCGAGCGTCCTGCTGCCGAAGGCGCCGGAATAGACCAGGTACCCCCGCCCGCCACAATCGAGCGCCACCTGTGCAAGGGATTCGTCCATCGGGATGATCGCGTGCGCAAACCTCCGGATACCCCGGCCGTCCCTGATCACCTGCTTTACTCCTTCGCCGATCACGATACCGACATCCTCGATCGTGTGGTGACAGTCAACGCCAAGATCCCCGGTTGCCCTGCAGGTGAGATCAAACCCCCCATGCTTTGCCAACCCAGTGAGCATGTGGTCGAAGAACGGGATACCGGTCTCCACCGAAACCTTCCCGGTCCCGTCAGGGCTGAGCGTGAGTGCGATCTTCGTTTCCCCTGTATCTCGTGCAAGCGTAACATTCCTCATCGAGATTCCTCTAGTGCCTCTGAAAGGTTAATCTTTCCGCTGTACAGCGCCGAGCCGAGCACTGCGCCATACGCCCCGGCCTCCCGGAGTGCAGCAATATCCGCACGTCCGGATACGCCACCGGCAACGACAACCGGTACGTGGACTCGGGAAATAAGATTCCGGACCGGCCCGATAGCGACCCCCTGCTGTAACCCCTCGACATCCACGTTCGTGTAGAGCAGGCAACCGGCACCGAGCAGTTCGAAGGTTTCTGCCCACCGGATATAATCGCCGGCAGTCTCCTGCCATCCCTGTATCGCGATCTCACCATCCTTCGCGTCCACTCCCGCCATCACCCGCTCGCTGCCGAATTCCCCGGCAAGCTGCCTGATGCTTTCGGGGTTCTGAATCGCTAACGTGGATAGAATGATCCGGGTGACACCGGTTTCGAGCCAGCGGGCACCGTCCTTGACAGAACGGATCCCGCCGCCGAGCTCGATCTCGACACCGGTATCCTTCACCAGTGCCCGTATTAAGTCCGCATTCCTTGCCGACTCCCCGAATGCGCCATCAAGGTTCACGACATGCAGGGCTTCGGCACCGGCAGCGATCCAGCGGCGGGCGCACGAGAACGGATCGCCATACGCGGTAGCGCTCTCCCGTTTTCCCTGCACGAGCTGGACGCACCTGCCCCCGAGGATATCTACGGCAGGAAAGATTCTCATAATTATCAGCGGATCATCCGCTCGATGGACATGACAAGGATGTCCCGTGCACCCGCCCGTTTCAGCATGTTGATCAGCGCATAGACCCGTTCCTCGTTGACGACCGCGTGGACGGCGACCATATCCTCGGTCGATGCGACATCCATGACCGTCGGGCCGGAGAGCCCGGGCAGCACGCTTTTTACCCTCTCTAGCGACGCCCGTTTCACGTTCATCATCAGATAGCACTGCCCGCGTGCCCGTATGACGCTTTCGAGGGCAAGGTGGATCTCATCGATCTTTTCCCGTTTGGTCTCCAGTGACAGCCGGTTTGCAATCAGGTGGGTGGAGGTTGCAAGCACCTCATCGAACACCCGGAGCCTGTTGGTTTTTAAGGTATTTCCTGAACTCGAGAGATCGACAATCGCATCGGCGATCCCAAGGTGCGGGGTCGCTTCGCAGGCCCCTCCGACAAGGACAATCGTGACCGGCACGTGCCGTTTTGCAAAATATTGCTTTGTGATGACCGGGAACTCGGTTGCGATCTTTGCCCCTTTGAGATCGTGGACGGTGGAGATCTCTGCGTCGTCGCGGACGGCAAGCACGAGTTTTGCTTTTCCGATCTGGAGATCGAGGAGTTCCTCAACATCGGACCCGCGCTCAACCACCATATCGTGGCCGGTGATGCCGAGATCTGCCGCCCCGGTTGCAACGTATTCGGGGATATCGATAGGCCGGGCAAACAGGATTTCCACATGGGGGTCGAGCGTGCGGGCAATGAGCCGGCGCTCGGCAACATCCGGCAGGTGCAACCCGCTCTTTTCCATCAGGTCCATGATCGGCGCTGCGATCCTCCCCTTGTTGGGGATGGCAAGCCGGATCATGTTAGAAAAAGGAGAAAGCCCGGCCGGTGCCGGTGTCTTTTTATCACCGTGTCTCTTTTTAGAAGGTCTTGAGTTCGCCACGGATTACCTTCTCCGTGATGCTCGTCACGTGTGCAAGGTTGTCATCAACGATCCCGTTGATCTCGCTCTTGATCTCCTGCAGGGTGACCCCTTTCCTGGGCAGCACCTGGACGCTTGCCACGAGCGGGAGATCGATCGGTTTTCCGATCTGAGAGAGCAGGCGGACGTACAGCTCCTCGATGCCGTCAACTTTTTTGACGGATTCCTGCGCGATCTGCGTCGAGAGGAGGTTGTAGATCTTGCCGATATGGTTGATCGGGTTCTTGCCGCTTGTTGCCTCCATGCTCATCGGGCGGTTGGGGGTGATAAGCCCGTTGCACCGGTTGCCCCGGCCGACCGACCCGTCGTCGCCCATCTCCGCAGATGTTCCGGTGACCGTCAGGAAAACACTCTTGTTCTTGATGTCGTCCGCGGTGTTGACGTTGACCACGATCCTGCGCTTCGTGCTCTTCTTTGCGACCTTCCCGATCTCTTCGGTCAGGAGGGCCATGTAATCCTGGTATTCTTTTATGTCCGCGCAGTACTTGTCGACAATGGCGCAGGCGATGGTGAGGGTAATCGTATTCCCGTCACGGAGCCCCATAATCTTGATATCCTGCCCGATGGCGGGATATTTCTTGCGGAGCTTGGTGTCGATATAATCTGATGTGTTCCTGATAATGGTCTCCACGTCAGAGAACGGGGCGTGCCCGACCCCGAACGAAGTGTCGTTGGAACGGGGGACTTTGCCCTGACGGGGCTTGAAGACGTCCCGCAGATCGGTCGAACCGGTCCCGAGCCGGCTGTCGATCATGACATCCCGGGTCAGGTTGAGTTCGGGAAGGATCTTGTGGAGGTACGTGTGTGCTGCCTCGACTGCGACCACATCGGTCGGGATCGTGACGCTATTGAACTGTTTTGTCGCCCGGCCGTCGATTAAGACATAAATCGGCCGGATCATCTTCCCGCCGCCGAATTTCGGGCACGATTCTCCGGCAACGACCTCGCCTTGGTCGGTGTTGTGGTGCAGGACTGCACCAAACTCTTCGAGATACACCTTACAGAGTGCCTGGGAGATCGACTCTGCAATTCCGTCTGCAATGCTGTCGGGATGGCCGAGGCATTTGCGCTCAACAAGTTCAATCAGCTGTTTTTCGAGAGGGATCTGATTCAACGCTTCGATCTGAATATTTCTTTTCATTAAACTTCCTCGGTTTCTCCGTAATCGTACTAATACAAGAGACTGGCATTCATATAACGATTTCTTCTTAGGCAAAACAAAAATAGACGGCGTTTTTTCGGCCGGATTAACATGAAAATTTTGATTGCGCCAGAGTGTACAATCAGCGCCGCAGGAATTTCTGCAGGATGGTCATGTCGCTGCCCTTTGGGGTCTTTTTCACCGGAGGGCGCCGTGGCGGGAGATCTTCTTCTTCCTCTTCACGGACCTCTTCAATTGTTGGAATTTTGCGCTGATGGGGTGTCGTGGTTACTGCAGGTGCCGGGACCGGGCGTGGGACTGTTTTTGACAGTCGAGCTGCCGGGTCGGTTCGCGAGCGCCCGAGTCGTGTCCCGCATCCCGGGCAGAAGTTTGCCTCTCCCGGGAGTTTTTTTCCGCAGTTATGGCAGAACTGCGGGTTGTCTGCCGGCTCTTCCGGTACCACGGTTCTGCGAACTGCCGGTACCTCATCAGTGACGATCCCCTGCTTCAGTTCCGGAAGAGGCCGGCGGACGGGTCCGGAGATTACGCTTCTTACCGGCTGGACCGGGGTCTGCCGCACCGGCTGCACAGGATTATCCATTGCCGTTCGCATCGCTGCTCGGACTTCCGGTTTTTTGACCATCTGTCCCTCACTCTTTACGGGTGTGGGGATCCCATGGGTTACCGGGACTCTGCGCGGTTGCGGCTCTTCTACGGTTCTGACCTGTACCCGTCTCTGGGGAAGGACTTCCGGCTCGGGCTCCGGTTCAGGTTCCCGGGCAAGGGGAATGAGCCGTTTTACCGGCGGCTGGCGTTCATGCTCCTTGAGGGGTTTCCGTGCAGGGTGCAGTTCTTCCTGGCGGACCGGGGGTTTTACCGGCCGGGCCGGCGGGGCTTCTGACGACTCTTCTTCGGTTTCCTCTTCCGCTCTCTGCCCCGGTGTTTGCGGTGGTGCAGGCCGGCGCGGTTTCTTTGTTTCTGTTTCCTGGCCGAGCAGTGAGATCCAGTCATCGATCTCCCCGGTGCGGTCGCTTCCGTTCTGGGTAAAGACCAGTTTCATGGTCTTCACCTCATCATCAGCAGATTTTACCGAGAGCACCAGAACCGGATCAGCATTCTCCGAGTATTCCACAATGCTGTCGGCAATCGTGTCACGCGGGATGTCTTTTGCCGTTACCTTGAGTTTCTTTTCCTGGGTATCGATCAGGAAGATGCGCTTGTTGGTGAGGTAGGCATGGAAAAAAAATTTTTTTACCGATATGTTAAGGGAACCGATAAGGACCTGTTCGCCCGGCTGGAGGATGGCAGAAAGCCCGCCTTCCTCCTCTTCACCCTCACCGCTATCCGGTTCATCCACGGGGGGAGCGGCCACCTTTTTCTGCGCTGGCCGGGGCGGGGGGGTCCGCTGTGAAACCGGTGCACCC
The DNA here is from genome assembly GCA_963805035.1 of uncultured Methanoregulaceae archaeon. Taxonomy (GTDB): domain Archaea; phylum Halobacteriota; class Methanomicrobia; order Methanomicrobiales; family Methanospirillaceae; genus Methanoregula. The sequence continues at coordinate 37,636 of CAWDSU010000015.1, read as the reverse complement.
TTGCTGCCTGCGGATCGTGCCGGCTGCTGCAAAATTTCGCCTCCACAATACCCGCAGATCTCGACGTTATCCCGGATATTCATCCCGCAGTGCGGACACTTTTTCATCTAATATCTCCCTGTCCCCTTACCGGAGTAGATAATTATAATGTTCGCATAGGATATGAAAAATTCTCTGATCTACTCATTATCTGTCCGCATCACAATAGTTTGGCAGGAACATTCAGGAAACGGCTGCACAGGCCGGATACGGTGACATCGATGGCGCTGTCATCCGATAGTTCGTGGATCCAGATGACCGGGGTGCCCCTGAACGCAGTGACAAGGCTGTTGATCCGGCAGGCAGTTTCATCCCCGTCGCGATAGCATTGATCGGGAGTGATATTCCCGAAGGAACGGTCAACCAGATCTGCAAAGGCTGCATGGCAGCCAGCAACATGACAGAGTTTTCCCTGCAGGTATACAATAAGGATCCCTTTCTTCTGTCCCTGTTCCTCGTCAGCCATGGCAAAAGAGCTGAAATCCTCATCCCCGTACCGGTTCAGGAGCTGTCGGTACAGGGGATCGTTTTTCCTCCGGAGTTTTTCTGTGACCGGACCGAGCCTGAGCGGGAGGTACCGCAGGTAATCCTGTATAAAAAGGGGTTTTACATCGGTAAACGCCGGGCTTTTGAGTGCCTGTTCCAGGGTACGCTCCGCGTGGCTGAAGAGATGGTGCCGGGTCCCGCGTAAAAACCTGATAGTGACCGGCCGGAAATAGAGGGTTTTTGCGGTGCCGCTGATGATCAGGGTCCCGTCCCTGAGCATGGAAAATGAGACCGGGACACCTTCGACCGGTCGTGATGGTTTTTCCGGCCGTTGGATCACCAGTGGGGGAAGAGGAATTTCGGTTTTTTTTTGGGCCATGCGGTACCAGGACGTAGCGATGCGGGGGGCCGGCCGTGCGGTTTTTTCCACTTGCACCAGTGCCGCCCATTCATCGGGCTTCCGGCAGGAATTGAGGGTACTGCCTCCAGCGGGGGTCGGCGATCCGGGCGATCGAGACCAGCCGGAACCGGTTTTTCTCGGGAATAAATTTTGCACCGCAGTGCGAGCAGTCAAGGTAGTAATCGGTCGGAGGGATGCCGAACAGCCGTTTTCCGGTTACCTGACCGAGAATGCCGGTTCTGCAGACCGGGCACCGGGCGAGCCACGTGTCCGTTTCCCCGCCGGAATACGGGGCACTGCCGGGCAGGACGTCTCCCGATCCGATGTGCCACGTCCAGGCAGAATGCAGCCGGATACCCCGGATCTGCGTATGGGTGGCGGCATCGGGCACCTCGGCCGGCTCTGCAAGGCCGGCGTTGACAAGAATTTCGGAAATGACCGGTGCGATAGCGCCCTGATCGCTGCCAAGGCGTTCGATGAGGCATTCACCCAGCCCCGGGAGGAGGTAACCGGTACCCCTTGTGACTTTACGGAGAGGCAGCGTCCTTGAGACTTCGGCATTCAGGCACTCCATGGTTACTCCCACGATTCCCTTGTCGATCACAATACCGTTTCTGATAAAGGGGAGCCGATCGATGCGGCGGCTGATGGTCTCGCAGGCCAGCTCGAGGATATTTTTGGGAATCGGGAGAAACTGGGGGTTGCCACAGGTGATCACGCTGCTGCTATTCGTTGGAAGAGTGGGCGGATAAACACTTGCAGGCAATCTTCCATGCTTGGCCGGCCCGTGGGAGGATTATCATAATGTGGCGGTGCACCAGCCATTTGGGAATTTTTTTATCGTAACTGCCCGTGCTGCCCGGATATTCAGGTTTCCCGGCGCCGGGGTATCCGAATAACCGTTAGCGCAGGCACTGGCGTACCAGTTCTTTTGCCTGCTGTTCGATGCCTTTGCGGGTCCTGATATCCCGGACTGTGTCAGCACGGTCGACCAGGATCTGCCCTGCAGGTCTGATACTGAGGTTTTCAAAGAATGTGGAAACGACCCGGGTAACGCAGGTGAAATTGTCCCCGCCCCTGCGCCCGGCAACCGAGAGGACCAGCCCCGATTGTCCTGTCCTCCCGCCAAAGAGCACCCGCTCCGCATGGTAAGCCTGGGTGCGGTCGATGAGCAGTTTGAGCCCGCCGGGCACAGTATTGGTATAGACCGGGGAACAGACCACGAGAAGCGATGCACCGCGGATGGCGTCGATGATACCCGACATGTCATCATCGAATACACAGGTGCCGGTATTGTAGCACTGGTAGCATCCTATGCAGCAGTGGATGTCCAGGTCATGGGGGTAGATCACCCGTGCTGTCCTGCCGGCGTCCTGCGCCGCCTCCACAGCCCAAGTAGCAAGAATGCCGCAGTTCCCGTCCGGCCGCGGGCTTCCCTGTATGACGACCACTTCGGCAGCCGGGGCCTCTGTATGCCTCGACAAGATTTTTTGATGGCCGGCAAGAAATATGTCCGGACTGGTGGAAAGCTCGTGCGCCCACTCATCTGCTTTCCGGAGTGCAACGGTTTCTGCGGCGAGGGGGACGAGGGGTGAATACTCGTACGTGTTGGTCCGGAACACATCCAGGGTCCGGCCTTCTGACATTACCGCGAGGACAAACCTGACCATGCCGGGGTAGAGCGCGGAAAAGTCCTCGCGGTGGAGGGTGAGCGTGAACCCTTCCTTGCCGGCACCTATCACCACGCTGCGCAGGAGTTCCCGGACAGGTTCCGCGAGAGTTTTGTTCATGTGTCAGGCCAGCCAGCGGTATTCGCTTTTTATGTTGTGTACATCTGCGTCACCAGAATAAAATTTCGGTACCGGCCCCGGGACGTACCGTGGCCAGTGATAATCCTGATATACCAAAAAAGAAAATCCCAGGTATCATGAAAGTAGTCATTGCCATTGCACCGGAAAAATACCGTGACGAGGAACTGGCCGAACCGGTTGCGGCCCTGAACAGCGCCGGGATCGCATTCGATATCGCGTCCACGCGCCCCGGCACCTGCACGGGCATGCTCGGAGGAAAAACCATCGCGGGGATCTCGTTTGATGATATCGACCCGAAGAATTACAATGGTCTCATCATTGTCGGAGGCTCCGGGTGCCAGACCCATCTCTGGGAGGACGACCTGCTCGTGAGGCTTGCTATCTGTTTTTTCGAGACCGGCAAAGTCGTCGCCGCGATCTGCCTCGCGCCGGTAGTGCTTGCAAAGGCCGGGATCCTCAAACAAAAGAAGGCGACGGTCTATGACAGTCCCGTTGCCGTGCTGGAAATGAAAAAGGGAAAGGCAGTTCTTGTCGGCCAGCCCGTGGTGACCGATGGCAGGATCATCACCGCGAACGGCCCGCCCGCTGCAAAGGATTTTGCTGCGGCGGTGGTGAAGGAACTTAAGGATGAGTTCCGGTAAGGGACGGGAAAACACCCTTTTTACAGACCGGTATCGCATCGTGCAGGGACGGTCTTGGGGACAGGCATTATCCTTTCTGGTATTCCTTTCGCACGTTTTAGCAAAAATCCCTTTTTTTCAAAACCAAAAAAAGTGCCCTGGACAAAATCTTTTTTATGATATGCTGCCCGCCTCTTTGCCCCCCACCCTGGGGGCAGGATACATTGTGCTGGCAACAGCACAGGTCATACAGCACTATCACAGACAGCAGCGGGATCACACCTGCATGCCCCAAAGATCGTCACCATGAGGAACCGGATAATTTCCCCGGAGCAAAAAAAAGAATAATTCCTTTCCGTTTCAGTACCCACCCATGGCACCGGTGCCTGCTGAGCTCGTGGTGCTAACCGTCGTAGGCATCACCGTCACCACCGGCATCATCCCGGAGACGTTCGCCACGTACCACAAACTGTTGAACCCTTCCCCGTTCACGTCCCCCGGCTTTGCATCACCGGCAAAGTAATAGAGCGGCCTGCCCATGTAAGCGGTCTGGTTTGTGCCGTCTGCCCGGGTCACTGCAGTAAATTCTGCCGGACTCAGGACTGATGGAGCGGATACCGGGTTGGCATTAAAGGCCGGCCATTTTGTCAGGCAGGCGCCGGTGCAGGCGCTTGTCCCATTGGTATCCTTTGTGAAGGTGTAGAGCGTTTTTCCGGAGGAATCCGTAAGGTACTGGCCGAGCCCGGCGGAATGAGCGATCAGGACATTCTCATCGGGTTTTACTACAAACCATATTTTCTGGACGTTTTCCCCATTCACCTGGCCCGGTGCCGAATCACTGGCATAGTAATAGAGAGGCCATCCCTTCCAGGTGGTCTGGTTTGTGCCGTCGGCCCGCGTGATGGTGCCGAAATCTGCAGCGTTAAGCGGGGATGAGACCTGTATGGTGCCTGCTGAAAAGACCGGCCATACGACCGCACATTGTGCCGTGCAGGTACTGGCGCCGCTCCCGGGAATATCGTTTGCAAAGTAATAGAGGGTATTACCCTTGGCATCGACGAGAATCGTACCCAGCGTGCTGCTGGCAACCCTGACGGTGTCGGCCGACTGGACGGCCGCTGGTGGAGTGGATGATGGTGATACCTGCTGCTGTGCACATCCGGCAATGATGAGTATAGCAGTCACTGCCAGAAGAAGGAAGAAACATGTCGTTTTTTTCATACGAACGCCCTCATGAGCATGAGGTAATAGCAGTCCGGGTATTATAACCTTATACCTGATTGTCCGGAGAATGGGGAGGGCGGACAGATGATCCATGAAATGAATGCCTGTTTTTTTACCGTTCACCAGTACATTTGCAGCGTTGTACGGGAAAACCTTGATAACGCATCAGGATCTGAAGAAAAAGATCAAAAAAAGATGCATGAGAAGTTCTCCCCCGCACAATGATAGATACCTTCAGGATTAATGGTTCTGATAATGAGGGACTTGTGCCATCCTGTCATCGGACCGTGTCGCATCAGGCCCACGACTTCTTCAGGCACGGCCTGCCATCGGGTGGGGATGGGCAGAGACCAGCCCGGGCAGATGTGAGTCTGTCGGGGTTACGGGTCCGGAAGTGTTGTCCTTGCCCTTGCCGGGCACACAGAGGTATGTGATTTACATCAGGTCTCCGTTCCGGGTATCATCTCCTCGTTGGTAAATCCATGATGAACCTGCTGCCGGAGCCGGCAGATCCCCATCTCAGAGTCGTCCCATGGTACCTGTGCTACCGGATGATCAGGTAAGGGGTCTGGACGCCATGGGTTCTCAGGTTAAATCTCCGGCCGTTTCTTCTTGCTGGTGCTGACGTTTCCCATACAAACACCATGTAAAGTATGTATTACATTTTGTAATATATAGTTTCTGGAACCGGGATGAATGTCCGACCCGTTTTACGGGATCGTGCATGCCGGAATCAGGTGCATCAGAAAAAACCAGGCCGGGAAAGGACCTCTCTTACCTTTCGATCAGCCGGATATGATCCACGGTCTTTGCTGCAAGGACGTCCTCACCTTTCAGGTGAGCTACATCTGCGATCGCTTCGAGCACGTGCACGGAGTCTTCCAGAAACGAGAGCACATCCGCGGGGAAGATCTCGATCCCGTACTCATCGGAAAGGTACGCCGCGATCTGCCGGTGGTCGAGGCCGTTCTCGCGCAGTTCGATGACCTTCTTTGCAAATTTTTTTTCGGGACAGCCGCAGAGCGGCGAGTTCCTGCACTTGCACCGGAGAAAATCATTAAAAAAACTCAGGAGCTGCTCGCGGATGGCAAAGTCAAGCGCGTCAAAATTAAAGCGGGTGGTGATGGTTTCCAGCATCACCGGGGAAAAGGCGAACTCGGGCACCCGGTAGCCGGCGAGACGCTCGATCTTTTTTGCGTGACGGAACCGCGCCCTGCCGGCGATCACTCGTCTTCTCCGGTCGATTCATCGAAGTTCTTTAAGGATCCCATTGCCTCGAACATCCGCTCGCATTCAATGAGCCACTCGTCAAACAGGGTCGGGTTCTCGAGATCGTCCTTCACGTACTTTCCGCAGCATGCAGCCCCGTCAATTACACTTGCTCCGATGTTGGATGCGATATCGAGCGCCTGCTCCATGTCCTTACCGATAATATCCCTGCCCTTTTTCACGAGCGTCTTGATGTCCTTGTCAAATTCGCCGGAGATATACCGGCGGCAGGATGCGAAGAGGACGAGCTTGGGGAGCTGGAGGAGCTCGATGAGTTCTTCAAGGTCCCCCTTGGGCGCGGCTGACATGACGATCGCCTCGACCTGCACCAGTCTGTCCTGCGCTTCCTCTCTTGAAAAGCGCTTGTTCTGGTAGAGCTTCACGATCTTGAGCACCGCGAGGGTGATGTCGACCGAAAAACTGTCGAGCACCCGGAAGCCCTCGGGCATCTCGTCGCTCTTGGGGTCGAGCTCGAAACTTGCTTCACCAAGCGATTTTACCCAGTTGTCCCAGCGTTCCTGGTTGTAGAAAATGTAGAAGAGCTTAAGCGGTGCCTCTTCTGCCTTTTTGCTCGCCTTTTTCGCCATTTCAGTACACTATTCTCTCCGCCGATTAAAGGGTTTCGTTCTCCCGGTCACACCGGGACGCCTTCGCAGGCTGCGCGAGCAACACCATCCAGCCTGCACAGGACAGGCGACCGCCAACGGTTATCAGCTTGTGCCTCCACTATCTATGATGATCATGGCAGGACGGCAGCAGAATCCACGGATCGTGATGGTTCGCTACGGCGAGCTTTTCCTGAAAAGCGATCCGGTCAAGTACCATTTTATCGGCATCCTGCTGCGCAATATACGGCGGGCGCTGGAAGCAGCCGGACATTCCTGTACGTTTGAAAGTCCCCGGGGGAGGATCTTTGTTGCCGGAAAAAAACCTGAAGAGATAGCAGCTATCATCTCGCGGGTGTTCGGGATTGTCGATGTGAGTATCTGCACCCGGGTCGATTCCACACCGGAAGCCCTGCGGGACGCGGCGGTCTCCCTGGCCCTCTCCCGCCTGCACCCTCCCTGTCGGTTTGCCGTGCGGGCAAAGCGCCAGAGCAAGACCGGCATGAACAGCCAGCAGCTGGGCGAGTATGTTGGATCTGCCATCTACGATGCGATTCCCGGCCTCTCGGTCGATCTTTCGGATCCGGAATACGAGCTGTTCGTAGAAGTCCGGGACTGCGGTGGGCTTGTCTACGATGCTCGTATCCCGGCACCGGGCGGTCTTCCCTGGGGGTCGCAGGGTAAGGTACTCGGCCTGCTCTCATCAGGGATTGATTCCCCGGTCGCGTCGTGGCTAGCGATGAAGCGGGGCTGCGAAGTGTCCCACCTGCATATGGACGGCGGCAGGTGGGCAGGGGGAGACGTAAGGGAAACTGCGATCGAGAACCACCGGCGCCTCTCGCTCTGGTGCCCGGGCGCCGATCTGCAGATGATTATTGCCGATACCGAGCCCTTCTATGACCGGATGCAGGAACTCCGCATCCCGGCCCGGCTCCGGTGTGTGCTCTGCAAGCGGTTCATGCTCCGGGCCGCCGGCAGCCTCTGCGGGCGCGAGGGTGCCCAAGCAATCCTCACCGGGGAAAATCTCGGGCAGGTGGCCTCCCAGACCCTTGCAAACCTTGCAGTGATTTCCGATGCCACTCCTGTCCCGGTGCTGCGGCCTCTTATCACGTATGACAAGGCGGAGACCGTTACGTTAGCCCGGAAGATCGAGACGTTTGTGGAAAAACAGGGCGATCTGGCCTGCCGGGCGGTCCCAAGGATGCCGGCGACGGCAGCGACGAGCCTCGCGGTGAAAGAGTGTGAAACCACGCTCGGTATCGATGAGCTGCTCGATACGGTCCTCTCCCGGGTCCGGTATGTCACCGCACGCAACGGGAAGATCCTTTAAAAACGTGCTGCACCACGCTGCCGCATCTCCTTACTCCAGCAGGTGCTCGCAGTAGTCAGCGACCGTTTCGAGCGTCTTTGTCCGGGCGTACCACTTGTCGTCGGATTCGATCACCGTCCAGGGCGCGATCTTCGTATTGGTCCGGGCCAGCATCTCGTCAATTGCCTTATTGTACTGGTCCCATTTCTCCCGGTTTCTCCAGTCGTCTTCAGTGATCTTCCACTGCTTAAGCGGGTCGTTTGTACGTTCTTCGAAGCGCCTGAGCTGCTCCTCTTTACTGATCTCGAGCCAGAATTTTATGATCCCCCCTCCGCTGGAATAGATAAAATCCGCTTCCATGTCGTTGATCTCGCGGTACGCCCGCTGCCACTCGTACTTCGTGCAGCAGTCCTCCACACGCTCCACAAGGACGCGGCCGTACCAGCTCCGGTCAAAGATCGCGATATGGCCGGCCCGGGGGAAATTCCTGATAAACCGCCAGAGGTAATAGTGGCTCTTTTCCGTTGCGTCGGGAGCGGAGACCGGGATCACATCGTAGCCCCGGGGGTTCATGTACCGCGCAACCCGGGTGATATTGCCCCCCTTTCCTGCCGCATCCCATCCCTCATAGAGGATGATGAGCGGGATTTTGCGCTTGAACAGGAGTGCCTGGAGACGGAGCATCTCTTCCTGAAGATGGTCGAGCACCGGCTGGCGCCCCTCCTTTGTGCAGGTATTCTCACCCGGCTGCCGGCCATTGCTGCGTTTAACGGGGCGTTTTTCCGGGAGGAGGGGATCGCCATGTTTTATGGTTTTTCCCTTGGCCCGGTTGGCGAGCGTTTTTTCGAGGGTAGCGACAAGGGTTGTGTACATTTTGAGGACTGCATGTTTTTCATCGGTCGCGTCAAGCACGTGCCATGGTGCGGACTTTGTATCCGTCTTTTCGAGAAGATCGTCGATTACCGGATACGAGAGGTCGTAATGGTGATGGAGCTCCCAGAGTGCAGGGGTCACGAGCCATGCGGTCAGCGGATCTTTTTCCCGTGCCTCAAAACGCCGTTTCTGCTCGGCTTTTTCGATATGCAGGAAGAACTTGATGATGATCGCGCCGTCATCGGCAAGCTGGCGCTCGAAATTGTTCATCGCGATGATCCGCCCCTTGAGGGACTTGGTCCAGCTGGGTTTCTGCATCTCTGCGGAGATCGCCCTGCTGTACCAGCTCCGGGCAAAGATCGCGATGCGCCCTTTGGGCGGCATCCGGATCCAGAACCGCCACATGAACGGTCGCATCCGCTCGTTGTCCGTAGGCTGCTCGATCGTGTGCAGGGTAAACCCCCGTGGATCGAGGGACTGGATTACCATCTTCGTGGACCGGGTGATCCCTGCCGCGTCCCAGCCTTCCATAACGATGACAACCGGTATGTGTGCATCACGCAGGGATCGCTGGAGAACGCCAAGGCGCTCCCTGAGCGGGGCGATCTTCCTGTCAAAAGTCTCGTGATCGATCCGGTTTTTCGGGCTTATGACGTTTTTGAGCATCGGGTTTCCTCCCTGCCGGTGTATTCCCGTACGATCCGGTCACGGCTATTTTCTCTTTTGGCGAGCCTTCAGATAAAACCCGTGCCGGTAGGATACGGGCATCCACAGAACAGGAATGATTTCGGGAGATACCGGGATCAGCAAAAAATTATGATTTGATCGGAAGCCCGTTCTCGCGTGCCACCGCCACGAAGGCGTCGGCAAGGTACCGGGCCTGCTTTTCGGTCATACCATAGGTGTTGAATTTCCAGATCCGGGTTGCACCCGGGATGAGGCCGAAGATCCCTTTGTCATTCAGCGCGGATGAGAAGTAGAACCCCTTCTTCTTGTGGGACCCGGCCACCGTGTCAAACGATCCAGTGGTATCTACCCGGGTCAGTGTATGCTTCCGCGGGTATCGGAGAGGATCTTCGTTCCTTCGATGGAGAGCAGCGCATCCATGACGATCCTGTTGTTTGCGAGTTCCCGGTCGAAATGTTTTACCCGTTCCTTTACGTGGGGAAAAGATGCCATCATGCCCACGAGCGTTGCGCCCATAAGCGTGCAGCCCATCAGCTCCGGCTCCTTGATACCGAATTTCCGTCCGGTCACGTCCCCTTCGATTGCGGTCGTGCGGAAGACGTCTTTTGCCCGCTCGGCGGTGGCAGCAAGGACGCCGGAGGGGGCGGGTGCCGCCATGCTCTTGTGGCCCGATCCGACTACGAAATCCACACCCAGTGCTTTCCCGTCCACCGGCAGGATGCCGACCGTATAGGCGCCATTGCAGAGAACCGGGACGTCGTACTGGTGCGCCACTTTTGCGATGCCGGCGACATCGTGCCGGTTCCCGTACTGGTAGTCCACCTGATCGATCAGGGCAAGGACCGGGTTTTTCCCGAACTTCTTCCTGACCTCCTCAATCTTTATTGCGGTTAATTCGGGCGTGACGATATGCCGGCCGTCGGCCGGGATCTCGCAGGCGACCCCTCCTGCCTCCTCGACCGCGAGGAACTCCGTGTAGTGCGAGAGCGACGTCAGGAGGACCGGGTCGCCTTTATTCACGTAGGTATGGGCGACTGCCTGGAAACCCCGCCGCGCCCCGGGCATCATCCGGGCCGCGTCCATGTTGAGCCATGCGGCGACCTCCTTATGGAACTCCGCGATCGGTGGCTTTGAAATGCAATCGAGCCGGTTGGGCTTCCGGCAGTTATCGCAGACCGAGTACCCGTCGCCGTACGCAATGATCGCCTTGATTGCGTCGCCGGTCAGGCGCCCCCCGGCCTGGATGGGGTCGATGTTGATGAAGAGCTCGTTTACCTGCCTCGCCTCGATCCCGCTCCCGCACTTCATTTCAGCATCTCCTGCTTCAGGGACCCGACCTGCCGTTCGAGGTTTTCGAGCAGGCGGGCTGCCTCTGCCCGCTGCCTCTCGTCCAGTTCGTGGGTCGGTGCCGTCTCGCGCAGGATCATGCGGAGATCGGTGAGCATATAGGTCGCAGAAAAGATCAGGTCTACTGCCCGTTTTGACATGAATCACCTGCCGGTATATTGTACCTTACCCCATTAAGTAACCGCTTTTTTGACGTTACAGACGGCATACAGAAAAAAATCCGGATTTTCCTCCTTATTTTATAACGTAAAAGCGCATAAAATACAGATTGGAAAGAAGAGAGATTAACCCCCGGGAGGGTTAGGATGGAGTTTAAAAATAAAGTACTCATCATTGGTTATGGTGCCGTGTCCAAGTGCACGCTCCCCATCCTGCTTCGGCACGTCAATATACCGCTTGAGAATATCACAATCGTCGATTTTAAGGATAAATCCCAGGATCTCAAGGCGTATACGACCCGGGGCCTCCGCTTTTTAAAACGGAAGATCACCCCGGAAAACATCAGTTCGATTCTCTCCGAGACCCTTGCGGAGGGCGGACTGCTTGTCGATCTTGCCTGGAATATCGACTGCGGAGAGATCATCCAGTGGTGTCACGACCATAACGTGCTGTACGTGAACACATCGGTAGAAGCCTGGGACCCGCTTGGTGAGCGCTATACGGCAAGCCCGTATGAGAAGTCCCTGTACTACCGGCAGATGAAACTGCGGGAACTCACCCGTGACTGGAAGAACTCCACGACCTGCGTGGTCGACCACGGGGCAAACCCGGGCCTTATCTCTCACATGACCAAACAGGGCCTCGTGGATATCGCTGGTAAGATGATCGAGGACGGGATTGCAGGAGACCAGGCCTGGTTCAAACGCCTTATCGAGGAACAGAAATTCAACGAGCTCGCGATGGAGGTCGGGATCAAGGTCATCCACTGCTCCGAGCGCGACACCCAGATATCCCGGTCGCCAAAGAAAGTCGACGAATTTGTCGGGACCTGGTGCATCGAAGGCCTGCTCGAAGAGGGCACCGCCCCGGCAGAGATCGGCTGGGGTACCCACGAGAGGGAACTGCCCCGGCTCGCGGACGTTCCCCCCGCGGGCCCCAAGAATGCGATCATGCTCCCCCACATGGGGATCAACACGTGGATCCGGTCCTGGGTGCCAAAGCAGGAGATCGTCGGGATGGTGATCCGGCACGGCGAGGCATTTGGCATCTCCGACCGGTGGACAGTCTGGAAGGATGGTAGGGCGGTCTACCGGCCGACCGTGAACTACGCGTACATGCCCTGCGATGCAACGATCGCATCGCTGCACGAGCTGCGGGGCAGGAACTACGAGCTCCAGCCCAAACTCCGGATCATGAATGACCGTGAAATATCCGGCGGATCCGACATCCTTGGTGCGCTCCTGATGGGCCACCCGTACAACTCGTGGTGGACGGGAAGCATCCTCTCCATTGATGAGGCACGGAAACTTGCGCCGGGTCAGAACGCGACCACCATCCAGGTCGCGCTCGGTGTCGTCTCCGCGGTGATGTGGATGATCGAGAACCCGAAAAAGGGATTCTGCCTGCCTGACGATCTCCCCCACGAGTTTGTACTGGATATCGCAAAACCCTATCTCGGCGAATTCTGGTCCGGGCCTTCGGACTGGACGCCCTTGAAGAACCGGACCGTCTATTTCCGGGAGAACCCGGAGAACGACTACGACCAGGCCGATGTCTGGCAATTCAAAAACTTCTTATTTGTGCGATGAATCACTCATGTACCAACACTACTACTGAGGAACGGACGTGAACACGACAGCAGACGCATGCAGGCAGGACGACACGATCTCCCATATGGACCGCGGAAGTCGTCAGATACTCCAGGAACTGGCATATAAAAAGGGAACTCCGATTTTTATAATCGACCATAAAAAGATCCGGGAGAACTACCACGAGTTTAAGAAGAATTTCCCGACAATTCAGGTCTATTTTGCAGTCAAGGCGAACTCGAACCCCGAAATTGTAAAAACCCTCATGGACCTCGGTGCCAGTTTCGATGTCGCTTCGATGCCCGAGTTCATGATTGTCTATAACTTCATCAAAGACCTTCCGGACAAGGAACGGCAGGACTGGATCTGGGACCGGATCATCTACGCAAACACGATCAAGCCCCTCGAAACCCTGGAAGATCTCAACCAGTACAAGCCCCTCGTGACGTTCGACAACATTGAGGAGCTCAAGAAGATCCGGGCGCACGCCCCGCAGGCGGGCCTTGTCCTGAGACTCCGGGTCCCGAACACCGGCTCCATGGTCGAGCTCTCCTCGAAGTTCGGGGCGGACCCGGGCGAGGCAGTGGACCTGATCGCGGCGGCATTTGACCTCGGTCTCGTTGTCGAGGGATTAAGTTTCCACGTGGGAAGCCAGTGCACCAACTTCGAGAACTACGTGGTCGCGCTCCAGATCGCGGCCGATATCATCGCGGAGGCGGAGCACCGGCTGGACAAGAAGATCCGGATCCTCGATATCGGCGGAGGCTTTCCCGTGAAGTACAACCCCGAGGTCCGTTCCATCGAAGAACTTGCAGTAAAACTCAGGGCCGAGATCGCCCGGCTCTTCCCGGCCGACATGGAGATCCTTGCCGAGCCTGGCCGGTTCCTCGTGGCAAATGCCTGCACGCTCGTTGCAAAGGTCATCGGGAAGGCGTACCGGGACGGCAAGCCCTGCTATTACATCAACGACGGCGTCTACCATACCTACTCGGGGCAGGTCTTCGACCACTGCACCTACCCGGTACTCGCGTTCAAGGAAGGGCCGCGCCACATCTCGGCAGTCTTCGGGCCGACCTGCGATGCATTCGATACGATCACGCTCTCGGCCGAGCTCCCGGAGCTCGCGATCGGCGATCTCGTCTATTCGGAAAATATCGGGGCCTACTCGATCGCCTCGTCCACGTACTTCAACGGGTTCCCCCCGGCAAAAGTCGTGCATATTAACAAATAGTCCTTTTTTGTGCACTCCCTCGGACAAAAGATCGGCCGCACAAATCTGGCTATATGTGGCTGGTGATCTTCAGGAGTAAAGATCGCGTCTGGGCCTTCAAACATGACCGGTTTTCGTGAATCCTGATTATGTCGAGACCGGGCCCCTCCGAGTGGCGGTCTCCGTCTGAGAACAGGATCAGGGATACTTGGTGTCTCCCTCCCCCACATCGCCATCCGGCCCAAAAATGCCTGACCCAAATACGCCCGATACGGCCCCGGATTGGCAATCCGGGGATCCCGTTTTCCGGTTCCACAGGAAACGATATCCACACCCACGGAAAAAACGCCATTTTGCCCCTCTTTTTTAAAATTGGCCAAAAATAGGGGCACTTAAACCTGCAATATAGCGGGCTTCCTTTCGTCTCCATGTTCCGGAGGTGCTGGAGGAGGGGGGCGGGGCAAAAAAGGGCGCTGTGGGGAGATCGCCAGGTCCGTCAGCAGCCCGAGAGAACCCGGATCGGGATTTCGCCGCTGACTGGCATCCTGCCCGGGATGCGGCCGGGAGAAAGGATGCCTGCAGTTTCTGCGGTCAGCGAGTACCGGGAATATCTTCCGTCCTTTCGTATGTTGAGGATCCCATCAGACAGCATCCGTTTCATGTGCCAAGTGATCGTCGGGCCCGATACCCCAAGCACCTGCTCGAGATCCTGCCGGGTGCTCCCCGGTGAGGAGATCAGGTGGTCGATGATCCGTTTTTCCCGTTCGTTTCCGAGATGGTGGAGGATCTTTTGTTCGATCCCGTCGTACCGGCCATTGTTTTCAAAATAGCTGGTCCTCCCGTGTGTCTTATGGATAACGATCTTGTGCTGTGCAGACAAAAGGAGCACATGATAGGTCAGTGTTCCCCGGGAAAGGGAAAGACACTGTTTTAGTGTGGGGAAACTGATGCCGGGCGCGGCGACGATGAGCTGGTATATTTCGTTCCTGGTACCCTGCTCAAGGATATTGCGCCGGGCGATCCGCCGGAACCCGAGGAATGCCAACAGTTTGCTGGCAAAAAGGATCTCAAGAGGGATGACACAGATGGGGCAGAGGAGAAGTGCCATAACGATTGCCATGTCCTGCCATGAAAGGTCCCAGAAACTGATGGGGACAAGATCCGGAACCGGTGTCCCCGTGGATCCGTATGCCAGCGCGACGCTGTAGCCTCCCGATGCCGCGGTCGGCGCGGCCAGCAGAATAATCGCGAGGAAAAAAAAGCCGGCAAGCCACAGTTCCCGCTTCATATTGTCTTTTGTTTTTATTATTCAATTATCAGGTTTGTGGTCAAACAGGCCGGTATTGTTCCAGGGATACTGCCCGGCGCTCCCAATCTCGATCGTCTTGTTGCTGTGGACGATAAATTCCCAGAGACCGGGGGTCAGGTTGTTGCGCCCTGCGATCTTGAGATATATACGGCCTTCATGTGTCCCATTGGAAATATCGGTATATGGGCCAAACACCTGATCGGGAGCGATGACCGACAGGGAAAGGGAATCCGTGGGATCACCGCTGTTGAGATCCACCAGGATATACGATATATTTTCGGAAATGTCAGTCCTGAAGATTGCTGTATGGCCCCCCAGGGGTAGGGGAATACCGGAAAAATCCTGATCCGTGATCCGGATCCCGCCGTCGACGGGTGGAAGGATGGGGTTGCCATGAAACAAAAAGGCTGCGGCAATACACCCGGCTACAAGGACAAGTCCAAGACCGTACAGGAGCACTGGGTGCCAGGCATCTTCCATACCATAGACTGCTCCAAAGAATCATATCAGCATTTCTTTTCTTCCTGTAAATTCAAAAAAACCCGTTGGTATTCCTGATGTGTAGAGAAACTGCTCATAAATCGTTTAAATAGACGAATCGATGCTCCGGGCAGTCAGGGTGTACCGGCCACTCCGGCAGTGCAGCCGGTTGATGAGAAAAATGACAGAAAGGAAACGTCAAATGCGGGTGTCCTTGGGTATCGTTCTTACCGTCCTTGTGGCCGGGCTTGCCCTGTACTATGGAGCAGGCATCTCCGGTACGGATTCCCATGGCACGGCCCGGCCTGCCACAGGTTTTTCTGCAGGAGTTTCCGGCAGTGCAGTACCTGGTATACCGGTACCGGAAAACCGATCGGTCCCCGGTGCTCCTGCACAGGCAGCCGGTAACGGTACAGGCGATCCGGGACCGGCGTACAGCCAGTCCGCCGGCCGGCAGGTGCGGGACAGTACACGGTCCTGGCATTTCGATGTCGATACATCAACCTGGCCACCTGATGAATACCTCGTGGTTGCAACTTCTATCCAGCCACGGGTCACGGCAACGGCACGCTTTTGCGTAGCGGAGCCCCCGGCGGGTTACCTGCAGCCTGCCCTTTTTGCTCCCGCAAAAGACCCGGTACAACCGGAAAACCAGAGTTATGCCGGTATCGGCATCGACCCCGTCCCGGACCATTACACCGGGGACCGGTTTGCCATCACCGGCACGACCAACCTTGCGGCAGGTGATGAGATTCTCATCGTGATCACGCCGGTGTCGTTTGGTCCCACAGTGAAAGGTGAGGTCGGAGAAGTGGGCGGTACTTCCGGGATGGCCACGGTCCTGGCAGACGGTCCGGCCGGTACCGGGTGATGTCCCGCGTATGCGGGCAGCAAACTTTCGTTTATCAAGGACAGGCACATGAATCAGGTTTAAGGTGAAAAAATGGTATCAGGTTTAAGAAACAGAAAAAAGATCTGGGGTGCAGTTGCTGCGATCGGCATCATCTGCATCGTTATCGTCGCACTCTTCATTTCAGGAATCTTTATAGGGCAGTCCGGGAGCGGCAGCGGGACTTCCCCGGTGCATCAGGGACGCCGCAGGCCACCAGTCAGCCGGTTGTCCAGGACCAGGCTGCATCCGGCCAGGAGACATCGGGCTCTCATGCCACTCTCTTCAACTCATCTGCCGGGGAATATCCCTATCCAACCCAGGTACAGGTCCCGGATCCGGGATATATCTCCGCGTGGGTTACCTGGGCCAGTATACCGGCAGCTACACGGCAAACGGCGTTTCACAGGAGGTAAAAAGTTCCGGGTTCCGGCTCTTTGATCTCGGCCAGCCGACCGGTACCGTGAGTGCGGTGTTTGAAAAAGCAGACGATGCGGTAAAACACAACCTTACCGTGGAGATCTGGGAAAACGGCAGGCTCCTTGCCTCAAATGGGACCAATGCCGCGTATGGGACGGTGAGCGTGAGCGCCAATGTGTAGGGGCCGGCCTCCTTTTTTCCGGTCCGATAAAAAAATCCTCCCTTCATCCGGAATCGAGCCAGGTATAGTTCAAGAAAGCATTAATGCATCGTATATACCACGGAAAATATACATACGCCGGATGCAGGGTCGCTTTGATCGGGCTCTTCTCCGGGCAGCCGGGAAAAAACAGGGCCGGGCAGGGGGTTGTTTTACCAGCCTTTTCCCCGGGCCTCAAGACTAACGATAAAACAGGTACCTCCATGGATGCAGAAATTACGCGCCTGACACGCCAGGCACAGGAATATGCTGGAACGCTCGCACAGCTCCGTACCGAGATGAACACGGTCATTGTCGGCCAGCGGGAGGTGATCGACCGCCTGCTTGTCGCACTCTGTGCGGACGGCCATGTCCTTCTGGAAGGGGTGCCGGGGATTGCAAAGACCCTGACCATAAAGACCCTCTCGCAGTGCATTGACTGCAGTTTTGTCAGGATCCAGTTCACGCCGGATCTTCTTCCGGCCGATATTATGGGGACAAAGATCTACGACCAGAAGGACTCGACATTTTCCACGATGAAAGGCCCGATCTTTGCGCATTTTGTCCTTGCCGACGAGATCAACCGGGCCCCGCCCAAAGTCCAGTCGGCGCTGCTCGAAGCCATGCAGGAGCGGCAGGTCACCATCCAAGGCGAGACGCACGCGCTGCCCCTGCCATTCTTTGTGCTTGCCACCGAGAACCCCATCGAGTCCGAAGGTACCTACCCGCTGCCGGAGGCGCAGGTAGACCGGTTCATGTTCAAGGTGCTTATGACGTACCCGGAAAAAACCGAGGAAATCGCGGTACTGGACCGCTTCACGGAAGGGCAGATCATCACCCCGAAAAAGATGATCAGTACAGAGAAGATCCGCGAGATCCAGGCATTTACCCGGACGGTATATGCAGATGAGGCGATTAAGCGCTATGCCTGCGAACTGGTAGACGCGACCCGGCACCCGGGTACCTACGGTATCGAAGAAGCCCGGTACATTGCTCTTGGGGCATCGCCCCGCGCCACGATCTTTCTTATCCTGGGGGCGAAAGCCCATGCCCTGCTGAACGGTCGGGGCTACGTAATCCCGGAGGATATCAGGGCCGTTGCCCACGAGGTCCTCCGCCACCGGATCCTTCGCACGTACGAAGGGGAGGCCGACGGGATCACAACCGATCGGATCATTGACCGGGTCCTTGAAACCGTTAAGGTGCCGTGACTGCCATGGCGGATGGCATGCCGGGACAATCTCCCGCAGGTGACTGCTGATGGACGACCGCGCGGAGCTCATACGGCAGATCAAAAAGATCGATATCGCCACCGGGGTACTTGTCGAGGGGCTCCAGACAGGGTTCCACCATTCCGTGTTCAAAGGGCAGGGAATCGAGTTTACGGAGATCCGGGAGTACACGCCCGGGGACGATATCCGCGCTATCGACTGGAAGGTGACGGCACGGTACAATCGCCCGTTTGTTAAGGAGTTCACCGAAGAGCGGGACCAGACCTTCTACTTTGTTGCAGATATCTCCGGCTCGTCCGGGTTTGGCCTGCATTCAACGAAAAAAAGAAAGATCCTCGAAATCACTGCAAGCCTTGCCTTTGCTGCGGTCAGGAACAACGACCGTGTCGGCCTTGTGCTCTTCTCGGACCGGGTGGAAAAATTTGTTCCCGCAAAACGGGGCAGGAAACACCTTGCAGAACTCTTCAACGTCATGATCGATCATCGCCCGGTATCAAAAAAGACCGACCTTGCCGCCGCACTGCAATTTCTCGCAACCGTCCTTGCACGCCGCAGTTCCATCGTCATCCTTTCTGACTTTGCGTCACCATCGTTTTCCTTACCTCTGCGCGTGCTGCGGCGCCGGCACGAAGTGATCGCGATCCGTATTACCGATCCGCGCGAGCAGGACCTGCCGGACGTGGGTTTCATCGAACTCGAGGACACCGAAACCGGCGAACAGGTCCTTGCCGATACCTCGGACCCGGGGTTCCGGCAGCGGTACCGCGGGCTGGTGGCTGGATATGAGGACGGCCTGCACCGTAATTTCGCACGCAACTGTATACCTGAAGTGGTAATTTCCACGGATGAGCCCTATGATATCCCCCTGAAAGAATTTTTTACAAGGGTCTCTGCCATGAGGAGGAACCATGCCGGGATTTTATGATCCGCTGTGGCTGTGCGGCCTTGTCCTGATCCCTGTCCTTGCAGGGATATACTGGTACATGATCCGCAAAAAAAGGCAGGAGGCCATGGCCTTTTCCCGGGTAGCGTTTGTGAAGTCCGCGATGGGAGATACGAAAGGATCGAAACGGCAGCTCGCCCTTTTTGTGCTGGCCCTCGCTGCGATCGGGCTGCTTGTGATCGGCCTTGCCGATCCCCACATCCCGCTATCCCAGACAAAAGAGGGCATGAACGTGATCCTAGTGATCGATGACTCCGGCAGCATGCAGGCCACGGATTATCAGCCCTCCCGTATTGAAGCAGCAAAGGCCGACGCAGAAATGCTTGTGGGAAACCTTTCCCCACAGGACGCGGCTGGCGTTATCATCTTCCAGGACGGGGCAACGACAGCAGCGTACCTGAGCCAGGACAAGGAGTATGTACAGGAGAAGATAGCCAACATCTCTTCCAGTTCGGGGGCAACAGCCATAGGTGACGGCCTCGCACTCGCTGTCGACATGGCCCAATCAGCCCCGGACAGGATAAGCACCATCATACTGCTCTCCGATGGCGTGAATAATGCGGGCACGATCACGCCCGAAGAGGCGACCGCGCTTGCACATTCGGCCGGCATCCCGATCGATACGATCGCCCTTGGGACCTCGACCCCGACCATTCTCGATTATGACTGGTCGGGAGCACCAGATTATGCCGATCTCAACGAGACCGCCCTTAAAACCATTGCCGACCAGACCGGGGGCAGGTATTTCAAATCCGTAAATGGAGAGACCCTCAGGGACGCGTATGGAAACCTGATCCCCCAGAACGAACCCCGGCCAGAGGAAACAAGTATTAAGGACTGGTTCATTTTCGGGGCGCTCATCCTGCTCTGCATAGAACTCTGGCTCCGGTACGGCAAGGGGAGGATCATCCCGTGAGGATGAACGTTACCGGAACAGCCGTTCTTCTTTTTGCCGTTCTGCTCCTTCCTTCCACCCTTGCCGCGAGTGTCACGATCACTGCAAACCAGACTGATTATTACTTTGCCGTAGGGCAGAATGCCACACTTTCGCTTCCGGTCTCCAGTACGTACAGCGGGGAGATCAACGCTACAATACGGGTTACCTCAGTAGAGCAGCTGCAGAATGCCGGAAACGTACTCAATATTACTAAAAATAATGTCTATCCTGCCATGTTTCCTGCAGGAAACTCGTATCTCAATTTCAGTGCCGGCACCTCGACAAAGCCAGAATCTGTCATGATCCGGGTTGCCTGCCAGTACACGGACGGTGCCCCGGTCCTTGTGACCCTGCCTGACATCAGCGTCCATTTTGTGCAAAACCTCTCCCTGTATGCAGGCTTTTCAGGAAGTCCGGTGTCCAGTTCAAGCGGTGCCGGTCTTCCCGGCGGGCTCGGGAACAGTTCCGTGAATCTTTCGCCTCAGTCTGTGTCCCCCCAGAACCAGTCGGGCAGGGATGTGGCAACATCCTATTCGCCGTCTTCTCCCTTCTCATCCCAGAACGGCCAGATCTTCCAGGACACCTCGGCGCTCAAGGCGCAGATAATGCAGGCTGCAGCACAGCAGGCCCAGAACCAGAACCGGTTCAACGCGAACCTTGCCGCCGATCCTTTATTCCAAAAGGTCAATGCAACCCTTGCGGCGGACGGGTTTTTCCGCCAGTCTGCAACTACAGATCCCACGGACAGCGGCAACGGTACTTTTGCCATGACGTATCAGGACGCAGCCAGCAGGCAGGTCTCCCTTCAGGGTGCCATGGAGGCGGGTGTCGTTCCCCTCATCACCGAGCAGTCGCCTGCGGCAGTGAACGTGACGCCCGCCCTGAGCGCAAATGCAACGTACCAGGCATTTTCCCACGAGCTGACGGACTCGGGGTTCGAGAGAAACCAGACGCTCATGAATGTGACCCTTGACGGAGAGATGGTCAATGTCACGTATCTTTCCGGGCAGGACCCGCCGGTGTTTGTAAATGCCGTGGTGGATCCGGAGGGGAATGTAACGCAGGTCTCCATCGACCGGGCAACCGCGGGGATGACGGCGAGTAGTGTCGGAATTATCGCCGCAGTTCTCGTTGTCCTGCTTGCCGGGATATGGCTGGCTGTGCGGTACTGCAAAAGACGCCACATCCCTCCGGTTTCCCCGGCAGCAGGTCGCTCAAAGCCTGTGGAGGATGCGCCTGGTTACCGGGCAGAATCACTGGGCCTGATCAGGGAGGCAGAATCAGCGTTTGCCCGGCAGGAGTACAAAAATGCCTACAGCCTTGCCGGACGGGCAACACGGCTCTTTTTCTCACGGATGCAGGGAGTGCCGTGGGAATTCACCAACGCCGAACTGGAAAAGGTACTTGCGGCAGCCGGTCCCGGGACCGACAGCGCCGGTATCATGGCAGTGCTGGACCGGTGCAGCGATGTGGCATTTGCGCGGGGTACACCGGATGCCAGCGAGTTTGCTGCCATGATCGAAAAGATCCGGGGCCGTGTCTCATCCGGCAGCAATATCAGGGCCGGTAAGGAGGTGCCCAAGGTGCGCCCGGATACAGGCCAATGAAAACCGACAGGTCGCAGGAAACGATGTCCCGGGGTGCCGGGCAGGGCAGGTAACCGCTGTGCCGGAGAGCCCGGGTTCAGGGGAAACGGGCGCTGCGGATACAGGGCAGGTCAGGTTGGAAAGATCCAGGTACAGGCCGGCGCGGTCGTACTTGTGCGTCACAATGTAGTTATGGAGCAACGCATACCGGTCATACTCCTGTTCAAGGGACTGGTTGCAGCTGGCGTTGTTTACCGAACAGTTCCCCATCCGGGATTGCAGCCCGAGAGCCCGGGCATCAATCTCCTTCCCGGTATCAAGGATAGACGCAACCTGGTCGGCACTCGTGAACCCTGTTGTCCCGTTGCCCACCCGGATCACGAGAGGCGTGGCATTGGCAACCGTCTCGTTACCGTTCCCGCCGGCCGGCTCGTATTTTTCAGGGATTGCAAGTTCGGATGGGACCTCACCGATAAGAAGCGTGCCCGTGGTCTCTATGTACGTATACCCGGTGTCCTGGAAAGAGTAACTGCTGTTCCTTATCCCGAGCGCGATATGGTGCTCCGGGAGAAAAAGAAAGAGCACGACATCGTAGCCTTCCCGTGAAAGGAGACCGGCAAGGAGGACGCTCTTGTCTTCACAGTTCCCGGTGCCATCCACGAATGTCTCCACCGGGAAGCGGGGCGGGCTATCCAGCACTCCGCTCTTTGTGTCGTACGGAAGGCTCTGGACAAAGACCGTCATCAGCTCAAGGTATTCATCATCGGAAAGATTGTCCCGGGCCCGGATTGAACGGAAGTCCTGCAAAAGGCCGGAATAAAAGCTGTCCTGGCGGGGATCGCTGATAAAGGCATTGAAGTACCCGGGCGCGATCAGATTGACCGGGTTTCCGGGCTGGATAACAGCATATTTGACCCCGTCCTGCGCCCCATCGTATACGGCGGTGCTGACATTTGCGGTAATGGTTACGTTCTCCTTCTGGAACGGGAAGGTGTAGGTCCGGGAAATCGTACCTGCGCTGGTGTTGGTACGGATATAGGGATACCGGACATCCCCGATCAATGTTGCAGTTGGTGCTGGTTGCAGTGTGATAACCGGTGTACCCTCAGTCAGGTTGCCGGATCCCGGGACGATTGCCGGAAGAAGATGTATTTTGGGAATATCCCGATCACCGTTACTGGAAGGAGAAGAATGAGCAAGAAAGAAGACCGAAAGGAGGATGACCCTGATCCTTCCCTGAACGATAAAAAGAGGGTACCGGGCAATCACTCTTTTTTCCTCCCGGGCAGGATTCCCTGCTGGCCGGCAGGGTATTGTCATCCACGGTTCTGCCCGGCAAGCACATTCAGATCAACTATCTGTTCCATCCCGGTCATATTTCTTCCGGATACCTGGAAAGATCCGTTCGTGCAGCGGGTCTGCGGGTCGGGAAATGATTTCTCCATCCTCCCGGAGCTGCCATGGGCAGAATCTGCCCTATCACCGGCGCGCTGGCCCCGCTCAACTAGCTTCTCTTCGCCTGCACGCCGCAGAAGGTGGATGATTACATGAAGTCGATGCTCAATGACTGCAAGCAAGGCGGCATGATGATCTACCCGGGCGCGGACGGCAGGATCTCGGGCGAGGCAAAGCCGGAGAATGTCCGGGCGGTGTTTGAGGCTGTGAAGAAATACGGGAAGTACTGATGGGCCAGGGTTGGCCCGCGGATTCTTTTTTTATAATATCATGGGCTGGTGCCGATGACCTGTTGTTCTTCTGGTTAACCCGAATACCGATCTTAAGGGATCCTGAAAACCTTCCGGGATGTGGGATAATCCATGCACATCATTTGTGTCGTAAAAATGGCGATTTCCCCGGTTTTCCCGATAACGTTTTTGGTACCTTATTCTGGATCTGCAAGAGCGAGCATTCATCTCCTCCCGCGCAATAAGGATTCACCGGTGAAATTATGACCAGGCAAGGGCAGACGGATATTTTCATCGCGGATGCAACTGACCGTATCGGCGGGCTTCACGCGATCCTTGCGGAGTTTGATCTCTCAGTATTGTCAGGATCTGCAGTGGCTCTCAAGGCAAATTTCAACAGTGACGACCCGTTTCCTGCATCGACACATATCGATATGCTGCGGGGGATTGCTGATTCCATCATAAACGAGGGGCCGGCACATCTCACGCTTGCCGAACGCAGCGGAATGGGAGAGACAAGGGCCGTGCTGGAAAACCGCGGCGTATTCTCTCTTGCACACGAGCTCGGGTTTTCGGTCGTCGTACTGGATGAGATCGAACGGAACGGCTGGCAGGAGATCCAGGCGCCCGGGCTCCACTGGCAACGGGGTTTTTTTATTGCCAATGTCTTTGCCCGGGCAGACCGCGTCATACAAACCTGCTGCCTCAAGACACACCGGTACGGGGGACATTTCACGATGTCGTTAAAAAATTCTGTCGGCCTTGTCGCAAAACGGGTCCCCGGCCTTGATTACGACTTCATGAGCGAACTGCACAGCTCGCCCCACCAGCGGACGATGATTGCCGAGATCAACAAATTTTATTCCACCGATCTCGTGCTCATGGATGCGACCGAGGGATTTGCAACAGGCGGGCCGGACAAAGGGAAACTTATTCGCCCCAAGGTAATTATCGGAGGGCGGGACCGGGTCGCGATCGATGCAACCGGGGTTGCACTGCTCCGCTCCTTTGGCACGTCCCGTGATGTGAGCGAGGGAACAATTTTCTCCCTGGAGCAGATCGCGCGTGCCGCTGAGCTTGGAATAGGTGTTTCATCCGCGGATCAGATTCGTCTTGTTCCTCTCGATGCAGCATCGGAACCTGTTGCGGAAAAAATCCAGGCACAGCTCGATAACGAGAGGTGACTGAATTTCCCCTGCGTTTTCCCCGGAAACGCCCGGAAAAAACCCGTAAAACCGTCCGATTGTGTGCTCCAAAAATCAGAGCCAATATTGAGACTTATTTGCCGAAATACGCCCAAATTAAGCCCCATATAATGCCCATAATCGGCCTGTAATGGCCTTTTTTTGGCACCTTTTTCCGGGAATGAACGAAAACCCATCCGGGCATGGGATCGGGCCGTAAAACGCGAATACGCGAACTTTTTATTTCGTCCGTTTGCAAAAATACGGCTGATTTGGGCTCGGATTAAAAAGGAGCCCGATACGGGCTCCGATTAGGTGCCGGGAGGGGTAATCCGGGCTCAATTCGGGCCCGGATTAGATACGCGGTCTTAGGGGGAGGTTCCATGAGACAATGCAGTATCCATGAGGTGGGGAGACGGGGGCGGACAGCGCGGCCGCACCTGCCATGATCGGTGCATCGCGCATCATCTCTCCCGCTCTTTGTCATACTCACCGCAGAAAAGGCGGGCGCCTCCATGAAGCTGATACTCCCAAAGATTCTCATCCCTCAGGATCCTACCTTCCGGGTCCCCGGTTGACAGGGTGGGTTGTGCGACCCTGAATCCGGCTTACCCTTTTCCGGGCCCGAAATGAGCCCGGATTGCCCTGTTTATCTGGCCGGGAGGCAATAATTCCCCAAAAAGGGGCACTAATTCGGGGTCCGGAAGGCATTTTCACGCCTGATAGAAGAGGCACTATTTAGCAACGTTTTGAGGGTCGATCTTTTTTCTGCACGGGCAAAGATGTGTGGGAATGAAAAGAAGGGCAGTTTTGGGGGTGCCCTGATCGCCCGGTGTTGTAGGAGAAACAATCCGGATTGTCCGGTAAAATTTTCCTGGCCGTTACCCGAGCCGGACCGGGCTTGCCGCTGCCGTCTCCGGCTCGACCACCACCGCGGTGCCGTACGCCAACACCTCGGTCATGACGCCCCCCGTTTCAGAGGAATCGAACGCAACGCCAATGACCGCGTTTGCTCCGAGCGCCTTCGCGTGTTCCCTGAGCCGTGCCAGCGCCTCTTCCCGCGACTGGTTGAGGAGCTGGGTGTACTCGTGAATTTCGCCGCCGGCAAGCGAGCGCAGGCCCGCGGTGATGTTGCGGCCGAGGCCCCGGCTCCGGACAATCAGGCCCCAGGTGAACCCCAGGGTCTTTGTGATCTTATGTCCCGGCAGGTACGGTGTGCTGACAACAATGACATCTTCACTCAATTGGTTTCACCGGTTTCAGTATAGGACGGGAAATGCCAAAAGGTGATCCATTTGCCAAAAAAAAACTGCTCTGTAGAAATCCCAAAATGGATTATAAACGCTCTTCTTGGGCTGCCGCCCCCGCACGCTAGAGGCATCCCCCTGTTTGCTATTGATGCCGTATTACCTGTACACAGATTCGCTCGTATGTTCGCTTCCCGGTAATACTGATGCATCACATACGCCCCCGCCCCTTTTGGGGGCAGGGCTGGCGTGAGGGGGGCGGGATATTTGTAAAAAAATGTTTTCAACAGAGCAAAAAAAAATCAGGAGGGGTATTCCGGTTTTTTTCACACCGAGACTTTCCGGAAGAGGTACGCCCCGGCCATGGTCATCGCGACTGCAAACCCGGCAATTACCGCGGCGCTGATGAGCGGGTTGATCTGCGAGGCCCCGGTCAGGCCGTACCGGATCCCCTCTACCCCGTATGTGAGCGGGTCGATGAGGGTAACCGGCTCAAGCCATGCCGGCAGGGAGCTGATGGGAAAGAGCGCGCCGGAAAGCCCGAAGAGCGGGAAGACGACAAAGTTCATGATCAGCTGGAAGCCGGTCATATCCTCCATCCGCGAGGCGATGGCAATCCCGAACGCGGTAAACGCGATCCCGACAAGGATCATGAACCCGAGGGCAACAAAAAAACCTGCCGGGTTTTCGATCCGCAGGCCGAGGAACACGGCAAGCACCATGAGGATGATCCCCTGGATGACCGCCGTGCTTGCGCCTCCGACGGTCTGGCCGAACATGATCTCGAGCCTTGATACCGGTGCCACGAGCGTCTCTTTCAAAAACCCGAACTGCTTGTCCCAGATAATCTGGATACCGGAGAAGACCGAGGTAAAGAGCACGCTCATCGCTACCATGCCGGGCACCAGAAACATCACGTACTGCTGTCCCGAGCGAAGTGGCGCTGACCACCGAGTTGAGGCCAAAGCCGAGGAAAGACCAAGAGGAAGAGCGGCATCGCGATGCTCCCCACGATCCTGCTTTTTGACCGGACGTACCGCTTCATGCTCCGCAGCCAGATAGTGTAGACGATATCCATGGTTTAGTGCCTCATCATCCTGAAATGCATCCGCATCGCGTCTTTGCGGCTGATGTCCTCTTCGCGGATCGTCTTACCCGTAAAGGAGAGGAAGACGTCTTCGAGCGTCGGCTTGTGGACGGAGATCGAGGTGATGGGGATCTGTACGTCGTTTAAGCGGGTCACGATCATGCTGAGGTACTGCTCGGCGTTCCTGAGCGTGAGGATTACCTCGCCATCATGAGTTTCTATCCGGTGGATCCAGGGGACCGCGAGTGCCGGGGTAATCTTTGCTGTTTCCGGCGACCGGATGGTCACGACGTCCCCGCCAATCGAGTCCTTGAGCCGTGCGGGGGTGTCAAGCGCGATGATCTTCCCGCGGTCAATGATCGCGATCCGGTTGCAGAGACGGTCTGCCTCCTCCATGTAGTGCGTGGTCAGGATGATCGTGATGTTCTTCTCCTTTGCGAGCGTTTCGATATATTTCCAGAGATGGTTTCTCGTCTGCGGGTCGAGGCCGAGCGTGGGCTCGTCCAGAAAAAGGACGGACGGGTGGTGCAAGAGCCCCCGGGCGATCTCAAGACGCCGCCGCATCCCGCCGGAAAACGTCTTGACGATATCGTTCCTCCGGTCATAAAGCTCCACGAGTCTGAGGAGTTCTTCGGTCCGCTGCTCGCGGACATCTTTTGGGATCCGGTAGAGTCGGCCATGGAAGTCCATATTCTCCCATGCCGTGAGTTCCTCGTCGAGGCTCTGGTCCTGGAAGACAATCCCTATGGCCTTTCGGACACCATCCTGGTTCTTCCGGATATCGATCCCCATGATCGCGGCCGATCCCGAAGTTGGTTCGAGCATTGTTGCAAGCATCGAGAGCGTGGTCGTTTTTCCAGCGCCGTTCGGGCCCAGGAGGCCGAAGATCTCACCCTGCTCGATGGAAAAACTGACCCGGTCCACGGCAACAAGATGACCAAACGATTTGGTCAGTTCGTTTACGACAACCGCCGTGGTCATGTCCTGTTCACACTCTTTTTGAGGTTGTCGCGGCAGCGCCGGAGGATCTTCATTGCCTCTGGTTCTTTCTCCCTGGGCACTCCGTCCAGAAGCGTCTTTATCTCAAAGAGCAGGCTCGTCTCCGGGCGGATGTGCTCTCCGAAGATTGCGGTGATGACCTGGCGGTACTGTGCCATTTTTTTGTGGTGCTCCCCGCTGTGGGCCCGGATGCGCCTGAGCGTCTCCCGTCCCGGGCGGGCAAGAGTAAAGACCGTCCGGGCCCGGGCCCCCCGGGTCTCCTGAAAAGAAGCAATGAGGCCTTCGGTCTCAAGCTGGTGGAGCAGGGGATAGAGGGTGCCTTTGCTGGGGACCCAGCTCCCGTCCGTGAGCGTTCCGATCTCTCTCAAGATATCGTAGCCGGATTTTTCCCCTTTATCAAGCGAGTGGAGCACGTACAGGGCAAGCAGGCTCCGTGTCCTCCCGCTTTTAGTGGGATATGCAAAGAGGCTGGTCATGGATAGTTCGTTTCCGATATAGTTCGATTTCGAACTATCAGCATTTGGCAGGGCCAGATATAAATATTCCTGAAGTGACAGGGGAAACCCCGTGCCGGTA
Source organism: uncultured Methanoregulaceae archaeon (assembly GCA_963805035.1). GTDB lineage: Archaea > Halobacteriota > Methanomicrobia > Methanomicrobiales > Methanospirillaceae > Methanoregula. The sequence goes on along the minus strand of CAWDSU010000015.1, from coordinate 9,235 downwards.
CCTTATGAACCGGGACAGGCAAATGATAAAGCAGCATTCCCCTCAAAGCGCGAAAGGAATCTCCTATGAACCAGATCTACTGCTTCGGCCACCGCCAGCCCGACACGGACAGCATCGCAAGCGTGATCGGGTACGCGGATTTTAAAAACCGTTCCGAGCCGGGCAGGTACGTCCCGGCCCGGTGCGGGGAGATCAATGGCGAGTCCCGGTTCATGCTCGATCGGTTCGGCGTTGACGCGCCGGTTTTTATTCCCTCGGTCGAGCCAACCCTTGCCGATATCACGTACAAGCCGGTCTTTGCGCTGCCCCAGGACATCCCCACCGTGGATGTCGCGACCCTTATGGCAAAAGAAGGGATCCGGAACGTCGTCATCACGGATGCGGCAGGTAAACCGGCCGGGATGATCGGCGAACATGCGCTGGCAAACGCCTGCATCGGGACGATCCACCTCGCCGAACTCGCGGTGACGCCAGTGCCGGTCGAAACGCTTGCGCGGATCCTCAGCGCTGATATCGTCGTCTCCGCGCACCCGGTCCTTGAAGGCCGGGTCTACATTGCTATCGACGCTCTGCATGTCACGCTCGCGAAGATGACGGCACAGGATATCGCGGTTGTTGGTGACGACGAGCCGGTACAGCTCGCGCTTGTCTCTGCCGGGATTGCCGCCCTCATCCTTGCCGGGGGGGCGCCCGCCGGTGAACGCGTGAAAGCCGCAGCAGAAGACCGGAGGGTCTCCCTGCTCACCACGCATCTGGACGCTTTCGGGGTGGGGAAGATGATCAACCTCGCGCTTCCCGCCCGCGAGGTGATGGAGACCGGTGTCCCGGTCCTCACGTTTACCGACACCATCGCCCGTGCCCGCCAGGTCGTCGCCGGTTCAACGTTCCGGGCGGCATGCGTTGTCACGGGCGAGGGGACACTCGCCGGCGTCCTCACGAGGACAACCCTGCTCGATGACGTACGGCGATCGGTCGTCCTGCTCGACCACAACGAGGCATCGCAGGCTGTGGCCGGGATCGAGGAAGCGGATGTGGTCGAGATCATCGACCACCACCGGCTCGGGGCGATCACGACCCTGCGGCCGATCCGGTTTTTTAACGATCCGGTGGGGGCGACTTCGACTATCATCGCCATGAAGTACATGGAGACTGGCCTCTCCCCCTCCCGGCAGGTTGCCGGCATCCTTCTCTGCGGGATCCTTTCCGACACCCTTGCCTTAAGGAGTTCGACGACCACGCACCAGGACAAACGGGCGGTCAGGTTCCTCGCCCCTATCGCCGGAGAAGACCCGGAAAAACTGGGCATTGCATTGCTTGGGGCGGGGATGGACTTCTCCGGCGTGCCGCTCGGTACCCTTCTTGCCCGGGACACCAAATTTTTTACCCTCCCGGAAAAGACCGTGCAGATCGCGCAGGTGATGGTGCCCTCGTTTGCGTGGAACCGGGAACGTGACGAGGCGATATACGCGGCTCTGGAAAAAGCCCGGTCTGCCGCAGGTGCGGATTTTTCGCTTGCGCTCTTCACGAACGTACTGGAAAATGCAAGCGATCTTTACGGTGCTGGCGATGCGGTTCTCCTGCGCGGGCTCTTTGGCGAAAAGCTCCCGGCCCGTCTTCCCGGTGTGATGTCGAGAAAAAAAGATTTTCTGCCGTGGCTTGGGGAGAAACTCCGGAATCTCGGCCGGGCGTGAAGCACCCCTGCGCCCGGGAATCGCGCATCAGGAAAAATTCCCGTAAAATGCCCGGGAATATACCAGGTAAGATTTTTTTATCCATCACTGCACCTCCTGAAGGGGAAACCATGTATCCGGCATGGGGGATTTTGCCATAATTCCGATTCCCCTGTTGCCGGGAATCTCTGTCAGACCAGAAGATGCATGGTTTTATTTCTGTTAACCGGTACTTTCGTCCCCGGAGGGTAAAGGCAGCGTTTTCCTTTCCGTACAAATATCCGGACCATCAGGTACCGGCAATGGCGTGCATAACGGCACGGCTGCCAACCGGCACTTTTTTTAAAGAAATACACAATTCATTGTTAAATATTTTGTAAGGTCGCTTAATATTCTGTTTTTCTTATTTGTTATCTGAAGGAATATTTTTTGTGATCCGGCAGGTCCGGATCCGGGGATCCGGGAATCCGGATCCCGGCTCCGGATTTTCCGGATTTTTCGCTCTGGAAATGTTAGAATTTTTCTTTCCTTTTACCTCTGTATAAAAGGAAATGCACGGGTTTTTGGACGGGAAAACAAAAAAGACCGTAAATACCACGGGGAATAAAAAAATCGCCCGAAAAAACCGGAAAAATGGATCGATCCGCGCGGATCGAAATGAACAAACGGCGGGTAAGTGCTCGCGCTCGCTGGCGTTCGCAAACTTCCCCAGGCTCCCTCACACTTCCCCGGTTTGCCGCTGGGATCTGCAGGTAGCTGCATCAGGGAGATACAATGGAGATAGGATCCCGCACAGGATAGCAGGTCTGTTCCCGACAAATATCCGACATGCCCGACATCGCTCCATATCGTACAGGTCCAAACCGGAAGTGAGGGTTAAAACAGAGGCTCTTTTCGAATCCGGATGTATAATCTCATGATCTCCCTTATATTAGCCAACCGGGAGCCATGGTGACGGTCTCATGACAGTAACTTCAGGATAAAGACGGGTATCAATCCGAGAAGCAGCATGAAGATACCGATCAGCACGTTACCGAGCCCGGTCCGATAGCATCACATGCCATACTGGGTGTGTCCCATCATCAAGGGAAGATGCCCCGGCCATAATGGGAATAGTGCCCGCTGCAAAGAATGACAAACAAAAAGATGGGAACAACCTACAGATCACGAGTGGCGATCCCCAGTGAGAGCCCAAACGGTCATGGAGCCATGCACCCTACGCACATCAAAACCGCAAAGGAAGGCAAGCAGGTATGGGGCGCGATCCCGTGGCAATTCTGCGATAAGTGTGGGATGATGCTACCAGATTGATTACCTTTCGTTCTTTATGATCTAAAATCCAGTATTGCATGATTACGATGAGTAAACTACATGAGCTCAAAGGAGAGGGGAAGATAGAAGTTAAAGCTTCTGCAACTCTCTCGTTGCTATCATCTTTTGGGTACTATTAAATTGTCGTGGGATCGAAAAATACAAGATTAAAAATCGATTTTAATGATTTAATTACTCTTTTTGACCATTTTTCTTAAAGATTAAACAGACAATATGTTCATCTCATACCAAGTTAATAGAACCCAAAATCAAAATAAATATACATATATATATGAAAAATATATCAATTGACATAAAGAACCGTTCCCTCACCTTGGAAAGTCAGATGAACTGATTCCTTCCTGCCAGAAGGCATGAACCAATACTCTTCTGACATCAAAGAAATTCTGGTCATGCCACCGGGTGAAGTGGAGAGAAATGGAGGGATTGAGGCAAATAATAAATTAACAGGATGGAAGAATCAATGAACGAATCATATGTCCACAAATGTATCTCAAAAAGAATTGATCTGATGGTAATCTGTTTGCTTGTTGCAGTTTTGATTATTGTTCCAGTGATGGCAAAACCGCAAGTATTTTCGGGGATTTCTGTTTTGGCACCTAACGAATCCAATGCAAACCAATTATCAGTAAATGGTACCGAACAAATCAATTCTCTCAAAGAATCTGCTAGTTCGACCCAGGATGTCGATTACAGTTTATATGTGGGTCAGTATTTCTATATGTGGGCAGCCTATTCGAGTGCTGGCTCTCTCATTCCTGGGGTTACCGTGGTTTTCCAGCGATCAGATAATGGGGTTATCTGGTGTCCAATACAAAGTGATGTGACAGGATCAAATGGTTACGCATGGTTGACAGGTTATACAGAATCTTGTGCAGGAGATGTGTATTATCGAGCAGTAGCATATGATGGAACAACAAGTAACACTCTTTTAGTCCAGTGGCTCCAGACTGATCCGCCGGCTACATGTGTACCTCCGGTTTCGTGTGTGCAGCAACTGTCATTGGTTCAAGTATCCGTCGTCCCACAGAATCCATTGAATGGTCAACCTTATGTGATTCATCTGCTGGTATATAATCCAAATAATGCAGACGTTACCGGATCTATATCATCATCGGAGACGACAGTTTTACCTGGCTGGAATGATAAGGAAATAATATCACCTATCTCCAATCCGGAGGCAATAACTGTTCCAGCGGGCCAGACATCAGATTATGCCTTTACCTATGAACACCTCCAACAGCCGTTTTATCCTCTTGAACAAGAAGTGCAGACTGAGGGAGAGGCAGGAGTGATTCAAGGTCTTCTCTCCAATGTACCGGCATGGGTGGATAATTTGGATCTTATGGACCAATGGATAACCAGCTCAGATGATGTCCTCGCGAATATATTCAATGCCCGCTTACAAGAGGTTTTTCAATACAGTTTCACATCCAGCCAGGTCAATATTCCTTCCGGATCGTATATCCCGGTGACTGTCGACACACCACTCTATAAGAAACTAGGTTGGTATGATGCGGTATTTTCCGATATTTGTGGATCGGTTTATACTACAATAGCCGGGCCTATTCCCAGCAATTGGGAGGTATTAGCAAGTGACCCGGCAGTTTGTGTTGACGATCTTCCTTTTTGCCTTGTGGAGCTTCCAAAATTATATTTAAGTATGGCTGAAGTGGATCACATAGCGATTGCCGAAGCCACGGAGAATAAGGCACTTGATCCCGATCTAAATTATACTGAACCGATACAGGTCCAGCCCATCATAATACCAGAGCTGAATGTCGGCCCGGAAACCCCATTAAAGGATCTGGTGATGCAATATAATGCAACAGTACCTGACGCGATTGCCATGGAAGAGGCTTTCAGCAAATATAACGGTGCAGTAGAAGCAAATGACAGTGTCTGGGAACTAATACTCCTGAAAGAGTGTTATCACTATGACAGTGTGCTTGGCAATGATTATCAGGCACTCAACGTGAAAGCAGTCCCTGCAATGCAGTATCTGCAAGAGAATGGCGTACAGCCAACCGCGGCGGATGTTGAATCTGAAAAGCAGAATATCAGTCAGAATGGATTGCCGGACTTTGAGATAACACTTTTTAAACAGTTAGGGTACTCGGATCTTGAAATCGATGCAATAAAAAACGTGACTGTCGCGGTACCCGATGCATATTCTGTGAATTATTCAACAACAATTCTCCAAGGACTGGCTCTGTTGCAGCAGGATAACTCACTTGAGGTTTCGAATCTTTCCGATAAACTTGGTGACCAGGCACCCCCATATGCGAACTTCACCGCATCTACAACCACAGGCGTAGCCCCGGTAACCGTCCAGTTCACCGACACCTCCCTCCGCGGCCCTGATCAATGGGCATGGAATTTCGGTGACGGTGCAACTGACACTACACAGAACCCAGAACATACCTATACAACAGCAGGAACCTACACGGTCAGTTTAACAGTCACTAACAGCACGACCGGTAGTGACACCCGTACAATTTATAATGATATCACCGTGTATCCACCACCGCCAATCGCAAATTTTACAGCTAATGTCACATCCAGCCAGTTACCTCTTGCGGTTGCATTCACTGACACATCGACTAATTCGCCAACCCAATGGGTTTGGGATTTCGGCGACGGGAGCAATTCTACCTCCCAGTGTCCGGTCCATGTCTACTCAACACCAGGAAACTATACCGTCACGCTTAATGCTACCAATGCCGGGGGATCCAACACGATCACAAAGCCCGGTTACATCACGGTCAGGCCGATTTCCTGGAAGGTCGAAATCTTCCCCAACGTCATCAACCTCAAGAGCCAAGGGGTGTTTGTCGGGTTCGTTGAAATCCCCAGACCGTACGATGCGAATAATGTAGTAAAGGCAACGGTTGCCTGCAACGGTGCCCCTGCCATCTCTCTGATCCGGATTGGATTATTCCCGCAGGTATTTGCAGCGATCTTCCAGACTTCAAGGCTCCAGGGTGTAAAACCAGGTAACAATGTGCCGTTTACGGTCACCGGAGAAGTAAATTACAAGGGACAACTCCTTGCATTCAGTGGCAGTGATAATGTGACCGTGATAAACGCAACAATTGCCACCTACGATACTACCCGGGATATCACTTCTTGGAGTCCCGCCGATATCTTTGCCAAGGGTTACAATAAAAAATAATTTTTTTAACTCTGGTGAAAGCCATCGTATGGTAATCATATCCCGGATTGATCAAAAGAATTATTAATTGGGAATTGATACAACTTGAATTATGTTCTGTCCAAAGTGCGGAGCTGATAACAAAGATGATGCTGCTTTATGCACTTCATGCGGAATTAATCTTAAGGAGCAATCAACTTCACCCGTCAAAACAGCGATTCGTGATCCTTGGATAGCATTAATACTAAGCTTTTCTTTGTTGGGTGGGGTCAATGGTACAATGGCAGAACGCGGGAAGGATTGATATTTTTTGGAGGTTTTTTAATTTTAATTTTATTTATGTATATAGCAAAATTTGCAAACATCTATTTTCTTTCCAGTATGATAATTGGAATATTACTTTTAGGTATCGTGTTAATTTATATTTATGGGATGGCTGATGCGTTTAAATCAGCTGAAAAAATCAACTCTGGAAATATCGAATTTGCTGAAAAAAGCAAATTATTCTGGTTACCGATAGTTGTCTTTATAATAGTTCTGAGTTTCCGAGCTCTGTAGGACCATACATCAACGAAAATTCAAGCAAATATGACGAAAAAGGTGCGGGTGCATTGATGGTCGAATGGAGATTTTCAACGAGGTGAAATTTAGGTCATCACCAGTAAACGCACCAGAACCGGGATAAGTGTCGCATTGTGAAATTAAGTGTTCTTGCTGAACCGATTTTATTGCTGGCAATTCTCGGTATCGGCCTGTATGGGACCTACAGCGGCTGGACTTTACGTGAAGCGATATTTCCGCTTTTTTTTCTGATAATTTTTATCACAGGCTTGTATGAAATATACGGCGGTCTTCGTAGTTACGTGTTTGTCAGAAAAATAAAAATTATGCCGACGACTCCGGTCTATTCAGCTAAGGTCGGCCTTATCGCGTTTACCGGCCGGGCAACATCCCCAAACCCCGAGAAAACTCCGGTGAGCGGCAAACCTTGTGTCTACTGGCATGTGACCGCGAAGTCTTTTTACTGGGGGTCAAAGAGTGGGGGGTCTTCGCAGCTGATCCATTCAGCTGAATCACAAACCCCCCTTTTTTTACAGGATCAAACCGGCAGTATACGCATCGAACCACAGGGTGCTGAAATGGATATCCACGCTGAAATTTACGCGGGATATATCGCCAAACATGGGATCCATTCCGATGAAACCATAACGATGGATGAACGTGCCCTGAAATATATCGCTTCGCTAGAAAAAGACGAACAAGAGGCCTTCCAAGGACACAGATACATCAATATCACCGAATATTATATCCCAGAAAATGACGCACTCTATGTCCTTGGTCGTGCTGTTCCCGTCAAAAGTACCTATAAGCCCGGGGAATATTGAAACCCTTGAAATCAGGAAAAGCATGAATGATATGATGATGTATATCGCTGATTCCAGCATACGCATGAGGATTATCAATCAATCCTTTTGGATGTACCTTAAAATTTTAGGGGGATTTGTATTGTTGGCGGGATGTCTTTACTTGATCCCGTTTCTTACCTGAATTGGGAATGAATTCCTTTAACAGTCTTTATCGTATTGATTGTGTCTTTGTTTTATGTAAATAAGGGGAAAAAGGGCGACTACATTATTATTCCCTCAATCAGAAGAAACATTACTATTGTCGATTAACCATAATTGTCTTTAAAATTTTACAGGATGTCCCGGTTCTTAGTTCTTCCGGAGAACTTTAGAATTTAACAAAGCCGAAAATTAGGGAACGTCTATTCGACAACAATTGTCAAGTTAAACACCCGATCATTAATCGGGGCGCCGGGTGGTGCTCCTGGAAATATGAGGGCGCCCTTCATGGTCTGTATTCCGGTATTTACCATGGTGACATTCCATTCATTTACACCGGTCTGAATTGACGGCCCAGTATAGTTACTCGCCTCTAATGTAGTCATGGGTGTCCAGTTCGGATAATACCAATAAAAAGTATAGCCCTCATCGGTTATTTTTAGACCGGGAGTGCCGGTTACGGCCCAATTAAATCCGGTTCTTGTATAATCGCCCAACATTATTGAGAGGGAGCTGTTCAGTTTCGCGCAGATTGTGGCGTTGCTCTGCGTTTCGTTAATAATCATATTTTGTCCTGGTGCTAACGATACCGAACAGTATACTGGCGTATTATCCACGTTTGGCTTTTGCCCGTTGGACCCGAGGCAGCCCGCCACGAGTACCAACTATGAGAACGACCGCACCGACCATTACCAATTCTGATTTTTGTGTAATCATGTTCATCACGAATTTTTTTTGTTGTACATCCGGTTTCTTATTCGAGGGGATTGATACATGGCGGATCCAGATATCGTTACCCCCGATCAGATTTACTAACTAAACTCGATATGAAAACGACTGACATTCTGTGCAGTCGGATTAATCTCAAACATTACAAGCATCTCAGTACAATTGATACGACGATAGGCGTACAATACCGGCGGCCATCGCACGGTTTCAGGTACTATTCAGGAGAGGACGCGGTGAATCACTTATTCCTTCGATATTCCCTTCGGACTGGAGAAATTCGATTACGCAGGGATCTTTCAAGACAGCTTTAACGAGTACCGTCCTATCAACCCCGGGGAAATTCACGGGAATTGAATCCATCTCTTTTTGGGTGGGATGGAGAGGATCTGCGATATGATAGGTTTCAGGACCAGGCAGTAAATCCCGGGGACAGGTGAATTCTTCAGGAGGATGCGTAAGAATCACTGGGCATCCCTCAATATCCTGCTGAACGGTGGTGTAGTTTACGACGGGTATGGGAGACGTGGTTGCGTTTTCCGGTATTGAGAGCGTTGTGGGCGAGGTAATTGACGGGGGTGACAGGACGGTTTCATTCGTCTCAGGAGACTTCATTGACGGTGCTATTCCACGTAATAAAAATCCGGAAAAGGCACCAACAAGACACATGCACAGGAGGATTCCCAGGGAAAAAAGGATAATTGTTTTTCGGTTCATAGGCGATCCTCATTCAATTGTTCCAACCTCATACCGTCACGCTCTTTTTCCGGGATGAAACACGGTCCAGC
>CAWDSU010000014.1:0-138611 GCA_963805035.1 uncultured Methanoregulaceae archaeon | reverse complement strand
CTATCCCGATTTGAAAAGCGATGAGTCCATTGTTCTGACGGCACAGCTTGTCAAGGTAAAATCCGTGCCGTTCGAACTGGTGCTCACCAATCGACGTCTCATCATCATTGACAGCGAGAAGAATGCTGTCCCAACACAGCAGATACCGCTGGTAACGATACGGAACGTAACGGCGGGAGAGAATGCCATACGCGACCCGGTCATTACACTTACCGTCCTGACCGACACGGCGGATACCCGTGAGGTGGCGCTCACCTTTGCGAGGCAGACTGCCGGCGAGCGCAGACGCGAGGCTGATGAATGGGTGAAGACCCTTAAGAGATATGTCGCCGATACGGTATCGCATCCGGCGGATATGGTGACGGATACGCAGGTCCCGGGTGAGTCCCGGCAGGACCATACCGGTTCTCCGGGGATAAAAAAGAAGAATCGAGATTTCCAGTCCCATAAAAAAGATCACGGTGGATACCAGCCATCTGCCCCCAAAACCTGTTGAGACTACGTCGCTCCCGGAAGGGTCTTTCTGCGGCAGGTGCGGAACCGCATCCCCCCAGGATCGACATTCTGCAACCGGTGCAGTACCAAGGTTGTCGTCCCGGGAGAGGATATGGCAGTTTCTGCTCACCCGGGCAGATCACTATGGCCCCGGCGGTCGCTTCCGGGCCGGGTGATCGCAAGGGCGGCCGGCCCATCGAACAGATCATCCACTCTATCGAACCCCTGATCGAGGACTCAGTGCCCCGCACGGAACTGCGCCGGCAGTGCCTGAACCGGCAGCGGCACAACAGGCAGAGCCGGTGCCTGAACCGGCGAACCCGGCAGATGCCTTTGCAGCCGCAGCTGCAGGCTGTCGCAGGAACAAGACAGGATGCACCGTCATCACCGCCGGCATGGCCGGTGCCTCCGCTTCCCCCTGTGCCCGAAGCGCCCAGAAAGAGGGGCAGAAAAGTTCTTGCTGCTGCAATTATTATTATAGTCATCATCCTCCTCGTTGTGGCAGGGGGATTTGTAGCGATGAACACCCTACACAAGACCGCAGTCGTGACACCGGTCGTTACCCCCGTTCCGACCACAACGATACACACACCGACTGTAACGCCCACCGCAGTGCCTACCACGGTCGTGACGATAACTGCCGTGCCGACAACACCGCAGTCACTGGTCCCGCAAACAGGTGTCTGGGTCGAGATCACGTACGACAAGACCTATTCCGGTCTCATAGGCACACCGGGTATGCAGCAGGGAGTGTCGGATACCGGTGACCACTTCTACAGGATTCCTACTACGGACGGGACGGTTGCCGTATCCATCCAGAAGACGGATGGCTCGGGTGACGAACTGAAAGTAATTCTCTACAATAACGGCATAACGGTGAAAACGATATCGACTACCACCCCCAAAGGAAATATAGATCTTCAGTATTCGCTCGCAACCCCGACACCAACCCCGACTCCTGTGCTTACGCCACTCCCCACCCTGCCCCTTTCATCCAATGCGACAACCACGGTAAATACAACGAATAGTACGGCATAATGGAGGACCAGCCTGAAATCATTATTTTATCCCGTTCGTTCAAGGGTGAACGGTAGATAAAAACAATTTTTTTTGGGATATACAATCATGAAGTATCGGATCCTGTGTTGTGGACTTCTCCTCCTCTTTGTGCTCACGGGTGCGGCAGCTGCAAATGGTTTGATACAGACATATCTTGGAGATACAGTTCCGCTCTCGGGATACTGTTATACCAGTTCGACCGTCTACCTCTTCCTGACCGGGCCAAACCTCCCGTCAGATGGCGTCGCGCTGGATAATATCTACAGCCGGGCCGACCAGGGAGGGTTTACCGAGGTCAGCGTGGATAGTAACGATCACTGGAAATATGACTGGGATACGGGCTCACTCGGAGGACGGCTCGATGCCGGTACCTACACGATCTGGGCGGTCGATGGCCCCAACGACCTCTCGAACCTGAACCAGGCCCAGTACAGTACAATCTCGGTTGCTCTGGGCACACCCGGCATCGGTACTATGGGCACGTCGTCCACCTCTCCCGACATCACCCCGGTTGTAGTCCCCGGCACGCTTAACATCAGCTCGGTTCCGGACAATGCCTCGGTGGTTATCAACGGTAATTATCAGGGACGGACGCCGCTGAGTGTTCCCGGCCTCGCTCCCGGCACGTACCTGGTGAATTTCTCCCGGTTCAATTACGAGCCGCTCTCCGCAACGGCAACGGTTGAGGCAGGCGCGACCACGGAAGTGACCGCCACGCTCAAGCCTAAGACCGGGACCCTTGTCATCGACACAACTCCCGAAGGAGCAAATATAACCCTTGATGGCACGAATGTCGGCCTCTCGCCGGTCACGCAGTACAGGGTCTCTGTCGGTAACCATACGGTCAACGCAACGCTTGAAGGCTACGTCCCAGCCGAGACGGTGGTTACCGTGATCGCGGACCAGCCCGTCACGAGCACGATCCTGCTTGCAAAGCCGGTTTCGCTTGTACCGGGGAACCTCACCCCCCTGCCGGTGCCGGTGACTATCGGCGCCTGTGCCGGTGCCATCCTCCTGTTTGTGTTCTTCCGGCCGCGTGCCCGGACATAATATCACGCGTATTGAAAAACGGCAGGCCAGGCTCTGGTTCATTTATGGTTCTTTTTAGACACGGTTGAACCAGCTTCGACTCCTAAAAAAAAGTATACCCTCACTCTTACCGGTGAATGAAGGCCCGGAACAGGAACAAAAGCCCAAGGAGGATCAGGAAGAGTGCAGCGATCACGGGCCAGAATCTTGGCGGTGCCCAGACAAGACCGATGCCAACAAGGACCAAAAAGGCACCGATGAGGACAAGACCTATGCGAGGGCGGGGTGAGGGGGCGGTCATACCCTCAGTCCCGGCGGAGCTGATCGCTGCAATGCAAGGACTGCAGACCCGATAAATCCAAGCCCCAGTCCGATCAGCACGCCAGGCCCCGGGTATCCTGCAAGCAGCCCGATCCCTAGTCCTAGCAGGACACCAGCGGGGATCAGCATATGGCCGCCGTGCCGGTGGTGCCGGTGTCGTTCCTGACTGTCCGGTTTCTCTTCTGTTACCATATTCACCCGATTGCCGGGCGGCATGATAAAGGATGTGCACGCGCTGCTCTCACGTGGAGGGGGGGTGAGGGGGTACCCCCTCACCCTCTTTGACCTGATAGGGGGGATCACCCCCCCTCCCCCTTTGTGCGTGCGGGTAGGGGGTACCCCCTCATGGTTCCAGCAGTATAATCCTGCATTTCGCGTGGAACTCATGACGGAACTGGTATATCGTTTGCGGCCGGAGGGGGGAGGGGGGTGAGGGGGTACCCCCCACCCCTCTTTAGCCTGATAGGGGGGATCACCCCCCCTACCATTATTTTTTCAGGAGGGGGTCACCCCCCTCCCCTTGTGTGCGTGTAGGTGGGGGGTACCCTCCCCTCAATATGGATCATGCGGTCAACGAACCCACCAGAATTAATCAGAAACCGGACGAAAAATCTAGATGATTTGTGTATCCTTTTTGTAGTGGGATCTGAACGAGGCCTTACGCGCAAAACGCCTCGTCGGGTTTTGCGCTACGCACTTACCTGTTCAAATGCCGATCAAGAGCCTTGCCTAGCGAGGGTCCGACGAGGCGCCCGAGCGACTCACTGCGAAGCAGAGAGGGGGAGGAATCATTGGTTGTTGGATGCGGGAAAGGTCTGATCTCGTGAAGATGAAACATCATTCCCGACACTTGCGAACCGTTAGAATCCGATTCAGATGATCTTTGGCCCGAGGATGGTGTGACAAAACAGTTTTGGAAAAATCATTATCTGTGTATCGAACAAAGGCGCTAAAAAAAATTATGGTGTGAAAAGATAGGCATCCTTAAATTTTATTTTTTGGTTATATTTTGTCGGGGATTTTATTTGTTTGAGTGTCTTATTTTTTATCCGGTTCAAATGTTTTTCATCGTCAGCATTGAAATTATTGAATTTTTTAAAACATTCAAAAAAATGATTCATTGCGATAAATGCGAAATATAACTGAACCGTAATTAGATATAAAGCACATTTTTTCCGGTATACTGGAACCATTAAAAAATCAATATTTTCGCTTTTTCTCGATAGAATTAAATTATCTTTAGTACCCCTGAAATTTGGATGCGTGTAGTCGCACAACTTTCCGTATATATTTCGAATATCATCTGGTATATTCAAAGGACCCGCTACATAACCAAACCCATATTGATCACCATCGAGCCAAAATTTTGCTTTTTCGGGATTTTTCATTAAAAATTTAGATAAATATATCAATTCTAAAACATTTCTTAAAAGCGATCTAAATTCGCTGTAATGCCCTTTTTTCAACAAATCTGAATTACAAATCAATGTTTTAATAATTTTTGAGTGGATCAGGATAATTGCAAATTCATGGATTTTGAGATTAGTTTCGTCTTTAATTTGTTTTTGATGGAGATCATAGTAAAAATTTTCAATATCTTCGATTAAAATTGTCTTCGATTTTAATTGATAACTTGATCGAGATTCACAAAAATTTTCAAAATCAGTAACTTTCTTTTTAAATGTCATTAATCAATACGAGACGTCAAGTCTAAATTAATTTTTTGTGCAACATCGAAGACTGCATATAAATCTTATATCTCCTGTTCATTAAGAACTGCAAAAAAGATGGAAGCGCCTTGAACATCAAGACAGTATGCGATGACCGGGCATTGAACTTGCTGGCGCTCTCAAGAAAGTACATTTAGAGAATTAGACCATCCGTGTTAGAGTGCTGCTATGGGGATTTGAACCCCAGTCGCGGGCGTGAAAGGCCCGCATGATTGGCCGGTCTACACTATAGCAGCGCGTTGCTCTAACTAGTTTTACTCTGCCTGATAAATAGGTTATGGAAACGGACAGCCGGAGGGCTCTCCCGTTGTTTCCCGCCGCCGTTGATAAAAAGGTTATTTCTTCCGGGCTGCGGCCTTCTTTGCCTTGCCCGGTGCAGCTTTCCTGACAACAGTTTTTGCCTTCGGTTTTGCAGCCGCTTTCGTGCCGGCTTTTGCGCCGCCGGCCGCCTTCTTATCTATGGGATAGCCTTCCGTCTCGGTCACGGTCTTGAACGCCGCCATCAGCTGCCGTGTAACAGGGCCGGGCTTGCCGGTACCGATGACCCTGCCGTCGACCCAGGTGATCGGCGCAACTTCTGCGGCCGTGCCGGTACAGATCAGTTCGTCCGCGGTGTAGAGATCAAAGTACCCGAGGTTCTGCTCCTTAAAGGTGATCCCGAGCGATTCGGCGATCTCAAGGACGACCATCCGGGTGATCCCCCGGAGGTTGTTGAGCGTGTGCGGGGTGAGGATCTCACCGTTCTTGATGATGTACAGGTTGTCTCCCGATCCTTCCGCAACGTAACCGTTCGTGTCAAAGAAGATCGCCTCGTCCCCTCCCTTGTAGTTCGCCTCGATCTTCGCGAGGATGTTATTGAGATAGTTGAGGCTTTTCACATTGGGCGGCAGCGACTCTGCGGCATTCCTCCGCACCGAGACCGTAATCGCCTTGAGACCCTTCTCGTACAGGTCGCCGTACATCGCGCCCCAGGTTACGGCAATTACAATAACCGACGCCTTCTTGCACCTGAGCGGATCGAGCCCGAGATCGCCGACACCCCGGGTGATGATCGGCCGGATGTAGGCATCCTTGAGTTTGTTCCGGCGCATCGTCTCGCAGATCGCCTCGGCCATCTCCTCCTTTGAGATCGGCGGCTTGATATCGATAGTCTTTGCCGAGTCAAAGAGCCGGTCGAGATGCTCCTTTAACCGGAAGATCCTGCCATTGTAGGCGCGGATCCCTTCAAAAACACCATCACCGTATAACAGGCCGTGATCGAACACGGAGACCTTTGCGAGGCCCTCCGGGAGGTATTTCCCGTCAAGGTAAATGATCATAAACTGTTATGTGGCGTGAATTGTCTTGTAGTTTTTTCTTTGATCCGGTGCGGGGGATACTAAGGGGATCGTTGGATTAAACATTTGAAATGATATGGAGAGCATCAACTATCCCATATGTACGATGAGTGCCGCCGCCCCCGAAGGGACTCCCCTGCGGCGGATCAACAACTAAAATTAAGAAGAAAAATCAATACAAAAACTCCCTGCCCCGCCGTGCCCCGGAGGGGCCCTGATGCGGGGAGCCCTCCTGTTATTTACCAGGGTCTCTGCTGACCGCTGATGCCCGGTCTTTTTCCACCGCTTTCTCTGATTAGCCCATCCGGTCCCACACGGTAAAGATGCGAACAGGAAATAAATCCGGAACGCCACCCATTTATAAAATCCTGAACCTAAAAAAGCGGATGCAGTTCGCACCCGGGTGAACAAACTATCACTTCCGGCCCCGGCAGTTATCAACAAAATTCCGGAACATATCCCGGCTTGCCACCGGGTGCAGGTGCGTGTAACTCCCGAGCGTATTCTTTATCACCGCACCGTCCATCGTATCCCTGATCCCGATACCCCGCGAGAGTTTGTAGGCAAATTTTGTTGTCGGATCGAGCGCCACTTCCGAGTAATGGAACTCGTGGCCCCGGAACCGGGCGGCACCCATCGGGCACCGGGCGTTACTGACACCCTCCACGTAGCTGACCACGCGCCGGGCCGGCATCCGGGTCTCGCCCGGAAACACCCCGCACATCGCGCCGGAGATCTCCGTTTCCCGGCCCTGCCAGCCCTTTTTGAGCACCATCCGGTCGGTAAGGTACATGAGCCCGCCGCACTCCGCATAGATGGGCACCCCGTTCCTTGATATGTCACGGATCGCGTCCCGCATACGGTCGTTTGCCTCCAGTTCCGGAACAAAAAGTTCCGGGTATCCTCCGCCGATGATATACCCGTCAGCATCCGGCAGCCGGTCATGGATGGGGCTGAACTGCACTGCCTTCGCCCCAAGTGAGGGGAGGACATCAAAGAGATCGGCATAGTAGAAGTTGAACGCCTCATCAAACGCGACTCCGATGCACACATCCTGTTCCGGCGCGTGGTCGAGCAGAGAGTCTTTCCGGGACGACGGGATCTCCTCTGCAAGCGCGAGGAGCCGGTCGAGATCCACGTATTTCCCGATAATATCGGTGATTGTCCGTATCCGTTTGTCAAAATCCCCCCGGCCCGCGCCCTCGCGGTACGGGACAAGGCCGAGATGGCGCATGGCCAGCTGCATCTCATCCATCCGGGGGATTGCACCGATCACCGGCACGCCGCAGTAATGCTCGATCGCCCGGGTCGCCTTTTCCTTATGCGAGCCGCCCTTGACCTGGTTGAGGATTATGCCCGCGATCCTGACCCCGGGGTCGAATGCCTGGAATCCTTTTACGATAGCGGCTGCGCTCCGGGTGATGCTCTGCGCCGAGACCACAAGCACGACCGGCAGGTTAAGCGTCTTTGCAATGGCGGCCGTGCTGCCGGTATCGTCCAGTGCTTCGGCCCCCTCATACAGCCCGCGTACCCCTTCAACAAGCGCAATGTCGGCGCCCCGGCAGCCGAACGAGAAGATTTCGCGAATCTGACCGTCGCCAAGTGCAAAATTATCGAGGTTCCGGCAGGGACGGCCCGAGACTGCGGCAAGATACGACGGATCGATATAGTCCATCCCGACCTTGAAAGTCTGGACAATTCCCTGTTTTTTCAGGAGGGCAGCAAGTGCGAGCGTGATGCTCGTCTTTCCGCTCCCGGACCGGTCGCCGGTGATAAGCAGCGCTCTCATGCGAGGCTCCGGATCACCGCTCCAAACTCGCTCTCCACGATCTCCCGCACTCCGAGCGTTTTGGGGTGGAGGTCGATCTCGACAAGCACGTGCTGGTGCCCGATAGCGTGGAGCGGCGCGACCTGACGGGGTCCATTCGTGACCGAGAAACATTCGATCCCATTCGTGTATTCCGGTGGGATCGCATGCGGGACTCCAACAATGAGCGAAAACGACGGCGCAATCTCCCGGAGACGGGCCCCGAGCGCGTCGCCGTTTGCCCCGTACTCGTCCAGCGCCCCGATCACTTCCAGTGGCACGCCGCGTCTGGTCATCTCGTCCCGGATCCGTTGCGCATCCCTTCTCACCTTGGGCAGACCCCGTTTGTCGAGGTTTGCGATATAGATAATATCCGCGTCCGGGCAGGCATCATGAAGTGCGATCAGTTCGTCGGCGAACATGTAGGCTGTCTCTTTTTTGGCGTTCAGGATCGCGACCCCTTTTGCACCGCTCTTGGCGCATGCCATAAGGCGCTGTGCAGCGACATGCTTTAAGTCTCCCCGTGAGGGTTCAATATATTCCTGCGACGCCGCGCCCCGGGCTTTCTCGACCTCGTTTGCTTTCCCCATGAGCAGGTGCTGGCGCGAGAGCTCGTCACCGGTGATCCAGCCTGCCTCCATTGCCGCGTCAAGGGTTGCCAGCACTCCGGCAATATTTTCGGAGAAGCCGGCGTGGATGTCTACGGCAATCGTCGGTGTAGTGATCCCCGCGCTCTCGATAGCCGATGCAAGATCCTCCCCGATGATCATGGAAACGCAGGTTCCGATTACGGCTATACGCTTTGGAGAGAAATGCGCTTCCGCGTACTGCAGCACCCCCTCAAGCGGCTTCTGGCCGCCAAAAATAAACTCGTTGTCCGCAAGGGCTGTCGTAAGCACCCTCATCCCGTCCTCTTCGAGAAGCCGGGCATGCTTGAACGAGCAGCCCGACGGGCCGTGCAGGATCGCGACGTCCACCTCAAGGTCACGTGCAGTGTAGAGGGCGGCCACAATCGAACTCGGGCGGGGATGCATGAAGCGTGCTGCTGGCATAATTTTTACCTCCAGGTCTTGACCGCAAGCACAATGGCACCGGTCTTTGTTCTGTCGATGGCGCAGCGCTCGGCCTCGTCAAGGGTCGGGCAGACTGCATCGATCGTGAATGGAGCTGATGACGAGCCGGGTTTTCCACAGGACTCCAATGGGTCGCCCACCCAGATGACCGTGCGGGGCCGGATCTTTTGTACAGCCGCCACGATCTGATCATGCGGGAATCCCTCGCAGACGGCACCGTCACCTTTTACCGTACCGATCACCAGCGTTATCCCGGGGGAGCCGGCACAGACACGGGCGTACCGGGCGGCTTCAACGGTTGTTTCAGCATTTGTCCCGCTGTTTGCATTATCGATGACAAGAATGTTCTTGTGTTTTCTCACCGACATGCGCCCCGCCACCCCGGGAAAGGTGGAAAGCGGCGCTGGATCATGGCCGAGCATCATTGCGGCAGTACCGGCGAGGGCAAGCGGGACGTGGTACCCGGCATGGCAAGCAGGGGGCTCGTAAACACTGTGACCCGTCCGTCAAGTGCGATGGTGCAGATCGTGCCGGAGACACTTGCGACGTCGTCAAGCCGCACGGCATCCGTATGCGCCATGGCCGGAATGCCGGGGGCTGTGAGGAGACGACGGCTTTTTTGTACCGAGGCAATCTTTTCCGCAAGGGCACTTTTCTTACCAGCGGCAAACCGGTAATCAGATGGCGAGGTGATGATGGTAAGGTCGCCGGCGCCGGTCACCCCGAGCGACTCTTCAGCAATAAGCCAGCCATTGAGGGATTCTGCCTTTTCCGCGGCTGCAAGCACCGAGGCCGGCGTGATGCTTTTTTTAAAGAGCGGCCTCCGGCCGGGCATCGTATATGTCCCGGTTGACGTGTGCAGGACCCCGGGGCCGGGCAGCAGGTGCGCGAGAGCATACGCCGTGGTGGTCTTTCCCTGTGCCCCGGTGATCTCTATCATCGGCCGGGGCACATGGCCAAGCAGCAGCTGCCGCACCGCTTCATGATGTGATATCACCGGTTCCGACGCACTGCGTCCGGCAAGTAACGGGTGAGCGGGGTCCAGGTGAACCGGTGCGACAACAAGATCGTACGTACATGATGTTGCCCGTTCAGCTGCTTCCGGTGTCGTATCCCGGTACACGTCCACCATGTCGACGGTGCTGCCAGCCCGGGCAAACGCTGTGCCAATCTCGCAGCCGCCATGGATCGTATCGAGTACCAGGATCCGCATATGAATATCAGATAAGCATGAGTGCCCTGTTTGCGTTTTTTACCATCAGCTCTGCAAGCAACGGGTCGATCCCGATGGGGTCTGCGTACACGAGCGGGATGGTCTTTCCGTTGAGCACAAACGTACCCTTCTTGGTGCCTTCCGGAAGGCCGATCTCGGAGGGAATGTCTTTTTCGATATGGACGCCTTTGGCGAGAAAGAGCGGGACGACCACGAGCACATCGATTTTTTCTTTCCTGAAATCGGCAAGCGCATCCTTGATGGAGGGTTTATTGATGTTCATAAAACTGCATTTGACCACAAACTCGGTGGTCTGCGCGGCGATCATCTTTCCGGTTGCTTCGATGAGTTCCTTGTTGTAGGGCATCGTGCTCCCGTGACCTACAAGTAACATTCCCTTGGTAACCATATAACAAATAGTATTACGGTAATTGTTAAAAATTATTACCAAACAATCTTTATGTGGGTATGTTTCCCCCGTGCAATAAAAGAATGAAACCCGTCGTTCCCGTGGAAAGAAAAGGGGATCCCATCAGGATCCCGCCATGTCAGATCCAAAGACATTTCTGGTGCGACCCGCAAAAGATATGAACTTATGATGGATGCATTCGAACGCTTCGGCATTATTATCAACGACCACGTGGTCAGGACTCCGGTAGCCATTGCATCCATGGCCGGTATTGTCGATGCCAAGTATGTGCTTGACCGGAAAGCGCATGCCGGGGTTGCGTTCATCGGGGGATACGCGATAGATTCGCCCACTATGGATGCAGCGCGTGAGATAGCAGCGGGCGGGGAGCGTAAAGAATTCCTGAATGACAATCCGGTTGAAGCGCTGCGTGCAGAGATCGATTTACTGAAGACCAGCGATGTAGTCACCGGTATCAACCTCCGGGGAAGTTCCCTGGCCTCTTTTACCTCCATTGCTGATGCGTTCGGCGACGAGGTGGTTTACGAGATCGACGCCCACTGCCGGCAGGCGCCTATGGTTACTGCCGGCGCCGGGGAATATTATCTAAAAAATCCCGGGGCACTTGTCGCTGTCGTTAAAGCCCTCAAAGCAAAGGGGGTCACGGTTTCGGTGAAGATGCGCGTTGGTGTCGTCCCGGATGACCGTGTGCTCGTGCGGGCGCTCTGGGGGGCCGGTGCCGATATCCTTCATATCGACCTCATGGATGCCGGCATCCCAAAACTCCGGCAGATCCGGAACAGCTGTCCGCTCCTTATCATTGCAAATAACACCATTACGACTTTCGACAAAATGCGGGACATGCTCTCCCACGGTGCCGATCTCGTCTCGCTTGCACGGCAGTCCGACGAGCGTACGCTTGCTGGACTCGATGCGGCCATCACCCGGTACGCGGATGAGGAGGGCTGGTACAACTCCCCAAAGCAGCTCTGCCCGGGGCGGCGATCTCCGGGCGCTCACGTTCTGCTGCATGCCGGTCAAGGACTGCCCGCTCATCCCGGCACTCTCGCGCATCGGGCTCTCAAAGGAAGAGTATATCCGGTTAAAACTGGATTCCGTGAAAGGCACGCCGCTCGAAGGCGGCCCCCACACCTGCTTTGGCAGCCTTGCATGGTGCTGCAAGACCTCATCCCCCTGCATGTTCAGGGACATGACGCTTGCACAGGACGGCATACCAAAGAAAGAATATATGCGCCGGAAACGCGAGCTCTCAGATACCTTAATGAGCCGTGTGTTCCATGACGTCCCACCTGATGAGTGCAGCTGAACGGGCACAGCTTGCGATGACGCTTGAGGTCACGGCATTCCCGAAACCCGGGAACGTGGACCGGTGTCACGATTATCCCGACACGAGACTCGAACATTTCCTTGCCTCCACGATCTTTGCCCGGCCGGCACTGGAAGAGGCTGCGTCCGGCAAAGGAAGGATCGGCGAGATCATCGGGCATGCAGTCCGGCAGACGAACGTGCACAGCGGGGGCAACACGCATTTTGGCGCATTCATCCTTCTTATTCCCCTTGTGTACGGCAACGGCATCGAAGGCGCCGTAAAGGCAATCGCCCGTACCGATGTCTCCGATGCGGTTGCATTCTACAAGGCGTTTGCTCTTACCAGTGTCCGTATGAATGCAGACGATGAACTCGATGTGAACGATCCAAAGGTACTTGACGAGCTCCGCGAACGGAACATGACCCTGCTTGACGTGATGCAGCACTCGGCTGCAAACGATATGGTCGCCCGCGAGTGGATCAACGGTTTTATGCTGACCCGTCGTGGTGCCGACATCCTGCACCAGATTGGGCCGGGGCGGGAAGCAATCGTGGAGATGTTTCTTACCCTGCTTGCAACCGAACCGGACACGTTTATCATCAAGAAGCACGGCCGGGCAGTCGCGGAGGAGACCATGATAAAGGCCCGGGAGGTGCTGGACGGCCGGCGCGTGCTGGAAACCTTCGATGCGGAGTGCATTGAGGTCGGCATCAACCCGGGCTCGATTGCCGACATCACGATTGCAGCGATCTTTATCGCACTTGGCGAGGGTTGGGAATGGGACTCATAAAGGGTGGCATCAACGAGGTGATCGCCACCACCGCGTTCAACGCGGCACCCATCGGCATCCACTACCGGGACAAAACGGCAAGCATGATAATCTTTTCCGGCAGCCACACCGCGAAAAATGTCGAGCGGGACGGCTGGGTGGTCGCAAACCTCGTCCACGATCCTGTGCTGTACGTGCGGACCGCCTTTGAGGATCTCCCCCGCGATGCGTTTGTGGAAGAACCAGTGGCAGGGCGGACAATGTACCGGCTTTCTGGTGCCGGGGCCTGGGTTGCATTTACCGCAACGGTAGAACGCAAGACAAATGACGCGATGATGGTCCGGCTGACGCAGGAAAAAGAGATCATCGAAGAGGTTGCAGTTTACCCGGTGAACCGGGGGTTCAACAGCATCATCGATGCGACCGTGCACGCGACCCGGTACCGGGCAACCCGGGACCCGGTACTGAAAGGATGGATCGATTATCATGCCGGCATCGTGCGGAAGTGCGGTGGGAAGAAGGAACTTGAAGCGCTTGAGCTGCTGATGGGGTATATATCAGGGTGAGTAGATCAGGAACCCCGGGACCCGGGGAACTTTTTTTTACCATTAAATGCGACACGGGCAGAGGGCATGCGATCCGGGGGCGGTACCCCGCAGGAATAAAAAGGAACAATTTCCGGATACCGGGATTTGCCCTGCAATACCCACAAAAAACGTTTTAGCACACCCGGGGCACCGGGTCGCCCATGGGTGGCTCAATGAACCGTTCGCCACCGATCACCGTCTCCATGATCACGTGGGAACCTGCGACGACCCTGCCGATAACAGCGGCTTCCTTCCCGTACTTGTGCGAGCGGAGTGCCGCAAGGATCGCATCTGCATCGGCAGCCGGCACACCCATCACCACTTTGCCCTCGTTTGCCACTTCGAGCGGGTCGATGCCGAGCATGCCGGCCGCGCTTTTTACATTCCTGCGAATCGGTATATGTCCTTCCTTGATCCTGACCTGAACATGGCTCTTTTTTGCCATCTCGTTGATGGCGCTCGCAAACCCGCCCCGGGTCGGATCTTTCATAGCATGGATGGTACCCGCGTCAAGGACCGGCTCCATCATTCCCCAGAGAGGAGCGACATCGGACAGGATTTGCTCGCCGAGATCGAAGCCCTCGCGGTGGGCCATGATCGCAATGCCATGATCACCAAGAGTTCCCGAAACGATGATCACGTCGCCAGGAACAAGGCCGTTGTCCCGCACGATGGTCTTTGCAACGCCGATCCCGGCTGTATTGATCGCGATCCCGTCAAGCGCCCCTTTCTCGACTACCTTTGTGTCTCCCGTGACAAGGCACGCCCCGGCCTCCCCGAGAGCCTCATCCATCGAACAGACTATCTTTTCGAGATCCGCGACATCGAAGCCCTCTTCAAGGATCATCCCGCACGAGAGCGCGACAGGGCGTCCGCCCATCATCGCAAGGTCGTTGACCGTTCCACTCACCGCGATCCGGCCGATATCCCCCCCCGGGAAAAAGATCGGGCGCACCACATGGGAATCCGTGGTAAAAACAATATTGGTGCCATTGATAGGGATTACTGCCCCGTCATCGAGAGATTCAAGGCCGATCCCGCCGGCATTGTTGTGGGTAAATTTTGTGAGCGTCTGGAGCAGTTCGCCCATCACTTCGCCCCCGGCGCCATGCATCATGTTTACTTTCATATTTAGTCTGCCACCTCGATCTCGACATTGGTCACGACAATCTCACGGCCCCGGACCACTTCCGGTAGTGCCCCGCAGCGGGGACAGATATAGATCTCGTTTCCCTCGTACCCGCAGGGACACTTCGTTGCCGGTTCCACCTCGGTACAGTCAAGAACTGTTGCGGCAAAGAGCGGGTCATCCTCTTTTATGGTATCAAACAAAAAGATCACCTGTTCGGGGTTCACCATGGCCATCTTACCCACGTCGACCCGGATCTTTTTTACCTGCGTTGCACGGTGATCAAGCGCTGCTTTCTTTGCGGTTGCGTACAGGTCGTAAGCGATGCTGTATTCGTGCATCACTCCTCCAGCGCGGCGTAGACCTGCTTGAAGATCTCCCGGGTTTCCAGCCCGTCCTCGCGGGAGAGGCGCTGGATTGCAAACCCGACGTGCACAAGCACGAACTCCCCGACCTTGACATCCACGAGATCAAGCCGGACTTCCTGTTTGAGGTCGCCGTAGTCCACGACCCCCACATTCCCGTCCTTGATCTCCAGCACTTCAGCAGGAACTGCAACGCACATCGATGGCACACACCTGTATCAGGTTATGTACTATGGATTTTTCATGCTCATAAAAACAGTGATGATGATCCATTGGATTCTCAGGAAAGGCCGTTGTACAGGTCCTGTGCAGTACCGGCAGAGTAAAAACCCCAAAAAGGGGGCCCCACCCATGAACGGTCCGAAAAAAGATCTCCCGGTAAAACGCCGGGGAAGAGATTTGAACTCTTGAGGTGCAGGGCACCAGTGGCTTTCAAGGCCACCGCCTTACCGGACTAGACTACCCCGGCATGTGTTTTTACTCTTTTGGCCGTGCAATATAAAAAAGGCTTCTTTGCATGTACGATTCTGCCACCCTGCCCGGATGGACCGGAAGAAAAAGAGGGAATTCCTGTCACCGGTTTTTCTGTGCCCTCATTTCCTTCGCAAGTCAATGCAGGGCACCGCCATCCCGAGGGCAGACACG
The DNA here is from genome assembly GCA_963805035.1 of uncultured Methanoregulaceae archaeon. GTDB lineage: Archaea > Halobacteriota > Methanomicrobia > Methanomicrobiales > Methanospirillaceae > Methanoregula. Next base: position 123,313 of record CAWDSU010000014.1, on the reverse strand, counting down.
CAGACCCTGCCCCGAGGCGGTGCCCGTGTCGTCACCGCCTGGAACAGTACACATTATAGGCGAACCCGATGCCAAAGGTTGTTGTGCTGTTAACGATACGGGGCAGGTCCACGGTCAGGCTGGCCGGTGCATAAATGGATATTGGGTATGCCGGCACGCCGGGAACCAAGAGATAATCCCTGTGCCAGCAGGACGATCTTCTTCATCTATGTACACGATAAACTATGTGGCTGTCAATGATTTCTGAAAATCCAAAAAAACCGCTTGCGTGCTGGCGTGGCAAAGAGCGTTATAACGGTGAGATTGTTGAATGCCTGACCGTTATCTTTGAATCCGGCGGCTGTTCGTGGTCCCGGTGTCGGATGTGCAGCTACCGGTTCGAGAAGTATAAGGCCCGGTCCTGCGACGAACTCTCTGGTCACCTGCACGCCCAGCTTGCCTGGGTGCGTTCACAGTTTTCCCTTGACGAGTTTGCGATGATCAAGATCTTTACCTCGGGAAGTTTTTTTGATCCCGCTGAGGTCCCGCCTTCCTTTTTACCTGAGGTTGCAGGGGCATTCAGGGGGAAGATCGTGATCGCGGAGAGCAGGCCCGAATATATCACTCGCGAGACCATTGAGCAGTTTGTCACAGCCCTCGATGACGGCACCCATGCGATGCCGCTCTACTGCGCAATCGGCCTTGAAACAACAAGCGACCCGATCCGGGAGAAATGTATTAACAAGGGTTTTTCCTACGCGGCTTTCACGAGGGCTCTGGCGACCGCCCATGCCGCTGGCGCAGGAGTGAAAGCGTATCTCCTCTTCAAACCGCTGTTCCTGACCGAGGCCGAGGCTGTGGCCGATATGAAATTATCGCTTTCCGACCTTACAGGGCGCGTAGAGATGGTCTCCATGAACCCCTGCACGGTCCAGAAAAGGACCGAACTTGAGACATACTGGAAGCAGGGTGCATACCGCCCCCCGTACCTCTGGAGTGTCCTGTCCCTGTTAAAAGATGCACCGGTGGAGGTGACCTGCGATCCTCTGGGCGGCGGGCAGAAACGGGGGCCGCACAACTGCGGGACGTGCGACTACGAACTGGTTCGTGGCATCCGCGATTATTCACTTACCGGGGATCGCGACCTCATCGGGGCGCTCCTGGAGACAGAGTGCGCCTGCAAGACCGAATGGGAATACGTGCTTGCCCAGGAGCAGCCGGTACTGCATGCCGCTCACCCGGTAAGGATCTTCTCTCCTGCCGGCATTTCTCCTGCCCTGATTCAATGAGGTGGCAGCTGAAAAAGTGTCCGGTAAAAAAGAGGAGGGTGGTGAGTCCCGGTCACACGGGTTCTGTTACTTTTTTCCCCTGCTCTGCTTCTCCACCTGCTCGGCAAGGAGCGGGAAGAAGGTCCCTGCATCGGAGACGATACCGATGGCCTGGGTCGTGCCCCGGTCCATCAGTTTTGTCACGGATGCGGGGTTGATGTCCACGCACACGGTTTTCACACCGGAGGGCAGGCAGTTGCCCACCGCTATTGAGTGGAGGAGGGTCGCGACCATCAGGACCATCTTGCACCCGGGGATATGTTTGCGCATCTCATCCTGCGCCACCATCGTATCCTGGATTACATCGGGCAGGGGACCGTCGTCCCGGATAGAGCCGGCAAGCACGAAGGGTAAGTCGTGCTTCACGCACTCGTACATAATGCCGCCGGTGAGGACACCCTGCTCCACCGCGTTTTTCAGGGAGCCGGCCCGCATGATCTCGCTAATCGCGTAGATATGGTGCCGGTGCCCGCCCATGACCGGTCTTCCGGTTTTTATGTCCATCCCCAGTGACGTGCCAAAGAGGTTGTACTCGACATCATGCGTCGCAAGAGCGTTGCCGGCAAAAAGGACATTGATGTACCCTTTCCGGATCATCTCCGCTACGGCCTTGTCTGCCCCGGTGTGGATGATCGCAGGCCCTCCCACAAGGATGATCTTTCCCCCGTTTCGGTGGACCTCAAGGATCTCTTTTGCAATCTGTGCAATCAGGGTCTCGCTTGGCCGCTCCGATGAGACAGTGCCATGCATGAACTCAAACGTGCTGCTCGTCCGGGGGCGGTCGGGATAACTCACGAGTACGCCTTCTTCCCCGACAACAACAAGGTCGCCCTTTTTAATCTTCCCAAGGGGAGTACACCGGGCCTTCTTCTGTGCCGGGTCGACCACGATCAGGAAGTCCATCTCGATTTCTTCGACCGGGACCCATTCGTCCGCAAGCCTGACCTGGGTGGGATGGTTGGTGGTCGTGTAGAACCCCCGGGGGGCGTTCCGGTCACCGGCCGCAGGGACGTAATGGACCGACTGCACCGGGGGAAGACGTGCGCCGAGCCGGTGGAGTTCCGAGAGGATGGAGCGCAGTTTTTCCTTATCCTGGGCGATAATTTTCAGACGGGCGTAGCTGGGATCGGTTTTTTTCTTGCCCACATCAAACGTGAGGATCTCGAAATTCCCCCCCATGTCCATGACCCGGTCGAAGAGCTGGGTCATGATGCCCGAATCGATGATATGACCCTGCAGCTCGATCTCCTGCGACTCCACCATAATACAGGTATATTTAACCCCGCACCTTAATATTTATTCGTATTAAATACGGCAGCATCTGCCGTTTTTTGGGTGGAAAGACACGGATTGGGGCCAGTTAATCACGGCTCCGGTGTCTTGTCCCTGCATGGGGGAGGTTACCGGGATCTTCGCTGTTTTAAAAGAAATTCCCCTGCGGCCGAAAAGTCGGCCCGGGTATTGACGTTGATGGCGAGCCTTGGATCATCGAGCACCAGCTGGAGCTCGTCCTGAATTTCTGCGATCCGGTCCCCTCTCAGGATATTGAGGCCGGTCGGGCAGGCTTCGATGTCCCGGATTTTTGTGCGGTACGTCATGCCTCCCCGGCAGGAGGTGACGGTTTTTGAGGGAATCCACGTGGAACAGGCATCCTTTCCCGATTCGCGGTAGGCATTATAGATTGTGGAAATGATATCAGCGTCGATACAGGGAATGTCCGAAACGCTCACAAACAAAGGGTGTTTCTCTTCAAGTGCCCGGACCGTTTCAACCATGTCCGGGATATAATCTGCACCCCCGGCATTGTACACATCGAGACCGTTCGCCCTGCACCAGTTCCGGGTCATGGGCGTTTTGGGCGATGTTGCTACCACAACTTTGCACCCTGCACTGCCAAAGGCATCGATGATATACCTGATCATCGGCTGGTTATTGATGAGGATAAGTGGTTTTTCCCCGAGATTGAGGCGGCTCCCGGCCCCCCCTGCCATGATCAGCGCACGCATGCAGCCAGAGCCTCCACGAGCAGGGTGTTCTCTTCATGGGTCCTCACGGCCACGCGGATACAGATGGGAAGACCAAATGACGTACAGTCGCGAACGAGGATATCGTGTGCCTCAAGTCTGCGTACACAGCAGGCCGGCATCCCGGCCACAGTCCACCAGCAGGTAATTGACAGAAGACGGGTGGCACTGCAAGCCTATCTCATGGATTTTTTTCCTGAGATCCTCCCGCTCTTTGACGATATATGCGCGGGATAATTCCAGCTCATCCAAGTGGGAGAATGCCTCAAGGGCAAATGCCTCCGCGTACGCATTCACGCTCCATGGAGGCCGGGCTGTCTCGATCTTTGCCACCAGCTCCGGATCGCCAAACCCGTAACCGAACCGGATCCCGGGAACGGCAAAACTTTTGGTGAGCGACCGCAGGACAAAAAGGGATTCATGAGTCTCGTTCACCAGAGAACAGGACGGATCCGCAAGCTCGATGAATGCCTCATCGGCAAAGAGGATTCCACCGTGAGATGATGCCACCCTGAAGCGGGCGAGCATTTCGGCGCGGGTGTACAGCTCTCCTGTCGGATTGTTGGGATTGCAGGCAAAGGAAACGGTCGCGGTCTCCGGGCTGCCTGTTGCAACGGCACCGGTGAGCCGGGCGGAGAGCTCGTATTCCCCGAACGTAGGCGACGTGGTATGGTAAGTCTTTTTGCCGGAGAGCACGACCGAGCAGAAGACGCGGATCAGCTCAATGGAGCCGTTCCCCACACAGATCTCTTCCGTATCACGGTGGAACACCTGTGCGATACGCTCTTTGAGACGGGAGTATCCGTTATCAGGGTATGATGAAAGGCAGCCGGGATCGCAGGTCCACGCGAACCGGGGGGGAGGGGATTGAGGCTCGCGCTGAAATCCAGCAGGTTTTTTCCCGTGTTTTCCCGCTGTCGTTTTCCGGTTCCTCCATGAATTACTGGTTTTGGAAAATCAACAGCCATCAAATCGCCCTTCTTTTTTCAAAAATACTTTGCCGGGAAGTCATAAATGCGTTTGGAGAACGGGTTAAAATCAAATGAGAAGGTATTTATACCATAGTGTTTCACTTTGGTTTATCTGGTTAAGTCAGACACAAGAGTTCCCCTTGTCAGACATATGAATGACAAATGACAGACATATGTCGGAAATGGAGATACAATGATGCAACGAATCACGCTCCGGTTACCCGAACAACAGATCGGCCTTCTCCAGCAGATGGTGGATGCAGGCGAGTATCCCAATGTTTCAGAAGCAGTCCGGGCCGCTGTCCGTGAGCTCGTTGAGAAACGAGCGGGCCGTGTCTTAAAGGATAATGACCAGGTTTCATTCAAGGTATGAGAGGGTAGAAATGCAGAGCATAATTAACGATGCGTTAAAAAATTCCGAACTTGAAAAAGAGGTAAACAAGTCCGGATCGAATGCACCGGATGATGACTTCCTCGGGCAGCCAAGAATTGTGATCATTGGCTGCGGTGGTGGTGGGAACAACACGGTAAACCGCATCCACCACATGGGTGTTTCCGGCGCAGAAACGATTGCGATCAACACAGACAAGCAGCACCTGGACATGATTCAGGCTGACAAACGTGTCCTCATCGGGAAATCCCTGACCCGTGGTCTCGGTGCCGGCGGTTACCCCGATGTCGGTAAGCGTGCGGCCGAAATGGCCCGCCCGACCCTTGAGGCGCTGCTCGAATCAGCAGATCTTGTGTTCATCACAGCAGGAATGGGTGGAGGTACCGGTACCGGTTCCGCCCCGGTCGTTGCACAGGTTGCAAAAGAGCAGGGCGCAATCGTGGTCGGGATGGTCAGCTACCCGTTCCAGGTCGAGAAGGCCCGGTTGATCCGTGCAGAGGAAGGACTTGAAGCACTTGCAGCATCAGCGGACTCGGTCATTGTCCTTGATAACAACCGACTGAAAAACTTTGTCCCCAACCTGCCGCTTGGCCAGGCATTCTCCGTTATGGACCAGCTGATCGGCGAAACGGTCAAGGGCATTTCCGAGACCATTACGGAACCCTCGCTCATCAATATCGATTACGCGGATGTCCGGGCGATCATGTCCAAGGGTGGCGTCGCTTCCATGCTTGTCGGCGAGAGCAAGCAACAGAACAAAGCCGAGAGCGTTGTCCGGGAGTGCCTGAGCAACCCGATGCTCGATATCGATTACCGCGGCGCTACCGGTAGTCTGATCCATATCACTGGCGGTACCGACCTTACCCTTCAGGATGCGGAAGAAGTGGCAACCTCGCTCACGTACCGAACTAGATCCGCACGCGGATGTCATCTGGGGTGCCCGTGTCAGGCCCGACATGGAAGGCAAGATCCGTGTTCTCGCTATTATGACCGGTGTCAAGAGCGCCCAGATCCTTGGGACACGCCAGTCCTATAAGACCATGGTCCAGGAGATCGATGCCAAGCGTTCCAACCCAAAACAGGTTGAGATGCCCCAGAGCCGACGGGCAGCACCGAAGGACCAGACGAGTGGCGGCGGCGTCCTCGAATGGGTCGGCTGAAATTCACAAACAACAAAAATAAAAAATCATCCACCCATATTTCGGGGGCCTTGGCAGCATGTCACTACCCCCGGCATTTTTCGATGAACTAATTAATAAATCCTTTTTGCGCTGCGTTATCTGTATTCTCGCCAGAAAATCCGGCGAAATGCTTAATAGGAGTCCCCGCCTTTAAAATATAGTACATTCGACCAGATCATCTGAAGGGAGAATGGTGGGCGACACCCATCGTGTGGGTGTCATCCGTGTATCGGGAGTTGAACATCATGAACCGTGTGTCGAACAAAGACTTCTCTTGGAAGTCTTGCAAACATTCTACGCAACGATCTTTTTCTGATGTTTTTCGCCCTGCATCCTGCATGCAGAGCGGTTACAAGATATATGCGCATGTATCGCGCGTACTCTTGTTGATTAATGCCTCTGACATTGTGCCTGCACATCCCTTACAGGAGATAGGATGAGGAGTGGTACCGCATGTTGAATGACTTAATGGAAAAGCGAAAGAAGATCCTCGCCGAGTCTGAACAGCACAAGAACCGTAGAAACGAGCTCAATGCCACCGCCAGTAAATCCGCGCGGGAGAGAAACACGCTCAACAACCAGACTCGGGAGTTTGTGGAAGAGGCTCAGAAGAACAAGGATCTCCGGGACAAGTATAACCAGGAAGTCCTTGACCTGAAAGTGCAGCGAAACGAATTAAACGATAAGGCAAATGTGCTGTTCGAAGATATCGAAGCTTTTAAAAAAGAACACGGGTCGCTCAAGAACCGGGGTATCAAGGAACTGCAGAAGCAGATCGAGTACATGGATACCGGCAGCAGACCGAGGTCTTTACCACTGACAAAGAGCGCGAGCTCATCGAAAAGATCAAGCAGATGAAAGGCCAGGTCAAGGAGCAGGAGGCCGAACTCGAGCAGAACAAGGAAATGCGGACAAAGATCTCCTCTGCGCGGGACTTCCGCAAGCTGGCATCTGATCTTCATGCAAAGGTGACAGAACTCGCTGAACTTGCCCAGAAGCATCACGATCTGATGGTCGAATCCTACCGGAAAGCAGATAAGTCACGCGAGGCGGCCGATGCATCCCATAAGAGTTTTGTCGAGGCACAGGAATCAGCCGACGCCGAGCATAAATTCTTTATCGCATGCCAGAAAGAACTGCGTGATTATGACAAGGTCATATCAGGCCTGCGCAAGAAAACAAAGAAGGTCAAAGTAACAAAAGAGCAAAAAGCAGTCCGCCAGGAAGCCGAGCACCTGTTCAAAAACTTCCGGGCCGGGGAAAAACTGACGACTGACGATATTCTCCTGCTCCAGCGATCAAAACTCATCTGATCCCCACCCCGTTAATTCTTTTTTTACCGTAGGTAATAATTTAATAGATTTAGGGTGATTTTAATATACCAATGACAGAAGGCCGGACACTTGTTTTGAGTGTTGATCGAGACGATGATATCGGCTGGAAGGCAAAGATCGAAAGCCCGGTTATCGGAAGAGAGGAATGCCTGAAAGCTGCAGACGGCCTTGCCCTTGCCGACCCGGAAGACTCCGATGTCAATGCGATCTTTTCTGCGGTAAAAATATACGACGAACTGATTGCTAAAGGCGAAGAAGCCGTCGTCGCAGTAATTGCCGGTAACCATCTGCACATGATTGAAGGAGATCGTAAGATCGCAGCAACCCTTGATGATGTGATAAAGGACACAAAACCGACAAACTGCATCCTTGTCTCTGATGGCGCAGAAGATGAGTATGTTATACCGATCATCCAGTCCCGGATCCCAGTCGCGAGTATCCGCCGTGTGATTGTCAGCCAGATGCCCAATCTGGAGGGAACATATTATATCTTAAAAAAACTTCTCGATGATCCCAAAGTTTCGAGAGTTGTTTTTGTACCCCTAGGCCTTGCCATGCTGTTATACGCGAGCGCATTCATCCTGGGTACCCGGGAACAGCAACCATTATCGTAATCGGTGTGATCGGGATGTACCTCCTGTACAAGGGATTTGGCCTGGATGAATTCATTCACGGAATTATCAATGCACTCCGGGCGTCTATGTCACGTGGCAAATTTTCCTTTGTTACGTACTCGACTACCATCGTGCTTGTTGTCATAGGATTTACCATCGGTTTTTTTACGGTCCTGAATTATTATGCAGCCGACAACAGTCTTGGGTGTCCTCCTGTACGTCATGAGTTTCATTTATGGGGCGATCATGTGGCTTATCGTCGCTGGTTTGGTCACATCGCTTGGAGTAATCATAGATGTATACATCAACGAGCGGGAGAATCTGGTAAAAGTAATCGTTTTCCCGTTCTTTGTGACGGCAATCGGACTCATCCTGTATGGAGCCAGCGCATATATCCTCGCAGTCAGCAGCGTGTCGGGCTTTCCCATAGGACCTGCGGCTGCCGGGGCGTATATTATGTACTCGACACTCTTCGGGCTTACCTGTGCAATCATCGGTGTCATCGTGCAGTATGTTCTTGCGAAACGACTTGCCGAAGAGCAGAAAGAAGCCATCATAGAAACCATCTGATCCTCAAACGCACTATCCCCCACTCATCGGCTACATCTTTTAAAGGGGGACTAAAGTGCAGACAGGAAAGAATACGGGACAGAGGGTTTCTTAAAGAAACTCTCAGGTTTTGCATAATGCCTGTAAGAACCGTACCGGGTTGTCCGTTTACCTCCAGATAAGGTTCCGCCGTAAGATAGTTATTTCCCATGAATCCCATTAAAACAGGCCTAACAGCTGAAAAAAACGTCAATTATTTCATTTATTAACATATTCCACATCCTGACATTCCGGAGAGGGATCGCTGGAGCCAGAAACGGGCAGTTTAAGAAATGGCCGGTGATGGCGTACCCTGATCCGGTGTTTGATTGGATGCAAATGTCTCAAAATACCCTATACCGCCAGGGAACAGGTTTGTATTGGTAAAATTCCGTACGACCTGCGGGGATACCACAGTCAGTTTCGGGATAACGACGTTGAACTGATGTGTCGGGAACCAGTATACACCGTTCCCGTACCGAGTATGCCACCTGATCTATCTCGAATTCGGCATCTGAAAGATTGACAAATTGCATCTGGGCATCGTCATAATTGAGGATCGTTATAAGTTTGTTTTTAAGATCCTGTTTCCCCAGCAAAAAGAAGATAAATCTCGTCCCTTCATCGACGGAATAATGCATATCGATAATCGCTGTGTCGTTATGCAGCTGGATCTGCACGGACTCAAGGGTGATATAGCCATACCGTTCATCATTGGCCGCTGCCGCCGGTGCTACACAGAGCACGATCAGGAAGAGACTGATACATGCGGCAGCACGTGCATTCATAACATTATCTGTTTGAAGACACCAGTTAAATGGTTTACGGTTATTGAACCAACCTGCGTTACGCCGGTGGAGCGTGAAGATCACGCATTCAGTACTGCCATTCAGGTCCAAAAAACTATTTTTTTGCTGCAAGGATGATCTCGATGCTCGAGACATTGGTCTTGCCGGTATCAGTATCGATGACTTCGGTCGAAGTGACAATACCCTTTTTTGTTACGCCTTCCAGGAACCGGTTTAAGGCAATCTCCGCCGTATCAACCGCCCGTGAGATTGCCTTGCCACGAGCCTTGATCGCGACCTCCCCTGCTCCGTTGTTGAATTGCGTCACAACTGCAAGCACATAATTCATCACCGGTTTGTTTCCCACAAACACGGTGTTTTCCTTCATCGGTTGCATGGTGTTTTCCATAGAGATCACAGGTACTTCTTCTTTGCAATCAGTTCTGCATTCAGCACGCTTGCTCCCGCTGCACCGCGGATCGTATTATGCCCCATGGCTACAAAACGGAGGCCTTCGCGCAACCGGCCGACTGAGACGGTCATGCCATGGCCCCGCATCCGGTCGAGACGGGGTTGGGGGCGATCATTTTCCGAAAACAGATGGACGGATTCCACCGGCTGTGTCGGCAGGCCCTTGATCGGCGGTTTGTAATCGGCATAGGCCTTTTTTACCTTTTCAACCGGTTCTTTGATATCCACCCAGACCGCCATAGTGTGCCCGTCAATAACCGGTACCCGGTGGCAGCTTGCGCTCACGCGGAACGGTGCATTTGCCACTTTCTTCCCTTTGAGCGTTCCCATGATCTTGAGGGTCTCGGTCTCCATCTTCTCCTCTTCATTTCCGATGTAAGGGATAACGTTGTCGTAGATGGACATTGCCGCCACGCCTGCAAAACCGGCTCCCGATATGGCCTGCATCGTTGCGACCCGGATATCGGTGAATTTGAATTTCCGTAAGGGGGCAAGGGCCGTGACAAGCATGATCGTGGAACAGTTCGGGTTGGTCACGATAAACCCGTCCCTGCCTGCGTCCCGCTGGACATCGATCAATCCCAAATGTTCAGGGTTGACTTCAGGTACCACGAGGGGGATGGTCGGTTCCATCCGGTGCGAACTCGCGTTGCTGCAGACCGCGATACCCGCATCGGCAAAAGTATTCTCGATATCCGATGCAATTTCAGCAGGTAGCGCGGAGAAGACCAGATCCACGTCCTTCATCGCGGAAGGAGTGATAGTTGTAACCTTAAGTTTCGCGATCTTTTCTGGAAACTGCGTTTCAAGGCGCCAGTTTACCACTTTTCCGTACTGCTTTCCCGCACTGCGTTCCGAGGCCGCGAGTGTTGTCAGATTGAACCAGGGATGATCCGCCAGAAGATCGACAAATCGCTGACCAACCGCGCCCGTAGCTCCGAGCACTCCAACATTGATCATAGGTAACAGGTCCTGTAGGTTAATTGTGTTTTCCCGTTTGAGATGATGGCGGGTTGTAAAATCCCATTTCACCTGTGATAATAAAAACATTGTTTTTTAAAGTTTACACTGCGGTGCATTGGAGTTTGGGGATGTTTTTTCGGCTGCTCCGGGTTCATTTGTTAAAGCACGTAATAACTTGACTGAAAGCCAGCATTTTTTGTGCATCTGAATGCCCGGGCAGGGATTAAAAAAGGAGAACTGTAAGAAAAAATTTATTCCATATGGATCGCTTCAGAAGGGCAGGCATCCACGCAGGTCTGGCAGTCCACGCACATGTCTTTGTCAACCTTGGCCTTCTCATTTTCCATGGATATTGCAGACGCCGGGCATTCATTCACGCAGGTTTCGCAACCGGTACATTTTGTGGTATCAACAACTGCTACCAAATAGTTCACTCCATCGTAATAATGCGGTCAAAGACAAAAAATAGGTTTCGATTTGCACAGGCGACCGTGGATGGTCCGGGTTATTTTTTTTGCAGGCCAAGGACATCGTTCATACCGTAGATGCCCGGCTTTTTACCGGCAACCCAGCGGGCCGCCCGCAGAGCACCGCTTGCAAATACCGAACGGTCGTATGCCCGGTGGGAGAGTTCAATCGTCTCGAAGTTTTTCGAGAACATCACCATGTGATCCCCTACAATGTCCCCTCCACGGATCACATGGACGCCGATTTCGTTGCCCCGTTCCATCATGCCTTCGCGGCCATAGAGTTTCCTGCGCGAGCCTGCCTCATCATCGAGAATCTGCAGGATTGTCTTTGCGGTCCCGCTCGGGGCATCTTTCTTGTTCCGGTGGTGCGCCTCGATCACTTCGATATCGTAATCCCCGAGAAGTTTCCCTGCTTCCCTTACAAGTTGCCAGAAGATATTGACCCCGACTGAGAAATTGCTTGAAATTACGGCAGGAACGTGGCCCTCAACAGCCGCAGCCATCACTTCACGCTGCTCCGGGGTAAATCCGGTCGTTCCCACAATGAGCGCCACGTGGTTTTTTGCCGCTATCTTCACATTTTCGACAGCAGCATGTGCAATGGTAAAATCGATCAGCACATCGGGTTTTTTGCTTTTAAGGAGCTTGTCGATATCCTGTGCCGCAACAATATCAGCTCCGAAAAAGGTGCCCGGATGAAGGTCGATCCCGCCGACAAGTTCAAGATCGGCTGATTCTTTGACCATTCTCCCGATGGTCTGGCCCATACGACCGGAGGCACCGCAGACCACAATTTTGATCATGATCTGCTCACCGCCGGCTTTTCTTTACCGCTGGTTTTTTCCTTGTTCCACCTGTGCCAGTACCCGCAGGTTTTTTTGGGACCGGGATGGCAGCAAGTATTTTTTTGAGTTCGGCCGTCTTTTTCTCATCGAGATTGTCAAGCGGCAGCCGGACCGGGCCACCTGCCATACCCACGAGTTCCACGGCTTTTTTGACCGGGATAGGATTGGTATCGATGAACATTGAACGGAAGAGCGGCGAGAGGGCATAGTGCAGAGCGAGGGCTTTTTTCCAGTCGCCTTTTGCGGCCGCCTCACACAAGGCAACCATGCGCTTTGGATCAACGTTTGCAGCGACCGAAATCACTCCCGTGCCACCGAGTGCCATGATGGGGAGGGTCAGGTTATCGTCTCCAGAGATCACGGCGAAATCCTCATCTTTCGTCATTTCGATGATCCGCGAGACCTGACCGATGTTGCCACTGGCCTCTTTGATTCCGACAATACTGGGGTGCTGTGCCAACTCGGCAATCAGGTCGGGTTCGAGGTTCTGGCCCGTTCGGCCGGGCACGTTGTAGATAACCACCGGGATATCGAGATCCGCAAGTTTTGTGTAATGCTTGATGAGTCCCGCACGATTTGGCTTGTTGTAATACGGGCTGATAACGAGCACACCATCCGCCCCGGTGTCCTTTGCCGCCTTCGTAAGGATAACTGCTTCCGCTGTATTATTAGAACCCGTACCTGCGAGCACGGGCACCTTGCCGTTGACCGTATCTATAGTGACATTGACGACCTTTTCGTGCTCCGCGAACGTGAGCGTCGCAGACTCGCCGGTCGAGCCACAAGGTACGATCCCGTGGATACCACAGGCCAGGAGAAACTCGATGTTTCGTTCAAGACCCTGTATATCAAGGTCCATCGCGGAATTACGTTTAAAAGGGGTAATGATTGCGGGAAGGACACCTTCGAACATAACGAGAGTTATGGGTGTCTTTTTGTATTAATTTTTCTTGTTATATAACCTGCAACCCGGTTCCTGACGCGCTTGCTGTCAATTGATGCGGATGCCCCGAGCTGCTGCTTGTTCGCATCAAAATTGTTTGAAAAATTCTCTTTCTGTGTGGAAAGAAGTGCGGTGCCGATGGTTTTGATATACGATGGCTTTATTCCCATGAAATATTCCTCAAAGTTCTATATGTATAATGCGGTTCGACAACATAATAATATTCCCCGCTACATCAGCAGGTTTTTCACCAAACAGGTAGACAACCGAATTATTTTTTGAGGTGCCCGGATCCACGATTGCTTCCGGTACGCCCTCCCTGCAACAGGAGGCCACCCCCCAGTCCATCGTGCTGACGCCGGGGGGTTGTCCACGGCGGTCAACAGTGCGGCATTCAAGGAACATATCCTCAAGAATGCGGCGGACCGCATCTGTATAACGGATCGTTGCCACACAACGTATCTCCGGGTCGAATTTCATGGCAGTAAGAAGGATTTTTGCGATCTGCTCATCGGTGCCAAACCCACACACACCAGCTGCCTTCACAGTATTGTCCTGCACCACCAGCCCCCCGGTGACAGCAGCAACACCCGAACGGTCACGGGCGCCTCTGATGGCATAGCTTATGTTCGTACCGGTGCCGGCAACCAGTCGTGCATCCATCGATTCCGTAAGGAGGAACACGGCACGCGACAGTTGGATAAATACATCGTTTCTCTGCTGCTCCGGACTAATCATATTACCTGCGCCTCTTTTGATCCGGGTGGCTCTTATTCTCTTGCCTGTTTCCGGACAATAAGATAAGTCCGATCTCTTCGCGTATTCCCATCAGGCCACTATGTGCAAACGGCATAGAACTCCGGTAGTGTCAGGATTCGGTGCAATAAGCGCGATACGGCCCCGGTCACATCCGGCAGCAAATAATTTTTCTTTTGCCTTTTTTGTTAGTGTCGTTCCGGTCACACCAGAATATCTGCCACCTTTAACGAGCGCGCGCACGATCATAAGGCCGGATGCGCTGTCTGCAGCCTGAAGCGCAATCCCAGTCGGTTTTTCGTAAGTTCCCAATGAGAGATGGTGATTGTACCGCCAAACAATAAAGGCCAGATCGGGATCGGTACCCTGCTCCATGAGGATCTCCGCTCCTTTCGCACCATGCAGCTGCATATCCCCGCGAGCAAGTTCGAAATTGATGTTGTGCAGGAGGCTGGCTGCTTCCCTGAATACTTCATCTTCCCCAACGCGCGCGGCAAGGGCAAGCGCTCTCATCACGGCGCTGGTCGCAAGGCAGTGCTTTTTAGCCCGGCATCGTGGACATAATGATTGAGCAAAGCGATCGCAGCGGAACGGTCCAACGGTAATGGTGCACCGGCAGGAGACATCTCCCTATCGGTTCAACCTTACGGATATAAATTTAACCGATAAACACCAAGATGGTCTGGATGGATGCACGACTGCTTGACGTTCTTATCGGTGTGACAGGTTTTATAGTGCTGGTCATACTTCTCGCGGTGCTCCCGCTGGTGATCAGCGCCGGGCCGGCTTACCTGATCGCCATCCTCGTCTTTATCCTGTTTCTCTCGGGAGCGGGGTACATGGTCAATGAAAAAATAACCTGAAAAATAACAATCACCGGGTCTCCTCTTTTAAGGGAGGTGCGGTATCTTTTGAGGTTTCGGGTTTTTTATTCTCCGGAACAAATTTTTTAGTTATCCGGGATTTTTTTGCTTTATAGTAACTGAGCGGGTGGTTGATCCGCTCACAGAGCGTATCGCGGTGGACGCAGAGGCCGGTCGTCTGCATCGCGGCGCACGCGGGCGTCGTGTATTCAGTCCCCGTGCCTCCACGCCCTGTGATATGCTCGACCTGGTACATGGTTTTCTCGATGTCGAAATCCGGGGATCGGGCATAGAGTTCTGCAATCCCGGTTTTATCCATTCCGATATTGTGGAGAAACGCAGTCAGCGAGAACCGGCCGGCGTGTGTGAGGTTGGTTCCTGCCGCAAGCGCGGTGATGAGCGCCTGCATACACGGAGGAAATGCACTTTCCTCCACCCTCCCGAACTGCCGCAGCATCTGTTCCTGGTATACCTTCTTAATCTCCGCTGCCCGCGGGGCAAGCTGCTCGCAGATATCTTTTGGCACCCGGTGGGGAAGTTCACGGCGCAGGAGTACACGGATCCGTTCCCTCAGGAGTTCGTACCGTTCGTTCTTGTTAATCGCAACAAATCCCCTCTCCACGCGCCGGTTGACCAACCGGTATCGGTCATCGTGCAGGGGGGCGATGAGTTCCACGTAATCGGGAACCGGCATCCGGTCCTGCGCGATCCGGATGCCCAGTTCATCCGCGATTGCCCTCCATAATCTTGAATACTCTCCGTCATCCTGCACGTAACTGCTATTCCACTCCTCTTCATTCACAAGAAAATAATAGGCACGTTCGGCTTCGTAACGGGTAAGCCGGTCAATAAGTTGTTTATCGTTGATGCAGGAGACAATAATCCGCGCGAGTGCATATGCGGCGATCTCGTCTTCAGGGGAACCGACCACTTCCGGTACCGGGTTTTTTTTGGGTTTACCGCCTCCCGAACACGAGTAACTGCCTGTGAGATTAAGGCCTCACCTTTTGGAGTGCCAAGAAGCGTACCAAGAGAGGTGAAACGGGATCGGATAGGATCCTGGGCTTTTTTTAAAAACGGAAAATGGGAAAGTTCCTTGCCGGAAGGCACAAACTCCATTCATTCAGCCTCAATGCGGGGCGCAAGCAGGTACTCTACGTGCCCGTTGCCGCCGGCAATATCAAAGGAGAACCGGACCGGGTGATCTAAGCCAAGGCAGACCTCAACTTCAGAGGCGTGTGACATCACCTTGCCCATGTCCCGGAGATAGTCAAGGGAAAAGAGTGATCGTGCCTCAACCGGGGTGAGCGACTTAAGCTCGTCTTTTCCGAACTCGCGCTGGATATGATCGGTATCGCCTTCGGCGACCATGTAAAAGGTCTGGTCCTTCGGGTTGATGCCCATGGCAATCTTATCCGAGATTACCGCAGCTGCCTTAATCGCGTTGTTGAGGTCTTCACCGGAGATCACAATCTTTCCCGGGAGATTGATAGTCGGGGAGTTGGGGTCTTTTCTGATCGTGTTCGTGTCCAACAGGGTGATTGAGTAGTGGTAACCGTGGACGCTGACTGCCATTTTTTGGGCATTGTCCGCAAGCTCAAGACTGATGAGATCTCCTTTCCCACCCATGTTGAAAATATTCTTCATCTTGGAGATATCGACCCCCAGCTCACTTTTTGTTGCCTTGAAGGTATCAAACGCTTCTTTTTTGAGCGTAAAGGCGATCATGGCGACATTGGCGGTGTCCACTGCCCGGGTGGAGATGCTGTCTTCCGCCGTATGCAGCCGGCACTCGGGAACGAGTGCCGAGATCGCTTCAATGGCCTCCCGGAATATCTCTGCGTCAATGGTTGCTTTTAACATCGCTTTCCCCTTAACAACTGTCTTATACAGTATATCGTCATACTTTAATTATAGCGTTTTGGGTTTGTTTTTAGGATTTCTGGTGATTTTGTATGGGTTCGCAATGGTCACGGGACAAGGTTTATCTTCGGGCAAAACATGAAGGGTTCCGATCCCGTGCTTCTTTTAAGCTTATCGAGATTCAGGACAAATTTGCCATTATACGCAGGGACGACAATATTATAGATCTGGGCGCTGCACCAGGGAGCTGGCTTCAGGTGTTGCGCACGCTTACCAATGCACGGGTTCTTGGGATTGACTTAAACCCGATTGCAGCCCTTGGCGGTATCGAAACTATAGAGGGCGACCTGACTGATCCGGCCATCCAGCAGCAGGCACTGCAGACTCTTGGCTCGGTCAGCGTCGTTGTCTGCGATGCCGCCCCAAAACTCTCGGGCCACAAGAGTTACGATCAGGCCCGGGCCATAGCTCTGGGCGAAGAGGCACTCACCTTTGCCTGCAACGTCTTAAAGCCCGGTGGCAACTTCGTGATCAAATCGTTCCAGGGTGCGGACTTCCCCGAACTCCTTGGCATGATAAAAGAGCACTTCCACGCGGTGAAAACATACTCCACGAAGGCAACCCGCAAGGGGAGCACGGAAATTTACATCATCGCAAAGAACTTCAAAGGCTGAACTGAAATGCCAGCGACAGCGACGCTTAAGGATTCTTACGGACGACCGGTGACCAACCTCCGCATCAGTCTGACCTCCCGGTGCAATCTTTCCTGTATCTACTGCCATGCCGAAGGGGAGAAAAACCCGGATACTGATATGAGCACGGAAGAGATTATCGGGATCATGAACGTCGCCGCAAAGTTCGGGATCCGGAGTATCAAGTTTACCGGGGGAGAACCACTTATCCGGCCGGATATTCTCGACATAATCCAGGCGGTTCCCAAAGGAATCGAGTCTTCCATCACAACAAACGGCGTGCTGCTTGCGGGTATGGCCGAGGGCCTCAAAAAGGCCGGCCTCCGCAGGGTTAACGTCAGCCTTGACAGCCTGAACCCCGGGACCTACAAGCGGATCACCGGTTGCGACAGGCTGGGCGATGTGCTTGCCGGGATCGATGCAGCGCTCATGGCCGGCCTTACCCCGGTCAAACTCAACATGGTAGTCCTCTCCGGGATCAACGATAACGAGATCGATGACTTCCTGAGATTTGTACGGGGTAACCGAAACCTTGTCCTCCAGCTCATCGAGCTGATGCATTTCAATGATTGCAACTATCATGGTGACTTGCGCGGGGTCGAGTCGATGCTCGCATCGCGTTCAAGTGAGGTCCTTACGCGCAGGATGCACCACCGGAAAAAGTACTGCCTTGATGGTGCCGAGGTGGAAGTGGTGCGCCCGCTCCACAACACAGAGTTCTGCGCCTACTGTAACCGGCTCCGGGTCACATCTGACGGCAAGTTCAAGCCCTGCCTCCTGCGGACTGACAACCATATCACCATCCGGGGCAAGAAAGGAGCAGAACTCGAAGCCCTCTTCCGGCAGGCTGTCGAACAGCGGGAACCGTTTTTCAAATAATTCCACCATTCTCTCTGACACCTGCCAGACAGATCCTTATTCAGTGTTCGGTTACGGGGCTTTATTTACAATTCCTGCATACACTAGGATCGTATGACCACTGACAATGAGTATGTCCACGTCCTCACCCACCTCTACGAAAAATCCCTGATCCTCCACGATACGTCGCTTTTTGACAAGACCCTGTACTTCTACTTTGTCGATGCCCTTGCCCATATCGACTACACCTGCAGCATCTACGCGTACAACTACCAGTCACCGAAAAATATCATGGGCGCGGAGTACATGCGCTGGCGCATCGATGAGGAGAAGAAGGGAGACCGGCTGCAGTTCCCCGCGTTCATGGTCTGGCTCAAGGAGAGCCGGCCGGAGAAATTTGCAAAACTCCCCGCGCTCTGGCAGATCATCTATGATCCCGGGGATCCTGCAAGCTACCGGAGTTTCCGGATCGTTCCCGACCCGGACAGCAAGCAGGCAGTGCCGACCAGCTTCTTCCTCATTATTATCGATGAGTTCTTCGAGCAGGAATTCCTCAAGAGCCTGTACGAGGGCGCCTCGCTCTCCCGGCTTTTTACCGAATTCCTTGCCCGGAAAAAAGCCTGAGGGGAACGGAGAATTCCCCATGAGAGAGCCCCAGAAGATCTGTTCGGACCTTGTCGCAATCAGGAGCGAGAATCCTCCGGGCGAGACCTCCAGCCCCATAAAATACATCAGGGACTTCCTCGATGACCTGGGCATCGGGTCGAAAGTTTTCTGTACTCCGGGCGGGCGGTGCAACCTGGTGACGACCGGGGAGCCCAAGCCGTTCATGTTCTGCGGGCACGTTGATGTGGTGCCGGCCCTTGAGGAGGGCTGGATTTATCCTCCTTTCTCTGGCACTATTGAGGGAGGGTATGTCTGGGGCCGCGGGTCAAGTGACATGAAGGGCGGTGTAGCCGCGATCCTCTCTGCATGTGAGGCGCTGGTTGAGGCCGGTAAAGCCCTGCCCGGCCACCCTTGCATTTGTCTGCGACGAAGAGACGGGAGGTGAGAACGGGGTCAGGTACCTGCTCGAACAGGATGTGCTCGCTCCCTGTGACTGCCTGATCGCTGAACCATCCCCGGCTCTCCACCCGTGCATCGGGCAGAAGGGACTCTGCCGGCTGGAACTCAGGTTTACCGGGACGCCCGGCCATGGATCCCTGTATCCCCTGGTCGGTGTAAGCGCAGTGATGGAGGCGATGCACCTGCTCGAATATATCCAGTGCCTTCATGAACAGTCATTTCCCTTCAACGATAACCTCAGGGAGATAATCAGGACCTCCTCGCAGGTCTTTTCAGAGGAATTTAAGATAGACAAAGGCAACGAGATTCTGGAGAGGGTAACATTTAACCCGGGTGTTATTTCCGGCGGTGAGAAGGTCAATATCGTGGCCCAGAACTGTAATCTCGATCTCGAGATGCGTATCCCCTTGGGGTGCGATATCCGGGAGCTGATCATGGGGATCATGGAACATGCCCCCCATGCATCTATCGTAAAAGAGACCCTCCATGAACCTTCCCTGACCGATCCTTCGTGCGATTTCGTTTCTCTTGTCTGCCGGGAGGTTGAAGCGGTGCAGGGACGACCGGCATCACCCATCCTCCAGTGGGCGGCAAGCGATGCCCGTCACCTCCGTGCTGCTGGCTTTCGGGTGATCGAATACGGTCCAGGTGAGCTTGCCACACTGCACGCGACCAACGAACGGGTCAGGGTGGCAGCGCTTGAAAAGGCCACGGAGATTTACCTGCGGATCATGCGGGCATATAGTTCACGCAGTTCTGCATCGTAGGTCATGTTTTTTTCGATCAAGAAGGACGTGGAGACCTTTTTGCCTATTGCACTTTTTCATAGGACTGTTAAGGAGGCAGATTCTCACCAGCCAAGATCATGAAAATCCTGAAGGGTTTTCACCTGTACATCCAATTATTTTCTCTCCCTTTACGATGAATGCTTCCCGTAGTAAGCAGTGAGTGGACCTGATTGGTTCAATACCCGAAAAACGGTCACTGACGGCGCTGCCGTGTGCCCCATCTCTCTGGTCCGGTAAATAAGCAAACGGTAGTATCGTCTCTAAAAGGGGGGGGGGACAAAATCCGGTTAGTGGTTCTTTCCTTTCCCATTCCATGAAAGAAGCACAGCTGCGGCACCAAGCCCCGCAAGGACCGGGACCGGTGACAGAGGGGTGAACGTGGTCCGGGTCGGGACCGGCGTTTGCTGCGTTGTCGGAAGTATGGTGGTGGTCTGTTCAGTCTGCGTGACGGTCCCCAGAGGAGTCGCAACCGGGGTCGGGGTCGCGCTCGTGGGCGTAATCCCGCCAAGGTACCAGGGTGCTTCCGTCGGAGTGGTAACATAAGAGCTCATAGAGACCTGTCCCTTACCCATCGCGGCAGCCTTGTTCACCTGAGCTGCGGCATACGTAGGCTCCAGACTAAGTGCGGTGTTAAAACAGTAAAGTGCATCCTGATACCGTCCCAAAGCGACGAGTGCCTCTCCTTTATCATTCCATATTTGTGCGTTCGTAGTTGTCAGGCTGGTTGCCGTACTGAATGCATTGAGAGCATCGGTATACTGGCCAAGGGACATGTCCACAAGACCAATCTGGTCCCATACCAGCGGGTTACCCGGATTGAGGTGCGTGCACTGGGAGTAGGCAGTAAGTGCAAGGGCAGTATTGTTCTCCTGCACATAGGAATAGGCAAGGTTGCAGTAGCCAGATGCCTGATTGAAGACGATCGCAGTGTAATTGGTGTAGGCCCCGATCGCATCGTTGTACTGGCCGAGGTAGAACAGAGCATCTGCCCGGGCGCCGAGTGCTGTCGGGCTTGTGCGAATGGCAAGTGCCTGGTTTGCAGCGGTGAGGGCTGCGGAGTACTGGCCCAGTTCGTTGAGTGCCACTGCCTCCCCGGCATATGCCGTGTCATAGGTGGGGTTGAGCGCGATAGCATTGTTGTAGTAGGTCACTGCATCTGTATAATCCCCGTTCATTGCAGCATTCTGGGCTTTTGTATACCATTCCGTAGCATCTTCTCCTGCCACAACCGGGACAAGGAGGATAACAATAAGGATCACTATGCCCACTTTCGCACTCGTCTGCATATCCGAAAATTCTCTTTTAAAACAGATGAAGTTATTGTTTATTTGCCCCGGGACCGGCCGGGCAGGTTTTACGGCGCATGCTACAGGCAGTGGCGGTGCAAGCCGCAAATTGACAGGGCCACCGTCCCGGCAAGTGTGGCAGTAACGAGAAACGCTTCAGGATATCCCGCACCTGCCGAGATGAGCCCGGCAACAAACGGGAGAATAGTCATACCAAGGTAACTGGAGGTCGAGAAAAGTCCCATGACCAGACCCTGCCGGTCCCGTTCTCCGGCAAGGACCTCCATCTGGGCGACCATGACGATCCCGGCGAGGGCGCCGAGCACAACAAACCCGAACGGGGATATATATGCAAGAAGAACCCCCCCAATCATAAATATCGCAGACCACCGGATGGCACCGAGCGCCGGTACCGGAAACCGGGAAAACACGAGCACGGCAATTATCGTTGTCACGCTCATGGCTGCTATCCAGAAACCGAGCACGTCCGCTGGTTTGTCGGAGAATCCCGGGTACAGCGAGGAAATCACACCGGTAATACCCACAAGCACAATTGCGGAGTACCATAACCGGGCATGGTTAACGATAAGCCCGGCTGCCTCCCGGAGATCGGTGCCGGTCTTCAGGGCCGGCCCCGGCATCTCGTGGAAGATTAGGCTTGCGGCCAGTGCGGCACAGGAAATGGCGGTAAAGACGCCGATCCCAAGGGCCGGTTGTGCAAACCGGACGGCCAGCCAGCCGGATGCCGCAAGACCTACAACGAGCCCGACGTTCAGCATCGCAAGGTAATAACCGCTCATACGGGTATGGTCCGGTTGTGAATTGACATACGACATCCCGGCAGCGATAAAGAGGCCGGCACCGACACCTTCAGCCAGCCTCAGGACAATCACCGGAAGCGGCCCGGTTGTACAGAAAAGCAGGGCACCGCTTGCCACGGTCAGTGCAAGGGCGATCCGGATGACCGGTGTCCTGCCATACCGGTCGGAAAGGATTCCCCCCGGGAGCGTCGAGAGGAACGCCCCTAAAAAATATGCTGCATAAACAGCACCCTCCCATGCAGGACCGGTAGCAAACGCCGGGAGCACCGGCACGATGGCATTCGAAAGCGCCATCACTGCAAAGACGCCCAGGCAGACAACAGCGAGGTATGCCTTCATGAAGGGTCCGGGCTATACCATGCGGTACGTCTCAAGGTTCATCGGAGAATGCGTCTGGATGTGGTACCGCTTGTAGATGGAACTGGCAAGGTCGATGGTATTGTTCTCGTCGCCGTGGATACAGAAGATCTTCTCGGGTCGCGGCTGGATTTGCCCGATATAGTTCATCAACTGCCGTCGGTCAGAATGCCCCGAGAACCCGTCGATAGTATCAATCTCGAGGTTGATGGTAATCGTGCCCTTCCGTCCCATAGGCACCTCACGCCATCCTTTCTGGATGCGTCTCCCCTGCGTACCGTCGGCCTGGTAGCCGACAAAAACGAGCGCGTTTTTCTCATCCTCTGCGAGGTTAAGGAGATACTCCATAACCGGTCCGCCGTTGAGCATCCCGCTTGTGGTGATGATCACACACGGATCGCCATTGATCACCTTCTCACGGAGGTCGGAAGAGTCAACCTGCTGGAAACAATCGGCAAGGAATGGATTCATCCCCTCCCGGAAGATCAGGTTGCGGAGATCGTTATTAAGGTACTCCGGGTAGGTTGTGTGGATTGCCGTTGCCTCG
This sequence comes from uncultured Methanoregulaceae archaeon, assembly GCA_963805035.1. GTDB lineage: Archaea > Halobacteriota > Methanomicrobia > Methanomicrobiales > Methanospirillaceae > Methanoregula. Next base: position 100,527 of record CAWDSU010000014.1, on the reverse strand, counting down.
CGGATCATGCCATCGAGGTAGATCTTGACATGCGGGATTTTTCCCAGGCGCATACCCTCTTCAAGAGCGAGCATGACTTCCTGCGACCGGCCGACAGCAAACGCGGGGATGATCACTTTACCCCCCCGCGAGAGTACCTTGTTAATGGTCTCGTAGAGTTTCAGTTCTGCATCCGAGCGTGCCGGCTGGAAATCGTTTGAACCGCCGTATGTGCTTTCCATGAAAAGCGTCTCCAGCCGGGGGAACTGGTTGACGGCCGGGTTGAAAAGACGGCTTTTGCTGTAGTTGAAGTCCCCGGTGAATGCAATGTTGTATAACCCATCGCCTATGTGGAAATGTGCGATTGCTGAACCGAGGATATGACCCGCGTTATGGAAGGTGAGCTTGATGTCGGGTGCAATATCGGTGACGCTGCCGTAGTTGAGCGTGATCGAATGCCGGATATAGGTCTTGACCTCGTTCGAGCTGTACGGGATCTTGCGGTCCTCTTTGTTGATGACGTCCAGGTAATCCAGCTGGAGCATCGCGGAGAGATCCCGTGTCGGCGGGGTCGAATACACCGGGCCCTCGTACCCGTACTTGTAGAGGAGGGGGATGAGTGCACAGTGATCGAGGTGCGCGTGGGTCAGGACAACGGCGTCAAGCTGGGCGAGGGGGTGAATCTCGGGAACGTAGAGGTACGGCGTGCCGTTTGAGTTGTCCGGTTTTTCCCCGCAATCGATGAGCACGCGGCTGTCCGGGGTGGTGAGCAAAAATGCGGCCCTGCCGACTTCGCGACAACAGCCAAGGGTGGTGACGCGCACCCACTGATCTTTTCTGGTCGCGTCTTTATTTGCCTCGTCGCGGCCCGGGATGTCGCGATGGATCCGTCTCCCGATAGTGCGCAGGAACTGTTTACGCTCCTCGTTGACCGAGCGCAGGTACTGACGTACCTGTTTTACGGTACTGCTCTCAATGGGGGGGGTGCGGACAACCTGGGGTGTCCATCCGATATGCTTGGTAATCTCCCGCAGCGTGATCCCATTTTTCCCGATAACGACACCGGGTTTTTCAGCTTCTATCAAGACTTCCCCGGTATCCGGGTCGAAAAAAATATCGGTAATACCTGAAGATTCCGGAACAACTGCCCGTATTTCCGTTGCCGCTTTCTCGGGGTCTTCAAGGGTGGTGGGGCGGACGACGATACGTTTCCGGAGATCCCGGGCGAGAACCCGGATCAGATCCGCTTCATCTGCGAACCGTTTGGGGTCATCAGTATAGATGACCAGTTCGGGTCCTTCGAATTCTACCTCGGCAACCCTGATGCCTGCGGGCACCCGCTCGTTAATCTTATCCCTGAGCTCTTTAAGCCGATCTTCAATTAACATAACAACGAACGTCCTAAAAAAAGATTATATTGGACTTTTGACGAGATATTTTTTGAGCTGGTCCTCGCCGAGTTCCTGATACTTGTCTTTGGTGATGACAACGACATGGATGCCTTCACCGGATCCGGCATCGCGCTTCATCGCAGACGTGAGTGCCCGTACTGCAAGTTCGATGGCTTCCTCCTCATTCATATCGGAGTGGTACCGGTCTTCCAGCACACCGTAGGCCATGGGAGAACCGGAACCGGTCGAGACAATGTCCTCTTCTTTTGTTGCCCCGCCCATGGCATCGACCGAATAGACACCGGGCCCATGTTCGTCGATCCCTCCTACGAGCAGCTGGACGTAATAGGGGAAATAGCGGTTCTGATTCAGGTAATTGGAGAGCAGGGTCGAAGCAGCCCCGATAGTGATCGCACGTGACCTTCGTATCTGGTACAGGTTGCACTCGACCGTGATGATCCGGGCAAGCTGCTGGGCATCACCCACGCCACCCGCAATCGTCATCCCGATACGGTCTGCAATCTGGTAGACTTTCTTTGCACGCTTGCTTGCAATCATGTACCCCATGGTTGCACGCTTCTCCGTGGCAAGGATAACCCCTCCGGTAAATATCAGACCCACCGTAGTAGTCCCTGTCATAGATTCCTGGTATTGTTCAGGCATATCACACCTCAAAAACAAATGAACGCCAAAAATCATTTAAAAGCGTTTTATGGTATTAAATGATACCAGAAAATTTAAAGGTTGTTATTCTGCGTCCTCTTTACAGAGAACGCGGATAAGATCGCGGTCATAGAGCATAGCCACCAGGCGCTTGTCACCGTTGATCACCGGAAGCTGGTCGACTCGTGACCGGCGCATCTTTAACGCGCAGTCGCTGACATCTGAATTCCTGGGAACTGCCACGACATTCTTGACCATTGCAAGTTTTACCGGCCGGTTGGGAAGCTGTACCCGGGAAATACCGAAACTGATTGTATGGTTATCCCGTATGCTCTCCCAGGTCCATTCGTCGTCATCGGTGCCGTTGGAGAAGTCACTCACACCCACGGAATCCTCGATGCTGGAATTCCTTATAAGATCACGCTCCGAGATGATGCCCTGCAGCACGCTGTCGGCGTTCAGGATCGGTATTGCATCCACTCCCGAGATTTCCATGACGCGCCCCACGAGGGGTAGCGGGGTATCCTCCCAGAGTGCAAAGGTAGTGCTCGTATAAGATTCCTTGATCTCCTCTTTTATTTTCATCTGGGCGATAGCATGAATCAGGTCGGCGACCGAGAGCAGGCCGACAAGTTTGTTGTCCTCCACCACTGGCAGCCTCCTGATGCGATGCGTTACGAGCAGCCGTGCGGCATCGCGGAGATCCGTATCAGGTCCGATCGTAATCGGTTTTGATGTCATGAGAAGGCCGAGCTGGGTCTCTTCCGGTTTGCGCAGCAGATCCTTCCGGGTGATAATTCCGACCAGTTTCTTGTTTTTCAGGACAGGCACACCGGATATGCCGGTTCTTTTGAGGATCTTGAGGACATCGTCGCGGTTGCCGGGGATATCAACATGGACGACATCCGAGGTCATGTAGTCTTTAACAAGCATATCCGTTATGATCTCACCACCATGGTTGTTACTGTGCTGTGTGCGGTAATGTATGTGCTGACACTCCCGATAAGCAGACGATCGGTCTGACTTTTCCCGTGGGAGCCTGAAACAATGAGATCCACCTTTTCTTGCTGGGCAAGCGCAATGATCTCGGTTCCCGCATGGCCCTGTTTCATGTGGGTGACAAGTGGGACGCCGCTTTTTGCTGCAGTCTTTTTTGCCTTCTCAAGAACCGTATTCCCTTCATTCTCAAGTAAGCGGTACATGATCTCTACGGTGTTGTCTGACGGAAGAGAGGAAAAGAGGCCGGTCTCTACCACATAAACGGTATGGAGATTGGCATTCCATACTTTTGCTTCATCGATAGCCTGTTCGAGGGCATGATCGCTCGCTTCTGAACCATCGATTGCGACAAGTATGTTAGTAAACACGGGCATCACCCAAAACAAACATGCCATTTTTATTGAATTTTCAAATTAAAAACGTTATTCCCGATTGCCCCGATCTGAGCACGTTTTACAATGGACGTTATGGGGTCGTGACTGAAAGCAAGCGCAGAATGACAGGGATCAAGCGTAAAAAGTGCTGCGCGTGCTCCTTTATGGATGAAAAACGACGAACCTGTAAGCAGTGAGCCTGCCACTGCAGACCGGAGCACGGCTTTTGGATCGAGTTTGTATATTATCGAAGTAAATGCCATCTCTGAAAACATATCCGGCGGGACAAACATCACATTATCCGTGCCGAGCATCACCGTGCACCCAAGTTCGAGCATCGTCTTCAGCGGCGGATACCGGGCCGATGCTGTCACTCCCATCACCCAGTTGGACCGGGGGCAGACGGCGATCGGGATCTCCTGCTCCGCGCACGCCCTGAGCTGTTTTTTTGTGGCATGGGTCATGTGGATAAGGAGATCCGGTTCGAACGAAAGGGCAGCATCAACGTCGCCGCTGTCGCGCTCACCCGCATGGAACGCGATTCTTTTACCGGCTTTCCGGGCATCTTTCACCTGTCGCTCCACTCCGGGTACATCACGAGTACTGCTCACCCCGAGACCATCCGCAATCATTTCCCCTCCTTCCCGGCCGAAGATGACGGGCTGGAATCTGATGCCTGCGGTCGCTTCCCTGAGGGCATTAACTCCGTTTATACCTCCTTCCCGGAAATCAGCGCACCCGAATATCCCGGACCGTATCATGCCGGTCACCGATGCACGCATCCCGGCCACAAGTTCCTCGTTTGATGCCGTGGCAAGGAGCCGGTGCTTGAGGCCGTCGGGAGGGGTCACGAGGCTTTCGAGGTCCCCGGTGCTTCCGCAGTCCGTGGCGATGGTATCGGCAAGATGCGTGTGGGCATTGAAAAGGGCCGGGCAGATCCAGACCGGGGGTGCCCGGGTTCTTTCCTCAATTGCCGTGATCCGGCCCTTATCGATCACAATATCGACCGGCAGAAGTGCGAGCTCTTCACCAGTCAGTGCCAGACCGGACAGAATCTGCGTGAGGTTCATGGGTTATCGTGACTCTCTTTTATATATCGAAAAATGAAATATATTTGCATGGCAAAGAAAAAAGGCGGAAGATTACTTTCATCGGCGGGTCTCGTCAATTACTACGAGAGCGAGGACCGGCGGGCGATCCACATCAGTCCCATAACTGTTATGGTTGTTGCCGCAGTCATCGGTATCATCGTCATGATCTTCAATCTTCTCTATTCAACGCATGCATAAATCCGGTCCATAAAATGGATCGGATCACACTTTTTCTTCACGAAGGACAAGCCTCTTTGAGCAGCCGACGGGTAATATCTTCTTTTTTTGAGAAGTAGAGATTATCGTGACCGGTCCATGACGGGCAGTTGCGGAAGAGAACAGCCGGGACACCATTGTTGCTCTCGCCCATGACAAAGTTTGCAAACCCTGCGATCTCATCTACCACGGCTTCCTCCGTTATCTTGAGTTCATGACCAAAGAGATCGGTGTCTCCCCGGAAATCCCGGATAGCGGTAAACCCACACCAGCCGATGGCGTGGCCGGTCTGGCCGCGCCGGAAGGATCGCCCGCAGGTATCTGTGATGATAATGCCGACCGTTTTTCCGGTGATCGCTCTGATCTCATCCCTGAATTCAGCTGCTGCTTTCATCGGATCGGGAGGCAGGAATATAACCATATCATCATCGATATTGCTCTGATCGACACCTGCCCGTACCCCGATGTGGCCGAACGGGAGTTCAGAGAGGATGAACGGATGCTCCATGATGATATCCTGAGATGCGTCAAGCACGGCCTGGACAAAACGGGGGTCCTCGCCATTGAGTTTTGCCAGCCGCAACGCTCTTTTTGAAGGCGTTATCTCTGCGAGAGGTTTTGTATAACCTTTTGATTTCGAATACACCGTCGAGGCAAGGGAGATAATGTCGCCATCCTCCACGTTTACCCGTTCGCAGATCATCGCTGCAATATTATCACCAGCCCTGATAAGTGGGAGTCCCGGGACTCCTGTCACGATAATATTTTCCATAATATAGGTTCTATGGGTTGATGGCACGATATAGGGATTTCGTTTGGTTACTTTATTTCCCCCGGTATGGATGCAGGACAAAAAACACCCGTCTGCGGGGTATACATGCCGTCACAAATACCACGATGGGTCGGCCGGTAATTTTGCACCGAAATTACCAGTAAATTTTTATACGGGATGCACGCATGACCTCATATTTATGTACCATATCCTCCGGTGTCCGGGCTGCAGGACGTTTACCTACGTAGATCGGTTCCAGAAATGGAAACTGTGCCCGGTTTGCGGCCACGCCTACGAAGTGGCTAAAGTCCCTGCATATCTTCAGGTGGAGGATTATCATGATGCCGAGCATATTATACGACAGATGGAAAAACACCTGCACGCCAATAAAAAAAAGGATTTTACCCCGGAAGAGTCCGAGGAACTGCGCCGGCATTATGCCGAGTGGTTCAGAAAGAAATGTCACTGATAACCGGCGTTTTTGCCGGGTCATAAGCCTGTGCCATACGTGAATAACCAGTCCGCTGGAACCGGAATCGGCGGGATTTTTTAAAGTCCGGCCGGATACGGGCCAGTACACCAAACGGGAGTGTCTGTCCCACCACTCCAACCACAAACCCTTCAACCCGCTCCCCCACACTAAAAAATGACCCGGGGAAAAAAGCCGGTCGCTGCATGCGCCGAAGCAAAAAAATTCGCAGAGCGGATGGGCTACCAATGGCTGGAGAACCCGGACCCGGCACTTGCGTTCGATCTTTTCATCTTCAAGCCGGAAGCGGCCTGCATCGTGCGGGTCCGGCAGACCCGGTACCGGATCGACCCGGACACGATCTACGAAAAACTGATCCCCGATGATCTCCGCGAGGTCCGTGCCCTGCCGTTCCCTCCATGGTTCCCGAAGGAGATCTGGCTTGCGCACCCGGCACGAGCGGGTGTGGCGGCGGCTCTGCGTCCTTCCGACCGTTGTTTCCGAGATCGAATGGTGGGGGCCTGACGATTACACGAACCCGCACGCCCGGTAGGTGTCTCTTCCTCCCGGATATACCCCCTTTATAAAGGGGAGTCTCTGCCGGACCTGCGGTCATCCATGATCGATTCTCCGACGGAGAGTCCCTGGGCCGGAATCGTGTCCCGGAAGTTCCAGTGGAAACGGTGCCAATCCTCTCCACGATTCTCTCTTTAAACCGGTATTTTTGGAAACGGGCCGTTTTAAACGGAAAAAAACCGTGCAATTTAGCGGCCTTCCTTTGGGCGTGAAAAACCGGCTGATGAGCAGGTTATGCGGCACTCCGGGTATGCCCGGAGGGGCATTACGGCTGAAAAATAAAGGGGTTTCCTGATCGGGAAAAACGACCCGTTTTTTTTAGGGAAAACACCCGGGATCCGCCTCAATCGGCCTCATATGAGGGAAACAGGGGCATCCGGATGGTGGGATACGGTGGTTTTGGGGGGTTTTTACCGTCGGTGAAAGGCAAGATTCCTGCCAAAGATGCGCCACCGGGATTCTCTGATTTTGCATTTTCTCTCCGGCTTCCCTGTTGCTGCCAGAATTTTCCGGAGAGAGCGTGCTCCTGGGGGGCTCACGCCCCCGCCGCACGGGCATCCCCCGGTTGCGATAGTGTGACAGAAGGTCGAAGGGTATTTGTGGTTAAACGATCCTTCCCGAAAATTTATTCACTCGATCCGCCGCGGGGGCGTCCCTTCGGGGGCGGCGGCACACTTCGCCCGTGGGGGTATGGGGGCATCAGCCCCCATCATCCTATACCTCATCACAAAATCCGGATCCGACTCAGCTGGATATTTCCGGAAAAGTCCGGATCCCGAGATTGAGGATTTCAAAAAAAAAGCAGGTCATGAGCTGAGGATTCCGGAAAAAGAATGACCCGCGAGCTAAAACATTGCCAAAAAAGACCGACGTCGTTCAGCGCCCGAATCGACAAAACCCACGAATAATTATCACAAACTCCGTCAGAGGCTGCGCGAACCCTGTGTCCGAATGGGAAAAAAGACCGGCCCGGCAGCTGAACATTTTGAAAAAAAAATGGGTCGGGATCTGAGGATTCCGTAAAAAGTTTACGGGTGTTGCCGGACTTTTTTTATTGATTCCGGGAGATGGGATCGCAATACGGCACCGGACTGTAACGTTCATGTGTGATCAAAAGAGATAGTCCGGAAAAGGTGACCCGTGGAGCAATACGACATCGCTGTCATCGGTGCCGCCCGGCCGGTCTTTTCTGTGCGATCCAGGGCGCGGGGCCGTATATCCGCGTGCTTCTGCTGGAGAAAAACCTGCAACCCGGGGTAAAACTTTTGGTTTCGGGGACCGGCCAGTGCAACATAACGCATGAGGGGGATATACAGACGTTTTTTTCCCGGTACGGGATCCACGGTAAGTTTCTCCGGTCCGCATTACTGTCCTGTACAAACGCGGATCTCATACGGTTTTTTGAGGAGCGTGGTCTCCCGATGGAGGCAACTTATGAGGGCAAGGTATTCCCGGTAAGCCGGAAGGCCGGGGATGTCTGTGATGTCCTTATCCGTGAATGCCGGAGGCGGGGAATTGACGTGCGGTGCGGGGAAGCGGTAAACCGGGTCGAATATAAGAATTCAGTATTTGTCCTGAGTACCGACAACCAACAAATTTTTTGCCAAAAATCTTGTTATCGCCACCGGCGGGGCATCCTACCCGAAAACCGGATCGTCCGGGGACGGTTACCGGCTCGCGGCATCTTTCGGGCATTCAATAACCGGGATTGGTCCGGCACTCACCCCGCTCATGATTAAAAATTTCCCGTTTGCAGATCTGGCCGGCATGTCATTTCCCGGGTTGCCGTTTTCGGTATGGCGGGAGAACCGGAAGATCTTTAAAATGAGGGGGGACGTACTCTTCACGCACACCGGTCTTTCCGGCCCCGGTATCCTCGATTGTTCGCGCGATATACGGGCAGGAGATGAAATCCGGCTCTCGTTTGCCGGCCGGACGAAGCGAGATACGTTTGCGCAGGAGTTTCTTTCTGCCATCTCAAGCGCCCCGAGAAAAACGATCAAGATCATTCTCAAAGAACTGGGGGTTCCGGAACGACTGGCCCGCCTGCTTCCCGCACTGGCCGGAATTCCGGTGGATTGTACAGGTGCCCATCTGACCGCGGTGGGGCGAACCCATCTTATCCGCCTGCTGGCGGAATGCCCGCTGGAAGTTTCAGCCCTTGGGGATCTTTCCATCGCGATGGTGACCCGGGGCGGCATCGCACTTGAAGAGGTGCATGCAAAGACAATGGAATCGAGGCTGGTGCCAGGGCTGTTCTTTGCCGGGGAGGTACTCGATATCGATGGCGATACCGGGGGTTTCAACCTTCAGGCCGCATTCTCCACGGGTTTTCTTGCGGCGCAGGGAATCCGTGAACGAGCCGGTAAGCACTCGTCATGATGCACCTCCGGGACCGGAAGATATCACACGCTCTCGAGGAGACCTGCCGGATCCTTATCTGCCGATCCCCGGCTTATTTTTTAATCCAGCCCAGCTTTTCCAGCACGTACCTGGTCTCGTCCTGCGCTTTGCATCCCGGTCTGCGCGGCTGGATCACAAGGGTAAGTGCATGTTTAAGAGGGATGCCGGCTTTACCTCTCCTGCCCTTGCAGAGCACATAATCGCCGTTGAAACGGCTCAATGCCTTGACAAAGGTGTCAGCGATCTTTTCCCGGTTGGCAAGGTCTCTTTTCCTGAGTTTCATAAGGTGCTCAAAGAGCGAGAGATCAATCAGTGTCGAGGCCATCCAGCCGATCTCGCAGGTGTACCCGAAGATCCAGGAGATGCGAGAATTTTTCGTAGTGGACAAAAAATCATCAATGTTATTGCCGACACTGCAGGAACCAATAACGACTCCTTCGATATTGGAATAGTTTGCCGCAGTCCTGACGGCCTTGAACATAGCCGGGATTTTCATACCGGTCTTTGCCTTTAGTCCCCCGATTCTTTTGCCGCTCCCGTGCGCCGCCACGTAGAGAAAGAGACGATCCTCCCGGGTATTGGTAAGGTCGTCAGAAAGTGCCCGTTTAAAACCGTTTTTTTCGTAGAAGTTTGAGTAATAGATATTAAAATCCCCCCGGTAACTTTCAAGACCTTCCAGAAAAGACAACACCGAGGGTCGCTTGGGTTTCTGTTCCGGGGTCCACCAGAGTCCTTCGATTACCAGAAGTGCGGTACTGCTCATGGGTCATGCTCCACGTTCATTTGATTTTCCCTGTTTTCACCGTGATATGCCGGATGTAATTATACAATACCCTGATTATTGTTTCTGGAGCTCATCAAGGCTTGTCACAGAAACACGGGTTACCTCCCGCACGGTGAGTGCAATTAAAAGCCAGGCTCCATGAATGATAACTTTTTTATTAAGGCAGAAACGAGGCAATCTGGTACAAGTACAAATCGCACAACCGAGGAACTATTATGGACACGAACCCCGGCACCCCGCTACCGGCAGATACGGGAGGAAACACGGCACCGGAAAAATCTTCCTGCTCTCCAGGTGACCGGGTTCCTGATGAACCGGTCCCACCCGGATTGCCTGACGTACCCAGCAGCATGACACTGGAACAGATCATTGATATGACCGGGGAATTCGTCCACCTCAACGAGCTGATTATGCTGCATATTGAGAGTGCCGGAGGATTTGCCGGAGCTGATGCCTATTTCAGAACGGTTCAGCCTCTCCTCGATCTGCTCGAAGTCGAGATCCGGGTCCGGTGCAGGACGGGCATAACGCAGCAGGAGATGAAACGAATTGTGCATGACTGGATCGATGAGGAGATCGGGTCGTGCAGGAATTCGGGTTCCGTGTAGGGTCTTATGACGAATACCAGCCTGGGTAGGATATGATTTTGCGAAAATTAAAAAACGGATTACCCCGGCACTCGAAGGTACACCAGGAGTTCACTCAAATATGACCCGAACATAGCCCTGTGCATGGTGCTGCTCACGATCCTGTTTACCAGCGGTTGCATACCGAATGGCAGAGCAGGTACCTCTACCGGTATTGACAGCCCTTTACGTATTATCGTGATTCACACCGACGGCACCATGGAGTCCGGGAACAAGGCGGTGGTTACACGGGTAACTATTGCTGAAAGGGACGACTCTCGTATTTATCAGAAAAGACAAGAATGATGGCACGGGCACGCTCTTAACCACGATGGAGCCAAACGGTACTTTCCCGATGGGGGGGTAATCGACAGGAACACTTCCCGGACTTTTTTCTCTGGTCTCTGGCCGGGCGCAAAAAAACAGGTTTCAGGACAAGATATCTCGTAAGCGATGACAGGGGAGATTGACCCGAAAATAAAACAGCAAAGAGTATGCTCCAGATAAAAAATCCCGCAGGTATTCGCTGGTCCCTGCCGTATAAATTCGTAAACAGAAAACAGAAGCCCTTACAGCCGGTTCACACCCGTACGGCAAAAAGGCTGGTGAAAACCGGGATCAGATCAATCCGGTTGCCCAGGTCCACATGTTATGGACGCCATTTGAGATCACCACACCCGGGTCGATGTGGAGCAGCGGGAAGACAAAGATGAAGTATAGTATCGTCCCGATCAGACTCCCGAGATTTGCAAGCGCAGCGACGAGCACTACCTTGAACAGGGGGATACGTGCCATCTCCTGGATCGATTCCGTCTCATAAATTTTCCGGAAATCCGACACCGGCGGTTTTCGTACCTTTGCCTCGACGTACGCGGCAAACCATCCTGCATGGAGCAGCGGGTTTAAGGATGTCATCCACGCCACGCCAAAACAGGTAAGAGCAGAATACGGGTGACCCCCGGCGATGAGGGTGAACACTGCGGCAAGCACTCCGTGGATGATCACCCAGAAGAGAAGCGCATACAGGAGTACCATCCAGCCGACACCGGAAAATGCGATTGCCGCAAGCAGGAAGGCGAAAAGCCCGGTGACCAGAAATCCAAATATTTTTGCCCAAGGAAACGATCTCGGCTCTCTTGCGAGCGTGTCAAACGGCGGGAGCGTCTGCGGGTGTTCAACGTAATTCGTAATGCCCTGCCTGTGGCCGGCGCCGACCACGGCGAGGATGCGGCCCTCCGGCCGCTGCACCTTTAACAGGACGAGCTGGTGGGCGATAAACGCATCGCGCTCATCAATCAGGGCACGGGCGCCGTTGGGCGAAAACCTGCGGAACTCCTCCATGACTGCATCAATAACGTCCTGCTCCTTGAGAGACTCAATATCGATCTCCTCTCCCCTGTCGATTTCTGCGATCGAATAGATCAGCGCAAAGACCATCTTGATCTTTTCGATGATCCCCATCGATTTCCAGAATCTCAGAAGGGTGAGCCGCAGGTCCCGGTCCACGAGTGCAATTGCAATGCCCCTGCCCTCCGCTTCCGCAATGGCGGCTTTCATCTCGGCGCCCGGCTCAACACCGACATCGATGCCGATCTTTCGCTGGAGGTAGGAAAGGAGCCACTGAACGAGGAGCGAGTTGAAGTTCTTTACTTCAAGGACGTCATCGACAGTCGGATCCCGTGCCTGTTTTTTTAAGGCCGAGAACCGGGCCGGGTCTAGTTCGATGGCTACAATATCCGGCCTGAATTCCTCAATTGCTGCCCGGACTTCCTCAACGCTTTTCTGAGAGACATGCGCAGTCCCGACGATCCTCAATTCAGCCATCTTTCACCGTTATTCCTTCATTATTGGTGTTTTACCCTCTTTAATGGGTGGGGTACCCTGATGAGAGGCCTGGGGACAAGATCCCCCCATAACAGTCCACTGCCAACAAAAAATAATGGACCGGGGGGAGAGTACCGTTTGAGGCACAACCAGCGCACAGGGTTAAGCAGTCAGGGCCAGCAGTATGGCGGTGGGGGGCCGACTCATTTAACAGTCATATCAGGAAGAGAATTTGAACAGATTCCCACAAAAAGAGACGCAAAGGGAATGGATGTGATGTTGACCGGAAAACCTGCTGCCTCGGCCGGTTTATTAAACCGGATTCACGTATACATCCATGATAACGGAGGGACGGCATGAAGATTGCAGTGGCCGGAAAAGGGGGTACAGGAAAGACACTGGTGGCAGGCGGCCTTGCATACCTGCTGGCACGCGCCGGCTACACAACTCTCGCCATTGATGCAGATTCTGCACCCAACCTCGGGTTCCTGCTCGGACTTTCTTCCCGCGATGAAGGCGCGATCGTCCCGGTCTCAAAAAACGAGGCACTCATCGCAGCAAAGACCGGGACCGCCTATCCCGGGGTTTACTCCCTGAACTTCACGGTGGATGACGTAGTATTAAAGTATGCAGTCCCGACTCCCGCCGGAGTGCATCTGCTGGTCATGGGTACTGTGGCGTCGATGGGGGCGGGTTGTACCTGCCCGGCAAACAGTGTGATCCGCGCACTGCTCCGTCACCTGATCGTTGACCGGGATGAGGCCGTGGTACTGGACATGGAGGCAGGTGTCGAACATCTTGGCAGGGGGACGGCAGAGGGTGTCGATATGATGCTGGTCATCAGCGACGCCAACAGGCAGTCGCTTGCGATTGCCGGCAGGATCGCACGGTTGGCGCAGGACGCCGGTATTCCCCATATCGCGCTGATTGGTAACAGGATCGTTGATGCAGGGCAGGAACAGGTACTACGGGGGTTTGCCAAAGACCGCGAACTGGTGGTGACCGGCATGATACCCTTCGACCCGGCCGTGGTCCGCGCCGGTATCGATGGCAATTCGATTGCCACGCTCGAGGGTTCGGCTGCGCTTTGTGCGATCGGCGGAATCCTTTCCCGGATCGATCAGGAAATAAAAGAGAGATTGAATGGCCGGGTGGACACGGAGAAACACTCATGAAGACGCTGGTGACCATGGGCCGGGGTGGAACCGGCAAAACGAGTTTTGTCGCATTGCAGACAAAGTATTTTATTGAACGAAAGGAGACGCCACTTCTCCTGGTCGATGTCGATCCCGACCAGAATCTTGCCGAGATGGTGGGGGTCGATCTCGAATGCGAAGGTGTAAAGACCATCTCCGAACTGGTCACTGAGACCTTCATCAGGAAAGGCGGGACGACAATTGGGATCGCTCCTGCCGAACGGATCGAGACACGGGTGCTTGAAGAGGGGCTTTACGAAGGCGAAAGCTTCGATCTCATTGCGGTCGGGACAAAATGGATCGAGGGGTGCTACTGCATGCCCGATGCGGCACTCAGGGGTGCGCTCGAATCTCTCACGAAACATTACCGGTATGTGCTGATCGATTCCCCGGCAGGCCTCGAACACCTCAACCGCAAGATCACTGCGCGGGTCAACGATATTTTCGATGTGGTGGGTCCTTCGCACAAGTCATTTGCCCACGTAAAACGGGCAGACCGGATTGCCCGTGAGGTTGGGATCGGTTTCGATACCTTCTTTGTAGTCGGGGGCTGCCTGTTTCCCGCTGACCTTGAAGCGACAGCGCAGGAAGAGACCGGACACACATACCTGGGAAAGATTCAGCTTCGATCCGCTCGTGAATGAATCGGTGATCGCCGGCCGGTCGCTTCTCGATATCCCGGATGATTCTCCGGCGTACCTTTCTGTCTGCGAACTCATGGAAAAGGCCGGGTACAGGAAGATATGATCATAATGCCGGAAGTTATCTCTGCTGCAGGTGTTCCTGATGTTCAGGCGATTTGGTTAAAAACCGGTAAGGTAAATATCTACCTGCATTGCTGTATTCCGGGTAAGATAGATCTACGGTTGTGCTGCTGTTGACAGAAAAAAAGATCGCGGTTACGATAAAGGAGCTGGATTCCGGCCTCGGCCGTATCAGGGATCTCTCCATCACCATAGGGAAACTGTCAGCCGCAGACTGGGCCGAGCCTGAGGGGCCCACGCCGTATCCAACGCTCGCCACACTCCGTTCCTGGGACCGGAAACTCCTCTCCCGGTACCAGCCATTCTATATGCCTTTCTGCGATCTCTGCTGCCTGTGCACGTACGGGAAATGCGACCTGACCGGCACAAAAAAGGGGGCCTGCGGGATCACGATGCCGGCCCAGCAGGCCCGCACCGTGCTCCTTGCCACCTGTATCGGTGCCGCCACCCACACCAGCCATGCGCGTGAACTCGTCACGTATGCGATTAAAAAAGCCGGCCGCGACTGCCCCATAAACCCTGGCGGAAACGCGATTGGGGTGGAGGCCCCGGTCATCCGCCTCGTGTGCGGTGAAAAACCCGGAACCCTGGCCGACCTTGAGACAGTCCTTGACTATTGCGAGAGCCAGATCACCTCCCTCCTTGCGGTAACCCACACCGGCCAGGAAGGCGATCCGCTCGATTTCGAGAGCAAGGTGCTCCATGCCGGCATGATCGACCAGGTGGGCATGGAGGTCGCCGATCTTGCACAGATATCGGCACTCGGGTACCCTAAGGCCGACCCGGATGCCCCGCTCGCTGCACTTGGCATGGGCACGGTGGATACCACAAAACCGGTCATTCTGGTAATCGGCCATAACGTTCCGCCTTCAGTCGCTATTATCGATTACCTCGCTTTGGAAAACCTGTCGGACCAGGTCGAGGTGACCGGTATCTGCTGCACATCGATTGATGCGAGCCGGTACTCCCCGCGGGCGAAGATCATCGGCCCCATGTCCTGGCAGCTCCGGTATATACGGAGCGGGATACCGGATGTTATCGTCGTGGACGAGCAGTGTATCCGCACTGATGCGCTCGGCGAAGCGCAGGCTGTCCACACGCCGTTTATTGCGACCTCGGAAAAGAACTGCCTGGGCCTGCCCGACCGGACGCATGACCCGGCCGATGCAATCGTAGGGGATCTCGCAGGAGGCCGGCAGGCAGGTGTCCTGATCCTCGATCCGGAGAAGGCCGGCGAGGTGGCTGTCCGGGTCGCCCGGGCCGTTATGCCAGCCCGGAAAAAGGCCTGCACAGCACTGGACCCTTCTGCGATCCGTGAACTGGCATCTGACTGCACGGAGTGCCGGCTCTGCCGGAGAGCCTGCCCGAACGACCTTGCAATCCCGCAGGCAATGAAAGCTGCCGGTGCAGGCGACCTGTCACGGCTCGCCGGCCTGTACCAGACCTGCGTGGGCTGCGGCCGGTGCGAACAGGCCTGCACAAAGGAGATCCCGGTGCATTCGCTGATCGTGGCTGCCGCAACAGAGAGAACAAAAAACGAGAAATTCGTGATCCGCACCGGCAGGGGTGCGATCCAGGATATCGAGATCCGCAATGTCGGCGGTCCCATCGTGCTCGGCGAGATCCCGGGCGTGATCGCGTTTGTGGGCTGCGCCAATTTCGCAAACGGGGGAAAAGAGGTCGCAGAGATGAGCGTGGAGTTTGCAAAGCGCCGGTATATCGTCTGCACGTCGGGCTGCGCCGCGATGTCTATCGGGATGTACCGCGACGAGGAAGGCAAGACCCCGTACGAGCGGTTCCCGGGAAGTTTTACTGCCGGCGGGATCGTGAACGTCGGCTCCTGCGTTGCAAACGCCCATATCGCCGGGGCAACCATCAAGATCGCGAGTATCTTTGCGCGGCGCAACCTGCGCGGGAACTATGCCGAGATTGCGGATTATGTCCACAACCGGGTCGGCGCCGTTGGCGTAGCATGGGGCGCAATGTCCCAGAAGGCGGCAGCGATCGCGAGCGGGTTCTGGCGTCTCGGGATCCCGGTGGTGGTCGGCCCGCACGGCACCAAGTACCGGAGGATGCTTCTGGGCCGTGCCGATCATGAGGCAGACTGGTACGTGCACGACCAGCGGACCGGGGAGGACGTCTACGCAGGCCCGGCGCCGGAGCACCTCTTTGTCGCGGCAGAGACCAAGGAAGAGGCGATGGTGCTTGTCGCAAAACTCTGCATGCGGCCCAACGATACGTCCCGGGGCCGGGCGATGAAACTTACGCATTACATCGACCTTTACCAGCGCAACCACGGTACGATACCCGACGATATCCCCCCCTATATCCGCACGACAGCCGATATTCCTGTTACCTTGAAGGGGGAGATCCTGAGGATCCTCGCACAGTCGGACTGGAAGGAACGGCCCATCCCGGATCCGACGCTGCTCGCACACGATATGCCGGCACCACAGGAGGAGCGCTGATCCCCCATGACGAACGCAGATCCCTGGCAGACTGCAGAGATTGCCGGCCCGAAAAAGGCGGCAGTCATTACGAAGCCGGCAATGGTTAATGCAGTCATTCTCCGGGCAGAGCACCCGTTACTCCTCATCGGTCACTGCGCCGCAACGATCGATATCGGGGAGAGAAAACTGGTTGATTACCTGCTCGACCTGGCCCGGGCACAAAACATCCCGGTGATTGCCACGGGCCATGTCAACCGGGCACTCAGGGAACGCGGATACACCAGCGCCACCATTCTACCGGCCGTCGAAGCCGGCCACCGGATTGCCGACACCGGGTGGAAAGGGCCGGACGGAAAGGGGCGCTGCGATCTCGCCATCATTGCCGGGCTGCCGTATCCCATGGCATGGACGCTCCTCTCCGGGCTCAAGCACTTCGCCCCACAGACAAGAACGATCACGCTCGACAACACGTACCAGCCCAACGCGAACTGGTCGTTTGGAAACATCTCAGTCAAAGACTGGCAGGAGAGCCTTGAGGCCATCGCAGCACCGGCGAAAACGGGGAGGCTGACCGATGTTTGAGGATATCCCGGTAGATGTGGGGCTCGTGCATGTCGGCGAGCGGATCCGGAAAAACGATATGTATGTGGAGCTCGGCGGGCCTTCCATAGAGGAGAAATTCGAACTTGTCCGGGTAAAAAAACCCGGGGAAGTCCGCGACGGGGCGATTACGGTCGTCGGCCCGGACCTTTCTGATATGGAAGAGGGAAAGAAGTACCCGCTGGGCATCCTCATCGAGATTGCCGGGCCCGAACTGGAAGAGGATATCGAAGGCGTGATCGAACGCCGTATCCACGAATACACCAACTACATCGAGGGGTTCATGCACCTCAACCAGCGCTACGATATCTGGGTGAGGGTCTCGAAAAAAGCCTATACCCGGGGCTTTACCACGCTTGCCTACGTCGGGAACGTCCTGCTCGCACTCCTCAAAAATGAGCTGCCCCTCATCGAACGGATGCAGGTTACATTCTTTACGGATAAAGAGAAAATAACGGGCCGGTACGCGGAGGCAAAAGCGGCTTACGAGGCACGGGACGCCCGGGCCCGGGGTCTGACTGATGACGACGTTGATGTCTTTTACGGGTGCGCCCTCTGCCAGTCGTTTGCCCCCAGCCACGTCTGCGTGATCACACCTCAGCGGTACGCAAACTGCGGGGCGATCAGCTGGTTTGACGGGCGGGCGGCAGCACGGATCGATCCAAAAGGCCCGATCTTTCCCATCGAAAAGGGAGCGTGCCTCGATACGGTACGGGGAGAATACACAGGGATAAACGAGAGCGCAAAGAAGCGGTCGCTCGGTGCCGTGCACCGGGTCTACCTGTACAGCGCGTTTGCCTTTCCTCACACGTCATGTGGCTGCTTTGAAGGGATCGCATTCTACATACCAGAGGTGGAAGGCTTCGGGATAGTGATGAGGGGATATAAGGATGTGACCGTGAACGGACTGCCGTTCTCGACGATGGCAGATTCGACCGCCGGTGGCCGTCAGGTGGACGGGTTCCACGGGATCTCGCTCGAGTATATGCGATCCCCAAAATTCCTTGCAGCTGACGGAGGTTATGCGCGGGTTGCATGGATGCCATCCGATTTGAAAGACCAGTTGCGTGAGTTCATCCCGGCGGACCTCTTTTCGCGGATTGCCACGGAAAAAGACGTCAGGACCGTGAGCGAGCTCAGGGACTTCCTCTCCTTGCATGCGCACCCGGTCATGGAGCGGTGGACGGCAGAAGAGACGGGGTCTGTTGACGGGACAAACGGCGCCATGAAGGTCTTTTCCGGCGGGGATTTCCCGGTTACATCGGGAGGTTTCAAGATCATCTTCAAAAACGCCCGGATCACCGCAGACCGGGTTATTATCGAGCCGGTCCAGCCAAAAAAACCCGGGGCTGATACGTAAATGGCCGGCAAAAGTATCGACGAACGAAAAACAACGCGTGAGGGGGCGCTGGCACAGGATGCTGTTCCCCGGCTCCTTGCGATGCTCTCCGGGAAAGAGCGGATCGAACTTGAAAATTTCTCGATGAATGTTGGCGACCTCGAACTCTGGATCCCCACCGGATCTGCCGCAGCACCACAAGGGACGCCTGCTGCAGCACGACCGAAACCTGTTACGCTTTTTTCGGAGACGTTTCTCCCCCCGCACGAAGAATTTGTGGGCCGGATCCATGAAGTCCACCTTGGTGCGACAAAAAGCGGGGGAGGCAGCCGGGGCAGCACCCTTGTGACTGGTGGATCCACGTACCCGCCGTTTATAAGTGCTGACCACCCGGCGGCCCACCCGCCGGTCTTTGCACTCGACGTTTTTGATATGGAGTTGCCACTCCCCAAAGTACTCAAGGAGAACGTCAAAGACGTGATGAGCGATCCTGCCGAATGGGCACGGATGAACGTGAAGAAATACGGCGCCGATATGATCACCGTCCACCTCATGTCCACAGATCCGCTTATCCGGGATGCATCGCCCGAAGCAGCGGCCCATACCGTTGAAGAGGTGTTGCAGGCAGTCGACGTCCCGCTGATCATCGGCGGGTGCGGGGATCCGCACAAGGACGCGCGTGTCTTTTGCAAAGTGGCGGAAGTCGCCGATGGCGAGCGGCTGCTCTTAAATTCTGTCACGCTCGGAATGCATGAGGCAAAGACGCTGGACATGGTCGCCCGGGCGGCAAAGGAGCACGGCCACGCGGTGCTCGGCTTCACCGGCCTCGAACTCAACCAGGCAAAGGAACTCAACCGCCGCCTCTACGAGTATCTCCCGCCGGAAGATATCGTGATGGACCTCACGACCGTCGCGCTCGGGTACGGGCTTGAGTACTCGTTTACCATCCACGAACGGGCCAGGCACGCGGCACTGATGGGGGATACCGAACTCCAGCAGCCGACAATCTCCGCGTCCACCAATGCCTGGGCGGCCCGCGAGGCATGGATGAAGATGGATAAGAAATACGGCTCGCGGGGTCTTCGCGGCCCGCTCTGGGAGACGATCAATGCGCTCACGCTTCTCCTGGCCGGGGTCGACATCTTCATGATGATGCACCCGGCTGCTATCCGGACCTGCAAGGACATGATCCGGATGTTTGCAGAAAAAGATGCACCGGCGCCGGATGGGGTTTCCCGCTGGGCGACGATGAAGATCTAAAAAGGGGTGTCTGGATGTCGGAACGCGAACCCAAAAAAACGATCAAGGAGATCAGCCCCATTGACGTGTACAAACTTCTCCCCAAGACCAACTGCAGGGAATGCGGCGAGGCCAACTGCATGGCGTTTGCGACGAGGGTGGTCAACGGGGAGCTTGCGGTTGACAACTGCCCGCCGGTGACCAGGGAGGAGTACCGGCTCAATTTCGACAAACTCGAAGGTCTCATGGCCCCCCCGGTCAGGACAATTCTGGTCGGAACGGGTGACCGGGCCATGAAACTGGGTGGAAAGTACGTCCTGTACCGTCATGAGTTCACCTACCACAACCCGACGCCCATCGCAATCGACATATCCGACGACCTGTCTGAAAATGACCGCACCGCACGGATCCAGGCTATTTCGGATTTCTCCTACAACTATATCGGTCGCGAGCTCCGGCTGGACGCGGTCGCGATCCGCTCCACCCTGCATGACCCGGCTGCATTCGCATCGGTAGTAACTGCCGTCGCCGCCCAGACCGACCTGCCGCTCATTCTCTGCACCTACGATGCGGTAATCATGGCCGCCGGCCTCGCCCACATACGGGAACGACGCCCGCTTCTCTATGCAGCGACAAAGGACAACTGGAAGGAGATGGCGGAACTCGCCCTGCGTTACGGGTGCCCTCTTGTGGTGTCAGCCCCCCATGACATCGCCCTCCTGCGTTCGCTTGTCAGGACCCTCGTGGCATATGGAGTAACTGATCTGGTACTCGACCCGGGAACAGCAGTCGAGCCCGGCCTTTCGGGGACAATCCACACATTCTCGCAGATCCGCCGTGCAGTTTTTGCCGATCGCGATGAACTCCTGGGTTACCCGCTTCTCGGCACCCCGATCACCGCGTGGCTCTCCCCCGAAATTTCCCACGAGCTGATCCAGTGGAAGGAGGCCTGCGCCGCATCGATGCTGCTCTCCCGGTACGCTGATCTCCTGATCCTCCACAGCCTTGAAGGCTGGGTGCTCCTGCCCCAGCTGATCTGGCGTTTCAATATTTACACCGACCCGCGAAAACCGGTCTCGGTCGATACCGGCGTCAGGGTATTCGGGTCGCCCAAGAAAGACGCGCCGGTACTCATTACCACCAACTATGCGCTCACCTATTTCACGGTCGAGAGCGACATCAAGTCTGCGGGTATTGACTGCTTTTTAATCGTCGTGGATACCGGCGGGAACAGCGTGGAGAGCGCGGTCGCCGGCCGGTACCTGAACGCGGAATCGATAGCTGCGGCCCTTAAAGAGACCGGGATTGCAGATCGGGTCAATTACCGGTACCTGATCCTTCCCGGGCTTGCTGCCCGCCTGAGCGGCGAGACCGAGGAAGCCAGCGGCTGGCATGTGCTGGTCGGCCCGAAGGATTCATCCGGCATCCCTGCCTTTTTGAAGGCACACTGGCCGCCGAAGAAATGGTAACCGGGTTGTGCCATTTCAGGCATGGGGGATATGCCGCCCCGGCACGAATGGCCGGGTACAAAGGGTATGAGGGAACAGATTCCTATGCAGCAGCCGGACACGAGTGAGATCAGGGTCATCTTCCAGCCGATGAACCGGGTGCTTACCGTACCGGCAGGTACACCGCTTTTTGACGCGATAGGTCTGGCCGGGATCGCAATCGAGAGTATCTGCGGGGGAAAAGGTACCTGCGGGAAATGCCGGGTCATATTAACGGCAGGAACCTGCACGGCAGCACCGGAGGCCGGGACAGGCTGCCGGCTCACGCAGAAGGAGCGGGACGAGGGGTACTTCCTCGCCTGCCAGGTAACGCTGACCCGGGATGCGGAGTTTACGATCCCGGTGGAGAGCCGGATCGATTCCCCCCAGATCCTGATTACGCTGCCGGTGGCACCCGCCGGGATCGAGCCTGCAGTCATGCGTTACCGGGTGGAAACGGCGCCATCCAACGGCCTGCCATTTGCCTCCCGGTCGATCCGGTTTGCGGGATACTCCGGCTTACGGCCCCGCATATCCGACGAACAGTACAAAGCACTTCTCGCTGCAGAAACCCCGCAGGAAGCCACGCTCTCGACTGCCAGGTCGCCCCCGGCAGTGCTTGCCATCTCCCCTGCCGGTACTGCCTCCCCGCTGTACGGCGTCGCCATCGATCTCGGAACCACGACCGTGGTCGGCTGCCTCGCCCGCCTCGACACCGGGGCGATCCTTGCCACCGCCTCAAGCCTGAACCGCCAGATCACGTATGGTGAAGAACTGCTTACCCGGATAGGGTACTCCGGTTCGCCTGCGGGTCTTGCCACGCTCCAGAGGGCCGCCGTCAGCAGTATCAATGACATCATTGAGACCCTCGCCCGGACCGCCGGCATCAGCAGGACGGAGATCCTGGATACCTGCATCGCGGGAAATACCGTGATGAACCACCTGCTCTGCGGCATTAATCCAAGGTACCTGGAGCTCGCAGACGCCCCGGTATCACGTTCGCCGATCCAGAAAAACGCCCGGGATCTCGGGCTTGCCGTACATCCTGACGCCGGGGTGTACTGCCTTCCCAATGTCAGCAGGTTCGTGGGGGGGGATGCGATCGGGGACATGATTACGGCCGGGATACATACGTCTGATGAGGTCTCACTCCTGGTCGATCTCGGGACAAACGGCGAGATCGTTCTTGGCACCCGGCACTGGACAGCCTCGGTCTCCTGTGCGTCCGGCCCTGCATTCGAAGGCGCCGGCATCAGGGCCGGGATGAGGGCGATGAGAGGTGCGATCGACCATGTGCACGTGGATCCTGTGACAGGAAAGGTCTGCTGGAGCACTATCGGATCTGCCCCGCCCCGGGGCATCTGCGGCTCCGGGATCATTGATCTTGCTGTTGCCATGGTCCAGACCGGGGCACTTGATTTTGCCGGGAAACTTAATTCCCGCCACCCTCAGGTCCGCACCGGGCCGGAAGGGGCAGAATATCTGCTTGTTGTGGCCCCGGAGACCGGGACAGGGCGGGATATCGCGATTACCCAGCAGGATATTGACTACCTCATGGACTCAAAGGCCGCTGCCTGCGGGGCGATCGCAGTACTCCTGAAGAAGTACAAGTGCGCGGTCGCGGATATACGCCACCTCTATCTTGCCGGGGCATTTGGCGCTTATACCGATATCGCCAATGCCGTCAGTTTCGGCATCCTCCCCCGGTTTACAGCCGCCACCGTCCACTCCATCGGGAACGGCTCGCTCTCGGGGGCATATGCAACGCTTGTCTCGACCCGGTACCGGATGGCTGCCGAGGAGCTGGCCCGGCATATGGTTTACATCGACCTTTTAGTGGATACGGCGTTTGCTGAAGAATACGCGGCAGCCCTCTACATCCCGGGAAAACAGGAACTTTTCCCCCCTTCCTCCTGAAAAACGGTGTGCCCGGTTCATGCAGGTTCGTCGTTTTTCCGTAAAAATGAGGGGACAGCCTGCACCGGAGGCTCGGTGAACAACTCGTCCCGCACACCCTTTGCGATGCCCATGACCATGATGATCACCGGGACGATCTCAAGCCTTCCCAGCCACATCAGGACGATGAAGAGCCATTTGATGGCAACCGGACTTGCCGCCGTGATAAACCCGACCGTTATGCCGGAATTGGAGAGGGCAGAGATACACTCGAAGAGCACTTCATCAAGACGGAACGTGGTGATATACAGATGCAGGCAGAGAATGGTCGCGGTAAATATCGTAAAGACGTACAGAGCGATCACCAGCATGTTTTTTGAGATCTCCATTTCCGACATCTCCCGGGAGAGCATCCGACCCTCGTACCGGAATGGCACGATCACCCGGCTGCTCACGAAGAACCGCCGGAACCACCACTTCACCCCCTCGTACGCCAGCGCCAGCCGGTTGATCTTGATCCCCCCGGCCATACTGCCCATTGCACCGCCGATGAATATCAGGAGTGCGATCACAGCAAGCGGTATTGCGGCCCATGCATGAATATCCGCGTTCTGGAGACCGCAGGTACACAGGCCGGAGACGGCAACAAAGACGCCCTCCCGCAGTGCGGTGAGTGGGGAAAGCCCGTTGAAGATATACAGCTCAATCGAAACGATGGCCGATCCTACGAGGGCAATCAACAGGAGGAGGCGTATGGTCTGGTCCCGGAACAGTGCGTCCATCTTCCCCCGGTACATCAGGAAATACAGCTTGAACGGTATTGCACCGGCGAGCATCACCGGTATAAGAAGGGCCTCGAGCAGGGGGTTGTTGTAATATGCCAGTCCCGCAGAATGCAGGGTAAATCCACCGGTCGCGATGGCGACCATGACCAGGTTGAGTGCATCCCAGAGCGGTATGCCGGCAAGCATGACGAGGCCGGTAAACAGGCAGGTCAGAAAGATGTAAATTTTCCACATCTTCCAGCCGGTGGACATAAGATTCGGCATGAGGTCCTCGGGTTTTCCCTCGGACCGGAAGATCTGGAAAAGCGTCACCTGGGTCCTCCTGCGCATCGAGATCCCAAACGCGATGATCCCGATACCGCCAATCCACTGCATGTATGTCCGCCAGAAAAGGAGGGTCATGGGCGTCTGGTCAAGCGACTGGATCATGGTAAACCCCGTGCTCGTCCATCCTGACATCGCCTCGAATACACTGTTGGTGTACGACATTCCCATGCCAAAGACAAAAGGAAGCGCCCCGACAAGGGCGATCAGGAACCACGCGACCGCGACCGCGACGAGCGTTATCGAAACGGGAGGTTCGAAATCCCGGACCGGCACCCTTGTGAAAAGGTACCCTACCACCAGAAACGCTACGGGAGCGCTTGCCATGGGCAGCAGCAGATTCCATTCCTGGAAGATCACCAGGACTAGAAAGGGGACAAGTGACACGAATCCGAGGAACCGGCAGATCCGTCCCACGTCGTGTACAATCATTGCGAGGTGATCGAGCCGCTTCATCTGACAGAGAAGATGTTTGGCGCTCCCGTATTGTTATGGGTTGTGCTGTGCAGCAATCCCGATCTCTCCCCACAAACACCTATTTACTTTAATGCCCGGCAAACCATCTGATCAGGTATGAACCGCGTTGACAAGGACCTCTATCCGTTCTTCATTGTACTGTTCCTTTCGATTGTGGCCCTTGTCCTGTTCTGGTCTGTCCTCGATATGGTCATTCTTGCTGCATCGCTTGCGGTGATACTGCTGCCGCTCCACCACCGGCTTTTGCGGTACACCCGACCGGCCCTCTCCGCGGTTATTATTACCTTCTGCCTTATGATTCTCCTTGCCGGGGCGGCGTATGTCACCCTGATGATTCTCCAGGCCAATACCGGGCTCCTTTCGGACCAGATATTTGGAACGATCCATCTGTGGCTCGAAAATCCCACAATGCATCCGGGTGCATTCGGGGTTTCGATCAGCAAGGATACGCTTAATCTATGGCTTGATAAAGGAGATGCACTCTTTGTTGATTACTGGACAACAATAGCCAATAATCTCCTTCTGAACGTTTTTAAGGGATTTGTCTTTTTTACCGCGTTCTTTCTGCTCCTCCTCAAAGGTACGGCGATCAGGGACCGGATATATCAGCACCTGCCGCAGCCGGTGAAAAGGTATTGGAACCAGCTCACACCGGTCACTATCGATACGCTCTATGTCATCTATATTGTTCAGATCGCTATCGCAGTCTTAACGTTCTTCATTGCTATCCCGGTCTTTTACCTGCTCGGGTACGGGAATATTCTCTTTTATTCATTTCTGGCTGCGCTCTGCGAGGCCATACCCATTCTGGGATCCTCGGTTGCGTTTATCATCATCGGTGCTTACGCTCTTGCGCTGGGAGACTTGCGCGGGGTTCTTATCCTGTTCATTCTGGGATACATTGTTGTCTCTGCATTACCGGAGATCTTCATACGCCCGGTGCTCGTGGGACGGCGGGTCAAAATCCACCCGCTTATCATGTTTATCGGTATCATCGGGGGTATTCTTACGATGGGAATTGCCGGCTTTGTACTTGGGCCGCTGATCATCGTGCTCCTCATGAAGAGTTACCGGATCTGGACCGATGACCGCAAGGGAGCAAAGGGCCCCACAGAGCAGGATGCTGCACGGGAAACCAGCCCGTAACCGGATGTTCTTCCCCGGTTATTCCAAAGAGAGTGATCCCGGCAGGAAGCACTGAAGAGAAAGCAATATACCCTTTATGTTCCCACCGTTAAAGCAGGAATGCTCAGGGATTATTTGGCAATGCCCGGGATCGTCAAATCGATGGGCCTCGTTTTCGGCGATATCGGGACGAGTCCCATCTACACGTTCACCGCTATCTTTCTTCTGATCCCCCCCACCCCCCAGAATATTATGGGTATCCTGTCCCTTATTTTCTGGACGCTCACGCTCCTTGTTACAATCCAGTATACCTTCCTTGCCATGCGCCTTGGCAAGAAAGGTGAGGGCGGGACGATCGTGCTCAAGGAGATCCTGCTGCCCATGTTAAAATCCAGTAACCAGATTGCGTTTGTTTCCCTGTTATCCATTATCGGTATCTCGCTGTTTATCGGCGATGGTGTTATCACGCCGGCGATCAGCATCCTTTCCGCCGTGGAGGGCGTCCTTTTGATCCCCGGTTTTGAGAATACCGCTCAGATCATCCTGATGCTCGCTGCCGCCCTTATCGCCATCTGCCTCTTTTCCTTCCAGGCCCGGGGGACGGAAAAGGTGGCATGGGCGTTTGGCCCGGTCATGGTGATCTGGTTTTGCGTTCTTGCCCTCTCCGGCCTTATTGCTCTCAGCGGTGCGCCCCAGGTGGTGTTTGCGATAAACCCGATGTACGCGATCACCTATCTCACGCACAACGGGCTTGCGGGATTTTTGATCCTCTCCTCCGTGATCCTGTGCGCCACGGGCGGGGAGGCGCTCTATGCTGATATGGGGCATCTTGGCAGAGAGCCTATCGTGAAGGCCTGGTACCTGGTATTCATCGCACTTGCAATCAATTATTTCGGGCAGGGCGCGTTTCTGATCGCGCATCCCGGTGCCCAGAACGTCCTCTTCGATATGATCTTTGCCGAGGCAAAACTCCTCTACATCCCCTTCCTCATCCTGAGCATCGCGGCGACGGTGATCGCATCGCAGGCGATGATCTCCGGGATCTTCTCCATCGTGTACCAGAGCATCACGACCCGCGTTCTGCCGCTGTTGCGGATCGAGTATACTTCCCCTCACCTCAGGTCCCAGATCTACATCGACAGCGTGAACTGGATGCTGCTTTTTGCCGTCCTGATGGTGATTCTGGTGTTCAGGAGTCTCCATTAATCTCGCCCATGCGTACGGGCTTGCAGTGACCGGGACGATGACGATCACAGGCATCCTGATCATCTGGATCCTCGTCCTCCGCGGGGAAGTCCTCAAAAGCCTGATTGCGGGGTTTGTACTGCTCGTGACCGGATCGTTCCTTATCTCCAACCTCCACAAGATCCCGCAGGGGGGCTACTGGTCGCTCGTGATCGCTGCGGTCCCTCTTACCATCATCCTTATCTACGTGAACGGCCAGCGGCGCCTCGCGAATTCCTTAAAGCCGGTGCCGCTCGATGAGTTCATCCCGAAATTCAACGCGCTCTACAAATCCGTGAACAGGATCTCAGGTTCGGCGCTCTACTTCGCCCGGGACTTCCGGCAGATCCCGCAGTACATCCCCCGCACGATGTTTACGAACAACATCGTATACGAGGAGAATATCATCATATCGATCATCCGTACTGAGCAGCCGTTCGGGGTGACATGGGGCGTGACCCGGGAACTCACGAAGGGGCTCTCCATCTTTGAGATCTACCTCGGGTACATGGAGATTGTCGATATCTCGACCATCTTAAAAGAAGTCTGACATTGACGAGAAGACCATCTTTTACGGTATGGAGGATATCGTCACCAGCCACGCGGCCTGGAAGATCTTCGGCGCGATCAAGCACCTCACTCCTTCGGTTGTACAGTTCTACCGCCTGCCCTCGGACAAGATCCATGGTGTGGTTACGAGAGTGGAGATGTAGGGTGCCAGGCTTACATCCTTTATTTTTTGCGCGCGGCACGATATGCTCATTATTCTGCCAGTTCAATAGTGTCAGCAAGCGAGGGTAGTCAAGCCAGGTCAAAGGCGCCGGATTTAGGGTCCGGTCTCGCAGGAGTTCAAGGGTTCGAATCCCTTCCCTCGCATTTTCCATCTAGGGTAAATTTGTAGGCATCTTCGCGAAATTAACCCATATTTATGATTCGTTATCTTGAATACAGGAATGGGAACTTTAACTCAAAAACCATTAAGAGAATAATCGCGCGTATTAAATTTTGCTGTGTGAGGGGATTAAACACTATTCTGACACTGGTGAAATTGGCTCTGTATTATTCATGCACTGTTTTACTTTATTCAGTGCAAATTTCCATATATATGGTAAAATATCAAATAATGGTAACTTCACGAACTATATGTTATATTGACTGGGTTTTGAGCGGTTACTTTCTGCGCGATTCGTTGATCTCAGAAATGCGAAAACATAAAAAAGCGTCGAAATTATCCAAATGACCCTTATAGATTCAGGTTATGGGAATATTTATGCAGTTTTGTATCCCTCTATTGGAGTTATCTTCACGATTATAAGTCGGTGTATTTGCGGGTTTATTGGCGGTGCCATTGTTGCATTCATTTACAACATCATTCTTGGTGCAACCGGTGGCATTGAGATGGACTTGGAAGTTAAAACCTGAAATCCTACTCTTTTTCTTTTAGGTGAATATTGCCCTGCACCTTTCTGGTATATTCTTTTTGCGTTTAATTCTCCACCTTGTCTCCCGATTAATCCCCACTTTTTCCGCATCACATTATCTCATCTCAGCAATCCTCTGCCGTTTCTTTTCCCGGTTCCTTAACACCTGAATGACACCTCCATCTAACGGTTCATAATCGATATTGTCGAACCTCTCTTTCACCTAATGTGATCCATATCGATAGCCACCACGAATCAACGGAAGTGAGTGGCGCAAAACCCGACGAGGCGTTTTGCGCGTGAGGCATCGTTCAATTCGCAAATCTCCTAAAAACTCCCGTTGCGACCCCACCCTCTCCCCAAAAAGATCCGGGTGAGGGGTACCCCCCCCATGATCGTGCCGGCCCCCCCCCTCCTCTCTCACCATAGGCTGGGGGTAGCCCCCCACGCTTCCATTAATCAGGGCATCGTTTCCTGTGGACATCCGGCGTGAGCATGTGCCCGGCGGGCATTGCAGCAAGGGGGGTAGTCCCCCCCCTCCCGGACTGAGAGGACCCCTCCCCCCTGCCAATTTTTTCCGGGCAGGGGACCCCTCCTCCCTCAGCATGAGGGGGAACTACCCCCCTTTATTCCAGCACCGGGACGTGGGCTTCACGTGGAGCCTCCGTCTGAAGAGGGGGGATCCCCCTCCATACCCTGAGGGAGGAGGGGGTGGCCGATCATGAAAGAAGGAGGGGGTACCCCCCGGCCGTCCGGATTACAGGGAGGCCCACCCCCCCCTTCTGCGGTCCGCAGAAAAAGTGGTCGGACCGATTGATCTCAGAACTTGTCTGGGGATACCCACCCTATTCCAGTTTCTCAACCTGTGCTTCGCATGGAATATCAGGAAAAAGGAATGATCGGACCGACCGATCACTGAGAATGGTCACCTCTACCCCCTGTAACATCTCCCGTAAATGGGATGCATGCGGTTTTTGGAAGGCTTGTTTTTTGAAAAAGGTGCACAGTATCCGGTGACTTCCCCACTATTCTTTCTCTGGTTAAAATCTCCCGGTGTACTGGCAGCGGTAACTGGTACCGAAGGCAAGCACTTAAGGAGTCCCGTTACGTACCTCATCGGTGAGCATGAAGATCGCCATATTCCAGCATATCGCTGCGAACCCGCCGGCCTGTTCGAGACGGTCTTTAGCGGAGCAGGGCATGCCCTGCGAATATATCCGTCTCTACGAAACCGGTGAGGTACCGCCCACCAATGCCACCCATTTTCTGTTCATGGGCGGGCCGATGAGTGTCAATGACGAACAGGATTTGCCGTACCTTAAAGAAGAAAAGGCATTGATCCGTGACTCCGTGCGACAGGGCCGGCCGGTCCTTGGCATCTGCCTTGGCGCCCAGCTGATCGCATCGGCATTCGGAGCCCGGGTCTACCCGTTCATCCAGGAGACCGGATGGCGCGAGCTCACGCGGGAACCTGCCGCAGGGGGGATCTTCTCCGCGTTCCCGGTGAAGTTCCCCGTATTCCAGCTCCATGGGGAAACGTTTGACCTCCCGGCAGGTGCGCATCTCCTCTGCACGGGAGATACCGTGAAAAACCAGGCGTTCTGTTACCGGACTGCCCTCGGGCTCCAGTTCCACCTCGAACTCACCGATGCAATGATACGGGAGTGGACGCGGGACATGGATGCGGCAACACGGGATATGATACTTCAGGAAACCCCCCGGTATAGTGCGGACAGCAACCGGCTCTGCCGGATCGTCGCAGAGGCATTCATAACAAAAAAATAGCGGTTCCGGATCGCGGGCATATGCCAATCCTCATTACGCTATCTTCCGGGCCGGATCCATCTGGATCTCGTGCGGCAGCCGGGCCAGTGCGACGGCGCCAAGCGCCCCGATAACGCCATTTCCCCCGTACAGGACTGCGCCGGACTTCCCCGCAGCCTCCTCCGCTACAGCCCGATCGATTACCTGTTCCCGTACCTGCGTTCCATACTCCCGCAGGCCCGCGGGGATGGTCATCCCCTTCAGGAACGCAAGGCCCCACTCGGGGGAAAGGGCCTCGTTTTCCACAAACTCGCGGCTCTTTGCCACCACCCGTTCGATCCGGGACGGGAGAACGGCGACCTCGATATAGCTCGCCGAGTTCCCGGCAGTCTTGTTCTTTACGTTCTCGTTGAGCATCACGACATGGTGGCTGACGGGAAGTACGACCCTGTCCGTCGTGAGCCGCATCAGCAGCGCAAGTGCAAGGGCAAATGTCGCCCCCCCTTCCGGCGAATCGGTATCGTCAACGCCAATCGTGAGGTGACAAAAAGCCTGCGTCCAGACTTTCCCCTCGACGATCCCCCCGGACTGGTCCAGTTCAACCCGGCTGACGCCTTCTGCCTGTGACATCATATCCGTGAGCGAGTACGCCGGGCCCCCGATGCAGCGGATCCGCTGGACGATATGGTTCCCCGTGTAGCTGACGCCGCAGATCCCGACCGCGGAAAGGGGGGGAAGCCCGATGGAAACGGTGGCGTCCCCGATCCGGGCACACTCCCGCAGGAGCGTGCCGTCGCGTTTCACGTCAGTAAGCACTCCCCCGGCACGGGCATGGTGATAGCCGCAGAACGCTGCACAGGCCCCGCTCATGCAGTCGTGGAAGATCTCGACACGTTCCCCGTCCGTCGTGGTAAAGATCCTCCGGCAGGTGCTCTGCGGGATGGCGGAGATGGCAGCATACCGGGCGGCCGCTCTTCCCGATTTCTCTTTTTTAATAAGGACGCAGCCTTCCCGCACCAGCCTCATTACCCAGTCCTGTGCCGTGCTCCTCGGTATACCGGCCGCTTTCTGGATGTCGGTCACGGTAAAAAAACCGCCGTCCTGCGTGAACTGGCGCATCAGGCGCAGGTATTCCCGCCGGTGTTCAAGCACGCTTGCCATAGTGGTCGCGGATGTACAGGATATCGCCGATAATGGCGCTCGCGGTCTCGATCGATCCTGCACCTTTGCCAATCAGCGTGATCTCCTTGGCCATATCGGTCTCGAGAGTGAGTGCATTCAACGTTCCTTCGACCACCAACGGGTGGCTCTTCTCGATAAGACGGGGAGAGACCCGCAGGATCTTTTTTTTCGGGATTGCCTCTGCAATCAACCGGATGGTACAATCTCCCTCCTCGGCAAGGCGCAGTGCATCGGGCGTGAGCAGGTCGATACCGGTCAGGTCGACATCGGTCAGCTGCGAGCCGCTGCCCCAGATCGTGTTCGCAAGAATCACCAGCTTGATCGCTGCATCGATTCCCTTGACATCGTAGGTGGGATCGGCCTCGGCATATCCCATCTCCCGCGCCTCCATGAGTGCCTGTTCGTAGGTGAGCCCTTCCGCGGCCATCCGGGTGAGGATATAATTGCATGTCCCATTGAGAACCCCGTAGATCGCGATAATCTCGTTTCCTAAAAGACCGTCTTCGAGCGTGTGCATAATCGGGATTGCACCGCCGACTGTGGCTTCATACCGGAGCGCCACGCGATTTTTTTGTGCCAGCGCGGACAGTTCCCGGAACGCAAGGGCGATCGGGCCCTTGTTGGAGGTAACAATGTGTTTATTCTTTGCCAGTGCCGCCCTGATATACCCGATTGCCGGTTCCCCGGTGAGCGCATTTGTGGGCGTCACTTCTATGAGGACGTCATACTCCGCTTTTTCGATCACGTCCGTGGCAGTAATCGCCCGGTCCCCGCAGACCCCGGTCCTGCGCTTTTTTTCGAGCACCGCAGGTATATCGATACCCTCGTCGCAGATGCACCCGGTCTTCGAATCCGCAATACCGGTAATTGTTATACCAAAATTCTTTTGTGCTATCATCTCCGCGATGCCGCGTCCCACCGATCCGAGGCCGATAAGTGCCGCCTTCATGCGATCTCCTCCATCGGTTCGATCAAAAGCAGCGATTTCTGCTGCGCGACACGGCGCAGGATGGCGAGCGCCGCATCCATGTCTGAACGGTTGGTTGCCTTGATCGTGACCCGGGATGTCGAGCGCTCGTTGACCGCCGGCATGCTCATCGAGATCTCGCAGACCTCGGCAAAACCCGTGGAATCTATCTGATCGACCGTGTCGGAAAGATCGGTGTGCATGAGATGGCCGATCAGGATGACCGTCCGTTTATAGAGCAGGCGCTCCTTACCAATCCGCTGGATGTGGACACCCTGCTCCTTTAAGAGCGCCACCAGTTTGTCGAGACGCCCTTCGGGAAGTGCAAGCACGATCTGCACGTTTAACATGTGGTGGCTGGATTCCGGGTCACGGTGGTGGATGACTGCAATGATGTTTCCACCCACGTCGGAGATCGGTTTGAGGGCCGCAACCAGTTGTCCGGGAGAATCCTTCATCTCAAGCTTCATGGAGACCTGCATACATTCCACCTTATCAACAAGAATGGAGCCGCCTATCAAGAAAAGCTTGTTCTTTTCTTTTGCACGATCGGGGCGGACTAGAGTTTCCGCAGCTTGTCATCCACTTTTTCAAAGAAATTGCGGTGAGCATCGATAAACAGCGCCGGCTGCTCTGATTTCTGCACCACGAGGGATGCCGAGCTCCCCAGTTCCACGGTCTTCTGCCCGTCAATGACCAGTTTCGCGGGCTTTGAGCTCTCCAGACGGATCTCAAGCCGGCGGTTGCTGCTGATGAGGTGGGGCCGGGACGAGAGCAGGTACGGGGCGAGAGGGACGAGGAGGAAACCCTGCACCCGGGGATCCACAATCGGGCCCCCGGCGCTCATCGCGTAGGCGGTCGAACCGGTCGGTGTGCTGACCAGCAGGCCGTCTGAACGAAACCGCTCCGAGACCACGCCGTCTATGATAATCGAGAAACGCAGCATCTTTGCCGGCCGGGTGGTGACGATGAGCGCCTCGTTCAGTGCGTCGCCAAGGGGCATGTTGTCCCGCAGAAGAGAGAGCCGCATGCGCTCCTCGACCGCAAATCCGGAAGAGAGCGATTTTACAAAATCCCACGCCTGGTCAGGTTCGAGATCCGCGAGAAATCCCACTTCTCCCTGGTTTATCCCGATGATGGGGATCTGGCGCTGCAACTGCTGGACGGTGTGCAGGATCGTACCGTCCCCGCCGACCACCACCGCAAAATCCGCATCTGTGCGGCCACAGGGATGGCCGGATTCGCCAAGCCGGTCTGCGGTATCCGTCTCAAGGAGGACCGTATATCCCGCATGTTCCATCGCGGTTTTCATCCTCCGGGCACAGTCGAGGGCTTCAGGCAGGTCAATACGGGAAACAAGCAGGCATTTCATGTACGATCACCGCAGGTACTCGATCACCTTATGGTGCAGTTTGCCGTTCGTGGCGATAATGCACCGTCCGACCGTCACTTCCTCAGGGAAGTCAAGGGGTTCGCCGTTTAAATCGGAGACCGTGCCTCCAGCTTCGGTACAGATAAGCATCCCCGCTGCGGCATCGGTCACCCGGAGGGTTCCCCGCAGGTCGACGAAACCATCGATCCTCCCGGCTCCGACATAGCAGAGCTCGAGCGCGGATGCACCAAGAAGCCGCCACCGCCGGATCTTGTGGCCGAGCTGCATCATGCGGGTAGGATCGAATTTCCGGCCGTACACGCTCATGGCGCAGGTGTCCAGCCGCGACGTTGACGAGACGTGGATCGGTTTTTTGTTGCAACGCGCAAATTTTCCCCGGATTGCCGTAAACGTTTCCATCGTGGTAAGGTCCTGGACGAATGCCTGCTGCACGACTCCGCCGGTTGCCCATGCGAGGGAGAGGGCATAGAACGGTATACCCGCAACCGCGTTGTAGGTACCGTCAACCGGGTCAAGAAATATCGTTCCTTTCCTGCCGTCCAGCGACAGCTTGCCGGCTTCTTCACTGATCAGAAGGGAGCACAGATCGTGTTCCCGGACATACCCGATCACGCAGTCTTCCGCGACCTGGTCGATCTTTTCGGTCGGCGTGCGGTCGGCACCCATCCGGATGACCTGCCCGCCCTCCGGTGAACCGACCAGCGGCCGGATACTCTCCCGGACAAGCGCGGCCATCTCGTTGCAGGCTGAAAGGAAGTCCATAGTGACAAAAACCTCTAAATGCGGTCAGCGTTGTATTTATGTACGGCAATAAAGATAAATTACTTCTGCGTTTAAGATATGGATACGTTTCAGGTTGTGAAGTAGAATGAAGGAACAGACAGAAATCGGAAAGATCAAAGAAGGACGTTATATTGTTGTGGAAGATGAGCCGTGCAAGGTGGTCGGCCTTGCCACCTCGAAGCCCGGGAAACATGGGGCTGCGAAGGCACGGATTGACGCTGTCGGTATTTTCGATGGTGTCAAGCGATCGATCGTCCAGCCTGTATCCGCAAAGGCATATATTCCCGTGGTTGAACGCAAGAGCGGGCAGGTTATCTCCATCGCCGGTGATATGGCGCAGCTCATGGATATGAAGGATTATTCCAACTTCGAGATCACCATCCCCGCGGACAAGAAGGGCCAGCTTGAAGTCGGGAAAGAGATCATGTATATCGAGTCCATGGGAAAGAGAAAACTCGATTGATCGTCCCGGATAGTCACAACATACTTTTTTTACGGGTTACCTGATATTACCGGGTTTTTGGGATATTTATTGTATCCGGCACGGCACAGTACCCGTCCCCCTTTGGACCGGGATTCCCCGCCGTGTCCGTCAGATTAACCGGTACATATTTTTCTGAAAGTTTCTCCCCCGGTTTGCTCTGCGTCCTCCCGGCGTTCAGTACTGGCCGATGTACCGGGTAGGTATGAGGATCCTGAGGGTATAGGAATTGATATATTGGGAATTGATGATGAAATAATAGCCCCGCTGGCCTTCGAAGAATTTTTCAAGCCACGGGCGGGGGTCGGTCGAGCTTAGTGTCGGCGTGGGTTGAATCGCAGCGTACTTCTGGGAATTCGCCAAGGTTGCTGCCGGTGTTGCCTGGGTGATGCCTGCCCAGAGGTTGGGATCGATCCCCCCGGGGGGTGAAATAGTCCGGACAATACGGCTGGGATCGGATGCATCCATGACCTGGATCGAGAATTGCGGGCTCACGCTGCCATACGATCCCTGTATACCGCTGTACGACACCCCCTGTCCATTTGTGGGGGTTATCGCGATGGACTGTATCGCGGGTCCTGACATGGGGCCCATCATGGGGTCGATCGTGTAGGATAATTCCCAGTACGGGAACGGGATATTGATAACCTGGGTGGTGCCGCTGTATTTTCCCGATATGGTTGCATAAACGGTCCGCCGGTTATCCGGCTGGGTCGCGTTGATCTGTGTCCCCTGGGGCAGGGACTGGTTTGCGGGGAGCTGAGAAGGACTTTGAGTGACGAAACCGACGGTCTGCGCCTTGCCGTTCCAGGTCGGCACCGGGGTGGGCGCGGTCGTGGTTGGAATTATGGGCGGGGTTGTTGCCAGGATCGTGGTAATATTCGCGTATACGACAAGGGGGGTGACCATCACGGATGGCACCGGTGTCGCAGAGGACAGACCGGTATTGACCGGCTGGCCGGTTGCTAGCGGTTTGATGACAAATGCAACAACGAGTATGATGCAGAACGCCGCGAGGATGCAGGTGATATCTTTTTTGTCCATAACTTCTACTACAGTTTCCTATTGAGGCGTTCATAAATAAAAAGGGATGATGTCCGGAACCCCGGGCAGGGTTATGATCGTGATACATTCCGGCAGGATTACGATACGTCCCGGTCATTTCTCCAATAAATCAATCAGATTCCCCTGAAACAAGTGCGCCGCTGGCGTTGGATTTGTAAAGAAACTATGTATATGATAAATACGGTCTAAAACTTTAGAGATGCTGGTACCAATTAGTGTCTACTTACTTCATGAAGGTTAAGCTATGAGTTCGTTGAAAAGGAGGATAATGGATTTACCGGCCCCGGGTCTTTCCCGGATGTCTCCGGCCGCTGCGGATTTTTTTTGGATGCGACCGGATTTTTGCCTGAAAGTATCACGTTTTTCAGGAAGATTTCCCTTTAGGATCCTTTGAGAACGGGGCACTCGTTTTCCGCACATACCAGAAGAGAGGGATAGTATCTGGTCACGTATTCCTTGACCATGCGGCGGGCGGAAAATGCCGCACTGGTATTTTTTATGGTCTCTTTCATCATCCTTACCCAGCCATGAGGTATCCCGTCCAGGGAAGCGGAATAATAGAGTGGCACCACCTCTTTTTCAAGCAGGGTGTAGAGGGCGGCGGCATCCGATGCATCCCTTGATGCAGGGGACGGGTCGCCTTCGAATGCCCAGCCGTTCCTGCCGTTATATCCTTCGATCCACCAGCCGTCAAGGATGCTCAGGTTCAGTACCCCGTTTAAGGAGGCCTTCATGCCGCTGGTCCCGCAGGCCTCCATGGGGGGGATGGGATTGTTCATCCAGACATCCACGCCGTGGACCAGGTACTGGGCCATCTGTTCCCCATAATCTTCGACAAATCCGATCCTGCCGCCGAATTCCGGCTGCTGGGCAAATTCGTATATCCGTTGCAGGATTTCTTTTCCTTCGTTATCGGCAGGATGCGCTTTCCCGGCAAAGATGATTTGCACCGGGCGCCAGGGATTGTTCAGGATCCGCCGGAGACGGGCCCGGTCATAAAAAATCAGATCTGCCCGTTTATAAGCAGAAAAACGACGGGCAAAACCGAGGGTGAGGACAGAAGGGTTGAGCATCAGGCCTTCTGCCACAAGGTTACCGGGCTCGTTTAACTGGCTTCCCCATTTGATTCTCTTTTTTTCCCGGATCCTGTTGAAGAGTTTTTGTTTCAGCCAGATATGCTCCTCCCAGAGCGCTTTATCCGGAATTTCATCGACCATCTGCCAGATCTCCGGGTTATCCCGGTTCTGCTGCCACTGGGGGTCGACGGAGCTGAAGTATTTTGAATAGAGGATTTCCATCCGGGGGTTCAGCCATGTCGGTATGTGAACCCCGTTGGTGATATGGTCGATGGGGATATCCTGTACCGGAAGGTCTGGCCACAGGCAGCGCCACATCTCGCGGGCCACCTCACCATGCTTTTTTGAGACCGCGTTATGGAAGCGCGTGAGCCGGAGGGCAAAGGCTGTCATGTTGAACCCGTCATTGGGGTCGCACGGGTGCAGCCCGAGATCAAAAAAGGTCTTCTCGTCAATGCCCAGCTGGTGGTAGTACCCGGAAAAATATTTTCTCATGAGATCCCGGGGAAAGATGTCGGTGCCCGCCGGGACCGGCGTGTGGGTGGTAAAAACGGCGGTTCCCTTCACTTGGTTAAAGGCAGCCGCAAAGCTCATGCCTGTTGCCACGTGTTCCCGGATCCTTTCCAGCTGCGCAAACACCGGGTGCCCTTCGTTGAGATGCAGGGCTGAAAAATCTATACCCAGATCGCTGAGCACTTTTCTCCCGCCGATCCCGAGTACTATCTCCTGTTTCAGGCGTTGTTCGGTCTGCTCTGCGTAAAGCCGGTGGGAGATGGTCCTGTTTTCAAGACTGTTTGCAGGAATATCGGTATCGAGCAGGTAGAGCGGGATCTTGCCTACATTGACCTTCCACACCGCCACATGGATGGGAGGTTCGATAAAGGGAACCTGCACCACCATCTGGTCGCCGGAAGCTTTCAGGACCCGGGTGATAGGCGCAGCATCGCGATCCAGCACTTCGGTGATATTATCCTGCCACCCATCGGGACGGATATGCTGGTGGAGGTACCCTTCGGAGTACATGAACCCCACGGCGACCAGCGGAATACCCAGATCGCTGCATTCCTTTAAGTGATCACCGGCCAGGAACCCAAGGCCGCCGGCATAAAATGGCAGCGAGTGATGGAGGCCGTATTCCGCTGAAAAATAGGCGATGGTTAGGGACCTGCCCTTGGGATATTGTTCCGAAAACCACCTGTTGTTGTTGGCCATGTACCGTGAAAAACGGTTCATGATGATATCATAGCGACGAAGGTATTCGGGATTTGAAAGGACGCTGTCCAGAAATTCGCGGGGGATCTCCTGGAGCATCTTTACCGGATTATGGATGCTTTTTTTCCACGCCTGCTGGTTGATCTGCTTAAAAAGCACCCGGGCTTCCGGGTGCCAGCTCCACCAGAGATTGTACGCCAGATCGACAAGACCGGATAACCGTTCTGGCACATGGGGGAACATGTCCATCAGCCTGTCCTGACCGCCGCCCATGTACGCAAATCCTCCTCCCATAGTCAATTTTGGATCATGTCATGGTTAATACTATGGGAAGTGCAGCCGGACAAAAGAGGGGCTGCACCGGCAACCTTATAATCCTCCGGCATCCTATCTGGCGTGCGACAAGGGGATATCGCAGTGGACACCGGCACGTGGGGTGACCTGTACCGATCCGTACAACGACCGCAGGCATGCCCGGTGATGACCGGGTTCAATGCCAATATCGACCGGATCATTCCCGTCACACCCGGGGTGCTTCTGGCCCTCCGGCAGCAAACCGGACCGGGGTTCCAGCCTCTCCTCGGACGGCTGGAGCATTCGATGCGGTACTGCCTGGCCGATGAGATGGTTATCGGCGACCCGGCGGTTTTCCATGCGATCTCCGGTTTTTTTTCGGCCACGGGTTCCCTTACACCCGGAGGACAGGCGGGAATTGCCGCGATCCAGATGCGCAGGCTGAATTTCACACCGGTGACCTGCGCAGTACCCGGTGCCGGCCCGCGTACGCGGACGATGCTGCGGGATGCCGGTGTCCTTCCCCTCACCTTTGCACCGGAAACCGTCGATAACCCTGACAACATTCACCTTGTTTTCGAATATTCCCCGGGCCTTGTACCCGTGGCTGAGGGAGTCGTGCCCCGGGTTAACCGGTTCATTGTGTCGCCGGCCCATGAACCATCCACTATCCTCATTCCTGAGGAGAGGGAGGCTGCATTCCTGGAACAGATCGCCTCCTGCCGGCGTGCATTCCTGTCCGGGTACCAGTACCTGCGGACGGAAGAGGAGTTTATCGCCGCCGCAGGGCAGCTTGCGCGGATCCGCTCCGTCCATCCCCGGATGA
The DNA here is from genome assembly GCA_963805035.1 of uncultured Methanoregulaceae archaeon. Lineage (GTDB taxonomy): Archaea > Halobacteriota > Methanomicrobia > Methanomicrobiales > Methanospirillaceae > Methanoregula. The sequence continues at coordinate 60,990 of CAWDSU010000014.1, read as the reverse complement.
GGACACACGTGGAATGCGTTTCCGGGATACAGCCACAGATCCTCCGGATGATGCTCGATCATATCCTCCAACATACGGACAGCATCGGGCTCAACGAACAGGAACTGGACATCTTTCACCGGGCATCGGGGGCGCCGGAGCAAAAACCACCGGTAGTGACAGATTCATCTCCGGTAGCACTGGTGCGTGACGCCATTGCTTTTGCGCATGCCACAGGGGTTCCCCGGCTCCACCTGCATACCTTCGGGTACTATATCCTCGTCAAAAAACCCGGGACAGGGCAGCCGGAATTATCCCGGAATGCCCTCCTCTTCGCGGCGCAAGAGACAGCCGGTGCAGCGGGGGGGAGCGACACCACACTGTCACCGGAAGGGCTTATGGCATATGCTGCTGTCCGCGCCGCGTCCGGCCCGGAGGAAACGCCGGGAATTTTTCGGATCGGGGATAGGATCGTGGTGATTATTCCAACCCTTGTTGCACGCTATAACCGGAAAACAACCGGGCTTGGCGACATCCTTTCCTCCACGGCCTTTGTCGCAGACCCGTTCTGAAAAGATCGTTCCCGTTGTGATTGTAAAGGGGGATCCTGACATCCCACCGGGACGGGTAAGCAGGGTTCTGAATGAAAAAACCTGTTTCATAATTTGAAAACTGTACTTACCTTTATGGGAACGGGGAAAGGAGGGAACAATCAAAAAAAGGACGTGTATTCCACGCCTGACGACGTAACAACTGCAATGGCGGCAGTTGAGCGATGGCTGGGGAACCCGGTATCGCTCTCTCTTTTAAATTTTGTTGCCACCAACGATGAATGTGGGAACCGCTTGTCCAACGCGATCGACGCATACCTCGGGACAAAAAAAGATCTCTGTTGGAAATGCCGTCTGGCCGGAAAGATTGTGGGATATACCCTTCACAAGAGCAGCAACCTGTTCGGTGTGGACGAGAGTGAAATCCGCGGGGGGCTTAAAGAAACGGTATTCAGACGGGGTCTGGTGAACGTGCTGAGCGGCATTGCGCATTACGGCATCACCCGGCCGCAGATAGTAAACGCACCGTTCCTTGTGGTCTGGGATTTTACCCACATGTGCAACCTTAAGTGCAAACACTGCTACCAGGACGCACAGAAGGCATTACCTGGGGAGATTTCCACGGATGAGGCAAAACAGCTCATAGACCAGTTGTCCGCTGCCGGCGTGGTGGTCATCGCTTTTTCCGGGGGCGAGCCCCTGATGCGAAAGGATTTTTTCGAGATCGCAAGGTACGCCCACGAGCACGATCTCTATGTCGCCCTCGCAAGCAACGGGACGCTGATCACCCCGGAGGTGGCACAAAAACTGCACGATGCCGGGGTCGATTATGTCGAGGTGTCCATCGACGGGAAGGATGCGGCCAGCCACGATGCCATGCGGGGTATTTCCGGGGCATTCGACCGCAGTGTGGAAGGGATCAGAAACTGCGTGGCCCAGGGGATTTACAGCTGTATTGCTACGACGGTGACCAGGGAAAACTACGACCAGGTTGACGAGATTTACGAGCTTGGCCGGAAACTGGGAGTAAAACGCATGATGTGCTTTAATTTTATCCCGACCGGCCGTGGCATGGAGATGTCCGGCCAGGATATCACGCCCTGCCAGCGCGAGGATCTCCTCCGGTTCATCCTGACAAAAGATCACGGCGGGACAATGCCCGAGATCCTTTCCACGGCGCCCCAGTTTGCCCGCGTGGCGCTTTCCGACAGTGACTGCCACGGGGTGCCCGTGGGCCATTTCCACGCAGGAAACGGCCTTGACGGGCGCACGAGGATGCTTGCGGATTTCATCGGGGGGTGCGGGGCCGGCAGGCTGTATTGTTCGATAGAACCGGACGGGGATGTACAACCCTGTGTTTTCATGCCGATCACGGTAGGAAACGTAAAAGAAAAGCCGTTCCTTGGGATCTGGCACGAGGCACAGGTGCTACACCAGCTCAGGGACCGCAGTGAGCTGGAGGGGCATTGTGCGATCTGCGAGAACAAACTGATCTGTGGAGGGTGTCGTGCCCGTGCATGGGCGTATTACGGGAACCTGAATGCCCCTGACCCCGGGTGCATGAACAATATCTCGGTACTGGAACGCGGTCTGCATGCCTTCACCGGTGCAGCCTCTGTCAGCCCCCCTGCAGGAGACCGGCGGCCGGGAAAAAATTCAGGTCGGAGCCCGGACCGGCTAAAACACACACCGTCACATACACCCGGGCTGCTTATGGCAACTGAGGCAGTCAGGGATTTTTTTAAGGATAAGAGGCCCCCTCTCAAAAATTGTAAACAACGATCATTTTTATATCCTGTCTCTGGAATCATAAAAACTGATGAGCATTCCGGAGGTCAACCTGTGGTTCGGGTTCCTGGAGGAAACCTGCGGGCCGATAAAGGTGATGCGCCGGGAGAAGGCAAAAACCGGGGGAAGAATACCCTTGATCGCTCAAGCCTGAAACATAGGTTCCGGGACTGCCTGAACCAACCGGATCGTATGAACTTGATTTTCAAACGGAGGAAAAACGGTGGAATCACTCAAGATAGCCATTTTCTGCTGGGAATCGCTCTATGCGGAGCGCGTAGGCGGCCTCGCACCCGCAGCAACGCATCTCGCGGAGACTCTTGCACGGAATCATGAGGTGCACTTCTTTACCCGTGGCTGGATCCCCGACCAAACGATCAAGAACGTCTCTTACCATTACTGCCGGCCGCAGGGCAACAATATCGTGGAGTACTGCAACAGCATGAGTCTTTCGATGGTCGAACAGTTCCACCGGTTCGATACCCCAAAAAGATTCGATTATCTCCATTTTCATGACTGGCATGGTGTACAGGCGCTCCATCTCCTGCAGGACCGGAACACCATCCTCACGTATCACTCAACAGAATACGGGAGGAGCGGCAACCATTTTGGTAACTGGTGGGAATTTAAGGAGATCTCCGGTAAAGAATGGTACGGCGGCCTTATCGCAAAGCGTGTAACAGCCGTATCCGCAACGCTCAAAAACGAGGTCATGCAGATTTACAACATTCCGGACTGGAAATGCGATGTGGTGCCAAACGGCATCGTACCGCAGCAGTTCCATGCAGAGATCAACGCAGCCGAAGTAAAACAGGCGTACGGGATCCATCCGTCCGACCCGCTCATCCTCTTTATCGGCAGGCTCGCCTACCAGAAAGGCCCGGACCTGCTCATTGCAGCGATCAAAAACGTGTGCCAGGAGCACCGGGATGCACAACTGATTGTTGCCGGTGAGGGGGACATGCGGCAGGTGCTGGTGGAGCGGGCATCCGACCTCCCGGTGCATTTCATCGGTTACATCCCCGATTCTGAATATATCCGGCTCCTCAATGCCTGCGACCTCGTGGTCATCCCCAGCAGGAACGAGCCGTTCGGTCTGGTACTGCTGGAAGCGTGGAGTGCCGAGAAAGGAGTTGTTGCATCCAACGTAGGCGGGCTTTCGGAAAACATCGATTCATTCGTTGACGGCGTCAAGGTGGAGCCGCAGCCGGATACCCTCGCTGGGGGTATCAACGCTGTCCTGGGTAAGCCACTGCAGGCAGGTGCACTCGGCAAACGGGGGCGGGAAAAAATCGACCGCATGTTCCTGTGGGGCCCGGTTGGTGAGAAGATGGCTGAAACATATGCGCGGGTGATTGCATGAAAATTGCGTATTTTGTCGATGAATTCCCTCCCTTCTTCCGGGGGGGTCTGGGGACGTATGCAGATGAGATCTCCCGCCAGTTCATCCAAAAAGGACATTCACTCTCGGTTTTTTCGCGGAACACGGGCAATGATCCGACATCGGAGATCCGTCTGGGCATAGATATCCACCGCCCAAGGCTGATGAAATTTTCCGATATCATTTCCATCATAAACCCGGCAGAGGTGAAGACATGGGACGAGAACGGGCAGGAATTTTTCGCTGAAACCCTCCTGTACAACCTGCTTTCCGCATCAAAACTGGTAAATTACCTTGTCGCAAGAGAGAACCAGCATTACGATCTGCTGGTCTCCCATGACTGGCTCGCGGCACTTGCCGGTATCATGGCCAAAAGGAATCTCCAGGTCCCGTTCGTTTTTCACTTTCATTCAACGGAACAGGGCCGGAACCCCACCGGCTCACCGACCATCAAGGATATCGAGCGCTTATCCGCCACCATTGCCGACCGAATCGTCACGGTCAGCTATGCCATGAGGGACGAGCTGGTCAGCTACGGCTACCCGGAGCAGAAGATGCGGGTCATCCATAACGGCGTCGATGAGAAAAAATATGATCCCGCACGGTATTCGTCACGCGAGATCCAGGCATTCCGTGAAAAGATCGGGATCGGGCACTCCCCGATGATCTTTTTTATCGGCCGGCTGACGTGGGTGAAAGGAGCGGACACGCTGGTCCGGGCCATGATCCATATCGTAAAGGAGATCCCCGATGCAAAACTGGTCATTCTCGGCGTCGGTGACATGGAGCAGATGCTCGCGCACATGGTGCACAACCACCACCTTGAAGAAAACGTGCTTTTGCATTTCAGGATGGCCCCGGAAGAGGAGCGCATCCTGTACTATGCAGCATCCGATGTCGTGGTCCTGCCCTCGAAATACGAACCCTTTGGCATTGTCTGTACCGAGGCTATGTCCATGGGAAAACCGGTCGTGGTCGGGGCACGGGGGACCTCGGGTTTCCGCGAGCAGGTGATTCCCGCAGGGGAAGGGATCTGTGGGTACCACATCAACCCGTACGACCCCCTCGATATTGCAAAGTTTACCGTCGAGATCTTGAAGCGCCATGATCTTGCCGAAACGATGGGCAGGAACGGCAGGAGCCGGGTGATCGAGCACTTTACCTGGGACACTGCCGCGGAAAATACCCTCATGGTCTACCGGGAACTCGTGGACCGTTAAAAAAAATTACAGGGAGATGCTGAAAAGAATGTTCCGATACGGGCGTGAGGTCCGGATTCCCGGCATTGCCCGGCTACTCGAATTTCTCATGGCATCGTACCATGCGTATGCGTCCTCTACCGTTGGGGGCAATACGAGGAAATACCACGGGCTCTTTGTCAAGGACGCCCGCCTCCTCCTTGCCGGGCTCGATGAACGGGTGAACGGGATCCAGCTCTCCACCCAGCAGTACCAGGGAGCCACAAATGACGGGGGGCTCCGGTACCTTGCGGCATTTTCAGCATATCCGCCATCGTGGGTCTACTGGATTGACGATATCATCGTAAAAAAGACGATCACGTTTGACGGGAGCCTTTCGATCATATACGATATTACCGGCGATGCAGACCTGTGGGTCCGTCCCCTTATCACCAACCGCCCGGTGCATGAGATCCTGAGTGACCCTGCCCCGGACTGCACTCACGAACATGGCGGGTTCCGGTGGGGCGGTCTTTTTTTCAGCGGGGATCTCCCGTACGAGGCAGACCCGGTTACCTACCGGAATGTATGGTACCAGCGGGAGTCCGAACGGGGGTACGAACCGGTAGAAGATCTCTATTCACCGGGAGTGTTCCAGGGCCACGTAAAGGATGCCGTCGTCCTGTTCCGGTGCGCCGGTGAGGCACGCAATCCACCAGACTCCCCCCGTTCCCGGTCACCTCATACCATACCTGACTGGCTGGACCGGGCATCGGATGCATTCTGCCAGAGAGACGAGATAGTTGCCGGCTATCCCTGGTTCTGCGAATCATGGGGGCGTGATTCAGCGATCAGTGTCACCGGGCTGCTCATTGAACGCGGAAGAAGAGATGAGGCCCGTGCTGTGCTCAATCGGCTTTCCGGTATGATAAGGGATGGTGTCATCCCTAACAGGTTTCCCGATAATTACCACACAAGCGATGCCTCGTTATGGTTTATCCATGCTCTCACCCGGTACCGGCGTTCCTGGGGGGACGATCCCTTCATGGATAAGATGAAGCCGGTGATCGAAACCATCCTCGCACAATACCCGTCTTCCCCGGTGGCCAGGCTGGACCATGACCTCATCTCGGTTGTTCCGGGGAGCACATGGATGGATACTGCATTCACGCCCCGTGCAGGAAAACCGGTTGAGATCAATGCACTTTGGGTAAGCGCCCTTGCAGAATCTGATGCAATGGGGATCCCGGTACCAGTCAGTCCCGAATCGGCACGTAGGGCATTCCGGCAGTTCTGGAACGAGGAAAAGAAGTGCCTGTATGACGTGATCGATCCGGTTGATCCTTCGGTCCGACCAAACCAGGTGATAGCGATCTCTCTTGGTCTTGTCAGCCCGAAGCAGTCCGCGACAGCGCTTGGTACGGTTTCCCGGGCACTCCTGACACCGTACGGGCTTCGCTCGCTTTCACCGTCGGATCCAAACTACAAAGGCCGGTATACCGGTGACAGCAGTTATCACAACGGATGTGTCTGGCCCTGGCTTACCGGTTATTACAGTGAAGCACTCCTCCAAACCGGGGTCCCCCGGAAACGGGCAGTACAGTTCCTCATCCCGATCCTTTCTCATGGACGGGAGGCAGGAATAGGGTACCTGTCCGAAATATTTGACGGGGACCCGCCGTTTCTTCCCAACGGGTGCATTGCTCAGGCCTGGAGCGTGGCAGAAATCGCCCGGGCGTACCGGCTCCTCTCCGGGCAAGCGTGAAATTCCCGGATATGATCCCGAGGTTCTGGTGCGTCTGCGGTTGGCGACCACAAGTTCACCCTGTGATACTTCCCCTTTCGACCGTCTTCTCAATAGCACCGCGAAGACAGGTGCCAGGCAATGGTGCACCGGGAAGGTACTGTTCTGCCACGTTATTTCATACAGTAATAATCACCGGTGAGCTTGTACCGCGTGTGCACGCCACAATTCGGGCAGTTGCATCCTTCCTTCTTCGTCTCCGAGGATTTGGGGGATCCGCCCCGGCCGCAGAAGAGAAGGGAGGGCTTACCGGCTTTCAGGTTGTTCGCTGCATAGGTCGGGCACGACCCGCAAAACCTTCCACAGACATCGATGTTTGCCACGGATTCGTCAACGTTTGCCATTCTCGACTTTCCTCCGCAAACTATTACCGGGAGTGAACTCATTAACATATCGAAAGATCCCGGAAAATGAAAGAAAAACGTTCCCGGGAAAAACCTCGTTTCCGGCCCGGATTTATATCGCCCCTGTCAAAAGGATCGTTGTCGCGTCCTCATGATATGCCCGGGGGGAGAACAGGTCTTTGCTCTATCTTTCAAACAATGTCACAGATTTTGTAACCCGGCATAGGATTATGAAACGATATGCGCATAGAGGGTCATTCATCCGCTCTCCCTGAAAAAGGGGGGGCAGGAGCCTCAGATTATGGAGAACGAGAATCTTTTCATCAGTATCGATTTTGACAAAGGGGAGTTTCCCAAGAAACATACCTGCGACGGCGAGGATATCTCCCGCTGATCCATATCGACCGGATCCATTCCCCGTACCTCGTGGTCATCGTGGACGACTGGACAGGACCCTCTGAACGCTTCACCCACTGGCTGATCCGGGATATCGAATCCCGGCCGTCCATACCGGAAAACATTCCCCGGGCCGCGATGATAAGCGAGCCCTTTGCGGCTGTCCGGGGGACCAATAATTTCGGTTCAACCGGATACCGGGGTCCCTGTCCGCCCTCTGGTGAGATACATACCTACTGCTTCAATGTGTACGGGCTTGACGCGAAGCTGGGAATTCCTCCCGTTTCAAAGCGGGATGTCCTTGAGGAGGCAATGAAGAGGAATATGGTACAGTACGGCGGTCAGGCAATTGCAACATACAACCGGTAAACCGGTGTTTCCTTTTTTGGTCTTTGCTGACATTCTGCGACCGCTACGGCTGCGGAAATAAACAATGCCGGGATGGTGAGCGATGGCAAAAAAAGAAAAGCATCCCCTGATGCGTACCCCGGCGCGGGAGATCTCCCCCCTGCATAACCGGCTCGTTTTGCCAAAAAATATCTGCTCCCTGCCAAAATTACGTCATCCTCCGGACGATTTCCACCGGTTCCACCAGACCGTATCCCTGCGGTATATCCGGTCGACAAGTTTCATTGCCTTCAGGGCATTGCCGGAGGATCCCTGGTTTACCTTTGTACCGTCCTGGATGCAGTCGATAAACACGTCCACCTCGCGTTGCCAGGGGGCAGCAGTATCAAAACAGGTGATCGATTCTTCAAAGAACCCGGACGTACGTCCCTCCTCCCCGGTGTGCCGGGGAGAGACGATCAATGTTTCTCTGGGCCCGTAATCCCCGGCCGTGGTGAGGTCTCCTTTCAGGGTAATGCACCCGTTCTCAAGACAGATTTCAAGGGCGTACCTGTTTTTCCAGTGGGTCGAAGATGCATGGAGCATCGCGACCTGGTTTTCCGCGGTGCGTAACAGGGCACATGCGTTGTCCTCCACCGGGATATTCCAGAAAGACGTGGTGACGAAACTTTTTACCTCTCTGAACTTTCCCGCAAAAAACAGGAACAGGTCAGCCATATGGATCCCTTGGTCGAGCAGGATACCTCCACCCGCCCACTCCCGGTTGCTCCGCCATATACTCTCAAAATCGTTTCCGCCCGATTTGCCGTGGACACCGTTCATCCACAGGATCTTTCCGTACGTTCCTGAGTCGATAATCTCTTTTGCTTTCAGCACCGCACCATGGAACCGTAGGGTAAACCCGAAAACGACCACGGGGCCTCCGGCCTTTTTTTCCGCGGCGATGATATTCTGCATGTCTTTTACGTTCCTGCCCGGAGGGACCTCACAAAAGACATGGATGCCCCGGTCAAGAGCATCTATCACCACCCTCGGGCGGTACTTATTCTGGGGGGCGACAAAGACCGCATCGACACCTGAATCCAGAAGATTCCGGTAATCCTCGTAATAGCGGAATGTTTCCGATCGGGGAATATTTGGCCGGTGGGCATCGCTGACGGCGACAAGGTTGAGTGCAGGGTTGTTTTCCGCTATCGTTTTCCTGACAAGACCCCTGCTGCCCAGTCCGATTATCCCGACATCAATCTTATCCTTCATATCCCGTGTCCCCATCCGGCGGGTATCTGCCCCCCCGTTTTATGCTTCCGGTCCAGTGATCCATTTCCGTCACGGGGACTAAAAGGATACTGGTCCAAGGGTCCGCCTACTCGCGGGATTCGAAGTATTTGAGGGCCCGGGGAACGTGCTTTTTTACTTCCTCGAAGAAATACCCCACGACATTTTTGTCCGAATCCGCTATCGAACCATTGATGGTGACAATCAGCCAGTTGGGCAGGTCCGGGTTCTTGTCAAGGACGTTCATTATCACGACAATGGCTTCATCCACATCAACCTTTGTTTTCCATCGGTACGGCATACAGGGCTCACCTCTGTTTTCCCGTTTATTCCGGCCGCTTTTTTATAGCCGTGTCAAACACCATCCAGTTCCGTTCCCATTCGGGATTTTTCGCCTTGAGCATCACGAGCACCTTTTTTTTGAGGTCCTTTGTGGTGATGCCGTCGGTGGCATTCTTTTCGATATCCGAGGCGATGGTACGCGCAATATCCGGCGGGGCACCGGATTTTATCGCGCTCACTACGATCTTTTCGGCCACGAACGGCTCCTTTCGGCCATCCCTTTTCTTTACCATAATCATGTTTTGTCTCCTCCGGGGGAGACCCGACCCGGGCTTCATCGATCCGGGATCGTATTCGCGCAAGAAGACACGCGATCTTCCTCCCGTAATGAGCACTCGCCATGCTGCTTCATAGTATTTATCCCGTTTATCATTTTTTGAGACATATATTGAAACGACCATGAAAAGGACAGGGCTCTTCCGCCCTGTATACGGTCGTCCCCCTCACGAGCCGCATAAATCCTTAAAAAAACGCATCTGTGAAAAGGAATTCAGTGGAGGTGACCGTGGACAAGGACGATTGTAATGGTCCGATCGCTCCCGGCAGAGAGTGCTTCCTGCACGAGGAGCTCGCAGGACATCTCTACATTCTCCCCGTTTTTGAGGACGATCTCCGCAATCCGGTCCTTTTTGATATAGTCATGCAGCCCGCCTGAACTGAGAAGCAGAAAACGGTCCGCGAGATTAACCGCACTAAAATCTGTTTTCATTAAGATACGGGGCTCACCGAGGGTGTGCGAGATCATGCCTCCCCGCTTCTTCTCACTGCCATGACCCCCGTCGGGAAACCCAGGCCCTTCCGGGTGACGGGACAATGTATGCTCCCGGGGAACCTGGATGCTGTCACGATCGATAAGGTAGGCATTCCCTTCACCGGTATCAAGAATCGTGCATTCCAGAGCATTGTCGATAATGCAGGCGCTCAGGTGGGTCACATCCTGTGGGACATCCTGGGATTTTACCACACGCGCACCGATCCGGGCATCGCTCTCGTGCACTGCCCGGTCGAGAAGTGCCGCCGATGATTTCTCGTGGCGCTGTGCGGCTTCCCGGAGGCAGGATATGGCGATGCCGCTTGCCGCTCCCTCAGACGAAGGATCTGTAGATCCTTCGGCCACTCCGAACACATAAGAGTCCCCCATTTTTTCCGCGCAAAAAGCATCGTTGTTGGTGGATCTGATGCCCCGATCCGATAAAGCGGAGAAATGCAGCCAGGCCATAGTCTGAAAAGGGTTATACGGATTATTAATGGTTCTGATAGAGGAAACCGTTCACGTTTTCCGGCAGCAATTGAATGGGAATCCCCCGCGAAATAACCGGATATGGGACATCGTTTCATGAACCCGGACAAACCACATCATGACTAGAAGATCCCCTCTCCCGGCACGGCAGCAGGAAAGGATGAACGGGGGAGAGGACGGTCATCACCGTGGGACAGGACCGGCGGGCGAAGGATGTAAATACAGGATATGAGATCAAAACAATATACCGATGCCGCAGGATCCGCAACAGGCACTCAGGCACCTATCGGACCGTATGATACGCGAGGGTATCGGGAATTACCTGTTATCCGGACAATTCCTGCGGTTCTGCAGGGATCACGATCTCTCTGAAATATGGGGCGGCCTTCTCAGAGATTCTGCCGACAGGCCCGAGGTCTACGGGAGCGACACGGTACGGAATGCCCTTTTCCGGCTGCTGGAGCATATCTACCATGGCAGGAAAGTTGAATTTCCCCGCATCTTCGCAGATCTCCTGGCGGATTATGCGAAAAAACCTTCTGACCTCCTGTTTGTCCCCGCCGTAAAGCAGGATCTGATCAAGCTGGGGTATTCCCGGGAAGAAGTGGAAGAGTCTTTCTCGATAACTGGCGGGTAAAAAAACCGGTTCGTCTGAACAAAACCCAGGCACGGCAGACTCTCCTTTGTTCGCGGCCGCGTGAAAGATACCTTCCTGCCGGCATGAAAAAATCTTTACTCTTTTTTCAAAAGATGTTTCAAACCAGATTTAACGAAGCGATGGGGTCGTTTGCAGGACGGTCTCCTGCCCGGATGAAGGAGGCAGCCGGAAGATTCAAGAACATGTGCACGTGCTCTTCCCGGACGGTCTGAAAGCCCGGGATCGCCCTTTATATGTGGGATAAAATGGGTATAGGGTTTTTTTCCGCTCTACAGGACCTGTTTTAGTAGCCTCCCCCGTACGATATCGGGGATTGTGCCGGCGTCACGCTCGTGGGAATAACGGTTGTCGGAACTGGAGTGGGTGCGATCGCGACCGTACCGGTGATATTTGCAACGTGCCAGACATTGTTGAATCCCTCGCCGTTGGTATCTCCTGGTTTTGTATCATTTGCGAAGTAATACAGCGGTCTTCCCATGAACGCGGTCTGGTTTATCCCGTCCGATCTCGCAAGGGAACTGAAATTTTCAGGGTCAAGCACCGGCGGGGTACTGATCGACCCGGCGCTGAACGCGGGCCATTTTGCAAGGCATGCGCCGGTACAGGCGCTCGTGCCCGGGGTGTCCTTTGCGAAGTAATACAGGGTGTTGCCCATCCGGTCGGTAAGGAACAGGCCAAGCATGCCGCGCTGGGCAATCATCACAGTCTCATCCGGCCTGACCACAAACCAGACCTTTTTCACGTCCTCGCCGGAGACGTCCCCGGGCTTGGTGTCGCCCTGATAATAGTAGAGTGGCCAGCCCCGGTAGGCAGTCTGGTTTGACCCGTCAGCCCGGACAAAGGAGGAAAAATCGGATACCATAAGCGGGGGCGACACGGTAATCTTATCGCTGTAAAAGACCGGCCAAATACCGCTGCACGAACCGCTGCACGCGCTCGCACCGCTTGCCGGTATGTCAGAAGCAAAATAATACAGGGTTTTTCCCTGCGCGTCTACGAGGATATTCCCAAGCGGGCTCGTGGCAACCCCGACAGTATCGGGAGTCAGGGCAGCCTGCTGTGCTGCCTTCACGGGGGCCGTACTCTGGGTGCACCCGGTAATAAGGAACACCGTTGTCAAAACCAGCAATACCATAAACATACGCCGAGCGTTCATACAACCACCTCACAGTAGTGCGACTTTTGACCGGAACTTCAGATAATTATTCCCGCAATTTCCAAATTTTAGAACATGGGGGGAAAAACCGGGGTGACCCGGTGTTTTTTCACTTCCGGATCTGGTCAAACCTTTTGCCGATCTCATCCCAGTTGGCGATGTTCCAGAAGGCATCGACAAACTTTGCCCGGTCGTTCTTGTAATCGAGATAATACGCATGCTCCCAGACATCAAGAACCATGATGATGCCAAAACCGGGGAAGACGTTTGCGTTGTGTTTCTCTATCTGCATGATGAGCGGGCGCCCGGTCTTCCTGCAGAGGGTCAGTGCAGCCCACCCCGACCCTTCAACGCCGGTTGCGGCCTGGGTGAATTCTTTTTTGAACCGGTCGAATTTCCCGAATTCCGCATTGATTGCTTCCGCAAGAGCTCCCTTGGGCATTCCGCCCCCGCCTTTCCCCGCGGGTGCGAGGTTCTCCCAAAACAGGTTGTGGAGTTTGTATCCCCCGAGGTGGAATGACAACTCCTTGAGCGTTGCCTTGACATCGAAATCCGCGTTCTCTTTGCGTGTCTTGTCAAATTTCTCATAGATGGAGTTTGCCCCGTTGACATAGGCCTGGTGATGCTTCTGGTGGTGCAGTTTCAGCTGTTCTTCGGAAATATAGGGTTTTAAGGCTGCATAATCGTAAGGCAGCTTGGGCAAAGTATAGAATTTGGTCTGTTCCATGTTCAAAACTTCCTCATGGTATAAAGGACTCATCCAGCAGAGAATAGTCCTTCACCGGCTGGGTATTCACCGGTGAATTTTAAAGGATCTTGCCTGAAAAACAGAATTTGAAACACCGGATGAAATAACCTGCCTGGCCGGGCGGGAACAATGGATTTGTCCATCCCTGCACCAAAGGTGGGGACGAGCACATCTGAACATGCGCCTGAGAACCAGATATGTGCGGAAAAAACCATGGTTTCAAGCGGATCATCACGGGCAACCTACGCTTCATGCGAATAAATTTTTATGCATACTTCCGGTCTTCCTTCCGGATCGCCCGGCCGGTTTGTTGATCGCATAACTCGTGGGGGGGAGGGTACCCCCACATGCACACACAATGGGAAGGGGTATCCCTCCCCCCACGCGGTACCATCCGGGCAGGGCACGGGTCAGGTCCCGGGAAATTTCCGCTGTTTTTCCGGAAATCCGAAAACACTTTTATTCAATCGTTCAAAAAAGCGGAGTGGGATATATTCGATGGTGATGTGTCCGGAAACCGTTTACTTCCCCAGCGTGGGATAATCCGTGTACCCCTTTTCCTCACCGGCATAGAACGTAGCCACGTCTTCATGGTTCAGCGGGGCGTCCCTCATGAACCGCTCGGGGAGATCGGGGTTTGCAAGGAACGGGGCACCAAACGAGATCAGGTCCGCAAGGCCGTCTTCAATCGCCCGGGTCGCGCTCTCTTTACCGTACCCCCCGTTCAGGATCAGCGCCCCCTCGAATTTTTTGCGGATGAGCGGGGCCATCTGGGCATCCGGGCTTACTGCTCCCAGTTTGCCGCCGACCGGTTCCACGAGGTGGATATAGGCAAGGCCGAGGGCGCTGAGGCGGTCTGCCAGGTAACCAAAGGTTTCCCGGGGGTGTGCATCCGACATTGCGTGGATGTTAAAGTGCGGCGAGATCCGGTATCCCACCCTTTTTGCACCCCAGACCTTTACCACGGCTTCGGTAACTTCGAGGGGGAAGCGGGCGCGGTTGGCAAGGCTTCCCCCATAACGGTCGGTGCGCCGGTTCGAACCGTCCCGCAGGAACTGGTCCAGCAGGTAGCCATTCGCCCCGTGGATCTCGACGCCATCGAACCCTGCCTTTTTTGCATGGGCCGCCCCGTCCCGGAAATCCCGCACGATCGCTGCGATCTCCGTAAGCCCGAGTGCCCGAGGGACCGGGATCGCCTTCTTTCCATAGGGCGTGTGAATCTCCTCGTTGACCGGCAAGGCGGAGGGAGCGACCGGGAGGCCCCCCGAGAGGAAATCCGGGTGCGACATGCGGCCCACGTGCCAGAGCTGGAGAAATATCTTTCCTCCGACCCGGTGGACGGCCGCAGTCACCTGCTTCCAGCCGGCAACCTGTTCCTCTGAATAAATTCCGGGCGTCCGGAAAAACCCGACCCCCTGCGGGCTCACCTGAGAACCTTCGGTAATGATGAGGCCCGCCGTTGCCCGCTGGACATAATACGTGACTGCGAGCGGGCCCGGGGCATTGCCGTTGATGGCGCGGCACCGGGTCATGGGCGCCATCACCATCCGGTTGGCAAGCCTGATGTCGCCTAAGACATACGGGGAGAATAAACTCACGCGATCCCTCCGTTCCTGCCGGCCAGTGAATGGTCTGTATATTCTGGCTCAGGCGCCGGGAGTGCCCTCTTGTAGTTCATCCGCACACCCGCGAGTAGGTGTCTGCCATCCGGTGCGCGATAGGGCTCCAGAGGAACTGCCGGTCCACCTTGGTCCTTCCCCGCCGCCCCCGCACCTGTGCCGTGGTGGGATCATTGATCATCGCGCTGATTCCCCAGGATAGTGAATCCGGTTCCGGCTGTACCTTGATACCGTTGACGAACGTGTCGATGTTCTCAGAGAGGCCCCCGACATCGCAGGCGACCACCGGTTTCTCCGCACTCCATGCCTCCAGCAGCACGAGGCCGAACGGCTCGTTCCTGCTGGGGATGACAACAAGGTCGCATGCGTTGAGGAGCCGGATGTATTCCGAGTCGGGGATGTACCCGACAAAATTGACGGGAAGGTCACGGGCCCGATCCTGGAGATACTGCCGCATCCCGCCGTCCCCGGCCACGATCACTTTCGCATCCCAGCGTTCGCGGCATACCTTCCGCAGCGCCTCGATAAACAGGTCAGGGCCCTTCTGGTACACAAGCCGGCCGATAAAAAGGATCAGGGGAGCGTAGGGATGGATCCCGTACGCCCGCTTCACCTCCCCGGGGTCAATGCCGGCCCGGTACTGCTGCGGCACGATGCCGTTGGGCACCACATCGCATTTCCAGTCAGGGACGTTATAGAGCTGCATCACCTCGTGTTTCATGACTGTTGAGACCGCGGTCACCTTCTTTGCGATGAGGCCGCCATACCATTCCTTGCCCGAGATCTCCTTATACTCCCACCAGTCGCCGTACTGGTTGCCGTTTCTGCCGTACTCCGTGGAGTGGAACGTGAGGAGGGTATCCCGATCCTGCAGCTGGTGAAGCGCCTGGATCGCGTGCCAATCGTGGAAGTGCAGGATATCGAATTTTTCGTGCTGGTCATACTGCCGGAACCGGTCGACCATCTGGTTGCTCATGTCCTCGCAGTACTGCACGGTATTGTTTCCCTGCGGCCGGCAGTAATGGTACGAAACGCCGTTGATCTCCTGGTCCTTCATCCACCCGCGGGTGAAGAAGTGCACGGTGTGATCCTTTGCAAGGGTCTCTGCAAGCCGGGTCGCTGCACTCGCAAGTCCCCCCACGCGCTCGGCATACAGGGACTCCCAGCAGAAGAAGGCTACGTTAAGCGACTCCATAGCAGTTTCCTCCGCTCGTCTATAATCTTTATCAGATCCTGCCGATCCGTGTGGCCGATGATATCTTCGGACAATTTTTGATCGAACAGGACATGTTCGATCCAGTGCGCGATGTCCCCCCGCATCTGGTGATACTCGATCGAATCGGACGGCACTACTTTGAGCAGGTCGCAGAACTGGTCCAGGCTGTAGGCGGCATACCCGACATAGCCTGAAGGCGAGGCAAAATGGAATGCCTCCTCGGGGGTCAGGGCCCGCAGGGTCTTTGCCGACCGCTTGTTCTTCATGAACCGGATTGCCCGTTTCTCGAAATCGGAAAGGACCGCCATATAGGTCCTGAAGGCATCCTCAGCCTCGTGGTGGCTGAAGTAGTTGTGCACCTCGCCGCATGTCCCGTACTTGGAGGCCATGTAATAGAAGTGATCGCTTGTCTGGAGGTACCGCCAGATCGTCTTATCCTTGGCAAACGCGGCTGCTTTCTGGATCGCCGAATATGCCGTGTGCTGCCGTTCGTTTCCCATCCACGCGGACACGTCCTTTTCGATGTCGGCCCAGGAGATGGTATCCAGCACATCGATCGTGCCGACCGGCGGGTAATTCTCCAGCACCTCCGTGGGCAACGCGGTCCTGATCCCCCGTTTCTCCATCTCTTCGGGAAGATAGGAGAGGAAATTAAATATTCCGGTCTCTTCCCAGAAATGCTCACCGAAGGTCTCGTAATCGAGGAAGATATTGACAACGTCCCCGGAGGTGCCGCCGATCCAGCCGGCAAAGGTATCCGCCGTCAGCGGGTACTTGTCCCAGCCCCGGTTGCCGAACCGGAACGCGATATCGTCGGAGAGCTGGATATCGCGGAGGAGGACGGGCAGTTCCTTGCAGGAATAGATGTGGTGCGGGCTGCGCCAGTCGAGGATCCGGTCGACCCCTTCGGTGAAGATCCCGGCATATCCCATCTCTTTTACACAGGACGCGATCTGGTTGTTGAACGTGAACTCGGTATTCTCAAAGACGGTCGGGCGGATCCTGAAGAGGTCGTACATCAGGTCGGTATGCATGCCGGCCTGCTCGATAAATTCCGATTTGTCGCCAAAACAGCCCGCGATGCTGTGATAGTACGTCTGCCCAAGGATCTCGGAATTTTTATGCCGGGCCACCTGGTCGAAAAGGGACAGGACATCGGGCTTCCACTTCTCCAGCTGCTCGATGAGCGTACCGGAAAAGGAGAACGTGCAGCGGAACCCCTCGTCCAGTTTGTCGAGGATGATCTGCGTCGCCGGCAGGTAACATTTTTCCGCCACCCGTTCCAGCACTTCCCGGTTGAGTTCGTCAAAATAGAGCGCCTCCAGATCTTTTTCCTTCTTCTTAGGATCCGGTGAGAAGTGCCGGTTCAGCCGGAAGGGCTGGTGCACTTCAAATCCGATACAGACTTCTGGCATGTTTTTAACCCCCACACCTGTTCTTTTTTACAGGGCACCCGTCCCTTCCGCTTTTCTGGCGTTTCCGGAATACCCGCGGTTTCCCCGGGCTGCACCTCCTTTCCTGGAAATAATGTCCGTGTTTTTCCGGTCGTTGCAAACGAGGGGACGTCGATCGTTGAAACCCTCTCTTTGGGGAAATAATAGAAGCTTCCCCGAAAATCAGATTTTGAAACAATGTTTGAAACACGGATCCGGTCAAAAAGGAGAGGAGTCCCGGCTTGGTTCTCGGATCACCAGTCAACCCCCGCCGGTTTCCTGCAGGGGCTTCGCCCGGGTCCTGGTAGATAATCTGACGCATGTCCTGCAGGTTCATCTTCAGGACAAGGAGTTTTTTTTCCCGGAGTTTTTTTAAGGCATGGCGTACGGTCCGGGGAGAGTAGTCCACTTTTTCAGCAATCTCCTTGTGGGTCATTGCACCACCGGTGCCGAGGATCTCGAGCACCATTTTTTGTGACTGAGGTAGCTGATGCATAATATATCCTTCCTTTCCCGTGGATCAGCTGCAGCTGGTCCCGCATTCTCCTTCTCCCCGGTCTGCCGCCACCTTGTCTGCGAGGATTCGGGGGAGCGCTTTTCTAACAAAATCATCGATCGTTCCCATCGGCCCCCAGGATTCCGCCAGGTAGTTTTCGGAATTATCAGGGTCCGGCAGGATCAGGACATTGCCCTCTTCGTTGGGCCCGGACACGTATTTTTTTCCGCGATGCAGGTTGTGCACGCCTTCGGCCCCGCTTTTGGGGATCCTCGCATAGACGATCCAGTAGGTTTGCTTGTCGGTTGCGCTGACATAGACCTCATAGTCCTGCTCGAATTTTTTCATGAGTTCCAGGGTTTTTTCCTCCATGAATATCGCCTGCTGCTTTTCCCGCACTCCGCCGGAACCGGGTCTGCTTTTCCGGGAAGCCGGGGGCCATACCGGGATTCCTGGCTCCAGAGGGGGGAGTACATCTTACCTGCTTTTCGGATATGTGCGGGGTTTTTATAGGATCTCGCCTGAAAAACAGGTTTTGAGACAAATTTTGAAACATGCGATAACGAGGGGGGAAAACAACCCCCGCTTTTTTTGTACGATCCCCTCCTTTACAACGGCAGTTCGAGAATAATTTCCAGAATGCCGTCACGGAACTTTTTCTGGCGGATCCACGATCCCGCGGGCACCGTGATTTTTTTCGCGATCTTTCCGTTCTCATTTACGGCGGATATGATAAGCCGGGTCTGCTCAAGGTCGATCCGGATCTTCTCCTCATGAACGCCGGGGAGCTGGCATACGACACAGATCGATGTTCCGCTTCTGGAGATCCCGGCGGGTGGAACGATAACGGATTTTTCGTGTTTTTGTGGTTTCTTTATCCCACTCATGTTTTTCCCTCACCTCCTGAAAATACGAGGATGATATATGATTGTCTGGTGGCCCGGGGATGCCGATGGCAAACGAGGGGCCGGTGGTCTGCGGCACACGCGCTCCTTTCCGGTATCCGGTTGCGGTCCTGTCAGACGGGAACGTGGTTGAGTACGGTCCCTCCCCCGGCTTTTTTAGGAAGATACGCCAGACTGGCATTCGGGCACCTCCTCCCGGAAGAGGTCGACAGGATTTTTTCCGGGCAGCCTTCCCGATCCTTCCCATTACGGGAGAACACCCCCACCTGACGTCTTTTCTTTCCTCGTATGGTAAATACATATTCGGAAATTTCAGGATGTGTTTCAAGATTTGGAACGATTTTGCCGGGCGGGCCCGGTTTTTGGGAGGGGGGCTCATCGGGGATCCGATGCCCCGCAACAGGGGACCGTGAAGGTCCGCGCGAGGGGGTGAAAAACCAAAAAAAGATCATTCTTTTTTTGCGGGAATCGCGGATTCCTCGCCCATGATATGCCGGAAGACAAACTTGAACTCGTTCAGCCGCTGCCGGATGTATTTTTTCCCGGCCTCGGTTGGGGAGTACAGCTTTGATTTGCCGGATACCTTCATCTCGAGGTACCCGTTTCCCTGGAGCTCGTAGAGGTACGTATAAATCCGGGCCTGGGGGATGAGAACCTTGTACCGGTTATGGATCTCGTGAACGATATCGAACCCGGAGATCGGTTTTTCGAGGATCGAGAGGATGACCGGTTCAAGCAATTTTTTTACCACATCATCGATCGTTGCCTGGGGGACCACGCTGATGGCCTCGGGCGGGAAGGTGGGGTGGGCAAAGGAAATGGTCGTGTCCTTGCCGGTCGATATGATGATCTTTGCTATGCCTTCTGAAAGCAGCCTGATCCGGTCATGATCGAGATCCGCCATGTTGACGGCGATGATGCCGGTAATGGGAACCCCGGTCTCCTTTTTTGCAAGGATCGTGTTTTTTACGGCCACGATGTCATTGAATTCTTCCGTATCGGAAAAATCAAAGAGCACCTGGAGGCTGCCCTGCGCATCTGCCGGGGGAAGGGTTGCCGTGCACTTCTCGAGGAGACGGGGCAGCAGGAAGAGTTCGCCTTTTTTTATGCGCCGGTGAAAGAGCTGACCTTTCCGGATCTCTTCAAGGAAATACTTCTGCAGGACGGAATGATGGTAGGCAAAGAGAATCCGTCCCCCCTTTTGTATCCCGGCCTCGATGGCGAACTTGAATATCGGGTCCTTTACAGAAGGGTCCACGTAGAGGAAAAGGACAATGCCGGAGAAGATATCCTTTAAAAGAATCGTTTTTATCTCGGGCCGGGCCAGGTACTCCGCCTCCGGCATCCCGGCCTGCACCCGGGGAGGATCCGGCGCCGGGGAGCGGGGCACAGGCTGCCTCCGCGTTCTTTTTTGTCTCCAGTTCCGATGCCTTGCGGAACAGGGCCACTTCGATGGCTGCTTTCATTTCCATTTCGTTGAAGGGTTTTACAATATAGCCATACGGACGGGCCTGCTTGGCTTTCTCGATAATCGCATCGTCGGCGTACGAGGTGACAAAAATCACCGGGATGTCCAGTTCGGAGAGAATGACAGCCGCCGCTTCGATACCATTCAGCTTTCCCGGCATCACGATATCCATCAGGATCAGGTCGGGCGACAACCTGCGGGCCTTTGCGATCGCATCTTCTCCTGTCGCTGCCATGCCTGCAACCGTATACCCCATCGCATGCAGCCGTTCTTCGAGCTGCATGGTGATGATCGCTTCATCGTCAACCACAAGAATCTTCGGCATTTTTTTATCCTCCTGCCTTTAGGGGAAAATCGATCGTTACCCGGTACCCTGGCCGGTGTTTTCGATAGCAAGCGTCCCCCGTAACTGCAGTACCAGGTTCCGGATCAGCTTGAGGCCAAGGCTCGATGTACGCTCCGGATCCACCTGTTCCGGGATGCCGGTCCCGTCATCCCGGATACGGATATGGATCCGGTCATCCACTTGGTGTACCTGCACCCGGATGGTCCCGTGCCTCCGTCCCGCAAAGGCATGTTTGAACGAATTGGAAAGGACCTCGTTTATGACCAGCGCGCAGGGGATGGCCAGGTCTACCGGGAGGGAGAAATCCTCTGCATCCACCTCGCAGCTGATGACGGCGGGTGCGGACTTTGTGTAGATACCGGAGAGATCGGTCACCATGTCCTGGATCTGGCCGCCCATCCTGACCTGGCCGGACTGGTGGCTCTCGTACAGACGGGTATGGATCTGGGCCATTGTCTTGATCTTCAGCATCATGTCCGTCAGGATGCCGGTGGTCTCCGGGTCGCGGGCTCTCGTCCGGGTCATGTCGAGGAGGCCGGTGATGATCTGGAGGTTGTTTTTCACCCGGTGGTGGATCTCCCGGATCAGGATCTCCTTTTCCGCGAGCGCCGCAAGAATTTTTTCGTTGGCCTGCCTCTTTTCGGTCACGTTCCGGAAATAACCGATAAGGCCATTGATTTCTCCTGCTTCATTCCTCGTGGGAACATACGAACCGTTAAAGAAGTTTTTCCCGCCCCGGGCGCTGGAAATGGACATCTCACTATGGACTGCGGCCCCGCTCTCAAGGACCTGCCTCTTGATTTTTGTCAGGGTATCCGCATCCTCCCGGAGCAGGATATCGTGATCGGCCTTCCCGATCATGTCCTGCACGGTCAGGCCCGGCAGGGAATTGATAACCTGGGTGTACCGGAGGTCTTTGTCCTGCACTAGGATATGATCGGGAGTACTCGTTGCAATGACCCGGAATTTTTCCAGGTTTTCCTGCAGGGATATCTCAGCCTGCCTGCGCTCGGTGATGTCGCGGTAGCTCCACACCCGGCCTACAATGGTGTCGCCGATCCTCTGGGGCATGGAGTACCGCTCGAAGATCCGGCCATCTTTGAGCTTCACGGTATCGTAGCTCTCCCGTGCCGGATGGTTATACAGCTCAATTCTGCGGTCGGTAAACTCCCGGGTATCCGCCACGAGCGGGGTCATATACGCAAGCGCGGTAACCTCATCCGCATCTTCAAGCGCATGTTCCGGGATGCCCCAGATGGCACAGAATTTCTTGTTATAACTGGTAATGATTCTTGCGCTGTCGACAACAAAGATACCGTCGGCAGTGGAATCGAGGGCCGCCCGGAGCAGGGACGCGGTATTTTTGGCGGTCTTTTCGGCATTCTTACGCTCCGTGATATCCTGCCCCTGGGCTATGGTGGAGATTATCGCGGTACCGTCGGCATCGTAGATGTTTGCGGAATTCCACAGCACAATCTTTACAGCGCCGGAAACATGCAGGATCGGGATCTCCACCGACTCCCAGCGCACCCCGCCGCTGGTTCTCCGGATCAGTTCCCTGGAGTCCCGGCGGGATTGTTCCGGGAAGAGGATGTCAAGGGGTTTTCCGATAACTGCATCCGCAGCCATTCCCGTCAGGAACTCAAAGGCATGGTTGAACCGAAGGATCCGATAGTCCGCATCCCAGACGATGATCGGGGCATTGGCATAGTTGATCAGGTTCTCGAGGTACTGGCTCGTGCTGCGCAGGATATCCGCGATCCTCTTTTGCGCCATCGCGGTGGCCACAAGATCCGTCACCGCCTGCATCAGGTCCAGTTCCTCATCGGTAAAAGGGGACCGGTCGCAGGTGCCAAAAGAGAGTGTTCCAAGGGTACGACCCTGGAAGACGAGCGGATGGCACGCAAACCCGGAAACTCCAAACGAACGGACCAGGCTTGTTGTTTCGTCATCCGAATGGAGAATATCAGAGACAACCATCCGTTTGCCGTCGCGGGCCACCTGGCCGCAGAAGGCTTCCCCGAGATTCAGGTAATGGATCTTTTCTGCATCCTCTGGTGCGATACCGGCATAGGCGTTGAGCTTCATCCGCTGCCCGCTTTCGTCGATAAGGTAATTGAAAAAGACGTGGCAGGAGAGAAACTGCATCGCCCGTTCCCCTATGCTCTGGACAACGTGCTCAGGCTTTTCAGAACTCATAAGCAGCCGGGCGGATTCAGCGAGAATGGCCAGTTTCCCGCTCTCCCTTTTCAGCCTCTCTTCGCCCTGCCGGCGTCCGGAAATATCCTGGAATGTCCCGATAACAAAGGACAGGTGCCCCTCACTTACCGGAGAGAGCCCCCTGATTTCAGTCCAGACTTCCTTTTTTGTCCCGGTCGCGATCGGGCAGCTCAAGGGTAAAAGGTTCACCGGTGGCAAGGCATGTTTCAATGCTTTCCCCAATAAGGAGCTGATCTTTTGGGGAAAAATAGTTTAAACTCTCGGCAAAGCCCGGCTGGTGATCGCGGGGGGCCCCGAAGAGATCGTAAACCCCATCAGTCCATTGAAGATAATCGGTCTGCGGGTTGGCCTTCCACCCGCCGATCTTCGCAATCTTCTCGGTTTCCCGGAGGAACTGCCCACTCTCGTGCAGGTCCTGCTCGCTTCTGGTGAGGGTTCCAATAGTCTGCCGCAGTTTCTCTTCAACTGACAACAGGTTCCTGTTGAGTTGGCTGAGATCCGTATTCTTATCCGCAAGTTCCTGCTCTTTCCGGTCAAGGGCTTGGCCGATCATCTCCGATACCCGGCCGACAATGACCGAAGTAGCCACGATAAAAATGACAAGGCTTGCCGAGATCATGATCTCATTGGAAATGTTGAACCACGCGGAAATGGCGTAAAAAAGGATGGTTTCACAGAGGGTGATGACTACGA
Organism: uncultured Methanoregulaceae archaeon; assembly: GCA_963805035.1. GTDB lineage: Archaea > Halobacteriota > Methanomicrobia > Methanomicrobiales > Methanospirillaceae > Methanoregula. The sequence goes on along the minus strand of CAWDSU010000014.1, from coordinate 37,406 downwards.
TCAGGGAGACAAAGGTCCGCAGCAGATGGGCCCTGACGGAATTTCCCATGAAATAGCAGACGGGGGACGTGGCAGGACCTGTGGCGGCAATAAGCCCGAGGCCGATAAAAAACGCGGCAAGGGCGGAGAGGGCTGCGATAGGAACGATCGATTTGGCGAGGACGAGCGGGGTCCCGAACAGGTAACTCAGGGCGAGAGTGAACCCCGAGAGCGTGAGGATGCTCCCGCTCATGGCCGTGATCTCCCGTGCCCGGAGACGCGATGACGATAAAACGGAGGGATCGATGCAGAAAAACAACCCGGCCGCGGCAATGACGATGAGAACGGATGCCACCGGGGATATTGGCGATGACAGGGGCCCGAAGAGTGCCGACCCCGCCGTAACCGACCATGACTCCACGACAAACTGCGCTCCGTTCAGGCTGAATGCAATCTCAATGCATTCCAGGCAGGCGATGACGACCAGGACCGATCGTAACAGGATCCGTGAGGTATGTCCGATCTGTTTGACGGAGAGCAGGACAAGAATGGCGCCAAACAAGATCCACATGAGCATAGCGCTCAGCGAAAGGGTCTTGCACCCCCGGCAGACGCTGCTTAAGAGGATGCTGCCGGTACTGTTCCCGATCATGCCGGCTATGCAGGTCAGGATGGCAAGAACGGCACAGGAAGCGGTAATTTTTCTTAAGAGATCTGCATCCGCTCTCCCGCGTGAGCCATCGGCATCATGGAGGAAGTCCGGTATGATCGTCATGTACTTTCACGGAAGAACTTTCACGGAAGAACGGGTTTTTGTAAAATCCGGTAAAGATAAAAGCCCAATATCCTTATTTAAGGATTCCCTCACGTTTCAAAAAGTGACATTGCAGGGTATACAGCGGATGAGGGGGGACAAAAATTCTCCGGTTCTGTTACATACGGTGAAAACCGCACAAAAATATATCTGGAGTATGATCCATACAACGCGTTTTGAATCCGGTAAACCGGAACCAGGAGTTGAAAAACGCTATGCACGAACAAGGAATGCAGCAGCATGAAATGTTCATGACGGAGATGTGGGATAAACTGACCGACGACCAGAAAACGACCTTGATGAAGCGTATGCTTGATGGAAAGATCATGATGAAGGAAGGCATGATCAAGCACTTCCAGTACAAGATCGAGACCCTGAAAATGGTCAAAAAAATGCTGGACGAGTGCTAAAGGGCAGGAAAACGTAAAAAACCATTTTTTTACTTCCCCCTTTCCTCGCGGCCTGCACGGCTTTCGTTTTATTTGCAATAAAACAACATTAGCGCTCAAAAATTGTACTCAATTTCCTTTTTATTCCTATTAAAGGAAATGACGTAAAACCTAAAAATTTAGAAAATTTTTGCCCGGAAAACCGCTGGAAAATCCGGCCCGGAAACCGGATCCGGATGTCAATGGTTCTGTTGATTTGGCGGGGGTGCGAAGCCATTATATGCAAAATCTTTTTATAAAATGGGAGATATCCTCTAATTGTTCCTATTCATAAGTCTATGAAATAGGGGTTATGGCAATTCCTTCGAATCGGAGCATGTTGGTACGGGAGGGAGCTGAAGGATGATTCTAATTGGAGATAGTGCGATTGAAGCCACAAATGCCACCACAACGACAAATATGGTATATAATTTGCAGGATCTCTATATTGCCTTAATAATTATTGCAATATTTGCGTTGTTTGTCGGTATTATCTACATGTACGAGATCAAAAGAGCATATGATCTCGTCAAGGGGCGTAAAACCGATGATGTCGTTAACGCTCTCATCAAGAGCGTCCAAGACTTGACAGAAAAGGTGAAGGGTCAGCCAACGATATCTTCCTCGGATATCACCCAGCTTAGTACGGTCATTGATTCACTCAAAGATCTTACGCAGGCAACGGGCATTTCGGGTTTTACCCGTGGTCAGATTTCGATAACAGTTATATTCATTCTTGGAATAGCTGTCATCCTGGTTCTGTTTGCCTTCCAGGCTGATACCGCGATTGTGAGCAACGTTGTCAGTATGCTAGGGGCTACTCTTGCTGCCGTTGTCGGTTTCTACTTTGGGGAAAAAGGTAGTTCACAAGGTAAATGAAAGGATTTCCCCAAAAAACTTTTCAAAAATCTAATTGCGCGCGGGCTGTTGGTGTGCATCCGTTAAAAGAAAACGTTATTTGGAGGTTATTAGTGAAACTTAATGAAAAAACTCCCCTGAATCGGGGCTGAAACTCCTTTTTTATTTTTCACGGTTAACAGTATGTTATTCCGGAATCCTTAGCCCGCGATCCGAACTTTTTTGAAAAAAAGCCGGTTCATGAGGATACCCCCCATGATCGCCCGGGCAGGGATTCATCCGTTTTTGTGGAATGGTTTTAAATATCATAATACCGGCGGGTGTGGACCGTCCGACCCGGCAGGTAATCCTGCACACGATCCAATTACCCCGGACAATCCAACGTAAACCGCCCGACCCCTTCCTTGCCCCGGAGACCGCGCAAACCCCGGGCGACAGGACCCGAAAAAAGATATCCTTTAACGCCCGTCCCCGGGTTCAAATCCTGACCGTTACCGAAGGACTCTTTATCTCCAACAGGTAACCATCCCCTGCAGGAGTCTTTGTCCGGCATGGGAAAAGAGCACCAGAAACTTCAGAACCGTGACCAGAAAGCCAGGGACGTCCCGTTCCATACGGCGTCGGAAGCGGAGGTTATGGCAGTTCTCGGGACGACAGACCGTGGACTTACGTCTGCCGAAGCTTCGGCACGCCTTGAGCGGTACGGGCCAAACGATATCTCCCAGGTCCGGAAACGCCCGATCATCCTCCAGTTCTTAGAGCATTTCAGGAATTTCCTCGTTATCATCCTGCTCTTTGCCGCGGTAATCTCCGCATTCACCGGCGGGATCATCAGTGCCGCGATTATCATCGTGATCGTCTTCATCAGCGTCACCATTGATTTCTTCCAGGAGTACAAGGCCGGGCAGGCAGCCGAACTGCTCAGAAAGAAGATCGTCACGAATGCCACGGTCCTCCGGGACGGAACCGTGCAGGAGCTGCCCATCTTCGATCTGGTCCCCGGCGATATCATCTCCCTCTCCGCCGGCGACATCGTGCCTGCTGACGCCCGGGTGATCGGAGGCCGGGATCTTTACGTAAACCAGTCGGCCCTGACCGGCGAACCTTACCCGGTCGAGAAGAACCCTGCGGTTGTGGACCCGGCCCAATCCCTGACCGAGGCAGAGAACTATATTTTCCTTGGGACCTCGGTGGTGAGCGGGACTGCGACTGCCGTTGTCACAAAGACCGGCCTTGCAACGGAGTTTGGCAGCGTAGCAAAGTCGCTGGTAGCCCGGCCCCCGGAGACGGAGTTCGAGCGCGGCCTGCGGCATTTCAGTTATTTGATGACCCAAGTTGTCTTCTCTCTCGTAGTCTTTGTGTTCTTTGTCAATGCGCTCTTCAAGCATGACATCTTAAATTCGCTCCTGTTCTCCGTCGCCCTTGCGGTCGGGATGGTGCCCGAGCTCCTGCCTATGATCCTCTCCCTCAACCTTTCCAAGGGTGCGATCGCCATGTCGGAGAAAGGAGCAATCGTCAAACACCCGGCCTCGATCCAGAACTTCGGGAGCATGGATGTCCTGTGCACCGACAAGACCGGGACGCTCACCGAGAACCAGATCGCGCTCGTCCGCCATCTCGACACCGAGGGAAACGACAGCGAAACCGTGCTCAACTATTCCTATATCAACAGCGTTTTTGGCACGGGCTTGAAAAGCCCTCTCGATGATGCAGTGCTCCGGTTCCGGCATCTCGATATAAGCGACTACGCCAAGATAGATGAGATCCCGTTCGATTTTGTCCGTAAAAGGGTCTCGGTGGTTGCAGCCCGGAAAGGTGGAGCGATCATCATCTCCAAGGGCGCCCCCGAGGAGATCCTGCGGATCTGTACAGCCGAAGAGCGGGGTGGCGCAATCCATGCCTTGGATGCCGGAGCCCTGGCCCGGATCCAGAAGATCTACGAGGACCAGAGCACCCAGGGATTCCGGACACTTGCGGTCTGTTACCGGGACCTGACCACAACGCAGACCGCATTTACCGTGGACGATGAGAAGGAGATGGTCCTTGTCGGCCTCATCACCTTCATCGACCCGCCCAAGGAGAGCGCACGCGAATCGGTGCAGCTCCTTGCCCGGTCCGGGATCGATCTCAAGATCCTCACCGGGGACAATGAGCTCGTCACCCGGAAGACCTGCGAACTGATCGGGGTCCCGGTAAAAGGGGTTCTTACCGGCGCCGAGATTGAGAACCTCGATACCGAGGGACTCGCCCGGGTGGTCGATGGCATAACCATCTTCTCGCGGATGACACCGGTCCAGAAGAACCGGGTGATGAACGCTCTCAGGAAGAACGGCCACGTGGTCGGGTTCATGGGCGATGGCATCAACGATGCGCCCTCCATCCGGGAGGCCGATGTCGGCATCTCGGTGGCTAACGCCGTGGACATCGCAAAGGAATCGGCAGATATCATCCTCTTGAAAAACGATCTCCGTATCCTCCACGACGGGGTTATCGAGGGAAGGAAGACCGTGGGCAATACCATGAAGTACATCCTGATGAACACGAGCTCCAATTTCGGGAACATGTTCAGCGTGGCCGGGGCCTCGCTCTTCCTCCCGTTCCTGCCCATGCTCCCGATCCAGATCCTGCTCAACAACCTCCTCTACAGCGTATCCCAGGTGGCGATCCCGACCGACAACGTGGATCCCTCGTATACCGACAGCCCCAAGAGGTGGGACATCCGGTTCATCAAGGACTTCACGATATTGTTCGGTCCGCTCAGCTCGATCTTTGATTTCATCACATTCTTTATCCTGCTCTACATCTTCGAGGCCAACTCTGCCCTCTTCCAGACCTCGTGGTTCGTGGAATCGATCTGCACCCAGACGCTGATCGTCTTTGTTATCCGGACCCGGCTGGTGCCGTTCTATAAGAGCAGGCCCAGCCGGTTGCTGATACTCTGTGCAGGAGCAATAACCTCGGTCGGGTGCCTTCTCCCCTATACCATCCTCGGCAGTTTCTTTGGTTTTGTCCAGCCCCCGCTCGCCTTCTTTGGAGTGCTCGTGTGCCTCGTGATCGGGTACACGCTCCTCGTTGAGCTCGCAAAAATCTGGTTCTACCGGAAATACTCCTCCTATATTGACCGGAAGAACCCCACGGTTGGCTAAGGCTGTGTGAATAAACGGTCTTTCTCCCTTTTCCACGGGTTCCTGACGGGACAATCCTGCGCTGATAAACCGGGAATTCTTTCGTCTCCCGTCAGTTGAATGCCGGTCAGGATTCCCGGCGGATTAACGGGGTCTGGCAGAGCGCATATTAAAGAACAGGAACATCTTATATACTGACTGACCAGTCAATTCAGGCAGGTGGACTCATGCTGTACCGTACCGTTCCAAAAACCGGCGACCGGCTTTCCATTCTTGGTTTTGGCTGCATGCGCCTGCCGGCAAAATCCGGGGGAATTGACGAGAACCGCGCCATCCGGCAGATCCGGCATGCGATCGACAGTGGCGTCAACTATTTCGATACAGCGCCAGCCTATCATTTCGGGAAGAGCGAACAGATCCTGGGAAGAGCACTGCTTGACGGTTACCGGGAAAAAGTCCGAAGATTGCCACCAAACTCCCGCACTGGTCGGTTCGTGAGCGTGCCGACATGGACCGGATCCTCACCAGCCAGCTCGCCACCCTCCGGACTGACCACATCGACTACTATCTGCTCCACAGCCTCGCACAGGAGAGCTGGGAGAAACTCCTGCGGCTCGGGGTACTGGAGTTCCTCGACAAGGCAAAAGCGGCGGGAAAGATCAGGAACGCCGGCTTCTCGTTTCACGGGAACCTTGAAGCGTTTAAACAGATCGTCGACGCATACGACTGGCAGTTCTGCCAGATACAGTACAACCTTCTCGACGAGCATAACCAGGCAGGAACGGCCGGGCTCAGATATGCAGCCGGGAAAAATCTCGCTTTGATGGTGATGGAACCGCTCCGGGGCGGCTCCCTTGCCGGGCATGTCCCGGCTGACGTGCAGAAGATCTACGATGAAGCACCAGTGAAAAGGTCGCCGGCCGAATGGGCTCTGCGCTGGGTCTGGGATCACCCGGAAGTGACCGTCGTCCTCTCGGGCATGAACGACGAGGCTCACATCGATGAGAATATCCGCACCGCGGGTTCAGCCCTCCCGCAGTCGCTCTCCCCGGAGGACCGGGCCATTCTCGACCGGGCAAAGGCAGCGTTTTTGCGTCTCATGAAGGTGGGCTGCACCGGATGCGGGTACTGCATGCCCTGCCCGTCCGGGGTGGATATCCCGGGCTGCTTTGCACTCTACAACGCCCGCCACCTCTTCCCTCATGACCGGGGGCCGCGCTTCCAGTACATCGGCCACCACGGCGGCCTCCTGAACAAACCCTCGAACGCCGGACTCTGCCGGGCGTGCGGGAAGTGCGAAAAGGCCTGCCCCCAGCACCTGCCGATCCCCCGTCTCTTAAAAGACGTGAAATCCGATATGGAGGGCATGGTAATGCTGATCGTCCCGGTGCTCGGGGGGGGCCTCTGGTGCATGAACACGGTTTCCGGGATCCGCTCGTATTTTTCGCGGGAGAAACCCCATGATTGAAGAGACCGGGCCGCCTGTCATCCCCATCCCGCTCGGCCACGTGAACGCCTTTCTTCTCCGGGGCATCCGACCGATGCTCGTCGACACCGGTTTTCCGGGAAGCGCCCCGAAGATCCTTTCTGCCCTGCAGAAAGAGGGATACAGGCCATGGGAGCTCGCGCTGATCGTCATCACCCATGCCCATCTCGACCATACCGGAAGTGCTGCAACGCTTGCCGGGGCGACCGGGGCGCCCGTGCTCGTCCACAAGGCCGAAGCGGATTATCTCTCATCCGGTGCAAGTGCCCCGGTCATCCCGGCCTCGTTCACCGGTCGCATCTTCCGGCTGATGATAGGAAAACACGCTCCCGCACCGGATCTCGGGATAACGCCGGTGATCCGGATCGATGTCCCGTACCGGCTCGATGCATTCGGGATTGACGGCACCATCCTCCCCACCCCGGGCCACACAAAAGGATCGCTTTCGGTCAGCCTTGCAACAGGAGAGTGCATCGCCGGCGATCTTATCAACGGAACCTTCCTGACCCACCGGGCCCGGCTCCCGATCTTTGCCGAGGATCCGGAAACGGCAAGACAGAGCATACGCTCACTCCTCGATACGGCGCCAAAAACGGTCTATGCCGGCCATGGCGGGCCGTTCTCCGGTGCTGATGTGGAGGCGCTCCTGCGGTGAGGACCATGGAACCGGCACATGACAAACGGGATGCGATCCTCGAAACGGCTCTCGTGCTTTTCTGCGAGCGCGGGTTTTACGGCACGCCGACCTCCCTTATCTCCCGGGAGGCCGGGGTGGCGACCGGCACCCTCTTTTTCTATTTTGCCACAAAGGAGGAGCTGATCGACACACTCTACCGGCAGATCAAGAGCGAGGCGGCCACGGCCTTAAAGACCGGTGTCGACCGGGAACCGGCGATAAAACAGAAGCTCTGCCGGGTCTGGGAAAACGCGATCGCGTGGGCGACAGAGAACCCGGCCAAGTTCCGGTTCATGGAGCAGTTCGCCCACTCGCCGTTTGTCTCATCAATGGCGCACGAGGAGGGTATGTCTCATTTCCTCTTTTTGCAGGATCTTGTCCGGGACGGGATCCGGAACGGCATCATCCGGGACTATGACCCGGTCCTCCTCTGTTCGATCCTCGCTGCCTCCCTCTCCGGCCTTGCTCCCCGGATCATGGCGGCCACTGACCCGGACCAGAGGTTACTCCTCACCCGGCAGGCCTTAGCGTTCCTCTGGAACGGTCTTGCGATGGATCCTGATGCAGGGGAGCCCTGCACAACTGCAAAAAGAAGGGGAAAGAACAAGAGAAGCAGGCAACCATGAACACTGTAACGGACCGGCCTTCCGGCATGTTCCGGGTACTGCCCGGTTACCCGGCACCTTCCCTTATGACGGTGAACCCCCCATGAACACTCTCCCGCGTATCTCCCGGTATCACCGGGGACACCGTCCCCGGACTTTCGCATTGTCCGCAGATTCCCGCGCCATTCCCCGGGGAGGCCGGCCATGACTGCTCCCGTTATCGGGACGGCCGGCCTCACGAAAGTATATGGCGATCTGACGGCGGTCAACCACGTCACTTTTTCCGTGGAGAAAGGTGCACTCTTTGGCCTGTTGGGTCCCAACGGCTCCGGCAAGTCGACCATGATCAGGATGATGACCGGGCAGATCCGGCCGACAGCCGGATCGGCGACTGTGCTCGGCCTCGATGTCCAAAAAGATCCCATCGGCGTCCGTGAGCGTGTCGGGATCATTCCCGAACAGGAGACGCCGCCCAGTTTTCTCTCGGCGACCGAGTACCTGCACTTCGTGGGCGCAATCCGCAAGATTCCCGATATCGACGAGCGGACGGCATGGTGGTTTGATTTTCTCGATTTCAAGGACATGAAGGATGTGCTCTGCAAGGACCTCTCACGGGGCACCCGCCAGAAACTGATGTTTGCGCAGGCATTCATCCACAAGCCTGTGCTTGCCCTGATCGACGAACCGCTTATCAACTTCGACCCGATCATGCAGCGTGTCGTCAAGGATTACCTGACGGAGTATGTAAAAGCAGGAAACACGATCTTTATCTCGACCCATATTCTTGCAGTGGCCGAGGAAATCTGCTCGGATTTTGCGATCCTGCACAAGGGAAACCTCCTCCATACCGGTACGATAGCCGAGCTCGGGGCGGAGCACCGGAGTCTCGACGACTTCTTCCTCACGCTCGTACAGAAGGACCGGCATGTTTGAGCTCTTCGTTGCCATGGTAAAAGAGGAGTGGCGGGTTCACTCTACGATGTTCGGGAGCATCTCCTTTGCGCTCTTCCCGGTCATGATCTTCTGGATCGCGTTCATGGGTTCGTTCCTTCTCCCGCTGATGCACGAGAAACTGCCCGCCGGCGAACTCTCGCTCATCCTCCACGCGAACTACCTGATGCTCGGCTTCATGGTCGGGGCGTTCGGCCTTCTCGGGGGCGAGGTGATGAACCGCCGCTTCGGGCAGGCAAGCCTGCTTGCCTATTCCGCGCGGAGCCTGCCGCTCTCGGAACGGTTTATCTTTACCAACTTTGTCGTAAAAGACACCCTCTATTATTTTGTGCTCTGGGTGCTCCCGCTCACCCTGGGTTTTACGATCGCATCTCCCCTCCTTGGCATCCCGATCACGCTCCCGCTGCTCCTGACCCTTACCCTCACGCTCTCGTTCTTGTCCGGGCTCTGTACCGTTTTTTTCCTCTCCTCGGTCTATTCCCGGTCAAAGCCGGCGCTCGCCGCGCTCCTTGTTATCCTTGCCGGTGTCGCGGGGGGATATACCATCCTCACGGGGGTCAATCCCGCCCGGCTCTTTCCCCCCTTAAGGCTTTTTACCGCGTTCTCGTGGCTGAACCTTGCACTTTCCTGCGCAGTGATCATCGTCCTCTTCTGTATCTCCATTGTACTCTTTACCCCGGAGCCACCCGGTTCAATAAAGCATGCCAGGGAGATGCTCATGACGCTTACCCGGCGACTCTGGTTCTTCCCCACCCCGCCCCTTGCGGCAAAGGACCTTATCGATATGTACCGGAGCGGCGGGGTGGTCGGCCAGACCCTTTTTTCCTTTTTGATACCGCTGGTCGTTATCTGGTTCTTCCTCTCCCTCCTTGACGGGTATCTTCCCTCCTATGGCGTCCTCCTCGAATTTGCCATCGTAACCGGCGTGATCGCATCGACGATGTACACGTGGATCACGATGTTTGATGCGTTCGGCGCCTATGCCTGCCTGCCAGTCAGCGTACGCACGCTCATAACGAGCAAGATTGCCAGTTTCTCCGTTCTCCAGATGATCCCTGCCGTGTTCATCTCGCTCGTCGCGGTGCTCTCCGGGCAGTTACTCTACCTTGTCCCGGCGCTTGTGCTCTGTCTCTCGGTCTCGTTCTACAGCCTCGGCATCACTATCTGGCTGACCGGTCTCTCCCCGAGCGTGCTTGTCTATGACGTGAAAGTGATGGCCACCTACCTCGTCCTCATCGGGATTGTGCTTGTTGTCCTCTCATCAATCGCGTTCGCTGCACCGTTTTCTGCTCTTGCCGCCGTGCTTCTCCTTATACCGGCCGGGTGGTTTGCCCGGCTCGGTTTTGCGAAATGGGAGGCACGGGAGCCACAGTTATTCTGACACACTCTTTTTTCTGAGGCTCGCTGTCAGGTCAGGAGTGGTTGAGGCAGGTTTTCTAAAATAGCTCGAAAAATTTTAGGGTTGGAATCTTAATATAAGAGTATGCTATCCCGGGAAGAACAACATGAATATACCGATTTTATCGATTCCCTGGTGCGGGAATCGTCAATGGTCCATAAATTAGGTAAAAAAATCAAGAACCTGTTTGTCAGCCGTGCGAGGATGAAGGATCTCCGTGGGCGTTTTATCCGGACTACCGAACCGTTTTTTTCCGACTATATACGAAAATCAGGTAACGACGATTTCATGACCGAGTTGCAGATCCGGTATTTTGAAAAACGGATCCGGACGCTGCCCCGTGACACACTGCTCCGGTTATATGACGAATATGAGAGGATCAACCGGGTCAGGTCTGATAAGGTCAGGGAAAAACTGCTCGATTATTTCTGCAACTCCATCAGCCTGTCATACAGCCTGAACGACTGGTTCCTTCATATTTATGTGAACGAGCTGAAGAAGAGACCCTGAACCTGGAACCGTCCCGGCAGCACCCACCGATGTGTGAACTCTCACGGCCTCTCTTTTTAATTTCGCTCTTTTTCGGGGCAGAATGGCCGGGAGTCAGATGATAATAATTATCGTGTCAGAATTGAATGAGGGAACTATGCGAAAAGGTCTAATCCTCTCTTTTCTGATCATTTGTATGGCGGGGATCCTGGCGGCAGGGTGCACGAACACGGCGTCAACAAACGCGCCCCCGACACCTACACCGGAGATTATTTACGTGACCGTCACTCCGTCCCCGGTCGCAACGGTAGTCGCGACCTTGCCAACCCCGCAGGTCACCCCGGTCCCCTCCCTCGCAACAAGTGGGATCCCGGCAGCAGATCCGATCCTTCACCGCTGGATTCGTCAGTATGGCGATCCAACTGCGCCCCAGTCGACCGGTTATGAGTTTAAGTTCTATCCTGATGGCACCGTGGATTACCGAGAGGGCACTACAAAAGAGGTGTCGAGCAATATCATAATAGACACTACGTACAATTTCTCTGAAGAGACCGGCACATGGACCTCCCTGGGTAATATGACCTACCTGGTCAAGGTACTCCCCACCGGTCAAAGCGGAGCGCAGATCATCCGGGAGTACACCCTCGTGCCGGCACATCAGAATCCTGATTTCCCGGGGATTACTGTCCCGGCTCAGATCGAGAGCTCCTATGAGACCAATCTGATCGGAGCTAATACCAACGAGCAGCCAAACGCGAATCTGATGTATTACCCAGAACAGGCTGAGATAGACTAACCCTTTTTCATAGTTGATAGGTAACCGGGTTGCCCCTCCACAACCTCATTGTTGGCCTCACCATGCGGTTCTATAGGTGTTTCTCATGTCCGATGGAATTTGTATGTATGGGTGTCAAATAAGAGAAATGCCAGGTTTAAGGGTGTAAAAAACAGATGAGAAGCCTAAGGCGAGATTCGAACTCGCGACTTCCTCCTTACCAAGGAGGTACTCTACCGGGCTGAGTCACTTAGGCACGTGTTGTTGTTGCATCTTGCATGTATGGGGATGTGGTCGTTATTCCCTCGTCCTTACCAAGGAAGTACTCTGCCGGCTGAGCCACACAGGCAGGTTGCCTAGATACATTGTAGGTTTACCTTATAAAATATTGCGGAAACCCCCGGATTTTTCTGCAAAACGCCTCCAGTTCCAGTTCGCTGGTAAGAGTAAGGCACTGGTTACAGCAGCTTCCCAAGCGTGTGGAGGCTTTCGACCGCCCCGTCGAAATCCGCCACTTCGATCACCGGTGAGCCGCCGGTTCTTTTTATGGCTTTTATCACGGCCGTAAAATCGATCGTGCCCTTCCCCGCCGCCCAGTGCGAGTCCTCGCCCGTGTTGTTGTCATGCAGGTGATAGTGCTGTGCCGGGCGGTTGAGGAAAGCAGGGAGGCAGTGGTTCTGGTGCGCATGCCCTACATCAAGCGTAAAACCACAGCCGTCGATGAGCGGGAGCTCGTCCGGCGTCTTGAGCAGGAAATACTCCCAGTTTCCCATGTTCTCCACCGTATACTGCACCGGGTATTCCCGTGCGGCACAGGAGAGTGCCGCAAGCGACCGTTTCAGCTGCTCCCCGGCCCGCTCCCGCTCCTCCGGCCAGGCAAAGTACCCGGGGTGCACCACGACCGGTGCATTCACCTCTGCCGCGATGGCAAAACACTCCTCCATCACGACAACGCTTGCCCGGCGGATCGGCTCCAGCAGGCTTGCGAGATTGGTGCCCCGGCAGGGCGCATGGATGGAGAACATGCAGGAGCAGGAGAGAAGCGGTTCGGCTGTTTCAAGGCGGTGAAGCCCTTCGTCCATCACCTCGATATACCCGGTTACCGCTGCGAGCTTTTCCAGTGCCTGCGGGAGCGGTTCATGGTGGAGGCAGAGCGTGGAGATGCCCAACATCAGAAAGAGACTGTAGGGTGGCGGCCAATAAATATAGTGATCCGGTATTTATGGAGGAATCAGAAACCAGATACAACAATTCCCTCAAAAACGCGTCCGGTGAGGAAGAGTGGTTGTCACACCCCCTGACAGGTGCGATAAGTGCCGCCGCCCCTGAAGGGACGCCCCCTGCGGCGGATCAAGGTGGAAAAGCCCGGACACTCCCTTGCCCCGCCGTGCCCCGGAGGGGCCATCTTGGCGGGGGAGGCATCGTCATTCTCCTGATCCGGGCCATGCGTACGAATTGTGCAAATTCCCCGGTCCGGTAAAATCTAAAAAAGGGCTCTTGTAGAAATCCTGAAATGAGATTTGTAAGGATGCTCCTAGAGGCCTTTCGCCCCCGCACGCTAAAGGCATCCCCCCGGCTGGCGATAGTACCGTATTACCTGCACCGCAAAGATAAAAAAGATGGATGTTTCTTGTGCAGGTATTACGAAAGGCATCGCTTACGCCCCCGCCCCCTCTGGGGGCAGGGCTGGCGTAAGGGGGTTGTATCTCTTAAAAAAGGATTTCTACAGATCAAAAAAAAAGATTATTTTTTCATCCGGACTTCGAGCTGCGGGAACGGGATCTCGATACCTTCCTCCGCGAACCGGGATGCAATCCGGACATTGATGGCATCCTTTACCTCGTCCGGGATATTGTATGCCTTTGCCCATACATAGATCACAAACTTCAGGCTCGAATCGCCGAATTCCCGGAAGAAGACCGTGGGGGCCGGATCAGAAGCAAAATAATCCGTGTTTTGTATCGCGTCATGCACGACATCGAAAATCACTTTTTTTACCCGCACAACATCGCTTCCGTACGCAACGGTAATTGGGAGGGTATACCGGATTTTCGGGTCGGGTTCCGAGTAATTGACGACGCTGCCTGAGGTGATCTTGTTGTTGGGGATCGTGACGATCTTTCCGTCAATGGTCCTGATCCGTGTGCTCCGCGTACCGATCACGGTCACATCCCCGTAATAGGAATCCACCTCGATACGATCGCCCACTTTGAAGGTCTTGTCGACCGTTATGATCGCGCCGCCGAAGAAGTTGGAGATCAGGTCCTGGGCAGCGAGCGCAAATGCCAGGCCCGCGATACCTGCGCCGGCGAGGAAGGGGGTAATGTTGATCTCAAGGTTGACGAAGATCAGCATGATCCCGGCAAACCAGACCACATAGCGTACCGCCAGTTCGAGAAGATCGACGATTCGATCGTCCGTGTCGCCTTGTGTCTTCTCGGCGAGAGCATGACCGTAAATCCTCACAATATCGTGGAGGAGCGAGGATGCAATCCATGTCGCGATAAGGATATAGATCGAGTTGAGCACCTTTCCCGAGAGAAGCCACGCATATTGCGCCGGGACGATATCGAAGGATTTCAGGGCGATATAGACTCGAGATCGCAACGATGCCTACCTGAACCGGCGTACCAATCGCGGCGACAATGATATCATCCCATTTCGTCTCGGTGGTCTCGGCAAATTTTTCCAGCCAACGCACGATGATGCGTGCAATTCCCGCCACTATCAGACCGGCGACAATGGTCAGAACGGCGAAGAACAGGTTATCATCCATATACGTACACTTATGTTGCAGGGCGGTAAATAAGTATAAGATACCATGACGACGGGAAATGAGATTGCAGAGACACTCCGCGGGATGGTGGACCGGGATATGACTTTTATGCACATCTGCGGGACCCACGAGGCAGCGATTGCCCGCTCGGGCCTCCGCAGCATCCTGCCACCGCAGCTGAAGATCGTCATGGGCCCCGGCTGCCCGGTCTGTATCACGCCACAAGGCGAGATCGATGCCGCACTCGACCTCGTGGAGAAGGACTGCATCATCGCTACCTACGGCGATCTGCTCCGGGTGCCCGGTTCAAAAGGGTCTCTGGAATCATGCGGCGGAGATGTGCGGATCGTACAGGGTGTCCACAAGGCGGTTGAAATCGCACAAAAGACCGACAGGGAAGTCGTTTTTATCTCGGTTGGTTTTGAGACGACCGCACCAACCGTTGCCGCGTCCATCCTCTCCCAGCCACCCAAAAACTTCTCCATACTCTCCTGCCACCGGATCGTTCCCCCGGCAATGAAGTGGCTGCTTGAGCAGGGCGAGGCAAGGCTTGATGGTTTTGTCCTCCCGGGACATGTCTGCACGGTGATGGGCTACGAGGAGTACGAACAGTTTCCAGTACCTCAGGTGGTTGCCGGTTTCGAAGCCGAGGATATCCTGCTGGGTCTCGTGATGCTCGTTGAGCAGGTCAGAGAGGGGAAGCACCGGGTCGACAATGCCTACCCGCGTGCTGTCTCCCGGGAAGGAAACGTCAAGGCGAAGAAGATCATGTACGAGGTCTTCGAGCTCTGCGATGTGGAATGGCGGGGATTCCCGGTCATCCCGAAGTCCGGCCTCCGGCTCAAACCCGAGTTCGGGCAGTACGACGCACAGAAAAAATTCGGTCTTGTTTACCGGAAAGTGAGCAAGCACTCGGCCTGCATCTGCGACAGGGTCCTGCGTGGCATTGCCCAGCCGACCGACTGCAGGCTTTTCGGGAAGGTCTGCACGCCCCGGACCCCGGTCGGGCCCTGTATGGTAAGTCATGAAGGCGCCTGCAAGATCTGGCACCTCTACCAGGTAAAAAACCTGTGATCCCCGGCGATCCTCCGCATTTATATGGATGCACACAAGATTATGTAAGGTAAAATTTGCCTCGGTAGGGTAGTGGACATCCTAGAAGCCTCCGGAGCTTTTGACCCGGGTTCGAATCCCGGCCGAGGCGTTTTTGCTTTTCTGAATCGAATTTTTACTATAATAAGGCAAAGGATATTTTTTGGCACTTCCCTGCTGACAAAACATGCACGCAGCGTGTAAAAAGAGAATTAATTTTTAGAAGACCAGACCGGGCGCGAAGGTCGCAATCACCCCGAAACCCACAGCTGCGACGATAAGGCCGCTTATCATCGCGTAATCCCTGCCGCAGAACGTACGCTCGTGCACATGTGTCCGGGTTCCCGTCCGGTACCCCCGCATATCGATAGTAAGGCCAAGCACGGTCGATCGCAGGAGTGCATTGGAGACCAGCGGGACAACAATAGGTGCAACACTCCGGATCTTGCCGAGCATCCCGGTTCCCGGGTTATAGCCCCGGGCAAGCTGTGCTTCGTGGATCCGTCTGCCCTCGATCTGGAGAGTCGGTATAAACCGGAGTGCGATAATAAACATCAGGATGTAATCGACCGGCATATGCAGTTTCTCCATCGCGTGAACCAGATCCCGGGGCTGGGTCGAGATCAAAAAGAGCTGGAACGCGAAGATCAGCACCATGAACCGGAGCGCGAGGACGAGGCCGATCCCGATTGCCCCGTCCGTGACCGGGATGACACTCCCTATGAGCGGAATTCCCCGGGGGATCAGGTAACCGAGCGTAGTGCCGTTTGGCATCGTGAGCACCGTGATGATGACAAATACGACACTCATGAGGAGGACCAGCCTGAGCTGCTGGATCACCTCGCGGTGGAGATGGCTGATGTACGCGACGGCAAGCAGTGCTGCAACCATCACGATGAGGAACGGGATGCCCGTTGCAAGAACGCAGATAACACTCGCAACGAAGATAAAGAAGATCTTCGTAAACGGGTGGAGCCGGTGGAAGAAACCATCCTTGTGGATATATTGCAGGATCTCGGACATTTCCTCCCCCTCACCCGCTTGTATCCGGGACTACACGACCCTCTTCCATAGTGATTATACGGTCTGCGCAGTACTGCGCTATATCCCGGTTATGCGTGATGACAACAATCGTATGACCCTTTGCCTGGAGACTTTTGAGAATCTCCATGACGAGCCGGGCCTCGTCCCCGTCCAGACCGGTTGTGGGCTCGTCAAGGACAATGATCGCCGGCTGCATGGCAACCACGCAGGCAATGGCCAGCCGCTGCCGCTCGCCCCGGGATAACCATCGGGGATAGAGTGTTTTTGTGTGCAGGAGCCCGGCTTCTTCCAGAGCCGCATCGATTATGCCATCTTTATTTTCGATCCCAAGATTCTCAAGCCCGAATGCGATCTCGTCTTTGACCGTATCGGCAAAGAACATATGATCCGGGTTCTGGAACACCAGACCGACATCCCGGGCCAGTTCGGCAATCGTGCAGTTCCGGGTATTTTTCCCGTTTACGACGACATCTCCGGCAGTCGGGGTGAGCAGCCGGTTAAACTGCTTGACAAGCGTGGTCTTGCCTGAACCATTTTCTCCGACAATTGCAACAAATTCGCCGGCAGAAATCCCGATGCTGATATCGTGCAGCGCCGGGACACCATCGTAGGAATACGAGAGGTCCCGGACCGAAATTGCCGGAACCGGTGCCGTACCAGCGGCAGGAGCCGGTGCAGAAGGAAATACACCGGTTTTAATACCCGTGAAATCCGGGATAACTATCCTTTTGATCCGCTCATCTTTAAGTACTTCATCAGGAGCACCGATAGCCGAAATTGCGCCATGTTCCATGACAACAAGGGTATCAATAATCTCCCGGAAATTCGCGTACTTATGCTCAACAATAAGCAGGGTTTTGCCCTGGAGCTTGAGATTGGACAGGATCTCCACGATCCGCCGGGTCGCATGTTCGTCAAGCTCAGAAGTAGGTTCGTCCAGGATCAGGATGTCATTACCCGGGGCGAGCGTCGCCGCAAGAGCGACACGCTGCTTCTGGCCACCGGAGAGAGTATGCGGTGAACGGTCCTTAAGCGCCGAAAGGTAGGTGACCTCCATGATCGAGGCCAGGCGTTTTTCGATCTCTTCAGGTAAGAGTCCCCGGTACTCGAGTGCGGAGAGAATCTCCTCCTCGACAGTCGTGAAGATCATCTGCGCCTCGGGATCGTCAAAGACGATCCCGATGTTTTTGGCTATATCGGAAAGCCCGGCGTAATCCGCAACGTTCCTGCCGTTGATCGTTACCAGTCCCGCCTTCTTCCCGCCGTACTCGTGGGAAAGAATACCACATGCAGCAAGGCAGAGGGTGGTCTTCCCGGCACCGGATGGGCCGGTCACCATGATGCAGCGGCCGGTATCCAGCACGAGGGATAAACGGTGCAGCGCTTCCTGCACTGTATGAGGGTAGGTATAACTGACGTCTTTGAGCTCGATCATTCCTGCCCTCTTACCAGTACCCTGCTTGAGGGGAGGTAGAGGATCTGGACAATAATCGCATTAAATACCGCAGTTATGACAACGATCGGGACAAAGATGATGACAAATGCACCGAGACTGCCGTGGTACGTGGCAAGGATGGTCGCACCGACGCAGAGTATGGCGATCGCAGCAAACGAGAAACCACTCACGAGCGTTGCAATAAACGTGGTGGCTGTCGCGGCAAGTTTCGTCCGGGATTTCAGGAGCGCGTAGAGTCCAAAGCAGGTCAGTGCGCCCAGCGGCTCGCTGATAAGGTTTGCAGGGGGGAACATCGAACTTGATATCAGCATCGACAGGACCCCGGCAACAATACCGATCCCGAGTGCTTCGTATACTTTGGGATGGATCAGGATGATCGCAAGACAGTAGAACGCAATAATCATGTTGGGCGTCAGCGGCGTATGGAGCATCGCAAGGAAATACCGCAGGATCGCACCGACAGCAAGAAGGATTCCGACAATGGCAATGTCTTTTGACTTCATGAGAGTATCACACCAGTAATCTGCATTAAGGTATCTGAAAGAGCATGCATCCGTGCTGTCAACCCCGCCGTTAGGTCGGTTTGACTATACCTTGATGTATAATTCTGTTCATTGATGTATTAAAATGTAACTTTATCCGGATAGTGCCGGGTCCGGTACCAGGGGGCGGTATGTTGCAGAGATCGCCACAAAACCCGCGGGAAAATAATATCCGGTTCCGGCATCCAGCCATGTGCTATGGATAGTCCGGGAAAGGAATTGCGTATTGACGGTGTCCTGGCCATCGCTAGGGAAAACAAAGGTGAAGGTTGGGCCGGTTCAAACCCGGACCAGAGCATTTGATACATACATAGGAGGCTCCCCGCCATGATGGCCCCTCCGGGGCACGGCGGCGGGGCAAGTGAATATCAGCGCATTTTTACGGTTCCTGATCCGCCGCGGGGGCGCCCCTCCGGGGGCGGCGGAGTTCATTCTCATGGGGATTACAGAGGTACCGCAATTGGTACTGCATCTGGATAAATCCGGTTTTCCTCATTCAGACGTGAACCATGTCGATTCCTGCGGGTATCCCCGGAGCCGAAATATTCAGAAAGTGTGAATACCATTGCCCTCAATGGGCAAGGTTCATTACGTTTCGCTACGCTCTTCTCGTACAGGAAGAGAGGACATGGAGAGTACTGCTGACCGTGATGAGATCTACCGGGAATCTCTTGTACTCCATGCACGGCATCACGGGAAACTGGAGATCCGGTCCAAGGTCCCGCTCAGGAACAGGTACGACCTGTCCCGTGCCTATACCCCGGGCGTTGCTGAAGTCTGCCGCAGGATTGCACAGGATCGGAACCTGGCGTACCGCTACACCCTCAAGGCAAACACCATTGCGATCGTAACCGACGGATCGGCCGTCCTTGGTCTCGGGAATATCGGCGGAAATGCAGCGATCCCGGTCATGGAGGGAAAGGCAATTCTCTTTAAGGAGTTCGCCGGCATCGATGCGTTTCCCATCTGCTTTGAGAGTTACGATACAGACTTCGTCGATCAGGTGAAGAATATCGCACCGGTCTTTGGCGGGATCAATCTCGAAGATATCGCAGCCCCGAAATGTTTTGAAGTCGAGGATGCCCTGCAGGATATCGGGATACCGGTCATGCATGACGACCAGCACGGCACTGCCGTCGTTGTGCTCGCGGCATTGCTGAATGCCTGCCGGGTAACCGGAAGAAAATTCGAAGACCTCAACATTGTGGTCTGCGGTGCCGGGGCAGCAGGCTACTCCATCACCCGGCTCCTCAAATGCATCGGCTACAACCCTCTTGTCTGCACCATGGTTCATGAGATCACGGTCTGCGATACCCAGGGGATCATCCACCGACGGCGCGAGGGACTCTACCAGAATAAGTACAAGTTCATCTTAAGCGAGGAAACCAACCATGCAGGCCGGACCGGCTCGCTTGCTGACGCGATGGAAGGGGCGGATGCCGTTATCGGCGTCTCGGCGCCTGGTATTATCAGCAAGGAAATGATACGATCGATGAACAGGAACCCAATTGTTTTTGCGATGGCAAACCCGGTGCCGGAGATCTGGCCCGATGCGGCAACAGAGGCAGGGGCGGCAGTGGTTGGTACTGGCCGCAGTGATTTCCCCAACCAGATCAACAATGTGCTTGCCTTCCCGGGTATATTCCGGGGGGCTCTCGATGCCTGTGCCACCCGGATCTCCGATGAAATGAAGATTGCTGCCGCCCATGCAATCGCCGGGAGCGTCCGAAAACCTCGCCGGACATGTATTTTGCCCAGTATCCTTAACAAGGGTGTAACCCGTGCCGTGGCACAGGCGGTGGCGGAGGCGGCAGCGTCTTCCGGATGCGGGAGGACAATCTGAGATAATCCCAAAAGTCAATCCGTTTTTCATTGATCACCCGTAAGCACGAGTCCCTGTCGAATCCTTTATGGGGAATCATAAGGATAAATTAGTTTAATTAATAGTCCAGTCCGGTAAAGGTATAGTACGCTTTCAAAACAAGGACCGGTACTGGCGGTGACGGTGCATGAATTCGACGAGAAACGGGCGGCACGGTGAGACAGCATGGTAAAAAGGTATCTTTCGCTCTGTTCTCTCGAAAACGCCCTGCATCTTCTCAAAACTTCATTTCCTGCGCCGGACCGCAGAGAAACCATCCCGGTGGACCGATCCCTCGGGCGTGTAGTGGCAGCTCCGGTATACGCACCCTATACCGTACCTGAGGTCAGCCTGGCCGCAATGGACGGCATTGCAGTAAGAAGCCGGGATACCCTTGGCGCAGGTGACCAGACTGCGCTCACTATAAGGGATTTTGCCCGGGTGAACACCGGGAACCCAATCCCCCCGGGGTACGATGCGGTGATCATGATCGAAGACACGGTGCCGGATAGTGACGGGTTCCGGATCCGCAAATCCGCAGCACCCGGCCAGCATATAAGGCCGGCCGGTGAGGATATCCAGAAAGGCCGGCTGATCCTCCCCAGGGGACACATGATCCGGGCCTTCGATATCGGCGCACTCGCCACGTACGGAATCGCCTGTATTGAAGTCAGGACGATTCATGTCGGCATTATTCCCACGGGATCAGAACTGGTACCCCTTGGTGTGCAACCAGGACCGGGGCAGGTCGTAGAAAGCAATACGATTATGGCGCAGGTGTACCTTGATGCAATGGGTGCGCACTGTACCCGCCTGCCCATAACCTGCGATGACAAGAACCAGATCAGGGACGCTCTCCACTCCGCAACAGCGTCAAACGACCTTGTGCTCATCTCCGCCGGATCTTCGGCCGGTACACGCGATTATACCGCAGAGGTCATCTCATCCCTGGGCAAGCTGCTCTTCCATGGCGTTGCCGTTAAGCCCGGAAAACCGATGATGCTGGGCGAAGTCGGGGATAAACCGGTTATAGGTCTGCCGGGCTACCCTCTTGCGGCCCAGACGATCATACGTGAATTCGCCGGTACCCTCCTTGAAGAGTGGGGCCTGGCACCGGCCCAGAAATTTCAGATCCCGGTCCGACTGGCGACACCTGTCAGTTCCGACCTCGGTTTCGACGAGTTTTTACCTGTCTCCGTGGGCCGGGTCGGCAGGCAGTACTGGGGGATGGCACAGTCGCGGGGCCCGGTTGTACAGATGGCAACGGTCCGCGCAAACGGGTATGCCCATATTCCCGCACCTGTTGAAGGATTTGAAGCAGGGCATAAACTGGATGTCTTTTTGACCACCGATCCTGCAACCATATATCGTACAATCCTCCTTTCCGGAGTTATGGATCCGGCACTTGAAGAACTCGGGAATCTCGCACGGGATGAGGGACTGTACATCCATGCAGGAAATACCGGCAATACCGGGGGGCTGCTTTCTCTCAAACGGAATTCCTGCCATGCAGCTCCCATGATGATCCCGGAAACATCGCATCCGTCTGCGCCTGGATTTGTCCAATCCCTGCAGGGGATGCGGGATCTTGCATTTATCCATATCGCCGGGATCGAGCAGGGAATCGCATCAAAGGAGCCGGTCTCTCTCGATGCGCTCGACAAGCTCCGGTGGGTAACCGTACGCAGGGATCTTTTTTCGCCTACCCTCTTTGATACGCTGCGATCATCCCACAACCCCGGTCAGGAGAGAATATCGGGAATCACCGGTGAAGTCGGATCGTCTGCAGCGGTCGCCGCTGCAATCCAGGACGGACATGCAGATGCCGGCATCTGCAGCAGGCAGGCTGCAGAGGCACGCGAGCTCTGCTTTGTCCGGGTTGCCGATGATCAGTATGAATTAGCCCTGCATTGTCACATGCTCGATGATCCATTAATTGCACATATACTAACGCTGGTGAGAGGACAGGAGTTCAAGGAGGCGCTGATGCGACGGGGCACCTATAACACCTCACAGACCGGCAGGATCCGCCGCATTTCTGCGGAACCTGCCGACACAGATAGTATGCAGGTTGGCAGCCCTTCAGGTCTTATTTAGACCCTTTTATCGTGGATCTGCCGGTGCTTCTTTATAGAAATACGAAAAAAAGAACCATGAGACCGGAGGGTCTTTGGGGGTCAGGTACCATGGATATGCTCATCAACGGAACCGCTGTCCCGGCCACAGATGAAGCCCGGATTAAGGTGATAAACCCGGCAACGGGCGAATGTATAGACACGGTGCCGCGTGGTTCAGGTACTGACGTGAATGCGGCAGTTGACGCAGCGGATGCAGCCTTTGGCACCTGGTCAGAAAAAACAACAAGGGATCGCGGTCTTATCCTCTTCCGTGCCGCAGAGCTGGTACGACGGGATCATAAGGATCTCGCACGGCTCCTTACGCAGGAACAGGGTAAACCACTTAAGGAATCCATCGACGAGGTGAGAGGATGCGCAAATATTCTTGAATACTATGCATCCATTTCCGGACAGCCTGCCGGGGAGGCCGTACACCTGGGTAAGGCAGGAGACTGCCTGGTAACCAGGGTCCCGCTGGGAGTCTGCGGGGCAATCATTCCCTGGAACATGCCCGTGATCATTATGGGATGGAAACTTGGGCCGGCACTTCTTGCAGGAAATACCCTTGTCCTCAAACCGGCGTCGACAACCCCGCTCACGAATCTCCGTATAGCAGGACTGCTGCAGGAAGCAGGACTGCCCCATGGCGTGCTCAATGTCGTGACCGGCCCGGGGGAGACGGTCGGGGCGGCGCTGGTAAAACACCCCCGGGTAAAAAAAATATCCTTTACCGGAGACTGCGCAACCGGCCACAGAATCCGCCAGATGGCCAAGGATCATCTCAAGACCCTCACGCTGGAACTGGGAGGGTCCGACCCCATGATTGTGATGGCCGATGCAGATATTTCCAAGGCAGTTGACGGAGCACTCCGTGGCCGGTTCTACAACGCCGGACAAGTCTGCACTGCGGTCAAACGGCTGTACCTGCACGAAAAGATTGCAGAGGAGTTCATGCACCTGCTCATCGCCAGAGTAGAGAGCCTGACCATCGGAAACGGGCTCCTGCCGGCCACGGACATGGGCCCGCTTAACAACCGGGAGCAGCTCGAACGCATCAGCTCGCTGGTCAGAGAGGTGGCCGAGCAGGAGGAAGGTACCATCAGCACCGGTGGCAGCCCGAAAACGGGATCTGCATACAAGGACGGGTTCTTCTACCAGCCGACCCTGATCACGGATGTTGCACCCGATGCCGCGCTCCTCAAAAACGAAGTCTTCGGCCCGGTACTGCCGGTAATGACCGTGCCCGATCTCAGCGCGGCGATCCGGGAGGCAAACCGTTCGCGGTACGGCCTTGGTGCTTCGATCTGGACACGGGATATCTCAACGATTAAAGAGGTATACCAGAGAGTGAATGCCGGGATCGTGTGGGTGAACCGCCATCTCACCATCCCTCCCGAAGTGCCATTTGGCGGGACAAACGAGAGCGGGATCGGCCGGGAGAACGGTTTTCACGCGCTGGACAGCTACACGCAGACAAAGACTCTCTATCTGGGCTGGTAAGCCGTTCCCTTTTTTATATAAGCCTGCGGGCCAGAAGCACCACCACCATGATGCTGCCCAGGCACAACGCTGCCGGTACCGGTGAGACTTGTGTTGTTGCAGGAACACTTGTCAGGACGAGTGCCGGTGTTGCCGGGAGGGCCGTGGTCACGTTTGCGGGAAGTGTTGCTGCCGGAGCGATGGTCGCCGTGGTGCTGGTGACCGGAATACTGCATGTATCGCCGGAACCATTGCAGACCACATCGAACCGTGCCGATGCAGTCACCGCCTGCTCGACTCCTGAGACTTTCACCAGGTACTCGTCCGGCACAAACGTGGAGGTGTCCACGACAAAAGACCAGGTATTCAGCCTGCCGTTGCCAGGCACCACCTGGATCATCCCGCCGGCACCGGAAAATCCGGAGGGCGCCGTCTTGCTGGTCGGGTTAAACGAGGAGGACGTAATATCGACCATGAGGTTGTCGCCGGCAGCAAGGTTGGTGGTTCCGTTGATGGTGAATTTTTCCCCCTGCTGCAGGTCGCCGATCGGATTGATACTCGTTGCAGGCTGGCTGACATAAAACGTGACTACGGCAAAGGTGTCGTCGATATTCTGGCTTCCGATCGCATTCATCAACGCGGTTACGGCACCTGTGCTCTGGAGGCTCCCGCTCCCGGTGAGCTGGAAGATCTGTTTTCCGGTCTGGACATTTGTTACGGTTCCCGAAGAAGGATCATAAACGACATCGAACACACCGTTTTCCATCGGGTGCTGGATCAGCACGACGTACTCCCCGGCCGCAAGTTTTGCCGTATCGGACTGCTGGAGCTCGTACTCGTAGGTGTTGTCATCGTTGACCTGCACGGTCGAGACTTTGACAAAATTGTACCCGATAAACCAGATCTGGAGCCCCACCTGGGGGTGGCCTGTGGCGATGCCCTGTATATAGACCGGATCTCCCTGCGCTATGGTGGTGATGGCCGTACTTCCAGGTATCAGGGTTACCGCAGTTGCGCAGGGAATGCCCAACGCAACGGCAAGCAGCAGGAGGCAGATGCCGCGGTATACATTTCTGCCGGGCAGGGTAGTACTTCATGGCGGGACTTCCTTATCGTTACTATAACATCTGGAGTTAGCCAGAAAAAACAGCTTGTCTTGTGTCAGAAGGATCTCAATGTTTGGGAAATTCCTGAAATCCCGGGCCAGCCTATAACAACAGAGCCCGGCATCGTTGCAGCCAAGAGGGGGTACCCCCATTTCATGCGGTTGCAGGCCGGAATTGGATCACTTGGTTTCCGGGCCTGATTTTTTTAATTTCGCCAATGTATCGGATCCGCCAACCGTACATTTAACTGTTGTTAATGTAATCTATTAATATTGGGGTAAAAATAAATGAAAGATGGTCTGCTCACGGACCGGCAAAAAGAGGTATTGAGATACCGGAAGAGTGGGATGACTCAGGCAGCAGGTAGCGGATATCATCCACACTTCAAAAGCAAACGTCTGCACTATAGAAAAATCTGCAATGGAGAATATACAGCATGCAAAAGACACGCTGTATTTTTTCCATACACTGGATGCACGCCACCTCTGTACCCTGGAAGCGGGATCCGATCTCTTTGATTCAGAGGCCCTCATTTTTAAGGAGGCCGGGAAGATCGGTATAATCGTAGCCACCGACTGGATGAATCTTATCAACCGGCTGCGTGCTGAGGTTCCCAACCGTATCCATGGCCGGCTCATCAGGCAGGATATCGAAGTGTTCCTGAGGAACGATGGGAACCTTGTGTTTGGATAACGGTTTCCCGGGCACAAGAAGCCTGCATCGCGCAGGAAGCTAAAAAGGTATCCGGGCCCGTCGTCCTGTCAACGGCAACTGATATTTTATGGAATAATGGGTCCTTACCTGGTACCGGACTGACCTCCCGGTGTTCACCGTGGCAATGAAACCGGCATCTCTCTTTAAAAAAGGGATTAATTATTTCTTTACCACCGGGTTGAACACGTTCTCGTAGATCATATCGCTGCCGGTGTTTGCAAGCCGTGCACGTTCCTGTTTCTCTTCAACATAGGCCATGAGCGGCAGTTCCATGTTGACTCCCGGGACGTGGCCGAACATCTTTTCCAGTTCGACCTGCTGGGCGTGCATGAAGAGCGCGTTCGGGATCTCCGCCGGGCAGACTTCCTCGCACTGGCCGCAGTTCACGCAGGAGTCCGCGATGTGGGCATAGCGGATCAGGTGGAACATAAAGCTGACCGGGAGTTCCCCGGGCGGGACATAGACCGGGTTCTTCGTGGTGCACTCCACGCAGTAGCAGATCGGGCACTGGTCGATGCACTGGTAGCACTTGATGCACCGCGAGGTCTCGGTCATGATCTTCTTCAGCCGGTCCTGCCCGGCGCCAAGCCCTTCGAAATCCTTCTTGCGCCACTTCTCGCCGAGCTTGAGCATGGCACCCTCGACTTTTCCCCGGATCTCCAGTCCCTTGGGGTTTGCTGCCTCGGTGGCAAGGAGACCCTTCTTTACCGCACCATCGATGAGGTTTGCACCTTTCTCGGAGCACACTTCAACAAATGTCGCCTTTCCGGCGCGGGGGCCGATGACACCCCAGTTGCCGCACGCGAGGTCGGCCTGCCGGGGCACTTTCATCTTGCACCGGCGGCAGTTGGTCCGGCGGCCGTAACCGGCCTCTTCGAGTTCGTCGACGGAAATTCCCTTGTGTCCTCCTTCGTACTCGATAATGAACTGGCCCTTGTCAATCTCTTCCTTGTGCACAACGTTCGGGTCAACGCCGTACTTGTCGGCGATCATCTTCCGGGCGAGCACGGGGCTGACCGACCCACCGCAGTTGACGCCGATCATGATGATCCTGTCGAGATCAAGCTGCTTGCGCTTCGCGAGTTCATAGAACGCCATCGCGTCGCAGCCCTTGACCGTGACCCCTATCTTCGTGTGCCGGGCGCCGCCAAGGTATTTCTTGATCAGCTTGGGCATCAGCAGCGTACCGCAGTGAAGCGAACCGGCGGTTTTTACCAGGTCCTTCGCGTCAGTGATGACAATAGGTTTTGCATCGTAGAGGTCAACGCCTTTTGTGACAGCCAGTATCGCGTCTACTGTCTTCGATTCGAGGGCATACTTCCAGAGCGTGGTGACCGCACCGCCGAGTTCTGCTTTCTTCTGGATGTCGGCATCATTGGTCCACGCGTAGAGCATGTCGCCTTTCTTTACCATGTTTCAGGCCTCCTTGATCTTCTCAACGGCAACGGCACAGTGCTTCAGCTCCGGCATCTTGGAGAGTGGGTCAAGCGCGGTGTTGGTGAGGTTGTTCGCACCCTGGTCGAAGTGCATCGCCATATACAGCACTTTCGGGGCAACATCCTCCGTCACCCGTGCTTTTGTTATGGTCTCGCCACGGCGGCTCTTCACCTTGATCTTCTCGCCGTTCTTGATACCCAGTTCCTTTGCATCCCCGGTATTTATCTGGATATAGGATTCGGGCACCTCGTAGTGCAGCACCTCGCAGCGGTCCGTCTGGGTCCGTGTATGGTAGTGGAAGATCACACGCCCGGTCATGAGCGTGTAGGGATACTCTGCGTCCGCCACTTCAGCGGGAGGGCGGTACTCGAGGCCAAAGAAGGTCCCGAGGCCGTCTGCCGCAGCAAACTTCTCCTTATGCAGGATCGGGGTCCCCGGGTGCTCGACCGTCGGGCAGGGCCAGTGGACGGACTCGGGTTTCTCCATCTTTTCGTAGGTTGCCCCGAACATGGACGGGGTGCATGCCCGTATGTCGTTCCAGACATCCTCACCGGTCTTCCAGTCAAAGCCCTTGAGGCCCATTTTCTGTGCAAGCTGGGTGAAGACCATATAGTCGACCTTTGCCTCTCCCGGGGCGTCGACCGCTTTCCTTACGCGGTTTATGCGCCGCTCACCGCTGGTAAACGTCCCGTCCTTCTCGGCAAAGCAGGCACCGGGCAGGACTACATCCGCATACTGGCGAGCTCTCGGTCCAGAAGATGTCCTGGATGACGAGGAAGTCGAGTTTGTCGAGAGATGCCTTGACGTGGTTCGAGTCGGGGTAGGAGACCACCGGGTTCAGGCCGAGGATATACATCGCCTTGATAGGATCGCCGCATTGATCGATCTGCTCGGTAAGTGTCGCGCCATACCAGTCGGGCAGACCGGTGACACCCCATGCCTTTTCCATCTTTGCGCGGTTTTCTGCAACCTCGCACTTCTGGTAGCCGGAGTAGACATTCGGGTATGCACCCATATCGCAGGCGCCCTGCACATTGTTCTGGCCACGGAGCGGGTTGACACCGACGCCCGGGCGTCCTATGTTGCCGCAGAGCATCGAAAGGTTTCCCATCGAACGGACATTGTCGGTACCGGTAGTCGAGCTCAGTGATGCCGAGACAGTAGATGATGACTGCATTTTTTGCTTTGGCGTACTGGCGGGCAATCTCCTTGACCTTCTCGGTCGGGACGCCGGTGATCTTCTCGACATCGGCATACTTCTCGACTGTCTTTTTAAGATCCTCAAATCCCTTTGTACGTTTCTCAATGAATTCCTTGTCCTCGAGGCCCTCCTTGATGATCCAGTACATCATGGAGTTGGCGAGCGCAATGTGGGTTGACGGATTGAACCGGAGCCACGTGTCGGCAAGCCGTGCGGTCGCGCTGTACCGCGGGTCGATCACGATGATGGGGATGCCCCTCTTCTTGGCCTGCATGATGCGCCGCCCGGCAAGCGGGTGGGCCTCGACGGCATTGGATCCCCACATGACGATGAGGTCTGAATTCAGGACATCCTCAAACGGGTTGGTTGCCGCACCGGAACCAAACGAGAGGGAGAGCCCCGCGACCGACGGCCCGTGGCAGATGCGGGCGCAGTTGTCGATGTTGTTGGTCTTGAATGCAACCCGTGCCCACTTCTGCATCGCATAGCAGTCCTCATTGACCGTACGGCACGAGACCTGAAAGCCCAGGGACTTGGGGCCGGACTTGTCGGAAGTCTCCTTAAACTTCTTTGCGATCAGGTCAAGCGCCTCGTCCCACGAGGCTTCCTCAAACTTGTCACCCTTCTTGATCAGCGGCTTGGTCAGCCGGTCAGGACTGTGAACCGGCTCCCAGCAGGTCGCGCCCTTGGGACAGAGTTTTCCCTCGTTAATAGGGCTGCGCTTATAGGGTTCAACTCCTACACACTTTCCATCCTGGACAACCAGGTTGAGCCCGCAGCCTACACCGCAGTACGGGCACGTGGTTGCCACGTATTTCAAATCCGTTGTTACATCGCTCATTGCACGTTCACCAGATTAACACACACTATACCACAGATCTTCTGATTCAGGAAAAAAATCTGGTATAGTAACGATTCTTGTTAATTTATTATATTAAGATTCTGAAATTTGCCCCGGAATTGATGAATATTTGGGGGTGGTCTGAAAAGAGGATAACGGCCACAACCCCTCTTGTGGTGCACAAAAAAATTCCTTATCCGCCAGATGAAAGCAGAAATAAAATGTTTAATGGGATACGGCACTAAGTGATATTCATGGAAAAAGGACACCATCATCACGATAGTGAGGATTTTGCCGCCCGCATTAAGGCCTGCGGGGTTTCTGAACCGGTGAGCACGTACCTTTCCCGGTGTGCAAAATTCCACTCGTCGCCGGCACCGGGCCTTTTGATCGGTGCATTTATGATGGATTATGCCCTCGAACTTCTTGGCGCACATCCTGATGAGAAACTCTTTGCAGTCTGCGAAACGCCCAAATGCCTTCCTGACGCCCCCCAGGTGATCACCCACATAACGACCGGCAACGGCCGTCTCAAGGTTCTTCCCATCGGGAGGTTTGCTATTACCGTAAACCGTGCCTCTGACAAACCGACCGCCGATGCGGTCAGGGTCTATGTCGATCTGGAAAAGATAAAGCAGTTCCCGTTAATCGATGCATGGTTTTCAAACAGTCCGTCATTTTCCAAGCACACCATGGGTATTGCCCTCCAGGAAGAGATTTTCCGGACCGGAAGAAAACTGCTCTCGTACGAGCGTGTGCGGGTGCCGGTCAAGATTAAGGAGTCCTGGAAGCCGGTGACCTGCCCTTCGTGCGGCGAGACGGTGCCGGACTACATGGTCGTCGACGGCAAGTGCGGGGCCTGCGGGCCGATGAAATATTATGAGAGGATTCCATAAAGCGGGGAAAAACCGGATATCTGTTTAATGGCACCACAATATGCTTCATATTGCTGAATACCGGATCGATCCATCTTTTTTAAAAGAATACGTGAGTGGGAGGAGTAAGCCTCCTTCTGTTCATGCGGCATTCAGCTCTGCGCCATACCCGGGCGGATACCGAGCGATCCATTGCCCTGTTCTGGCTTGCACCCGCAGGGTTTCGCCGTTTCATCGTATCCTGTTCCGTTAAAACGCTCAGCGGGTTACTCGTGCATGCAGACATGCACTTCTCGCTTCCTTGTGGAGCTCAGCCGCATCATGACTGGAAACAGGCCGTGTCGTTTCTGTGCCATTGCCGTGACTCTCGCCACCCATACTTGCGTATGGCTGCGTGCCCGGTGGGTGGGGGGACTTTCCTCAGCAGCCATTTTAGGCTACCGTCAGCCGCTCTCTCCCTCTCACGACTACATATGCGCGAACGAACCTTAATAATGGCGCAGGTAACCGGGCCTGATAACGATTTCCGTCAATTTTTCCGGGAGATAACTAATTAAACAGGACATACAGAAAGTGTCACAGAAACGGAGACCTGTGCCATGGAACTGCTGACTCCCGATGAGGGATTACTCGCCGTCCGGCTCGCCCGGGGGGCCATTGAATATACGATCGCACGAAAGCCAAAACCGATGATCGCCCTGACACCGGTCTTTGGCGGAAAACGCGGGGTCTTTGTAACCCTGACCCGAAACGGCCAGCTCCGTGGATGTATCGGGTTTCCTTACCCGGTAATGCCGCTTGGCGATGCAATTGAAAATGCCGCTGTTGCTGCCGCACTCGAAGACCCCCGGTTCCCGGGCGTAAAAAAGGATGAACTGAACTTCCTTGATTTCGAAGTAACGGTCCTTACCGTCCCGGTCCCGCTTGACTGCGAGCCGGCCGACCGCCCGGCCCATGTGGAAATCGGGCGCCACGGCCTTATCGCCCGGGGCTATGGCACAAGCGGTCTCCTGCTCCCGCAGGTCGCAACCGAGTACCACTGGGATGCAAAAACATTTCTCGACCAGACCTGCCGGAAAGCGGGTCTTCCTGCCAGCTGCTGGCAGCAGCCCATCATCGAGATCCTTACCTTTGAAGGCCAGATCTTTACCGGCTCTTTTAAGGGATCGGTTTAACAAAAAGCGGAGCATATCATAGAGGCAAGAGGAGTACCCCGCGGCATGGCGATTTCATTCGAGAGCCTGGACAGCGATATAGCAGGACGGACCGGTAAACTGGTTGCCGGGAAAAAAGTGATCCGGACACCGGCGCTGCTCCCGGTCATCAACCCCCACCTGATGCTGGTCACCCCAAAGGAACTCAAGGGCATGGGCGTCGGGGCGCTTATTACAAACGCCTACATTTTTTCGCAGAGCAACCAGTACAGCGAGAGGGTCAGAGAGGAAGGTCTCCATAAGCTGCTCGATTTTGACGGTGTTATCATGACCGACTCGGGCTCGTTCCAGCTCTCGGTCTATGGCGAGGTCTCGATCACCAACGAGCAGACGCTCACCTACCAGCGCGACATCGGAAGCGACATCTGGGTG
The DNA here is from genome assembly GCA_963805035.1 of uncultured Methanoregulaceae archaeon. GTDB lineage: Archaea > Halobacteriota > Methanomicrobia > Methanomicrobiales > Methanospirillaceae > Methanoregula. The sequence goes on along the minus strand of CAWDSU010000014.1, from coordinate 5,694 downwards.
CCGCTCGATATCCCCACCTCCCCGGATGCCGACCGCGAGACCGCGGAACGGGAACTTGCGATCACGATGGAACGGCTCCGCGAGGCAAAGGAACTCTTCGGGAACGATGCCCCGATTGCCGGGCCGGTGCAGGGAAGTCTCTATCAGGACCTCCGCGAGCGGGCGGGAAAAGAAGTCGGCGATCTCGGCTTTTCCTTCTGCCCGATCGGTGCGGTCGTGCCGCTCATGGAATCCTACCGGTACCGGGACCTCGTTGACGTGGTCCTTGCCGCAAAACGTACGCTCCCCCGCTCGGCCTGCATCCACCTCTTCGGTGCCGGCCACCCCGTGATGTTTGCGCTTGCCGCCGCGATGGGCTGCGACCTTTTTGATTCCGCCGCCTACGCGCTCTATGCAAAAGAGGGGCGGTACCTCACCACCCACGGGAGTTTTAAGATCGACGAACTTGCCGATCTCCCCTGCTCGTGTGCCGTCTGCCGGAGCCATACGGCTGAACAGCTCCGCACCGCAAAAGACCGGACCCGGCTTCTTGCCCTCCACAACCTTGCCGTCACCCTTGCCGAGATAGCAAGGATCCGGCAGGCGATCACGGATGGCACGCTCTGGGAACTTGTGGATGAGCGGTGCCGGAACCACCCCCAGCTCCTGTCAGGGTACCGGCGGCTCCTCCAGCACAACGCGGAACTCGAACCGTTCGACCGGGCCCACAAGCGCCGGTTCTTCTACCGGGGCGACGAGAGCTGCGCCCGTACCGAAGTATTGAGGTACCAGCGCATGATTGCCCGGCTGCGCCTCGGGGAAAATGTCCTTGTCGCGTGCGACAACGGCGTCCGCGAGGGATACGACACCGTCCTTTACTTCAAGCCGCCGTTCGGACCCTATCCCCCGGACTTAAAGGAGACCTTCCCCATCGGCCAGAGCGAGATCCCTGAATGGGATGCGACGATGGTCAGGCAGGGATGCAAAGGGATCCGTATGCTTGCAGACAGCCACACGGAGAGCAGGATCCGGGTCTGCGGCCTTCATGCCGAATGGAAAAACATCTTTGCCGAAGAGTTAGGCGACACCGCGGAGCTGATCGAATGATCCGGATCGATATCAGGAAACGCGACGGCCTTGCCCGGGCCGGTATCCTTACCTGTGAGGGCGGGCCCGTCCCGCAGGTGCCGTTTCCCGCGGTGCTTGATGTGGAAACGGTCTTTCCCTCGCTTGCAACACGCGGCGGCACGAATGTCCCGCTTTCTGCACCTGCGGAATTTGTAAAGACCTACATCCCCCGGGGCCCGGACCAGCCGGTCACGATCCACCCGGCGCTTGAAAACCCGGCCCAGAGCGGGGATGTCGCGATGGTGGCCAACTGGCACACGGCCCTCTCAAATCCCTGGAGGTATGCTGAGTGGCTCAAGAATATCCGGGAGAAGACACCGGCCGACACGCTCTGGTACGCGCCGGGCACCGCCCTCCCGTCAAATATCCACATCCTCTGCTACTCGGGATTTGGCCTCTTTGACTATATCGCCGTCGATCTCAAATCCGCGCAGGGGCTGTTCTGCACACCGGAAGGGGAGTTCCCGGCCGATATACAGAAGGCCGGCATCTGCGCGTGCGAAGGCTGCCGGGCCGGCGACCTGAAACTGCATAACCGGCTCGCCCTCGAAGGAGAGGTCGCGCTCGTCCGGTATTTCATCGGGCAGTCAAAACTCCGCGAACTCGTCGAAGCCCGGTGCCGGATGAATGCAAACCATGTCGCCATCATGCGCCACCTTGACGTGGACTATGCCGGGACAGAACGGTATGCCCCGGTCGCACGGAGCGGCGTGATGCGGGCAAACTCCGGGGAATCGATGCAGCGGGTCGAGGTCAGAAGGTTTGCCGAACGGCTTCTTTCCCGGTACAAACCCCCGAAGGCAACGGTCGCCGTCCTCCTCCCCTGCTCGGCAAAAAAACCCTATTCCCTCTCGCAGAGCCACCGCCGGTTCCAGATGGCGATTGCCGGCCGGGCCCATGAGCTCATTATCACCTCGCCGCTTGGCCTCGTCCCCCGGGAACTCGAATGCGTGTATCCCGCGATGCACTACGATGTCCCGGTCACCGGCTACTGGGATGCGGAGGAGTGCGCGTACATCTCGGATATCGTCGCCCGTTACCTCGCCCTGCACAAGTACGAGCGGGTGATCGCCCATCTCGAAGGAGGGGCGCTCAAAGTTGCCGAGATGGCGGCAAAAACCTGCGGGATCACGCTCGAATATTCCTGCCGCGAGCACCCGACCGGCGATGAAGCCCTCTCGCAACTCAGCCGGGCACTTGACAGCGAACGCCGGGTAAAGGATGACCGGCTCCACGGGATGCTCTCGTACCAGTTCGGCTGCGATGTCGACACAAAAAGCATGCTCTCCCGGGGCCATTTCCCGGAGCTGTTCTATTCCAAAGGCAACATACAGCGCTTTTCTATCGACACCGGGAACGGCCTGCTGCGCCCGACCTTTGAAGGCTGGGAACTGATCCCGCAGGGTTACCGCGTGACGATCAGCGACTTTTTGCCCGAGGGCGACGTGCTCGTGCCGGGCGTGGTCGATGCCGATCCTGCGATCCGGGAGGGCGACGAAGTGCTCGTGGTCGGGCCAAAGGCGATGGCGACCGGCCGGGCTGCGATGTCGGCGGCTGAAATGAAAAATTCCAAACACGGCGTTGCCGTCCGGGTGCGTAAAATAAAGAAGATTGCCATCTAACGCATACGATACAAGTGCAGATCATTCATGGAGTGAAAACGTTGTTCCGTAGTACAGAAGCCGAACAGGGCGGGTGGAAGTTTTGAGCGCTCCCGCCAGTGCACAGGAGACAAAAGGGATAAATCCGGTTATCGTTGCTGTTCCAAAGGAGCAGACCCCGGGGGAACAGCGCGTTGCGACGGTGCCCGAGGTCGTTTCGAAACTTACCAAATCTGGTCTCGTGGTGCGGATCGAGCACGATGCGGGGACCGGCGCGTATTATCCCGATGCACTTTATACGGCCGCCGGCGCGAAGATTGTGTCCGGCCGGGCCGAACTGTTCAATGGTGCCACGATCGTACTCTGTGTCCAGCCACCGACCGTTGCGGATGTCGATATGCTTGCCGAAGGCACCATTGTCATCGGGTTCATGAACCCGACGCGCAACCTTGAAGCCATCGCCCGGATGCGCGACCGGAAAATTACCGCATTTGCCCTTGAGTTTGTCCCGCGGATCACCCGTGCCCAGAGCATGGACGCGCTCAGTTCACAGGCAACGGCCGGCGGGTACGTGGCAGCAGTCCTTGGTGCGGACAACTGCCCGAAGTTCCTCCCGATGCTGACAACGGCCGCAGGTACGATCCGGCCGGCAACGGTGCTCATCCTTGGTGCCGGCGTCGCCGGCCTCATGGCGATTGCCACGGCGAAAAGGCTCGGCGCCCTTGTCGAAGCCTACGATGTCCGGCGCGCCGCGGGCGAGCAGGTCAGGAGCCTTGGCGCAAAGTTCCTCGAACTCGAGATCAACGCCGAAGGCCAGGGCGGCTATGCCCGCGAGCTCACGCCCGAAGAGAAGGCACAGGAGCAGCAGATGGTCTCTGCCGCAGTCGCACGGGCAGACATCGTCATTACGACGGCTGCAATCCCGGGCCGCAAGGCCCCGGTCCTTGTTACAAAAGAGACCGTCGCGACGATGCGGCCGGGCGCCGTCATCATCGATATGGCTGCCGAATCGGGCGGCAACTGCGAACTGACGCAGGCGGGCAAGACCATCCGGGAGCACGGCGTCATGATCATCGGCCCGCAGAACCTCCCGGCCCGGGTGCCGTTCCACTCAAGCCAGATGTATGCAAAGAACCTCCAGTCGTTCCTTACCCTCCTCATCGACAAGGACGGGACGCTTGTGACGGAGTTCACCGACGAGATCCTGACCGCGAGCCTGCTTGTCCATGCAGGGAAGGTGCGTCCATAAGCCGACAAGCGATCTCCTGAACGGAGGAAAACCATGACCGATCTACCACTGCTCTGGACCGCGGTCTACATCGTGATGCTGGCCGCCTTTACCGGCTATGTCGTCATCAGCCGGGTCCCGGTCATTCTCCACACGCCGCTGATGAGCGGCTCGAACTTCATCCACGGGATCGTGCTTGTCGGCGCCATGGTCGCGCTCGGCCTTGCGACAACGCCCCTGGAACAGGTCATCGGGTTCATCGCCGTTGTCCTCGGCGCGGCAAATGTCACCGGTGGCTACGTGGTCACGGAACGGATCCTCCAGATGTTCGACCGCAGCGGGAAGAAGCCCGAGAAGGAGGCCTAGAGATGATCGACCTTTCCTGGGTGATCGACCCGATCTACATCGCGACGATCTTCTTCTTCATCGTCGGCCTGCAGCGGATGAGCCACCCGCTCACGGCCCGGAGCGGGATTGTCTGGGCCGGCGCCGCGATGCTGATCGCGACGCTCGTCACGTTCCTTACCCCGAACCTCACCAACTTCGCCCTGATGGCGATCGCGATCGTCATCGGCGGGGGCTTTGGGTACATCGCGGCAAAGCGCGTCGCGATGACCGACATGCCCCAGATGATCGCGCTCTACAACGGCATGGGCGGCGGCGCAGCGGCCGGGATCTCGGCAGTCGCGCTCCTCGGCACCACCAATACTGCCACCACCAGTTCCCTTGCGGTCGATCGGCGGCCTTATCGGGGCCGTCTCGTTTGCGGGGAGCATCATCGCGTTCCTGAAACTCCAGGGCTGGATGCGGCCCCGGCCGATCACCTTCCCGGGCCAGAAGATCGTCAACATGGCGGTCCTCGCCCTCGCCATCGTCTCCGGTGTGCTCGTTGTCCTGCAGCCGTCATGGGTCCCGCTCGCTGTCGCCATGTACCTCCCGCTGTTCTTCGTCCTCTCGCTCGGGTTCGGGCTCCTCATGACGCTCCCGATCGGCGGGGCCGACATGCCGGTCGTCATCTCGATGTACAACGCCTTTACCGGCCTTGCCGTCGCACTCGACGGGTTCTCGTTTGCGACCCCCAACTATGCGATGGTCGTTGCGGGTATCATTGTCGGCGCCGCGGGTTCGCTGCTGACGCTCAACATGGCGCGGGCGATGAACCGCTCGATCTCGAACGTCTTCTTCGGTGCGTTCGGCGCAACGGAGGAGAACGGGTGTGAGATCAAGGGCAGCATGAAAGTCGATCGAGGTCGACGATGTCGCGGTCATGCTCGCCTACGCAGACAAGGTGATCATCGCTCCCGGCTACGGCATGGCAGTCGCCCAGGCCCAGCAGAAGGTCAAGGAACTGACCGACCTGCTCGAAAGCAAGGACATCCAGGTGAAGTTCGCGATCCACCCGGTTGCCGGCCGGATGCCCGGGCACATGAACGTCCTGCTTGCCGAGGCCGGGGTCGCCTACGACCACCTCTTCGACCGGGACGAGATCAACCCGGAGTTCCCGGGCACCGATGTCGTCCTCGTCATCGGGGCAAACGACACCGTCAACCCGGCAGCGCACCGGCAGGGAAGCCCGCTCTTCGGCATGCCGATCCTCGATGTCGAGCAGGCAAAGAACGTGATCGTCCTCAAGCGCGGCCAGGGGAAGGGCTTTGCCGGGATCGAGAACGACCTGTTCTACCGGGACAACACCCGGATGCTCTACGGCGATGCACAGGAAACGGTCGGGAAACTCGTGCAGGCGGTGAAGAAGTTGTA
>CAWDSU010000013.1:0-114971 GCA_963805035.1 uncultured Methanoregulaceae archaeon | reverse complement strand
GACTATGACGGCAAAAAGAGCAACAAACGGTAACGTCACGGGAAGCGGAGTGTCCTGCCGGAGTGGTGATAAACTTGCATTCACTAATTCGGTTTCAGGTGAGGGTTGTATCGTGGACGAGGTGTCGGAAGTGCGGTTGTTTTCATCTGGCACAATAAAAAAAGTCTGTTGGGCAATTACTGTAGGTCCGAGAGAACTCGATGAAGAAACATACGCTACGTATTCACCCGGGTACACGTCCCGGAATACGGTTGTCCGGTGCTCCACATCTGTGTACATTTCCCATTGGGCGGGCAGGATCTTCGCTGACCAGATGCCCGTCCCATTCCCAACGGACTGGATGGATGCGTTTGTAATATACATGGATGACCAGCGGCCTGCCGGATTAAACACCCACCATTCGATATCCAGGTTAAGCGTATTCTCCCAATGCCCCAGGTTAGTTGTTCCGTTAATAAAGAACCCATCGTCAAACGCATGGTTCCCGATGGGATCGATGGTAATATACGGCATTGCTGAAGGTATCATAGAGTTTGCGAACGCGAGGTTGAACGTGGTATCGTTGCTGAGAGCATATCCTTTGATCGGTGCGACGGTGAGATGGTACTGGTCTGCGATAAATTCAGTGGTATTCACGACGGTTGACCACGTATTGGTTCCTGTTCCCGGCATGACCGTTGTCTGCCCCATAAAATAATTCGGACGATAATTAGTGAATGTGGAGGGTCCTACCGAGATCGAAAGCACGGTGCCGGCAGGTACATTGGTCGTTCCGGTAATAGTGATGAGATCGCCAATCGTGTGGTTGCCGATGGGATAGATCGTGATAACGGGATTTGCGACTGCCGGAAGCACCAAAAAAGTTTGGGTAGTATACAGTTGAAGTTGAGGATCGAGCGTTTGAACCGCTGCTGAATAGCCACCCAGGGTAACATTATCTGGTTCTGGCCCGGGGAACGTTTCCCACAGGTCTGTTGTCGCATTAACAGACCAAGTATTAACCCCATTTTCCCCGGGATGTATAGAGACGTTTGACTGGTACTCCGATCCATATCCGGCCAGATTTTTCGGAAATATTTTTGCCGGGCCTTACCAAGGGTATATCGGAGAAATTCAATGAGATAATCCAGGAAATGTCAAAAAAATCAGATTTCATTTTTACTATTATAGTTAAACACACTACCGAACAAAAATTCTCGTCTGCCTTTGCTTCATATCTCGACACGTATCATGTTCTTGGAATCGAAGATCCGGAATTGCGTGCATCTTGGTTATGGTATCTCCTTCTGGCTCAGTCGATTGTGGAAGACGGAGACGTGAGGGATCGCGATGAACGGGAAACATTGTTTAAAAAGATGGGTGCTTTGATTGAAAAGGCGATTAGCGATAGAGCAATCATTCAAAATAATTCAGATAAGGTTCAATTACTTCAATGGGCCTTTCAAATTTCAGATGATATTACAGTAATTTCAGAATTAAAAAAGAAATGCGACACATATTTTAATGATCTCCAGAGATATGAAAATGAAGAAATTCAGTCAAGAAGGGATAAAATGAGGGATGCCCTGATTATTTACTATCACACAATCAAAACAAAACTTATTGGGGAACAAAAGAAACCAAAAAGTCAGAATTATTAACTATTTTTTGTCCCATAACCTAAACTCAAAAATTTCCTTCCCTGATCTATACGTTATGTTCGATGACTTGTGCCATTTTCTGAAGTAATTCTGGATTTTCTTTAACCTGTTTAACGATCTCAGCCATCTCCTTCAACGTTATTAACATTGAGGGATCACCAATTATTGTTTGGAAGATTTCATTTGTCATCTTGTTTTCCGTCTCAACTCGCGCCAAAGTCTCTGCAAGTTGTTTCTTTAACTCGGCAATCTCGATTTGACTTTCGGCTATAACGCTGCTATGCTTCTGCAATTGGTTTTTAAATCCGGTTTCAATCGACTTCAATTCCTGTTCTTCAGTGATGGTCAAAAGATGTTGAACTTTCAGATATTCTTCGGCAAGTTGTTTCACGGGGTATCTCCGATATGCTTCGGTCATGTTCCCGCCATGACCGGCGAGGGTTTCAGGAATTTCTTTTGAGCTGGCCAGTAAGGCCATTTGCGAGATAAAAAATTTTCTTGTCATGTGCAGGTGGATCTGTGATCGGTTGGTCCGCTCATCCTTGGTCATAAGGCCGGCATTGATGACAGCATTCTCAAACAGCTGGTTGGCAACGTTTTGACTGAAAGGGAACAGGTGATCGCCGTTACTTTCCCGCTCTTTGGATATACCTGCTTTGACTAGCCCCTGGTTCTTCCCGTTCGATGATTTCAGGTAATCTTCACGGACACTCAGCCATTCCCTCAGGGCTTCCACGGCTTGCGGTGTTATGAACGTGATCCGTGCCTGTTGCGTTTTTGTATATTCCGCGCGTAAGGAGATCTTTGCCGGCACCGATTTAAGATCAATATCGCTATCCCGAAGTTGAAGGGTTTCACCGATCCTCATTCCTGAACTGAGAAGCGTCAGGCATAAGCTTACGACCTTTGAGATCCATGTGTCGCAGAAGGGCCCGGATCGTTTCAATATCAAATTCCTTCTCTGTTGTGACAACTCCACCCCGAATTTTCCGCCGTATGCGCTTCATATCGGCATGATCAATTACTATCTTGTTGCACGCAAGAAATTCATGGACAAGGTTAAGGATTTGACGCTGTGACAACGGGGGACGGTCTTTCATGCTGGTACGGAAGTCCATCAGGTCCTTCTTGTTATCCCGCTCCTCGGTGAGATACGTATCAATCAGTCTCTCAAGATTCTCTTTTTCTTCCGGCGTGGTTCTTTTGTTTCCAGTGGCCTTGATGTGGTTTACGAACTTGATGAACGCATAGACCGCTGACTGGTAACCGGACCGGGTTGATGGGTTGTCATAATCAGCTAAAAATTCCTGTAATTTTGACATAAAAGTATAATGAATTCTCCGACTATAAAAACATAATTAACAGTTTAACTGTGATTTATTTTTAAATATGCAATCAGGTCTTGGAGAAATGGAATGAACCGGTTGTGTTCATTGCGGACCTATAAAAACCGGTAAAAAACAGGGATGGTTTCACGCATCAGGGCCCCTCCGGCGCACGGCAGGCCGGAGTGGTATTCCGGCCATTAACCGGGTTATGCATTCCACCTGAACCAAAGTCCGAAAACAAAAACACCGGCAAAAAATTCATCCGGCCTTAAGCAGGTATCCCCCTTTGGGGACCAGGATTTCAAACCGCGCCCCGGTGCCAAACGTCCCGGTCTCCTTTATGCTGATCCCGGTAATCGCGAGGATCTCCCGGATCAAAAACAGGCCGAGGCCGGTATTTCCCCCGTGTCCCCGGAGGAAGATGGCCTCTTTCTCTGACGGCGGAATCCCGTTGCCGTTGTCGGAACAGCTGATCACAAGGCCATTGTCCGATTCGGCTGCGGCAAACGATATTGCAGTGACGTGCCCGCCGTGCCGGATCGCGTTTTCTATCAGGTTATAATAGACTTTGCTGATCAACGGGTCCGCGTAGATCGAAAGCCCGGACGGTCCCGGATCAAGGGTAATCCCATCCAGGGACAACTGCCGTGCCTCATCGAGAACACCTTTCTGTACATCGTACCAGCCTGCATTTCCCGTTCCCAGTTCCTCGTAATACCGGGTGAACTCGATCTGTTGTTCGATGGTCTCGCTGCATTCCATCAGTTTATTGAGGTGCTCCTGCAGGTGCGGGTCGTCCGGGGCCTCATTTTTGACCAGCTGCAGGAACCCGACGAGGCCGGTCAGCGTGTTCTTGATGTCGTGCCGCGTGATCGTCGAGAGCATCGTGAGTTTTTTGTTGGTCTTTTTCAGGCGCTCCTTTTGCTCCCGCAATTCCATCTCCACCCCATGGCGTCTCGCCACCTCAGAGAGGAGCTGGGTATTCATGTCATAGTAGGCCTTGAGCGGGAAGTAGGCAATGATGACAGCAAGTCCGCTCGTGAAGAGGCTCGTGATCAGGTTCGAGCGCCAGTCAGGAGGGTACGGGTAAAGGTACTGCCCGGCAAATTCGAACACTGTCATCGTTGCAAACGTGACGATGAAGATAAGAAAGAGCCTCTGATCAAACGGCGTCGGTTCGGATCTTGCGTCCATCCATATACCATTATAAAATTTCAGCCGTTAATACCTTCTATATGATTCGACTGCGCCCGGACTGCAAACAGGTGCTGAATAATTGATCCCTCCACCCTGCCAGGAAATTGGACAACCTGCCGTTTCCGTTGGCTTTTTCTGCCCTGACAGGGGGATGTATGGGTCAAATGAAAAAAGAGGCAGGGTTTCCCTGTCTCCCGTTTTCTCTTTATGCTACGATAAAATAACTATTGAATTATATACAGTGTGTAATCATAGTCAGCACACCGGATGCCATCAATTACCGTTACTGGTGAACCAGGAAAAAAACCAGCACATGCCCTCCCTGATTGCCCCTTATTCTCCCCGCCCCTCGTCAGCGATCCGGCGTACCGCGATCTCGCAGTAATGCGGGTCGATCTCGATCCCGAGTCCCCTGCGGTTGCACCGCGAGGCGGCGAGGAGCGTGCTCCCGCTGCCCATGAAGGGATCCAGCACGGTGTCGCCGACAAACGAGAAGAGTTTCATGCAACGCAGCGGCAGCTCGACCGGGAAGGGGGCGGGCGCTAGTCGCTCCCAAACCGGAAACCCTGTTCAGGTCGTATTTTCCCCCAAATTCCATCAGTCCACCCGATCCAATTCGGGCTCAATTTGAGCCCCGATCCCCCGCCGACCCACTCAAAATAAGCCCGTATCGGGCTCCGTTTCAGAATCTCCTCGAATCGGGCATATTTTTGAAAACGGACAAATTAAAATGACCTCAACAATGGGGTTTTTTTGGCAGATCTCATGCTTGATGGGCACTTTTACGATCCGAAAAACGAAGGCTACCAGAACGCGAATACGGGGCAGCAAAGGGCATTATATGGGGTTCAAAATGGGCGTATTTTTTGAAATTGGGGGCTATGCGGGGCTAGATTTATGGGGGGCTGTCGAACCGGGTGAATGTCTGCTCCCGGAAGGCACTTTTCCTGGAATTTTCAGTTCGTGACCCGATCTTTTTTTTAAAATCATCAGCTGCTGAGCGGAAATTTACCGGAATAACCAGATCCGTGTTCTGATTATTTTTTAAAATAGTGAATAACTGTTCCGGACTAAAAAAAATTTAATGGGCGTGCCGGCCCGACATTCCCGTCAAATTATTCCTGCCGCTCCTCGTCAGCGATTCGTCGTACCGCGATCTCGCAGTAATGCGGGTCGATCTCGATCCCGATCGCTTTACGGTTGCACCGGGCGGCCGCGACGAGTGTGCTCCCGCTGCCCATAAAGGGATCGAGCACGGTGTCACACCGACAAACGAGAAAAGTTTCATGCAGCGCAGCGGCAGTTCGACCGGGAAGGGGGCAGGTGGCCGATCTTTGTCCTGCGCTCGCCGTTGAATGTCCAGAGCCCGTTCGTCCAGTCCATGAATTCCTGTCACAATTCAATATAACCAAATACTCGTTATACAAATCAGAAGATATATGGAAAATGTTCCAGAGGGTACTGTTCCCGAAGAGACTGAAAATAACTCTGAGGCACAATCTCGTCGTGTATTAAGTGGCAATCAATTTGAACGTGAAATTTTTGAGTATATAAAAAACGAAATCGAGCATAATTCAAATATAATCTTGCTTAAACCAAGAACGCAGGTTTATCCTCCGGGATCAGATAGAGACCCTGAATTTTCTTGTATGCAAATTTACACCGCTTATGGAGATATCATAGGTGATACCGATATTGTTGTTTATGATAAAAAGAAAAAAAAACCATTGATACTAGTAAGCTGTAAAATCTCTCTCAGAGAGAGGATGTCGCAATCTCTTTTTCATTTGTTCCTCTATCGAACTGAAAAATATTCTGATATGAAACTGTTCTTTGTCACAAAGGATCCCGACTTGGAATTCGGAACTAAAGAGCGACCACGGAAATGGGGAGTTCTCGCGGCCCATCTTGGAGTATATTGTTACTCTCAGAATCCGCTAACGGAATGCTGGGGGACAATATTCCCATTTGAAAACATGATCAAGGATCTTAAACGGATTTCTAGGATCAAAAAAAGGAAGTAAAAAATGGATTTAACACTTTCACGGTGCGCGCTAGTTATGATTAAGATACTGATGCTTAAATCATGTAATCAATCCGAAATCATACAGAGGAGAAATCTTGAGTAAAAACAATATCTATTTCCAACAAGATCGAGTTCTTATTATCAACAATAGTGTGTTCCGTACAAGAAAAATCAAACGTAATTCTGTTGACCTTATTGTTACTTCGCCACCGTATAACGTAGATATCCAATACAACTCACACAATGATAAGATAAGCTATGAACAATACAAAGTGTTTAGTAAAAAATGGATGAGCCGTTGCTATAACTGGCTCAAAGATGACGGCAGATTTTGTCTGAATATCCCGCTCGATAAAAATAAAGGTGGGCAGCAAAGTGTCGGTGCAGATTTAACAACTATTGCAAAAACGATTGGATTCAAGTATCATTCCACAATCATTTGGAACGAAGGGAATATTTCCCGAAGGACCGCTTGGGGTTCATGGATGAGCGCATCTGCGCCATATGTAATTTCACCTGTGGAATTGATTGTGGTTTTATACAAAAAAACTTGGAAAAAGACTAGCGGATCTCAAGAATCAAGAATCGAAAAAAAGGATTTCGTGGATTGGACTAATGGACTCTGGACATTCAATGGTGAGAGTAAAAATAAAATTGGACACCCTGCACCATTCCCTGTTGAATTGCCCCGAAGATGTATTCAACTTTTTAGTTTCGTAGGGGATACCGTTCTTGATCCGTTCCTTGGGAGTGGAACCACTCTTATTGCATCATATAACGAGGACCGAGATGGAATTGGAATTGATATCGATCCTCACTATTGCCAAATCGCCCTTAACCGATTGAAAAAAGAAACTAAAATTGATTTGGAGAAACCAAAAAAATCTGTCACTCCCTCCAATAAAAATATTAAAATTAAGAAGATTTTGATGACTCAATCGGATATTGTTTTTCAACATTTCAAAAACTGTCCTTCGCAAGACCTGTCTTATAAGGATGTGGGTGAATGGATCAAAGAAGAGGTTGAAAAACAATCCTTCAAGGACATCAAGGCATATGAAAAAATTATGAGAACTCTAGCAAAAGATGGAAAAATTAAAAGATTACCATCCGGCCTTTTCGTGTATAAATAACCTAAATCTGTCGTTCAATTTTTTAGAATATCTCAGTTAACAATGTATTGTTTTGAAAGAAATAACAATAATCATGCACGATGCGCCCGGCCCTGCCACGGCCTTCACATACACACCGATCGGTACAATCCATTCGCCGTTTACGGATATCGCCGGTATGCCGATCCAGCCCTCGGGGGCCCGGGGCGTCCGGGGAACGGTCGAACTCAGAAGTGACCTCTGCGGGGGGCTTGCTGATCTCGACGGGTTCTCCCGGATTATCCTTCTCTACGCCCTGCACCGGAGCACGGGTTCCAGCCTGACGGTAACCCCCTTCCTCGATCCCACTCCCCGCGGGATCTTTGCAACACGGTCGCCGGCCCGCCCCAACGCGATCGGCCTCTCGGTCGTCAGGCTTGTGGGCATTGACGGCTGCGTGCTCACGATCGAGGACGTGGACATCCTTGACGGCACACCGCTGCTGGATATCAAACCCTACGTGCCGGCGTTCGATGCATATCCCGGCGAGCGCTGCGGGTGGCTCGAGCACGTCGCCCGCAACGCACAAAATACGCGGTCCGACGACCGGTTCCGGTGAAAAATGTCTGGGTGCCGGGCGGATTGATTCGGCATTCTTAATACTCTTCTGCGCCGGATGGTAGATCTATGGCAGAACACGAGCCCCTTCGCGGCATCCCCGGCATTCTGAGGCCGTACAAGGAATACATCAAAAGCCTCAACCTCGGTGAGGGCGACCAAGTCGTCTACTACGGGTGCGTCGGGACCTGCACGCCGTTTGTTGAATTACTCGCGGTCACGATCCGGGGCCTGCATCTCCGTCAGGCCTTCGTGCCGCTGCTCGAAGAGGAAAAGGCGCACGCTATCCATGATGTGCCGGATATCGGCATGCAGGCGTCAGGTGAACCCGTTGCAGTGGCCCCCCGCGTGATCGTTATCATGGGCGGGCTTGCGATGCCCCTGATGCCGGTCACAAAGGAGCAGGTCCGCGATCTCGCTGCCCGGCACACCGGGGCAAAAATAGTCGGCGTCTGCTTCCAGAACATGTTCGAGCGGGCCGGCTGGACAGGCACGGTGCCGTTTGACCTCATGATCAACGCGATGGTAGAGCCGGTGACCGTAACTCGTCCGGCTCCCTGATCACGTCCTCTCTTGTGCCTGCGTCAGACAGGAATCCCTTCCCTGTGTTCGGGAAGGGACGGATAGATTCTTGAAGAGGAGAGCCCGGCCTCCTGCCGGGACGGTACGTATTTTCTCCTTTTAGGGCAAACCGGTATCCATGGCTTCTTTTGTCCACCGCATAGAAGTTCACTATAAAAAAGATCCCCGTGAGAAAATCCGTACGGACCGGATCCGGTTGCTCGGGTTTTCGATCGACGAGCTGCAGCTCGTTGACGTTTATACGGTAGCGACTGCTCGGCGGGACATCCAAAGGGATGAGCTGCAGGAGATCGGCGCCCGGCTGACCAACCCCGTAGTCCAGGACTTCGTGGTGGACGAAGCGACAACGGCCCTGTTTGATTACGCGATCGAGGTCGGGTTTTTGCCGGGCGTGACCGACAACGTGGGCACGACCGCCCGGCAGACGATCGAGGACTACCTCGGGATTAAATTCGGGGATGGTGAGATGGTCTCCTCGTCGGAGCTCTATTTTGTCCGCGGCAGGCTCGCACCTGATATGCTCACACGGCTCGCGGCAACGCTGGCAAACCCCCTCGTGAACCGGGTGAGCATAAAGACCCGTCAGGAATACGGGGAGGAGGGGATGGACCGGGTTGTCCCTCAGGTCAGGCTTCACGAGCTCGCCGGCCGCCGGAACGGTGGACCTTGCTATCCCGGACGAGGATCTCGCACGGCTGGGAAAGGAGGGGATCTGTGACCCGGAGACCGGCCAGAGACGGGGCCCGCTCGCGCTCGACCTCGCCCAGCTCCACGCGATCCGGGAGTATTTCGACCGGCAGAAACGAAAGCCGACTGACGTAGAACTCGAATCCCTCGCGCAGACCTGGAGCGAGCACTGCAAGCATACGATCTTTGCCTCCGCGATGGACGACGATATCCCCAAAGGGCTCTACATGACCTGTATCCAGGCAGCGACAAACGAGATCCGGGCGGAGAAGGGCGACCGCGATATCTGCGTCACGGTCTTTACCGATAACTCCGGCGCGATTATTTTCGATGACGAGTACCTGGTGACCCACAAGGTCGAGACCCACAACTCGCCATCCGCCCTTGACCCGTTCGGCGGGGCGCTTACCGGGATTGTCGGCGTGAACCGTGACACGATCGGCTTTGGCCTCGGCGCCAAGCCCTGCATCAATGTCTACGGCTTCTGTGTCGGCGACCCGGCGTCCGACCCAAAACTGTTCCGGGGAAAGGACCGTGCGAGCCCCATCCTCCCCCCCTACAGATCCTCGACGGTGTCGTGCGGGGCGTGGGGGTGGGCGGCAACTGCTCGGGCATCCCGACGCCGCAGGGCTTCTGTTATTTCGACAACCGCTACGCGGGCAAACCCCTCGTGTTTGCCGGCACGGTCGGCGTGATGCCCCGGCAGCACAACGGGCAGAACCTTTACCAGAAAAAGGCAGAGCCCGGCGACCTTATCGTGATGGTAGGAGGCCGGGTGGGTAAAGACGGCATCCATGGCGCCACGTTCTCTTCAGAGCCCCTCGATCCGGCGAGTCCCGTCACCGCGGTGCAGATCGGCGACCCGATAACGCAGAAGAAGTTCTCGGATGTGATTGTAAAGGAGGCCCGGGACCTTGGCCTCTACCGGAGCATAACGGACAACGGCGCCGGTGGCCTGTCCTGCTCGGTGGCCGAGATGGCAAAGGAGTGCAACGGCTGCCACGTGGAACTCGACCGGGTTCCCCTGAAGTACCCGGGCATGGCCTCGTGGGAGATCTGGATCTCCGAATCGCAGGAGCGCATGACGCTCGCCGTCCCTCCGGAGAAACTCGCCGCCTTTACCGGGCTTCTGGAGCGCCGGGAGGTCGAGGCGACCGTCATCGGGCGCTTCACGGATACGGGAAGGTGCGTGGTGGATTACCACGGATCGACCGTCATGGACATCGATCTTGCGTTCCTGCACGACGGCCTGCCCAGAAAACACCTCGCCACTGTCCAGGTGCAGAAGACGTATCCCGGGCCGGACCTGCCCTGCCCCGTGAGGCTTGACGACACTCTTATCTCGATGCTCGGGCGAAGGAATATCTGCTCGACCGAGTTTGTAACTATCCAGTACGACCACACCGTGCAGGGCGGCCACGTGCTCGGCCCTGTACAGGGGAAGGGCCGGGTGCAGGCAGTCGCAACGCTCACCAAGGTGGTACCCGGCTCGAAAAAAGGCGTCGGGCTCTCGCAGGCGCTCTTCCCCGCGTACTCCGAGATCGACCCGTACCGGATGGCCGGGGCCGCCATCGACACGGCGATCCGGGGGCTTGTCGCGCTGGGCATTTCCCCCGAAGCGATCGCGCTCCTCGACAATTTCTGCTGGTGCTCGTCCGATGAACCGGAGCGGCTCTGGCAGCTCAAGCAGGCGGCAAAAGGGTGCTACGATTACGCAAAAGCGTTCGGGACGCCGTTTATCTCCGGGAAAGACAGCATGTTCAATGATTTCTCGGGATACGATGCGGAGAACAACCGGGTCAGGGTCTCCGTCCCGCCCACCCTCCTTATCTCGTCCATCGGCATCCACGGTGATGTGGCAAAGGCGGTCTCGCTCGATGCGAAGGTTGCCGGAGACCTCGTGTACGTGATCGGCACGACGGAGGAAGAACTGGGCGGGTCGGAATATTTCGCCCATCTCGGGTATCCCGGTGCCACGGTGCCCCGGCTTGACGCAGCAGCGGCACGGACGTGCTACCTCAGGCTTACTGACGCAATCGCCCATGAGCTGGTCGCATCGGCATACCCGGTCAGCCACGGGGGATTGGGCGTCGCGCTCGCGAAAGTGGCCATCGCCGGCGGCTCGGGATGGATATTACGATTCCCGGCACCCTGCGCCCGGACTTTTTCCTCTTCTCCGAGACACTTGCGCGGTTCGTGGTCACGGTCGCGCCGGATCACAAGCGGGCGTTCGAGCGGATGCTCGGCGCCGATGCGCTGCTACTGGGCAAAACCGGGGGAGCCGCCTCCGGATAACCGGCCGAACGCTGCTCCTCGAGCAGGAGATCGCACGACTGGAAGAGGCTTACAAGGCGCCCTTCAGGAGGTTCTGATATGCTTGCCGCACACGTCTTCTCATCCAGCAGGGCCATGATCCCGGAAAAGGCCCTCATCATGAGCGGGTACGGGATCAACTCCGAGATGGAGACTCAGGAAGCCTTCCTCCGGGCCGGCATGGCCTCTGATATTGTCCACATCAACGACCTGATTGCAGGCCGGCAGCGGCTGTCTGATTACCGGCTGCTGGTCTTCCCCGGCGGTTTTTCCTACGGTGACGATACCGGCGCCGGCAATGCGTACGCGAACCGGGTGAGAAACAACCTCTGGGACGATCTTCTGGAATTCCTCGATGGCGATAACCTCGTGCTGGGGATCTGCAACGGGTTCCAGATCCTTGCAAACCTCGGGCTCGTACCCGCGTTTGACAAAAAATACTCCCGGGATATCGCCCTGATGCCCAACCGGGGCGGGCGGCTCGAGTGCCGGTTTGTGACCATCAAGCCTGCGGCCGAGAATATCTGGACCCACGGTATCGTAAAACTCTGGTGCCCGGTCTCCCACGGAGAAGGCAACTTCTCCTGCTCCCCGGAAACCCTCCAGCGCATCAGGAAGCACCGGCAGATCGCGTTTTCCTACTGCCGGGAGGACCTGAGCCCGGCCGGTGGCGAGTATCCCTTCAACCCGAACGGTTCGGTGGAAGACATCGCCGGCATCATCTCGGCTGACGGCAAGGTGCTGGGCATGATGCCGCATCCCGAGCGGGCGATGGAATTTACCAACCTCTATGACTGGCCGCTCCTCCGGGAGCAGCAGAGGCGCAGCGGGGAGCGGATCCCTGATGAATCGCTCAACATGGCGATCTTCCATAATATCGCCGGGTACTTCGCTTGAATGCCGGTCAGTCGAGATCTAAAAAACAAGAGGATCTGGAGAAATCCTCTAAATATTTCTCTTAACGCTCTTGGGGGCTACAGCATTTTTATGCCTCCGCCCCCGCTGCTGTTGCATCCCCCATGCAGCGATAATCCCTAAAGAAGGTAATATACCGTATCATCACAAAGCGCAGGAGCGGTCCGGGGGAACAGGCACGGTACCTCCCGTTAATCTGTGCGGAATCCTTTTGCAGAAAAACAAGGAGGTTCTCCAGAGCCAACAAAGAACGTCTGTAAAAACTGCTTTCGGCGCACTTTCATGGCGGGTTACTTGAACCCGAACAGGCCTTTCTTTTTTCCCTTCCACCCGGGTCCCCCGCTTTCCGCATCACCGTGAGCAGCGCGGCGTTCGATATCCGCTTTTAATTCGTCGGCGACCAGGGGCAGGTGGGAATACTTTTTCCTTGGCCCGGCAACCTGCGGCTCCCGGACCGGGGCGGCTCCCGGGGACTGTGCCGTTTCCTCGGCAATGCGCTGGAGGTCGGTGTTTGGTTTCTGCGGCTGCTGATGGGGGAGTGGTGCCGATATATCGTATGCCGGGTCACCATCTGACCAGGGGTCCCATTCTCCTGCAGGGTCATCAGGCACCGGCAGGCGCCCTTTCCTGAGCTTGACTACAACAGGTTCGGGTTCCGGTGCTGCTCCCGGTGCAGCGGGGGTTGCGGCACGGGTTTTCCCCGGGGCTGCCGGTACAAACGTGGCACCGCACCGGGTACAGAACTTGGAGTGTGAGGACGGTGCCGGGTTCCCGCAGACCGGGCAGACCGGTTTTGCCAGCTGTGCGCCACACAGATCGCAGAACTGAGCTTTCCTGTCGGAGACAATGGCCCCGCAGGCCGGGCAGACCGGCAACCCCTGCGGTGATACCGGCTCTTCTTTGAGCGGCGCCCCGCAAAGGTCGCAGAACCGTGAGTTGCTGTCGGGAGCGGGAGCGCCGCAGTTCCCGCATTTTTTTGTCATGTACTCTTCTCTAGTGGATAAAAACGGCAGCGGGATAAAGACTGCGGTTTTGTGTACCGGATGTTTTTCTTGCAGCATGTGTGGAAAAGGGTTTTGGTACTTTGAGATGCCTGCTGCGGGCAATGATGCCCAACCCTTACCTTTTCTTTTTTCCTGTCGTGTACTACAGCCGCCAGTTTCACTTCCTTGTCTCCTGTCACCGCCCGGTTTGTATATACTCACCGGTAGTTTATTGCCCGCCCGGGCCTGAAATTTCTCCTTTTTACCTCCCCGTGGCCGTTGAAGTGCTCGAGAGCTGAGTAGAGGGATCTCTTTTTAATTTCCGGCAGTCAACAGACCGGGTGTGACACCTATACCGGATGATGACCTCGCCCGGCAGTACCCGGATATCAGGCGGATACGCGAGATGGTCGGGACCTACGAGATAGATATCAGGGATGTCGAGGTCCCCCTCAGGATCAGGATCATCCGGACCGGGGACCAGTATGTTGGCATTGCAAACCTTGCCGTGCGGGAAAAAGGTGCAAACGACTATTACCGCGACACCGGGAAATACCCCTCAAAGGAGGCCGCGCTGCAGGGGGCGGTAGCGGGATTTTTCCTGCACCTGTCACCGGGCGCCTCGATCCGGGAGATCAAAGATCAGGGAAAATGATCCCCGGGATCCAAAAGGGCGATCAAGTCCGGACTTTTAGCGCGTGCTGGTAGTTCGCCCCTGCCCGGTACGAACGCACCAGCGTAAGCTGTTGAATCTATCAGGGATCCTTGAGCCCTGAATCCATGAATACCTTGAAATTCTTGTGGACGAGACGGTCTCCTTTGCATGGCATTGTCTGTCCGGCAGCACCTGCGGTCTGGCACATTTTTGTTTTACCCTACCCGCACCTGCATTCAGGCTGCACGCATCAAAAAAAGTTAGATTTAGATGTAGGGGTTCCGGAGAGCCTTGCCAACGCCAAAAGTCTTGCGGGCTTCGAGCGTGTTCTTGTTCTTCGTGATCTTCTCGTTTGCGAGCTTGGTCACGAGTTCAAGGCCAGGCTTGACCTTCTCGATGGGCTGTGTCTCGAAGACACCGTCTGCCATTGCTTTTGCCCAGACTGCGTCACCGATCTTTGACCTGACAAAGACGGTGGACCAGCCGTCGGGGCTGCCAACGGAACCGGTGGAGATATCGCCGAGGTTTGCAACGTAGTCGAGGCATACGTGGCAGCCGGGCTGCTCGTATTTGTGGGTCACCTTGAGCGGCAGCTGAACGACCTGTCCGCGCTTGCCGTAGACCCAGAACTTGCCCTTGCCAATCTCCATCTTCTTGACGGACTCGAGCTTCATCGCCGCGTGGTCTTCCACGAGCTGGAGGATGCTCTGGTACGGGAAGTTCTCCATGCAGAAGATACCGACTGCAAGTGCAATGCTGGCGCCGACATCACGGGCACCGATCGGGTAGAGCTGGAGTTTCCGGACAGCCTGCATCTGGCAGGGGGTGCCGACGATACCGACCTTGTCCAGGCCGAAGCTGCGGGTTGCCTCTTTTATCATGGAGACGTTCGGGCTGATGTTGTACTTGGTGCCTGCTGCTGCAAGCAGATCAGCCTTGGTACTGACGACAGCGGGGATTGGTCTCCATGGTTCGATCATATCGAAGTTGGAGTTATCTCTCATGACGAGAGACGGGTGCTTGGCTGCAAAGTCCTTGGTTGCAGCGACAATAGCGCCGTCTATGATACCCGCGTCGAGTGCATACCCGAGGAGGGATGTAACAATGCCGCCGTCCTGGGCGTGCTTGAGAATCTCCTTGTCGGTGCTTCGTGCCGAGACGCATGCTTTGTATTTACCGAGTTCTGCTCCCATTTCAATCACCTTCACTGGAGTGCCGCCATGATGGCCTCGTTGATCGCCTCATAGTTCTCGACAACATCGAAGCTGAACCAGCTCCGCGGGCACTGGTTGTAGCACGCGCCGCACTTGATGCACAGGTCGCGCTCGCCCTGGGGCTTGCCGTACTCGTGGGTAATTGCATTGACCGGGCAGGCTGATGCGCAGCTGCCGCATCCCATGCAGAGACCCTGGTTGATGACCTTGGTCATCAGGTCGCAGAAGCAGGCGCTGGTTCCTTCGTTTGCCGCCATCATGAGGGGCTTGAGGAATGCAGTCGCAAGGTCCTTCTGTTCCTTGGTTCCCTTGAGGAGCAGGTATGCCATGACCGCAACGTTCCTGATCATCTGCGGGGTAGGTGCGCATCCGGGGATGTACACGTCAACCTTGATGACATCACCGATCGGCAGGTATGCCTCATGGGCCGGCTGGTTCTGCTGGCCACCGCGGGAGAACCGGGTGATGTTGCCGTAGCAGGCGCAGCCGCCAAGGGCGACAACCACTGCTGACTTCTCACGGGTTTCCTTGAGCTCTTCTACTGCGAGTTTGTCGTTAATACAGACAGAACCCTCGATGAATGAGACATCGACCTTCTGGACATGCCTGACATCTGCAAGGGTCGGCATATATTTCAGGTCGACATATCTGTCGAGGAGAGTTAATAATCCGGCATAGTTGTCTGCGAGTGCCACAGTGCAACCGGTACACCCACTCAGGTGCGTGTAACCTAATGTAATCTTATCAGCCACAGGCTTAACCTCCTTTTTTGTTTCTGCTGGTTTTGCTGCAACGTCAGCTGATTTTGAGGGAGCCGCAGCTGGTTTTGGCGGTTCCGGGCTGGCGTTCTTCTTGAATACACTTGATAGTAGTCCCATAATCCACTCCGATTGTTTCCAGTATCACCCGGATGGTCTTGGGGATCGCTTTCTGGACTTCGTCCGAAAGCCCGATCTCAAATTCCGGGGATGTAACCCGTGCCGGCTGGCATCCGATGACCGTAATCTCTATCCGGTCCTTGATACGCTGCAATGGTTCGGCGAGATCCCACGAATGGGCATCGCGATACGATCCCGGGGGGAGATCCTCCACGCGGAGCTTGGTAATCGATCCCGGCTCCGCCCCATAATCAGCAATATCAACGATCACGAGTTTTTTTGTCACTTCCGGGTCGAGCAGTGTAAAAATAAAGTGCGGGCCGCCAAGGCCCGCGTCCACTATTAATACGTTGTCGGGAAGTGAGAGTTTTTCCATCTCATCGATTACTGCTGGGCCAAAGCCGTCATCGGCAAACAGGGGATTTCCACACCCTGCTACCACGATCTCCGGATACAGCATGGTGGGGCTACTCACTGGATGAGCTTCTGAGCCACTAACTTGTTGTCCTCATCCACGACGATCATGTGGGTTGCACATGACACACAGGGGTCGTACCCGCGCATGATGACCTCGGCGAGCTGCCATGGCGCACCCTTGAGTGCAGCGCTGCAGGTCGCAAAGTTCCAGGTGGTCGGGACGAGCATGCTGAAGTACTGGACCTTCCAGTCCTTCACACGTGTGAGGTGGACATCGGTGCCACGGGGAGCTTCGTTGGAGGCCCAGCCAAGGGTGCCGTCGCCATCGGGGATGTAGTCTGCAACGACCTTGCCGTCCGGGTTGAGTGCATCGATGCAGTCGATCATCTCATAGAAGCAGTCCTGGTACTCCATCTGGCGGGCAATGTTCTGACCGCAGGTGCCCTTCTCGTCATAGTTCTTGTAGGTGACGAGACGTGCACGCGGGCCGACTTCGACCGGCTGGCCGTCGTACATCGGGATGCCGGTGCAGGCTTCCATCTGGGGGTTGACCTTGGTGCCGAGCTTGGTGGTCCCGCCGACGGGGTACTTGGGCTCTTCAAGCGAAACTTCCATCTCGCCCATGTACCAGTCCCATGGCCTGACTTCCTTGAACCGGTTGATGTCCCAGCTGGGGCATTCCTCAAGGCTCGAGCTGCCGTAGAACGCGTGGGTTGCAAGGTAGCCTTGGTTGTGGAAACCGAGATCCTTGGGCATCGGGACTTTCATTCCGCCAACATCCACGAAGTCTCTCTTGTGGTAGCTGCGGATGACCGCGATCATAAACTCTGCCTGAGCATGGGCGAGGACGAGTCCTTCCTTCGCGAGGTCGTACATCTTGGTCTTGGCCTGCTCGGAGCAGTTCCGGTACATACCGCCGACACGGGTGTTCCTCGGGTGGATGCAGTCGCCACCGGCAATCTGGCCGATGGTCTGGCCGATCTCACGGAGGCGCTGGATGCGCTTTGCAACGGTGCGCACCGGCTCTTCTGCCGTAAACGGGTTGATCTTGGTCTCGGTGCCCGGGATATAGTAGTCAGGCAGGAGCAGAATGTTGTGCAGTGCAATACTGTGACACCGGTTTGCGAGCTGCAGGATGTGACGGAGCATCTGTGCGTCCTTCGGGATCTCGCACTTGATGGATGCTTCCATCGCTTCGGTAGCCGCAAGGTTGTGGGCAATCGGACAGATACCACAGACACGGGATGCGATCTTCGGCACCTGTTCGGGGGTCTTGCCAACGGCAAGCTTCTCGACGCCCCTCACCGGGGTAATGGAACACCAGTTACCCGTCTCGATGATACCCTGATCGTTAACCTTCAAGACAAGTTTGGAGTGTCCTTCATGTCTTGTGGTTGGGGAAATCTCTACAACTTTCGACAATATTATCGCCTCATGTTATGTTGAGTTGTTCGTAATGCGGTACAAAATTCCTCTATACATCTCTCATCTCTAGAGATAATTGACCGTACAAAGTACGTTCAACTCTATCTACAACGAGCCATTTTATAACGTTTATTGTTTTAATTTCCCGGTGCCGAAAGCAGGGAAATACGGGAAAATCGGTCATTAAAATACAAAAGGTATAAAAATCACCGTTATTTTCCGGCCGGGCCAGCGGGCCAAAAAAAATACAAATTTATTATATTAACGGGTCATGAAAACTTTCCATTTTGTTTTTTTAATCTGATTGTTTCCTGTCGCCATTGAGCTCGTCCAGCAGTTCTGCGAGCGTAGCCCTCCGTTCAGCGTACGCGTCGTGCTGGTGGATGCTTTCCTCATTGGTCTGCTTGATGGTGACCACGGCATCTCCCGGAAGATAGTCAAATCCGGTCAGGACTTTTTTTGCCATCTCCCGCACGCAGTCTTCCACAAACCGCGGATTTTTGTGCGCGGCAAGAACCACTGCACTCTCGTCACCGCGCTTGAGGAGCTCGTAGATGCCTGCACTCATGGACTCCTTGAGGATCCAGATGATCTTTTCGAGGTCGACGTACTGGTCGTCATCGGTCTCAATGCAGAGGAAGCCCCGCCCCCGCTGGTTGTGGGTGGCCATCGGGACTTCGGCAAAGAATGCGTCTATGGTATTCTGGTCGACCCCGAGCCCGTCAAGGACGTGGTTTGCCCGTTCCTTCATGATGTTCTGGGCACACGGACATGCGGTCATGCCCGTGACTTCGGCACCGATGCTTTTCCTCACGATCGGTTCGCGGAAGGTCCTTTTTGCAATC
This sequence comes from uncultured Methanoregulaceae archaeon, assembly GCA_963805035.1. Lineage (GTDB taxonomy): Archaea > Halobacteriota > Methanomicrobia > Methanomicrobiales > Methanospirillaceae > Methanoregula. The sequence continues at coordinate 96,157 of CAWDSU010000013.1, read as the reverse complement.
GCCCGCGCGTGTACCTTGACGACTTCATGGCAGGTCGTGTGACTTACCGGTGTCTCGCGCTTGACCATGAACTCGCTGCGCATAAGTACCTCCGTGCGATCGGCATACTCGTGACGGTCAAGCAGTTTCCGTGCCACCGCACTGCAGAGGTTCTCGATCTCGTTGACCTTGCCGTCGATCGCCTGCTGAAGCACTTCGTCGATCACCTCAAAGTTCCGGGACAGGTTGGCACCTTTCAGGCTGCCGGGCAGGTCCACGTAGACATCGAAGTTCGAGATAAAGACGACCGGCCTTTTATCGGGGCGGGAAACTTCCACGAGTTTTTTCACGTTTTTTACCCCGACCCGGGTGAGGTTAATCCTGACATCGGGCGATGTTGCCTGGACATCGGGCAGTTTCCCGCTGAACGGCTGATCCGGGGCGTTGTCCACTGCTGCGTGTTTAATAAGTCATCGCATCCATGCTGATATTTCAAGTGTGCTTCTTTAGTCTTTTCATATAATATTTATGTGCTTTGTTGCTGATATCAATGGGATTAGTATATGATGAAAAAATACTATGAATCCGACGCCGATCTCTCGGTGCTGAAGGGCAGGAAGATCGCGGTGATCGGGTACGGTTCGCAGGGACGGGGACAATCCCTGAACCTGAGGGACAGCGGACTCGACGTGATCATCGGCTTGCGAAGGGGAAAAAGTTGGGACGCTGCGATAAAGGACGGTATGACCGTTCTTTCGGTCGCTGAAGCGGCAAAGAAGGCAGACATTATCCAGATCCTCCTGCCGGACGAGCTGCAGGCTGCGGTCTACAAGAGCGAGATCATGCCGCACCTCTCAGAGAACAAGGTCCTGATGTTCTCCCATGGGTTCAACATCCACTTCGGCCAGATCCTGCCGCCGGCAAACGTCGATGTTATCATGGTGGCGCCCAAGGGCCCTGGTTTCATGGTGCGCCGGCAGTACCGAGGAAGGTAAAGGTGTTCCTGCGCTTATCGCTATCCAGCAGGATCACACGGGGAAAGCCCATAAGGTCGCCCTCGCGTATGCAAAAGGAATCGGTGCCACGCGTGCCGTCGTGCTTGAAACCACGTTCCGCGAGGAGACCGAGACCGATCTCTTCGGGGAGCAGGCGGTACTCTGCGGTGGGACGGCTTCGCTTGTCAAGGCGGGGTTTGAGACGCTAGTTGATGCCGGCTACGCGCCCGAGATGGCATACCTTGAGGTCTGCCATGAGCTCAAGCTGATCGTCGATCTGATCTATGAAGGCGGGCTGACAAACATGCGCCAGTACGTAAGCAACACGGCGCAGTACGGGGATATGACCCGGGGCCCCCGGGTGATCGGGCCTGAAGCCTACGAGGCGATGGAGGAGATCCTCGCTGAGATCCAGAGCGGGGAGTTCGCAAAGGAATGGATGCTCGAAAATATGGTAAACCGCCCGGTTTTCAATGCGCTCACGAAGGCTGACGAGGAACATCTCCTTGAAGAGACCGGGAAGGAAGTACGGGCCATGATGCCCCAGTTCAGGAAATAACCGTATCGCTTTTCTTTTTTCCAGCAATCTTTTTTATCCCGCTCCCGGTGAAATGTCTGCGCGAGTATGGCATATGAAAACTTTTTGGACATGGGGTACGTTCTATTCTGTATGAAGATCTGTATTATCTATCATTCCGAGACAGGAAACACCCGGCACGTTGCGCAGCATATCGCAGCTGTCACCACTGACAGCCGCCTCATCGAAGTGAGCGACCATGCACCGCACTCTGCCTTAACGCGTTTCATTATGCAGTGCAAGGCAGCATGGAGTGAAGATAAAACGACAATCGAGCCGTCCCGCCTGGATGCAAAGGACTACGATCTTCTGGTGTTCGGCTCCCCGGTCTGGGCCTTCAAGCCGACGCCGGCCATCCACACAATTATCGAAGCGCTTACCAACTGTGAGAAGAAGCGGGCGGTCGCGTTTGTTACCTGCGGTGGCCGGCCCGGCCAGAGCGAGGAAATGTTCAGAAAATGGATTGAGGGCCGGGGCATGCGCTTTGTGGGATTTAAGTCCATCAACCAGAAGGATATCGAGGATGATGCAGAGAATGCCGAAATGGTCGCGTTCGTGACGGCGGCAGGGCTAAAACCGGCGTGACTAAAAGGGGGTATTTCTCGTCCCGGTGCTGGGAAAGACTTTTGCACCCATACAGCCCTTATATTATACTGGTATGACGGACTCTTACGATGATCTCTTAAAAAAGGCCTATTCTCATATATCAGAAAAAAGTGCCTCCTCGGAACGTTTCGTCGTCCCTGAAGCAAAGGCGTACATTGAGGGCAAGACCACCATCCTTGAAAATTTCACTGAGATCTCCGATAAAGTCCGTCGCGATAAGGATCACCTGATGAAGTACATCCTCGGCGAGCTGGGAACCTCGGGTAAGATCGACGGCACTCGCGCGATCTTCAACGGGAAGTTCGAAATCTCGCTGTTCAGGATGATCATCAAGAACTATGTGGACGATTATGTGATCTGTTCCGAGTGCGGCAAACCTGACACGCGGCTGGTCAAGGATGACCGGGTTCTTACCCTCCGTTGTGATGCATGCGGTGGTCACCGTCCGGTCCGGAAGCGCAAGGTGAGGACCGAACCGGTTTCGGAGAACCTTGAGGAGGGGCAGGTTCTCGATGTCGAGATCCAGTCGCTGTCAAAGCGTGGCGACGGTGTTGTGAAGATGGGTCGCTACATCATGTACGTGGCGAATGCAAAACCCGGCCAGAGCGTGAAGATCAAGATCTCACGGATCTCCGGGTCGATTGTCTTTACCGAACGAGCTGAATAGACCCGTGTTCAGGCTCCTCCCTGTAAATCGTGGATGAACGGAGATTATCCCTTTTTGGCTCTGGAAAAATCATCAGAATATCTCCCTCTCACGCTTCTGGGGGCTTTTTGCACGTGCTGCCATTCGCGTGCTCACTTCTTGTGGCATCCTTCATAGAGCGATACCCCGATAAGGTGATGCAACATTATCGCACTGCATGGGTTTTGTTCCAGGGGACAGGGACTGTTCCATCCGTCAGCAGCTGTTTTGTAATTTGTTGGACTATGAGGTTTTCTCCAGAGCCGTTTTTGATTGTTTTTGGTGTTGCAGGAAACCGGGCGCAGGTAAGGAGGCCGGAATACTCCAGTGACAGATTTAAAAAAAGTATAAAAAAAATTATTCGTACCAGGTCTTATTTCTGTTTTGCAAGGCCTTTGAGGAGTTCGTCGCAGTTACCGGTGAGTTTTTTGCAGGCCTTTTTTATGATAGTCAGGGGGTTTTTCTTGGCGCTCTTGGTCGTTACCAGCAGTTCCGGGTCTGAAAACTGGAACTCGACGGTGTATTTTGCGACATCGACATCAGGATCGGTCAGGATTTCCTCGACAAGGGCATTCATGAACGTATGACCCTCCCCCTGGATGACGAGCCGTGCCTTGTCTTTTTCGAGTTCTAGAACTTTTACAATCATGCACCTATGTTTGGGAACCTGTGAACTATTAAAGTATGGGTGAGCGCGGTATCCCGCAGTACAAAAAAATCCCTGCCGAGCCGACACAGCACAAAAACTGATGGGGTTTTTATGGAAACCCGAAGACCTCGCCGTCATATCCAAGGTGCGGGTACTCCCATGGCATCACGTGGCTGACGTGGACGCACCGGAACGCCTTCGGGTGCAGGCTTTCGGCAAGCGTGCAGGCATCGAGATAGTTCATATGCTTGGTGATCTTGATATGCGAGGGCACGAGAGCGTCAAGCAGGAGAAGGTCGAGGTTTTTAAGCAGATCGAGGCTTTTTTCCGGGATGTCCCGGTTGGTATCCGAGGTGAACCCCACCCTTGCCCCGCATGCCTCAAAAACAAAACCACAGGTATACGCGGGGGGGTGCTTCACCAGAAACGGCGTGACTGTGATCCCGAAGAGATTAAATGATACATAGGGTTCCACCGGCATCCGGTCAAAGTCCAGGAACCGGAATGTCTCACCGCAGTACCGGAGCACCGGGTCAGCGGCAAAGACCGGAGGGATTTCTGTACCCGGTAAAACTCTCCAAAGCCCATGAAATGATCGTAGTGCCCGTGGGTCCATATGACGGCGTCGATATGGGGTGAGCCGTGCCGGAGGAGCTGCTGCCGGAGATCGGGCGATGAATCCACGAGGATGTGGCGGCCTTCATGCTCAATGAGGATGGATGTCCGCAACCGGCCGGTGCCCGTCTCCCGCGCATGCATGCACTGGGGGCAGCCGCACCCGACCTTCGGTGTCCCGATTGCATCACCGGTACCCATCAGTGTAAACTTCATCCTATATCCAGTTCAGGTTCCGGATTGCTTCACGGTTCTTGACCATACGGATCCCTTTTTCGAGGTCCTTGTGGTCGATAGCTTCGCGCTTGTCCATGAGTGCCGAGAGGAGCGCCTCTTTTACCATCAAGCGGATGTCTGCGCCCGAGAACCCTTCAGTCAATGCTGCCATTTCCTGGTAGTCGCAGGAACAGGACATGGACGAGGTGACGCTTTTGATGATCTCCCTGCGCATCTCTTCATCGGGCAGGGCAAATTCCACGACCTCGTCAAACCGCCGCCATGCAGCCTCATCAAGCAGCTGCGGATGGTTCGTGGCGCCGATCAACAGGACGCCGTTCCTGATAAGGCTGATGCGGTCGATATTTTTCAGGAGTGCATTGACCGCCCGCTTCATCGCGCCGTGGTCATCGGTGACCCGGCTCTTTGCGACAAAATCGAACTCGTCGATAAAGAGGATCGAGGGGGAGAGTTTCTTTGCAAGCTCGAAGATCTTGTCGATGTTTTTGGAAGTCTCCCCCAGGTACTGGGACGTGATCATCGAGAGCCGGACTTCGAGGACCGGCATGTGCATGGAGTGCGACATTGCAAGCGCAAGCGAGGTTTTCCCGGTGCCGGGCGGACCGACGAAGAGGAGTTTTCCCACCTCGTAGATCCGGTGACGGTTCAGGAAATCCCGGTGGTGAAGGGCATGATGGATCTTTTCGATGATCGCGGTCTGCTCCGGTGAACAGACAAGATCGTCCATTCGCTGCTCGACCTCTTCAGGAGCGCTCACGATCACAAGGTCGAGGGCCCCCCGGAACTTCTCATCCTCCCCGACCAGCTTTGATATCTTGGTATCGAGGCTTGCCTTGGTATCTTCGTAGGGCGGGTTTGCTTTCCGTACATCCTTGTAGGAGATCCCAGTACCGTCGAATGATTCAAAGAAAAAGGCAAGGGCCGGGTTCTGCCCGACAAGTGCTTTACCACCCTGCGCAAGGAACCATTCCGCAGCCGGCCTGAGTGTTGTTATCTTCATACGCTGCCCGAAGTCCTCGTACGATACGAAGGGGTTCTTTGCGATCTTCTGGTGCGCATCCGCGATATCGAGCGTGCGCTTGATCAACCCGTCGCTCACGTACACCGGGCGCTTGATGCTTTTTGTATCCCCGGAACAGAATATCTCCCGGCACACCGGTGTAAGGTCATTGAGATCGAGCGTCGGGTTCTGGTTAAAAATTTCTGCGGTCAGCAGGACTTCCATGATGCGCAGGCTTTCCAAATCTCCGGACATGGCTGTAACTTTTAATATTTAACACCTGAATCCTTATACCTATCCCATCACCGGGTCGTCACGATACAACCGTCGGCAGTTACTATCAGGGTGTGCTCGTGCTGGGAGACAAGCGAGCCCGAGATATCGGCAAGGACGGGGTAGCCATGGAGGATTTGGGATCTTACAAGCCCGGGGAGTGCGAAATCCATCTTTTTATCGTTGAGCCAGCGGCGTGAGAAGGGGAGACCCTGCCGGTCCCTGACCCGCTCCATGACCGCACGGGCTGGAGGTATCCGGACGGGCTTTTCCGCGATCTGGGAGAAGATTTCGACCCGGGTCTTCTCGCCGACACGCCCGCTCCCGGTCGTCGCGAACGGCTCGATGGCAAAGGCCATACCTTCTTCGAGCACAGTGCCGCCGTTGATCGCAATGTTGGGGATCGTCGGATCCCTGTGGAGCACGTACTGGTCGAGACCGTGGCCGGTCAAGTTTGCAATGGGCCGGTACCCCGGCGCTCGATCTCGTTTTGCACGATTGCGCCAAGTTCTCCTGCAGTTACCCCGGGCCTGACCGCCCGTATTGCAGCCTCAAGCGCCTCGCGGGACGCTTCAAGAAGGAGCGCATTGTTCCCGAGGTCGACCGTTGTCGCGGTGTCCGCAATGTAGCCATCGATCTGAACCCCGAGATCGAGCTTGACCACATCGCCTCTGCCGAATATTCTCCCATCACCGGTCGATGCGGTATCGTGCGCTGCATCCTCGTTTAATGAGACGTTGAGTGGGAAGGCGAGATCAGCTCCCCCGTCTTTCACTCTGGCTTCAACGGATTCGACCAGTTCGAGATAAGACCCGCCAGCCCGGATTTGCTGTGCGCTCTCCCTGAGAATAGTAGCGGCAAGGTTTCCTGCTGCCAGGTATTTTTCGAGTATCCCGTCCTTCATACGACCATTTTCTCCTCAAATTTCGTGAAATCCGCAAAATGTTTGGCGCGAACCGCCCCGAGGTCTTCGAGCCTGACGCCGCCGACCCCGGGATAATAGAGACCCGGTTCGACCGTGACAATAAAACCCGCTTCGAGCACACCGCCCACCGGTCCCACCGTGGGGAGCTCGTGGACCTGAAGGCCGACGCCGTGGCCGAGGTTGTGGATGAACCCCCGGGTATCGCTCTCATACCCCCGGCTTTTGAAATGGTCCACGACTGCGTTGTGGGCATCCGCACCTAGCACCCCGGCTTTGATGTGCGAGATCCCGATCTGCTGGGCCTCGCGGACCGCCTCGAACATTTCGGTTATCTGTGGGCCGGGTTTTCCTTTTGAAACGGTCCGGGTCATATCGGCGTAATATCCGGTCGCCTCGTCATGGGGGAACATGTCTATCACGATGGGCGCATGGGGTTTTAAGGGGCCGCTGCCGATGATGTGGGGAAATGCGGTATCTTCGCCGCACGAGATGATGGTCTCCACCGCCCGGCAGCCGTCGTCCATGAGCTGCTTGTGTACCTCTGTCCGCACCAGTTCCGAGGTGAGCGGTGCGCCGTCATGGTACAGGACGCCTTTCCTGACGGTCGCGTTCCTGATAAGTGAGATCCCAAGAGCCATCGCGCGTTCGGTTTTCTTCTGTACTGCCTGTATGAGCCGGATCTCTTCAGGCATTTTTTTTGCCCGCACCTGTTCGATAGTGCCCGCATCCACGACCACCCGGGCCGACTCTTCGAGCGCCCGCATGAGGGCCGCAGGGAGAGTGGGTGAGACAAGCAGGGTCTTTCCGGTCTGTCCCGTGATCATCTGCGCGGCTGCCGTCCAGGGGTTTTTCTCTTTTTTTGTGATCCCGGGAAGTCCTGCCTGTGTCCGGGTCATGACGGCGGCGATCGATTCACGGGAAGCCCGCTCGGCTTCCATCTGGGGGACAATAATGGTCCCGGGCTGCCGGCGCCTTTTGAAAAAGACAAAGGGGTCATGCATCACAAACCGGGTGAGGTAGCGCATATCAGCGTCCTCCCCCGTGGCATAGTGCACAAAGGCATCCGCCCCGCACTTATTCATCGCTGCGTCCAGTGGATCCATTGCCGTACATTTACGCGCTGAAACGTCAAGTACTTTTATTTCCGCATTCAACGTACGAGTGATGGACGACACAACAAAAGAACAGTTCAAGTGGAAATTCTACCGGTTAGCAGTCCAGCTCAACGCGATTATATTGCTCGTGGCGCTCTCGGTGGTTTCCTTTTTCCTTGTCCCGGACCCGTACCGGCTTCCTGTCGTGACCGTCATGCTGGTCATCGCCCTCGTGCTTTCATGGAACTTTATCCTGAACTACCGGTCGACCAAGGCATGGCTTGATGAGCATTGAAGTAAAGGTTAGAATAGAGGGAACTGGAAAGTCCTGCGGCGATACCATGCTCAAGAGAATGAAGGATGAGATCGAGCTCCTCAGCCGGCATATAGAGGTGGCCCGGACCGTGGCAGAGCACCAGCCGATCGGTATCATGAAGCTCGCCGAGATCCTTGATCTCCCCTCACACCGGATTAGGTACTCCCTTCACGTGCTCGAGCAGCTGGGCTACATCCGCGCATCATCGGAAGGAGCGATCGCAACCGAGCGGACCCGGGAATTCTTCGCACACTTAAACGATGATCTGGAAGATATTATCCGGCTCGTGAACTCGATGAAAAAACCCTGACCGGCAAATCCTCCTTGGATTATCCTTGCATTATTTACGTTTCCAGGGTCTCCGACAGACCTGTCTCGTCATTCCCCCCCTTAGTTACCTTTAAAAAGCCTCACAAAGAATCTAATAAGGCACAGAAGACTGTTGCCGCCATAACTCAGTTGGTAGAGTGGCTGGCTGTTAACCAGCATGTCACAGGTTCGAGTCCTGTTGGCGGCGCTTATGGGCCTGTAGCTCAGTTCCGGTTAGAGCGCCCGGCTCATAACCGGGCGGTCATGCGTTCGAATCGCATCAGGCCCATAGAACCCTCGCTCTGACCCTTTTCCTGGAGTATTTCTGCCAGACGGTCACGTATCGTGGACTTTTTGACGCCTGCTCTCCTCTCCTCTCTCCCCTGCGGTTATTTGGCAAAGTTTCTTTTGGCAGGAGATGCCAGCAACCTCCATGGAATGTCCCGCATGCGGCAGTGACTGCGTACAATTGGCACCGGAGATCCTCAGGGATCTTCCCACGCATTTTCTCCCGTGCGAAAAATGTACCATGCGGGCCCTCGACAAACGCGCCCCTCTTCCCTCCCGGGAGTATGCCCTCCCCTGCTCTTGCGGTAAACGGTTCATCGACGAAGTTTTCGCGCAGATGTACGTGATCATGCTGGAAGAAGGCGATCTTACGGCAAGCGATCCACTTCTTGCCGTGGGCTCTCCGCTCATCCATCCCGGTATGGCCATGGACCGGCCGCCGTTCCTCCCGCAAAAATCCCTCCTGCTGCTGTCGGGAAAGGCGCAAGAGAAGGCTGCCCAGCGGATCGTCGCCGAGGTCCCCGAGATCCGCGGTGTTGTCAGGACCGCCGGTTTCATCCCCGGGCTCGTGTCACTCAACCCGGGTGAGAACCCCCGGGTCTACACGCTCCTTGCCGGTTGTGATGTCAGGGCCGACATCTACCCGCTTGCCACCGGACCTCTGGTCGTGTACAAACAGCAGGCACTCATCCATGTGGAGTTCCCGCGCGCAGGATATCCCAAGCTCCGGTCGATCGCCGCCCACGTGGGAACATCTCCTGTCCCCTTCTTTGTGGATGCCTGCTCGGGGCCGGGGACACTCGGACTTGCGGCGGCATGTCTCGGGGTGCCGCATGTGGTCATGAATGATGCCTGGTACGCCTCGGCATTCTGGTCGGCTTTCAATCTCAAGGTCAACCGCATTTATTTCGATGTCGAAAAGGTGCGGATCTACAAGCAGCCTGAAGAGATGGCCGGTCACCCGGTCGCCCGGGAACCGGTAAAGATTGCCGAAACGGTAGGGAGGCAGATTATCGAAGTCTATCAGGGAGATTTCCGGATGCTGGATCGCGTGATCCCCAGGGATGCGCATCCGGTGGCCGCGCTGGATGTTTTTGACAAGAATAACCAGAAGGGGATATCCGCCTTGCTCCATGATTGGAAAGAGCGTATGGGCGGAGACGCGTTCGTTCCCTGAAAAGCAGTACCGCTCCGGGGGGAGCGGTGAAAGGTGATGCGCTACCGGCCCCCCATCCATACTGGTGACAAGGATTTATTGACCGGCAGCCCAAGTGATATGGGGACTAGCCCGGGTGGCTCGGCGTCACTTGTAACCCGAAACCGTCGGTACGCGGGGGGCGAAGTTTGACGAAGGCTGCAACGATCTGCCGGAGCCTGTGTGTCCTGACGTTGAAACCTCGTCCCATGAGGTCGATGGCCAGGGATCAAAATTCCGGAGGGAATGGCGACCTGTCGCTGCGGGAACCGGTTCAGGCCCGGAAGGGAGCAGACTTACCGCAGACATCCGGCGCCCATGGGGTAACGGGGCGGAGGATGGGTGCTTTGGCAAAGGGAGCAACGTACAGTCGACCGATGACACGTCCCCGCTTCTCGTGATACCATGTCTAAAGTCACCATTATCGGTGCTACCGGCAATGTCGGCATGTTTGCCGCTTATGCCATTTCCGCAGATCCTCACGTTCATGAGATCCAGCTGTACGGGCGCGAAGGGCGCGAAGCGTTTTTGAAAGGGATTGCCCAGGATTTTGCTGATTCCTTTGCAGCACGGGGGACAAATATCAGGGTCACGTGGACGACCAGTCTTAAGGATGTGGCCGGTTCGGATATCGTTGTCATTACAGCGGGCACTCCCCGCGGGCCAGGCCAGGATCGTCTTGATCTTGCGCTCGGGAATGCCCGGGTCGTTGCGCCGATCGCACAGGCGGTAGGCACCGTTGCACCTGATACAAAGATCATCGTTGTGACAAACCCGGTCGACGTGATGACATGCATCGCCCTCAAGTATTCCGGGCTCAAGCCCAACCAGGTCTTTGGCCTTGGTACGCACCTCGACTCGATGCGGTTGAAATCGCTGATTGCAACCTATTTTAAAGTACACGTAAGCGAAGTCCACACCCGTATTATCGGTGAGCATGGCGACAGCATGGTGCCGCTCTGGTCGGCGACCACGATTGGCGGGATCAAGATCTCCAACCTGCCAGCGTTCGCGCACCTGCCGGTGCAGGACTTCATCCAGTCCGTAAAATCCAGCGGTGAGCAGATCATCAAAAACAAGGGGTCTACCGTATACGGCCCCGGCGAGGCCATCGCGTCGCTCGTAAAGACCGTCCTTGGCGACGAAAACCGGATTCTGACCGTTTCCTCTTATGTGAAAAGCGAGGTCCACGGGATCGGTGGCGTCTGTATCGGCGTTCCTGCCCGGATCAACCGCAACGGTGCGTTCCCGGTGACCATCAGGATTGATGAATCCGAGGTCATTGCCTACCGGGAATCTGTCGAGAAGATCCGCACGACGATACACGAGATTGTCGAAAAACTCAAAAGCGAAAAGGATCTCGGTGCTCCCAGAAAGCCAAAGAGATCACAGCCCGGAAAATCCGATCTCTGATGGTAAAGGATTAAAAAAAGCGGGAATAAGGATAATCGATTCTTATCCTACATGAGCGTTACTTCAACGATCTCCGCCCGCTCGACACCGGGGATCGTGTTCAGTTTCCCCTCTATGGCGTCCGTCTCGCCGCCGGCATCGTTGACGATCGCGACAAGCTTGAGAGCCTTAAGGCCGAATCCAATCGGCTCTTCCTGGATATCTTGGATACTAGGTAGTTTCTGCTTAAGCGCGCTTTTTAGTTTTTCGAGGTCAATTTCGGGTGATTCCGGCATGACCCTGACAATTACGGCAACGCTGCCCATGCCTCACGGTCCCCCGAATCCGCATTTCGGGCAGACGTAGGGGATACTCTGCTCCCTGCACCGGTAGCACCGGGTGATCTCGACACCGCACGCGGGGCACGCAAAGACTGTTGAGCCCTCTTCTGCAAGCGGAGCGCTGCAGGACGTACACTTTTTATCTGACATGATATTGCTCCTTTAAGGATTCCTATAGTATCTCTTTTAGTACCTTTAAAAGGTTGTACCAATGCCCGTGGCGCAAACCCGCTCCCCCTCAAACCATCTGCATATCCGGGTTGTGTCGGTGCCGTTGAGGATAAATGCCCTGATCCGGTGTTCGAGCACGTAGGGGATAAAGTATGGATCGACAACATTAGTAGTTACGGGTTTTTTTACAAGTGTGAGAAGTTTCCCGGCAGCCGTGATACCATCAACGGATTTGAGCACCAGCAGATCACCACCGAGCCTGCCGGCAACCCATGCAGCAATCGTATCGGAGGTGATATCCCATGAATGCGGCAGGGGGTCGTACCGGCGCAGGGCGCAGTAGGGGAGGAGGACACGCGGGTGTTGCGGGACTGCAAGCCTCGTGGTGGTTTTGATGCCCTGCGCTGCAAGCAGCCTCCCGTACTGGTCCATCGCAGCGCATGCCATCCAGTGAGCCGCGTCGGCTTCAGAACCTGACTGCCTGACGAGGTCTGCAAATGCCCCGCCTCCCGGGACGATCAGGAGGGGTCGGCGGGCAGCGCGGAGGACCGGGATGATATCAGCAGCGTGGGATGTGAGACTTCCGCCCAGTTTCACGACCGTGACGTTTATCTTTTTCCTGGTTGTCCCGTGCTGTACCTGCGTTGTCATTTCCCAAGGGTTATATCTCCTGATTATAAAAAGGGAAGATACCGTGTCTTTTCCCCGCCCGCTTGCCGTATTCCTGTTCCTGTGTCTCTGTATCGTGTCCTGCGGTGCAATGCAGATTATCGAATTCTGTCCGGACCCTTACCTTGCTGATGACGCGGATGAATATATTGTCCTGTCCGGCCATGGTTCCCTTGATGGTATCGCCATATCTGATAACCATGGTGGCTTCCGGTTTCCTGACGGTACGGCTATTGAGGGCACCCTGACGGTTGCGCGGAACGGACTGGCGTTTAAAGAGACCCATGGGAGGTTTCCGGATTTTGAATGGCAGGATTATTCGCCTGACGTACCGGATGTGATCTCCGGAGCGCAGCTCCGCCTCGCCAACACGCGTGACGAACTGATGGTTTACGAAAACAGCCGACTCGTGCAGAAGATCGCGTGGCCCGGGGATGTCAGTCCCCGGCAGGGACAGGTACATTTTCTTGAAGCTGGCGTCTGGGATCCCCGGCCGCTCATGCTCGGCCAGTCGCGGCTGTCCCCAACGAGCTTTGACAATGTGACTGTCACCGCCTTTGTTTCCCCCGACAGCTCTCTTGAGGTATTTTCCGGCGTGATTGAATCTGCAGAGCACCGGGTGCTGGTGAATGTCTACGAACTCACGAGCGCAAACATCACCGCTGATCTGATAAATGCAAAAAAGCGCGGGGTGGATGTGGAAGTCCTTCTTGAGGGCGGCCCGGTCGGTGGGATTTCCCCCTCGGAAAAATCGGCGATCTACCGGTTAAACCAGAGTGGTATCCCGGTTTTTGAAATGGCAGCGCCGGAGGGCGGGCACGAACCGTACCGGTACGATCATGCGAAATACGTGGTTATTGATGACCGCGCGGTTCTTGTGACCAGTGAAAACTTCGGGCACACCGGCTTTCCCTCTACAGGGGAGACCGGGAACCGGGGCTGGGGGGTCGTGATGGAAGAGCCCCGTCTCGCGGCGTACTTCGGCGACCTGTACCAGACTGATATATCAGGCTCGGCGATTACACCTGTGGGCGGGAACGAGGGACCTTTGGAGAATTTCAGCATAATCTCACGGCAGGTGGCATTCGAACCGGCTACTTTTACCGGTGCCAGGGTGACCCCGGTCATCTCTCCGGATACCAGTGATGAGATAACGGATCTTCTGGTGTCCGCACAGGAAAGTATCGAGATCCAGCAGGCATACATCACCAACGAATCGAAGACCCGCCTGAACCCCTATCTTGCAACCGCAATCAATGCCTCGCGGCGCGGGGTACATGTAAGGGTACTCCTCGATTCCTACTGGTATAACACGGAAGATGAGGCTGACAACGACGAAATGGTGGCCCTGATCAACCGGATCGCCGCGAGCGATAACCTGCCTCTTGAAGCGCGCTGCGCCGATCTTGAGGCAAGCGGCCTGGAAAAGATCCACAACAAGGGAGTGATTGTCGATGACCGTGCGGTGCTCGTGAGCAGCATTAACTGGAACACCAACTCCCCCGGTTTCAACCGGGAAGCCGGTGTGATTATCGAGCAGCCGGTGGTGGCGCGATATTTCCGAACGGTGTTTGATGCAGACTGGAGTCCGGCAGTGCATTCGCCGCACCCCCCGGTGGATTACCTGAAAATTGCCTGCGTTGCGACCGTCATCGGCATCCTCATGATTTTGTATTACCGCCGGCATATCCGGTGAGGCTGAGTATATGCGGACAGGGAGTGCGCTCGCGGACCGGTGACATTCAGGAAAACAAAAAACAGCGATCAGCCCCGGCGAATGGGCGGGTGTGGTGAAATTTTCAGAATTTTTTAAGTGCGCACTGGCATACATCGCAGAGATTAATGTCGCTCTCTCCGGTAACAACGGCAAGTGCCCAGCGATCGATCATCGCGTCGAGTTCTGATGACAGTTCAATGGCCCCGTATCCCCGTTTCCTGCTCATGTACTGGGATACTGCGGCGCGGGTGACGCCCAGTCTCTTTGCTGCATCGCTCTGGCTGAGGCCTTGGTTGTTGACAAGCCGGAAGACCATCTCCGCTCTCATGGGCGGGAGAAGGATTCTTACCATGCTGTCGCAGTGCATGAGCGTGCAGGTATGTTTTGTCATACGAGTGCAGGCAGGGATTCCGGGGTGATGACGGGTCTGTTCTGGTAGATAATCTGCCGTGCATCACGGAAGTTGAACTTCTCGATGATGAGGTGGTGCTCTTTGAGTTTTTTCAGGGCGTATCGCACGGTCCGCGGCGCGAGCCTGCTTCTCTTGACCAGATCCTTGTGGGTCATGGCACCACCGGTGCCCAGTATCTCCAGAACCGTCCTTGAAGAGGGTGGTAAGGTTTGCTGATACATGATAATAATGTTAACAGTGTTAACATATCAACCTGTCGGTAATTTATATCCCCGGTTTCAACCATCAGGTATGTTCGGGCGCCAGGAACGGGTAGCGATCCTGCTGTTGATCGTGGTTGCCATTACGGTTACTGCCGCCCATATCGTGCTCACGCAGATCGGGAAAGGGCCGTTTGCCTCCACATACACGGACCAGTCTGCCGATGGCACGCTGGTCCACCTGTCAGGCATCATCGATCAGGCGACCGTTCTCAAAAACGGCGGGCACGTGCTGCTTACGATAGCTAATGTCACAGTTTTTGTGCCCGCTACTGTCGCCGGCGATCGATCCTTTGCGAAAGGGACAACCGTTTCATTGTACGGGACAGTCCAGACTTATCAGGGTAAAAAAGAGATCCTCGTCAGCTCAGCAGACGATATACGGGAGATTCACTAGTTCTTCCTGAAGGGATAAGTGGCCGCGTCCAAACTCTTCACAACAGAGCAGCCCCGGTAACGGCTTTTGTTTTTGTCCTCGCTATGGTGTCAAGTGCATCCTGTGCGGCAGTGCGCACACCTGAATCAGCGTCCTTAAGCGCGCCAGTCAGTGCCGGCACTGCACGTTCATCACCGCATTCCCCCAGTGCCCATGCAGCTGTTTTCCTCACGCCCCTTTTTGGATCGTTCAGGAGCAGGATCAGCGGTCCGATTGCACGGGTATCCCGGAGCCTGCCGAGCCCCCATGCGGCGCCCGTACGGAGCCATTTTTCATCGGAGGTAAGGAGTGCAAGCAGGGATTCGACCGCGCGGATATCCCCGATCTTCCCCAGCGATTTTGCCGCAAGCCACCCGACATCCACATAGGGGTCTTTTAATGCTGCAATAAGTGGTTCAACTGCTGCGGGATCCCCTTCATCTCCCAGCGCCTCTGCCGCGTTCCAGCGAAAATGAAGGCGTTCACTTTTGAGTAAGCGGATGTATTCCTGTACCCGGCATCTGCGGTTTTCTTCCTGTACAGTCAGTTCTTCCGGTGTCGGTGGTATTGCCTGGAGTGCTGCCGGGGCTGGTGATCCCGTGTCATCCATCCGGATCCCCTCAGGCCAACCCTATGCCGTGGGGGATAATGAATTTTCGTACAGACACTCGAAAAAGGGATTCACATGATTCCCGACCCGGGATCCCAGGTAAAAATGACTACTTCTGGATGTCGAGCGTTACCGAAAAAGTTCGGACCGAGTGAGTGAGTATGCCAAGGCTGATGACATCAGCCCCGGTCCGCGCGTATTCCCGGATGGTCTCTCCGGTAATGCCACCCGAAAGTTCGATGGTGACCTTATCACGTATCCCTGCCTGCTCAAGTTCGTGGAGGGTATATCGGACGCTGTCGGTTGTCATGTTATCGAGAAGCAGAATATCTGCGCCGGCACGCGCAGCCGCAAGTGCGTCATCGGCAGTCTCCACCTCGACCTCAATTTTCCGGTACATGCTTGCAGCCTTCGCCCGCCGGATCGCTTCATGGATAGGAACAAGGACCAGGTGGTTGTCCTTGATAAGTACGCCATCGCTCAGGCCCCACCGGTGAGGATCGCCGCCACCAAGAGCCACGGCTTTTTTATCCAGCGCCCGCAGGCCCGGACAGGTTTTGCGTGTACCTGCCACCCGGCAGCGGGGGTTTTCTGCCTTCGCCAGTGCCACAAATGTCCTCGTCTGTGTTGCAATCCCGCTCATCCTGCCGATAATGTTGAGTGCGGTGCGTTCCACAAGCAGGATCTTCCGTGCCTCTCCTGAGAGCGAGAGAAGGATCTTCCCGGCTTTTACTGTATCGCCGTCGCAGGTGTCCTGCGTGACGTCCACGCTGAAGTGGGAAAAGAGCGCCGCTGCCTCAAGAAGACCTGCCACGATCCCCTCCTGTTCGGCCCGGATCACGGCGCGGCAGATGACATCCGGTACGATCGCATCCGAGGTGACATCCCCGGATGGTGCGTCCTCGCCGATGAATTTCAGCAGGTATTCCAGCGGTACCATAGCGGTTTATCCTCAGGCGATCATCATGTCCCGACCACGAGCGGGCTGTCGAGATTTTTTAACAAGGTGAGGATGGAGAGAGCAGCAAGGTAACTGGTCGCCGGGTTATCCGGACTGGGGACATTGGTCACCCTGATGTATGTCTCACCAAAGCTTCCCTCGATAAAGAGTTCGTGGATATTTTTATCCGCCGCCGGATCTACCCAGAGTTCCACATCCGCATCCTGGCCTGCAGCAAGGCCCATGGCGACAGAGACATTCACGTTTTTGGGATAAGACTTGATGCAGTCATGCGCTTTGCCAGAGAAGATCCGCTGCCGGGTGGGGACGTCAAGGCCCAGAGACTGCGGACTTTTGGTGGTCTTCAGGAGTAGTTTTGTTATCGGTGATATCTGTCCGATCTTCAGGTTATCCAGTCCGAAGATCGCCCCGCTCGGGACATAAATCTTCGTTCCGGTCTTTCGCGCAGTTGCCATGAGCTCATCCCTGAACGCCCCATCGGTAAGCGCACCAACACTCATGATCACGAGGTCCTTTTTGTGCAGGAGAACCTCTCTGGCATGCGCCCGCGCCGCACTAACCGATGCCGCTTCGACGATAAGATCGGTATCCGCATCGAGAAACGCCGCGAAATCCCCGTATGCCTTACCATGGCAGATACCGGCGATCTCCGCTGCCCGTTCCGGGACTTTATCGTAGACTGCTGAGATTACAAATCCCTCTGCATGCTGCGCAATGATATGCCCGATATTGCCGCAGCCCAGCAGCCCGATCCGTACCATGGTAAACAGGTTATGGGTACCATGGATTAATGGTTATCCACTAGGGCCCGGGACATAAGAGCGTGGGAACTATACCAAAAACGACTTTTAATTGCTCCGGCTCCAAAGGATGAGGAGAGACACATGGAAGAGAGCCGATCAGGAGATCCCTGCCGGGACATGACTGACGTGTTTGCCGTGCTCGCAAAAAAACGGGTCTATATAGAGACCTACGGGTGCAGCTACAACTTCGGGGATACGGCAAATCTCCTGGAGGTGCTTAACCACAACGGGAGCATCCGTGTCGCATCACCCGCTGAGGCAGATGTGATCATCATCAATACGTGCACGGTTGTCGGGCCGACCGAACGCAGGATGCTCCGGCGTCTTGCAGCACTGCGGGAAAAGCCGCTTTTTGTCACCGGCTGCATGCCGCTGGTCCAGCGTGAGGCGATCCTCTCGGTCTGTTCGCCCACAATTATTCACCCGGACAGGATACGCGATGCGTATCTCTCTGTGCGGACTGTTGCTCCCGGTGGCGTGGGAATTGTTCAGATCGCGCAGGGCTGCCTCGGGCGATGCACGTACTGCATCACGCGCAGGGCAAGGGGGCCGCTTATAAGTTTCCCCACAGAAGAGATCCGGGAAAAAGTACAGGCATTCGTCAACTCGGGAGCGTACGAGATCCAGCTGACCGCCCAGGACGCCAGTGCGTGGGGGCGTGATACGGGACAGTCCCTTCCTGATCTTCTCGTCGACCTCTGTTCCCTTCAGGGAAACTACCGAATCCGCGTCGGGATGATGAACCCGAAAACCGTGAGCAGTATCCTTGGCGATCTGCTCGGAGCATTTGAGAGCGAACGGCTCTTCAGGTTTGTGCACCTGCCGGTGCAGTCGGGATCCGACCGTATCCTTGAACAGATGAGGCGGGGATACACCGTGCAGGAGTTCGAGGATGTTGTTTCCGCGTTCCGCAGGCGGTATCCTGACATCAGCATCGCCACGGATTTCATTGTCGGTTTTCCCGGGGAGACCGAGAAGGATTTCTCCCGGTCCCTTGCACTTATCGGGAGGACAAAACCTGCCAAGGTCAATGTCACGCGGTATTCAAAGCGCCCTTTCACCGGTCCGTTTGCGGAAAAAGACTTCCCGGATTTTGTAAAAAAAGACCGGTCACGTATCCTGAACGCGTACGCGGAAGAACAGTACACACCCCTCAACCGCCCGAGCCTTGGAACTACCGTTGCCTGCGTTGTTACGGAGAAACTCCGTCCGGGATCGGTCATGGCCCGGACTGCCTCATATCAGGGTGTTGTCATCCAAAGGGATCTCCCGATTGGGGTTGCTGCAGAGGCTCTCCTCAAAAAAGACCGGAAGTATTTTTTTATGGGCGAGCTGGTTGCATGAATCCTGTCCTGAAGGATGGCGGTCACAAAAGACGAGTGATTTTATAGCCGTAACATTAACTATTCTTGTTTTGCGCCGGAATGCGGAGCATGGTGATACTAAAATGGATGAGATCGAGGCTGGTTTTAAAAAAATAATGCAGAATATCGAGGATATGAAAAAGACGGATGCCAAACTGTCCGAACAGGTAAAGACTCATAACGGGGAACTTCTGGGGCGCATGGCCGTCATGGCAAAACCGGTAGTAAAATCTGTCGGCCTCAACCTGCTCAAGATCGGTAAGCAGGATACGAAAAACGAGCTCTACGATGCGAACTATTACACGGAGAAGATGATCGTGCTGGGGAAGACCGATCCCGCTGCGTTCCGACCCGATGACCCTTCAAAAATGATCACCGACCAGTTCTGCGTCCTCTCAGAAAAGGGAAAGTTCTACGAACTGATGTACAGCTCCGACGGGTTTATCACCGACTCATACCTTAATCCCATCGACCCGAAGTCTGCGATAGAGAGGTACGGGTATGATGTAATGTTCATGCTGTACCAGGGCATGCATGATTACATGAAATCGGAAACAGAACTTATCGCAGCGCTTGAAAAAGTGATTGGGTTTATCTTTGCTGCGCCCCGTAAAACCTGACCGGCCCCCCCTCTTTTTACTTCCATTTAAACAGCGGGAACATCGGCCTGAGCAGATCGTCATCGCCTTTTCCCAGCGCTGACAGGGAAAATGTTCTGCTGACGTGTCCTCCTTTCGTATCATCAAAAGCGACCACAGCTTTTGCCTCCCCTATCATACGGGTGAAGGGATATTCATACTGGGCGTCAGCCGCAAGTTGAGGAATATCGAATTCAATGTCGAAAGGGACGAGGGCAACATGGATCCGGTATGCCGGTGCATTTCCCGCGTTTTCAACCACAATTTTTTTTGCATCATCTCCAAGCCTGACCGTGAGCTCAGGGAGAACCCGGGAATCCTCCATGATGAAGACCGACAAGGCAAAAGCGGCAAGGACGATCGCTCCTGTCGCACCAAGGTAGATATTGATCGCGAAGAGGAATATGCAGAGCAGGGTGCCGATCAACAGAAGAATTTTATAAATATTTTCCATGCCACCCGGTAGGCTGAAAAACTATATCAAAATGAGGTGAATGGGCCCGATGCGATTCGAACGCATGACCTCCCGGTTATCAGCCGGGCGCACCACCGGGCTATGCTACGGGCCCAAAAGGATTGCCTGAATTTTACCTTATTAGTTATCCCATAAGAGTTTTTATAGGTTGTGAATATCCGGGTGGACAGGATAATGCTATAGGGCTCTGTGTTAAAAATCTACATACCTGTACGGATCTGGGATCATGGAACGACACTATCTCCTCGGGAATGAAGCCATCGCCCACGCATGTCTTGAATCGGGCATCGGTTTTGCCAGCGGGTACCCCGGCACCCCTTCATCGGAAGTGGTCGATGTGCTCCGTGTGCAGAAAGATTTGACCTGTCATGTGGAATGGTCGGTGAACGAGAAAGTTGCTCTCGAAAATGCCCTTGCTGCCGCATGGTGCGGGCTCCGGTCGATCTGCACCATGAAGCATGTCGGCCTCAATGTCGCTGCCGACCCACTCATGACGAGTGCCTATACCGGGGTGACCGGCGGTCTTGTCATCATGAGCGCCGATGACCCGTTCGCGCACAGTTCCCAGAACGAACAGGACACCCGGTGTTATGCCCATTTCGCCCGGCTCCCCTGCCTCGACCCTGCAGGTGTGCAGGAAGCGCATGACATGGTCTCCACCGCTTTTGCCATCTCCGAGGAGTTCAGCCTGCCGGTGCTGTTCCGTCCCACGACCCGGATCTGTCACTCGAAAGGCGACGTGGAACTGGGTGCCATTGTTCCGAATACCAAGGTCGGAGAGTTTCATAAGGATCCCCGGCAGTACGTCGTAATCCCGGCCCATACCCGGATCCTGCATAAAAAACTCAACGGGAAGCAGCCGGCGCTCAAAAAGCGTCTTGTCGAAATGGGGTTTAACCATTACACCATCAGCGGGAAAACAGCGGTCATCGCAAGCGGCATCGGGGCTGCCTATGTGCAGGAACTCCTGCCCCCCGGCGTCTCGTTCATGAAGATTGGGGCGTACCCCATCGACGAAGCATGGCTGGGAGAATTTGCACAGAAGCACGAGAAGATCCTCATCATCGAAGAACTCGCCCCGGTGGTCGAGGAGGCCGTGCGTCAGGTCGCCGGGTGCGTGCCGGTTTTCGGGAAGATCAACGGGTACGCCCCGTACGAAGGTGAACTCTCCCCGGCTGTTGTTGCTGGCATCATGGTAAAGGCAGGTTTCCTGCGCAACAACCCGTTTGCCTCTCATGAACCCGTGCAGAACCTTCCGCTGCGCCCGCCCATCCTCTGCGCCGGCTGCCACCACCGCGCTGCGTTCTACGCGATGAAAAAGGTGTTTAAGGAGTCTGCCATCTACCCAAGCGATATCGGGTGTTACACGCTGGGGCTCCAGCTCGGCGCTGTTGATACTACCATCTGCATGGGTGCCTCGATCACGGTCGGGAGCGGGATCGCCCATTCTGGCGATCCCCGGGATGTAGTCTGTACGATCGGCGATTCGACCTTCCTGCACACGGGTATCCAGGGGCTCATGAATGCGGTCTACAACGGTGCGAATATGACCGTGGTCATTCTCGACAACCGGATCACCGCGATGACCGGCCACCAGCCCAACCCGAATACCGGGGTAACGGCAACCGGTGCAGAGTCCGCCCCGATCTCACTTGATGCCATCTGCCGCTCATGTGGGGTGACCTTTGTCGAAACTGTCGATCCCTATGACCTGACCGGGATGCTCCGGGTCCTTGAAGAGGCAAAGAAAAAGAAGGGTGTCAGGGTTGTCATCGCGAAGCAGATGTGTGTAATTGCTGCCCGCCGCGCAGGAGTAAAGCGGGGCCGCTACGCGGCAAACCCGGATCTCTGTACCGGCTGTGGGACGTGTGTAAAATTCGGGTGTCCCGCGATCGAGTTCGTGGACGAAAAGGCCCGGATAAACGATCTGTGTAGCGGGTGTGCGGTCTGCGCCCGTCTTTGTCCGGTGGGCGCGATATCCCGGGAGGCAAAGAAATGACAAAAATCTTCGATATCCTGATCGTCGGGATCGGCGGGCAGGGCACCATCCTTGCCTCCAATATCCTCGGGGAGGCCTGCCTCCTCGAAGGCAGGCACGTGAAAGGTGCCGAGACGCACGGGATGGCGCAGCGCGGGGGGTCGGTCGAGACCCATATCCGGATCGACGGGCTGTACGGCCCGCTGATCGTGCCCGGCACTGCAGATCTCCTCATCTCCTTTGACCTGCTCGAGGCGCTCCGGTATTCCCATTATCTCAAGAATGGAGGGAAGATGGTGGTCAACCGGGCAGATGGTCCTTCCCACCTCGGTCTTCACGCAGAAGACCCCTATACCGACAGAAAGTGAGATCACCGGGAAGCTTGCGCGATTCGACCCCTGCCTGATCGATGCTGACCGGATTGCGACAGAGGCGGGCAGCAGCCTTGCCCAGAACGTGGTGATCCTCGGTGCGGCCTCGTGGTCGATCCCCTTAAAGGCCGGATCCCTGCTTGCTACCGTAAAAAAACTTGTCCCGCCGAAAACCGTTGAGGCGAATGCCCGGGCCTTCGAGATGGGGCGGGCATTTGGCAGGGCGCGCTGATGGGTTCCCTTGGCGCATTCGAGCCGGATATCCTGTACGAGGGAGATGCACGCGCCCTCATGGAACAGCTCCCGGGGGGGTCGGTCGATCTGATCGTGACCGATCCCCCATTTGCCATCGATTTTACAGCACAGAGGCTCAATTACAACAGGACCGGCAGCAGTGTCATAGAAGGATACCGGGAGATCCCTTCCGGAGAATACCGGGAGTTCACGCACCGGTGGATCGATCAGGCCGCCCGGGTGCTCTCGCCTTCCGGAAGCATGTATGTTTTTTCCGGCTGGAACCGGCTCCGCGACATCCTCGAAGGTATCGACGCGGCAGGGCTGGTCACTGTCAACCACCTGATCTGGAAATACCAGTTCGGGGTGTTCACAAAAAACAAGTACGTCACCAGCCACTACCACATTCTTTTCGTGGTAAAGGACAAGAAGCGCTATACCTTCAACAAGCTCGACCACTATCCCGAAGATGTCTGGATGATCAACCGGGAGTACTGGAAGGGAAAGAAAAAGACCCCTACAAAACTCCCGCGGGAACTGGTGCAGAAGATCATCCGATATTCGAGCAACGCGGGAGATCTTGTTCTCGATCCCTTCCTTGGTTCGGGCACGGTAGCGGTGGTCGCACGGCAGGAAGGCCGGCATTTCCTTGGTTTTGAGATCGTCCCGGAGTATGTTGCCTTTGCCCGGGACGCCCTGCGGATCCGGTAGATCCGGAAATCCCGCTGTACCGGGGTGTGCAGATGAGCCCGCACCGCTGAATTCTGCCATTAGGAAGCCGGAGGACGCCGTTGTTTCATGCTCCTGCAGGGCTTGCAGGCGCTCAAAGAAACAACAACGCTGAGGGGGAGATTTGAACTCCCGAGGCACTTTCGCACCACAGGCTTTCCAGGCCTGCGCCCTACCGCTAGACTACCTCAGCAAAAAGTGTATCTCATATATTTGCCGGGTATTTTTTTAATGCTATCCCTTCATGGGACTGTTTTTTTTGGTTTTTCTGCCGGGCATCCCTTCTTCCAGCCCCGCGGGTACGTGCCCGGCGCCATAAATACCGTGGTCATTGCGACAACCAGACCGGGTTTGCTGGGCTTCCATGAGGCTGAAGGGCTGAGCGCCCTTCCAAGTCCGATAAATTCCCGTTTCTGCGAGAGGATGGCGACAATCTGATCTTTTTTGAACTCATCGCAGCTGATCACGCCGACCCCCGCCAGTACTGCGCCGTGGCAGAGAGCATCGATCGCGGTATCGCGTACGACAACGGTCGGGAGATCGGGAACGGCAGCATCGACCGAGACTACCATGGCATCCAGCACAGCCCGGTTCACTGCTGCCGCGTCAGCGCAGGCATCCTGCAGCTCGTGGAGCGAATGCATTGTGCGCTCGTCAAAGGCGCCCGAACGGGTCCGGCGCAGTTCCTGCATATGTGCCCCGACACCGAGTGCAAGGCCCATGTGGTGGCAGAGCGAGCGGATGTAGGTACCCGCGTCGCACTTCACCTTAAAAAGCACCAGCCGGCCCTGAACATCGAGGATCTCCAGTTTCTGGATGGTGCGAATGCGCAGGAGGCGTTTGACCGCGCTCCTCCGGGGCGGGCGCTGGTAGATCCGGCCGGTGAAGTCTGCTGCGACCGTATCGATGCTTTGCCGGTCCACGTCCTTGTGCAGGCGCATCAGGCAGATATACTCCTTGTCGTGTTTCAGGAGCAGCGGCGCGAGGCGCACTGCGTTCCCGAGCATGACTAGGAGGATACCCGACACCTGCGGGTCGAGCGTCCCCGCGTGGCCGACCTGGCAGCCGAGCATCTTTCCCACCCACGCGGCTACCTGATGGCTCGAGGGCCCCCGGGGCTTGTCGATCACGATGATGCCCGCGCCATGCCAGAGCGGGGGAGTGTCTGGGTGTCCCTGTACCGGGGTTTCCTGTAGCGTTGTCATCGTATTATCCGTATCTTTCCCCGGTAATCGTTCAGCGCAGCCAGTGTCCCCTCAAGGGATCCGTCCCCGACAATTGCCGGCAACGTCCCCCCGTACATCATCGCTTCAGCCGTGATATCCCCGATGGCCATCACCAGCAGGTCCGGGCGCGGGGTCCAGATCGCTTTCTTATACGACATCGCGCTCGTGAAAAGGATGGCATCAGCCTTGTCAAGGTCGAGCGGCTCGTTTGTGGGCACGAGCCGGTAGCAGCGGAACTCCCGGGCGATCCCCCCCGCGCCCGTAATTGCATCGATAAGGGGGGTATTGGGGACATCGGCACGGGGGAGTCCAATTGTTTTTTCTTTGATCCAGTCACCCAGGTACGGAACAAAGTCGCGGGAATAGAAGCCAGGCAGGGTCTCGCATGCGATCCCGCACCGCTCCAGCTCCCGTGCTGTCTCCGGGCCGATCGCGACGACCCGTGGGGGATTCTTAAGCAGCGGGGCGAGGATTTTTGCCGGCAGTGCACTCGTAAAAAAGATACAGTCAAACTCCTCTCGCCCGACTGCCCCTGTAAAGGCGGAGACAACATCCTGCCGGATCTCGGAGCGGAGCGGGTGGACGCTGTAACACGCGTGCCCGAACGCGGCACAGCGGGCCGCATCCCGTGCCTCTTTTCCTGCAAGACGGGTGACTGCGATTTTCATTACGGATTCATCATCCCTGTATGATAAGAGGGTATGCATTTCGGTTGATTTATGTTCATTCTCCTGTACCTTCTGGTTAATGATCGAGATCGTGATCGGGACGCTGCTGGGAGTCCTCCTTGGTACCCTCAGCGGTCTTATTCCCGGCGTGCACGCGAACACGCTTGCGGGCATCCTGCTCGGTGCGCAGGCAGTCCTCCTTACTGTTCTCGGGCCGCTCGCCCTTGCAGGCGCGATGTTTGCCGCCCTGATCACGCACACGTTTGTGGAATGTATCCCGGGCACCTTCCTTGGCATTCCTGACGCGGATACCTCGCTTGCCGTCCTCCCG
Organism: uncultured Methanoregulaceae archaeon; assembly: GCA_963805035.1. Classification (GTDB taxonomy): domain Archaea; phylum Halobacteriota; class Methanomicrobia; order Methanomicrobiales; family Methanospirillaceae; genus Methanoregula. The sequence goes on along the minus strand of CAWDSU010000013.1, from coordinate 70,649 downwards.
GCGCACGCGCTCTGCCTCGAGGGAAACGGCGAGGAAGCGGTGCGTATCGCCGCGCTCGGGAGCGCCTGCGCCATCATCATCGCCGTTCCTCTCTCGGTGCTCTGTTTTCTGCTTCTCCCCGCACTCCAGCCGTACTTTGACTGGGGCATCGGGATCCTGATCGTGGCTGTCATCGGGTACATGATCGTGATGAGCGAATCGCCCGGGTGGGCGTTCTCGATCTTTGCCGTCTCCGGCCTTCTCGGCGTATTTACCCTGCGGTACGCATTCATGGGCTGGCACACGCTTGGCGGGGAGACTGCTATTCTCATGCCCCTCCTCACGGGTCTCTTCGGGATATCCGTCCTGCTTATCGCATCCCGGGGGGCGCTGCCGGCGCAACAGTTCCGGGGCCTGCGCGTGGAGAACAGCACCGTGGTAAAGTGTTCCATCCTTGGTACTCTCGCCGGGATTGCGGTCGGCTGGCTGCCGGGGCTCTCGACAGCAACAGCGAACGGAGCACTGGCATCGGTGATCGGGTACGAGAAAGACCGCCGTGCCTATATCATTGCCACGAGTGCGGCAAACGCGGCAAACGCCTTCATCGGACTTGCTGCGCTTTTTGCCTTATCCCGTATGCGGAACGGGGTGATGGTCGCGCTTGCGGAGCTGCCACTCCCGTCCATGAGCGAACTGATGATTGTCGGCGTGCTCGCAGCCTTCCTTGCGTATGTCATCACCGTGTGGCTTTCGCGTTCTGCGGGATGGCTCACCGGGATCAACGGCCGGCTGCTCAACCGGGCTGTGATCCTGTTTGTGGTAGGTCTCTGTATCGTCCTCACCGGGCCGTTTGGGATTTGTATTCTTATTCTTGCCACGATACTCGGGCTCGTGCCGCATCTTATCAACGTCTCGCGGGTTTACTGCATGGGTGCGATCATGGTGCCGGTCATCCTGTACTCGTTTGGCATTGCATGGGTCTGATGCACGGGATGAGCGTATGCCGGCGGTTCACCAGTTCCCGATCCCGGTGATCCATGGATTTTTTACCCGTGCGCTGCTTAGTTCCTATCATGCAGTCCTTCTGGTTCGGGAATATTTCAGAGGGGCGTTGTACGCCGTTTACCGGCGATGCAGCCACGTCCGCCCGCCGCGTCCGGGAGATCCGGACCAGCATGGACGTCTTTATCCCTCCCGACTGGCAGCAGGCCGTTGCCTGCGGGGTATGTCATGACCGTGCGGAGTACCTTTTTCTGCTTCAGAAGGTCTGTATCGCGGGATCGGAGCAGGCAGTCCGGGAGCAGTACGCGGCAAAAGATGTGGAACTGCTCCAGATGGTCAGGACGCTTGACGAGATGGACACGATCATCAATGTCCTCTCCGAACGGGTGGCAGACTGGTACCAGATCCGGCACCCCTCATTCTCCCTCAAGTACCGCAGGACGCCGGCGCATATGCTGGTCAAGTCCATCGGCGAACAGAACCGTGAGCGCGGGGGAGCCCTCGGGAAAGTCGCCACGGAGATTACCAGCCTTGTCGATACCCGGACCTCACTTGCAAGGGTAGTCTCGGCACGGGCGTGTGAGGTGATGCCAAACACGAGCGCGCTTATAGGCGGGCTCGTTGCCGCCCGGCTCCTCTCCCATGCGGGGGGACTTAAGGAACTCTCCCGGCTGCCCGCAAGCGCGATCCAGGTGCTCGGTGCCAGGACTGCGCTCTTTGCACACATCAGGACCCATGCCCCCTCGCCCAAGCACGGGATCATCTTCCAGCACCGGCGGGTGCACAACGCCTCCCGTGACGTGAGGGGAAAAGTTGCACGAGTGCTTGCCGGGAAACTGGCAATTGCCGCCCGGCTGGATTTTTACCGGGGCTGCGCGGTACCGGCATTTCTCGAAGATGCGCAGGCTCGTATCGATCGGGCAGGAACTGCACCAGGGGAGGGGCAGCCGTGATCCGGGTCGGCGACGTACTGGTCTCGAAGGGTGAAGGGCGGGGTTTACGGCGAGCGGATGCTTGACGGGTACCGGGTCTGGGACCCGTACCGGAGTAAACTTGCCGCTCTGTATCTCTTGGGAACCGGTATCGGACTTACGCCGGACATGAAGGTCCTCTATCTTGGGGCGGCAAACGGGACCACGGTCTCTCACGTTGCGGATTATGTAGAGGTCGTGTATGCAGTGGAGTTTGCCCCGCGCCCGATGCAGGACCTGCTCGAAGTGGCACGCCGCCGCGGAAATATCATGCCGATTCTGGCTGATGCGTCCTGCCCGGAGCAGTATGCGCCGCTCGTGGAAACTGTGGATCTCATCTATCAGGATGTGGCCCAGCCTGACCAGGCGGCCATCGCCCTGAGGAACTGCGTATTCCTCAAAGCCGGTGGCAACCTTATCCTCATGCTCAAGACCCGGAGCGTGGATATCCGGAAACAACCGGAAGAGGTGTTCCGGGACACTCTCGATATCCTCATGTCCGCAGGACTCATAATAACTGAGAGCACCTGGCTGGCTCCGTACCACCAGGATCACGCTGCAATCGTGTGTACCAGATAGCACCAATTATCCGGGAAATTATCATGCCGAACGGTATCCGTGTTTATTCTGCAGGCCCCCTGACCATTCTTGCGCTGATTATAGTTATCGGGCTTGTCGTCATTATCGTACCGCTGTTGTTCCTTGGCCTTGCCCGGCAAAGCGATCACGAACCTTGTCGGGCTCTCATGGCTCACGGCGACTGCCCTTGTTATCCTGATTCTGGTCTGCAGCCTTGTCAACATCCCGGTCTGGAAGATCCGGCGCGAGACGGTACGGATACCCCACGACGGGACCGGGCAGTTACCTGATGCGTTTACGACGGGTGAAGACGGGGGGTTCTGGGAGACGACCATCGCGGTCAATCTTGGCGGGGCGATCATTCCCCTTGCCCTGTCGGTCTATCTTCTGTATCGTGCTACATTGGTGATGAACGGGAACCTGTTATACCTTCAGGTGACTGCCGCCACCCTGATCGTTGCCGCAATAGCCTTTGTGACGACCCGGGCAGTGGTTGGCGTCGGGATACGGGCGCCGCTTTTCATTCCCGGCCTGACAGCGCTTCTCTGCGGCATGCTTCTTGCCGGTAATATGGGGCTTTCTGCCGGCGTGATCGCGTTTGTCAGCGCGACCTTCGGCATCCTGCTCGGCGCTGACATTGCGCACCTGCCCCATGTGGGCGATCTTGAAGTGCTGCAGGTCAGTATTGGCGGGGCTGGGACATTTGGTGCGATCTTTATCGGATGCATCCTGTCCGCGTTTATAGCATGAGATTGCACCGGTACTTTTTTTTATAAAGTCCATGGGTTTTTCGCTCTCGAAAATCCGGATTGCCGGAATTTTTTTGGCGCGAAAGTTCCCGGGCGAAAAAAATTCCAGCACGAAAACTAAAATCCGGATTTTTTTCGGGCCAAAAAAGTGTTGCCCGCCCGGACGATCCGGATTTTTTGTACAAAAACCGGAACTGCCGGAAAAATCACGACGGAACAAAATGGATCTAGTTAGTTGTACATCAGATAATCGGATAATTATCCGACAATCGGCTGGATAACTAACACCTTTTTTTCAGGCCGAAAACTTTTTTGCCGGATTTTTTCCGGTTTGAAAGTTAAAAAATCAAAAATTTTTACGGTCGAAATTTTTTCGGTCATGAAACCTTAAGCGCGAAATCGGTGCGGTATGAGTTTTTTTACGAACAACAGGTTGTGTCCGGCAAAACCGGCAGCATGTATATCAAAAAAACGGAGTCCTGTGAAAGCATCACACTGCAAAAGAGTAGCCCGGAGCAGATTCGAACTGCTGTCGCGAGATCCAGAGCCTCGCATGATTGACCGCTACACTACCGGGCTATGTTGCCTTATACTTTTTGCCGCTGGACCCTAATTAAAGTGACGGCTTTTTTATGCCCGTGACTGGTGCATCAGGCTTTTTTTGACCGGTCACAGCGCCCGCAGGCCCGGCAGACTTCCTGAACCGGCTGGATGAATGCGCCTTTCCCGCAGAACGGTTCGATGTCGTGCATATCCCGGATGTAATAGATATGCGGGACAAGCGAGATGTGGGTGTAGGTGCCGCAGGGCACGCCGAGCCGGTCCGCGATGGATCTCTGGAGCTGGACAAGGGCGTACATGTTGGCGCCGGCCGCGGTGAGCATGTCGTTGCTCCGGAAGATCACCCTTATCGCAAGTTTGCCGTCGCGGAGGACACACTGCACGAGCTGGAGGCAGGGGCAGTCATTAAGCTGCTCATCGATCACCGGGTTCCACGTGATGGCGATGGCCCGCCGGCTGACGGGAGACTTTTTGAGTTTTTCTGCAATGTATTCGATCTGGTCGACGTGTACGGGTTTTCCTTCTACAGACAGGCGCTCGCCCCAGTCAAAGAGCCGGCTGTGGTAATCGTACTCGAAGGAGGCATGCGAGCCGTGCAGCAGGTCGGTTGCATACTGCTCGACAAACTTCTGCTGGAACCGGGAGTGGGGGCTCACCATCGGCCCGGCAAGAGGGGTATCGACCTGCAGGGCCACCTCTTCGAATTCGACGGTAGCCTCGCCATCTTCGGTCTGAAGGACCCGGCCTTTTTCCAGGATCATCTTCACGACCAGCTCGTGTGCCCGCCCGATTGCGGGGGCCCGGATGACTCTCATGGAACATGGGTTGGCGCCGGTATCATATATGTGTTGCAATTGGCAACCGGAGCGGGTCCTGCCCTGCCACCCTGTCAGGTGCCTGTTCACCCAAACCGGGGATCCCCCTCTACGGGAACATGGGAAAACGATCTTTCTTCCCGCTGAGGGTGGATGGGGGAGAGGGCCTGCCCCGCACGCTTGATGTATTCACACCGGAGAATGATAATTCCTGCTGAGGTAACAGGCGTATCAATCGCAACGCACAAGGGTGAGGTTGGGGGGAGGTGTTCTATCTTCTCTCTATATGCTACCTATTATATTGTGTGTATGCATGACTTGTTTTTCATGGTATTGTATATTCTATGTACACAGCATATTCTCCTTAGGGAACCCGTCATCGGTTCGTGCGCGAATCAGGCCGGGCCTATAAAGGAACTACGTGCCGGGAACCGGGAACCGTTCCGGTTGGCAGGGTACCGGATAAACCCCAAAAACACGGTGGATTTGAAAAAACGGGCTTTTACAACCCCTGAATTGAGAGCAAACACAACCACAAAGGATATATTAGGTCTTTTACAAATATTCCTCCATATTCCGTTTAAACGGAGTATGGGGCTCGCAGAATCGATATTCGGCAAATGTCGAAACGGTTCTTCGGCTTGAAATGTATGATGTAATATTTGGAGGAAAACGAATGACTAAGCGATTAACGATTGCACTGATTGCCCTCGTCGCGTTGGTTCTTGTCGCAGTACTGCCGGTATCGGCAACCTACTACGATATCAACAACACGGTGTCGGGATGGGTGCAACATTATATGCTGGCGAGCAGCAGCTGAACCTTACACCGGCTCAGGATTACTATGCTGCCACCTACAACTGCTACCCTACACAAATCGGATGGTGGGCATCATCAGCTAACCCAACAGCTTCAAGCCCGTCCGCAGTTGTTACCCTGAACAGTACCCGGTCGAGCCTATTCATTCTATGTCGCACCCTCGTCATTTGCGGGAACGTTTGGTTCTAACGGCCAGTCAATCTGGTACGTTATTGACCCGCTCACCGGTTATGCCAACGCAACAGTGCCCGGTAGTTAACCCGGCCTTCATCACCGCGGCAGACCCGCAACTTGGTGTCGATGTCTGGGATCTTACTACCGGAACAACGGTAACCGGTGGAACCGCTATCCAGGGTGACTACCTTGCGATAAAGGTTAACACGAACCTGCAGTCGGCACTCAGTTCAGTCCGCATGAACGACACTCTTAACCACCTTGACACCCCGCAAGTGGGCAACATCGATCTCAAGGTAAAGAGTGCCTCAGGGAACACCTACAATGCACTGTTTGCCAACATCACTGACCTTACATCCACGTCCATTACCCAACAGAATGTGACGAGCCCTGTATGGTACTTTGGTACATCGGACGGAAACCAGCCATCCGCTTCTAACTGGGCACCCAACTGGTCAACCGGCGCACTCGATGCAAGCGGCCAGCCTGCATACCCCGCTGGTGTGTACACGGTTATCGCCCAGTCCAGACTTAACGGGATGTACGACAACTACCTGAACGGTGGCGCAACGTACACCGGTAAGACGATCAGCCAGCCTGCAACGGTCACCATCACGTCCAACACTGTGGCAATCTCAGCGAACGTGAACTCTGTTGTCCGCAGCAAGCCGTTCTCGATCACGATCACGGGCAAGCCCAACGCGGTTTACCACCTGTGGGTTAAGGGTACTGCCTCAATGGATGGTTCCTATAATAACCAGCCGCCCTACATCACTCCTCTCCAGACAGGCGTACTCCAGGATCCGACTACTTACCCATATTATGCGAGCACAGCTGCTGGACAACAGATCGCAGGATTTGCAGACACCAGTGCTGCAACTGCAGCGTTAGACAACGGTAACTACTCGTTCCAGAACGCCGGTCTTAACCAAGATATCTTGTCGAATGTAGCACCGGCAGACAAGTTCGGCCAAAAAGCCAATCCGAATGCCGTTGGTTCTAATAACTGGAATTATGACCAGGCACTTGGTAACGGTACGTATGTCTATGCCAACGTGACTCTTGACCAGACGGGCACGAGAACCGTTCAGTTCTCGACGACCAACTGGACCAAAGCACAGCAGTATACCGTCCGTGTCGAGCAAAACTTCGGTGGTACCGCAGGCTACAAGTACGACGAAGTGCAGGTTCAGGTACAGAAGGGCGCAGTCACAATAGTGGCCGCCGGTTCCCAGAGTTACTACCTCGGTGAAGAGGTGCAGTTCTCCGGTACCAACACCGAATCTTCGGACACCTATCTGTACATCACCGGACCTAACCTGCCAACTCAGGGTACCTCGATCTCTTCCGCCGATCCAAGGAACTATATCTTCCCGGGTTCCGCGACAAAAGGCGTAATCAGTGGTAACTCGGCAGCCGGGTTCCAGGATGTCTCTGTCAATGGCGACAACACCTGGTCCTGGGAGTGGGGCACGTCAGCCGTCGCTCTCGATGCAGGTACCTACACGGTCTATGCTGTCAGCGGTCCTCAAGACGCGAACAGTCTCCAGAACGTAGCATATGGCACGGTCTCCATTATTATCAAAGCGCCGTTCGTCAGCGCGACTGCTTCTCAGTCCACGGTTGCACAGGGAGACGCGGTCTATATCACCGGTACTGCACAGGGTCAGCCCTCTCTAGGAGTAAATATCTGGATCCTCGGTAAAAACTTCGCAGATCTGGAAAATGAAGCCGTGAACAGCGACTCTTCGTTCTCCTACGAACTCATGGGAACGACCACGCAGAACATGGCAGCCGGCCAGTACTTCGTCGTCGTCCAGCACCCGATGGAGAATGGCGTATTCGATGTCTATGCAACGGTTCCCCCGCAGAGTGCCACCGCTGCCACCCCCTCGGTCGTTATGACGGCGGGTATAAATGGTGGTGCCGCAAGTCAGGACTTCCAGCTCACTGGCTCCGGAAGCTTACAGGGCTCCAATGCAGCAGAGGCACTGGTACAGGCCATCAACAGCGCGAATGTCGATGATACCTACACCAAGCTCCAGATGCTTATTGAGACACCGGTTATCACCGTCAACCCGGTTGGCGATCACAATGTTGGTGACAAGTTTACCATCACTGCATCGACCAACCTCGCCGTAGGTGATAATGTCCTCTTCACCGTCTATTCATCATCATTCCAGCCGACTGATAAGACCCAGAGCGGTGAGTTCAGCGGTGCATCAGGTACTGTGCAGGTTACCCAGGGTACCAACGGCCTGAACGCGCTTTCGTTCGATGTTGACGCATCCACGTTCAAACCCGATGAGTACCTTGTCACGGCGACGGAACAAGGAGTCTCTACAACGGTACAGGCCACAGGCACTGCACTGTTCAACGTTCTCCAGGCATCTGCCCCGACTGCAACCCCAACACCGGTTGCAAACGTAACAGCAGCAGTTCCGACCACGATGCCGCCAACCGAAGTCCCGACCACGGTAGCCCCCACCAAGACCCCGACACAGCCCGGGTTTGGTGCACTGGTTGCCCTGATTGGTCTCGGTGCGGTTGCACTCCTTGTCGTGCGCAGGCACTGAACTAAAATCTAAATTTTTCTTTTTTTTACGTCAGATTCATAACCCCGTGTTTCATGCAAGGGAGAAGGTCATCCGATACCGCAGGCTTTAACCGGCTCTGTCGCCGGGGTTCCGGGAAAAATCAGTACATTATCTCCTCTTTTCCGTACCCATTATAGGGGGGAGTTTCCGTCACCCCGTGGAGGTATTCACGGGCGTGCGGTGGTATAAGGCAACACGAGTCTGATCCCTGAAGAGAGCCGGAGGTTTTTTATTTTACTGGCGCCGGACCCGGAACGATTTTTTATGATGAACCGTCCTATCATCCTGTACCAAAGGCACTATCTCCGACTTACGGGGGATATCCCGATGCGTGGCGAGTCTCCATGAAACTTACCGTAAAAATCCTTGATATTGCAACAAGACGCGGGGTGTTGCTCAACCGTCTCGATGCACGGAGTATTGGCGTGCTGGATGGCGACCGGGTACAGATTATCAACCCGAAAAACGGTGTGGCCGTCACCGCAGTTGTGGCAACGACCACCACCCTTGAAGGGCAGGGTGCCGCCGGTGTTTACCGGATTACCAACCAACGGCTGAACCTTGTTGAGGGTGAGCAGGCCGAGATACAGGTGGCCGACCGGCCGGCATCGCTCGATTTTATCAAGAAGAAGATGGACGGGGGCCGTCTCTCGAAAGACGAGACCCTGACGATCATCAAGGATGTGGTCAACGACGACATCTCTGCAGCAGAGCTCACCGCGTTTATCACCGCATCGTATATCAATCCCCTTGACATGGACGAGGTGGAGCATCTCACCCGTGCCATGGTCGAGACCGGTGAACAGTTAAAATTCGCGTCACGCCCCATTGTGGACAAGCATTCCATCGGGGGTGTCCCGGGCAACAAGATCTCCCTCTTAGTGGTCCCCATCATTGCCGCGAGCGGCCTCAAAATCCCCAAGACCAGTTCCCGTGCCATCACCGGGGCCGGGGGGACTGCCGATCTCATGGAAGTTCTCGCACATGTAGAGTTCTCCGCACGCGAAGTGCAGGAAATGACTGAAAAGGTGGGGGGCACAATTGTCTGGGGCGGGGCTACCAATATCGCCCCGGCGGACGACCGTATCATCCTTCAGGAATATCCGTTCAAGATCGATGCCCGTGGCCAGATGCTTGCGAGTGTTATGGCCAAGAAGTTTGCAGTCGGGGCGAATATTGTGGTCATCGATATCCCGGTGGGCAACCACACCAAGGTACCAACCGTACAGGACGGCAGGAAACTTGCCCGCGAGTTCATCGAACTCGGCGAACGTCTGGGCATGAAAGTCGAATGCGCCCTGACCTATGGGGACATTCCGGTCGGGCACAGTATCGGCCCGAATCTCGAGGTCAAAGAGGCACTCCGCGTGCTTGAGGGTGCTACCGAGCCCAACTCATTTATCCAGAAAAGCGTCTCGATTGCCGGGATCCTCCTGGAGATGTCCGGAAAAGCCGCCCGGGGAACCGGAGTTCTCATGGCGCAGGACATCCTCACCAAAGGAAAAGCCCTCGAGAAATTCCGGCAGATTATCGAGATCCAGGGGGGTGACCCGAAGGTCAGGTCAGAGGATATAGCGCCCGGTGAACACCAATTCGTGGTCAATTCCCCGGCATCAGGCTATGTCATCGAGATGAACAACGAGTCGCTGATCACGCTTGCACGTATCGCCGGGGCACCCCATGACCGGGGAGCGGGTATCCTGCTCCATGCAAAGAAAGGAAAACTTATAAAGGTGGGCGAACCGCTCTTTACCCTCTATGCAGACCGGGAGTGGCGTCTCCAGAAGGCCCTAGAAGAGGGGCGACATCTCGTGCCGGTGATAGTGGAAGGAATGCTCCTTGACCGGGTGCCCGCCCTTTCGGAACTTTGAATTAAAAAAAATATCCGAACCGATGGGATAAAATACGAGCAGAGGGGGATATTCTACTATGTATAGATATCGTATTCGTCTCCTTTTTGCGCTGCTGTGCATTATCGCGTTCTGCAGTGCAGTACAGGCGACGAACCTGCTGATCACGGTGCAGGACAGTGTCGACAACGCCACCGTTCCTCATGCAACAGTGTACCTGGATGGGGCCAATGTCGGTCTGACCAATAATGGCGGCCAGTTCCTGCTCCAGTCCGGTCAGGGTGATCTCAACCTCCTTATCACCATGGCTGGCTATGATGACTGGGAAGGTACCGTCAGCGGAAACACCACATCGCTTTCTGTCACCCTGAACCGGCGAACCCTTTTCCTGAATGTCTCTCTTTTTGACTCAAACTCTCTCGCACCGGTATCCGGGGCAACGCTGTTTTTGACCTCTGCCAATTCTTCCCAGACCGAAACTTCGGACACATCAGGTGCCGCGGCATTCGGGGTAACCTCATTTACCCTTTATTCCCTCAATATAACGGCACAGAATTACCAGCCCCGCAGTGAAACGATTGAAGTCGACGCAAATAATCAGAATGTCCAGTACTGGATGTTATCCCAAAACCAGTACTCCTTTGTCGTCAAAGATCGGAACAGCCAGGCAGCGGTGGGCGGTGCCAGTATCAGCGTCAATTCGGTGCTGTTGGGGACGACCGATACACGCGGGATCCTGATTGCGCCCATAAGCCGGAACACCCCTATTACCGTTGAGGTGGAAAAGACCGGTTACCAGACGGTAAACCAGGTACTCACCGTCAGTACGAACGAAGCTGTTGACACGGTCGTTCTGACCCCTGTACCGATCAGCGGCTTTGTCTTTGTGTACGATCAGCAGAACCAGCCGATCAGTGGTGCAGACATCTCTCTCAACGGTACCGTAGTGGCAAACACCACATCGTACGGCCGTGCCATGCTCCAGAACCTTGTTCCCGGCAACTACTCACTCGTTGTGGAAAAAACCGGTTACACACCGGTGAGCCAGCAGATCGACATCGCTAATGATTCCAGTGAATTCCCGGTGGTGTTGTCACTTGCTACGGCAACCCAGACCCTCTTTGTCCAGGATTCCGACCAGAAAAACATTGCCGGTGCCACCGTTCTTCTTAACGGGGATGTGGCGGGAACCACCGACTCGCATGGCCAGCTGGATATGCAGCTCACCTATAATACTCCCTACAACATCACAGTGACCCAGGACGGGTACCTTCCCCAGTCTGTCCAGCAGAAGATTCCACTGGGGAATACCACGACTCCTCTTACCATCACGCTTGAAAAGAATATGGATTGGGGAGTTGTGACTCTTATCGGGATTGGTATTCTTGTTGTGCTCTTCCTGTACGCCATTATCCGGCTGGCCGGGCGCAGGAACCGTCACCATGCAATAAAGCGAAACGAAATTTAATCCACTATACTTTTTAACTATTACTGCCCGGGAGTAGCAGGCATAAATTGATCGAGTTCATATCTGAACCAAGAAAACTGATAAAGAATGTAAGGTGTGGTAACGATCTCCTCATTAAATCCCAATAATTTTCAGAGAAAATCCTGTCTTTTGGGAAAAATAGTGACATAGTCGATACAAAGATCGAATGCATCAGATCCTTAAAATTACCCGGGCCGTACAGCACCGGAACCCCCGGATTGCGATCAAGCGGACCCAGCGGGAATCGAACCCGCGTCCTTGGGTTCGAAGCCCAAGAGGATGTCCTCTACCCCATGGATCCTTCCCAACGTATCTCTATCAAAAGATATTAAGTATTCTCTACCGATAAACTAGTGAATGATACTGTCTGCGCAGGAAATTACCCGCCGGCTTCACAGTGTGAGCGCAGAGGAAAAACTGGGAATCACTCCGTATGCAGCGGAATGCCAGCAGCCAGCCTCCTATGATCTTCGTGCCGCAGATGATACTTGTCTGGTCCAGGGTACATGCACTCTCGTGCCAAGCATGGAATGGGTTGAGCTGCCCCCCGATGTCGCCGGGACACTCCGCTGCAGGTCATCGTTTGGCCGGCGGGGGGTACTTATGGGTGCAGGTTTTGTCGACCCGGGATTCCGGGGTCAGCTGACCCTCTGCCTGACGAATATGGGACCCGGTGATATCGCGCTTAGCCGGTCCGAACGTATTGTCCAGATGATCCTGCACGAGGTAAAGAACGGGAGCAAACGGTATGACGGGCGGTACCAGGACAGTATCGGGGCAGTGGAGGCAAAAAAGGCATGATACGAACAGAGCGCAAGTATATCGAGATCCTGCGCATCCTCAAGGAGCATCGCGATCCGGTCGGGGCGAAGCGCCTCTCGGAGCTGATGGCAGAAAGGGGTTTTGTCTTAAGCGATCGGGCCGTGCAGTATTACCTCAGTTACCTTGATTCAATGGGATTTACCGAGAAGATCGGGAACCAGGGCAGAATCCTGACACCAGCCGGTTTTCTTGAGACCGATAACGCCCTTGTCGATGACCGGATCGGGTTTATCATCTCCAAACTTGAACGACTTGCGTACCGGAGCACCTTTGATCCGGCGACGGGGACGGGGGATGTGGCGTATAATCTTTCGATCGTCCCTACGGAAACCCTGGATAAGGCCCTCGGGGCATTTGACGAAGTCATCCATGCCGGGTGCGGGTTCTTTAACTCCTACCGAATCCTTGATAACGACCCCCGGGTGCCTCAGGATTGTGTCGGGGTTATCACCCTGTGCAGCATCACCATGGACGGTGTTTTCCAGAGAAATGGTATTCCGGTGAAGATGGCATACGGGGGAAGGCTTGAGATCGAGGAGAACGTGCCCCGCCGATTCCGCGACCTGATCGGGTACCGGGGAACTACCATCGATCCACTCGAACTCTTCATCTCCTCGGGCCTGACCTCGATTAATGCCTATGCCCGTACAAAGACCGGGATTGCGCTGGCAAACGTCCGCGAAGTCCCCAGCTCTGCCAGAAGCGAAGTCGAGGGAACGATCCGGCGGATGAATGACTGTGGTTTTGTCTATCCGGTCTCCATGGGCAATAAGGTATTTAACCTGCCTGACAATCCCTACCGGCTCTCAATTGTTGCTTACAGCGGCCTCAACTATATAGGCAACTGCGTTGAACAGGGCATCGTAATCCGTACGGAGATCGGGGCCGGGAACATACCCTTCTCAAAAGTGGCGGATATCAATCGCTGACTTAGGAAATCTCATCATCCTGCGCTGTTGATTTTCCGGTCTTCTTCTTTGCAGGTGCAGGCCGGTTTCCAGGATCTTCGGCAGGCTCCTCCTCTCGGGTATCGGGTTTGCCTTTTTTTGTTTTGATATCCGTGTGGAGCAGTGCCTCGTCATTTACCCGTAACGGTTTTTTTAGTGAAACAGGCTTCCCCAGAAAAATATCGTCACGTGCCGGCTGGAGACGATCTATAACACCGATTTTTGTCTCTTCCGGGGGAGCAGCCACGGAGAAATCATCCATTTCTACGGCGAGATCGAGTTCTTCCTGGTGAACGGAACCCGCCTGTTTGCCGGGCTCCTGGTTTGTCCCCCCGTCCTCTTTTCCCCCCCCTTTTTTCCGTATCCTGATGATCGTTCTCTCACCCGTTGCGGGTGTCGCAGGCTCCTCAAGAGATACCGGCCCGCGAACCGGTGTCTTTGCAGTAACTCTCCGGATAATGGTTTTTGTCTCCGGTTTCGCGGGGATCTGGGCCCGCACCGGAATTACCGTGGTTTCCCTGTCCTCAAGGCTCCCGGATTTAATCATCGTCCGCTGTCTCTGCAGTTCCCGCTCAATTTTCTGGTAATCCGTATCCCTGCTCTTTGCCGGGGTATGCTGGAGGGGGAGACTTCTTTCATATCCTGATTCGAGTGATCTCTTTATAGGTGGGGGAGCGTCTGGTTTTGGAGGTGATACTGCAGGTGTCTCTTTCAGCGCGTGCCGATGGACCGGTGTCCCCTTAAGCGCCTGATCCGCGGCTTTTGCCGGCGATGCTCTCTGTGGCATGGCAGGCTCCCGGAGCGATCCCTGGTGCTCTGGAGTGGGGGGCGGCGCCCGCACTCCCGTTGCAATTCCCGTTTCTTCAAGAATTCGTGGCCGTACTGCCTGTTGCCGTGAACCTGCCGGAAAAACTGATAACGGTGCCCGGACCGGTTTTAACGACGCATCCGGATTCCGGGTATTCTCCTCTGCATGGATCTGATCCGGGGCCCTTTTTTTTGGTCTCTCCCCCGGGAGACTGATCATATCATCCCTGAGTTCTGAACCATTCCATGCGGCTGCGATCTCCGATACCGCGCCGGGTTTTCGTAGGCCTGCACCCGGCGGAAGGTTGAGGGATGCCGGCACGCCCCGGGAGACCCCGGATCGGTATTGCTCCCGGATCTCCCTGATTTCAGTGATCCGGGGGATGTTTTCAAGACCACTTAACACGACGATGATTGCCACATACTCCGAGTTGGTGACCGGGTAATCCCCGGATCTCATCTCCATGCCAGCGATGCTGCGGTCAATCCATTTCCGGACCGTCATGATTCCTTTCATGGAAATCTCATGGGACGGGCCGGCGACGAGGATCAATGCCTTTGCGGCGCTGGTCATGTCGCAGGGGATGGATATTTCCTGGTATATGGCCTGCTTGGCAAGCTCGATGATCCGCTCTGTACTTTTTCTTTGTTCCAAGGTGGCACTGGCAGGGCGCAGCCGGGAGAGAAATGCCAGCGGACCCTGGGACAGGTGCTCCACGGCATACCCGATCGCTATGAACCCCATCCCCTTTATGGTATTGAGCACTTCACTCGAGTCCATCACGACTTCGGCGAGATCGATACCCCCGTCAGCCCGGAACTCCCCGGCCCGCAGAATAATACTGATCCTTCGGATTATGCTCTGGTTCAGGAGTTTATACGTGATGTCCTGTGCGGACAGTATTGGCTGGTTCTTACTGAATCCAAACAGCCCATGCCCTCCGGCTTGCTCAGCTACCAGGGCGTCGCGCCGGGTGGCGATCTTTTTTAACCAGGTCTCATTATCAAACAGGATGATCCCATCGAGGAGGGGGGCGATATTATCGATATCGTCTGCCGCTTTTGCCGACCGTTTTTCCCCTTCGGACAGGGTGGGCAGCGTGACCAGACCGAAGATCGGCTCGGTGACTGACGCCCTGAGAGCAGAAATGAGATGTGGCGCCACATCCGTCATCATGCCGCCAAGTCCGCAGCAGATAAGGATCGCGTCGGTTTCACCTCCCTCCATGTTCTGGATGCGGGCAATAATCTCCCCGATTTCTATCGTTGCATGCCGGGGAGCATCGGATTCCCGCCGGGAAAAATCGGGTTCAACTGCCATAAAACCGATCTTCGCCTGCTCGGGCAACGCCCGCAGCTGCGCTAACGCGTCGCCGTCAATATCGACAGCAAGCGCTTGGACGCACGTCACTTTACTGCTTCTCCGGTCATTGGCGTAGAGGGCATTGGCAATCCGGCAGCCGGCACCTCCAAGGCCAATCGCAAGTATCCGCATGGAGATCTCCAGTCAGGGAACCCGTTCAGGTACCCGCATATATCAGGGTAAATATTCTCCTCTGAAGTTCAATATCTTATAGGACATATCCATCTAAAAATATGCACCGCCCACTCCCCGGAGGTTCAACCGTTAGAATCGTATACGGTTCACCCGGCCAAGTGGCCGGTAAACCCAAAATTATGGTTTGAATGACGATTTCATCCTGCGTTTTTCCCGGATTATATACATATTTCCGGATCCAGCTCCTCAAACATCGAATATCGGGCGCGAATCCACGCCGCGTATCCAACGGGTACAGCGTTAAATGATAATTTATTTAAATGCGCGGACGGTAATACTCCATGAGGTGAACAAGCCTTGACATATGGAATTGAATTTGTACCAGGAAATGTCAATGTAAAGCAAGTTGTCAACTTCTGCAAACTTGCTGAGTCAAAAGATATTGACTTCGCGTGGATCACGAACCACTATAACAACCGCCACTGTTATGCCGTCCTTGCCGCTGTAGCGCAGGCAACCAGTACCATCAAGATGGGTCCGGGTATCATGAACTCGTTTACCGACACCCCGGCCGCCATGGCCTCGTTCTTCTGCACATTGAATGAGATTTCTGACGGGCGTGCAACGCTCGGCATCGGACCCGGGGACCTCTCGACGCTCCCGAAGATCGCCATCCAGGGCGAGAAGCCGGTCGCCCGCCTTGAAGAGGCAGTCATGCAGATCCGTAAGCTCTGTGCCGGTGAGCAGGTGAATAAATCCGGATTGAAGTTCTTTGATTACGATGGTGCAAAGCTGACCGGTGTTACCCTCCCCGGCAAGAAGGGTGTTCCCATCTACATCGGTGCACAGGGCCCCAAGGTTCTTGAGCTCGCCGGAAAGGTTGGTGACGGTGCATTGATCAACGCATCCAACCCGAAAGATTTCCACATCGCTATCCCGATCATCAAGAAGGCCAGCGATGCAGCGGGCAAGAAAACCTTTGATGTCGGTGCATACACCGCCATGTCGATTGACCGCAGCGAGAAGAAGGCACGCAATGCAGCAAAGATCGTAGCCGCATTCATCGCTGCAGGGTCACCGCCAGAGCTGCTCACCCGCCACGGTCTTGACCTCAACAATGTCGCCAAGATCAAGGCAGCACTCGGAAAGTTCGACTTCAAGACCGTCGGAGAACTCGTCGGGGACAAGGAGATCGATGCGTTCACCATTGCAGGTACTCCTGAAATGGTCAAGGCAAAGTGCGACGACCTCACCAAGGCCGGTGTCACCCAGATCATCTTTGGCTCACCCCTCGGTCCCGACATGACCACCTCTATCCGCCTCCTCGGCAAGTACGTCGTATAAGCAGATCGAGAATCTGTCACGAATACAGCCGAAAAAGGGCCCTTACCGGGGCCTTGGCTGATAGAAAACTTTTTTCTTTTGATGGAAATAACGCCCGTTCCGAACATCCGGCTTTTTATGAACTCCTCCTCCGGTGAAACAATGTGCAAACGTCTATCTGATCCCGGGCGGTACTCTATTCATGAGAAGTCATGTTTACTGTAACTGACGTCCCCGCCGGGAAGGGAACATTACAATACCGGGAAGAGCACCTGACCGGTCTCCGGTGCCGGATCAGTCCGGAACGGCTCAAGCGGCATATCGATCAGTCACTTTCCCTTCCGGGGGAATCAACCGGCTGTCCGTTCTGCCGCGAAAATATCTTTTCCATCACGCCAACGTTTGCTGACGGGAACCGTATCATAAGGGGTGAGAGTGTCACGTTTCCCAATATGTTCCCGTTTGCAGAGTGGCACACGGTCACGGTGATAACCCGCTATCATGTAGTGCCCGCCTTCACCCGGCAGCAGATCGCGGATGCACTCATGGCGCAGACCGAATCGCTTCTCCGGTTCGACGGGTATCCCAGCATCAACTGGAATTATTTACCTTCTGCCGGGGCAAGCATCGTCCACCCCCATCTTCAGGGTATCTCAGACCGGCGTCCGACATGGATGACCGAGCGGTACCTGTCCGCCGGTAAAGAGTACCACGCAAAGACCGGCAACCGGTACTGGGATGTCGTGCGGGAGCAGGAACGGTCATCCGACCGGTACCTCTTTGGCGAGGAGATCCTCTGGTCTGCCCATGCCGTTCCGGTGGGAGAGCGCGAGGTACGGGGTATCCTGCCGGTGGCCCGGCTGGATGAACTGGAAAGCTATATTGATTCTCTGGCCGGAGGGATCGTCGAAGTGCTTTCGCTCTACCGGAAACTGGGCACGCATGCGTTCAACATGACAATCTTTTTTGACAGGGAAAAAACAGAGGAATTCTCTGCATTCTGTTCGCTGATCTCCCGGATCAATCCTAACCCCTTGTCCACCAGCGACTCGGCATTCATGGAGCGTCTCCACAACGAACCCATCATCCTGACCCTTCCCGAGGATCTCGGCCGGTACTACCGGAATGAAGGCCGGTGACCCCGTCAAGGATTACGAAGTGTAGTAAAAAAAGAAGAAAAAAGTGAAAAAAAATTCACTCGAATTTTGCAACGAGTTTAGTCTTGCGGACGAGCGTTCCATCCTTCTTGTGGGGCTGGCGCAGGATGCCGTCGCCTGCTTTCTCGAGCTCGCGGGCCTGATCGCAGAGCATTGCTGCGACCCTCATCATCTCATGAGCGCTTGCAACGATTGGGATGTATTTCTCCCATTCCTTGGTCATGAAGCAGCCCTTGACGTTCTGGCCTGCAACAGCCATGGCGATCTCGTGGGCAGCGCGTGCCTTTGCCAGTGCGAAGGGATTGGTGA
This sequence comes from uncultured Methanoregulaceae archaeon, assembly GCA_963805035.1. GTDB lineage: Archaea > Halobacteriota > Methanomicrobia > Methanomicrobiales > Methanospirillaceae > Methanoregula. Next base: position 52,201 of record CAWDSU010000013.1, on the reverse strand, counting down.
ACTCGCCGTCGACCGCCTTGTCGGTGGTCATGATAATCTTCGGGAGCTCGATTTCAGTGCCCTTCTTACCGGCCTTAACCTGGTCGATAACCTTATCGAGAGCGACCTGGAGTTTGCGGAATGCACCGGTAATTGCCAGAACTTTGACGAGATTACCGTTGTAGTCGGCCATCTCGATAGGGTCGAGGAATTCGCGGCGTGCACCGATCATGGAATCTGCCTTCATGATGATATAGCCGAACTTGGTGTCAGCCTTGACGCCTTCCCATTCCTTCTTCGTGGTTACATCATCAGTGATGATGATAGTCGGGATACCTGCTGCAGCGAGCTGTTCGCGGGCGCCGGTCGGGCCGGGGAGAACACCGTTGGGGGAAACTACAATACAGAAGTCCGGTTTGTATGCCTTCAGGTTGGAAACGACACGGTCAACATCTGCCGGCTCGAGTTTTGTACCGCTGGTCGCCATGAACGTCTGCATATCTTCACGGTCTGCCCTCTCATCGAGAAGCAGTTCTGCCATTACACCACTTGCAATATTGCCTAACTTGGCTACTCCTACTTTAACAACCATTGAAATTTCACCTCTATTTTGTTTTATAGAACGATATTATGACCCGGTATTCTTATAAAGATTTTGAAATCATTTTTTACACCGGATATTTGGTCTTTTGTTTTCAGGCTGCAGTGTTTGTGTTCCCTCATATATCCGGTGCGCGCCTTAATACTGATGAGAAAGAGGTTCCTTGTCTTCCGGCTGTTACCTCTCCCTAATTGTGTGACTTGCCCTTTTTAGCTTGACAATCTGGCCCTTTAACGGAAGCGATGAGCTGCGCATACCTACAAAAATATTCCCTCGTGGATTTGTCCATCGCCAGCAATGTTAACGAAAAGTGTTTAAGTCACTGTGATGGAATGGATAGTATGAAAGATGGTCTTCTCACCGATAGGCAGAGGGAAGTGCTCCGGTACCGGAAACAGGGAATGACCCAGCAGCAGATTGCAGACATCATCAGCACATCAAAAGCCAATGTCTGTACTATTGAAAAATCTGCAATGGAAAATATACGGCGGGCAAAAGAGACGCTCGAATTTTTGTATACTCTTGATGCCACGCATCTCTGTACCATTCCCTCAGGGACAGACCTGTTCGAAGTCCCGAGCATGATCTTTGCCGAGGCTGAAAAAGCCAAGATCAAGGTGAAGTACGATACGATCTCCCTCATCAACCGGCTCCGTGAAGCCCGTCCGCAGTCATACAAGGCCCGGTGTATCTGTGAGGATGTACAGATCTATATCACGGATGAAGGAGAGATCTATTTCGGATAATCGATACGGTACCTGGTTACATTCCTCTCATTTTTGTACTGCCGGTAGTCTGGGGATTGGTGTGATTCCCAGGACACTGGCATAAATATATATGCCCTTTTAATCAATATTTAAGGAAGCCGATATGGGGGTATCCCTGCCGCACACACCCCTAATTTGTGTACAGCACCGGCGGAATTATGCCTGAAACGACACCGGGCATGACGCTGCCGCGGGGATTCTCCCGATTGGTGATCTCCACATCAGTGTGGAGGATCCCGAGAAGGAGTTGTGATTCGTCACAACGGGCTGACAGAGTTGGATCTGACCGTGACGTACAGGTGGACGTTTTCATAACGAGCCTGTTCCCTTGATAAAAAATCTGGGATACGTCAATGTCAGGGTCTTCTTTCGCGAGAAAAAGAAAATACCGGAAATTCTTCGGGGGCGGGATGTTTTCATCCATGCCATCCGGTTTCCGGGACAACCGGCACACGACAGGACGGATCGTATCCGCACAATGCGGGTATTTTCGGTCTTTAACGTGGTGCCGGATCGCGTGTTGGCTTACCAGACAGGCAAGTGATATCACTTCAGTCTCGGATTCATCTAGAAGAGTTCGTGTCCAGTAAAAAACCAGAAACACGAATGCAAAGGATTGATTGACACATGCCAAAGATAAACAGACCACGCCGAGGCTCACTGGCATTCAGCCCACGAAAACGTGCACAGAGCCCCATACCCAAATACAAGTCCTGGCCACAGCACACGGGTGCACCCGCGTTGCTTGGCTTTGCCGGCTACAAAGTGGGGATGACGCATGTTCTCATGGTTGATGACCACAAGGACAGCCCGACTGAGGGCAAGGAGATCATGGTACCGGTCACCATTATCGAGATCCCGACCATGAAAGTTGCCGCCATCCGGGCATACTCGGAAGATACCTACGGCAAACATGCGTTTACGGAGATCTGGGCAGAACCGATGGACAATCAGCTCTACCGCAGGGTGACCGAGCCCAAGAACTACGACAGTGCAGCAGCAAAAAAGAAATTCGCTGATGCCCTTGCCGCAAACCAAGTGGCAGAGATCTACGCAGTCGCGTACACTCAGCCTGCTACCATAACCGGTGTGCCAAAGAAGGTGCCCGACCTTATGGAGATCAAGATCGCCGGCGGAGACTGCGCGAAACAGTACGAATTTGCCCTTGGGGTGCTCGGAAAAGAGATTCGGCTCACCAATGTGCTCGAGTCCGGTGCGTACGCCGATATCACGGCAATCACCATTGGTAAAGGCACGCAGGGACCGGCCAAGCGCTGGGGTGTAGCTCTCCGAAAGAGGAAACACTCTGTCGGCGGGAAAGAGCGTCATGTTGGTACACTCGGACCTTGGAACCCCCACCATGTGCGGTGGCAGGTCCCGCAGAGCGGCCAGATGGGCTTCCAGCAGCGTACCGAGTTCAACAAGCGCATCTTAAAGATCGGCGAGAACGGTGCCGAAATCACACCAGCAGGTGGCTTCCTCAATTACGGTGTACTCCGGAATGCATACGTTGTTATCAAGGGTTCCATTCCGGGCCCGGCGAAGCGACTTATCCGTATCCGCCCGGCAATCCGCCAGGGTGAACACGTTGTACGGGCGCCCGCGATCCAGTTTGTGAGCGTTCAGAGCAAGCAGGGGTGATCAGAGATGAAAGCGCAGGTTAAGACAATTGAAGGCGGAGTGGCAAAGGATATCGAGCTCCCGGCCATGTTTTCCGAAGAGTACCGCCCAGATCTGATCAAGAAGGCAGTCATGGCGCTCCAGAGCGTCCGACGTCAACCGCACGGCTCATACCCGTTTGCCGGCATCTGCTCATCAGCAGTTGGCTGGGGAAGCGGTCGTGGCGCATCGCATGTGCCCCGTCTCAAGAACGGTTCCCGTGCAGCGAAGGTCCCGCAGGCAAAAGGCGGACGTGAGGCACACCCGCCGGTCACCGCAAAGGTACTGGTAAAAGAGATCAACCAGAAAGAGAAGCAGAAAGCATTCCGGTCTGCGGTTGCAGCAAGCATCCGCGCCGACCTCATAAGCGGCAGGGGACACACCTTTGCTGGTGAGGTTCCGCTGATCTTCGAGGATAAGTTTGAAACTCTCGGCCGCACGCAGGATGTCATCTCCGCACTGACAAGCATCGGTGTGTATAGTGATGTCGAACGGGCAAAAGACAGCCGAAAGGTCCGCGCAGGCAAGGGCAAGCTCCGTGGCCGCCGGTATAAGCAGAGAAAGAGCCTGCTCATTGTTACCTCGGGCCCCGAGTTCCGCGCCGCACGCAACCTTGCCGGTGTGGATGTCGTGACTGTTGACCAGCTCAACGTCGAGCACCTCGCCCCGGGCATGCAGGCAGGACGCCTGACCGTCTGGACCGAAAGTGCCGTCACACGACTGGAGGGAAGGTAAATGTCTACCTTAAAACACCCGTTTGTCACAGAAAAAGCCATGGTGCTTCTGGAGAACGAGAACAAACTCCAGTTCCTTGTTGACAACAGGGCCACCAAGCAGGACATCAAGCGCGCCATTGAGAAAGCGTTTGACCAGAAGGTAAAGCGTGTTTACACGCTTATGACCATGCACGGCGAAAAGAAAGCCGTTGTGAGTTTTGAGAACGATAAAGCCGCCGAGGAAATCCTGAGCCCGGCTTGGCATTATGTAAGGTGGGGAACGAACATGGGACATCGAATTACAACACAGAACCGGGGCAGGGGAGGCCCGACCTATCGCGCCCCATCCCACCGGTACAAGGCTGAACTGAAGCATGTCGGGGACGGCACGACAAAGATCACCGGTTCGATCATCGATATTGAACACGATCCGGCGAGAAACGCTCCGATTGCCCTTGTGCAGCTCGAAGATAAATCAAAGATCTACATGCTGGTAACCGAGGGTATCGGTATCGGCGAGATCGTATCCTGGGGGACCGATGTCGAGGTCAAGAACGGGAACACGCTCCCGCTCCAGAGCATCCCGACAGGGTCCTACATCTGCAACATCGAGTCACGCCCGAACGATGGCGGCAAGTTTGTCCGCTCAAGCGGAGTTCAGGCCGTTGTTGTCGACAAGATTGACGAACGTGTCGGTGTCAGGATGCCCAGCGGCAAGACCAAGTGGTTCAATGCACGCTGCCGCGCCACCATTGGCGTTGTCGCCGGTGGCGGGCGTGTTGAGAAGCCGTTTGTCAAGGCCGGTAACAAGTACCACAAGATGGCAAACACCGCCTCCAACTGGCCACGTGTCCGTGGTGTCGCAATGAACGTCATCGACCACCCGTTCGGTGGCGGTGGTCACCAGCACACGGGTCGACCGAAAACCATTGCCCGGGGTACTTCCCCCGGCAGGACTGTGGGGTCTGTAGCAGCACGCCAGACAGGTAAGAGCAGGAAGTGAACGGTATGGCAGCACCCAAAAAGACACAGAAGAGAATGCCCAGACGACGTGAGGAGTTCACCTATCGCGGGTACAAGATCGACGAGCTCAAAGCGATGGGGTTAAGCGAACTCATTCCCCTGATGCCAGCCCGTGCACGGCGCAAATTCATCCGCGGCCTCAACCGCGGCGAAGAGACGTTGCTTGCAAAGATCCGGGGCGGTGACGAGAAAGTCAGGACCCATGTGCGTGACATGATCGTCATGCCCGAGATGATTGGAAAGAGCATCGAGATTTACAACGGCAAGGAATTCACGAAAGTCGAGTTCCAGCCTGAGTCCGTCTTCCACTACCTTGGAGAATTTGCACTCACCAGAAAGAAGGTCTCCCACGGATCCGCCGGTATCGGTGCAACGAGGGGCAGCAAGTACGTACCGCTGAAGTGATGGAAATGGCACGCATTGCATATTCAAAGAAGATTGAAGGCGATAACATCGCCAGAGGCAAAGCAAACGAGCTTTCCGTCTCTCCCAAGCACTCGATCGAGATCGCGGATTTTATCCGGCACCAGCGCGTCAACGATGCGCTCGACTACCTTGCCGATGTCGTCGCGCTCAAGAAGGCAATCCCGTTCCGGCACTTCAACCGGAACGTCGCCCACAAGCGCGGCCTTCCCGGCAACTGGGATGCGGGCCGGTACCCCGTCAAGGCCTCCAAGGCCTACATCAAGATCCTTGAATCGATCAAGAAAAATGCGGAATACACGGGGCTTGACACCGAGAACCTGGAGATCATCCATGTCTCGGCCAACCGCGGGCGCGCCCAGAAAGCCTATTTCCCGCGGGCAATGGGCCGTGCATCCCCTAAGGTCCGCGAGACCGTGAATATCGAGATCGTGGTTCGGGAAGTGGCATAACATGGCCGTTGAAAGAAAATTCATTTCAGAAGGGGTCCGCAAGGCCCGGGTCGAAAAATACCTGACCAAGGAGCTCAAGCGGGCCGGTTTCGGCGGCATGGACATCGCACGCACCCCCCTCGGGACACAGGTCACCATCTTTGCGGAGAAGCCGGGGATCGTGATCGGTAAAGGCGGTAAGCTCGTCCACCAGCTGACCCAGGACCTTGCCCAGAACTACGGTGTCGAATCGCCACAGATCGAGGTACAGCAGGTTCAGAACCCGAGCTTCAACGCCCAGATCATGGCAGAGAGGCTGGCAAACGCTCTCGAGCGCGGCTGGTACTTCCGTAAGGCAGGTTCAAGTATCATGCGCCGGGTCATGGACTCCGGTGCACTCGGATGCGAGGTCGTGATCGCTGGTAAGTTAACCGGTGCACGTGCACGAACCCAGAAGTTCACCGAGGGCTACATCAAGCATTGCGGTGAACCGAGCAACACCATCGTAGAGAAAGGCTATGCGATCGCCATCAAGAAACTCGGTGTTATCGGTGTGCAGGTCAAGATCGTGCCCGCGGACGCAAAGATGCCCGACCACTTCGCCGTCATCGAACAGGTAAAAAAGCACCCGGCAGCACCGAAGGTCACAGTCACCGCCATCGGTGACATTGACGCCGAGGAGCCGGCCCTTCCTGATGATAATATCGATGAAGAGGTGCGGTAAATGGCAATCTTACGGGCGCACGATGTCGGGCAGCTCACTGATGTCGAACTCCAGGAACAGATGGACAAACTCCGAATGGAGCTCGTCCAGCACTACGGAAAGGTCAGTGCCGGTGGCGCTACCGAGAACCCCGGGCACATCCGGGAACTCCGGCGTACCATTGCCCGTCTGATGACCGAGAAGAACCGCAGGAGCCGCGTATGATCTCCTGCCAGAACGTGACGAGGCACGAACTGATCGGCCTTGACGTTCTGGTAGCCGGGGCCGCAAACCCGTTCCAACGGGGAGTAAGCGGACGCATCATCGATGAGACAAGGAATCTAGTTGCCATACAGACTCAGGCCGGAATTAAGAAGGTCCCAAAACTTGGGAGCACTTTCCGGCTCTCTCTGCCTGACAACACCCTTGTTGAGATTAATGGGTCCGCACTGATACTGGCTCCAGAAAAGAGGCTCAGGCGAGCATAAAAGAAAGAGGATACCATAATGGCACAAAACATTGGATTGAACGTCCAGCCCCCCAAACAGGAGTGCAAGGACGTTAATTGTCCGTTTCACGGCACTTTACCGGTACGCGGCCAGGTGATCACCGGTAAAGTCGTGAGCGACAAGATGATGGGAACGGTCGTAGTTGCCCGGGATTACCTGCACTACGTCCGGAAGTTCAACCGGTACGAGAAGCGCATCTCCAAACTTCACGCTCACAACCCGCCCTGCATTCAGGCAAAGGTGGGGGATCTCGTGAAGATTGCTGAGTGCAGACCGTTGTCGAAGAGCACGACATATGTCGTTGTCGAGGTGCAGCAGCCATGAAGGCAAAGCAGTCCAAGATCCCACGGGCTCTTGCGACGGGAACGAGGCTTGCATGTGCCGATAATACCGGTGCCAGGACAGTTCAGATTATTTCTGTCTTCGGCTACCATGGTGTAAGGCGCCGCCAGCCTAAACTGGGCCTGGGGGATATCTGCACGGCCAGTGTCCAGAAGGGCACCCCGGACATGCGTAAAAGCTCGTCCGGGCGGTTGTCATCCGCCAGAAAAAGGAAATGCGCCGCCCCAATGGCATCCGCGTCTCCTTTGACGACAACGCTGTTGTTGTCGTGGATGAGAAGAACGAGCCAAAAGGAACCGAGATCAAGGGACCGGTCGCCCGTGAAGTGGCAGAGCGGTACCCGAAGCTCGGCTCCATGGCAACGATCATTGTGTGAGGTGAATCATGGTAAGAATTGAAAGTTCACAGCCGCGCAAGCAGAGAAAAGCACGGTATAACGCACCTTCCCACATGAAGTCAAAGTTCCTCAACGCACCGCTCTCGGCAGCACTCAAGAAGGAATATGCAAAAAAGACGATCCGCGTTATCAAAGGCGACACGGTCAAGGTCACCCGTGGCGACCATGTTGGCGAAGAGGGACTCGTTGACGGCATCGACACCCGTAACGTGAAGATCATTGTCCACGGTGTCTCGTCCACCAAGGTTGACGGCACTGAAGTCCCGCGCCCCATCGACGCATCCAAGGTGGAGATCACCAAGCTCAAGCTCGATGACAAGCGCCGCGTCGAAAAACTCGGGGAGAAGGAATAATGTCAGATCATCTGAAAAGGCTCAACGCGCCCGACTCATGGCACATCACCAAGAAGACCACGAAATTTGTCGCAAAGACGGCGCCCGGCCCGCACAATGCAAATGCAATGCCGGTAGCCGTCTGGCTCCGGGACCAGCAGGGTCTTGCCCGCACCATGAAGGAGGTCAAGCAGATCCTCAAGCAGAAGGATGTCGTGATCAACGGAAGGCCCTGCCGGGATCCCAAGATGGGCATCGGCATCTTCGATGTCATTGCTCTTCCCCGAATCGGTAAGTATTACCGGGTGCTCCGGGATCTCAAAGGCCGGCACAAGACTGTGGAGATCGATGCAGAATCGGCCCAGAAAAGGCTCTGCAAGATCGAGAACAAGACGACAGTTACCGGTGGCAAGGTCCAGTTAAATCTCCGGTACGGCGCCAACATTGTCGCAGATAACTCCTACAAGTCAAACGACTCCGTGGTTATCTCCCTCAAACCCGAGGACCGGTTCAGGATCCTTGAGCACTATTCGTTCGCTGCCGGAACATGGCAACGATCATCGGCGGCCGGCACTCCGGCAAGGTGGCACGGATTGTCGAGATCATCAAGACTCCTGGCAGTGTCCCCAACAAGGTCATCCTTGAAGACGAGAAGACCAGGGAGCGGTTCGACACCGTCGTGCCCTATGTCTACATGATCGGAAAAGAGACTGCCTCAAAAGCAAGCTGGGGGCTTGAACAGTGACCGCAATGCGAGATATCCACATCGATAAGGTCGTCGTCCATATGGGCGTTGGTGAGAGTGGTGAAAAACTCGTCAAGGCCGAGAATATCATGAAGACGATCACCCGGCAGACGCCCATCCGCAGCGTTGCCAAGATGACGCAGCCGGCGTTCTCCATAAGGAAAGGCGCCCCGATCGGGTGCAAGGTCACGCTCCGGGGAAAACCGGCACAGGACTTTATCAACACTGCCTTAACCATCGTGAACAAGACGATCTTCGAGAGCCAGTTTGACAAGAGCGGGAACTTCTCGTTTGGCATTGAAGAGCACACGGATTTTCCCGGGATGTCTTACGATCCGCAGATCGGGATTTTCGGGATGGATGTTAACGTCGTGCTCGAACGGAACGGCATCAGGATTACCCGCCGGAGAATGCGGCAGAAGAAGCTTCCCGAAAAACAGCGCGTGAAAAAAGAGGATGCAATTGCGTTCCTCAAGAAAGAATACTCGGTGGAGGTGCGCTAAATGGGTGGCGAAAGGAAGAAGATCTACGGTCGCGGTGCAAACGAGTGCAAGATGTGCGGGCGCAAGCAGGGGCTTGTCCGCCGGTACCACATCATGTTCTGCCGGCAGTGTTTCCGTGAATGGGCACAGAAAATGGGCTTCAAGAAGATGAACTGAGGAGTGACTGCATTATGACACGATTAAATACTATTGCAGACGGGATGAGTGCGTTAAAGAACGCAGGTGACACCGGCAAGTCCGAGGTTATCATCGAACCCGCAAGCAAGCTCCTCGGTGCAATGCTGGGCATCATGCAGGACGCCGGCTACATTGCCGGTTTCGAGTTTATTGAGGATGGCCGCGGCGGCCAGCTCAAGGTGCATCTCACCGGCAGGATTAACAAATGCGGCGCTATCTGCCCGCGTTTTTCGGTCCAGCTGGATGAGATGGAATACTGGGAGAAGCAGTACCTGCCCGGGAAGAACTTCGGGCTCATGATCCTTTCCACCTCGCACGGCGTCATGTCGCATGTGCAGGCACGCAAGGAAGGCATCGGCGGCGAACTGCTCGGGTATGTCTACTAGAGGGTGCGAATTATGGCAAGCGTAAGAAAAGTCAGTATTCCCGCAGGTGTCAAGGTAACTCTTGAGGGGACGCAACTCTCCGTGACAGGGCCCAAGGGCCAGCTGGTGCGCAGCGTCCGGTTCCCCCAAGTGACGGTAGCGAGCGACGGCAAGGAGATCGTCATCGCAACCGAATCCAACCGCAAGGAGATCACCGCGATGGTCGGGACGTTTGAGGCACATGCAAAGAACATGTGCCGGGGTGTCACCGAAGGATTCGAGTACCGGATGAAGGTCGTCTACAGCCACTTCCCGATCCAGCTTAAACTGCAGGGAAAGCGGCTTGAGATTGCCAATTTCCTGGGCGAGAAGAAAGCCCGGTACGCCGACATTGCAGACGGTGTCACCGCAAAGGTGGCAAACGACGAGGTCGTGCTGACCGGCATCGATAGAGAACTGGTCGGGAATACTGCGGCAAATATCGAGCATGCAACCCATATCCGTTACCGGGACCCCCGGGTCTTCCAGGACGGCATATACATGGTACAGAGGGGCTGAAAGCAGCAATGACAACTGAAACCAAGCGACTGATCCGTGTGCGCACAGAGAAGGGTGCCGTCTTCAAGCGCGACGGGTTTGGCAAGAAGAGACAGCTCTCCGATTCATGGAGAAAGCCCCGCGGACAGCACAACAAACAGCGGGAGCAGAAGAAGGCGAAGGGCAACCTCCCCAAGCCCGGCTTCGGCAGCCCCGTTGCGGTGCGCGGCATGCACCCCAGCGGGTTCTTTGAAGTGCTGGTGTTCACGGAAAAAGATCTCGAAAATGTTGACGCGAAGACCCAGGCGATCCGGATATCAGCCGGCGTCGGGGCACGCAAGCGTAAAGGTCTCCAGGAGAAGGCCGCCGCGTCAGGCTTCAAGATCCTTAACGCCCGTGTAATCAAAGAACGCGTTGAAGAAGAGAAGCCGGCCGAGCCGACAAAGGATGCGGCAAAGACAAAGAAGGACACAAAGGAGGCAAAAAAGGAGGCGCCGGCGAAGAAGATTGCTTCCAAGGCAGAAAATACCAGGAAGAAAGGCACTGAAGAGAAAAAGCCGGTGAAGACCGCCACCTCAAAGTCCAAGCCAGCAGCAAAGGAGACTGAAAAGAAGGAAGAGAAAGCCGCAAAGCCCAAGACAAAGGAAGCGGTAAAGGCACCTGCCAGGAAATCTGCACCGGCAAAGACCGAAAAGAAGCCGGCCGCAGCCACCAAGAAATCCCCGGCAGAGAAGGCCACACCAAAGAAGAAATCCTCATCCGGGGTGAAGAAGAATGAGTGATGTCGCCAGCCAGAGACGCGTTGCAGCATCGATCCTGAAATGCGGTGTCAACCGCGTCTGGTTCGATCCCGAGCGCCTCTCTGACATCGAGAACGCTATCTCCCGCGAGGACCTGCGCGGGCTCATCACCGATGGTGCGATCAAGGCGCACCAGAAGAAAGGCGTGAGCCGCGGCCGGGCACGCGTGCGCACTGCGCAGCGGGCGTATGGTCACCGCAAGGGTGTCGGGAAACGGAAAGGCGCCCTTGGCGCACGGACGCCCAGCAAGCGGGCATGGATCCAGAAGATCCGTGCAATCAGGAAGGCGCTCGTCGCACTCCGCGAGGCTGGTACCATTGACCGGCACCTCTACCGGGTTATCTACCGCAAGGCAGCCGGCGGGCAGTTCCGGAGTGTCGCACACATGAAAGCACAGATGGAGATCATTGCCGGGAGGATGAAGTAACATGGCGACCGGACCACGGTATTTAGTCGCTTTCCGAAGGCGGAGAGAAGGCAGGACCGATTATTACCAGAGAACCAAGCTCGTTGTTGCCGATGCACCCCGCATGGTCGTGCGCAGGTCCAACCGGCATATCATCGTCCAGCTGGTCATTGCCGAGATGGACGGGGACAAAACGCTCGTATCGGCCAACTCTGCCGAGCTCGAAAAATACGGGTACACCGGGGCAACAGCAAATACGCCCGCAGCGTACCTGACAGGACTGCTCTTTGCTGCAAAGGCAAAGAAGGCAGGGCAGGACCGTGCGATTCTCGATATCGGCCTTGCCCGGGCAACCCCGGGAGCACGGGTCTTTGCTGCACTCAAGGGCGCAGTCGATGCGGGTCTCGAGATCCCATACGGTGAGAGTATCATCCCCTCAGAGGAACGACTCAAGGGGGAGCACATCGCTGCCTACAACAAGAAGGCCGGCGATATTGTCAAGAATGTCGAGCAGGTGGCAGCCGCCATAAAGAAGGAGCTGGTGTAAATGGCATATGAAAGGGCAGAATGGCGCCCGGTCACCGGTCTTGGCAAGCTTGTTGCATCAGGGGAGATCAAGAGTATCGATCAGGTCCTTGAGAGCGGCAGACCAATCAAGGAACCCGAGATCGTGGATATGTTCCTCCCGGACCTCGAAGATGAGGTCCTCGACATCGCCATGATGCAGAGAATGACCGACTCTGGCCGCCGTGTCCAGTTCCGTGCCGTCGTCATTGTCGGTAACCGGAACGGGTACATCGGCTTTGGCCAGGGAAAAGATGTTCAGGTTGGTGACGCTATCAAGAAGGCGATCACGAAAGCGAAGATGAACCTGGTCAAGGTGCGCCGCGGGTGCGGCAGCTGGGAATGCGGGTGCGATGTTACGCATTCCATCCCAATGCAGGTTGAGGGAGCGGCCGGCAGTGTCCGGGTCACTCTCAAACCCGCACCGCAGGGTATCGGCCTTGTCACCGGTGATATCAGCAAGAAAGTGCTCGAACTCGCCGGAATCAAGGATGCGTGGACCTTTGCGCGCGGACAGACCCGCACGACGATCAACTTTGCAAAGGCGACGTTCAACGCGTTAAAAGAGACCAACATGATCCGCACCGGGGGGTCGGAGTAAATGTACGCAGTCGTGCAGGTCCGCGGCGTGGTCAATACACGCAAGGATATTAAAGACACGTTAAAGATGCTCCGTCTGCACCACATCAACCACTGCGTGTTCGTGGCAGACACTCCAGAGAACCTCGGGATGATCCGCAAGGTCAAGGATTACGTTGCCTACGGCGAAGTTGATGCAGTCACGCTTGAGACCCTCCTCAAGACCCGTGGACGTGTCGTCGGTGATGATCCTCTCACTGACGATTACATCAAGTCAAACTCGACCTATAGCAACATCATCGAGTTTGCACAGGCACTGGCAAAAGGAGAGTCCAGGCTCCGCGACATCCCGGGCCTCAAGCCGGTCCTACGGCTCCACCCGCCGCGAAAAGGTTACAAGACCACCAAGCGTACATTCGTACAGGGTGGAGCGCTTGGCTATTATGGGCAGGAGATCAATACTCTCCTCTATAAGATGAGGTGAAGAGATGCCAACCAACAAACGTTCAAAATACCGCGGATCGCGGACGTGCGGCGGAGGTACCCACAAGAACCGCCGGGGTGCAGGTAACCGTGGCGGAAGGGGCCGGGCAGGCATCAACGCCCACCACTTTGTCAAGTGGTACATGGAGATGGGGGGGCCGGTCTTTGGTAAGAACGGCTTCTTCCATAATCCTGCCGTTAGTGTCTCGTCAATGGATGTCGGGATTATCGATCAGATCGTACCTTCGCTCCTTGCCCAAGGAATCGCGAAACAGGAAGGAGATGCAGTTGTCCTGAACGCCGCCGATATCGGCATCGAGAAGGTGCTGGGCAGCGGCAAAGTCACAAAGAAACTCAACATCTCCGCAGCGGCGTTCTCGGAACAGGCAAAGGCAAAGATCGAGAAGACTGGTGGAAAGGCGCAGGTCGTCTGACCCACCTGATTTTTTGGTGAAACAATGGGAGACCTGCTGGATCGAATGGAACCCATTCTTGCTGCGATGCCCGCAGTCAAGAGCCCGGAGGGGCATGTCCACTTCAAGAACAAACTGATGTGGACACTGGGAATTTTAATTCTGTATTTCGCGCTCACGAACATCCCGGTATTCGGGCTTGCATCCAGTTCACAGGATGTGTTCATGTACTGGCGCGCCCTGCTCGCCGGTGCAAGCGGTTCGATCGTGCACCTTGGTATCGGGCCTATCGTCACCGCATCCATCGTGCTCCAGCTCCTGAAAGGTGCCGATATCCTCCATATTGATACGAGCGAGACCCGAGGACAGGTCATGTACATGGGTCTCCAGAAGATCCTCATTCTCGTTATGATCGTGGTCGAGGCAGCGCCCAACCTCATCGGCGGGTTCATGCAGCCCGATCCCACCATCGCAGCACAGTTCTTCGGTGGCAACCTATTCGCCGTCTCGCTGTTGATCTTTGTCCAGATTTGTATCGGCGGCGTTCTTGTCTTTTTAATGGATGAAGTAGTCACCAAGTGGGGTATCGGCTCCGGTGTCGGACTCTTCATCATCGCCGGTATTTCTCAGGCGCTCGTGAACGGGTTTATCAACTGGACCGCAGTCAGCGATCCCTACCCGGTCGGGTTCTTCCCGCGCCTGTTCGCGGTCGTGCTCGACGGTGCAAATTTCATCCAGTACTTCGGAACGAATCTCCTTGCCTTTGCAACAACCATCATCATCTTCCTGATCATCGTTTATGTGGAATCCACCCGCATCGAGATCCCCCTTGCCCATGCCCAGGTGAGGGGGGCACGGGCACGCTTCCCGGTCAAACTGATCTACGCCAGTGTCCTGCCGATGATCCTCGTAAGGGTGCTCCAGGCCAACATCCAGATGGTGGGGATGTTCCTTTCGAACGTGGGCATCACCATCCTGGGTAAATTCAACGGCCAGACTCCCCAGTCCGGCCTGATGTACTTCCTTGCGCCCATCAGCGGCCCGACCGACTGGATGTGGTGGGCGACCGATCTCGGGCATGCACCTTGGGAAGTTCTCCTCCGGATGAGTATTGATATCACCTTCATGGTGGTCGGTGGGGCCATCTTCGCACTCTTCTGGATCAAGACCGCAGGTCTGGATTCAAAGGATGTGGCGCGGCAGATCCAGATGTCCGGGATGTCGATCCCGGGATACCGGAGAAATCCCCAGGTGCTGGAGAAATACCTGGACCGGTACATCCCCCGTGTCACGATCATCGGCGGGGTGTTCATCGGTATCCTCAGTGTGGTCGCGAACCTCTTCGGTGTCATCGGGGCTGTCAGCGGTACGGGGTTGTTACTGACCGTGAGTATCACGTATAGGCTGTACGAAGAGATAGCGAGCCAGCAGATCATGGAGATGTATCCGTTCATGCGGACATTCTTTGGCAAAGAATGATTGATGAAGGGAACGGGAATGGCAGGAAAAAAGGTCATTATCACGGGTGTGCCGGGTGTCGGTAAGACCACGGTTATCAACGGGGCGTTAGCGAAACTCAAAAGCGAAGGGGTGGAATACCAGCCCATCAATTTTGGCTCCTTCATGTTCGAAGTGGCTAAAAGCGAGGGGCTCGTGGAAAACCGCGACCAGATGCGGACGCTCGGCCGGGCCGATCAGAAGCGGCTCCAGCAGCGTGCGGCTCAGGCGATTGCAAAGATCCCCGGCAACGTCATGATCGACACGCATGCATCGGTGAAAACCCCCACAGGCTATTTGCCGGGACTTCCCGAATGGGTGCTCCGCGAGATCATGCCCGATATTATCATTCTCGTTGAAACAGATAACGACCAGATCCTCATGCGGCGCCTGACCGACGAGACGAGAAGCCGGGACAAGGAAGGTGCGCGTGCAATTGCCGAGCACCAGCAGTTCAACCGGTCTATCGCCGCCGCATATGCCATGGTAACCGGGTGTACTATCAGGATCATCACCAACGCCGATCATCTGCTGGATCTTGCCGCTGTGGAGATGGCGGACGTCCTCAGGTAATCCTATTTTAAGGTGAGTGACTACATGGACTTTGGGAAATTCTGGGAAAAGTACGGATTATACGTCGCGCTGCTCTTCATGTTCGCGATGATGTTCTCCTACAGTGTTCAATGGCTGCGGGTTGGTGTTGGGCATGCGATCGATACGGTCCTTGCCCCGCTGGTTGAAGGGTTCGGGATACCGTTCTTCATCCTGATCGTAATGCTCTCGGCAGCCACCGGCCTGTATTCCTCTATTATCCAGAAGTATACGATCGATTACGAGCGGATGACTGAAGTACAGGACCGGATGAAGGATTTCCAGAAAGAGTACCGGGAAGCCATGTTGTCCCAGGATGAAAAAAGGATCAAGAAACTGGACACAAAAAAAGACCGCATGATGCGCGAACAGCTCGAGCTCTCCCAGCAGCAGTTCAAGCCGATGGCGTACATCCTGGTCCTTACCGTCCCGATCTTCTTCTGGCTGTTGTACCGGCTCAGCCAGATCCACAATACGATCACCCTCCCGTACTTCGGGACGATCAGCCTGACGGCGCCCGTGATCTGGGTCATTCCCGCATGGATCATCTGGTACATGATCTGTTCGATCACGATCAGCCAGGTGATAAGAAAGGCCCTCAACATCGGGGGAATCTGATGCGGATCACCGTGAGCGGGCTTCCCGGCAGCGGGACGACCTCGCTCTCACGGTATCTCGCAGAGCACCACGGGTTTACGATGATCTCGGCCGGCGAGGTGTTCCGGGAATGTGCGAAAGAGCACCATATGGAACTTGCCGAATTCGGCCGGCTTGCCGAGAAGGACCCGGCCTTTGACAAGATGATCGATGCCCGGCAAAAAGAGATTGCGGAGAAAAAAGACAATATCATTGTCGAGGGCAGGCTCTCGGGCTGGATGGTAGAGAAGGCCGATCTCAGGATCTGGCTCTTTGCCTCCATCGGCTGCCGGCTTGAACGGATCGTTTTCCGCGACCAGATTGCCGATATTGAGACCGCAAAGATGATCACGCTCGAACGCGAGCACTGCGAAGCGGTGCGGTACCGCCAGTACTACGACATAGATATCAGCGATCTCTCCATCTACCATCTTATCCTCAACTCGGAGCACTGGGGGATCGGGGATCTCGGGGTGATTGTCGATACCGCTGTCGGGCAGTTGCAGGCCGTTCGCGGGAAGTCAGCATAACTGGTTTCGTAATGACAGCAATCGCCCGGTACCTGCAGAAAAAATTGTTCTCTTCTCTTTTATCGTATTTTTACCCGGGGGGCTGTGCGCGATGAGTGCGGATGGTATCAGCATTGCACTCGTCCGTTCCTGGGATACGGAGGAGATCGTGTCATTGTACCGGGCCGGCGGCTGGTGGAAGGACGAGTACGATCCTGCCGAGATTCCCCGGCTTATCCGCGGCAGTTTTGCCTTCGTGGTCGCGTCCGATACAAAAAGTGGCCGTGCCGTCGGGATGGGGCGCGCGATCTCGGACGGGGTATCGGATGCGTATATCCAGGATCTCTTCGTATATCCCGAGTACCGGCGGCGGGAACTGGGGACTGCGATGGTTTCCCTTCTCGTTAACCTGTGCCGGGGAGCAGGGATCTCCTGGATCGCCCTTGTTGCCGAACCTGACTCGGAGCAGTTCTATCACTCCCTTGGATTTGTCCGGATGGAGGGACACATCCCCCTGATTTACCGGGGTGATGCCTGATGCTTGAGCAGGAGGATTTCAGGCCGGTTACGCTTGCCGACCGGGCTTTTTTCGAGCACCACTACACGTTGTATCCCCAGACCCACAGCGACAATACGTTCACCAATATGGTCTGCTGGAACCAGATTGCCCAGTACCGTTACGCGCACGTAAACGGGAACGTCATCCTCGCGAGTACCATCGCCGGGGTGACCCGGTTCCGGCCCCCCATCGGCCCCCGCGACCCCGCGCTCATGAAAGACCTCATCCGCTTTGCGATGGAGATAGGTGACGATACCCCCATCGTCCTTATCGATCCGCAGACGGTGCAGTGGATGAAGGAGCTTGATCCCTCCCTCACCCTCATCCCGGACCGGAACCACTTCGAGTACGTGTACCGTGCCTCCGATCTTGCAGAGCTTCCGGGAAAGAATTACCTCAAGATCCGCAGCCAGATCAACAAATTCCGGAAGAACTGCGGGCACACGGTCGAGCCGATCACGGCCGGCAACCGGCAGGAAGTGATGGAATTCCTGGTGAAGTGGTGCGAGTGGAAGGGGTGCGAAAACGACTTCGTGCTCGCCCACGAGAAGGAGGCGGTCTTTTTTGCAATCGAGCATTTCACCGAACTCCCCCTGCGGGGCCTTCTGATCCGGGTTAATTCGCAGGTCTCTGCAATCTCCCTCTTCGAGCGCCTCAACGAGGATACGGCGCTTGTCCATTTCGAGAAGGGGCTGCCGGACTGCGAAGGGATCTACAAGGCGATTAACGCCGAGACAGCCGCTCTTCTGGCAGGCGAAGTGACGTATATCAACCGGGAGAGCGATCTCGGCGTCGCCGGGCTCCGTGAAGCAAAAATGCGGTACCACCCGCACCATATGGTCGAGGTCTGGTCGCTTAAAAGGTGAGCCGGGCGCCCATAATCACCTCCGTTTTTCCCGTCTCTGTGGAGGCCTTTGGTTTTTTATAATACTACGCAATTGACTGTGAATTATGTCAAGAAGATGATTCTTATCTGGCTGACCTTTGATTATACAAAAAATAAAAGGGTTGGCCGGAACGCTCCGCGTTTCACATTTAACCTTGGTTCGAATAAAAGTGGTTAAATCCAACAGTAAATTATTTCTCCCCCGTTTCATATCTATTGTTCATGCCCATTACGTCAACAGAACTCGGATTGTTATTTATAGGAGCATCGTTAGGTCTTTGCGGTGGGTTTACCGCATCCTTAGTGGCTAACAAATTGGAACACTGGAGACAGATTGGTGACAACCCAAAATCCAGACAGGCCATAATTGTTGACTTTGGGCTTGAACTGGTTGTTTTTTTGATCGGGATATTTATTTTACTTATGGCAGGACGTTTGCTGATGTCATCATAATTGTACAAATTGCAAAGCACATGTTGATGGATGGGATAGTACCGGTTCTCCCGAACCGTCCCCGCGCTTTTGCGATGATGCCCGTATTACCTTTTTCGGTTTATCGCTCCACGGGGATGCATCAGGTGTGCGGGGGCGGAGGTTGTAGTTGCCAAAACCCCAAAGAACATTAAAATATTTTTTCTGATGGCTTCTCATGAGCCTTTGTCTCTCAATTCAATCTTCCGAATCGATCCTGCCGGTTGGGGATACCGGATCATGCGTACCGGGCGGGTTGCGGGAAGCACCTGCACATGCATGAGTCCGGGAAGAACCGTTTTTCAGGAGGCGGGGATGCTGTGCTGCCGCTTTTTTATCATAGCGGATAAAAAACGAAAAATGGATCTCCGGTTCAGACGGGAAGTGGCAGGCCCAGTGTCCCCATAATCCCGGAGAAGATGATCTTTACCGCGATGGCTGCGACCAGCATACCCAGCACTTTTCCCATGATATCCGTGACAACCGTACCAAGAATCCTCTGGATACCCGCTGAAAAATACAGGATTACCCAGGTTGCTGCAAGGCAGAGGGTGATCGCGACAAACGGGATGAGGATGCCGTAGTCCTTTGACAGGAGCATCACGGTCGTGATCGCACCGGGACCGCAGAGGAGTGGAGTCCCTATCACCACACCGGCTGCTGTCGGGGAGTGATCTTTGGACTTGCAGAGCTCGATGCCCAGTGCCATCTCCAGGCCCAGCAGGAACAACAGGATCCCGCCGGCGATCTGGAAGGTAGAGAGCGTCAGGCCGAGGATCTCAAAAATGGCGGTATTGAAGATGAGGAATATGTACATCAGCACGCCGGCGACCGCGACCGCAATGAATGCCTGCTTGTGGATCTCCCGGGATGACTGCCCTTTTGTCATGCCCGCAAAGATCGGCACCGATAAGATCGGATCGAGGATTACAAAGAGCGCCGCAAACGCATAGATTATACCTGAAACGAGGTCTGCCATACCTGTACTTCAGATCATGTGCGGTTCTGACGGATAAATTTACAGGATTTTTATCGGGGTACGGGCAGGGGGAAATCCTCAGACAAGGAAATAGAGAACAAGGATGGCGAACGTGGAAAATGCTCCGACAGCAGATACCACCCGCATCCGCGTCTCCCTGATGAGGATCCATGAGGCGATGCAGAAGAACAGGTAGGGGATAAGGGTCGTGATCACGGAGATGCTTGCCAGCTGGTCAAAGTGATTGGAGAAGAGCAGGAGCCCAGCGGCAATACCGCACCCGGCGACCAGTGCAGAGACCGGTGTGCCCCGGCCACCCAGATCCCGGAGCCGGGGGATGCCAAACCGTGCCGAGAGGTTCTGGAGAATCCTTGAAGTCCCGACAATATATGCATTGATCGCCGAGAGCATGGCAACGATGCCGATACAGGCAACCACCGGCCCGGCGTCTGCCAGTATAAGTGCGGCAGCGGATGCAACCGGCGCAGGAGATGCTGCGAGTACGGTAACGCCCACGCTCCCCATCAGCGCGATGTTGAGAAGAAGATAGACCGAGACAACGATTGCCATGACGCAGAGCAGGGATTTTCTGATCATCCGGGGATCTGTGGTCTCTTCTACAGGGATGGCGCTGATCTCAAAACCGGTAAACGGCCAGTATACGATAATAACGGTCGCAAACAGGCCGGCTGCGGTCAGCGGGGCGGCAGGAACGAGGTTCTCCGGCCTGACAAACGGGAGAAGGAGGAGTGCAATCAGGACCAGCGGGACGATCTTGATAAGGGTGAGGATGGTTTCGGTCTTTCCTGCAAGGGCGATGCCGATGATGTTGATACCGCAGAACCCGGCGATTACCCCGATCTCGATGACAAGAACCTGGGCGAGCCCGAAGTAGCCGATGTACTGCCCGATCCCGGCGGCAATGGTTGAGATCCCGAAAATGGATGAAATGAGGTACAGGACGATCAGCGGCACTGCCGCCTTCCTGCCAAAGACGGACTCAAAAAGGGAATAAAAACTTCCCGAGTCCGTAAACCGGGCAGATACCGAGGCAAGGGAGTACAGGACACAGGACGCGGAGACGGCGACGATCAGCCATGCGCAGAGCGACCAGACCCCGGTAAGCCGTGCAGCGATGCCCGGGACGACAAAGATGCCGGAACCGATCGTCCCCCCGACCCCGAGGCTCACCAGCTCAAAAAGCCCAAGAGATCGACGGTAGGAGGAGGTTTCTGCCATGGTGCGGGTCCTTGTCCGGGTTGCAGTACCGGGGGTGTGTCCGTGATTACCGGTTTATGCAGGGGATGGGGTAAATCAGTATCGCCCGCCGATTTGGTTGCATCATTCATAATATATAATATCCGGTAACGGCTATCATCCGTTAGAGCGGACGTGTGCCGGGTACAACAATCAGCCCGGACCGCCCGGTTCGGAGAGTACCCATGCCAGTAAGAAAGAAAGTTTCCGGATCTTCCGGAACCAGGGGGGGGAAGCGGGTTGTGCGCCCGGCAGCGTCCCCGGTACCGTTGAAAAGAGCAGCCGCGCAGAAAACCGCGGGGATAAAAAAAGGGAAGGCCGAATCCTCCGTGAAAGGAAAGGCCGTCGGGAAAAAGACCATGAAAAAATCCCCGGCAAAGAAGATCCCTGCCTACAAACTGAAGCGGTACAAGTGCCGGCTCTGCGGGTATATCTACTCGCCGCTCCGCGGGGAACCTCACCACGGTATTCCGGCGGGAACAGCCTTTGAGGACCTCCCCGAAGACTACGTCTGCCCGGTCTGCGGGTACCAGGGGAAGGGCAAGATCGGCAAATGGGGTTTTGACGAGTGGGTGCCCACCCGGTACATCTGTGTGATCTGCGGGTACGTATATGACGAGAAACGCGGTGAACCCCACAATGGCATAAAGCCCGGTACAAAGTTCGAGGATCTTCCTGATGATTATAAATGTCCTGTCTGTAATCAGGACCCGAAGATCAGAGTCCAGTTCGGGAAGGTGTTAAAACAGGGATTCGATGCACTCGATGTCTGACGAGGACTGTGGGAAGAACCTTACAATCTCCTCTTTTCCTTTTTTTTCAAATTCCAGGTATCCTCGGGGTTGATCCCCCGGATTAAATGGCGTTTTTTCAAACCTTATATATCCATGCTGAATCCGCACAACCGCGCAAATGATCTCATCTGCTGACGGTACGGGCGTGTCAGATGTACAAGTGTCAGGGTCCGGTGATGCAGCAGGGGCGCGGAGGCGCTTCCCGGTTTCCCGGTGTTGACAAAACGTGGTCTGTATATCGGACGGCTATCTGTAAAGGGTTAAGGCTTTTTTCCATGGCCATGATGAATCGTCTCCCGTGTATTCCGATGAGGAGGCATCGTTCCCTTTCCGGCCCCGCAATAAATATACTCCCCGGCAGTTTATCCCCTCTCATGAGCCAGATACCAGTAGTTCCGAAAGTAAAAGAAGTGGGTGAGTGTTTTGGGATATCTCGATAAAATTAAGGAAACAATATATAATATTATAAAAAACATATCCTATAAGGCAATGCCCAATTTCTCTTCTTTAGATGAGACTGAGTTGATTCTTTTATTAGAATATGCCCTATTAGATGTTTGGAATAATAATTACAATATTCAATATCTTTCGAGTCTAAAAATGCACAAAATAATGTATGATGTTTCAGAGCGGGAAGATTTGCCTATTACCAGAAGCTGGTATATGCTAGGTAACAATATTCATCAAAGAGAGATTGTTCGATTAGATTTTGGTCGTTATCTCTTTAACAATCCTGAAAATGTCAGTCTTAATGATGGAGGAATATTCGATATCTCGCAACTGATTCGAAACAACATTGAGGTGTATTCTGAATTTATTAGATGTATCAAATCGGTTATCAATGACACAAACATCGTAATGACAGATTCTTGGAATTATAGAAGATGGCTCTATCGTGAAAAAGCACCAAGGAAATTTTCTTTATGCTATCAAGCCTCTCTTGAATATTTGGCATTTTTAGCACGATTTGACAATGATTTTTATATCAGATCCAAATTTGTAATTGACAATTGTAACGAAGTCACAACAAATCTTCACAAATCAATACTTCAAATAGAGGATTTTATACCGTTTTTCGAAATTCTGATAGAATTCACAGACACAGTAGAGGATGCTATATTAAAAAGTTCATTAAAAATTCGAGATAATTCGTTTATTTCATCAGATCTCGAATATTTGAGTGAACAACAGGAGATATTTCGGGATACTGTCTGGAAACCATTTGCGAAAATAATCGCAATTGAGACTGTCAAAGGGCCCAGAAAAGAAGAGATAATTGAACAATATCGCAGAGATTTAGAAGATTTAAGTGAAGTAAAACGAGACATTATTGAAAATTCGAACAAGAACTAAAGAACTGGAGTTATATCTTACAAAAAACGATTTTAATCAAATGTTTCCGCTTAACGACGAAACTAAGAAGACTATTATTGAGGTCGGAAACATTATTCAGCGGGGGTAATAAAAATCCCAAATCTTTTTTTGGATTCCTGTGTGTTTCAATCATATGCAATATCATTCGAATCCGCGAATAACTTTATGAGTGGGATTGTTTTTGAAAGTGGGCGTTATTCGAACCATTCGAGCAACAGAGTAATTTATGAAGTTAATCATGTTAAAAACAAAAGAATGAAAGTATATCCATTACTTCTCGAATACTTTGAAAATCGCGGTACTTTAGAGACGTTACCAACTATGCTTGACTCTCTCTTACTAAAATATGACATTCATCCTAACGAAAATGACAATCGTCACTTACACTCTCTTCTTCAATATTTAGCATTACAACCCAACATTCTCGTTTTTTTACGTGCGTACTTAAGAAATTATAAAATTTTAATAGAAAAAGCAATAGGACTTGTAACACTCTCTTCATCGGTAGAACAGCCATATTTGCGGGACCTTATTACTGGGAATGGAATTCACAGAGAAGATGCTGAAATAATTGTTGATGCATATTATTGGAGTAATGGCAAGCACTCACCGAAATATGTAACAATAGAACGACAATCTATAGAGTGTAACAGGGAGACAATATTACATATCCTAAAAAGCTCTTGCACAGATTTCCCCGCAACTCAGTTGGAACTACTAAATATTCGGGAATTAACCTAACGAGCGACAATTAGTAATATTACTTTTGACCAATCCAAAAGCACGGAATAATATCGTCCCGAACAATTTTGCCGCGATAACCGGGGTCTCGGAATCAATCCGCTCCACCAAAGCCAGAACTACATTTACCAGTTCCCAAAGATTATAGAGACAGACCGAGAATAGGAAGTAGAATAAACGGATGACGTAATTCTTCGACGTTGTTTTCGGCTTGAAATCCTTCTTCACCCTATAGGCTGTCTCAATTCCCCATCTCTTCGAATACAATTTGGCCAATTGCCTGGTGCGTGACCGGTTGAGATTCATATTTGTGACAAAGGCTCGCTTTTCCTGTTCAACATCAAGAACCATAACAAGATTAACAGTTACAGATTCTGGTGCGTCTGCGGTTGATTAATGCATTTTGAACACAGTGATGCGCATCGGTTGGCATGGGCGCGGGGCTTTGCACCTATGTTCTGGCGGTTTAACCCAAAGCAAATCGGGGGGATATGCGTGGGTTGGCGATAAAGACGTTTTAATCTCATTAAAAATTTTAATCAGATAACTATATACTATCAATAGGAGGAGCATCGATCTAGCAAAACAAAAGAAAATTTCCCCCACGGTGCATTTAATTATGAAAAATCAACTATTGCCTGTCATTATTTTAACTACCTTCTTATCGTTGATTTTTTGTATTGGATGCATAAGCACTCCACAATGTATAAGCCCCCCTCAAAGAACAAGTCCCCCCCAAAGTCAGTATGATAAAAACATGGAGACGGTCAAGGGAATTGTCGAAGAATACAATAAAACTCATTTCTACAATGGAACCGAAATGTTTGGGTGCGCTCAGATGTCAGAAGATGTCTGGGATATGGTAGGGACTCAGGGAATTAATGCTAAAATTGTACTGGGTAATTTACAAAAAAATGTTTCGACGATAGAAGATATAAACCACGCGTGGGTCATAGCCGAGGTTACACCAGATCGTTGGGTTGCCATGGAAACCACTGCCGGATATCTCTCATGCCCTGATCCAAATTACTGTGCAGTTAATAACCCCCGGTATTTCATGGGATGGGATTTTCCCAGCCCAAAAGAAATGCAAGATTTTTTAAAAACAGGTAGATCTCCTGATTATATGCAAGGGAATCTATAGTTTATTGTACCCCGCTTGTGGTGCTAATACTCAGTTTATTGACCATGCGGGTTCTGGTGCGTTAGCGTTTGATAGGCAAATTCTTGACTCTTTGGAGAAATATAATTTTTTTAGAAAATCTTCTTTTTTAAATATGTCACGAGGAGTAAAAAAAAATTAGATGAGTTTAAAGATTGGGTGGTTTTCAGCCTTGACATCGATACCCAGGGGACGCATTGCCTCAAGGACAGCGATATCCGTGTATGCCTGTGCCGTGATCATTGCTTCTACGTTCTCGATCGGACCGTACATAATCAGGTTAGCACCGAGCGTGCTTGCGATCATGTTGCAGCCGATATCAGGAGCAGACCATGCAGCCTGCTTGATGCCCTCGATACCGCCAAGGTAGTGTTTGGACATCTGCTCGAGCAGCACATCGTTGCCCTTGTAACCCTCTGCCAGTAATGACGGGGTCTTGTGCGTGCCCTTCCAGCGGCGGAGCCATGTCCAGGCAACGGTCATGTTGTGGTATGCACCACCGGTCGGGAAACCGTGGATTGCCTTACAGGCAAGAATCTCACGGTATGCACTACCGGAACCAAGACCGAGCGGGGTTGCTGCCGTATCAAGGATCGGGCGGGTGATTCCGCACTCTTCTGAGATTGGGATCATGCCCATCTTCTGGCCTGCGACGCCGCCTTCCACGAGCACTTTCTCACGGCCGGCGACGGACGGGTCTGCCGGGTTGAATGCGAGGACAATCGCAGCATCCACATCACTGTTCTTCAACGCGTCAATGTTCTCCTGTGCAATAGAACCGTTGATCGAGTTGTAGATCGCACGGTGTGCGAGCCCGACATCAGTCACGTACTTGCATGCATGGGCAAGTGCCTTTGGCACAGATGAGTCCATCAGGAATGCAGTCTTGTTGTCGATACTGTCGAACCAGCTGATGTAGCTTTCGAACGCCTCCGGGTATTCAGCAAGGATCTGGATCATATGCGGAATACCGGTTGCGTCAGAGAGTGTCTGACAGCGGTTCCAGAGTGCCTCAGCCATCGGCTTGTTAATCTTTCCTGTCTTGTCGTCCAGCACAGCCTCATGTTTGTTGTAGAAGATTGAGGCTGCAAGAACGGTCGGGTACTCCCCGGGTTGTCCACCGAGTTTAGTGCCGTTGAAGTCCCAGACCTTCTGTTCTTTTTCGAATTTGAACATTTTTTTACACCTCCATTACACCATTGCCATCAATTTCTGGAGCATAAACAGCAGCATCACAAATACGATTAATCCTGCAACGAGGCCGTACAGTATGCCGATATCTCTCCCGATCTTTCTCCCAACACGCTGTGCCACTTCAGCATCCACAAACTCGATCTTCTTCTCGATCTTGTCGAGTCTCTTCTCGATCTCGAGGAACTGGGGATTTGCTCCTGCAGCAGCGACTTCAGCGCCACCGCCAGCCTCTTTAACCTCGACGACGATAGCGTCAGCCGCGAACGCGCCGGGGTCTCTGGCCTTGAGTTCATTCATCTTGGCCTTGATGGCGGCGAGATCCTCACTCTCCATGATGTTGACGACTTCAATCTGCTCCTGGAAGCGCTTGATCGCCGCATCATTGAGGTTCTCGATGAAGGGGATAGCACCTTCAGCGCCGACGACCCTGCCGTCCTTGACGCCGCCCTTGTGGAGAGCGATCATGGTCTGCCCGGCGAGGTGTCCTTTGACCTCGGTACCGCAGCAGAGCATGAACCGGATGTTGGGGTTTGCGATGTAATTGGCGATGACCTTCTCAAGACCGAGGTTCTCGGTCTTACAGGACCCGCACATCGCTGCGCCTGCACCACAGATACCTTCTTCATCGAGGTGAGATCCGAAGGTGACAACAGCAACACAGCTGTTTGCGTCCCCGGAGTGGAAGTCGCCCTTGACGAGCGGCCAGCCACTTGCTGGTGATTTCTTGTCTGCCATTTGTCTTCACCTCATATCAGTAATGCCGGCACCACAATCAGGATCATAGCACAGAGTAACCCCAGGACGAACCCGATAACACCGGTTGCGGTGACTGATGAGTCCATCTTGTTGGTGCGTGCCAGAATCTGCGATTTGTAGCGGATGTTCTCTATCATATTGTCAATAGCAACCATCCTGACTGGTCCTGCAGCAACTTTTGCTTCTTCTTCTGCCATCTCACTTCACCCCATCCACATGAATCCGATCAGGGCGAAGGAGACGATCAGGCCGATCATCAGCCCTTCGATCTTCCCTGCATAGACGCCAGCGGCAAACTTGTCGCGGTATCCGATATCCGTCACCATCTTCTCGATGACCTTCATACGGGCAGTGATGATCGCAATCTCTCCGGAGATTGGGGCAACTTCGCCACCTGCTTCCTCAGCGCCACCGCCAGCCTCCTTAACCTCGACGACGATAGCGTCGCCCGCAAAGGCACCGGGGTCTCTGGCCTTGAGTTCATTCATCTTGGCCTTGATGGCGGCGAGGTCCTCACTCTCCATGATGTTGACGACTTCAATCTGCTCCTGGAAGCGCTTGATCGCCGCATCATTGAGGTTCTCGATGAAGGGGATAGCACCTTCAGCGCCGACGACCCTGCCGTCCTTGACGCCACCCTTGTGGAGAGCGATCATGGTCTGCCCGGCGAGGTGTCCTTTGACCTCGGTACCGCAGCAGAGCATGAACCGGATGTTGGGGTTTGCGATGTAATTGGCGATGACCTTCTCAAGACCGAGGTTCTCGGTCTTACAGGACCCGCACATCGCTGCGCCTGCACTGCAGATACCTTCTTCGTCGAGGTGAGATCCGAAGGTGACGACAGCAACACAGCTGTTTGCGTCCCCGGAGTGGAAGTCGCCCTTGACGAGCGGCCAGCCACTTGCTGGTGATTTCTTGTCTGCCATATCATCTCACCTTGATCAACTGGAATGCAATGACTCCTGCAATGAGTAATCCGATCGCAAGTCCATACCAGAACGAGTTGATACTGCCGGCAATCTTGAGCGACTTCTCACGGTTCGGGAAGGATGCAAGGTAGTTCCCTTCGCCAGAGAGCATGTTGACCAGATCGTCTGCCGATGCCTCGAGGACTGCAACCCTGTCAAGCACTGGAGAGAACGATTCACCGGCGGTAGTCACAATCCCGACAAGGGGATCGGCTACGAGTCCGTACTCCGGGAGCACCAGAACGTATGCCATGTTAGTGTCCCTCCATCTCAGGAATTGGTTTTGTATCGAGCCATGCGGCTGCATCACGCTTCGAGAGCTCGATGTACTCGCAGTAGGTGTACAGCCAGCCGATCAGGGCGATGATGAGCGAGATGAGTGCTGCTCCGGCGCTGACGAGGGCAAACGACATGATGGCTGCCACGATCATACTCAGGAATCCGCACTCTGCGGTGAGCATGAGCATCCTGTCCTGTTTCCAGCCGGGTCCGAGACATGCATTGAACGGGTGCTGGATTGCGATTGCCCCGAGCAGGAAGGCAACGGCTATAAGGGCGCCGCCAATGAACGAGGCCTGGTAACTGGGCATGGCGAGCGCACCGGCCAGCGTGACTGATCCGGTGGTAAGGCCGGCAAACGTGAAGCTGCCGGTCATGAGGACGGCAAAGCCCATCAGGGTGAGTGCCCCGACAACGGCGAGTTCAGTGAGTGACTGGATCATTACCGGGATCTTCATATTGAGGACATCATTCGAGAGATACCCGAGGATGAGCCCGATAACGGCTGCAAGGACGAGCGCAACGATGGGTGCTGCAATACCAAACTTGGTCGCGAGAAGCATTGCAATGACACCGGAACCGAATGCGATCATACCTGCCGAAGGTACACCGGTACCGATACCGTAACTGCAGAGCACCTTGATGGTGTGGCTCCCCCAGATGAGGGCTGAAATTACGGCGAGGCCGCCGAAGAACGAGAACATCCCGGTGCTGGTGGCCACATTGAGATAGGAGAGGTACAGGCACACAATCGTGCAGATGAGTCCTGCAACCATGATCTTCGTGTGCGGAATGCCTCCTTCGATTACTTCAACTTTAACGGTCATTTCAACACCTCAGATCGTGACGATCAGGATCGCCACAAGACCGCACAGCGCCGATGCGACCGCGGATGCAACGATGGCCCGTGGCCAGCGCTTGAACTTGGGGTCGTGCGGGCCCTCGATTGTTCCGGTGATGTTGTAGGCAGTCAGCACCGCGTTCACGAGGAACATGCCGATGGCAAACGTTCCTGCAACGGTGATTGCGATCGGGAGTACCTGGGCTGACGGATGCATTCATGACGACCGGGAGTGTTCGCCTGGTAGAGGCCGAGAAGCTCGATATAGATGAGCGTCCCGCCAGCTCCACCGAGAACACCGCCGACAACACCGCCGACAAACGAGACGAACGGAAGTCCGTGGCCTTCGGTACCCTGCGATTTGTATTCAGGCTGGGTGTCCCCGGTGATCGGGTCCTTTAATACCTTGCCTGACGCTGCAGGTATACCCATGCCAAAGACATAGACGAAGTTCACCATCATACAGGTGATGGCCATCATCATTCCGCCGCCGACTCCGCCGGTGATAACAGCCATGGCGAGTCCCTGGTCTGCTGCCCAGGCGCCGCCAAAGAGTCCGGCCAGTCCTGCACCTGCTGCAAGCATCGCGACACCGGTTGCGATACCGGGTGCCTGGCCCATTGCTGCGGGTGCGCCGCCGACCGGCACGAAGTGGACACCGAACCCGATCAGGACACCGCCGATGATGACGCCGACCAGGGTCATGAGCACCATGATACGGGAGTCAACGGGGGCGACTGCGTAACAGATCCCGAGAAGGATGATGAGCAGAATCACGCCAACCATCATCGCGGTGGTATTTATTGCCGAGCCTGCTGCCGGCTTTGCTGCGACTGCGGTCATGGTGTAGCCTCCTTAGCGGGTGCCGTGTAGGGTCCGTAGTTCCTGCGTGCCCAGATCTCGATGTACCTGTCGACGATGGTGAAGATCAGGATGATCAGGATACCGACAATGATCGCTCCCCAGCCGGCACCGATCTGCTCAAAGACGACGGTACGCCAGAGTTCAAGGAAAACGATCAGGCCGAAACAGAGCCCGGCTGCGGGTCCGCCGAATTTTGCGGTGAAGAACCCGTTGTCGAGTGAGTTGCGTTCCCCGGCTTCAGCAAACCGGACAATGTTGCCCGATGCTGAGATCGGGACACCGGCACCGAACTTCTGGTTCTGGTACTGGCGTTCCTTGCCGTAGTACGGGTTTCCTGTTGCCGATCCTGCTGCACCGAGGGTGATCCCCCATATGAACCCGAGCAGCGGCAGCGGGAACGGGTGTCCCAATGCGACGTTGATCAGGTAACAGATGGTGACGGTACCTGAAAACTGCTACAAAGGCATGAGCCATGGCAACCGTCGTCATGGACTTTAGGATGTCCACATAGACCGGCTGGCCGAACTTGGAAAGACTTGCCGTCCTGCCCAGGTATGCGGTGGTCGCATAGACGCCCTGAACAAAGACTGCAAGTAAAGAGCCCAGGACAATCGCGAGGACTGCGTTGATCTGCATGGCCAGAAAGGCCCATGCCAGTCCTGCGCCCAGAGCACACCAGAGACCGTATGCCGGGGGTTCGCCGGCGACCGCCTTATTGAAGATGCGGTGCACAAAACCCATCTGCGGGGCGAGCTGAACCTGAGAGTTCGGGTCTCCCTGCGACCCGATGTTGGATTCAGTATCTTCCGCGGAACCGGCTACGGCAGCAAGGGCTCCTGCCAATGCAGTAATTCCAATGCCAAATACAATATTTACTACCATTTAGCCTCCTCCCTGCGTGCTTTTACACGAGAGTATTCAAAATGCAATGCCACGCACAACGAGTTAAAACTCTTTGTGGTTAGTGTAAAATTAGTGAGATCTTGATTAAAAGGTTTCGAAACTATATTCGGGAAATCGGGGTATTTATGGCCCGAATTATAAATCCGGGGATTATAACCGGTTATTTGGACATGTGGATTTACTTTAACGAAAGACAGGTTGTGTTCGGGCAAGCCGCCTTTATCTTACCGGCGTTGACGGGCGGACGCTTCCGGAAATCCCGGCATTTTTTCCGGAGGTTACTGCGTTCCCGCGGATCGGGCCGGTGAACCGGTATTCATGGGTATCGTTGTGATCCGGTGCTTTTCCCGCAACAGCCGGTGAGAGGAGGGTCCCCCTCCTCTTTGCCGTCTGTGTGGCACTCACGGGTGCCGGTTGTTTCCGGAGTCTTCCATGTGGTCGAGGACCCGGTCCCACATTACAAGGAGACCGGGGATGATCACGTAGGCGACGAGGCCAGTGCCGAGGAATGCGCCGATGATGACAAGTTCGTTGTCCATGGTCTCTCCCCGTCAGTTGAGTGCCGGTATGCTGTCCGCCCATGTCTCGATCCGGGTGCGGATGCCGTCGTCCTCGTAGGACGAGATGGTGACCTGCTGGCGGGAGAAGTTCACGTAGAACAACTCGCCGTTGGGGTCGTGGCACTTGAGGGTCGCCGAGTAGCTGTCGCCGTCCGAATTGTGGGCCGGCGTGCCGCTGTGGGCCGTGGTGTTTGCGGTGTTGGCGATGATTGCGGCGATGCCGGCGTTGAACCCGGCGATCGAGTTGTAGGTGTCCGCTGCCCTGCCGACGATCTTCGCATCCTCGTCCTGGTACACGATCTTTGCCGTGTAAGCCTCCCTGGTCTTTTCTACGGGCGGGTGGCTGGCGCCCGAGCTCATATACGATACACACCCGAACGGGTTGTTCAGGATAACGGACTGGATCATTGCGTTGAACGCGCTGATGTCCGCGATGGGTTCCGCAAGTTTGCGGACCGCACTCTTCACGTTTGTGCTCTGTGTGAAGTCTGTCATTTTTTTCTACCTCCTTTTTGTTCTTTGTCTCGGGGCGCCCGTTGACATACTATCATAGGCATTTGTGGGATATAGTCCCGAAAAAGGAAATGAATCCGGGGCCGCAGCGTGGCGGGTTCCGGTATCCGGGCCGTCCGGCATGGAGGGAGGCTGAAAACAGGAAGATAAGGACGAATTTATGGGAAAAAAGAGGGTGGTTAGTGCTCCAGCGAGCCCGGGAACTTGAGGTCATACGCGAGGCCGCCGGGGTAAACCGTATAATACCTCCAGCCGCAGGCCGGGGAATGCACCCAGATCATGATCCGGTAGCGCATTCCTGCTGCCATGCGGCAGAGACATTCGACGGATTCTTTGAAATCCTCGTGGAGCCGGGCTGCGCTCGGGACCGGTTTTCTCGCACTGATGACGAGCACCAGCAGCGGGTCGCCCTGCTTAAAGCCGATGATGCTGAGCGGGATGGCTGATTCCGCGAGCCTGATGGGCCTATACTCATACGTGGCAAGGAGCCTCATCGCCTCGTGGACATGCGAGCTGTTCCTGCTGTAGCGTTTATGGGGTGCTTCCTGGTTTCCTCCTTCTGCGGTGTGCAGGATAACGGTTGTCTCACCTGCGGCGTTTCCGCAGGGGTTAATCCGGTTGCTGTACCAGGCACCGGATGCCATCGCACCCGGCGCAATCACGTCCTGTTCGGTTGTTTCTGAATTCTGCATGGTATTTCACTTCCTTTTTCATTTCTGGTATTCACACTGCGATACGGGGAGGAGCGCGTCCGCTCGTCCGAAAAACATTCCAACGCCGGCCCGGAGGGAATCGACAGCCCCGGCCCCTTGCCGAAAGCCATCACCCCGTTATGCGAAGCGGTACACGACCCGTTTTCGCACAATCTATTACTGGCAACTATCCAGCAACGACCGGACCGGCGGTCAACGACGTATAAGAGAAGAGGCGGGCGATACGATACCGGCCCGGGCACCCGCAGCATGCATCCCGGAACAGGTGATCAGATGGATCGGTGCTTTTAGTTCTCTCAAAGAGCCCGAAGAGCCCGCACGTAAACGTCATGGAAATGTAGCAGAACTTCGCGATGCGGCGGGCGACCTTCTTTTCGTACCCGAGCTTCCGAAGCTTCCTCGTTGTCCGTGTGCAGAAATCCAGGCTCATTGTGATTATCCTTAAAATGATAAGGCGGGTTATATACTCTGCGGTAGATTCGAATATTTTCGCAGTTATTTCGGGCGAATCGGGGGCTTATCCGGGCCCGGATGGGTATAACCGGGAGGTTAGCTGAATGGGGGAGCGCGGAGAGGGAACCGGGAAAATCAATTTTGCTGAGAGGAACTTTGAGGTAATCGGGATCGATTATCGACCCGTTACTAATATTTGATGTGCTTAATTATAATATTTGATAATTAAAAATATTACTCTTCTAATAACTGATGTAAGGTTGATATCATCGGCAAAAGAACTGGAGAAAGAGCCTTTGTAATAATTGCTATCTTTTCACTCATTGGTGTCTCATCTTCGTTAGATTTTTCATCAGATTCTAATTCAAATGCCCTAATTAAAGACATTCCAATTAAAACCATACCATATTCATATTGAGCTTCAAGTAATTTTGGATCAATATTTCTAAATCCTTTAATCTCAGTTCTGAGATAGAGATTGTCCATATTTATGTAAAAATCGTAATTTCCATCGGGCGATTTTTGGACAAACAGCCCACTTTCTTTATTAAATTTATTAAGTTGATTCCAATCGTCTTGATATACAAGAATTGTATTGGGGTAATTTAGTTGTCCGGTTTTCTTTCTCTCACCTTCACCATTTCCTGCGGATTTTTTCCGGTTTCCTTTTTCACCTGGTGTTCGTTCCATTGGCGGGTCAATATGGACAAAAAAGGAATATTTTAATGGTTGCATTCTTGTTTCGTCAGTTACCTCAAAGTGATATTCAATAATATCTCCTTGTTTTGATTCTGGGGGTAAATCAACCGTTAATGTTGCAATCCCATTCCATAAATTTAGAATATATGTTTTAATTTCACCGGATGATTCGATAATCAATTTATTTTTACCTTGGGAAATATCCCTTTTAAAATAATCATTTCGCACATCTGTTTCAAATTGAACTCTATATCTCAAATTGATGGGGCAATGTTTTGGGGTATCTTTTTCAAATTTTTTAATCAATTGAAAAAATGTTGGAAATTCCTTCCCTTTAAATTCATGATCGGTGCCAGTCGTAGTTGTGTTATAAGGATCAGTAATTCTGATCCCTTTCTGTAAAATCTTTGATAACACCGGAGACGTTTTTATTACTTTTTCTAAGATTTCAACTAACGGTTTTGAGTCTTGGAGCTTATCTTTAGTGGCTTCTTGCCATCTCTTTGATTGTAATTCTTTCAATCCGGGATGATTTTTTATTACCTCAGTAAATTGATTTTGAATTTCAACAAATAAATCTCCCTTTTCTAATCGATCTCTACTCGTCATGAATATATTTTCACGAGTTCTTAAATCGACATTAGTACAATCTGCAATGACTAATATTGAATCGACTAAATAGTCCATTTTAACTGCTTTTGTCCCAAAAAACGTTTTAGGGATTGATCCATGAGACTGTCCGTTAATAGTGAAAATAATTCCTTCTTTTTTTCTATAACGTTCCATTTTTACATCTTTTTTAAATGCATAAATTTGGAATTCAATTTTATTCCCTTGAATATTAATCGATCCAGTATTAGGAAATCCTGGTTCTAAATTCTCACTTCGGTCTTCATCCAACCTTACATTGAGACCTGAAAGGATCGCTTCATAGGTATGTGCTCGATAACCAGCTCTTCGTTCAATGATTTTCGCTGGCAACGGAATATTCGGTAAAAGTGTTGATAATTTATAGTTGAGATCCAGCATGATAGGACTTTTCAAAGCTGGCTCGAGTTTGTAATTATAAAGTTTGATAAATGATCCCCATTCTAAGGGTTTTTCATAAGCATTGGGATAATCACCGGGGATTAATGGTAAATTCTCCGAAAAAAACATTGGAATCTGTCCGTTTGGAGCGAGGTATTTGTAACACGAACTCCTTACATTGCCTTCTGGGTACTCTCTTCGGACAATGGTAAATCCCCAATTTTCCGCCGTGTTATCAGTTGGATCAATTAATTCTGGATGTCGTCTTGAAATTATCAACTGCAGTTTATTTTCACCACAAAAACGTAATGCTCCGGATCCTCCCTGATTATACTTCCCCTGGACAAAATTTACACTTATTTTGTTCGATTTTATTAACGATAAAAATGTATTTGGCATCAATAATGGACTCTGTCCTTCTCCCTTATCGATAATCGAATAACAGGGTTTATCTTTTTCTCCGGTCGCAACAACGAGGATATTTTCTGCAATTTCAGACCTTTTTTTAGGACTTACATATGCCAAATTACCATTTTTAATATCAAAAAACAATTCACTCGCTTCAAAAATTGTTTGAGGAGCTTCTTTTGATTTAGGATCAATGCCTTGTCTAAAACATTCTCGCATTAACATTGCATCAATGGAATTAATTATTTTTTCAACCAACGCCGCATCAGCAGAAGCTTGTTGTCCTCCAATAGGTCCAATATTATTTTCTTGATCGCCATAATATCTCCATGCAAGGGGATTATCCCAGTACCCCTTCTTTTTCAAAATTGCGATTACTTCAATTTCAGATTCGGCTTTAGCTAAGTTGATGCAAAGTTGTTTCATGTCTTCTCCACCACCTGTTTACCAATCTCCGTCACAACATAATTCGCGTTCACTCCGATTTTCTTACGGGTAATAAAACCCAAATCGAACATCCTCGCGAGCATTCCGGTCCGGTAGGTGTTCGACATTTTTTCAGTCCACTTCAAATCCAGAGTGGAAAATTTTGCATTCAATGTGTCAGGAGTATTAGCACCGCTTTCAATCCATCGGATAACGGTTTGAACACCTTTCCATTCTACGGGGATATTGCTCTTAAGATGGTTAATCAAGAATTCCTGCTCTTCTTGGCTGAAGAGAATTGGCGAGACTGGATTATCATCGAGAATCGGATTGTTAATTTTTGCAAAAGCAAGGCCATATGGGGATAAGGCCACACATCCATTATCTATTACAATAAATCCGAGGTCAGATATTGATCCAACCTGATTCCCTTGGGTATCGGCGTAGCCAATAAAATGGTGGATGAATCTAGACCAGGACTTTTCCTCGTCATCAGGGAGTCCTGCAGAAAATCCCTCCCCCCATATCCTTCCTGCTTGCTCATCGCTTTGCTTCAAAATTTGTTTCATCTTTGAAGCGGCTCTTGAGCATTTGTTCTGAAATTCGATTAATTTGACTGGAGCCGAATTGTTCTGTATTTGCATATATGCCAGATATCTGACCGCAAATTTCATTGCAAAAAATTTGTTATATTGGCCCCAAATGTAATAGTTTTTAATAGGGTTTTTCAAAGGAACTCCTATTAATTCCTCGTAATTAAGTGGGTTATTTAAAATTTCAATTTTTTCTTCAACCTCTATAGGTTGTTTGGGTTCAGGGGGATTAGACTTGATCTTTTCCGGTGGTTTTTGGATTTTCTTTTCAAACGCTATTACGTTTGTTTGTTGTTCCTTTTCGAGAGATATCTGATTTTCAATTGCAACTAATATAAAACTTGAAAGTGAATAACCCCTGCTAACTTCATTGATACGACTAAACATATCCTCTGTGATATCAATTAGGACTTTCATGAACGATCATAAGCTGTTCAATTATATATAACCTTGGTGTTACCTCATGCAACCCTAAGGTTATTTGTGCCAACAGCATTTTCTGACCATTATAATAGAAGTTGAGTGAAGTTATTTCTGCTTTATCCGAAATTACACAATCATTGTTACATGGAAAAGGTGCTTTCCGATTATTCATTTTCCTCAACTATAACTGGTCTTCAAACCTTTTGGGTAGGGGGGTACCCCCCACCTGCCCCGGCACATGGGGGGGGTGGGTGACCCCCACTTGAAAAAAAGAAGGGAGGGGGGTAGGGGGATCACCCCCTCCCCCCCTTGTGTTTTATTCTGCATGGCCACACCCTGTGTTTCGCGTGGAATCACCGGCGTGAGGGGTGGGTTCTGATGGATTTCCGGTAGTGTGGCGGCAGGGCCCGGTCGGGACCTGAGGGGGAGGGGGTACCCCCCTGTTGGCCCGGCACATGGGTGGGGGGGTGATCCCCTCCCAAAAAAAAGAAGGAGGGGGGGTAGGGGGATCACCCCCTCCCCCTCCTCCCTCCACACCACCCGTCACCCCCACCCCCCGGCGCCTGCGATACCGGCCGTTGCCCGCTCCCGGTTATTCTGCCGGTGCGCTATCCGCGCCCCGGATGCGAAAATATCCGCTTAAAACCTCCGGAATACCCGAACCATAAGAAAGCGTATATTCCGGCATAAAGAGAGTATCACTACGTGGCATAAACCACAATCAACCAAAAGGAAGTGATTACTACGTCAGTGAAGATAACCAAGGCAGCCGCCGCCGCGAAGAAGGCATCGGCAAACGCGAAGGCCGCTGCCAGTGACAAGAACACCAGCGCGAAGAGCGCTTAAAACCCCTCTCAATCTCTCTTTTTTTATCTCCAAGAGAAAATCTTAGTTTTTATTCAATTGCACAGCACAGTGGAACGGAGCGGACAGAGTCTGTCTCCCCGGGACGCCCCTAGGTTCTTGCGATGATGCTGTATTACCTTAGGAGGAGCCATCACAACTGGGGGATGCCCACGCGGCGGGGGCGTCAGCCCCCAAGAGCGTCTGTAAAAAAACAAGAGATCTTACGACAGCCAGATATCTCCTCTCTTCAACAGCCTGAAGGGAAACTATCCCCGTTCACCGCATCGCATTCTTCCGCATCAGCGCCATCACGCCGGGCTTTGGAGGCTTCGCGGGCTTCTGCACTGGCGGCATCCCGAAACCGCCCATCTCCATCGGCGGGGAATCGAACATCTCCCTGTTGAGCCGGTCGCCGATCTCGTCGAATATCCGGGTATAGGCGACACAGTGCGGGTCGACGCCCCCGATCCTCCCCGGCGTCGGCGCCATCGCGTTGTAGGGACACCCGCCCCGGCAGTACCTGATGTGTTTGCACTTCCCGCAGGCCGTATCCACGTAGTCCTTAAACGCGAGCATCAGTTTTCCCGCCGGGGACGCCATCAGGGCCTCCGGCGACGGGTGGTCCGCCACGTTCCCCATCACGTACTCCGGCATCCCCACGAACCGGTAGCAGGGGTAGATGCTCCCGTCCGGCCCTACCGCAAACGTGCTCCCCATGCAGTCCACGTACGTGCAGACGCTCCCCCGCCGGGTGAACACGCACCGGCAGAGGTCGGTGATGTTCATCACCTCGATCCCGTCCATGTGGTCGAGCGCCTGGTCGAGGAGGTACACTAAGAGGTCGCCGTACTCCGCCGGTTCAAGTGCCCACTCCTTCGGGTTCTCCGAGCGCAGCGACGGCAGCGCCGGGTGGAGCTTCAGGGTAAAGTCCTTCTCGAGGAAGAACCGGAAGATCTCCTCTTTTTTCTTCACCGATTTGTTCGTGAACGTGCAGATAAACCGCACGTCGAGGCCGTGCTCTTTAGCGATCCCGTAGCCCCGCATGCACTTCTGGAAGTAGCCGTCCCCCCGCTGCGAATCGGTGATCGCCTCGGGCCCGTCGATGCTCGACCCGATGGGTACATGGTACGCCGCGAGGACATCGGCGATCTTCCGGGGTCATGAGCCAGAGGTTCGTCTGCATCGCAAACTCCGGGTGCATCCGGGCAAGACCGTCGGCAAGCATCGGCAGCGCCTGCCGGTAAAAGTCCGCTCCCGCAAGCAGCGGTTCCCCTCCGTGGAACGTGAAGGTCACCCGGTCCTTTTCCCACCCTTTGAGCCATTCCACGATCTCCTGTACCGTTGCCGTCGTCATCACGGGCGACCCCTCCTCCGAACTCCAGCAGTATTTGCACTTCGAAGGGCAGCCCAGCGTCGGGATGATCATCACGTGGAACGGGTTTTTCATTACGATTTTTTCCTTTCGTCAGAGTATAAGGGTTTTCATACGTTTTCTGTCCCTGCACAGGATCGGCGGAAATATCTGGTAAAAAGGGTAACCACTCCTGCCATGCAGTTATTGTAATTGCCGAAGTACCTGTTCTCTCACGTTGTTCAGGGGAATGTTCAAGGAACGTGCGATTCTTTTGAGGTCTTCATATTCCGCTTTTTTCGCAATGATCTTTCCGTCCACAGTGGAGGTTTTCACGCTGATATCAAACTCCTGCCCATCAACCATGATCTTCGTCGTCTGTCGCACACGATGAGCCACGAGCCGGGGAATATCAAGGATCCTGACGCCAAGTGTGCCGGTCTCCTCCATGAGAATCTCCATCAACTTCGGGTAATCGATCTGGTTGGTAATGATGTGCAGGATCTGGACAGGCCGGTTCTTTTTCCCGTATGCTGAAGAGACGTACACATCAACAGCACCTGCTTCGCGGAGACGTTCAACAACGAACCCGATCGTCTCTCCCGGAGCGTCATCGAGATTGGTCTCGAGCATAATGATCCTGTCCTGAATGGCATCGAAATTTGTTCCTTCCACAACTCTCAACACCGAAGTTCTTCCCGGTATGCTCCATGTACCAGTACCGTAACCGACTCTCAACGGCGTCATGGGGGGATAGGCCTCAACGATCCTTTCCGTGATGTTAGCAAAAATCGCAGCCCCTGTCGGGGTGGTCAACTCCATATCCGCAGGAAACGCTGAATAGGGGACCCGGTGGCGACTGAGAACCTCCATCACTATCGGGGCAGGGCAGGCAATTTCGCCACCTGCGATCCGGATAAACCCTGAACCGAGGACCGGAGGGGTGCCACAAATCTCCCCTTCGAGGAACCCCTGCCGGTCAAGGATGAGAACCGAGCCCAGGATATCAAAAAGCGTATCAACAGATGCCATCGCATGGTGCTGAAATTTGGAACGGTGGAGTTTTCCATCGGCACAAAAAAGATCATTTATGATCGCCATTGCTTTTTTCCGGGCGATCTCTGACAGCCCTATTGTTTGTGCGATCTCCTCTGCTGAACCCCGCATATCGTCATGATGCCGGTGATTTTTCTCCCGGATAGTGATCGCGAGTTTTTTTGCGGTAATGCCACCCGCGTCGACATCCTGTATTTCGCATGAAAAATGCTCGCAGCTGGGAAGTTCATTGATGGCATCGATGAGTGGGACAAGAAGGTCTCCGGATCCGGTGAGGTCTATGAGCGCTGCGAGCAGCATATCCCCAGATATACCGGCTGTTTTCGGGTCGATCACCAGGACTTTCATGTAGTTTCCTAGGAGGGGAGAGGATGGTTCAGGCCGGTGTAGATCTTTTGTGCGAGCCGTGCAACGTCAAAGGCCCGGTCACGGGCGCCCGGTATAGCTTTTGTGAGGTACGCGCCGGTTTCTGCCCGTTTCGATGCGGCTTTTGCATCTTCACCAAGCAGGGTTGCGACTGCCGCAGGTACGGTTACGTTGATGATTGTATGGCCGATATACTGCAGTTCCTGGGTGAGTACGGCCCCGGCAAAGAGAGCAGTCCCCATATCCGGGTTCTGCCGCGCTTTTTCATCGAGCGCGAATTCCGGAACCGCTTTTGCCGCAAGGTTTTCGATATGGTATGCTTTACCATCGATAGTAATATCAAAGGATACGCGCGAATCGAATGCCCAGTATTTTTTGGTGAAATCATCGGTTCGCCGTCCCTGCGGTTTCAACTCGGTAAATTTCAGCGAGATCGTATGGCCGGTAAATCCGGATAACACCGCTGAACCACGGGACTCGACTGCCGCTTTCCGTTCTTCATCGAGCGCCCGTGCCGCCTCTTCAACGGTTTTGCCTCCTTTCATCATCTCATACACTTTTACTGCCCGGCGGTAGATTGCCCGGTCGCGGACCGGCTCGCTTGCAAGGATGCAGGCATGCGATACTGAACCCCGCGAGACTGTTTCGGCTTTCCGTGCAATCGTATTGAGCGAGCAGAGCGCCATCTCCGGATCGATAAAAGAGTTCATCTTGTAATCGGTGATTGCCTCAGCAACCGGGTACGGGTCTCCCCGGTGTCTGATGAGCAGACGGATTGCCGGCATACAGTCCCCGCACACGTGGCCAAGCGGAGGGTTAACCGGACCACCGGAGAACCCTGCCCCGATCATCGCGGATTCTTCAAAACCGGCGAATATTTCTTCAAGTGCCATAGACGCAATAACCGAAGGCCCGCCGATATCTTTCAGGATGAGCCCGAAGTCCCCTATCACCCGCGCGGTATCGTACTCCTCATGGGTCCCCCGCACGTGGATTTTCGGGGGCAGTTTTGCTGCTTCCATCGCACCCTTCCCCGCTATATACGCGGTGTCAACCTCCCCGAACTTTCCATATTCCTCCCCAAGCGCTGCATCGGGATGAATCATTTCGAGTGCGACCGCGGCCCCGATGAGTGCGGGCCAGAGGGGGTATGCAGTGATCCCGGCGCCATGCATACTCGTTATCATTGCTTCCGTGCCAACCCGGGCGGTATTGCCGGCCATTTCGGGAATGTTGATGTCTTCCCCAAGTGCACTGTGGCCATAGATGGCCCCGCCTGCAATGAATGGCGGAAGAATCGCACCATCTACCCTCGTGAGTTTCTTATCCATGAGCTGGTTGTACACTGCCAGGTACGCCGGGAATGCAGGGATTTTATGCGTAAACTTTCCGGTAGTGAGTGCGATTGCACTCGTGCGCGGCGCCCCTGCGTGCATCCTCGCAATCGCCCCGAGCTTCCGGTTCCCGAGAGGGACACCGGACCGTGCACACGAGCCGGTGAAATAGGCGAGAGTTGCAACGATCAGTGCAGCATTTTCGGGAGCTGCACCTGCCAGCATAGCCAGGCGGATCGCTTTTTCCATGACCATGTCAAGCGGCAGGGTTCCCACGGCGGCATCCACGAGCGTCATTCGGCTCAGGAGCTCCATGTCCGATGAACCAACACTGCAGAATACGTCCTCAGCAAGCGAATTTGCTGCACAATAGACCGGAATTACCAGCGAGCCATGCCCTTTGGTCGCCGCTTCGAGTTTATCGTTGGTCATATAATCCGGCTTAAATGTTGTCGCAGCCTGCGTGGCCAGCAAGATCTTTTCTCGTTCATCAGTCATGATAAAAACACCCCGTTTTTAATCTGGTTATTGGTGATTGTTATGATAATAGTTGGGATACGGACGGATTCATTCGGAATATATTGAACGTTGCAACAGTACACGGGCGTGATCCCTCATGTCCAGGGTACCTTTTGCAGGCAGGTCTTTTCGTGTGATAAAATACCGGCATTTCGGGGGGGCTGCCGGACCTTCGCCATCAACCCGTTCGATCCTGAGGACGGTAAAGGGATACCTCCCGAATGTCCCGAACTCCAGACGGCGCAGGAAGCCGGAAACAGTATTGCACTGGTAGCGTGTCAGGCCGAACCGGTCGCGGAGCTCCTTCACGGTGACCCACCGCTTATCAGCGCCCTGTTCTCTCATGAACTGTTCCAGCAGTTCCGGAATCCCTGAATATTTCCTCATTGCGTATCTGGAGAGATTAATTTTCTGCTTTTCATGGGGGGCGGAAGAGGAGCGTCAGCGTTCGATCTGTTCGATCAGGTTCTCCATGACCCCATCCACGGCCCGCCAGGTCGGGGAATCCGCATGGCGGAGGATATAGGGGCGCCCCTCGTCGCTGGCTTTCACCATCTCGGGATCGAGAGGGATCGCACCCAGGAACGGGACGCCCAGATCCCCGGCCGCCTTTTTTCCGCCCCCCGTGCCGAACAGATCGATGGTCCCGCCGCAGTGGGGGCAGGCCATGCCGCTCATGTTCTCGATGACCCCGAGGACCGGCAACTCCAGTTTCTCGATGAACTTTGCCGCCTTCGTGGCATCCATGACCGCGACATCCTGCGGGGTGGTGACGATGACTGCCCCCCGGACGTTCGGGGCCAGCTGGACGATCGTGAGCGCCTCGTCGCCGGTGCCGGGCGGCAGGTCGACGACAAGGTAATCGAGGGCACCCCAGTTCACTTCAGAAAGGAACTGCTGGATGGCGCCCATCTTCATCGGGCCGCGCCAGACCACCGGGGTGCTCGTGTCCGGCAGCAGGAACGCCATCGACATGACCGCAAGGTTGCCGGTCACATGCACGGGTTCGATGGTGTTTGCAAGGACCGTCGGCCGCTGGTCTTCGATCCCCAGCATCTTGGGGATGTTGGGGCCGTGGAAATCGAGATCGAGCAGGCCGACCTTTTTCCCGTGGCTGGCGAGGGCATACGCAAGGTTTACCGAGACGGTGGATTTGCCAACCCCTCCTTTCCCGCTCAGGACGAGGATGACGTGCCGGACATCGATCTTCGCTTTCGG
Organism: uncultured Methanoregulaceae archaeon; assembly: GCA_963805035.1. Taxonomy (GTDB): domain Archaea; phylum Halobacteriota; class Methanomicrobia; order Methanomicrobiales; family Methanospirillaceae; genus Methanoregula. The sequence continues at coordinate 8,979 of CAWDSU010000013.1, read as the reverse complement.
CGGCAGCCCTTTTGGGGCGCTGTGCGGGTGCGCCGGGGCACAGGTGCTGCAATTCTCAGGTACTGGCCTGTTCTTTCGTATCTGGTGCTGGTGTCATGGTATCAGTATCCGGTTATGTTGGGAAAGATCATCTGTATCGTTCAATCGCGTCTCTCATCATCAGTCACCTGCGCGAGAACTTCAACAGTCGGGCCGATCTTGATGATCTTCCCGCCCCGCATCAGGGCGAGCCGGTCACAGATGTCCCGCACGAAATCCATGTCGTGGGAGACCACGATGAAGGTCTCGTCCATCTCGTCCCTTGCGTTTAATATCGAATGTTTTACGTCCTGCTTGGTGATCGGGTCCATCGTGCCGGTTGGCTCGTCGAGGATCACGATCCGCGGCTCCCGTATCAGAACCTGCGCAAGCGCCACCCGGTGCCGCTCGCCGTCGGATAATTCCCCCGGGAACCGGTGAAGGATCTCGTTACTCTTTTCCCCGGAAAACCCGGCCATCTTTAACGTGACGATGGCTTTGCGCATGGCCAGTTCCTTGGGGAATTCAAGGCCGATCGCATCGGTGAGGTTATCGAGTACCGTCCGGTGCGGGAACAGGTCGTATTCCTGGTGCAGGAGGCCGATATACTCCTTTGCCCTTCCCCGCTCGTCAATACCGGGTTTGGTCATGTCCACCCAGTCCTCCCCGATCAGGATGTTCATCTCCCCGCCCGTCGGTTCGATGATGCCGGCGATAATCTGGGACAACGTGGTTTTTCCCGCCCCGCTCTTCCCGATAATGCCGAAAATTTCCTTTTCCGCCACATCGAACGTCACGGAATTTACTGCCCGTACGACACCCCGGTCAACCGAAACGTACCGTTTGGTCACATCCCGTGCAGACAGGATCTTTTCTCCCCGCTCCGTGGGAGCCGATTCCTCGATCTCCTGGTAGTCCTTCACAAACGAATGGATCACGTCCTTTGGTGAACCTATTGTGGCGATCTCACCGTTCACGAGCAGCATCGCATGGTCCGCCATGTCTTCGATTACCTGCGGGAAATGCGAGGTCACCACCATGCCCATGGTGTTGCGCCCTGCCGCTTCGATGAGCATGGCATGCACCAGCCGGGCAGTCTCCGGGTCGAGCGTACCCGTCGGCTCATCGGCAAAGAGCATCGCCGGGTTCTTTGCGAGCTGCCGGGCGAGCACCACCCGCTGCTTCTCGCCGCCCGAAAGGTCGCGGGCGATGTGCATCATACGGTGGGAGAGTTTCACCTGGTCGATAAGATCGGCGGCCCGGTTGATCGCCTGTTCCTGCGGGTAACGGATATCGTCGAGTGCATGCAGCACATTCTCGATCACCCGGTCGTCCCCGTAGAGCGCAAACGTGCGCTGGAACATGATCGCGGTCCGGTTCATGACCCGGGACTTCATCCCGTCGCTTTTCTCGTCCCAGAGGTCAACATTCACCGCGACGAGTTCGCCGCCGCACTCCGGGCACCGGCCGCCGGCCCGGCTCTGCAGGTCCATGAACGTACAGCGGTTGCAGGCGGCCATATGGTAGACAATCGAGCCTTTTGTAGGCGGCTGCTCAACGCCCCGGAGAAGGTGCATCAGGACACTTTTTCCCGCTCCGCTCCGTCCGATAACCCCCATGATCTCCCCTTCCGGGATCTCAAACGACACGTTGTTTAAGACCCTCGTATCATCGAAGTCCATGCAGAGGTTGTGGACGCTGATGAATGGTTGTGGCATCATCTCATCTCCTCAAACAGGGGTTATTCCTTACCAGTCCTCGTTCCGGATCGGTTTTTTCTCTTCTTTGCCTTCTGTACAATCTTCAGTACATTGCCTGCAGGGCCCAAGTCCCCGCCCGATTATCCGTCCCCGTTTCAGCGGCCTCGTTCCGTCAAAGTTCGGCATGGAAAATCCTCATGAACTCTCTGTAAGAATTATTACACATATGAGCATAAAGATTTAAGGATCAAGTGCAAAAAAGAAATCGTGCGGGAGAGAGCTTCGCACGTGCATCTCCCGGTTGCCACCATAGCGCCGGCACGACGGTATTCACTCTTCCGCCATGATCCCGTAGGCTGGGTACTTATTTCGAACCGGCTGCACCGACCACGATCTTCAACGCGGCTGTAATCTCGGGAAGCATCTCGGCCGGGAATCCCATCACCATCTCGTCATCGGTAATGCCGGAGAATCTCCGTGAACCGTCACAACCGAGTGAGAAGTTCGGCCGCCCGGTAAGATAGGTCTGTGTTGTTGCATCCGAACAGACAGACTGGATGCCGGAGAACTCTGCATAGATTCTCCCGCCGAGCCGGAAGAGCGTGCTCTGGGCGAGCTTGAGCATGTTTCTGGGTGTTGTCACGATCAGGATGACCTGCGGGGTAAAAGGCGTCTTCTCCAGCGGGGCATAGAGCGTCGCATACGTCTCGCCCGGGCTCAGATGGGTGACTTTCTCGATAGTCCGTTTGCAGGCAGCCGCACTGTCAAATTTGCCCAGCTTAAAGTAAAATTCGCCGTTCTTTAAGGTCGGCGTGATCTCCTTGAGGCCCAGTGACCATGCGCCGCCGTTGCACTCATGTTTGTCTGCAGGAGCGTAGAAGATCTTCCCCTCGCTCCGGGCCAGGTTCACCATCGAACAGTGCCTGATGGTCTTGTCGAGTTCCGCCATCCCGGCCGGTATATCCTCTTTTGATGGTGCGAATCTGATGGCGACAGGCGATCCTTTCAGGCCCAGGATTGTTTTTAAGGTTTCCGCGGCCTCACCATAATTTACGGGTATTTTCATCGGTTCGTTGCTCATAATCGTTGCCTCATACTCCATATTTCGGGGGTAATTACCCATATGAGCGAAAACACATAAAGATGACGGAGCTGTCAGAATATGTCATGCAAAAAGGCTGTGGTCTCTTACCGGGGACACTTCGGGCACCGGCCTTCCGCTGCTTTCTGGCAGCCGGCCATCTCGATCCCTTTCCCGTTCACCAGTGCATCGGCGATCTTGCGGCGGGCCTCGTGCAGGTCCCGCCATGCCGTCTTGCGGGAGACTCCGAGTTTTTCTGCTGCTTCTTCCTGTTCCAGGCCTTCCAGGTCGATGAGCCGGATAAGTTCGATCTCATCGGGCTGCAATGAGATCCCGGTGCCTTCCTCCTCCGGGCAGCAGCAGGGCTTGTAGCAGCGTGATTCCGACGTGCTGGTGATAATGCGCCTGAGACGCGGCCTTCCCCGGCGGGGGCATTCGTTCTGGAAAGGTGTCTCATCGGGCATTATCGCACGTTCCTTGATAGAATGTACCTGTTTTGGTATAATTGTCTTACCGGGACAGTTTGTTTTTATTGATATGTCCCTGCCGTGCATGGTTTTGCCGGACCGGCCTCCTGTACGAGATACCTCCTGCTGACCCGGCAGGGTGGGGTTGTATCCCGAATTTTTTTTAATCCGTAGCACTTTATACCGGCAGGCAGCAAAGGCCCCGTTATAGTTCCTGCCCAGGAACCCGGAAATTGCCTGACCTGAAGGTTTGTCCAGTTAAAAACAGGCATGGATCTCCTGGACCGTAATCCAGTGTTCCGTGTACCCCCTCTCCTTCATGTACTGCTCAAGCAGATCAGAGATCAAAAGAGAACCGGGCCTCCCTCTCGCCATTCCGTGCTGGTCATCTGGTGTATGAAAGGGGTGCTTTTAGTGGCAGCGCGGCCCGTGTCCGCAGCGGTGGGGGGTTTGGGCATCTTCTTCAGACTGGCAGCAGCAGGTTTCACCGAATTTCAAGGGGGACGTGCAGGCTTCCCGGTGGCTGATCTCTCCTTTGGGCTCTTCATGTTTCTCACCGCACGCGCAGGTGTGCTCATCGATGCACCCGCGTCGGGCGGCGACTGGTTTTTTGTTGTTGGTTGTTGGTTCTGGCATGGTATCACGCTGGAGTTGTTTTGTTATAATTACTCATATGCGCATAAATCATTTAAACTGTTGCACCCTGACACAACCTGATCGATTACCTCCTCTTTAAACGAAAAGGCTAATTCTCCTTTAACCTGATATTTTACCATGACCTCCCGGCTCTCCCTCATGGTCCTTGTCGATAATGCAACCCTCACGGATCGTGACTTCATGGGTGAGGCCGGGCTCTCGTTTTTCATCGAAACCGCTGAAAAGAAGATCCTGTTTGATACCGGTTTATCGGGGCTGTTTTTTACAAATGCGGAGAAGATGGGAATCAGCCTCCGGGACCTGGACTTCCTCATCCTCTCGCACGGACATAGTGATCACACCGGCGGGCTTGCCGCACTCGCCCGGTACCTTGTCGGTGCACCACCGGAGGGGAATCAGCCCCGGCTGCAACATCTCATCGCCCACCCCCGCTGCTTCTGGCAAAAAGAAAAAAATGGCGTGAAAAACGGCTCATCAATGAGTGAGGATGAGGCCAGACGGCAGTTCCCGACAAGCCTGTCCACAAAACCGGTCTGGATTACGGATGACCTTGTTTTCCTTGGTGAGATACCGCGGAGATTTGCATTCGAAAAGGGAGATCCGGGGAAGCGGATGATCCACACTCCTGACGGGAACACAGAACCGGATTACCTGATCGATGACACCGCTCTCGCATTCCGTTCAGATAAGGGGCTTATCATCATCACCGGTTGCTCGCATGCCGGGATCTGCAACATAACTGAATATGCACGGGAGGTCTGCGGGGAGAACCGGGTTGTTGATATTATCGGCGGGCTGCACCTCCTTTCGCCAAAACCAAAACAGCTTGCAAAGACGGGGAAATACTTAAACCGCCTTCACCTGAACGCCCTGCATGCCTGCCATTGCACATCGTTATCGTCTAAAATAGTCCTTGCAGAGTATTGTCCTTTGCAGGAGACTGGTGTCGGGTTAAGGCTGGAATACTGACCCACACGGTCTTTTGCTAATGCTGCCCTGGACACGTCCGGGTGACGGACGCTTCTTCGGGAAATGCGCTCGCAAGCAGGCATGAACTCGCATCATGCGGACACCCGTATGGTTCCGAAGGGTAGGAGGTCAGCGACCCGTTGCTACATCTCATAAAAAATGTTATCCTGACCAACAACGCATCAGAACCTTAAGAGAAAAAGTTGATCCGATGCCGGAAGAAAAAGGACGCAAAGAGTCAAAAGCCGGTTACCAGAACATGGGAATCGACGAACTGGTCGAAGCTCTCAAAGCAGATGTCAAAAACGGATTATCTGCAGCTGATATTGGGAAACGGGTCAACAATTATGGATATAACGAGGTTCCCGAGGAAAAAACCAATCCATACCTCAATTTTGCAAAAAAATTCTGGGGTCCGACCGCCTGGATGCTCGAAGCTGTCATTGTACTCTCCCTGATCCTTGGCAATTACCCTGACGTGTACGTCATCGTGGCTCTGCTGCTCTTAAACGCTGTACTCGGTTTTTTCCAGGAACAGCGGGCATCGGGTGCCGTTGACGCTCTCAAGCAGAAATTGAGAGTAAACGCCCGTACGTTGCGTGACGGGAAATGGCAGATGATACCTGCAAGAGAGCTGTACCCGGTGATATTGTCAGAATAAGAGCCGGGGACTTTGTCCCTGCTGATGTAAAAGTACTGGACGGACAGCTTGACGTTGATCAATCGGCCTTGACCGGCGAATCACTCACCGTTTCAAAAGAAAAATCCGATATGCTTTTTTCAGGTTCTATAATAAAATCCGGTGAATCAGATGCACTCGTTGTTTTAACGGGAAACAAAACGTATTTCGGAAAAACGACGGAACTCGTGCAGTTTGCGCGGCCAAGGCTCCATAGCGAGAAGGTTATATCCCGGATCGTGACGTGGCTGCTGGTAATTGTCGGGGTGGCCCTGGCGGTTGCATTCGTTGTCTCTGCATTGGTTGGAATAAAATTGTTAACTATTGTTCCCCTTGCGCTTGTGCTTCTGGCCTCTTCCATACCTGTCGCATTGCCCGCAATGTTTACGATAACTATGGCGATAGGATCGATGGACCTTGCCAGACGTGGCGTACTGGTGACACGACTGAGTGCAGCTGAAGATGCCGCCACCATGGATACCCTGTGCTCCGATAAAACCGGCACGATAACGATGAACAAACTTTCCGTTGCCGGGATTATCCCGATGAACGGACTGGGAGAAACTGATGTCCTGATGTACGGTGCTCTTGCATCAGAGGAAGCAAACCACGATCCCATCGATCTTGCGTTCATTTCTGCGGCATCGGATCGTAATGTCCTGATAGAAGGTTTCACCCGTAAATCGTTCATCCCGTTTGATCCAAAAACGAGAAGGACCGGGGCTGTTGTAGAGAGGGGCAAAAAAACATTCAACGTTGTAAAGGGAGCCGTCAACATCATAGCGGATCTCGTTGATGCCGATGTGAATGCGCTCAATTTACAGACCAGCGAATATGCATCGAAAGGGTACAGGACACTTGCTGTTGCCATGGGTGAAGATGACAAATCCTTAAAGATTGTCGGGCTTGTTGCCCTTTATGATATACCGAGACCCGATGCAAAAAAACTGATAGGGGAACTCAAGGCTCTTGGGATATCGGTCAAGATGCTTACCGGTGATGCCCTCCCGATAGCAAAAGAAACTGCACGGCAGGTTGGCCTTTCAGATGCAATAACCACTTCGAAGGAATTTGAAAAGGCGCTGGAGACTGATCCGGATAAGGCTTCTGAAATAGCGCAGAAGAGCGATGGATTCGCCGAAATATATCCTCACGATAAATATTCGATTGTCAGAAGTTTGCAGAGACAGGGCTGTATCGTTGGCATGACAGGAGACGGTATCAATGATGCACCGTCATTAAAACAGGCGGAAGTCGGGATAGCCGTGAGCAGTGCGACTGATGTTGCAAAAGGTGCGGCAAGTGTTGTTTTAACCGGAGACGGGTTGGGAAATATCGTCGATCTTGTCCGCGTGGGAAGGATGATACACCAGAGGACGCTGACATGGATCTTCAACAAAGTCGTCAAAACATTCCAGATCGTTGTTTTCGTCGTAGTGGCGTTTCTGTTGACCGGCCAGTTCATCGTTTCAGTATTTGACGTTGTCCTGCTGCTCTTCGTTATCGACTTCGTAACGCTTTCGATATCAACGGATAATGTAAGGGGGTCGATGAAACCGGATACCTGGGATCTGTCGGGGATTGTTAAATCCTCCTTGATCCTTGGTGTGCTCGTTGTTCTGGAATCCCTCGCCATTCTCTTTATAGGGTTGGGACCCCTTGGCCTTGCGAAAGACTCTGCATCAATACAGACGTTTGCCTTTGCCATCCTTTTCTACTTCGGGATGCTCACCGTCTTTGTTGTCAGGGAAAGGGGACATTTCTGGAACTCCTTCCCGAGCAAATCCCTTTTCTCCATAACCCTGCTGGATATGATCGCGGTGGCATTCCTCCTCACCGTTGGAATTCCAGGACTCAAACCTCTACCGATAGTAGATACTTTAACCATTGTAGGTATGTCAGTTTTCTTCTGTTTTGCGGTGAACGACTTCATCAAATATTTCATGCTCAAACCGAAAAACGAAAAATCGTGAAACCCTGTATATGATTGTGGTGCATCGTCACGGATTTGAATACGAAATACGGGGAACCTGCGGTTTCGTGGTTTTTCGACAACCGTCTCTCTGTGCCGGACCGTAAGAGAGATTGCTAAAGAACCAGCGGACTAGCATTCGGACCCTCCCGGGGGTTTGGGATTTGCCGGGATGCTGTCAGCCAGAATGGACAAGGGCAGTATGTCCCGGAGAAAACCTACTTCCCATCAGCACGACAAGGAAGGTTCCTGAGGTAGTGTATGGCGATAGATCCCATCTGCAAAATGACCGTGGATGAAAAGACGGCAAAGCTCACGAGCGAGTATAAAGGCAGGAAATACTACTTCTGCGCACCGGGCTGCAAGAAGAAATTTGATGCAGATCCGGCAAAGTACGCGTGAGGTATCCGGCGCTCTCTTAAGGAGCTCTCCTCAAAAAGAAGGCGCTTTTGTTGATCCATGTCCTTTTTTATGCTTGCTTTCCCTGTGTGTTCATTCCCCGAAGTGAATATAACGGGCGGATCCCGGCAGCCCCGGTGACGAGCGCTATAAGATCGATGAGTGCAACGGGATACGGCCACTGAGCCACCCGTTTTTTCGTTCATCTGTCGTTCACGCAATCAATATCCGGTGAATAGGGCTTGATATCCACCATCGGCGTCCCGTCAAGAGCATCGAGCCCGCGCACCCGCAGGATATTTCCGTCCCGTTCTATAAGGTCAACCACGGAGAATGCAACCGGGTTGGGGCGATTGGGTGACCGGGTAGCAAAAACCCCGTGTTCAACAGGATCGTGAGGAGGGCTTGCCCGGAGCATTGTCCTGTCTGCACGGTCGAACCATGAAAGTACAATAAGGTGCGATTTCTTCTCAACATCCTCAAGCCCGGAAAGATATTTCTTTTCGATAACGATCTCCGAAACAGTATCCGACAATCGTCCCTGTCTGGGGGCATCCTTCTTCTCCTTATACGGAGACCGCACATAACCAATCGGTCGAATAGTAAAATTCATATTTCCCACAATCTCGTGTCTGACTCTTATCCCTGAATCGCATTAAATAGATACCCCGTCAGCGTGAATGAGACGAACAGGATCCCTGCAAAGATCAAAATCAATTTGATCTGGATCACTTTCCGGAGGATGATCATCTCCAGCAGTCAGAGGCCGATGACCGACATCATGAAGGCGAGGGTGGTTCCCATTGCCATGCCCTTTGCCGTGAGCACCTGCGTGATCGGTATCATGCCCGCCGCGTTCGAGTAGAGCGGAATACCGATCAGCACTGCGATGGGGACAGCAAGCGGGTTACCCGGGCCTGTTTTTTGCTTCGGTATAAGATACGCGTCATAAATCGCTTCTGTGGTGACGTGAAAAACCCTTTGGTATCGTGGGGGCAAATCCGGCCGTTTCACTCCTTTAAAAAACTGCATGACAA
>CAWDSU010000012.1:0-246366 GCA_963805035.1 uncultured Methanoregulaceae archaeon | reverse complement strand
CGTCAGATGGGGTGTAGAGCTCTTCGATTAAGCGCTAATAACATTTTTCAAACGAGGGAGATTCAAGTTTTAATCACAGTATCAAAAATCCAAATCCGAACATACCAATCATTAAGTCAAATTATACAAACGCATATTACTCATGTTGAAGCGTGCGTTGATCATACTTTTCCTAGTGGCATTCTTTGTCGGGAACATTGCGAGTGCTGAGTCACTACTCCTCCCCATTCAGATGAACTCACTAGCACAACTCAACAATACTGAAAATTTTTCATATACTCCGTCTAATGTTGATTTAAAAGTACCAAAACAATTTATTCCTCATATTACTCCCGAATCCAAAAATGCCAGGTTACACGAATCGAAACATAACTGTATATGATTTTATTTTAAAGGATTCAATGGATCCAACAATAACGGAGTTAATAACGGAGTTCCAAATTTTACCTCCAATTCAATTTAATTTCACTATAAACAATTCTGTATATTACGGGGCCAAAAACGCAATAAAAAATTTATATCTCTCCCCCGATTTATCTCCCGAACAAAATTACGACATCACTTATCCTGCATTAGTAGATGACCCCAATCAAAACGAACTATATGAAAATTTACTATATGATCTTCGATCGTATCGAACCCAACATCACTTAGACGATAACGAATATCTTGAATTAATAGTACGTTTTGTTCAATCTATTCCCAATAAAGACAGGAATTATTCGCGATTTCCCATTGAAACCTTATTTGAAGGGAATGGAGTTTGTGAAGATAAAAGTTTTCTATTAGCCGGATTACTGGAACGAGAAGGATATGATGTTGGACTCTTCAGATTTGCAAATAATGATACAGCCCTTCCCGGTCATATGGTTGTCGGAGTAAGAAGTAATGGATTGTGGTATCCTGGAACCCATTATACATTAATTGAAACTACTATGAGTTTGCCAATAATGACTCGTGAATATCATTATATTGGGCTAGTAGATCTTCAAGGATTGAACCCGAATCCCGTTTTTATTAAAATAGGAAATGGTTCCAAAGAATACACAAAATCGAATGAAATTCAATATATTAACGATTCTATTTACTCCTGTTTTTCTCAGCTAAATAGGGAGGGAATGGTAAATGGTGTTCCCCAACAATCAATTGAAAATTTAGCATCGGTTTGCCAATTTATAGATTGGGCGGCACCAGATAGAGAGAGTGTGGTTATTTGGTTAAGGCAACATAGTAGCCCAATTCGTGCTCCAGAAAATATTAGTGTTTTCAATTCGACTGAAGCAAAACCGTTCTATAAACTTCTTGGATAAGTATCATACTGATTTTACAAATTGCCGTAGTCAAAAACGATTTACTAAATTCGGATCATCAAAACGTATCATCTACGAAAAAATTCCTTATTTTCTGAAGGCGGCCGAGCGACCCCGAAGGGGTGGGCACACTCGCTGTAGTTCGTGGTTAGGTATAATGAACCTCCACCCCGGCCGTACACTTTTCCCCCATGTGACCCCTCTCACGCATTTCCGGCATCCCGGCCATGTCATCCCGCTTAATCCTCTCTCGTAAAATCCGCCCGGAACCCGACCGGAATCCGGGCAAAAACGTGAAGACCCTGCGGGGGGTCACATGATTCCTTTTTGTAATTGGCGGCTTCATGCAATTCGCAAAACCTTTATTTTTATGACGTGAACTTTCCGGACTCTCCTTAATGCCCCGGATCAGTTTGTACCCATGTGACCCCCCATCATCCAGTCATGGCCAAGATCTCTGAGGGACTGCCCATGCCTTTTTTTACGTGGAACGCCATCATCTGTTAAAATGAACACGATGTCGGCTCAGGAGATACGGGCCGTTCTCCGGGAATGCCTGCCGGAGATCCGGGAAAAATACGGTGTTACTTCGATTGGTATCTTCGGTTCCTATGCCCGGGGCGAGGCAAAACCGGGGAGCGATATCGATATCATCGTGGAACTCGGCAGGCCCATCGGGTGGGAACTGGTCGATCTCTCGGATTACCTTGAGAGCTGTCTCCATCACAACGTCGACCTTGTCATCAAACGCTCCCTTCACCCGCTCATCCGCGATGCCATCCTCTCCGAGGTACAATACGCATGAGCGACCGATCCCCCGTGCTGTATCTGTCAGAAATGCTTGCATCCATGGAGAAGATCGAGCGTTACGTGGCCGGGGTTTCTTACGCAGAATTTGCAAAACGGGAGCAGCTGATCGATGCGGTGGAACGCAATATCGAAAAGATCGGCGAGGCTGCGGCCGGTGTTCCGGATGAAATCAGGGACCGGCATCCGGAAGTACCGTGGAAAACCATTGTCGGGCTGAGAAACAAGGTAATCCACCACTATTTTGCCGTGGATCCCGATGTGATCTACCGGATTGCAACGAAAAATATCCCTGAAACAAAGGACAGGATTGCCGGGATTCTTAAGGAATATTCCCGGTAATCTCCCGTCTATCACGTTTCTCCGCACTTCTTCGCCCGGTACTCCTCTTTGAGCATCCCGTAATACCGGGTGGACCGCCAGTGGTCCCGGAGCCAGACATGCTCGCGGAGCGTGCCCTCGTACACAAGGCCGCCCCTCTCCAGTGCGTGGGCCGAAGCGGTGTTGAGATCGTCGCACTTCCCGTACACCCGGTGCAGGCCGAGGGTCGTAAAACCGAAGGCGAGCAGCGCCCGGAGGATCTCCGAGGCATAGCCGTTCTTCCAGTACTCCGGCCGCAGGATGCACCCCACCTCGGCGGTGGTCGGCTGGCCGGGATCGATCTCAAGGAGCGCAAAGCCGGCAAAGTCCCCGGTCCCGGGATCCGGGCTGCAAGGATGTAGCCCTGCCGGTCCGGCCGGGTCGCTTCTTCGATTGCGTGGCGCACGAAGCCGGTGATCTGATCCTCGTTCTCGAGCCAGATCCAGACGTACTTCATGATGGCCGGGTCGCGGGCCATGCGCCGGACGGCGTCGAGATCGCTATCGTTTAAGTCCTCAAGAGCCAGCCGCTCTGTGGAAAGGGCAAAGACCATCGCGATACTCCGGGGAAGAGACCGGTGAACGGGATCGCCGGCCATCTCTGTTCCGGTGATCGTTTCGGGCCGGTATCGTATAACGCTGGCGGTGCGTGAAAAGTCCCTGCAACGCCCGGTTTCGCCGGTAAGACGGACGCTGTCCTGCGAACAAAAAGATACCCTCATATGGTCGCAGCCGGTAACGATGTATAGGAAACCATACATGGACATTATCGAAGCGGATAATCTCAGCAAATCATTTGGATCTTTTGAGGCTGTTCATGATGTCAGTATTGCTGTAAAAGAGGGGGAGATCTTTGGTTTTCTCGGACCCAACGGTGCCGGAAAGACCACCACCATCCGGATGCTGACCGGGGTGCTCACCCCGGATGCCGGTGTTGCCCGTATCTGCGGGATCGATATCGGCAGGCACCCGCTCGAGGCCAAGCTGAAGATGGGGATCATCCCCGAGAACGGCACGGTCTATTCAGACCTGACCGCCGAGCAGAACATCCTCTGGACGGCAAAGTTCTACGGCTTGGACAGCGCTACCCGCAAAAGACGGGCAGAGGAGATCCTCGCGTGCATGGGCCTTTCCGAAAGGAGGAACGACATCGTCCGCACGTTCTCCAAAGGGATGCGGCAGCGGATCAGCATCGCCTGCGCCATCGTCCCCTCGCCACCGGTCCTCTTCCTGGACGAGCCAACGGGAGGGCTGGATGTGTTCAGCCGCCGGCTGGTGCTCGATACGATCCGCAGGATGAACGACGAGGGCAGCACGATCTTTTTGACCACGCACAACATCGAGGAGGCAAACGAGCTCTGCACGGTTATCAGTGTCATCAACAAGGGCAGGATCGTGGCAACGGGCAGCCCGGAGCGGCTGAAAAAGACCTTCGATACCGCAAAATACGTGGAGGTCGCGTTCGATCAACCGGTCAAAAGAGAGTGGCTGGAAGCCGGGGGATTCTCCCGGGTGGAGCCCCACGGTGACAAGTGGCGGCTGTACACGGACGACCCGGACCCCGCCGTCAAATACCTTGCCGCCCTTGCCGGACGGGAACACTTAAAAATAATCTCGGTTGCGACATCGAGCCCGACGCTCGAAGAGGCATTTGTCCAGCTCACGGGGGATGCGTGATGGACCCCCGCCTTTTTGCCCGGAGCGTCCTTCTGGTCGCCGAGAAAAACATGCGGATTTACTATTACAAGGGGGCGGTCGTGATCTTCGGTCTCCTGTTCCCATTCCTGATGTTTTTAACTTTTTTTATCGGAAGGAACCTCAACCTCATCCTCTTCTTCCCGGCATTCCTTGGCATGATGCTGTTCTTCTCCTCCTCTTCCACCGGGCCTCTTATTACGCCGTGGGAGAAACGGGAAAAGACGTACGAGCGCCTCCTGTCCCTGCCGGTCACGCTGGAAAGTATCATCCTTGGCGACATCCTTGCCGGGGCGCTTTTCGGGATCGTCATCACCACGATCGTCTGGACGGCAGGAACGCTCCTCCTCCACCTGCCCCTCGCCCATCCCCTGCTCCTCGCGGTCACGCTCATCCTGGGTGGGTTCACCTTTGCGGCTCTCGGGACCCTGCTTTCGTCACCGGCCATGAGCAATCCCTCCAACGTGATGATGGTCTCCAACCTGATCCGCCTGCCCCTGATCTTTGTCTCGGGCATCTTCATTCCGCTCGCCCAGCTCGGGAGCTGGGCATGGACCAACGAAATGTCCCCGCTCACCTACCTTGTCGACCTGTTCAACGGGGCGATCACCAACACTGCGGTCTACCCTCCGGTCATGGATATTGTTGTCCTCGCGATAGTCATCATGGTGTTCGTCGCGGCTGCAAAACTGATCCAGCAGTATAACCTTTCAAAGGGGATCTAGGAGAGAAGCCCGGGAAAAAACCCGGGGTAAATCCCCCTATATCCCGGGGTGCGTACGCGTATCTCCGGTGCGGCCGGACCCGGTCGGGAAATATGAGGAGGGTATGCGGGAGTATCAAGTGATATCCACGGCCACGTCCTCAACAGGCTCCGGTTTTTCATCCTTTTTTCCGCGTCCTGCCTGCTCCTCGTGGACAAACCGTGACCCGGTCATGGAAGCCAGTACCGCCGCGATGACGGAGAGCAGGGCGCCGATGTAGAAGGAGATCCGCAGCGAGGGCATGAAGGCGTTTGCGAGCGTGGTCGGGAACCAGGTAGTGCCGGTCAGAACCGTGATTGTCGCCGGGCTGATCGCGGCAACGGCTGTTGCGGGCAGGGTGACAAGGATCGCGTGGACCGGGTTATAGCCAAGGAATGCAGCGAATAATGCACCGGTCGGCGGGATAGCACTCATGGGTGCGATGAGGCCCGGGGCCCCGACGCTGGTGAGCGAAGTCGCGAGTTCCGGGGGAAACAGGTGCGTCAGGCTCACGATCACGATCGTAAAAAAGAGCGCCATCGAGACGACCATGCCGCTGTTCTGCAGCATCGACCGCATACCCGATGCGACTCCACGTTCCTCGGGAGGTACAGCATTCATGATGGAGGCAATGTTGGGCGAACCGAACATGCCGTTTCCGATCCCCATGATTAAAAGCGCGACGGCAAAGACCGGGTAGTCGAAATCATACGGCAGTGCAGCGAGGATCATAAACGCGAGCGCGATAAGGAGCAGGCCGGACGTGGCAAACCACCGGGAGCCGTACTTGTCGGAGAGCCAGCCCGAGAGGGGGCCCATGATCACGAAGCCGGCGGTAAGCGGCAGCATAAAGATCCCGGCCCAGAAGGGGGTGGACTCGTAGCTGTACCCATGGAGCGGGAGCCAGATGCCCTGCAGCATCAGGATCAAAATAAAAAACATGCCGCCCCGGGCCAGGGCGCTCAGGAAGCCGGCGGTGTTTGCAAGCGAGAAGACCCGGATCTTAAAGAGGTTGAGCCGGAACATCGGGTCCTCGACCCGGCTCTCAATGACCGGGAATATGGCAAGCAGGATGAGGCCGGTAGCAATCGCGGCAATGACCCATGGGTTCCCCCAGCCCATCGGGTCGTTCCCGTAGGGAAGGAGGGCATACGTAATGCCAATTAAAAGGATCGTCAGCCCTATAACAAAGGTCACATTGCCCCAGACATCGATCTTCCGGGCCCGTTTAGGAAGCGGGGTCTCCCTCAGTTTCAGGTATGCCCACACCGTGCCAAGGATGCCGACCGGTACGCTGACAAGGAACACGTACCGCCAGTTGTAGAACGCGAGGACGCCGCCGAGGATCAGGCCCACGAACTGCCCGGACAAAAAGGAGATGGTGTTGAGCCCCAGCGCCTTGCCTCGCTCGTCCGGAGGAAATGCATCGGTGAGGATGGCTGCGCTGTTGGAAAAGGTAAACGAGGCGCCCACCCCCTGGACAAGACGGAAAACAATAATCTCAAGGGCGCCTGCGCTCCCCTTGTCCGGGGTAAGAAAGAGGAGGATGGACCCGAGGGTAAAGATGGCAAACCCGAGATTGTAGAGTTTCACTCTCCCGTACATATCCGAGAGCCGGCCGCAGGAGAGGAGCAGGGTAGCGGTGACGAGGCTGTACCCCATCAGTACCCAGATGAGGTACTGGAACGAGGTGAGCGGGTCGATGTTGATGCCGTTGAAGATCGCAGGGAGCGAGATGAGGGTGATGCTCCCGTTCACGGATACCATGAACATCTCGATGGTCGTGATCGAGAGGACGATCCACTTGTAATCGATCCCTTTTCTGGGTCCTGTTCCGTCATCTGTGGTTTCGTTTTTTTCCATGAAATCGGGCTGCCCCCGGGATCATCCGGGCATTTTCCTCTAGCGGGTAAAATATTCTTTACAGGGTAGATCGTCTGGAACTATAATGTTTCCAGTCCTCCTGCAGGTAGGGGCATGGCCGACAAGGGTATCTGCAGGGTACCGGAGATCTGGCCAAAAACGAAAGAGACGTGAAAGAAAAGACGCCCATCCTCCGGGAAGGGTGCAGGGAAACATTGAAACATCCCCATGGGTGATTACTCCATCAGGGTAATATGCATGAAATATGCTGATATCGACAGGATTTACCAGACCCTCCCGCTGGAGAATATCCCCTGGAACAGTGAGACCCCTCCGGATGCAATCGTCAGACTTGTACAGGAAGGGATTGTCCGGCCCTGCAGGACCGTCGATCTCGGGTGCGGTGCCGGTAACTATGCGATCTATCTTGCCGCTCTCGGGTTCGATGTCACGGGTGTCGACAGCTCACCTGCCGCGATCCGGATCGCACAGGAGCATGCAAGAAAACAAGGGGCCCGGTGCAGGTTTGTTGTCGCCGATCTTCTCGGTGACCTGCATGAAGTGACGGATACGTTTGACTTTGCCTATGACTGGGAACTCCTCCACCATATATTCCCGGAAGACCGGGAGACCTATATCAGGAATGTGTATAAAATCACCAACCCGGGGGCTACGTACTTCTCTGTCTGTTTTGATGAGAGCGACCCCCAGTTTGGCGGAAGCGGAAAATACCGCACGACCCGGATCGGGACGACGCTCTATTTCTCATCGGAATCCGAGATCCGGGACCTCACCTTGCCGTATTTTGACATCCGTGAATTGAAGACGATCGAGGTAAAAAGTAAATTCGGGCCGCACCGGGCCGTATACCTGCTCGCCAGCCGGCGCTGAGATCGTTACACCCTAAAAAGGGACCGCTTACCGGTCCTGCTGCGCCGCATGGCGGGGGAAGGCCACCTGCGGCCGCCGGGTGACAAACGATGCATCGAGGTTCTCTGCCATCCGCACGGCCATCCCCGCGGGGATCCCCAGCGCCATCATTTCCGGAGGGAGCGAATGGTTCTGGGTGGGGTCCTGCGGGCCCATGAACGCGGTATTTTTGGGCGTATTCTCCGCAAGGCCGGCCGGGAACGTGATAAATGTCGAGCAGGACGAGCCCCACGGGACGATGACCGGTGAGAACGGGTCGTCCCGGTCGAAATGGACGAGTGCGGCCATGTTCCGGATCTGCTCGCCGTTCCCGAAGATGCAGAGGGAGAGGACCTCCGGCATGGGATCGGGAAGCGCCTCGCATGCCTGCACGACAAGGTATTTCCCCGGCGGGTGGATCGGCCCTGCCGCTGCCGTGCAGCGCTCGACCAGATCCGGGCTTGCCTTCAGGAACTCCGCCGCCCCGCCGCGGACGTCTTTCCGGCCGGTCGAGACAAAATATTTGATGTCATCGGGCACCGGGATATACCCCACATGGTACAGCCCGCCGAGACAGCAGCCCTCGGTTGCACCGGCACCGACATAGATCGCCGGTATCTCGTGTCCTGCGGCCATCCGGTAGAGGGAGACCGCAAAACACCGGTTCACCCCGGCCATCGGGGTTACACCTGCGGGCAGGACATCCGTCCCGTACACGACCAGCGGGCGTGTCGAAAGCCGGAATGCAGACGCAAGTCTCGACCCAATCTTTCGGAAATCCGCACCTGTCATGATACCACTCCTTTCTTTTCCGCCGCAAGCCCTTTCCAGATCGGGCCGTCGAACACGCCGTCCTTTGCCTCCTCCTCCATTTCGAGGTAGAGAGAGTACGGCACCGCAAACGTGAACATCTGTTGCGGGATGGTCTTTCCCACGTTCGCCCGCGCTGCAAGGTCGGTGTACCCGAGCACGGCCCGGGGGTGTTCCTTCTTTGCCTCGTCGTACACGAATGCCCCGATCTGCTGGCAGGCGGCCATGGGCGGGACCCTCACAGGATCGGTGCCCTCCCGGATGGCCCCGACCAGCGTGACAAGGCCGGTGATCTGGAGCGGGTCTGCAAGAAAAACCACGACGACCGGGCGCTCGCCGGGTTTCACCTTGCCAAGCGGGGTAAAGATGACGTACTTCTCGGCAATGTCCGTGATCGGCAGGTCTGCGGTCATGAACCGTTTTGCCTTCTCCGTATCTTTGTGCAGGCGCTCGCCGTGCAGGAACTTCGCACGCTCCCGTTCGGGGATATGCTGCACGGTTGCGCAATAGGCCTCCGGGTTCCTGCTGCTCTCTGCACCTTTCACAAAAAAAGCGGACATAAAATCAACGCCGGCGCCGCCGAATGCATCGTAGTACCCGTTGCCAAAGCCAAGCCCTGCACGTGCACCGGGGCAGCCGTAGCTCTCCCGGTCGAACACGGCCGTTTTTCCCTTCGTTGCGACCTGTGCAAAATACGGCATGATGCAGGTCTGCCCGTGGGGTTTTATCTGCAATGCTCCTTCTGGCTTCGTGTTACTCCAGAGTACTGCCACCGGTTCGTGGGCAAGCCCGAGTTTTTCAGCGGTGATGCTCTTCATGCCCGTTCACCTTTGCTTATTTCATCCAGCCCATCTGGACATACCAGTCGGTACTCGTGGGCGAACCGGTCCTTGTTGTACTTGACAAGCTGGCAGAAGTACTCCCGTTTCTGCCGGTGAATCTCGTCCTGTTCGGGATAGGAGAGTTCGCCCCTGATGGAACGGGCCAGCGTCTTTCCCAGCTCGATGGCTTCCGTTTCGGCTTTCCCGAGTGCTGCCGGATCCCTGCCGATCGCGACGCCCACTCCTCCCACGACGGTTGCGCCAAGCGTGGTAAGTACCTTGTTCATGTACCCGACGACCTCTGCCTCACCGGCTCCCCCTGCCGTGCAGACGGAACACCCGAACTTGCCCGTCAGCATCTGGCAATGGATGGCATCCGCCATCCGGTCGAAGAACGCCTTCATCGGGGCGGGCACGGAATCGATATAGTTGGGGGCCCCAAGGATTATCCCATCGGCATTCATGATCCGGTCAAAGAGATCAGAAAAATCGTCGAGCAGGGTGCACTCCCCGGTCGCGTAGCAGGTCCCGCAGGCCGTGCAGTACTCGATGCGGAGCGTGTGGAGATCAATAAATTCTGTATCTGCACCCTCGTCCTTCGCACCCTCCAGTACTGCATTCACCAGCCGCAGGGTATTGCTGTCCTTTCCCCGGGGGCTCGCGTTCACTCCAATAACTTTCATGCAGCATCCTCCTGTAGGATGGGATTCGGAGAAGCACAATGATAAAGGTATTGACCGGATACAGGGCAGGCTGTAAAAATAACCGGAAAGAAAATCTCACGGGGGGACATCACAGGGGTCACATTTTCTCCTGAAATCTGCTACAATCCAGCAATGGCGATCCAGCCGGCCCTCTCACATAACGGGAATGAAAAAGATACGGGCCCGGATGAGCGTAAAAAATTATTGTCCCGATCCTGCTGTCGCCATTGCAGCGGTATGGTTCCCATGATAGCCGCCAGCGGGAAAGCCGAGCGCTGCCTGGAGCTGCTGCGGTGTTACACCGAGCTGGGCTGCCGCGGAAGTGAGGTTCATCCGCTGCCCGCTCTGGGGCGTCAGGGCATTCTGGAGGTCCTGCTCGGAAACGCCGAGCTGGGCAGCAGCAGCAGTGAGCAGGGTCGTGTTGGTGAGGAACCTCTGTCCGGCGTACTGCCGGCTCCCGTTGCCCATGTTCCCGGCATAACTGCTGCCGGGTGATCCGCCATTACCCGAAGAGGGACTGTTTCCTGTTCCGGCGGGCGACACCTGCTGGCTGTTCCCGGCGGAGCCTGAACCGCTGCCGGTGCCCTGCGTGCATCCTGAAATTAAAACCCCGGCAACGAGTAGGTACCGAAGCAAGAACTACAATAATATTGATCTTTCCTGGTTTCATTCTGGTATCCTCCAGAATAACGGCTTAGGATGCGGGCTGAGAGGGATACCCGCATCTTGTAATGTATACATTACATTTTGTAATATTTAACCCATCGTTTATCAACTTTTGGTTGCAAACACAGCTAAGAGCGGCCCGGCCGCCCGGTTCCGGCACGCTGAATGCCGGAGCAGTACCGTCATGCGCCGGAACCAATGAGGCCTGACGGCCGGGTGCCACGATGATTTGAACGCAATCTGAAATAAAATAAAAAAGATTACCGGTCGCTGATCTTCTCAACGACCCTGACATTATCCCCGCGGACAGTGATCGGGATGGGCACGACGCTCTCGTACAGTTCGACCGTGATCTCTTCCTTTGCCGAATCAACACGCTTGACCACGGCTTTTTCACCCTTGAACGGCCCTGCGATAAGCTCGACGATCGTGCCCTCGTCAATACCGGAAACAACCGGTTTGGGGATCAGGAAATGCCCCACTTCGGCAAGCGTGGTCTGGCCTTTGGCAACTGCGCGGGCATGGGCGATCATCTCGACGAGCTGTTCGATCCTGTTCCGCTGCTCGGGGGTTTCGACAAGGACATATCCCTGCAGTTCGTTGGGGACAATAATCGCGGTAACCTTGATATCGGTCGCCTTCGTCTCGATCGCTTTCAGAATATTGTCGGCAACCGTCCGTTCCTGCTTGGAGGTCGTCTTGATAGCGAAAATCCGGTTATTGAAGACTTCTGGGGCGGCAGGGATCGATGGCGCTGGCGATGCGGGAGTTGGTTCCGGAGTCATGGCAATCAGGATCTAAAATCCCAGGAGTTTCGTGTGGTCGAAGAACAGGTAGATGATAAATCCGATCAGCCCGATGAGGAGGATCCCGGCTGCCGCGACCGTCGCGATCTTGGAAAACTCCTCGCGGGTGGGTGTGCGCGCGAGTTTCAGGACACGGAAGTATTTACGGAATAACTCCTCGTGCACGTCTACTTTGATGTCAGGTTTTGAAATTTCCATATCTGCTCACTTGAGAAAATCGATCTCATATTGTTTCTGTACTTTGGGGGTAAGCTTCTCATTCCGACCATATATTTGTGGCGACCGTACGCCCGTGACCACCAGTAATGTCCGCATCTTGTTCTGCATCGTCGGGTCGACCTGCGCACCCCAGATAATCCGGGCGTTCGGGTCGACGCGGGAATAGACTTCCTGCACGACACCTTCGGCTTCCGCCATTGTCATATCGGGACCGCCGACCACGTTCACGAGCGCCGCAGTCGCACCCGATATGTCCACATCGAGGAGCGGGGACCGGATCGCCTTTTTCACCGAGTCGGCCGCCTTGTCCTCGCTGTCGCTCTCGCCCATGCCAATCATGGCGACCCCGCCACGCTCCATGACCGTGCGCACATCGGCAAAGTCCAGGTTCACGAGGCCCGGCATCGTGATCAGTTCCGTGATGCCCTTGACCGCCCGCATGAGCACCTCGTCGGACACCTTGAATGCCGCAGACAGGGGGAGCTTGGGGACGACCTCGAGCAGACGGTCGTTCGGGACGACAATGACCGTATCCGCCACATCCCGGAGGCGTTCGAGGCCGGCTTCCGCGTTCTCCATCCGGATCGCACCCTCAGAGGCAAACGGGAGGGTAACGACCGCGATCGTGAGCGCGCCTTCATCCCGGGCAGCCTTCGCCACGACCGGTGCAGAGCCGGTCCCGGTGCCGCCACCGAGGCCGACCGTGATAAAGACCATATCGCACCCGGAGACAACCGTCCGTATATCCTGCTCGTTCTCGAGTGCGGCTTCCTCACCTATCTGCGGGATTGAGCCGGCGCCAGACCCCGGGTCCGCTGCCCGGCCAATCAGCATGCGCTGGTCGGCGTGGGTCCGGATCAGGTGCTGGGCGTCCGTGTTGACGGCGATCAGTTTCGCACCATGGATACCTTCCTCCATCATGCGCGTAATCGTATTGGAGCCGGCGCCCCCGCAGCCGATCACGGTGATCTCGGTCTTGAGTTCGCTTAAGATCTGATCAAGATCCTCGTTATTCTGCGAGGGCACTGCAGTCTCGTCCCTCGCCTTGGTAAGTGCCTCTTCAACAATCGACCTCATGAGTAGTTCTCCAGTCCCGGGATGTGGATTCTGGTCTCGCTGGTAACGGATACCCGGTCGGGCGTAATCACCTGGCCATCATGCTCAACAGCCTGCCCCGCGGCAAGCTGTCGGAAGGCAGGCCCGGCCGGCACCCCCAGTTCTCGCGCTTTTCCGGGGTCAAACCGGACCTTTCTGATGATCAGGCAATCATTTTCCGTCGCAGTGCTTTCCCTGTTACGTATGATTTTTACGCACAATGTATTTAAAGCATTTATTAATATCGAAGAATCTTTACGAAAAACCACGAACTGCGGGAGCAGCCGGTTGTCCTGCGTGGCGAGATGGGCGAGTGCCAGGTTCTCAAAGCCCCTGATCAGGTCTGCTTCCCCGGCCTTTGCCGCCTCCGCAAGGAGCACCGGATCGAGGGAGATGAGCGCGAGCGGGCCGGCCCCCTCAAGGGTATGGATGTAACACCGGGTGCCGGGCGCAACCGTACCGGTCAGTTCCCTCACGGCCCGGTACGTATCCCAGGACAGGTGCCCGAGTGCGGCAATCTCGCTCTCGGAAAGCCGGATAATCCCCATGCGATCGAGAAGCCCGGCAATCCTGTCAAGGCTTGCATGGTCGAGCGCTTTACGGTCGATATACGCAGCAACAGCCCCGCTCATTTCAATCATCGACCGGCACATCTCCTCGTCAATCGCCGGGATCTCCCGCGTGTGGGCGATATGCCCGAAGGCCCCCCGGGTAGCAAGGGCGATCTGGGTCTCCCGCACCGCATAGTGCGTGCCGCCAAAACCGATGAGCGGGACAGCGTTCGTAAGGGGCACAGCCTCCAGCACCGCATCCGCCACTGCCCGGCCGGCAGCCGGGTCGGCCCATTCCTTTTCTGTGCTCCCGATCTCGACAAAGAACGACGGGTGGGACAGCCCCGTGGGGCCGTGGTGGGTGACCTCGCACGAGACCCGGTAACCCCCGGGACAATGCCGGGCAAGCGCCCGGAGGGTCGCCTGCATCATCGGGGGTGCGGCCGGGGCGAGCGTGCGGGGGCTCCCGCCAAGCTCCGCGTCCCGGTAGTTCCCGGTAGCGTGAACGGTGAGCACCGGTTCCGGGTTGACGCTCGTGTGCCGCGAGAGGAAGATGACCACGTCTGCATCGATACCGGCATCGACGCCCTCCGCATGAATGAGCCGCCCGTCAACGTCAAAAAACGAATAGATCCTCCCGGATCTCTGTGCGGGGACGCTATCCCTTGTGAGGCACTGTTCGATATGGTGCCTGATGTTACATCCTGCGATGTCCTGTCGGGAATGGATCAGCGCGACCTTCATTATCATGCTATTTTGCGGTTCTTCACGAAAAGCCTCGCGTGGCCCCCCGGGTTGTTGTGCCGTGTTCATAAGCCCTATGATACATGAGGGTACACCACACTGGTACCATGGATGAAAAAAAGATTGAAACGATATTTGAGCAGGAGAAGGTCGCGAAGGTGATCACCTGCCCGCAGGCATTTGCGATCGCAGAAAAGTACGGGATCCCGAAAACGGC
Organism: uncultured Methanoregulaceae archaeon; assembly: GCA_963805035.1. Classification (GTDB taxonomy): domain Archaea; phylum Halobacteriota; class Methanomicrobia; order Methanomicrobiales; family Methanospirillaceae; genus Methanoregula. The sequence goes on along the minus strand of CAWDSU010000012.1, from coordinate 232,047 downwards.
GATCAGCGGGTACTGTAACACGCATGGGATCAAGATCCGGGCCTGCCAGCTGGGCTGCTTCAAATGAGCCGGTAACAAACCTCTTTTTTCTGTCATCCAACGTGCATGCAGCCACCGGCATACCGGGCTTTACCCGGTCGGTGATAAACGGGAGAGCAGTGAAGGCAGCTGACTCTACCGGTTCAGGCAATGCGACCCCGGCGGTATGATTCCTCCTGCATGTGGATGGATTTCCGGGAAAAACTACTTTGTCATAAAGAGCCAACATTCATCAATACGTTGGGGCGTCCCGCCACCGTAACAGAGGGATTTTGTGAAGGAAGTCACCGCGAACTTCAATGCAAAGGAGATCGAGCGCGAGGTGCAGGAATACTGGCGCACCCACGGGATCTACAAGGCAGTCAGACAGCACCGGAGTTCCGGCAAGGCGTTCTTTTTTGTCGACGGTCCGCCCTACACCACCGGGCAGATCCATCTGGGCACCGCGTGGAATAAGATCATAAAAGATTCGCTCCTCCGGTACCAGCGGATGAACGGGCGAAACGTGATCGACCGTGCGGGTTACGATATGCACGGCCTCCCTATCGAAGTCAAGGTCGAGCAGACACTCGGTTTTTCCTCAAAAAAAGATATCGAGAAATTCGGTATTGAGCACTTTATCGAGCAGTGCCGGGAATTTGCCATCAGGAACAAGAACCTGATGGACGCCCAGTTTGAGAGCCTGGGGATCTGGCTGGACTTCCCGAACGCATACCAGACGATCAAGCCCGGTTACATAGAGGCGGCCTGGTGGACGCTTGCCCGGGCAGAGGAGAAGGGGATGCTGGAACGCGGCTACCGGGTCGTGAACTGGTGCCCCCGGTGCGAAACGGCGATCGCGGATGCCGAGGTCGAATACTGGGACGAGACCGACCCTTCTGTCTTTGTCAAGTTCCCGATCAAAGGAAAGGAGAACGAGTACCTGGTCATATGGACCACCACACCCTGGACACTCCCGGCAAACGTCGCGGTTGCGGTGGCAAAGGAGTTTGTCTACGCAAGAGTCCGTGCAACAAAGGCCGGCCGCGAGGAATATCTCTGGATGGCGGAGCCGCTCATCAAACCGGTGCTGAAGAAAGGCCGGTACCAGCAGTTTGAGGCATTGGAAACGAGGACGGGTACAGAGCTCGCCGGCTGGGAGTATGACTCCCCGCTTGCAGAACAGATCCCTCTCCAGCGCGAGATTGCACACCGGGTCGTGACCGCGGATTTTGTCGCGATGGAGAACACCGGCCTCGTGCATATCGCACCGGGTCACGGCTGGGACGACTACGTGCTCGGGACAAAGGAGAGCCTTGCCATCGTCTGCCCGGTTGACGGGGCCGGGAAATTTTTGCCCGCGGCAGGCATATTCGCCGGGAAATTTGTCCGGGACGCAAATGGGGACGTGCTCGATGCACTTGGCGATCATTTGCTTGCAACAGAAAAGATCACCCACCGGTACGGGCACTGCTGGCGCTGCAAGACGCCGATCATCTTCCGGGCGACCTCGCAGTGGTTTTTGAAGGCCTCGGAGATCCGGGATCTCATGCTCTCCGAAGTTGAAAAGGTCACATGGTACCCCGAATGGGCAGGAAGCGCACGGTTCTACGACTGGATCAAGGAGGCCCGGGACTGGTGCATCTCCCGGCAGCGGTACTGGGGTATCCCGATCCCGGTCTGGGTCTGCGAAAAATGCGACAAGTACCGCGTCATCGGCACCATCGCGGAACTCGAAAAGGCCAGCGGAAAGGCAGTCCCGGATCCCCACCGCCCGTACGTGGATAAGGTTACGATCCCGTGCACGTGCGGCGGCGAAATGCACCGGGTCGAGGACATCTTCGATGTCTGGTTCGATTCTGCGGTCGCATCGTGGGCGACACTCGGCTTCCCTGCACAGACAGCGGACTTTGACAGGCTTTGGCCGGCGGATTTCATCACGGAAGGCCAGGACCAGACCCGGGGCTGGTTCTACTCGCAGCTCGGGGCGAGCACGATCGCCTTCGGGAAAGCGCCATACCGGAGCGTCTGCATGCACGGCTTTGCGCTCGATGCCGAGGGAAAGAAGATGTCAAAAAGCCTCGGGAACGTGGTGACGCCCGAGGAAGTGATCGCAAGAGTCGGCGTGGACGTCCTCCGGTTCTACGTGCTCTCCTCATCGGCACCGTGGGACGACCTGAAGTTCAACTGGGACGGGGTCGCGACCGTGAACCGTGCGGTAAACATCCTCTGGAACGTGTACCGTTTCCCGACGCCGTACATGATCCTCGATCATTTCGGGCCGCAGTCTGAGAACGGGGTCTGGGACGCGGCATACATTACCACCCGCCTCCGCCAGATCCCTGACGAGGACCGCTGGATCATCTCCCGGGTGAACACGGTCGCCGGCATCGTGGACGCGGCGACAAGGGTGTGCCAGCTTCACCGGGCGACCCGGGAGCTGATCAACTTCATTCTTGAGGATCTCTCGCGCTGGTACGTCCAGCTCGTCCGGCCCCGGATGTGGCTGGAAGGCGAGTCAGAACAGAAACGGTTCGCCTACGAGACGATCTACTACGTGATGCGCCGGCTCATCGGCCTTATGGCCCCCTTCTGCCCGCACATCACCGAGGAGATCTATGGCAACATCCGGTGCAGGAACGATCCGGCGAGCGTGCACATGCTTGACTGGGAGGCCTGCAACGACACGCTCACAAACGGGGAACTGGAACACGCGATGGAACTCGTCCGCTCGTTTGACGACGCGGTGCAGAACGCCCGGCAGGCCGGCAAAAGGAAGCTCCGCTGGCCGGTGGACGAAGTCGTGATCGTGACCGCGAAGGAAGAGGTCAGAGAGGCGGTCGCCCGGCTCAATGCAGTCTGCATGGACCGGGCCAATGCCCGGAAGGTCTCGGTCGTGATGGGGCGGTGGGACCGGATCGGCTGGCACGCGGAGCCGGTGATGAAGGCGCTCGGAAAAGGGTTCGGGAAGAATTCCTTCACGGTCAAGGGGCTCATCGAGGCTGCGGATGGCAACGCGATCAAGACCGCAACCGGTACCGGGCAGACCTATACGCTCACCAGCGGCGATGCGATGTATGAGATCGCAGCGGAGCACGTAACGTTTACGGAAAAACTCCCGCTAAACATCTTCTCCGCGCCCATGGTGGACGCGACCGTGTACGTGAATGTGGCCCTCACACCCGACCTCGAATCGGAGGGTTACGCCCGCGAGGTGATCCGCCGTATACAAGAGATGCGCCGGGCAGCTCGATCTTGCGGTCGAGGACTTCATTATTGTCGATGTGGCTGTCGCAGACAAGCGGATCTGTGACCTTGTCGGTGCAAGCTGGAAGCCCGGGATCGCGGAAGAGGTGCGGGCAAAGACGCTCTCACTCCATAATGCCACGGAACCGGCAGCATCTGCATACCAGCTCGCCAAAGAGTGGGATGTCGAAGGGGTCGCGATGACGATCGGGATCTCGAAAGCCTGACCGGGCATCCTTTCTTTTGCTTTTTTAACCGCTGTTGGACTCCTTTTTCCGGTAAAAAAATTATCAATCCCGGATATACGACGGCCACTTTGTCATCTTCTTTTTGAGATCGAGCACCCTGCCATCGACCACAAACGTGCCGTCCCCCCGGTGGTGGAAGAGCCGGCGCTCTTTTCGTGCCGGATCAACCCACGCCGCCACGGCCTCAAGGATAAACATGTTGTACCGTTCCACCAGGCTGTCGTCCTTTACCCGGCACTCGAAATTGGCAAGGCACTCGGCAACAAGCGGCGCTTTTACCTTCTTTGCGGGCACCGGGGTAAGGCCGAATTTTTCGAACTTGTCCGTGTCCGCACCCGAGCAGTTGCCGATTTCAACCACCTTTGTGGCGAGATCGACCGTGGGGATAGCGATCACGCATTCCCGTGTCGAGAGAAGCGCCGAAAAACTGTAGTCCCAGGGGCCGAGCATACAGGCGATAAGCGGCGGGTCGCCGTCGTCCACGACCATGTGGTAACTCATCGCCATGACATCCGGGCGCTCGTCCCCTTTTACCGTAGTCACGAGTACGACCGGCCCGGGCTCGATGAAACGGTATACCCGGGAAAGAGGAAGCGGTTCCATCATGACCGGGACTTTGCTTTCCCGGGAGATAGGTGGATCGGTGCCGGCCCTATTCCCCGCAGATCAGTTTCTTTAGAAACGCCTGTCCTTCCGGTGTCGTAAAAAGCGGGAGCTCGCAGTCTGCTGCAACCATGCTCCGCATGACGGTCACATGTTCTTTTGTTATCGGGTTGAAGCCCTCTTTTGGCATCCCCCTTTTGCAGACAAGCACCCCCCGGCGCTGCCAGGCCGGCGTCTTTGCGAGGTTGACGCCCCGGTGGAACATCATCTCGTGGAGCTCCTGTGCCGGCATCCCCCTGAGCCTGTCCGGCAGCAGCGGTCGCGTCCATCCCTTCCGCGATCAGCGCCTGCTGGCAGTAGGCGTTCAGGTGGTTGCGCCATGCCTCGTCCTGCCGCCCGGTCATGTACTCGACCGCGGACTCCGGGGTTGCCTGCACAATCCGCGCATCGAAGGCAAGCGGTTCCTTCGCACCAAGGATGAGGGTGAGGGCGCTTGCCGCGTATGATGCGGCCACCGAATCGATCTTCTCCACCCGGCCCGAGAAGGGGAGTTCTTTGAGATACAGGCTGATTTCGTCCGAGAAGGTGTACGCGAAAGCCGGTGTAAGGCCGCTCTCCCCGACCAGTGACCGGCAGACCCCGACCATCGCTTTGCAGAACCGGTCGTCAAACGGTTTTGCAAACCCGGACTTCCGGGTCAGGGCGTGGAATGCGCGGCCATCGAGCCGGACAAAGACCGGGGAAAACGTGGCAAGATTTGAAAAGATCTCACGGTTTTCCATAAGGACGCACCTGTTGCGGGAGAGGAAAAACGGTGGCGGCCCCCGCACCGCCGGAAATATCGTTACTGCTAAAAAAATCCGTCTATTCTTCCTCGATCGTGCCGGACCCAGCGAATGCTCCCGGCAGGTGGCGGATAAGCACAATGTCATCGATTGCACTGATGATCCGGTAGGGGATCTTGAGGCCCTTGTAATTCTTGAGCTCGAAGAGCTGGTCGTTTACCTTCCCGACCACCAGCGCCTCGATCTTTTTTGACTCCACATCGATTACTACATCGTCGACTTCGCCAATGTACATGCCTTTGTCGGTGTAAATCTGAAGCCCGAATAAATCCGTAATCTGGGTTTCCATCGTTATCAGATGAAAGTATATACCATATGGGTTAAAAAGATAATCCATACTTTATGGACGGATCTCTTCGGATCGGGCGGCTTTTTGGTATTCCAATCCTGCTCCACTACACATTCCTGCTGGTAATCCCGCTGTTTGCTTATATCATCGGCAGCCAGATCGGAGCCACGACCGACATGCTCAAGGAGATCTTTAATGTCGGGATCGATTCCAGCCTCATCACCGCGGGGTACACGCCCTGGATCCTCGGGACGATCGTTGCGCTCGGCCTCTTTTTTGGGGTGCTTGTCCACGAGCTTGCCCATTCGCTTGTTGCCCGGTTGAAGGGAATAAAGATGCAGAGCATCACGCTCCTGATGTTCGGCGGCGTCGCCCAGATGGACGAAGGGGCACCGGAACCAAGAACCGAACTCCCCATGGCGCTTGCCGGGCCGATCATGAGCCTTATCTTCGGTCTTGTCTGTTGCGGTCTTGTCTACGTCACCCCGGACATGACCCCGGATCCCGCCCTGCAGGGGGTTCTTGTCTTCATCTTCGGGTATCTCGGCGTGCTCAACATCATCCTCTTTGCGTTCAACCTGATCCCTGCCTTTCCCATGGACGGCGGCCGGGTGCTCCGGGCGATGCTTGCAACACGGATGCCGCTTCACCGTGCGACACGGATCGCAGCAAACGTCGGTAAGGCCTTCGCCGTCATCTTCGGTATTGTCGGCCTGTACTTCTTCTCGCCGTTTTTGATCCTGATCGCACTTTTTATCTATATCGGGGCGAGCATGGAGTCGACAGCGGTTCAGTTCAATTTCCTGCTGCAGGACGTTACGGTGGGCACCATGATGAGTGCCCCGGTGACCACGGTACCCTCCAACATGCCTCTGGCAAAAGTGATCGAGATGATGTACGCAAGCAAGCACCTCGGTTTCCCGGTTATCGAACGCGACACGCTGGTGGGTATGGTAACGCTCGCTGACGTGAACCGGACCTCATCCATCGACCGCGAGGCGATGCAGGTGAAAGATATCATGACCCGGGACGTGATCACCCTCCCGCCCACGGCCCCGGTGATAGACGCTCTCAGGATCATGTCCACCCGGAACATCGGCCGTATACCCATTGTGCTTGAAGATCGTATCGTCGGTATCGTAACCCGTACCGATATCCTGAAAGTGACCGAACTTAAGAAGATCTAAAGAGAGGAAAATTTGCCAAAGACAATTTTCCTTTTTTAATCAATTATTCCGAAAGGTCCGGCATTAAGACGATCAAATTTTCATGACGCTCTTGGGGGCTCCGGCAAGCCTCCGCCCCCGCCGCTTGGGCATCCCCCGGTTGCGATGATGCTGTATTACCTGCACGCAGATCTTCTGATATTTTTCCCCGCCGGCGACAAAATTCTTTAGCGCCTTCGCGTCTCTCACTAAAACAATAGTCCACGTGATCGGGACGGTGAAGGAGTATAAGAAAAATCTAAAAGATGCCCGTACCGTCCCTTGCCCCGCCGTGCCCCGTGAGGGGCCCTGAGGCGGGGAGCCATCGTTCCCGTATACAATCGGATTAACCGGGTATCTAATCCTGCACCTTTGGTTTTACCGAAACTCACGGTAAAAATTTCTCAAACCTCTAAAAACCGGTCGAGCGGCGAGCTCCCCGCGATCTTTTTAAATGCTGCAACATCTGAAAACGGGCGTCCTGCGAGCACGGCAGCAACCCGTTTCTTCCCGACGCCGGGCAGCCAGCGGAGGGCAGATGCCGGCATCGTGTTGACGTTGAGCGGCTGGGGCAGTGCGGTGACGGAACGCATACCCCAGTCAACCACGACGGCATCGATCACGGTGCGGACGGGAAGGTGCACCGGGATACCCGCGAGGATCGGGTACCAGCCCGGCTGCCGGCCAAACGAGAGATCCCCGGAAATTTCGATCCGCACGTCGCGGAGAACGGTGCCGACCGGAAATACCTGCTGGAGCATGGGGAGATCGATCTTCTGCCGGACAAACTCCTTGAAGGTCCCGAAGCGGCGTTCGTTCTTCCCGAGCGTGTTGTCCGTGTATGCCGGCGTCCCTTCAAAGGGCATCACCTGCCGGATGTTGACACGCCGGACCATGAGCCCGGCCGCAAGCACCCGGGCAAGGAACTGCTCGTTCTTATCGTACGTCGCTGCCGTCTCGCCTGCAAGCCCGCAGACAAAGTTGAGGCCGGGCAGCAGTTCGGGAACCCCGTCCCGGCGCTCCCCTCCGACTTCGTTCACGATCTCAATGGCCCGGAAAACCTCGTCCGGCTGTGCCTTGAGATTGTTCGCCGCGATCACGGCCGGGTCTGCGGTCTCCATACCAAACGCGGCAACGTCGCCGGGCGTGTGGTGCCGGACGATTGTTGCCAGTGCCTCCCGGCTCTTCTCCTCGTGCCGGGCGATAGTGGCCGGGTTCGTGTTATCGATATGGAGCGTCCTGAGATCCGGGGCTGCGGTGCGGATCGCAGAAAAGAGCGCCCCGATCAGGTCCGGGCGCGGGGCCGGGTACTCGCCCTCCCCGGAACCGTAGGCGAGGATGTCCGGCTGGCGGCCGACCCTGAAGTGGCGGGCGCCCCGGGAATACAGCGCTGCGACCTCGGCTGCAACACCGCTGATTGACCGGTACCGGGGCCGGCCGTAGAAAGGCTCAGTGCAGAACGAGCAGCCGCCGGTCGCCCCGTGGGAGCAGCCCCGGGCGGTCTCGAGCTCGCACATCACGTACGGGAAGTCCGGGTGCTGCGCAATGATCCCTGCCCCCGCAACGCTCCACGGGTCGGTCAGAGCGTAATCAAAAACCCCGCTGGGCTCGCCCCCGGCAAGGAACCGGTCAAGCGCCACGGCCGGCTCGCCGATCAGCAGCGCATCAAACCCGGTGATCAGCTGCCGGATCGCTTTTTTCCCGCCTTCCCCGGCATACCCGAAGCCGATGGGGCCTCCGATGAGTTTTTTCGGGCCCCGGATGAGGTGACCCACCTGCTGGATCTCGGTGAGTGTAGCAGGAGTACCGCCAAGGTATTTGCCCGGCACCGTGACGCCGGCGATCATCACAAGAAGCCCGGCCCGGTTCATCTCCTGCATCCGTTGCGGATCGTTCCTGAGCTGGTCAATGGTGAGGTAATGGACGGCAAAGCCGCGGGAGGCAAGCGCTCCTGCAACCGTCCGGATGTACGGCGAGATATAGGGCGGCACGCCGAGGCATGCGGGTTCATCCACGTACCCGTCAAGGATGACAGCCGTTGTGCCCCGGCCTGCATCAGCGGTCATGGCCGATCAGGGCAAGGAGTTTTTTTGCCCACATAAGTTTTCCGCGCTTGACCGGGTCGACATTCCTGTCATCGAGATCGAAACCGATCAACATAATCGTTTTTGCACCGAGCGCGTCAGCGGCAAAGACCGCCCGGTCGCCGTCTGAAAACCCGCCGAAGTTGTGGACGTGGGAAAGGGGCGTGCTCTGCGTGGTGGCAACCACCGGGCCGGGCAATCTCTTTACCCAGTGCTGCAGGAGAGGGATGTTGTCGCCGTGTGCATGCACCACCACGATCGTTCCCGCCCGGTTCATTTCGATGAGCAGATCGGTCGCCCCATCGAGGTCCGTAAAGACCGCATCGGGCCGGATGCCGTGCGAGAAGAGGACATCGGCTGCTGCATCGGCGGCAAAGACCACACTGCCGCCGGGGATGCGGCCGAGTTCCCTTTCAAGGCAGGGGGCGTTGCCGCAGACCACGACATCGCGTCCCTTTACCAGCCGGGAGAGTGCGGGGAGGTCATCACGGCCGACGAGGGTTGCAAGCAGGGCAGCTGCCCTCTCATCCTCTTCGCGGGAGAACCCAAAAGAAGCGAGAATCTCAAGGTAATGCGGCTCCCATACGGCAAAATCCATGAATCACCAGCATATGACGGGGAGGCAGGGAGCCGGCACGGCTTCATTCCCCGTTTTTATTTTCCTCGTTCTCGATGCCGACGAGGTTCTTGAACTTCTGGAGGATTGGCTCGATGGTGATGCTCAGGAGTCCTACCTTGTCGGATACATTGCCGAAATAGTGGAGCGGGAGGTTTGCCGCTGCCATGTTCGGGTGGCCTCCTGCATCTCCCATGTCCCCGAATGCCTCGGCAAGCGCATTCCCGATATGCAGCCGTATGTCCCGGTTCCGGGCCGAGATCACGATCGCGGTATCAGTGATCCCGTACACGAGGGCTGTATTTACCCCTTCGAGCGTGATGAGCAGGTCAGCTGCCTGCGGCAGTGCGTCCCGGTTCATCACGTAGCCGACATTCGAGAAGAGGTAGCCGCTCTGGATCTTCCGGTTCTGGATCGCTTTTCCAATCACATCGATCGTTTCCTGCGACATGGACGGCGACATGATCTTGTCGAGGAGATCCGCGTCCGTGAGCGGGAGGAGGAAGCCGGCGTTGCCGAGATCCTGCGGGGTGACGTTCCTCTTGAACTCCTTCGTGTCGGTCCTGATGCCGTAGAGGAGCGCGGTCGCCACCCTTTTGTCCACCGGGATATCGAGCTCCTGGAGATACTGGGTCATGATGCTCGCGGTCGCCCCGATACCGGGCCGGATATCGGTGAACGCACCCTGCCCGGACAGGTGGTTGCCATCCTTATGATGGTCGATGATGATCTGGATCTTTGTCTGGGGTGGTATGTCGTTGTTTGCACCCGGGCCCGAGCAGTCTACGAGGGCGAGATAGGAGCACTTCTGGAGTGCATCGGGCGTCAGGTGCTCCATCTTGATGTCGAGGAGGTTTACAAACGTCCGGTTCTCCTGGTGTCCGATGTTGCCTTCGTAGAAGATCCGGGTGGTGAGCGTCTTTGAGTTCGCGTGCTGCGCGATCTCGGCGAGGGCCATGGCGCTCGCGATCGCGTCCGGGTCCGGGTTCTTGTGGGTGATGATCCCAAGGATGCCGTCCCAGCCGGCAAGGAGCGAAAAAAGTTTCTGCGAGATCCGGCTCGCGTGCTGCTTCTTGATCTGGAAGACCGCGGTCTTAGCGACCACTTCCTGGGGGTATATGACGAGGTCTGCACCGGCTGCCGTAAGTTTGCCGCCGGTTACCGGGTCGACCGCCCGGGCGATCACCTGCACGGAAGGGTACCGTTTTTTCACGGCAAGGACGGCGGCGAGGTTGGCGTCCGCATCGCCGGTCATCACGAAAGCGATCTCGAATGCCGGGAGTCCGATGAGCAGTTCGGATGAGGTGATATCCCGCACGTACGCGTCATACTTCTGGTCGCGGAGGTGACGGACACGCGACTCGTCACGGTCAACGACGATCACGCGCTCGTTTTCCTTCGCGAGCTCGAGGATGATGTTGTACCCGTTTGTCCCACACCCGAAGATGCAGTATTTTATCGGGGCTGCTGACTCAAACGCGGCGGTGTCAGGCATGTTAGAAGAAGATGTGCCACGCCCACGTATAAAGGGATTCGCTGGGGATCCGAAAGCCGGGTTCCCAAACATTTATTCGGCTGTACCGGCCACATTATTAGGCTACGTGGGTCTGTCACTTAGTTCGGCATAGCGGCGGACTCTTAATCCGCAGGTCAAGGGTTCAAATCCCTTCAGGCCCGCTTTTCTTTTCGTGACTGTTCCTGATCAGATTGAGTCGTACGTTCTTTCGGGGCCGGGCAGCCCACGCATCAAAACGGCGTCCCGGTCTTCCCGTCTCAGGGTGGGTGAGAGAAAATCCCGGCTCACCGGATCCAGCCCATCCGCATCCACCGCTCGTACTCCTCCGGGCGGAGATCCCGGTTCTCTTCAACCATTGACCGGAAATATGCACGGTTGTCCGTAAGAACCGCTTCCTGCACCGGGTCGGCATACCCGTCCCTGACCGCGTCCGCAAGTTTTTTCCCGAGCGCCCGGGCAGCAGGTTCCGCCGCGTCAACGGGTTCCGGTTTTCCCCCTGTGGCAACGCTGATGCCCCCCACCGAGATGATCCCCAGGTAGTTGAGCACATGGCTGAGGTACGCGACCACATCGTCACCCCCGGATTCTTCGGTAGTCGCAACGGCACAGCCGTACTTCCCGGCAAGCTGCTGGTAATGGATCGCGTCCGCGAGCCGGTCGAAGAACACCTTCATCTGGCCGGTGATATTGTCGATATACACCGGTGAGCCAAAGACGATGGCGTCCGCCTCTTTCATCCGGGCCACAAGGGAGGGGAGGTCGTCATCGTTGACGCAGGTGCCGTTGAGGGTACAGGCCTCGCACGCGGTGCAGGGGACGATCCGGTAATCGGCAAGGTCGATCATTTCGGTCTCCGCACCGGCGTCTGCTGCCCCTTCGAGGACAAAACCGGCCAGCCTGCGCGTGGTACTCCGGATCGTCCGGGGGCTCCCGTGGATGGCGAGGATCTTCATGGGTGGCCTGTCCTGTGGTATGATGCCGCAGCATTTCACCTGTAAAGGTTCAGGGCTCCTGTCTGAAGGATGTTTCCCTGTTTTTCGACTGGAGCGGCGCCTCTCGCTGAGGGTATGACCGGCGGATGCTCACGCAGAACGTATATGGTATGCCGGCAGATTGGATCAAAAGAGGTGCATATTCCATGGAATTTGGAGGGAGTAAGACAGAGCAGAACGTGCTCGCGGCGTTTGCCGGCGAATCCCAGGCACGGAACCGGTACACGTTCTTTGCGAGCGCAGCCCGCAAGGAAGGATACGAACAGATCGCAGCGATCTTCCAGCAGACCTCCGAAGAGGAGAAGGAGCACGCGAAGCTGTTCTTTAAACTTCTCAGGGGAGGCAGCGTGGGGATCTCGGCAGCCTATCCCGCAGGCATGATCGGGACGACAAAGGAGAACCTCGCCGCTGCGGAGGCGGGCGAGGAGATGGAGTGGGGCACGCTCTACCCGAAATTTGCCGCAACCGCAGAAAGGGAGGGGTTTTCCGATATCGCGGAACTCTTCAAGATGGTGGCAACGGTGGAGGCCCGCCACCGGCAGCGGTACGGGAAACTGCGTGGGAACATGGAGAACGGTACCGTCTTTAAAGAGGAAACTCCGGTAAAATGGTACTGCCGGAACTGCGGTTTTGTCCATGAGGGGAAGTCTGCCCCGGCGAAATGCCCGGTCTGCGGACACCCGAAGGCGTACTTCGAACGGGCGGCAGAGAATTACTAACCCTCGCTCCCTTTTTTTCAGAGAAATATAAATTTAGATGCATTCACTCTGTCTTTTTGTATTTACATCTGACCAGTGCGCACGACAAGACCACAAAGGAAGGTAAGCAATCATGGCGTGCGATCCCATGGCAGTATTGTAGAGAATGTAACATGATGCTGCCGGATTAGGTTATGCCCGGACTGTGGGCAGATGCAAAGTACGGTAGCCACTTCAGAAAAAAAAGAAAGCGGAAAAATAGAAAGGAGTTATTTTAGAATCCCGCAATCGAGAAATCTCCCGCTTGCTGGAATTGTGGCAGCGAACCTGGACTTTTTGCATACTGTATAAACCCTGATTCAGCTGAATTCGGTGCTTGTTTTGTGACATAATAAAGCGGGTAAAAAAGTGACATATTGTATTGGGGTACCATGGTCTGATTTCCTGCCCATACCGGCTGGCCGTTTGCATGAACAGCAGTCGACAGATAATTGTCTTTTGCGGCAACCGTAAGGTTCTGATACGTCATGTTATTCTGGAAGTACCTCTGTATCTGGTCGTCAAATCCGATGATTTCTACATTCTCGTTGCTTGATAGTATTGCGTTCTCGACATCACCATAGTTCGCGAACCCGATTGCGTTCGGGGTAGTTGATACTCCTTGTATCACAGCAACATCGCCATTCACCGGGACTCCGACATTCAGCAGGGTTGGCTCTCCTAGGAAAATATTGTAGAATTCATCTACTATCCCAGCATCATCAGATCGCGTAATCGGAATTGCGCCGGAAATTGCATTGGGGTTAGACGGATTGCTGAATGTCCAGCAGAGTGCCGAATAGGAGGCATGGGTAGTGATTGGATTGGTTTTATTTACGATAATAACAACCAATCCTTCCCCGACCTGAGTTGTCTGTATGTTTGGATTATTCGATAAATCAGGATAACTGATCTTTCCCGATACTGCACCAATATCCGATGTTCCAGAAATGAGAGATGAATATATTCCATCCGGTGCTATGGAACCGGACGTTACGTGCACGCTTGGGTTTACACTCATATATGCCTGCGCGATATCAGTTGTTAGGGCGTTCATGTCGTCAGAGCCATAGATAGAAAGGGGAATGGCACCGACAGCTCCTTCCTGTTGGGTGTTCATCTGCTTCGCGACTCCATTTCCCGTAGTCGCGACGATTGTGGCGATTGCAAGCACACCAACAAGAACAACCAGAATGAGTAACAACGTGCCAATGATAACTGAGATGCCAGACTCATTATCGTAAACTCTTTCCTTTTTCATCATACTGTAAAATATAGAATTTTCGCATTTATAATTATCTTTTTTAAATTATATAGAGCAATATAGATTTGCATACCGGACAAAAATAGTACCGGGGAAACTGGGAAAGCAGCATTGCACGCGATGCCATAGCAGTACTGCCCGGAATGTAAGATGATGCTGGCGGATTGATGAAATCCATAATTTTAGGAAAATATATATGCCACGTCGATGTATCTCAATATCATGGAAAAATACCCATCTGATATTATGAGAACTGCAATATCAATAGAAGAGCGAGCGAAGAGAATTGGCACAAGAAAAACCATATTGGCTAACAAATTACGGGAAATGGGCGATGAAATTCAACGCATAGGAGTAGTTTTCAACGAAATCGATGAGAAATACATAATTGAGGTTGTAAAAGCATTGGAGAAAATTCATTCATATTATGGTGTGAATCAGGAACCTCCGGCAGAATAAAAGAGAATTTTAAAGTTTCCCAAGAGTGATCGGAAACATCGATCACTATCCGTTTCCTTCAAAGGAAACGCATGGTGTTCATCAGGTGCGCATTGCTTCTTTTAATTCCGTCTCTCCCTTCACAATAGTATAGACTGTGACGGGGACTGTGCCCACGTGGATGAAACTGAAGTTTAGCTGGCTGCGGATTATCTTTCACGGTTGTGGTATCAACCAAGAGTCATTGAGCCATGCACCGCGCACCCATCAAAACCACAAAGGAAGGTAAGCAGGCATGGCAGGCTATCGGTCGGTAGTTCTGCCCGGATTGCGGACAGATGCAGAAAGATACCTCGTCTTTGACGCGAGATTGATTTCAGAATTACCAGTGTTTAAGCCCCTTGGTTCTATAAATTATCTGTGAACTGCACCATAAACCGAAGGCATAACAGGATTTGTTGGTTTTGCAGTTGTTTGTGTGGTCGTTACGGTTGAATCAAGTGTTCCATTTGCAATCAAGGTGTATTGAGAATCAATGGGAGGAGTCCCATTCGTGTCCTGGATTTTTAATTCGTCAGTACCATGATTACCTGCTTTAAAAACATCCGATGCTGATGGAACAGATGTTGGCAATGGAGCAATCGTCGCTATTATATAATTAACAGATTTCGCAAGGGATTTTTGTACCGTACTACCGGATTGTAAAATAATTGGTGAAGAGAATCCCTCCACGAAAGCAAGAACCAAGAGGCTCGAAATTAAAAAAACCATACAAATTTTGAGTATAAAAAATAGTTTATACCGGGAAAATGGGTTTTTGTCAATATCCTTTATCATTGAATTGGTTCGATTATCACTATCATCAACTTTTGAATGATTTCCAATTCGATCTATAGGTGAAATGTATTCTTTATTATTCTTTGTCAGTTTGCCATTTTTGACTTTGAAGAGTGATAAAAGTAATCCAGAGAAGAGGAAATTAAAGAGGAATAAGCATATTCCAAAGATAATTCCAAGAATAACAATAATCTGATAAAATTCTGCATCCATAGATATAATGAAGTTAATTCATCCATGGATTGATTAATTTTTTGGGTATAGTCCGATTCTAACCACCAATTTTACCTGCCCTATATGGTTCTGTCAAGTCTTCGGCAGGTTGTCTTTTTTCTTCGGAGTGTTAACTATCAGAACTGCCGACAACTTAAC
The DNA here is from genome assembly GCA_963805035.1 of uncultured Methanoregulaceae archaeon. Lineage (GTDB taxonomy): Archaea > Halobacteriota > Methanomicrobia > Methanomicrobiales > Methanospirillaceae > Methanoregula. The sequence continues at coordinate 216,737 of CAWDSU010000012.1, read as the reverse complement.
AGAACCACTGTGAATATACGTAAAAATCAGTATCTGCCATTTTTTTCGATAAGGTTCAGAATAAACGTTGTTGACAGATGATCCGGATCTTTTCTCAATAATTTTTAGTGTTTTTTTTAATATTTCGTACGCAATTTCTCTCCCTGTGGGTTGCACCAGCTTCGCTCATCAAATAACCGTGGTGTAACAGATATGCCCTCTACAAAAACCGAAAAAAAAGATTAATTCAGGATATTTACTGCATGGATTGCATCCGGCGCAGTCTTGGTTATACTGAATGCCGCACCAACTGATGGTCTGATCTCAATAGCAAATGCATCGTCTCTGGGAATGGTCGTTGGATCTGTCGCTTTACCTAACCAGACATCGATCGTCATCTGCTCGTTTGGTTGAAGCAACGTTGAATTGGCTCCCGGCGCATTCTGGAATTCTGTGATTGCCCAATTGGGTGTTGTTAATCGGTTGGCATTCGTACCATCTGATTTTAACGGTGTCGCGTTCAAGGTAATCATTTGGCTTTGATCACTGAAAGTCATTACCACCTTTGACATATCCACTGGTGTCGCACCGGCAGCGAGTCCAAGATTGAAGATCACATCTGTAATGTTATCTGTGGAAGCGCCGGTAGCGGCGGGATTTGTACCGTATACGGTCCCTACGATCTGTACCGTCGAGCTGGCCTGCCCGACAGCACTATACACGGTCTGCTGTGCCTTCTGCGTCGTGAAGAACCCGGCGCCGAGCACTACGTACGAGAACACCGCCGCGACGACAACGAATGCAATCAGCACAATCGCTGCCTCAAGGCCGGTAAATCCATTATCATCCTTTTTCAACGAACTCATGGCTATAACCTTCATGAAGTATTTAGACACTTTGTGGTACCAGCGTCTGTAAAGTACGAAATGTTCGTCATAGGTTAAATAGTTTGTGAAGAATCCGGCTAAAATCCTATTCTGGAATGAGCAGATGCTTATAAATTCCTGTTAAAAACCCAAGTGCGACCCGATTATAGTGAAATTGTTAATTTTGTGTTACTTATAGCCGTTACTGGTATGAGCTGCCGTCGCTGCTTTCCCTTAACCTTGGCGCATTCTCATCCATCAGCGGCATCCCTGATGTGTTTCGCCTACGTATGGGTACAAAACTCAAACACGCACTTCTGGTCCCCCGGCGTGTGTGCCTCATGGGGCCGCTTTACCATATCCGGGTGTGCAAACCCGGCAGCGACCAGGTGCCGGACCAGCTCCGCCCGGGGCATCACCCGCGGAGGCCCCCGCTCATCCGGTTCGCAGGATCCGCCATCCTCGATCCCGAGCGTTGAGCCAAAGAATACCCCGCCGGGCCTGAGGGCTTTTTCAGCATTTTTCAGGTAGTTCCCGAGTTCATCCGTATCTGATATCACGTGGATCACGGAGCCGGAATAGATCGTATCAAACGTCTCCTCCCCAAACGGGAACTGTTTGTCCACCACGAAGAGATCCCGGATCGCATCCTCATCACGGTACAGGTCGAACCCGAGGCTGATGCTCTCCCCTGTGAGGTCAAAGCCGGTGATCAGTTCCCGCGGAAAACCGTCGCGGAGGAGCTGCCGGATATTGTCGCCGGTCCCGCACCCGTAATCGAGAAACGGGCCGGTGCGCCTGAGCATCCGGGTATAAAAAAAATGCCCCCTGATCCGCGGCTCGCCAAGGATCGAAAGAATGTGGGGGTAGGGGACGCCACCCTTTTCGTACTTCGCGATGAGCTCCTCATGGTAATTATCAGGGTACGTGACCCCGAGCATCCCGGCCCGGTGCATCGCGGCAAGGAGTTCCCCGGCAAGCGTTTTCCCATCCCGGAACGTGCGGGAATGTGCGGCTGGCATACCGGATAAAAGGTTGGCTCCTGATCTTCTTTGAAGGTTTGGGCGGCGGAACCGGGAGGTCCCGGGGCCGGTCCTTTTTACCCGGGGAGCAGATGCCCGCTCAGGCCAAGGAAGAAAAGTACGATGAGGATGATCACGATGACCGCCACCGCGATTTTCAGGTACGGGATGCGCCTGCCCGGGCGCCGGCCGGGTTTTTTACCGGGTGGTACCGCCGCATATCCGCCCCCGTACGGGGTGGCACCGCCCGGCCCGTACCGGATGCCCACACCGGGCGCCGGGGTCTTTTTCCATTCCGCAAGGCCGGCGCATGCATGGTTGGGCGGCAGCCGGTGATCATCGCAGAAGTTTTTTCCGCAGTACTGGCAGTGGAACGGGAGCGAGACATTTTTCCCGCAGGAGTCGCAGCGTGGCATTTCTCTTTCTTTTTATTGTCCGGGAACTCATAAGGGCTCCGGTAGGCAGAGGTGAGGTGATAGCCGGACCTGCAGTCTCACAGGATCCCATCATCGACGGAGAGGGAACCGGGCCGGATCCGTGTCCGCGGGTTTCCAGTGGAACTGGTGCCAACGCCCGACAAAATTATTCATATAAACCCGTATTTTTCGAATCCGGGCATTTAAAACAGGAAAAAACCGTGCAATTTAGCGGCGTTTCTTTCATCGCGAAAACCGGGATATGCAATGGGCCATGCCGGGCCATGTCTGGCCCGGAAAACGCGTATATGGCCGAAAATAAAAGCGGGTCCTGTGCCCGGCAAAAACCGGACTGAGTTTTCCGGAAAATTCGGGAGATCCGCCACCATTGTGGGATTATAACGGAAACAGAGGCATTTACGTGGAGGGGCTGGCAGATTTTACCGCTTTTCCGGGTCCATAAACGGATATTTTGCGATGGGATTCCACCTCAGGGCCCCTCCGGGTCTGGTGGTACTTATCGCACAGGACAAAGAAAGCAACAACCCCCACATCATGTCTGAAAAACGGGTAAGCAGTCCCGGTGATAAGACATCTTTCTCCCGAATGGAACCTGGCTGTTCGTGAAAGGAGAGCCGGTATCGGCTGGAGCCTTGCAAAGGGGAGCGCCACCGTGAGCCGCAATGTCGTAGAGAAATAACAATATGTATACAAGGAACTATCGTGAAGTATGGATTTCTTTGACGCGGCATACCAGGGGACACCTCCCTGGGACATCGGCCGGCCCCAGAAGGAGTTTGTCGAGCTGGCCCGGCGGGGAGAGATCAGGGGATCGGTCCTGGACATAGGGTGCGGGACCGGGGAGCATGCCCTCTTCTTTGCCGGGGAAGGGCATGAAGTGTGGGGAATCGACTCCGCCCCCCTCGCGATCCGGAAGTCACGGGAGAAGGCTGCCAAAAAAGGACTCCCGGTGCATTTTCTTGTCCTGGACGTACGGGACCTCGCGAAACTTGGCAGGACATTCGATACCGCCACCGATTCTGGGCTCTTCCATACCCTCTCCGATGAAGACCGCCCGGTCTTCGTGGATAACCTTGCAGCCATCCTGTCCCCGGCCGGGACCTACTTCATGCTCTGCTTTTCCGAACGGGAGCCTGCCGGGTACGGCCCGAGAAGGGTAACAAAGAGAGAGATACAGGACAGTTTCCGGGAGGGGTGGTCCATCAATTACATCAGGCCGGCGGTTTTCGAGAGCCGCACCCGGGCTGAAGGCCCCCGGGCCTGGCTCTCGTCGATATCAAAAAAATGACGGGTTGCGGACAGGACCGCCGCCGATTCAGAAAACAATCTCGTCCCGGGAATACCGGATCTTCGGCCCCGGCGTGTCCGCTGCGTACCCGATCGGGCAGAGCATCACCGGGGTGAGATGCGCCGGGATTTTGAGGATCCGGGAATATTCCTTGGGGTTGAACCCGCCCATCGGGCAGGAGTCAAAGCCAAGCGACTTTGCGCCATTGAGGGCATTTCCCAGTGCAAGGTAGGTCTGCGCCTGCGACCATGCGGCCCGCTGCTCCGGGGACATCCCCGCGACAAACCCTGCCGCCATGCCGGTCACCATTTTGATCACGTCCGCCGGCACGTGGTTCTTCTTCATCAGTTCACCGAGCCGTTTGTTCAGGCTGTCGTAATCCGCGTCTGCGCAGAAAACAAGCAGGTGCGAACAGGTCGTAATCTGCTCCTGGTCATTGGAAGCCGGGCGGAGCGCCTCTTTGGTTGCCTTGTCCGCGATCACCTTGATCTTCCAGGGCTGGAGGTTCAGGGCCGATGGCGCAAACCGCACCAGCTCGAGCAGTTCGTTCACCTTTGCTTCGGGAACGGTCCTCCCATCAAACTTCTTTGTCGCATACCGCTGCATCACGCATTCTGCAAACTGCATTCTGTCACCACCGTGGTATGATCCGATCGTCCACCGCCCGGATGTAAAAAGTTTCCTTGATGGCAATGTGGTGCATACTTCCTGTATCGTTCGGGCCGGTTAAATCCCGGGAAAAACCGATCAATTGCCTTATGCTCTTGAAAAGCCGGATATCCCGGGCATGGGACGCTATGTCCGGGGCGACGTGATCCTTGCACCGGTTCCCTTTGACGAGCGGCGCGGCGCAAAGACCCGGCCCGTCGTGGTCGTTTCGGCCCGGGAGAACGGGGACGTCCGCGTCTGTCCGGTCAGCAGCAAACCCCCGTCAGGTGCGCCCTGCATACCCATCGGGCTTGACGATTTTAGCGAGGGGGGCCTCGATCTCTTCAGCGAAAGTTTTGTCCTCACCACAAAGGTCAGCGTGATCCGGGCAGGCGACGTGATCGGCAAGAAGGGCCGGCTCACGGCAGATGCCATCGATATGATCAGCACACAGGTGGCACAGCCGTTGCATCCCAAAAAAAACCGGAAGGGTGTTGAGCGGGGCCCCCGGAAAGGGTGAATGCCGTTTTTTTCGATGATTGTCCGGCCGGATCAGCAACCTTAATATTTCCGGCATGGAGGTTCTGTGGATGGATATCGCACACCGTCTCAAAGAGATTGAAGAGCACGTGGGCAGGCTCTCTCCCGTACAGAAAATTCTTCTGGGTACTGACGGATCGGTCACGCAGCTGCTGGAGTCGGTCACCGGTCACCCGGTATCGGTCCGGACCCGCGAGCAGGAAATCGTGAAAGCCGACACCCTCGCCGCAGAACGCCTCAACATTGCCCGGGGCGATGCGGTGAATCACCGGATCGTGGAACTCATGGACGCGACAAGCGGTGAAGTACTGGTCTATGCGACATCGCAGACACCTGTTGCCCGGCTTGCACCGGAGTTCCGGGACGACCTCATGAAGGCCGATATCCCCATCGGGAAGATCATCGGGAGACACCACATCGAGGCCCGGAGGGAGATCCTCACCGCTCAGGTAACCTCCGCGGGCGATGACGTAAGCGGGATCTTTTCGATCTGCAAAAACGAACCGCTGCTGATGCGGCAGTACCAGATTATCCATGGCGGGGAGCCGCTCATCTTCATTGAAGAGCAGTTTCCGTACAACAAATTCCTTGACGAGCGCAGGGTGATCGTAAGGACCCCGTCGCGCATCCATATTACCCTGCTCGATATGAACGGCGGCCTTGGCAGAGTTGACGGCGGGATCGGGATTACCCTTGACGCCCCCTCGATCCTTCTCGAGGCACAGGCAAGCCCTTCGCTTGAAGTCCATGGCTGTGACCGCCGGACTGAGGCACTGGTCCGGGATAGTGCAGAAAGCGTGCTCGCCCGGATCCATGCGGGGGGGAGCGTGTCGCTCACGGTGCGGGAACACTTCCCGACCCACATCGGCCTTGGGGGCGGTTCCCAGATCGCGATTGCCACGGCCCGGGCCTGCATGGAGCTGTACGGGAAGACCCTCCCCACGGCGGAACTGGCCCGGATTGTCGGCCGTGGCGGTACGTCCGGCATCGGCACGGCCGCATTCGACCACGGGGGTTTCATCATCGATGGCGGGCACCGGTTCGGGCCGGGCTGCGAAAAAACTGGCTTTGCCCCGTCCTCCGCGTCAAAAGGCGTTCAGCCGCCGCCGGTCCTTGTGCGGCACGAATTCCCCGGCGACTGGCGCATCCTGCTTGCGATCCCGGCACTCCTGGAAGGGGCAAGCGGAACGAGGGAGCAGGAGATCTTCCGGACCTGCTGTCCGGTGCCGGTTGACGAGGTCAGGATGCTCTGCCATGAGGTCCTGATGCGGATGCTTCCCGGGCTCGCGGAACGGGATCTCGACTTGTTCGGCACCTCGGTTAATGCCATTCAGGAGCTTGGTTTCAAAAAGGTTGAACTCGCCATCCAGCCCAGGGAGGTCACCGGCCTCCTTGACACGATGCGTGCGGCCGGGGCAGCCGGGGCCGGCATGAGTTCGTTTGGCCCGACCATGTACGCCATAACCGATACAGGAATGCAGGAGATTGAACGGGCAGCGAAAGCGTTCATGCAGGAGATCGGGGGAGGAACCACGATAATCACCTCTGCACGCAACAGCGGCGCAGCGGTAAGGATCGCGTAAGGTTTCCCGGATGCGACCCGGGTTTCCTGCCGGAAACTTTTTCGTAATGTGCCGAAAATAACACCGGTCCGTTTCTCCTCCCCGATCGCGACGAGCATCTCTTCTGAAAGAGGGGTACCGGCACCCGATCCTTTCTCCCCTCCCGCCGGCCGCTGCGACAGCAGCAGAGACCCCATTGAGGCCGGCCATAGCCCGGCATACCCTGCATCCTCGTCCTGATTCACGTGACTCTCGCATCCCCCCGCTCCTCCTCATGATCGGGGCCTTTTTGCCCTGCATTACCGGGAACGGACGGTCGCATTTTTCGTCCTCTCGACTGCCATTGCCATTATCCGTCTCTTTTGCGCTCGCCCTGCCGTACAACCTGCTGAACCTGGCCGCCCGTTTTTCGGTGGGTACGGCGGGAATGGAGCAGTGGATCATCCGGTGTGCAGTCAGTATTGCAGTCCTCTCTGTCGGTTATGGGATGCAAAATATGCCGGCCGGATCGGGCGGGCACAGTCAGGAAAAGAGCCGGGCGGCCAAAAAAAGATCAGGAATTGAAATTGAGGGAAGAATTTGCGTTAGAGTAGGGGTTGACAGAGCCGACGTCCTGGTCATAGACCAGATAGACTTTACCTCCCATGGTGATATGGACCTGGACATGATCCATGCCATCGAGCGTGCCGGGCAGGGTGATCGAGGCGTCGCTCGAGATCTGGCCGGCGTCATTGTTATTCGTGAGTCTGCTTATCCTCCACCGTCCCGTCTGCAAGGGTAACCGTGAGATCGATGACCTGGGCTGAGCTCATGCCGGGCCCGCCGCTGCACTGGAGGGTGATCTTGCCGGTGGGGCGGTCCTTGTTGACCGAGAAATCGACCGCTTGGTTTATCGGGAGCTGGGCGATCGCTTCCGGGGTAGGCGTGGGGGCGACGGTCTGAGTGGTCTCCACCGTGGTCGCAACGGTGGTCCCGGCCGGCTGGATCTCGGCCTGCGTCGGGCTCGTGCACCCGGCAGCAAAGAGCGCACAGAGCAGGAGTGCACAACAGGCGGCTGCAGGAATCAGGAATCTCATGATTATCCCTTTCTTCCTGTGAATATTTCTGATTTGCGTTCACGGACCATAAAAACGGGCGGGAAACAGCCGGCAGCCTGCGTGCAGAACGGGGATGTCCTGCCATTTTTTGGGGACAACCCGTAAAAGTCCTCCGAAATCAAAAATAAGAACAGTTAAATTAAAAAGGACACCCGGATTAACTTTACCTATCAGGAGTATGAGGAATGTTCTGTCCAAAATGTGGGAAAGAGACTGACGCTTCCGGGCAATTCTGCCAGTGGTGCGGGGCACCGATCGAAGCGGCCCCCCCGGCACCGGTGGCAATCGCTGCATCCGAGGTTGATGAAGGCCCCGAAGTCGGGGTGTACGCCGGCCTCGGGCGGCGGTTCGTCGCATTCATCGTCGATGTGATCCTTATCGCCCTGTTCGGCATCATCGTGGTTGCGTTCTTCAACCAGGCCAACGGGATCATGTACCTGTACTATATCGTGGCCGCCCACGCATCGATCTCTTCCCTTACCGAGGCAGGAACACCGATCGCGGCCCTTCAGCCCATCGTTGCCGCCGTCGGTCTTCTTGTCGTCGTCGTTCCCTGGCTCTACTACGCGGGCTTTGAGTCCTCGCGGGGACAGGCAACCCCGGGCAAGGTCCTCATGCGTCTTGAAGTAACCGACCTCGAGGGCAACCGGATCTCGTTTGGCCGGGCAACGCTCCGGTTCTTCGGCAAGTTCATCTCGACCCTGATCATCTTCATCGGGTTTTTGATGATCGGCCTCACCAAGAAGCGTCAGGGGCTCCACGACAAGATTGCCGGCTGCCTTGTACTCCTCCAGGATTAAACACTTTTTTGCTCTGTAGAAAACCTTTTTTTTAAGATATACAGCCCACCCTTACGCCAGCCCTGCCCCAAAAGGGGGCGGGGGCGATGCCTGTGTATTACCTGCACAAGAAACATCCATCATTCCATCTTTGTGTTGCAGGTAATACGGCACTATCGCAACCGGGGGATGCCAAAGCGGCGGGGGCTTTAGCCCCCAAGAGCGTACGTACAAATCTCATTTTAGGATTTCTGCAAGAAGCCCTTTTTGTAACATATGCCCCGCCTGGGGTGTTGTTAAAAACGTCACCGGTACCGCAGCTTGATCCCGAGCAGGACAAGGATCAGGATAAGAGAGATGCCGTTTGCCCCGATGATGGGGAGGGCATCTGACCAGACCCCGTACACGAGCCAGAGAAAGACGCCGACCGCATAGAGCACGAGCATGGAAAGCGAGATATCCCGGGTCTCCTTGAGCCTCCAGCTCCGGATGACCTGCGGGACGTAGGCAATTGTCGTGAGGGTCCCGGCAATAAAACCGACCAGCGTGATGGCGTCCATGGGTGCGTATCCTCATGAATGTGGGTTCCCCGCCCATTTATACCGGTGGGCATGCGGGGTGAAAGTTGTATAAACGCGTCCCGCCTCCGCTGGCCGTGAATGTCTCCGCAATGGCCTTGATGAGGGTTAATTATGCCCCGGGTCAGGTGCCGGGATCCCACCCTGCTGCGGTTCCTGTCCCCTTGAAGAACGTATAACAGAAGACGCCGTCCGGTTCGCAGGTGCGTTCCAGGTCGGCGATCGCCTGCTCCCATGCGTCTTTGGTCATCATGCCCCGCCCGATGGCGGTCTTTTTGACCCCGTCTACCATCGCGGTGAAGGTCTGGCGGGTGAACCCATCTACGAGCGCCGGCCGCGATGCATCGACGTACACCATGCGGGGCGAGACCTGCACATCAGTGTACCCGGCCGAGACCAGCAGCGGGTAGAGTTCCCGGCCGATGAGCGCATTACCCCCAGCCTCCCGCTGGAGATCGACCAGGCACCTGATCGCCTTTTGGGCACCGGCGCTGTCGGGATGGAAATACGCCGAACCGTGGTCGCCTTCGATCACGGTGATCGTCCCGCCCGGCCTGATGAGAGGGCGGAGGGACGCAAGCGCACGCCGGGGATTGGGAAGATGTTCCAGCACGAAGCAGACAAAAACGTGGTCGAAACTTTGTGGGCCAAACGGGAGGCTGAAGAGATCACCGGCACGGAACGTCACGTTTTCGATCCCTTCGGACCGCACGCGTTCCTCCGCACGCCGGAGGGATTCCGGTGAGATGTCGATGGAGGTGATCTCCGCACCGGGACTGTTCTTTGCAAGGATGACTGTCTGGGCCCCGGTGCCGCACCCGGCTTCGAGCACCCGCTCCCGGCCGGGTACCGGGTATCGTTATGGAGAAGGGAGGTCAGCGTCCGGGCTTGGTCGTTCAGCCGTTCCGCTTCCCGCTCCGATACCCGTGGACGTAATCTGCCCGGTCCATGCGCTTTTACCTTAGGTACCGGTGCGGTGTTATCGGTATAAAAGCACAGCGCCTGCCAAAGAGTTGGCACCGTTTTCCCCGGTTATCCCGGTGATGAGGCAGCAGCCGGCCCCCGCCCGGGACCCTGACCTGCTTATAGTGCGGCGGATAGAAGATCCTCCCCGAGACCCGGAGGGGATCGGAGAACGTGATGGCATTGCCATCACTCCCGGCAGTAATAATGTAACGAATGGTACCGCAGCCGCCGGACTTCCGGCAGAGAGAGGTACGGTACCACCTCTCCTTCGGATACATTGGTGAATTTTGGATATACCGTGTGCCCGGCACGACCAGAGCCGATACGGTACTCTTTCACCTCCCACGAATCCCCGTGGTCGTAGATCGCCAGCCACCGCAGCGGGTTTACCTGCGGGATCACACGCACCGCACCTTCGAGTCCCGGCCGGGAGGCAAGGAAGGCCACGACCCTGACGAGCAGGAATGCAACGAAGATCGCCGCGTACGCCACCATCCCTTCCGCGAGCGTGACAACGCCGAGCGCCATCCAGACGGCAAAGAACAGGCTTGCCGCCATCAGGAGGATGCTCGGGCCCGGGAGGATAAAGAACGCGAATTTCCGGTCCGATGCAGGGGCGAGGAGCGGGATGCCCGGGGTCGCTGGCAGATCCATGGCGAGGTGCAGGAACGCTCCGGCAAGCACGGCGAGAAAGCCGGTTACGCCGGCTCCCCATGACAGGGCAGGGTTTGTGAGACCGGCAAGGGTGGCAAGCGTGATGCCGGCATACGCAAGGGCAGACATCACCACTGCACCCGCGAGGCTGTGGGCGATCCCGCCGTGAATGAAGAGGTAGAGCGACGGCTGGTGGCGGGAGAAGAGCGAGAAAAGGATGTCGGCATCGATGATGACCGCCCCGAGCACCACAAACGGCAGGAGCTGCGGGAGTCCTAGGGCTTCAGTAAGGATCGCGGCGACGATCGCATGGGTCAGGGAGTCCACACGCTCCGGTTGCCGGCCCACCTACAAAAGGCTGCCCGTTCCTGCAGGTGCACCGCGGGTGAGCGGGTATGCCGCCGGTACCTCGCCCCGGATCAGGGATAACCGCGGGTTTCATTGATATAACCGTGCGGTTACATCACCGGAAAGTACTCAAAGCCCGGGCGACAAAATATCCGCTTACCTATGGAGGGGGTGATCCGGGAATGACCATACCGCGGGAGCACCTGATCCGGAACCTGAAAAAGGCCGGGCCGGCATGCCTTGCCGTTCTCTGCATCGGCGTCATGCTTACAGCCGGGTGTCTGGGGGCAGGGACGGCCGATATGGCAGCGGTTGCCCCTCCGGTCGTCACCGCCGCTGCAGTCTCGGTATCGTCGGCCCGTGCCCTGCCCTCCTCGCTCGCTCTCGCTCCCATCGTGGGGACCTGGAGGAGCCCGGGGCCCGCATACCAGTTCAGGATCGTGTTTGGTCCGGACGGGACGACTCAGGAAACGTCTGCAAACCAGCCCGGGGTCATGTACAACGGGACGTGGCAGTCCGCGGGAGGCAACCTGTACCTCGTGACCCGGGAGAGCGGGGACAAGACGGTCTGGGTCTACTCTCCCTCATCCAACACCCTCACCAAACAGTCGGCCCCCGGTATCACGTTTTCACTCTACCAGGGAACGACGGGCGGTTCAGCAGCGGCCCTCTCCGGGAACGGGAGCATGGTGGTTCCCTTCACCGCGACCGGGACCGGCCTGTGGACATTTACCCTGAACTATACCGGTGAGAGCAATTACATTGTCTGGCTTACCGACAGCATGGGCAGCCGGGTTGCGCTCCTCGCAAATAAGATCGGCACCAGTTCCGTGACCAGCACCCGACAACTGAGCGAGGGAAAGTATTACCTGGACGTGACCGCGGGCGGCCCCTGGACCGTCCAGGCCATGCTCTCCGCGTGAACCTTTTTTTGTAACGTGACAGTGAAGAAGCAGACTTTTTCCCGGATGTGGACGCCTCTGTGGTAGAGGATACCCTTGATGGTTTTTAGGAGGTTGTTGTTCCGGGGAAAAAGGGAATATTCCCGGATCACCCGGGCCGTTTCAGGTACGGGACACCCCCCGCACCTTCAGTCGTTTTGCCACATACTGCCCGGGTTCATTATCCGCCTTCGCGTGGTTCTCCACCATGAAAAGACGTTTAAGCTTGCGATCTGGCGAGATCGAAGCGATCAAGGTTCATCACTTTGGTCCAGGCTGCCACGAAATCCTGGACGAACTTCTCCTGCCCGTCCACGCTTGCGTAGACCTCGGCAAGGGCCCGGAGCTGGGCGTTCGAACCAAAGATGAGATCGACACGCGTGCCGGTCCACCGGGCTTCGCCGGTTTTGCGATCATGCCCTTCGAATACGTCCCCGGCGTCCGATACCGGCTTCCACTCCGTGCCCATGTCGAGCAGGTTTGTGAAGAAGTCATTCGTGAGCGCCCCGGGACGGCGGGTAAATACCCCGTGCTTTGTCTGTCCGAAGTTGGTGTCGAGCACACGCATGCCACCGACGAGCACCGTCATTTCGGGGGCGGAAAGCGTCAGCAACTGCGCCTTGTCGACCAGCAATTCCTCTGCCGGTACGGCATAGCGGGCCTTCTGGTAGTTGCGGAACCCATCGGCTTTCGGTTCGAGCACGGCAAAAGAGTTCACATCGGTCTGCTCCTGCAGGGCGTCCATGCGTCCCGGCGTGAAGGGAACCGTCACCTTGTGACCGGCCTCCTTTGCAGCCTGCTCGACGCCGGCGCAACCGGCAAGGACGATCAGGTCAGCCAGCGATACCTTCTTTCCGCTGGAGGCGGCTTTGTTGAACTCACTCTGGATACCTTCGAGGGTCTTGAGCACCTTTGCCAGTCGGGCAGGCTGGTTGACTTCCCAGTCCTTCTGCGGCGCGAGGCGGATGCGGGCACCGTTGGCACCGCCGCGCTTGTCGGAGCCGCGGAAGGTGGACGCTGACGCCCATGCGGTAGAAACCATCTCCGATACGGACAAGCCCGAAGCCAGGATCTTCTCCTTGAGAGAGGCGATGGCCTGTGCATCGACCAGTTTGTGATTGACTACAGGGATGGGGTCCTGCCAGATGAGCTCTTCGGCCGGAACCTCCGGGCCGAGATAGCGTGTGCGCGGGCCCATATCGCGGTGGGTCAGCTTGAACCACGCCCGGGCGAATGCATCCGCAAACTGGTCCGGATGCTCCAGGAAGCGCCGTGAAATCTTTTCGTAGACCGGGTCGAACCGCAGGGAGAGGTCCGTGGTCAGCATGGATGGCGCGTGACGCTTCGCTGTGTCGTGGGCATCCGGCACCGTGCCGGCGCCTGCGTCACCCTTCGGCTTCCACTGGTGCGCACCGGCCGGGCTCTTCGTCAGTTCCCACTCGGTACTGGAACAGGATCCGGAGGAAGTTGCTGCTCCACTTCGTGGGCGTGGTAGTCCAGGTGACTTCGAGGCCGCTGGAGATCGTATCCCCGCCTTTGCCGGTGCCGAAGCTGCTCTTCCAGCCGAGGCCCTGCTCTTCGATGCCCGCCGCTTCGGGCTCAGGCCCCACATGGGACGCGGGGCCGGCGCCGTGGGTCTTGCCAAAGGAGTGGCCGCCGGCGATGAGCGCAACCGTCTCCTCGTCGTTCATGGCCATGCGGGCAAACGTCTCGCGGATATCCTTTGCCGCCGCGATCGGATCCGGGTTGCCGTTCGGGCCTTCAGGATTGACGTAGATGAGCCCCATCTGCACGGCAGCGAGCGGATTTTCGAGGTTCCGGTCGCCGGAGTAGCGTTTGTCGTCCAGCCACTTGTTCTCCGAACCCCAGTACACGTCTTCTTCGGGCTCCCAGGCATCCACACGACCACCGGCAAAGCCGAATGTCTTAAATCCCATCGATTCCAGGGCGACGTTACCGGCAAGAACCATGAGGTCAGCCCACGAGATCTTCCTGCCATACTTCTGCTTGATCGGCCAGAGCAGCCGGCGCGCCTTGTCGAGATTCACGTTGTCGGGCCAGCTGTTGAGGGGAGGGAAGCGCTGCTGGCCGGAACCGGCGCCGCCGCGACCGTCACCGGTACGGTACGTGCCGGCGCTGTGCCATGCCATGCGGATGAACAGGGGACCATAATGGCTGAAGTCCGCCGGCCACCAGTCCTGCGACCCGGTCATCAGCGCCCGCAGATCCTTTTTTACGGCCGCGAGATCGAGTTTTTTGAATTCGTCCGCGTAGTTGAACTCCCCGCCCATCGGATTGGACAGGGGAGAGTGCTGGGAAAGAACCTTTAAGTTCAGCTGGTTTGGCCACCATTCACGGTTGGACCTGCCCCGGCCGGTTACCTGTTTATTTCCTTCGCCCATTACCGGGCTTTTGCTGGCATCAGTCATAGACTCACTACTTATCGCTGGATGATGTTATCCACGGTTATGCCTTGAATATTCCTATACCCTGTCGAAATGCGCAAGTTTCCCGATCAGGTGGACATCCTGCATGAGGACCGGGCCACGCTGCCCGGCTGTGAGGGAGTCCTGGTTGTCGGCAACCGGAACGCCCTGATCCGCGGTGAGGGTTTTCTTGGCCACGGTCTGTTCACAATCTGCTAAATGGAAGCCGGTTATTATTAAGGTAGGTATGGTGGCCGGATGCCCGCCGTCATGGCCCGTCAAGAAAATACCGCGGATTTCCTGAAACGGCACGGGATGTAGTTAGGTGAGTGGAGAAGAGTTGGATCGTTTTTTTTGCCGGTATAATGCTTTCCGGCAAGAGTCTTTAGGGCAGGATTGCGCATCACTTCTTTTTGATATAAACGAGGAATGACAAATCGGACATGTTTTTTTCGTATTGATCCGGGCGACTTTTTATCTTTTCTTTGCACTCTTGGCATATTACCCGGGATCGTCTTCTTTCTGTATAAAATTCCTTTTTACATTTCCTACATATTTTTTTAAATCCTAGATTTTTAGCGGTAATTGTGATGTCCACAAGGGGTTCAACCGTCAGGGTACAACATAAACCACTTGTCTTGCGAATCCCACTTCTGCCTCCAAAATGGTCTTCTTGAAAATAAGAATCGCCAATTTTATAGTCAGATAAGCGTATTTCCGCCATCCTCTTTTTCACAGTTGTTGCAAGAGTTGGTGTGAACTTATGTTTTCCCATTTGAATATAATATTTCTGTCCGATTTAATTTAGATTTTGATTTTTACAATTCGGAATCTGATTGAATAAACTATCCACCGTCTAGATATTGTATGCATGCAATCAGAAGAAACTGCATAATTTATGCTCAAACCTGCGTGCAAATCTCTGAAATCCTCCGTTGAAGATCGGGTTTCGAACAGGAAGAGGACGTATCGGTTTAATACCGGAGTGACTCAATGAACAAACTTCTCCGAACACGAGCCTTTGTGGGATTGGTATTTATATTGACTTTGATTCTTCTTTCAATCCTAGCGAATATGACCGGATGGTCTGGCGGTGCTGGAAAGATTCTTTCAGTATCCCTTATTTTAATCTATGCAATTCCCATTGGAATTTTTTTCACAGAACCAAGCGGGAAAATGTAAGACAGTTCAAACATGCATAATATCGTGGTTCCATATGGGAAGTCACATATGAGTGCAATCATGAAAAACGTGCAAACTCAAGAAATTACAATTCAAACGTAAACCGTCACCAAGATCAGAACCATATCAAAAGTAACAAGGCCAGGGCCGAGATTTGAACCCGGGTCGAGGGATCCACAGCCCCTTAGGATAACCAGACTACCCTACCCTGGCAGATGTTCCTGTTAATTTGGTCGTGAACTCTGATTAATTTAACTCCCTGTTCCAGGAGGGCCCGGAGGCGGAAAAGACCGGTCGTTCCCTGAAAGCGGTCCGGGAGTGATCCTTATTAGGGTGAGGCATCCATTAAGTTATCAGGTGGCCCTGACAGGATATTGTTAACAGATGGCATGCGGCGTCCGGTCACGTCGCGCCACGGATGATTTTTAATCTAAGGTCAGGGCACGCGCGAACGGGAGGGTTGGGGAAATGGCGGCAGACCCGAAGATCAGGACGCCGATTGTATGCGTTATGGGCCATGTGGACCATGGCAAGACCTCGCTTCTCGACCGGATCCGCGGCTCATCGGTCGTCTCTTCAGAGGTGGGCGCGATCACCCAGCATATCGGCGCGACCATCGTACCCATCGAAGCGATACGGAAGATGAGCGGGTCGATGGAGAAGATCCCCATCAACATCCCCGGCCTGCTCTTTATCGATACCCCGGGGCACCACGCGTTCACCACGCTGCGGGCCCGGGGCGGGGCACTTGCCGACATGGCGATCCTGGTCGTCGATATCACTCAGGGGTTCCAGCCCCAGACGATCGAGGCGCTCCAGATCCTGCGGAACTGCAAGACGCCGTTTGTGATCGCGGCGACCAAGGTCGACCGGGTTCACGGCTGGCGGATCAACAAGGATGAGTCGTTTTTATCCAGTTTTGCAAAGCAGAACGAACGGGTGAAAGGCGATATCGAGACCAAGACCTACGAGATCGTGGGCAACCTCTCTGACCTCGGGTTCTCCGCGGACCGGTACGACCGGGTCTCGGATTTCCGGCGCAACCTTGCGATCGTGCCGGTGAGCGCCCACACGGGTGAAGGGATCGCCGACCTCCTGATGGTAATGATAGGGCTTGCCCAGCGTTATCTTGGGGAGGAACTCAGGCTATCGGCCGATGGGCCGGGTGCAGGTACCGTCCTTGAAGTAAAAGAGGAGCGGGGCCTCGGGACGACCCTCGATGTGATCCTGTACGACGGTACGCTCTCGGTTGGCGATGAGATCGCGATGGCATCGCAGGATGATGTAGTGGTGACCAAGGTCCGCTCGCTCTTAAAGCCCCATCCGATGAAGGAGATCCTCGTTGAGGACCGGTTCGAGCACGTCAAGTCCGTGGCGGCGGCGGCAGGGATCAAGGTCTCCGCCCCGGGCCTCGAAAAGGTGATCGCCGGTTCGCCGCTCTTTGTTGTCCGGGGCAATGCGGACGAGCTCGCGGCCCGGATCCGGAAAGAGATGCAGGAGATCCACGTGAACCTTGCCGATGAGGGTATCGTGATCAAGGCAGACACGATCGGTGCGCTCGAAGCACTCTGCAAGGAGCTGGAGACAAAAGAGATCAAGGTGATGCGGGCGCAGGTCGGCCCGGTGAGCCGGCACGACCTGATCGACACCGAGACCATCAAGAACCCGGCCTTCCGCGTCCTCCTGTCGTTCAACACGCCTATCCTTCCCGATGCGGCGGAGATGATCAAGGACCCGCTCTACACGCAGGTGAAGGTCTTCTCGGGACAGGTTATCTACCAGCTCATCGACCAGTACGTGGAGTGGCGGGACGAGCAAAAGCGGATCGCGGAGAAAGCGCAGTTCGAGCACGTGATGATGCCGGCGAAGATCCGGCTGTTGCCGGACTGCGTCTTCCGACAGAGCAACCCGGCGGTGGTCGGGGTCCGGGTGCTGGGCGGGAAACTCAGGGGCGATGTCGACCTCGTCAAGCTGGACGGGAAAAAGGTCGGGCACCTGAAGTCCATGCAGCTCCGGCAGGAAACGATCCGTGAAGCGGACGCCGGCCTCGAAGTTGCAATCTCGATCGATGGGGCGACGATCGGCCGGCAGCTCAACGTGGGCGACGACCTTCTGGTCGATCTCCCTGAGCGGCACGTGAAGGTGCTTGAGCGCGAGATGCTTAAAAATCTCAACGTAAGTACGCAGGAAGTGCTCGCCGAATTCGTGGCGATCCGACGCAAGGCAGAGCCGTTCTGGGGCAAGTGACCGGATCGAAAGCGGGATATGTCATGACCGGCATACGCGGTTATCTGAACGGACGCGAGGGTTTAATAGCGTACTGGTATAATTAAATGGGTACTTCACGTGCATAGGCGTTATTGCGCCGGATAGCCGGAGAGTGAACGGGATGCCCGACAACGGGTGAGTTCCGGGATAACCAATACGGAGAATCAAGCATGGTTGAGTTAAAGGTTGTTGTATCAGACCCCAAGACCGGTCGCGCCTACAATGTTGATGCCAGTACCGGCGCAGCAGGAGCGATCGTCGGTAAACGCATCGGGGACGAAGTTGACGCCGGCCCCCTCGGGCTTGCAGGCTATAAGATCCTGATCACCGGAGGTTCTGACCAGACCGGGACGCCGGCGAGGAAGAGCCTGCCGGGCGCGGGAAGGAGGAAACTTCTGCTCGCGGAAGGTGTCGGGTTCCACCCGGGAATGGATGGCGAGCGTAAGAGAAAGATGATCCGCTCGCACGAGATTACCCCGGAGTTTGTCCAGGTCAACGCCCGCGTGACCGCGTATGGCGAGAAGTCCCTCGATGAAATGTTCCCGAAGACGGAAAAGGCCGAGGGCGAGAAGAAGGCCGACAAGCCAAAAGAGAGAAAGGCCCGGAAGTAATTCCGGGGCAGAAATACTTTTTTCGCGGTATTGTTTTTGTTGTTATGATACGGTGCCGGTACTCGTGCGTGTCGGCCGGATCTTTTTCGCGGGCCTTATATCAAATCATTTTTTTAGACGCTTTTGGAGCAGAGAGCCGGTATGCCGAAATCCACGAGGGCGAGTCCCTAAAAAAATCTGCGGCCGGTTTACAGTTTTGCCGTAACCGTGACCTTTCCGTAGGAGGCGCTCGTGCTGTCAGTGGCGAGCTGCCTGCCGTTCTCGTAGATCCCGACGGTCAGTGCATGGGTGACGGTCTTATCGGTCTTCTGGAAGGTGGCCGTCACTGACCCGGTTGCGTTTGCCACCTCATACATCCGGGATCCCGAACCCGTGAGTGTCGTGGTTACGCCACCAGTACTGTACGAGCCGTTGAAACCGCCAATATAGCTGACACTGACGGCGACTCCCGTTGCCGGTATGTTGGGCGGCGTTACCGTTGCCAGAACGACCGGCGTTGATGAGGTCGGCGTCGCGGAAGAGACGCCTGTCCCCGAAGGAGCGGTCGTGGATTGTATGACGATCATATCGGAAGAAGAGGAGGAGTGTC
Organism: uncultured Methanoregulaceae archaeon; assembly: GCA_963805035.1. Taxonomy (GTDB): domain Archaea; phylum Halobacteriota; class Methanomicrobia; order Methanomicrobiales; family Methanospirillaceae; genus Methanoregula. The sequence goes on along the minus strand of CAWDSU010000012.1, from coordinate 197,956 downwards.
CCGCGGACGACCCGCCGGCGCTCGTAAAATAGATGACTGCCGCCCCTGCAACAATTACGATACCGACAATCGTGGCAACAAAAAGCCACGGGATTTCGGACGGCCGGCGCCGTCTTCCTCCATGTATATGCGTTCGCATAGGTACCTGTTTCACCTTTCTTTAATATTGCTTTTTGGGGTAAATACGGGAGCCAGATGAAAAAATACCCGGAAAAAGCCCTGTGAAAAACAAAAGAATAAAAGATGTCGTTATCATTTTCTCAACGCTGCCAAAAGGGCATCGCGCAGATCCTCGTACGGTACCTGGTATTTTTTTGCGAGCAGCACGAGCGCCGCCGGGGGCAGCAGGTTCCCGTCGAACTGTTCCCGGACAATCCCATTCATCTCGGCGACCACATCCGTCTCCGGCACGCCCCGGGCCTTTACGATCCGGCCGATCAGCTCCTGTGCCGGATCGTTTGTCTCGAAGACTGCAGAGGCCGGCCTGAACCCGATGGGGACGGTGACCGTCGACGGGTCAAAGAGGACCGAAAAAACACCGTTCTCCTGCCGGATAAGACCCGCTTCTTCCGCCCGCCTGAGCAGGACGGCCGCCTGGTCGGTACTCATCCACTTGCGGTCAAGCGCGTAATAGTAGACAAGCTCGTTCTTGCGCATCCCCGTCTTGCGGGTGTGTTTGAACGGTGCAGCCACCGTGATCTGGAGGGTCAATTCGAAGTACCTAGAAGGATCTTTTTCATATCCAGAGCATCCAGGCCTTCCCCGGCATTTTCCTTTGCGATATCGATGTCGGTGCAGGTGTTCTTGTCGGTGAGCCGTACGTAAAAGACGTCGTTTGCGACCGGGACTTTCCCGGTCCCGCGCAGGGCAAGCGCAAGTACCGAGATCCTGAGATCGACTGCCTCGGTAATAACCCCGGGGCGCAGGGTATCCGGCGTAATATCGCCAAACTCTGCCCGGTTTAACGCGATTTCAACCTTGACCCGGACCCGGACAAGTTCTTTTCCGGTGGTCTTGGTGGACTCCTGTCCGTTCAGTTCTGCGATATATTTCAGGGTTTCGGGAAACGTCATTCCCATCGCAAACGAGAGATCCACCCGCTGCGGGTAACGATAACAGATCCTTCGCATAGTTACACTATGGGAGAGCCAAACCTAAAAAAACAATTGCTGCGCCCTTTGGGATGGAAACCAGCACGATACCGGGACGGCTTCCGGGCGTGCCTGAAAAACAGGATGTAAAAAGGGTAATCCCTTTACCGTTTATTCGAGTAACACTGCGTTGATGATGCCATCCTGGCCGGGGCGGCTCATGATCCGGGCGCGTCCGATCTCGGTCCTGACAATCGCTCCCTTGGTGAGCAGGTTCCGCCGGACATAGTTCGGGTTTGCGCCATTCTTTTCAACGTTCTCGATCTTTACTTTTTTGGTCTCGCCGTTGGAGAGTTTTGTGACGTTTGCATACTGCGCACGCATAGACCGGACCTTGGTGTTTCCGCCCGTGATACGGACGATCTTCGTCCGGTCTTCCCCGATATGGGTGTCTGCGGGTGCAAGCCCGATCTCAAATCTCCGCTTCCCTTGTGCCGACCGGCGCCTGCCGCCCGTAACCTTCCGTACTGATTCTCCCTGCCAGAGCATGGTGTCACTCCTTTGATATCTTTTTTCCGGAAAAATCCTTTCCGCAAAAATGGTGCTTTATATATTCCTTTCAGAGTTATTTATACTATTTCCCAATGGGGGATGATTTTATCCCTTTATGCGAGGATGGCCTCGAGGAGCGGGGCCACATTCTCGCCGGTCTTCATGTTGGTCAAAAAGACCGGCATCGTCGGGTTGTACCGGTGGATATCGGATTCCATCCGGGCGAGGTTGGCACCCACAAACGGGGCGAGGTCGACCTTGTTGATGACCCCGATGGTGCAGTCCCTGAACATCATCGGGTGCTTGTTCACCACATCGTCTCCTTCGGTCGAGCTGACGATGACAATCCTTTTTTCCGCGCCAAGCCGGAAATCGGTCGGGCAGACCATGTTGCCCACATTCTCGATAAAGAGGATGTCAATTGTATCGAGCGGGAGGTGCTCGATCGCGTGCTCCACGAGATGCGCATCGAGGTGACATTCCTTGCCGGTGTTTGCGTTGTAGGCAGGGATGCCCTGCGCAACAATTCGCTGGAAATCGTCGTCGCCGTATACGTCGCCGGCGATTGCACCGGCCCGGAGCCCCTTTGCCTTCAGCAGCGGGACAAGGCGTTCGATAAGGGCGGTTTTTCCCGAGCCGATAGCGCCAAGCAGGTCAAAGGCCCGGATCCCATGGGCCTTGAGGTGCCGTGCGTTCTCATCGGCAATTCCGTTGTTGACGTCGTATACATCCTTCTCCAACCTGACGTCGATGTGGTGCATACTATTATTTTTGAGCGGACAGTGTTTATATCTTGACCCCCATACTTTTCATGCAATGGAAAAAGGCGAATGCATCCTGTATCCCTGCTATTTTAATGCATCCCTCTCCCGCGATGAGGGACGCAGGGTCCCGCGCACGCTCGGCGCGAAAGGACCGGGGGTAGCTCGACATCGAGCGGGCATTAAAACGACTCGGAATCGCCTGTCAGGCCGAAGAGCACCACCACCCGGCCCACTGGGCCCGGCACGAAGGTCGGGTCGTCGCCACGTATACCGGGAAAAAAGCGGCGCTCATCAGGAAAATCGCCCGGAACATGGAGGTGAAACGGTGACCGGCCTGTACGATTTCCACACCCATACGATCCTTTCCGATGGCGAGATGCTTCCTTCCGAACTGGTGCGGCGGATGGCCGTGCTCGGATATACCACGGTCGCCATCACGGATCATGTCGACACGTCCAATGCCACAGCGGTCGTAAAGTCGTTGCTTGACGTTCGGGAATCAGCACGGCTGTTTGGCGTCAGGCTCCTGTGCGGTGTCGAGATCACGCACGTGCCGCCCTCCCAGATCGCCGCGGTCGCCCGGCAGTCACGCGAGGCGGGAGCGGAAATCGTGATCGTCCACGGAGAGACGACGATAGAGCCGGTCGCGCCCGGCACCAACCACGCGGCCTGTGCCTGTCGCGAGGTGAACGTGCTCGCCCACCCGGGGCTTATCACGCACGAGGATGCCCGGCTTGCACTGGAGAACGGGATTGCTCTCGAGATCACTTCACGGTGCGGACATAACCGCACCAATGGCCATGTGGTGCGTATCGCACGAGAGGTTTCGTGCCAGATGGTGGTGGACTCAGACGCGCATGCACCGCACGATTTGCTGGACAAAACGAGTATGGAAATCGTAGCGAAGGGTGCCGGGCTGACCGCTGTCGAATCCGCCGGCATTATGTCTTTAAATATCGACCGGTTCCTCGGTTCCTGAAATTTCTATTTATACTTTCACGCAACGTTTAAATAGCGCTATGACTCACATATATAGATTACTAAATTAATTTAGTACTTTGTCTACCCCCCGAGGTCGTTTAAGTGAAGGTTGTTGGTCGAGCGATGAGCACCTATGGACGCAGAATGCTCATTATCCAGTGCGATGCCGCCCAGCTCCCCGGGTTATATAGCGAAGTGATGGACCGAAGGACAAAACCTGTGGGAAAGATCATGGATGTCTTTGGGAACGTGAAAACCCCCTATGCCCTTGTCCTCTCCCATGGCCCGTGCAGCGTCAGACCGGGTGAGAAAGTGTTCGCGAGGGAAACCCGCACCCCCGCGACGGCCCGTTCAGGATCAATCAGAACAACAGCAAGATAATAATGGTGAAGCCGGATGCAGGAAGTTGAGAAATTAAAGCTCCTCCAGACTGAGAGAGAAGCGCTCAAATCACGTATAAAAGTTAAAGAGCAGGAAAAGAAAGCCGAAAACCACACCGAGACAGTATGTCCGGAGTGCGGAAGCAGGCAGCTTGTCCACGATTACGAGCGTGCGGAGCTGGTCTGCCAGAGCTGCGGCCTTGTGATCGATGACGATTTCATCGACCGCGGCCCCGAGTGGCGTGCGTTCGACCACGACCAGCGGATGAAACGCTCCCGTGTCGGCGCCCCGATGACCTTTACCATCCACGACAAGGGTCTTTCCACGATGATCGACTGGCGCAACCGGGACTCGTACGGGAGGGCAATATCCTCGAAGAACCGCGCCCAGCTCTACCGTCTTCGCAAGTGGCAGCGCCGGATCCGTGTCAGCAATGCGACGGAGAGAAATCTCGCCTTTGCCCTCTCGGAACTGGACCGCATGGCCTCGGCCCTCGGCCTCCCCAGAAACGTACGGGAGACTGCGGCCGTGGTCTACCGTGACGCGGTGGACAAGAACCTGATCCGGGGCCGGAGCATCGAAGGCGTTGCAGCCGCAGCCCTCTACGCGGCCTGCCGGCAGTGCAGCGTGCCCCGCACGCTTGATGAGATCGCAGAAGTGTCGCGTGTCTCAAGAAAAGAGATCGGAAGGACGTACCGGTTCATCTCCCGGGAACTCGGCTTAAAGCTCCTCCCGACCTCCCCCATCGACTACGTGCCCCGGTTCTGCTCCGGTCTCACCCTCAAGGGAGAGGTCCAGAGCCGGGCAGTCGAGATCCTCCGGCAGGCCGGGGAACGGGAGTTGACAAGCGGCAGGGGCCCGACCGGGGTCGCAGCGGCCGCCATCTATATCTCCTCTATTCTGGGCGGCGAGCGGCGCACCCAGCGTGAAGTGGCGGAAGTGGCCGGGGTCACCGAAGTCACAATCAGGAACCGGTACAAGGAACTGGCAGAGAAGCTCGATATCGAGATCATCCTCTGAAAAAACACAACCATTCTCTTTTTTTATTTCCTGCGGCATACAATAGCCATGACACTCCCGTATGCGGGGGCAGGATATCCATGATGCCGAAAAGATTGTCCAGACGATTGTGGGTTCTGTCCAGTGCAGGGCTCGTATGTATCATGCTGCTGGTCACGCTGGCGTCCGCCACAGGTCAGGCCACTTCCGGCACTCTGGCGGGAAAGACCGTACCGGGGCAGGGGCCCGGGCAGCACCAGATCAGGACAACGCCGACTCTCAGAACCACACAGTCTCCACAAACTCCGGTGCTTCCGGTCGCAACATCGGCGCCGGTCGCAACCCAGACGACGGACTCCTCATCTACTTTTTCCAATCCCTCCATTATCGCTGCGGCGATCGGGCTGCTCTCTGCCGGGATTGGTGCAGGGGTGACCCTGTACACCCATGCAAAAAAGTAACAGGGAATATTAGTTCTTCCCTGTTTTTATATGCCGGGAAGGGACCTGACAACAATAACTATATTGCCAGAGTCAGAACATTATAGTCCACACGTTATCCGGGCTCGTAGATCAGGGGTAGATCGCTACGTTCGCAACGTAGAGGCCGCGGGTTCAAATCCCGCCGGGTCCATGTTCGTTTTTCATTAGAGGGTTTTGGAGAAAACGTTGTTTTCAACAAAAAACCTATGTTGACGACAGGGACCGTACCTGTTCCCCTGAACCGCACACTCGTGCTTTGCACCGATATTGTAATGTCTCCCCGGGAGTTATCGCCATATACGGGATGCCATAAGCGTGCGGTGGTAAAAGACAACACTTGCAAAAAGTCCCGTGAGGTGTGTTAAATGTGTTTTATGAAGGTTTCTGCAAACCCAAAAAAGAGTCTTCAGCAGTATATTACGGGAATATTTACCGCTTCTTTGTCCTCTTCTTCTTTGATGTGTCCTTTGCCATGGACATGAGATCGATGATGTAACTACCTTCTTCGCCGCCGACACTCACGATCCTCTCGTCGCTCTTTGCCATTTTGTCGATATTGAGCTGGTAGGAACCCGGGCCGACGATCCGGATCGTCTCGACCCGGTCGAACATCTCGACTTCTTTTTTGGCCTTGCCCCTGGCCCTGGGTTCGACGATTTCGAGGACTTCTTCCTTTGACTCGCCAGCGATCTCTTCGATCGACTTCTCGTCGAGCACATCCTTGTTGATCTCGGACTCTTTCACGTAGAGGAACTTCTTGCCGCCGCAGCTTGCGCAGCCTTTCAGGATCTCGGTCGACCCGTCCTTATATTCCCTGCCGCATTTCGTGCACTTGTGTGGCATGATTTCCCCGGTAATCAGGCGAAGTTCTGGATCATCTTCTCGTACAGCTCTTCCGTGTTACGGCCTTCAAGCCCCGAGATCGCGACGACCGGGTGCTGGGGGAAGGCGCTCCGGATCCGTGAGGGGGCAGCCTCGGCCAGATCGATCTTGTTCGCGACGATGATCACCGGCAGGTTCCGGCTCTCGATGATGCCCACCATCATGATATTGACCTGCATAAAGGGGTCGAGTGTCGCGTCCAGCATGTAGATAACGCCGTCGATATCCTCGCGCAGCCAGTGCATCGCCTCGGCAACGCCCTCGGTCGCTTCCCGGGCCCGGATGATCGCCTCGTCTTTTTCCATCCCGAATTCCAGGAACTCGTGGTAATCTATCTTCGTCGTTACCCCCGGGGTATCCACGATATCGATCGTCACGGTGTGCCCGTTTGCCCCCGAAATCACGATATCCTCGCGCTTGCGTGCCCTTCCGGGTCTCGTGCGGGATCTCGCTCACCGGCCCGACTGCGTCGCCGGTCCAGTCCCGGGCGATACGGTTCGCGAGCGTCGTCTTGCCTGCATTCGGCGGTCCGTAGATCCCGATCCGGGTCCGCTTCTTCTTGAAAAACCGTTTGAGAAATACGGATAATTTCTTTTTTGCGCGCCCCAATGTCCTGGAAAATGTCGTCATAGGGCCCCTCGTTTTGTCTGTATGGTGTGCTGGTACAATCGATTCACCATTAACCGTTAGTAGTGTTTGGAGAGGGTTCTTTATTAGGTTTCTTGTACTGCCCGTCATGGTCTTCCCGTGATATTCCTCCGGGAGATTTTTTGTATTACCCGGCCGCATCGGTTTTCGCCGCAGCCAAATTGTATTTATACAAGGGGCGGAAAGGATGCTAATTGTAATCATCAGCCAGGCACTTTTTAGGAGGTGACTCATGAAAAAGACAACCAACACGATCCGGTTTGAAACCCGCGTCCCGTTGAACGAAATAATGAAACGCAACCCGATCATGATCAGCATGGAGGCCACCGTTGCCAAAGCGGCAAAAGCCATGTGCCGCGAAGAGGTCGGGAGTGTCATTATCCTCCAGAGGAACAAGCCGATTGGCATTGTTACCGAGGAGGACATCAACTGCAAGGTGGTGGCAAAGGATCTCAAACCAAGTACAGTTCAGGTGAGTACAATCATGAGCACGCCACTCATTACGGTGAGTGCGGAAAAAACTGTAGTCGATGCAGCCCAGATGATGGTCAAGCACAAGGTCAGGCGACTTCCCGTTGTCGACAAGAGCGGCAAGGTCATAGGTATCGTGACCGTCCGGGATCTTCTGACCGTCTCAAACGAACAAAACGAGCTCCTGACCGATCTCATCGAGATCAACCGCGAGGAGCATATCGAGGTGGGCATGTGCAACCGATGCAGTCAGATGTCTGATGATCTTAAGCGGGTGGACAGCGTCCTTCTCTGCCCCCGCTGCCGGGAGGAGGACACCCTTACATGAAAACGGCACGGGATTTCATGATTGAGATTCCTGTGCTCACCTTTCATGACGGGATAACCAAAGCACGGCAGATCTTACGAGACGACCGGTTTCGCGAAATCTACGTGACCGGCATTAAAAAGGACCTGCTGGGGTATGTCGATATCACGGACGCCCTGCGGGTAACCGCGACGAAATCGAACGTAACTGTAGAAGGATTTGTGAAGGATGCAGCATGCGCCGGCCCGGAGGCATCTATCGAGAGCGTAGCAAAGGTCATGCGGGAATTCCGCACCGACAGCGCCGCAATCATCGATGAAACCCGCCATATCCTAGGCGGAGTGTTCCTCTCCGACCTGTTTCCGGTTATAATCTCCCGGAACGAACTTTCAGGCCGGGTAAGTACCCATATGTCAAAGCAGATCACGGCAGCGGACCCGGCCGACTCGCTCCAGCAGGTCTATGCGAAGATCATGGAGACCGGGTTTACCGCGTTCCCGGTGGTGAAGAAAAAAAGGCTTGTCGGTCTCATCTCCCGCCGGGACCTGATCCGGTCGGGGGGTGTGCGGTCGGCGATTGCCCAGAACAGCACAAGAACTGTCGGAGACCTGATGACACAAGAGGTCGTCACGGTTTCGTGCGGGGCACCGCTATCCGCTGCAGCCCGGCTTATGGTTGACAATGATGTGAGCCGGCTTCCGGTCATTGACGGTGAAGCCCTTGTCGGGATTATCGACCGCCACGATGTCCTTGCCGGCCTTGCATAAAGGATGAGGCTGTAAGAACCATAAAATGGCACGATGTACAGGAAACCATTTGGACAACCAGTACCAGAATCAAACGGGCCGGAAAAGAACCGAATACAAAAAAGCCGGGGGGATGCTGCATCCGGACACTCCGTTGAGATGATAGGTGCGGCACCGGGCCGGCAGATAACAACAGGAGGTTATTCATGCACCGGAACGGGCAGGCCACAAAACAGGGTGACAGGCTCTTAAAAATGCAGGGAAAATTCGACCGGGGCCCGGTCGAGTTCAAATCGCATATCGTACAGCAGGAGGGCGAGGTAATGGCGATCGCGACACGGGACGTCATTTCCGTGCCGCCGACGCAGAGTATTATCAGTGCAGTGGCGACGATGACGGAATGCGGGTTCCGCCGGCTGCCGGTTACCGATGCCGGTACAAAGAAGCTTCGGGGAATCGTCACCTCGGGTGACGTGATCAACTTCATGGGAGGGGGCGACAAGTACCAATTGGTCAGGGTCCGGCACAACGGCAACCTTCCCGCAGCGGTCAACGAGAGTGTGCGTACCATCATGACTGCACAACCCGAGACGCTTGCGCATGATGCCCATATTGTCGATGCACTGGAAATTATCGTGAAGAAAAAGATCGGAGGGCTCCCGATTGTCGACAACGATGGTGTACTAGCCGGTATCCTGACCGAGCGGGACGTGCTCAGGATGCTTGCCGCAGAGCACAGCCCGCTCTTTGTTGAGGACGCTATGAGTTCCTCCCTGCGGGTGACTGCCCCGGACAGCCCGATCGGGACTGTGACAAAGGATATGACAAAGTTCCGGTTCCGCCGGCTGCCTGTGGTTAGTGACGATGTTCTCTTTGGCATCATCACCGCGACCGACATCATGCAGTACCTGGGAAGCCGGGAGGTCTTTTCCCGCCTTATTACCGGAAACATCGAAGAGGTCATGAACATCCCGGTGCGGGTACTCATGGCCGGTAACCTGTTCACCACTACCCCCGGGACGGCAGTCAACGAGGCCGCACGGGAGATGCTGAACAAGAACATCGGGGCGCTGCCGGTCATCGAAAATTCGCGTCTCGTTGGTCTTATAACTGAATTCGACCTCGTGCGGGCGTTTTCCGAGGAGTAATGTCATGTCAGCCAGCTCCCATGTCGCACGTGACATAATGAGTGCCCCGGTCTTTACCGTTACTCCCGGGGATACCGTGGCCCACGCCAGAAACCTGATGGTGCGGCACAAAATCTCGCGGGTTCTTGTCATGGATGGAGAAAAACTCAGCGGGGTGCTCACGAAAAAAGATATCGGATACCACATGCAGCAGGGAGCAGCGTGGCGGAGGCGCCCGCCCGACCAGATCCCGGTGTCCGAATATGCGACGCCCGGCCCGATAGTCGTCGCGCCAGAAACCCTGCTCATGACCATTGCCGGTATCCTCCTTGCAAAAAACATCGGCTGCGTACCGGTGGTGGATCATGGTATGGTTACCGGTATTGTCACCAAGACCGATCTGATGAAGTCCGCCCTCGTTACCGGCCTTTCCGGCACGATACGGGACGTGATGGAGGATGCAGTGACGGTCAACCGCTGGCACTCTCTTGCCCACGTGATCACGCTCATGAAGGAGCGGGACAAGAAACTGGTGGTGACCAATAACTATGGATCAGTGGCCGGTATCATCACGGAGACAAATCTGGCGTTCCATGATGAGAACCGGAGACGATCCGGAGGGATATTTAACGAAGAACCTGTCAGAAGACATGAGGATGCCCGCTTCGACAGCGGATCGGGTGCTCCTTCGAAAGTCCCGGTGACCGCAGGCGACGTGATGACCAGCCCGGTGATAACAGTCGCCCCGGAGAGGACGCTCCCGTATGCTGTCGGACTGATGCAAAGTGAACAGGTTAACAACCTTGTTGTCGTCGAACACAACACCCTTGTGGGGATTGTAAAACGTGATGATATCATAAAGGAAGTGGCGAAATGACGAAGGAATTGTTTATTAAAGATATCATGGCAAAACCAACGACCATATCCAAATCGGCAAAGATCACCGAGGCGCTTGACAAGATGCTCGACGAGGGAATCGACCCCCTCATCGCGCTCAACAATACGTCTGTTGTCGGCACAGTATCCCGGGAAGCCATCGCGGAGAAACTGGGCAGCAAGCAGAATACCGCCCTTGCGCCGGCTGCCATCCATGTGGCAAGCGTGATCGAGGAGGATTTCACGAGTGTCTATCCTGACGAGAGCATGAACGTGCTCATCCCCCTGCTCCAGCGGTACAAACTGGTGGTTGTGTACGACAGCGACCATAACCTTATCGGGCAGGTGACGGCAATCGACCTGTTGAAGAAGTACCAGCACGAGGGCAGCATCAAAGGAGCGATCGAACGGGCGGTTACCATCGATGCGGAGGAGCGTGTCGTCCACCTCCGGCGCCGGATGCTGGACGATGCGATCTCCCGGTTTGTCGTGACCTCAAATGACAAGATCACCGGCATTGTGACCGAGACCGATGTGGCGGTTGCGATGCGGAAGTTCCGGGAAACGGTTAAAGACCAGCATCAGGATCACCGGATCCGCAACCTGCTCGTCAGGGACATCATGAGCGTCCCGCTGATTTCGCTTGACATCGGCACGGATTACCATGAGTTGGTTGACCTGATGGTGGCGAAGAATATCAGCACGGTGCCGATCACCGATAAGGGAAAACTGGCTGGACTGGTAACCCGCCGGTCACTGGTTCAGGCCCTGTGATGGTTCGACCGGAGTATTCAGTCTCTCTCTTTTTTTGAGAAGGGGTGCACCTTTTCTCAGATGAACAGCCGGATCAGGTAGTACAGGCCGACCACCATACCGATGGCGACGATGATCCACTTCAGCCTGGCCGGGTCGATCCTCCCGGCGATGTGCCCGCCGATTGCCCCGCCAATGAGTGCACCTGCCGCCATCACAATCGCAAGCGGCCAGACGATGAACCCGGAGAAGAGGAAGAAGACCGCGGCAGCGACATTGGTTGCAAGGGAAAGGCACTGCTTGAGCGCGTTGAGCCGGGTTAGCGTGTCATCGAGGAAAAGGCCGAGCACGGCGAGATAGATCACCGAGAGCCCCGGCCCGAAATACCCTCCATAGATTGCGGCGAGTCCGACCGGGAGGGCCGCATTCCGGCACCCCCTGCCCTCCGTGCCATCGTGCCCGGTCTGCCGGCGGATCCAGTCACGAACCCGGTCCTGGACTGCAAGCAGGGCGGCGGCAAGGAGGATCAGGAACGGGACAAGGATGTGGAAGACCTGTTCGCTGACGTACAGGAGAAGAATGCCCCCAATAAGGCCGCCGACAATCCCGGCCGGGACCAGCATCATAAGGCGCTTTTTTTGTCCCGCCAGATCTTTTCTCTGGGCGAGCGCCCCGCCAACGTAGCCGGGGCAGAGCGCCACGGTGTTGGTAATGTTTGCCACCACCTCGGGAACTCCCAGGGCCACGAGCGCCGGAAACGAGATCAGGGTGCCCCCGCCGGCGAGGGCATTCGTCAGGCCGGCTGCAGCAGCGGCAAGGCCGGCAAGAGCGAGTTCGGTTCCCGTGAGCATGTGTTGGGTTCCTGCGGTGTGTAATGTGTAGCCGGGTGAATTACCCGAGTGTACCGATGAGGGTGCGTGTGTCCATAATCCGGATGCCGATGTTTGCCATATCCCTGACGTTTGCCCGGTGGATTTCCTCGGACTGTGCGCCGGTCGCATCGTCCACGAGGATCACCGGGTAGTTGTACGCAATGGCGTCAAAGACCGTCGTGCGGATGCAGTTGGGGGTCTGGACCCCGGTCACGACAAGTTCGGTGACGCCGAGCGTGCGGAGCATGAGATCGAGTTCGGTGCCGGTAAACGCACTCATCCGTGTCTTTTCGATCACGTACTCTCCCGGCAGAGATTTCAGTTCGTCAATCTCACGGGCCCCCGGGGATCCGGCAACGGCGAACGGATGTCGGTTAAAGATGTCCTTTCGGGTGATCTCGACATCCGACCCGTCGCTGCGGTGGATCCGCATGACATGGAAGACCGGGAGGTTCTTTGCCCGGAAGGCTTCGAGCACCTCACGGATCTTCGGAATGACGCTCTTTGCCTGGGCTACCCGGAGCAGAGCCCCTTCCCGGACAAAATCGTTCTGCATATCGATGATCAGCAGTGCGGGATGTTCCATGGATGATCATCTAAGACAGTGGCGATGCGGTAATAAGGATTGTGCGTGGGCCGGGAACGGGAAGGGAGCAGAGCGGATCCTTAAGTACACCGTCCGCCCCCTTCTTCATGAGCGTGAACAGTATGGCGCATAGTGTATCATGAGGCCGGAACGAAATCCGGTGGGGATCTTAATGGGGGAAACCGTTATGCCAAAGGGTATTCACCTGAGCTCTCCAAAGTACCCTCTTTAGTGTATTCTCCAAAAAAGACAAACCTCCTACGTTCACATTATACTCAAAAAAGGATACGGGACAGGCCGCCTCCCGGGACCGGACTGATCCGGGGACTCTTTCGATCCCACAACACTTATTACCCCAACCCTACCATAGTATAAAGCACCATTCATGGAGCAGCGGATCATCCGTTGCGAGTGTCTATAGAAGATGCGAGATTCCTCTGTTGAGGTAGCCAAGCCTGGTATGGCGCAGGTTTGCTAAACCTGTGTCCCCTTGGGACTCGAGGGTTCAAATCCCTCCCTCAGCGCTTCAAAGAGATAATCTCAAAATCGAGGGGATTGGATGGCTCAGGAAGAAGAAATACGATATTTTGTACGGATTGGTACAACCGATCTGGACGGCACGAAGTCGGTGCGGGTAGCACTGACCGGCATCACGGGTGTCGGCAGGCATACCTCCACGGTCATCGCCCGTATGGCCGGGGTTGACGAGTACGCAAAGCTTGGCCTCATGGACGAGGAGTCGGTCAACCGGATCCGCGCCGCTGTTGAGAAATACACCGGGAACATCCCCCAGTGGATGGCAAACCGGTCCAAGGACCTCTACACTGGCGAGACCAAGCATCTCATTGGTGGCGACGTCGCGCTTGCCCGTGACGAAGACATCAACATGATGCGGAAGATCCGCTGCTACAAGGGCATCCGGCACGAGACCGGCCAGAAAGTCCGCGGGCAGCGCACCAAGTCTACCGGCAGGACCGGCATGACCGTCGGTGTGAAGAAGACCAAGGAAGGAGGCCAGTAAGCTATGGGATACCCAGGGAAGAACCACAAGTCCTACCAGACTCCGAAAAGGCCGTTCGAAAAGACCCGTATCGAAGAAGAGACGCGGCTCGCTATCGAATACGGCCTGCGCAACAAGCGTGAGGTCTGGAAGGCGCAGAGCCACCTGAGGAAATACCGCAAGGCCGCCCGTGAACTGCTCGCCCTCATGTCCAGCAGTAAAGACCAGGCGATCTTCGATGCAAAAAAGACCGAGCTCATCAGCCATATGCAGCGTGCGGGGCTCCTTGGACCCGATGCGGACATCGACAACGTGCTCGCGCTCAAGGTCCCGGCCCATCTCGAACGCCGGCTCCAGACCCTTGTTTATCGCAAGGGACTCGCCCGCTCCCCAAAACAGGCACGCCAGCTCGTCACGCACGGCCACATCGCGATTGCCGGCCGGCGTGTGACCATCCCGGGATATCTCGTGACCCGTGCGGAAGAGGCGGGGATCACCTATGACGGCAAATCCCCGTTCGTAGATACTGCTCATGCAGAACGGACCCGGATCACCAAGCCTGCCGGTCCAGGCGCAGGAGTGAATTAAGATGGCGGCAAACGAGAAGGAAAAGTGGGGCATCGCACACATTTTTGCCTCCTTTAACAACACGATCATTACCGTGACCGATCTCTCCGGTGCAGAAACGGTCACCAAGAGCAGTGGAGGAATGGTCGTCAAGCAGGACAGGAACGAAAGTTCCCCGTACGCGGCCATGCAAATGGCGGCAAACGTCGCCGCCATCGCCCGCGAGAAGGGCATCGTAGGTGTCCATGTAAAAGTACGTGCACCCGGCCAGGGCAAACAGCGCAGCCCCGGGCCCGGTGCGCAGGCAGCCATCCGTGCGCTCGCCCGGGCAGGCATGCGCATCGGACGGATAGAAGACGTCACACCCGTCCCGCACGACTCATGCCGTCCCAAGGGTGGCAGACGGGGAAGGAGAGTGTGATGGAAATAGAATTCGCGAGTCTGGACGACAACCTTGCACGATTCACGCTATCAGGAGCGAAGCCCGGCTTTGCAAACGCGTTCCGCAGGGCGATGATCGGCGAGGTGCCGACTCTTGCCATTGATGACGTGCGCATCTACGATAACACGAGCGCTCTCTTCGACGAGATGCTGGCACACCGCCTCGGGCTTATCCCTATAAGGACCGATCTTTCCAGTTATTCGACTCCTGAATCATGTGCGTGCGAAGGGGCAGGCTGCCCTTCCTGCACGTCCACCTATACGCTCAGCGTTGAGGGTCCGAAGCTGGTCACGTCAAGCGACCTCATCCCGCAGGATCCCGAGGCTGCGCCCGTGAACGACAACATCCCCATTGTGAAGCTCACGAAGGGGCAGAAACTGGTCATCGAAGCGCGTGCTGTCCTCAACAAGGGCAAAGTGCACGCAAAATGGCAGCCGACTCTCGTGTGCGGGTACAAGAACCACCCCATCATCACGATCAATGCAACCTGCGATGCATGCGGGAACTGTGTGGACGAATGCCCCCGTACCATCCTTGCTGTCAAAGGTAAGAAAATTGAGGTTATCGAGGGCAAGCTTCCTGACTGCTCTTTGTGCAAGCTCTGTGAACGGGCCTGCATAGCAAGCGGTATCGGTGAAGAACCCGCGATCAAGATCTCCGCCGCACCCGACCGGTATATTTTCGTGGTCGAGGGCGATGGATCGCTACCGGCAAAAGAGATCATGGTCCAGGCGCTTTCCTACATAAAGGAGCAGGCAAACGAGCTGGAGAGGCAGACAAGCGAGATTTCAGGGGAGGAGAAGAAATGACACGACAAGTGGAGAAGACGAACCCCCGTCTTACCAACCTCATTGTGCTTTTGAAGAACACGTCACGGGAAAATGAAGCAAAGATCTGGCGCGAAATTGCAGGCAGGCTGGAGACTCCCAACCGGAACTACGCCGAAGTCAACCTGTCCAAGATCAACCGCTACGCCCACAACGGCGAGATCATTCTCGTCCCCGGGAAGGTATTGGGCAGCGGCGTGCTGGAGCAGTCCGTAAAGATTGCAGCGCTGAATTTTTCCGAATCTGCAACAAGCAAGATCAGGGACGCAAACGGGCAGTGCATGACGATCGAGCAACTCTTAAAGGACAACCCCAAGGGAAGCGGTGTCCGGATCCTGAGGTGAACTAGACTATGGTTACCGTAATCAACGGGGACGGGCTCATCCTTGGGCGTCTTGCAAGTATTACAGCCCAGCGTGCCCTTGCCGGTGAAAAGATCGCGATCGTGAATGTCGAGAAGATCATCATCTCCGGCAGTCGTGCACGCGTTCTTGCCAACTACTTCCATAAGCGCGCCCGCGGCGCCTCTGGCGACCGCTGGGGACCGTTCGTCCCGCGCCGCCCGGATCATCTCATGAAGCGGACCATCCGTGGCATGCTCCCCTACAAGCGCCCCCGTGGCGTTGAAGCGATGAAGAGCATCAAGTGCTATGTTGGCGTCCCGGTGGAGTTTGCATCTGCAAAGATGGAAGTCCCTGAGGAAGTCCACATGGACCGGCTCAACAACCCGCAGTTTGTCACGCTTGCAGCGGTCTGCACGGCTCTTGGAGCAAAGTTCTAAGGTGGTCACCATGGCAAAGATCATAAACACAAGCGGAAAACGCAAGACAGCAATCGCACGGGCGACCGTAAAAGCAGGTAAAGGCGTGATCCGGGTTAACTCCGTGCCGTTAGAGAAATACGGCACCGAGACCACCCGGATGAAGATCGCCGAGCCGCTCCTCCTTGTCCCCAGCGCGGCAAACGAAATCGACGTGATCATCGACGTTTCAGGCGGCGGTGTCATGGGACAGGCCGAGGCAGTGCGCACAGCACTTGCCCGGGGTATTTTAGAGTGGACGAACGATCCTGCAATCAAGGATGTCTACCTGGCATACGACAGGACGCTCTTAGTCAACGACTCCCGTCAGAAAGAAGCCAAGAAACCCCACGGCCGTGGCGCACGCAAGAAGTTCCAAAAGTCTTATCGTTAAACAACCAATATAAGAGAGGTCGAAAATCTTGATACCCGTACGATGTTTCACCTGTGGAAAAACCATTTCCACAGCGTGGGAAGAGTATAAGGCGCGTCGGGAGAAAGGCGAGGATCCTAAAAAGATCCTCGACGATCTCGGTATCACCCGATACTGTTGCCGGCGCATGCTTCTGACACACAAAGAGATCATTGATGAACTCAACCCGTATCAGTGATATGAACGAGGGGTCGTAGGGTAGCCTGGTCTATCCTATTGCGTTCGGGACGCAGTGACCTGAGTTCAAATCTCAGCGACCCCATTTCCAGACAGTATTAATGGAACAATTTTAGAGGACAAGGAATGCAGACGCAAGTTTACACCCGGTATGAACGGGCGAGGATTATTGGAGCAAGGGCTCTGCAGATATCAATGGGTGCTCCGTTACTAGTCACTACTTCACGGATCGATCCTTTGGAGATCGCCATCGAGGAATTCAACGAGAACGTTATCCCCATTACGGTAAAGAGACGCTGAGAGGAACGGTGCATGACGACCATTGAGGCAATCGAGCTGCGGACGATCCTTGACAGCCGGGGAAACCCGACGGTCGAGGCCGAGATCTTCACGACCGGCGGTTTTGGCCGGGCAGCAGCCCCGAGCGGTGCAAGCACCGGCGCGGCGGAAGCAAAAGTCCTGCCCCCAAAAGCGGCAATCGACAATGCTATCCAGAACCTGATCCCGGCGCTGGTCGGGATGGACGCATCTGACCAGGAGTGTTTTGACGACCAGCTCCGCGATATCGACGGAACGGAAAATTTCGCCGGTATCGGGGCCAACGTGGCCGTCGCACTCTCCCTTGCAAATGCCAAGGCCGCCGCGTCAGCGCTCGGCCTTCCGCTCTTCCGGTACCTGGGCGGGGCGTTTGTCAACGAGATGCCGCTCCCGCTCGGTAATGTTATCGGCGGCGGTGCGCATGCGGCAAATGCGACCGAGATCCAGGAATTCCTGATTGTCCCCGGGGGCGCAGCGGATGTCGAGGAGGCAGTCTTCGCAAACGCCGCCGTCCACAGGAACGTCAAGGATCTCTTAAAGAAAAGGGGAATTGCCGCCGGCAAGGGTGATGAGGGTGCATGGGCACCGCAGATTGACGATGCCCTCGCATTTGAGCTCATTGCCGAGGCAACCGGACACGTGGCTGACGAGATGAATGTCTCGGTCGATATGGGTATCGACGTCGCGGCGAGCCAGATGTGGAACGGCACGGGGTACAAGTACCGCGACTGTGTCCGCTCGACCGAGGACCAGATCGCGTATATCGCCGAGCTCGTCGACAAATACAACCTTGTCTATGTCGAAGATCCTCTCCACGAAGACGACTTCGATGCGTTTGCAGAACTCAACCGCCATGTCGGCGAGAAGTGCCTGCTGTGCGGGGACGACCTCTTTGTTACCCAGGTCGACCGCATCGAGAAGGGCATCGAGACCGGTTCTGCAAACTGCGTCCTCATCAAGCCAAATCAGGTCGGGACATTATCCGACACCTTCGAGGCAATCCGCCTCGCTCACTCCAGTGGTCTGGACACGGTGATGAGTCACCGGTCCGGCGAGACCACGGATACCACCATTGCACACCTCGCCACCGCGTTCTCCTGCGTATTCTTGAAATGCGGAGTGGTGGGCGGCGAACGCATTGCCAAACTAAACGAACTCATTCGCATAGAGGAACAACTATGAATCCAGTAAATGAGATGGAAATCGAATTAAAGGAACCGCTCATCCCCGTCGAGGAGTACCTCGCTGCCGGCGTCCACATCGGTACCCAGCAGAAAAGCGAGGACATGAAGAAGTTCATCTACCGCGTCCGCGGTGATGGGCTTTATATCCTCGATATCCGGGAGACGGATGCCCGGATCAAGACCGTTGCGAAATTCTTAAACCAGTACGAGGCACCCGATATCCTCGTTGTTACTTCCCGGCAGTACGGCCAGTACCCGGCGAAGAAGTTTGCCGACACCATTGGTGCGATGTCTGCGACCGGCCGGTTCATCCCGGGGCTGCTGACGAATCCCGTCCTTGACGGATATATTGAGCCAAAGGTCATCGTCGTGACCGACCCGATCGGCGATGCACAGGTCATCAATGAGGCTGTCCAGTGCGGTATCCCGGTTGTCGCGCTCTGCGATACCAACAACATGACCAAATTCGTCGATCTTGTGATCCCGACCAACAACAAGGGCAGGAAAGCGCTCTCGATGATCTACTTCCTCCTCACCCGCGAGATGCTGCACCTGCGTGGGATCTCGACGGGTCTCACCCAGGAAGATTTCGAAACTGAGATCTGATGCAATCCCCTTCGATCCCCTTTTTGGATCGATCGTTACATATAACAGAACGACCAGAGGGTTGATCCGATGAAGACGCGTTCATGCGCAGTTGCGGGCATGTTCTATCCGAAGGATCCTTCCCATCTCGGGCAGCTCCTGGAAGGTTACTTTTCCAGAACCGGCCCGGGCGGGAACTCCCTTGGGATCGTCAGCCCGCATGCCGGATATGTCTACTCCGGGCAGGTTGCGGCCCACGCTTTTTCCACCATCACCCCCGATTTTTCCGGCACCTTTGTCGTGATCGGCCCATCCCATCACGGGTACGTCACAAGCGTCTCCGGAATACCGTGGGAAACCCCCCTCGGGATTGTCGATACCGACACGGAGTTTATCGACGCGCTGGAGATCGGGATTGACGAACTTTCCCAAAGGGAAGAGCATTCGATTGAGGTGCAGATGCCGTTTATCAAGTACCGGTTCTCGAGATCAAAGGTAGTTCCCGTGATGATGGGTGAGCAGGATCCGGCCCATGCTGCGGCTGTTGCAGAAAAGATTGTCGCAGCCCAACGTCTGACGAAACGGGATATCCGGATCGTCGCATCCAGCGATTTTTCGCACTATGTACCTGAGGCACAGGCAAAAGAGGGGGATCTTTACGCGATCGATGCGCTTACGAGGCTCGACGTGAAGGAATTCTACCGGCGGATCCGGGAGAAGCGCGTAACGGCCTGCGGGTACGGCCCGATCAGCGTCATGGTGTCTGTATGCCTCTGTATGGGGGCACGGGCAGGACGACTGATCCGGTACGGCACAAGCGGTGATGTTACCGGTGACCGGGACCAGGTCGTAGGGTACGCAGCCATTACGGTGATGTAGGTTGGCAACGTGGAGTGCGCCGGGCAAGGTATTTCTGTTCGGCGAGCATGCAGTAGTATACGGAAAGCCTGGCATCGCCATGGCAATCAAGCCCCGCGTCTTTGTGACCGTGAGAAAGTCACGGCGTCCCCAGCGGGCAAAATCACCCTATATAGATGGGTGTTTTGACGCAATGGGCGTGATTGGGAGTGTGTACATCAACTCGCAGATTCCCAGTTCGTCAGGGCTCGGGTCATCTGCAGCAGTAACGGTCGCAACGCTGTCGGCCATAAACGATGAATTTGCCGTCGGCAAAAACCGCGAAGATATTGCAAACATGGCATTTGAGATCGAAAAAACGGTGCAGAAAGGGCGGGCGAGCCCCACGGATACCACCGTGTCCACCTTCGGGGGAATCGTGCTTATTTCCAGCGGATCGCGCAGGCGTCTGGCTCCCCAGAACATGTATCTGGTGATCGGTGACTCTCTCGTATCGCACAGCACGGCAAAGATGGTCGAGCAGGTTGCAGATCTTAAAAAACAGAATCCGGAGATCGTTGAGCCAATACTGGACGCGATCGAAGGGGTAAGTCTTGCGGCTATCCACTACCTGAGTAACCCCAGGGAACTGGGCAGGTTCATGAACATGAACCATGCACTGCTTGAGGCGCTCGGTGTCGGGCACCCTCAGCTCTCCCGGCTGGTGCTCGCTGCCCGTTCGGCCGGGGCGTTCGGTGCAAAGATTACCGGGGCCGGCGGGGGAGGGTGCATGGTGGCCCTCTGCACAAAGCCGCTCCGGCACCGGGTTGCCCAGGCGATCCAGTCCTGCGATGCACGGGCGATTGTGACCGGTATCGATACCGAGGGTGTTCGGAAGGAGAAGAATGTCTGACCGCGTCATTCTCAAGCTGGGTGGCAGTGTGATCACGGATAAGGGTGCAGACTGTCGCGTCAATAAAACGGCACTTTCCGGCATTGCGGCGGCCATTGCCGGCGCCGCACCCGCGGCTCAGATTATCGTTGTCCACGGCGCTGGTTCCTGCGGGCACCCGGAGGCGCACCGGTTCCACCTTGACAAAGGCGCAGCGACCGGACAGACGGAGGGATCTATGTGACCCACCGGGCTGTCAGTGCCCTGAATGATGCGGTTACGGGTGCTCTGCGGGAAACCGGCATGCCAGCGCTCGGCGTCCACCCGCTCCATGTTGGTGTCGCAGACAAGGGTCGGCTCGTCGCGTTCGAGAGCCGGCATCTCGGACAGATGCTCGCGCTCGGGATGGTTCCGGTGATCCACGGAGACGTGGTGATGGACCTTTCACGCGGAGCCTGTATCGTATCGGGTGACCAGATCGTGCGGTATCTTGCGGTTGCACTGAAATGCACCCGCGTGGGACTCGCCACCGATGTACCGGGAGTGCTGGATGGGGGGCGTGTTGTTCCGGAGATTACTCCGGAAACTGTGCGCACACTCCAGATCGGCAACTCGTCGCATACCGATGTAACCGGTGGAATGAAAGGGAAAATTGACGAACTGCTCGGGCTTGCCAAATCAGGCATCGGTGCAGATATATTTCATGTCTCGCGCCTTGGCGATTTCCTTGCCGGAAACGACCATGGCGGGACAAAAGTGAGGGGTGAGTAAGGGAAATGGCCGATAAAAAACGGTTCACGTCGTCGCGCAAGCTTGACCACCTGCGTATCTGCGCAGAAAAGGATGTCGAGTCCGGCGACACAGGGTTGGGAGATGTCAGGCTGGTCCATAATGCGCTGCCGGAATGCAACTTGCTCTCGATCGACCTGTCCACCCGGTTTCTCGGTCACACCCTCTCATCCCCCCTCTTTATCTCGGCAATGACCGGTGGTCACCCGGGAACAAGGGAGGCAAACGCCCGTCTTGCCCGGATTGCCGAACGATTCGGTCTGGGGATGGGTGTCGGCTCACAGAGGGCTGCCCTTGAAAACCCGGCGCTTGCAGACACGTTCTCTGTTGTCCGCGACGAGGCACCTCATGCATTTCTGGTCGCAAACCTCGGCGCAGTGCAGCTCCGTGATCACGGGACCGCATGGGCCGAACAGGCTGTCGAGATGATCGGGGCGGACGCGATTGCGATCCACCTTAATTTCCTGCAGGAGGCCATCCAGCCGGAGGGTGACCACAACGCGACCGGCTGCCTTGCCGCGATTGCCACGCTCTGTGAGGAGATAAAAACCCCGGTGATTGTAAAGGAGACCGGGTGCGGGATCTCAAAGGAGGTTGCCCGCCAGTGCTGGGGTGCTGGTGCCGGAGCCATCGATATTGGCGGCTGGGGCGGCACCTCATGGGCAGCAGTCGAGAGTGTCCGCGCTGACGAGAGCGGGAAGGCACAGGACAAGCGCCTCAAATCTCTCGGTGAGGATTTTGCCGGCTGGGGCATCCCCACAGTCGTGAGCCTGACCGAGGTGGCAGGTACAGGAAGCCCGGTGATCGCATCGGGAGGTATAAGGAATGGTATTGATATCGCAAAGTGCCTTGCCCTTGGGGCAGAGCTCTGTGGCATGGCGCTTCCGCTGCTAAAGCCGGCGCTTGAGAGTGATGAGGCACTCGCCAGCAGGGTCGAGATGGTCCACCGTGAATTGGTGGGATCGATGTTCCTGTGCGGGGCAGCGGGGGTGCGCGATATGCGCAGGGCCCGGCTCTATATTACGGGGAAGACCCGGTATATGATGGATGAGAGGAATCCTGCGTGATGCAGGACAAACCTTGACAGACCACAAAAATGCAGAAAACGCGAGCAGGTTTTTGAAAAAAATACCTGTACGACAACAAAAACAGGAGAAAAAGATGGATATAGAGATTATTGCAGTGGGCGGTTACGACGAGGTCGGGCGGAATATGACCGCCGTCCGCTGCGGAAAAGAAATTGTCATTTTTGACATGGGGCTCCGCCTTGATCAGGTCATGATCCACGAGGATGCGGAGCTTGAGAATATGCACTCCTTGGATCTGATCAAGATCGGGGCGATACCTGACGACACCATGATGAATTCGGTCGAGGGGACCGTAAAGGCGATTGTCTGCTCCCATGGTCACCTCGACCATATCGGCGCGATCCCGAAGCTTGCGCACCGGTACAATGCACCGATCATCGCCGCACCCTACGCGACGGAGCTGATACGGCAGCAGATCTCCGGCGAGCAGAAGTTCGGGGTCAACAACAAGCTCTTCGCGCTCAGGCCCGGGCAGCGGTACACGATCTCGCAACATCTCGTGCTCGAATTCGTACGGGCCCAGCACTCCATCATCGATACCGTGACACCGGTGCTCCATACCCCGCACGGCGCGATCGTCTATGCCTGTGATTTCAAGCTCGATCGGACGCCGGTGATCGGGGAACCCCCGGATTTTGCCCGGCTCCGCCAGATTGGAAAGGAAGGCGTGCTTGCGCTTATCGTGGAGAGCACCTATATTGACCAGCCCGGCCGGTGCCCAAGCGAGCGGATCGCCCGGGACCTCGTGAGGGACACCATCACCAGTTACGAAGATGACAAGAATTCCCTCATTGTCTCAACGTTCTCATCCCATATCGCACGGGTAAAAACCATCGCAGAATGTGCACACGAGATCGGGAGAAAACCCGTCCTCCTGGGCCGCTCGATGGAGAAGTACTCGGTCACTGCCGAGCAGATGAAAATGGTCTCGTTCCCGCAGGACACGAGTGTCTTCGGGAACCGGCGGACAATCGACCGGACCCTGCGCCGGATGATGAAAGCGGGAAAAGAGAAGTTCCTTCCCATCATCACCGGTCACCAGGGAGAACCCGGCTCAATCCTGACCCGGATTGCCCTTGGCGACACCCCGTACCAGATCGTAAAAGGGGACAAGATCCTCTTCTCGGCTAACGTGATCCCCAACCCCATGAACTTCGGGCAGCGTTACATGGTCGAGGCCCACCTGAAAATGGCCGGCGCCCGGCTCTTCCCTGACCTCCACGTGAGCGGACATGCGTACCGCGAGGATCACTACGAGTTTGTCAGCCTCTTAAACCCGCAGCATATCATCCCGGCCCACGGGAACATCAGGATGACTGCTTCATACGCAGAGTTCGCAAGCGATCTCGGCTACGTGCTGGGTAACGACGTTCACGTGATGCGCAACGGCCAGCGGCTCAAACTGAATTGACAAGAGGAATAGGAAATGTCTGACCTCTCACCGTACCTGAAATCGGTTGCACAGCAGATCGATGGCATGATCGAGAAGAACTTCGCCCATGCCCCCGGGGAACTCAACAAGGCATCCTCCCACCTCCTCAGTGCGGGTGGGAAAAGGCTCCGTCCCGCTGTGGTCATGCTCTCGGCAGACGCCATTAAGCACGGCAGTTCGCCAGACATTATGCCGGCGGCACTGGCGCTCGAAGTCACCCACACCTTCACTCTCATCCATGATGATATCATGGACGGCGACTCGCTGCGGCGGGGGGTTCCGACGGTTCACACGAAATGGGATATGCCAACCGGCATACTTGCCGGGGATGTCCTGTACGCCCGTGCATTCGAGTTCATCTGCCAGGCCAAAGCCGGCGAAGGCCCCAAGGTCCGGGCAGTTGCGCTGCTTGCCCGCGCCTGCGCCGATATCTGTGAGGGTCAGCACATGGATATGTCCTTTGAGCACAGGACCGATGTGACCGAAGAGGAATACATGGAGATGGTCGAAAAGAAGACCGGTGTGCTCTACGCGGCGGCAGCAGCGATCGGCGGCACCCTTGCCGGGGGGAACGAGGAGCAGGTTTGCGCCCTGTACCAGTTCGGGCTCAATACCGGTATCGCGTTCCAGATCCAGGATGACCTCATCGATCTCCTGACCCCTCCCGAGGAGAGCGGGAAGGACCAGGGCTCTGACCTCCGGGAAGGAAAACAGACCCTGATTATGATCCTTGCGCGGAAAAAGGGAGTTGATCTCCTGAAGTACCGGCGCGAGCTTTCTCCTGCGGACATCAGGGCGGCAATTAAGGAACTCACCGATGCCGGCGTCATCGATGCGGTAAAAGGAAAAGCGTTCACCCTTGTCGCAGACAGCAACCGTCTGCTTGGCGTGCTCCCGGCAACCAAAGAGCGCCAGCTCCTCATGGATATCGGCGAATTCTTCGTAACCCGGAGCTTCTAGGATGGCCGGGGATGAAATTAAGGCTGCCCTTTTCCTGTGCGCACTCCAGAATGCGGTGAAACACGGGGGTGTCCCCCAGAGCGGTGCGGTTATCGGGATGGTGATGGGGGCACATCCCGAGCTGCGCAGGCAGGCAAAAGAGGTTTCCGGCTTCGCAAAGGAGGCGATCGCTGATGTGGCGGCGCTCTCCCCGGACGAGCGTGTCGCAAAACTCCAGGCACTCTCCCCGGAGATGTTTGCAGCGCTCCACGAGAAGCACGAGCACAAGAAGGTGCTCCCCGATCTTGAAGGCGCAGAACACGGTGTGGTCATGCGGTTTGCACCCAACCCCTCGGGACCGCTCCACATCGGCCACGCCCGGGCGGCAGCGCTCAACGATGCATACGTGAAGCAGTACGGCGGGCGGTATATCCTCCGGATTGAGGATACGGACCCGAAAAGGGTCGATCCCGAAGCCTACGAGATGGTAAAAGAGGATATCGCGTGGCTGGGCCTCGGGATCACCGAGACGGTTACCCAGAGTGAACGGCTTTCCCTCTATTACGATCTCTGCAAACAGCTCATCGAGCGTGGCGGGGCATATGTCTGTACCTGCGAGAACGAACGCTTCAAGGCACTTAAGGATGCAAAGAAAGCCTGCCCGTGCCGCGACCAGCCAAAAGAGACGGCGCTTTCCCTCTGGGAGAAGATGCTTGAGGGTGGTTTTAAGGAAGGCGAGGCCTCGGTCAGGGTAAAGACCGATCTCCTGCACCCGGACCCGGCAATGCGGGACTTTCCCATCTTCCGGATCCTCGACGCCCCGAAACACCCCCGGGTCGATGCCCGAATCTACCCGCTCATGAACTTCTCAGTCGTCGCTGACGACCACCTGCTTGGCGTCAGCCACGTGATCCGGGGAAAGGACCATATCGCCAACACCCGGCGCCAGCGCTACATCTACGACCACTTCGGCTGGAAGGTGCCGGTCTACCGGCATTACGGGCGGATGGGGATCGAGGGCGTAGTGCTCTCCACTTCCCAGATGCGTCTTGGGATTACCGAGGGGAAATATACCGGATGGGACGACATCCACCTCGGTACGCTCCGTGCGCTCGAGCGCAGGGGGATCCTCCCTGATGCGGTCAGGAACGCCATGCTTGCGATCGGGATTGGCGAGACCGATATCTCCTTCTCGTGGGACAACCTCTATGCCGAGAATAAGAAGCTGGTCGACCCGGTGGCAAACCGGTATTTCTTTGTGCCGGAGCCGGTTACCGCTGTGGTAGACGGTGCCCCGCGCCGCATGGCGCATGCGATGCTCCATCCTGGCGATGTGTCGAAGGGAAACCGTGAGCTCCCATTTGAAGGAACGGTCGTGCTGCCAAAATCTGAGCTCGCAACGGATACAGCGATGGTCCGGCTCAAGGATCTCTTCAACGTGAAAGTGGCCAGGAACGGGGAGACGCTGTCATTCTCCTACGGCGGCGATTCGCTTGCCGATGCCCGCGCAGCAAAAGCGCACATCATCCAGTGGCTGCCGGCACAACAGACCGTACCCTGCACACTCCTTACGATGGAGGGAACGATGCATGGCGTGTGCGAGCCTGCGGTGGCAAAAGAGCAGGGAAAAGTCGTGCAGTTCGAGCGGATCGGTTTTGTCCGGATTGATGCGGTCAGCGCATCAGGTATTCGGACGTATTTCACGCATACCTGAATTTTTCAGGAAAATGAGGAAGACCGGATCCAGAGTTTAGGCTTGTCACCGGAACCCTGTAGAAGTTAAAACGAGCACGAGAGTCCATGAGGGCAGGTACTTCCCCTTGACGAGACCGGAGTGCGGATCACGGCTATCCAGCTCAGGTCTCGATCCTCTTCTTTTTTTACCGGGATGTCCTATAATACAGGATGGATTCTTTTTTTATTCGATCTGAAATTCCTGCTGATATCCCCGCAATTTTTGAGGTTAATCTCCAGGCATTCGGCCAGGATGGCGAAGCCAGGCTTGTCCGTGCCCTCCGGAATGATAGAGACTATATTCATGAGCTCTCGCTTGTTGCCGTGCATGACAACAAGGTTATCGGGCACATCCTTTTTGTCCCGGTATCGATCGAATCGGAGGATGATCAGACGCCTGCTGTTGCCCTTGCACCACTTTCTGTAGCTTTCGAATATCAGTGTCGGGGTGTTGGATCCGGCCTTATTGAAGAAGGGCTCCGGGCGTGCCGGCAGCTCGGGCACCGGATTGTGATCGTGGTCGGGCACCCGTCCTATTACCCCCGGTTCGGGTTCACCACTGCCCCGGTACTGGGGATCAAAGCACCGTTCCCCTGCGACAACAAAGTGTTCATGGCATGCCCCCTGGTTCCCGGGGCACTCGACGGCGTCCATGGCACCGTCCGGTATCCCCCGGCGTTTGATGCGGAAGGGGCACATGCTAGTTAGACAACCGGTTTTGCGTACATGCGGTCCCTTATGGGGGAGATGGTTTATCCGGGATTTGGATCGCTTCCGGGGTTTTTTCTCCTCAGCATGTGTATTTTTCAGGCTGATGTACTGTGCATTCGACAGAACATTTCTTAAAGACTTGTTCATTTTTACCGGTTTTTAATATACCCCGATATCCACTCTGTTTCCGGCGAAGAGCAATCCATAATATTTTAATAACAAAATACCGGATAAGTTATACATGACGGATACATCCGGTTACTACAAGTATACCGGTGAATTTCCCAGTGTAACTGAGATCGAAAAATGGGTTGCGGGCCAGCCTGATGCCGATCAGCTCGCTGAAATTATTGCCCGATCCTACGATTATATCCAAAAGCTCCCGCTCAAGGGTGTTCATGAGCACTATTTTGATAACGATCTCTCGTTAGGTGAAGGACCGGACAAGTGAGATTTTTGCTTTCCCCCGTTTTATCTCCCCGCCGGAACGGTAGGAGATATACGATTATCCTGCATACTGATATTCTGCGGAAGTGATCGAAACGGCAGGGTCGTCCCGGAAAAAAAGTTCTGCATTCCACGACTACCTTGCAGGATTCCGTGGCCCATCGGGATTGCCGGCACGTGTGGAAGAGACGTCCGGCCCGCACCGCATCCGGCAGTATACCGGGGAGTTCTGGACGTCCCGCCAGCGTCAGGCATCATCACTCCATGAGATCTCCTACCGTGCCTGCTTCAAGGCACAACTGCCCCGGTTTTTTATCGATCTGCTGACACAGCCGGGGGACATTGTGTATGATCCGTTCAGCGGAAGGGGAACCACTGCAATCGAAGCCGGGCTCCGCGGCCGGCAGGTGATCGCAAACGATGCAAATCCGCTCTCCCGGATCCTGACCGAACCGCGGTTGTTCCCCCCATTAGCAGAGGAGGTGGCAGTCCGACTTGCAGATATCCCCCGGGACGGAGACCGGGCAGACCGCGATCTCTCAATGTTCTATCACCCGGACACCGAGCGCGAGATCGTCGCCCTGCGCCAGTATCTCCTTGGGAGAAGAGATGATGGTATCGCGGATGCGGTTGACCGCTGGATCGGCATGGTGGCAACCAACAGGCTGACCGGGCATTCGAGCGGGTTTTTTTCGGTGTATACTCTTCCCCCTAACCAGGCCGTATCCCAGAAAAGCCAGGAACGGATCAACCGCAACCGCGGTCAGGTGCCCGAATACCGTGATACCCACAGGCTCATCCATCGTAAGACAAAGAGCCTGCTTGCCGGCCTGACATCTGCTGACCTGACGAACCTGAACCGTGCCGGCGCGGATGCCCGTTTTTTTACCGGTGATGCCCGGGCAACGCCGGGGATTGTACCAGATACGGTACGACTCACCGTCACGTCGCCGCCGTTTCTGGATATCGTCAAATACCGGGAGGATAACTGGCTACGGTGCTGGTTCTGCGGCCTTGACGAGGACGCTATCGGCCGCACCATCACAATGGCGCGGACTGTCGGGGACTGGGAGGCAGTGATGGGGGAGGTCTTCCGGGAACTGTTCCGGATCACGGCTCCCGGGGGGTATGTCGCTTTCGAGGTAGGCGAGGTACGAAAAAAAACAGTCCGGCTTGAAGAACATGTCGTGCCTCCCGGCCTCGCTGCCCGGTTTACCTGTGAGGGGATCCTCATCAACCAGCAGGCATTTTCGAAAACCTCCAATATCTGGGGAATCGGGAACAACGAGTGCGGTACCAACACGAACCGGATCGTGGTCTTTTCCAAGGCCAAAGGATCATAAACCCCCACTTTTTCTCCATTTTCCCCTTTTTCCTTGGTCTGCGGCCACGGTTTTTTGCGCAGCTGTCCAACTATGTGTAAGAAAAAGCCAGTGTTAAGTATCCTGAGTGCCAAACTGTATTCATGGTCACCCGTATCCGGCGGTATGCGCAGATCATCGATATTCTGTGGAAGTACGGTTTTGGCATTGCTCTCGAGAAAGCCTTCCCGGGCAGGACCCGGTTCCGTCTTCCGGGTACAGAACAGGCGCCGGAAAAGTCCACCGTGTACGAGAGGGTACGGCTTGCTCTCGAAGAACTCGGACCCACGTTTGTGAAGTTCGGGCAGATCATGAGCACGAGAACGGAGATGTTCCCCCCAGAGCTGATCATGGAGCTCAAGAAACTCCAGGATCATGCAAAACCGCTGCCATTCTCCGAAGTTATTGGCGTGATCCGGCAGACCTGCCCGGAACTGAACGACTGGTTCTGTGAGATCGACGAGTCACCGGTTGCATCTGCGTCGATCGGACAGGTCCACCGCGCCGTGCTCAAAGATGGGACGGTGGTGGCTCTCAAGGTCCAACGCCCCGGGATCCCGGAACTCATTGAAACCGATCTTGCTCTCCTCCAGTCCATGGCAGAGAGGATCGAGGCAGTATTCCCCGAGAGCCGGATATATAATCCGACCGGTCTCGTGCAGGACTTCGCAACCCAGATAAGGAAAGAACTGGATTTCACCCGTGACGGTCGGAATGCCGAACGGATGGCACGCAACTTCCGGGATGTGCCCGGCATCCATTTCCCGAAGATTTACTGGGAATATTCCTCCTCACGGCTGCTCGTCATGGAATATGTTAAAGGTGTGAGGATTGACAATGTCGAGGCGATCACCGCACAGGGAATCAACCCGCATGATATCGCTGTCCGGGGATTCAATGCATACCTTAAGATGATTTTTGAAGACGGGTTTTTCCACGGAGACCCTCATCCCGGCAACCTCCTCGTTTCAGAGATGGGGGATCTGGTCTTTCTTGACTTTGGCATTGTAGGGGTATTGCGACCGGAGAAGAAACAGCTCTTCGTCAACCTGCTCTTTGCGATGACGACCGACGATGTCGACATGATTATCAAGGCGCTTGAGGGCTTTGGCATCTTTGTCGCTGAGGAGAACCGGGAGGCGCTCAGGGACGACCTCTACATCATGCTGCATGATTTCGGTGGAGGGGACGAGATCGTTCAGTTTAATTTCGGCCTCATGATCAACGAGCTTACCGAGGTAATGCGGCGGTACAGCCTCAAGGTGCCCATGAGCCTGATGCTCCTGTTAAAGACGCTTGTGATGGTCTTTGATGTCGCCGTGTGGCTTGACCCGAAGTTCAGCTTCGGGGGAGAGATCCAGCCCTACCTGCGCAAGCTTGCTGACTCCAACGTTCTTTCGGCCGGATATGCGAAGCGGGCGTCAAACTCGCTGCTGGAGGCGGTCGATGCGGCGTTTGACCTGCCGCGCAATGTCAATCTCATGTTGAAGCGTCTCTCGACCGGGACGGTACGGCTTGAAGTGGTCGATACCGATTTAAAGAAACTCCAGATGGCGCTTGACCGGGCAAGCGACAAGATCTTGATTGGCCTCGTGGTTGCCGCGCTCGTGGTTGGATCGTCGCTCGTACTGCAGGCTTCCCCCATCAGCATGCCAAAGGAGGTCATGTGGGTTGCCGTGCTCGGTTACACCGCTGCGGTGCTCTGCGGGTTCTATGCGATCTATCATGTTATCTTCCTGAAACTGCGGCTTGAGCGGTAAGGCCGGCGGACAGTCTCTTTTACCGGATGCGCCGAGTGCGGATGCAGGTCCACTGCTGCACTTTTTCAGGCATGGCCATGCGGGCATACGCAGGGCTTGTCGAAGGCAGAATCGTACTGGGAAGGCTGATGTTCATACGGGCATAGTACCGGCCGGCGGTGTTCCCGTTGAGCGCAATGCAACGGATCGTTGGATGTGCCCCAAGAAACCCCCTGATATCGCTGGGAACCGGGTCCCTGATCGCGGTGTCTGCACTCCCGTCGCGGACGCAGGTGGCAACGACATCCCAGAGAGCGATCCGGTGCTCCATGAGCAGGGAAATACGGACGGTATACGGCAGGGTGTGGTCTATCCCAAGCAGTATCTCTACAATCTTCCAGAACTGGTTCTGCGGATTACCGTAATATTCGCCCTTTGCAAGCGACTGGCGGCTGGGGTAACTGCCGAGAATGAGGATCTCAGGCTCGCTCCCCGCGATTGGTGCGAGGCCGGTATCTTCCCGAGGACTGCGTACAGTGTCCATATGGGCAAAAAAGGATATATTGTCGTTATGGTTTTTTGTAATAGAGCAGGCAGTGGCAGTGTCCGTCGTGGGCTATCTCGTCCTTGTGATAGATGCATGGGCATTCGATGGCGCGGTCGCGTTCCTCGTCGCCGCTCCTGATCCGGCAGGGACAGTAGGGTCTCCCGTACTTATCCTTGTTCCGGACAAGCCCCCGGATCACGGTATGCAGGTGTTTTTCGTCGGGATTGAGTACCCATCCGTTCTTGCGGGCGATCCCCTGCGCCCATTTGAGCATATCCGCTTCATCCTGGGAGTCCTGTGCCATAAAAGTCCGCCAAATTTCGGTGTTACGTGTATTTTTCTCTGATACCTTATGTTTTGTGTCCGGTGATGAAAAACCGGTATGGCCGGCTGGCCGTTACCGGCCCCTCTTTTTGGACTTCTTCGGGGCTGCCACCGCTTTTTTTGCTGCAGCGATGGGCATTTTTGTGATACGTGCTGCTACCTGGTTGTATGTTGCCATCACGTCACCCTTGTTGAACCGGTACACGTCCTTGTCGAGGGATTCGCCGGTCTTTTTGTCCCAGAGGCGCATGGAGTCCATGCTGATCTCGTCGCCGAGATAGATCGTTTTTCCCTGCCTGCCAAACTCCATCTTGAAGTCCACGAGCGTGATACCCTGTTTTGCAAGCATGCCAGAGAGGATCGTATTGACCCGAAGCGCGATTGTTTTTATCCTCTTAAGCTCCGCCGGTGTTACCAGCCTGAGCGCAACAATGAGATCATCATTGAGCATCGGGTCGTGCCGTGAATCGTCCTTGTAGTCGATCACGATCACCGGTGGTTTTAAGGGGGCCCCCTCTTTAAACGGGTAGTTCCTGACGATCGAGCCGGCCGCAAGGTTTCTCACAATCACTTCGAGGGGGATCATGGAAAGTTCCCGGACGGCCATCCTCTTCTCGTCGAGCATTTCCAAAAAATGCGTTTTTACGCCGTTCTTTTCCAGGCAGGCAAAGAAAAATGCGGAAACGCCGGCATTGTAACAGCCCTTGTTCCTGAGCGTATCTTTCTTGCCGCCGTCAAACGCGGTGATGTCATCGCGGAACTCGACGATCAGTTTTCCTTTCACATCGGTACGGTAGACCGATTTGGCCTTGCCGGTATACAGGAGTTTTTTCTGCTTCACGGTTGCCTGCTCCCTGTGGTAATACGTTGATCGAGCCGGTTTATTAGGGGTTGCAGGCCGGGGTCGTACCAGCCCATGCGGATGAACCGCGGGTAGATGCAGAGGCGCTCACAGAGCGTCGCGTCACCCACGATTGTTTTGAGATCCTCAAGTGCTGGCCAGGGGTGCTCCGGGTTTACGTAGTCGATGGTGACCGGGGAGATGCCCCCCAGATCATCGACCCCGCACCCAATGAGCCGGGATGCGTTGATGAGGTTTGGGGCTATCTGGATTGCGATTTCACGGGGCAGGATCCGGCGTGCCATCCGGATCGTGTCACAGACTTCTTTTGTTCCTGGCACCCGGAACGCGGCCATGGGGGTGTTGTCTTTGGGGCAGAAGTTCTGGAGGATGATCTCCTGGATGTGCCCGTGTTTCCGGTGGACGTCCCGGATCGCCACGAGCGACTTCTCCCGGTCGGCCACGGTCTCACCGATGCCAAGGAGCAGGCCGGTGGTGAACGGGATTTTGAGTTTTCCCGCATCCTCCATCATGGCGAGGCGTACCTCAAGGGCCTTCCCCTTCGAACCGTTGTGCGCCGGTATCCGTGCGGTGGTTTCGAGCATCAGCCCCATGCTCGCGTTTACTTTTCGGAGGCGCTTTAACTCGTCATACGTGAGGATGCCGGCATTCGTGTGCGGGAGGATCCCGTACTCTATGCTCAAGGAGCACATCGCCTCACAGTAATCAAGGATGGTATCGTAACCGGTTTTTTCAAGATAGCGGGAGAACCCGGGTTCTTCCTCCGGGTGCTCGCCAAAGGTAAAGAGCGCCTCGGTGCACCCGGACGCTTTCCCGCGCACGAGGATTGACTCAACCTCGTCCGGCAGCATGACGCACCCGGTCTGCACCGGTGTGCGGAAGGAACAGTACCCGCACCGGTTCCGACAGACGCTGGTGAGTGGCAGGAAGACGTTTTTCGAGAAGGTAATCACCCGAGGCTGCATAAAGTACGATTCCTTTTTGTACATGTTAAACTCTGGCGGAGGACATTGCAGGCTGCCGGAATGCAGAATCGCTGAATGGCATTTATAGGATCCGGAGGACATAGAATGGTAGGAGGAGAGGGAAAGCTTCCAGTGATACGGTATGATCCCGCTCATTATTATCGATGCGAAGACAGACCGCTGTGCCGCTCTCGGGCAATACCTTTCCGGTATCGCTCCCTATCATGTGATTACCTTTGCATCACCAGAGGCAACCGTCAGCCGGAACCTGACCGCATCGTCCGGTGTAGTGATCGCCGTACACGAATTGGGGCAAAACGGAATTCTGTTTTTAAAGAACCTGCGGGAACGGCATATGGATATTCCGGTGATTATCCTTGCAGCGGCATACGATCCGGAGGCTTTCCGCACGGTGGTGGCAAACCGTGCAGAATACCTTGTCATGGCAGGGCCCGCAGATACCTGGTACCCGGTGCTCGTGCAGCTGCTTGAGAAGGTGTCGGCAATCCGGCGGGCACAGGATGAAGTGGTGTTCCTTAAAAGGAAACTCAACCTCGTGGGAAACGTCACGCGGCATGATGTGCTCAACCAGCTTACGGCAGTCGGCGGTTATACCGAGCTGCTGCAGATGGTGGTCGAAGATCCGCAGATGAAATCGTATATAGGAAAGATACGGT
Organism: uncultured Methanoregulaceae archaeon; assembly: GCA_963805035.1. Lineage (GTDB taxonomy): Archaea > Halobacteriota > Methanomicrobia > Methanomicrobiales > Methanospirillaceae > Methanoregula. The sequence continues at coordinate 163,762 of CAWDSU010000012.1, read as the reverse complement.
CAGCCCTGGATAAAATCCGCCGGCAGTTCCAGTTTGCCAAGGACTACCAGAATCTCGGGACCGAACCCCCTCAATGGCAATCGCTTGCATCTGTGATCCGGCGTGCCGGCGACCTTGTTTCATTAAAAGGCGTCACGATAACAGGTACCTGCGGGAACGCCGCCGTGTTCGCAGATCCGATCCTTGAAAAGGCCATGGTACAGCTGCTGGACAACGCTGTTCGCCACGGAGGCAATGTCTCGTCTGTCCGCATATCTGTGCATGATGTGGAGAACGGTGCGGTGTTTGTTGTCGAAGATAATGGCACCGGTGTTCCTGCTGCTGACAAGGAACGGATCTTCGAGCGCGGGTTCGGCAAGTATACCGGCTGGGGTCTCTTTCTGGCCCGGGAGATCCTTGCGCTCACTGGCATGACAATTACCGAAACCGGGGAGCCGGGCAAAGGTGCACGGTTCGAGATCCATATACCGTGCGAGGCATACAGAAGAGAGGGTTCAGGGAAGGCTGCAGATCCCTGACCGGCCCCGGTTTATGCATCGGGTATCCGAATAGGGCGTCCCCCCAGTCAGTGAGAAATCAGTACCTTTTTTAAAATTGTCCTGCGTATGAGCGTATCACATGTGTCCCCATGCACTGATTCCCTTTAAGCCCGCGGGCCCCAAGAGCCGGCTCTCCGGGATTCTTTCACCGGAGGAACGGGAGGCATTTGCCCGCGCGATGCTCGAGGACGTGATTGCTGCCGCAAAAGATGCGAACTGCAGCCCGGTGATCATCGCGACCGAGCTCTTCGACAGCGAGGACATCCAGATCACGGTCGCCGACAAGGACCTGAGCGGCACCCTGAACGAGCTGCTCCCCCAGTCTATCGGATCCATCCTGATCCTTATGGCCGATCTTCCGCTCGCCACCGGCCCTGCCATCAGGCGCGTGATTTCCACCACGAGCGACATGGCAATAGTGCCCGGCAGGGGCGGGGGGACGAATGCGATCTTCCTCAAGGAACCGGCAAAATTCCACGTCGATTATTACGGAATGAGTTTTTCAAAACACCTGCGGATTGCGCAGGAAGCGGGGCTCTCCTGTGAAGTGATCGACTCATTTTTACTCCACACGGACATTGACGAAAAAGAAGATCTGGTGGAACTCCTGACCCACGGGACGGGCAAAAGCAGGAAGTATCTCGAAGGGCTTGGGTTTGCGCTCTCGGGAGAGAACGGGAGAGTCGGGGTCGAGCGAAAATCTGCACCCTCGTCCAGGACATGATCCACTCTATCCACGGTTTCCAAGAAACCTCATGTTTTTCCGGCTCCCGTACAGGAATTATTAACGTGGTATTCTCCCGCAGCGCCAGAAGTTTTTTGAGCCCCGCATCTGCCCATCGTCATCCTTTGCTATGCCCGATGGTACTATATGCTAAACGTATAGCGCTCCCAATAAACAGAGAATCTGCAAAAATAATCCGGGATACCCCCAGATCCGGTGAATACCTTGGACACAACAGCACAATCGATACCAGAACCCCGCATTCCCGCCGGTGAACCGACAGCTCCTGTCCGGGACCCCGGTTACAAGTGGATTGCCCTCTCGAACACGACCATCGCCATGTTCATGGCGGCGGTGAACGGGAGCATTATTCTAATTTCCCTGCCTGCCATCTTCAATGGCATCAATCTCGACCCGCTCACTTCGTTCCAGTACCTGCTCTGGATCCTGATGGGATACGGGATCGTGACCGCCACGCTCCTCCTCAGTTTCGGGCGGCTCTCGGATATATACGGCCGTGTACGGCTCTACAACATCGGTTTTGCTATCTTTACGGCCGGTTCAATTCTCCTTTTCTTAACACCCGATACCGGCGACGCGGGTGCAATCGAACTCATAGTCTTCCGGATCATACAGGCTGTCGGCGCGGCGTTCATCTTCTCCAACAGTGCCGCAATCCTCACCGATGCATTCCCGCCCGACGAACGGGGAAAGGCGCTCGGTCTCAACCAGGTGGCGGCGCTCTCGGGCCAGTTTATCGGTCTCTTAATCGGTGGGATCCTTGCGGTCTTCCACTGGCGATATGTGTTTTTGATCAGTGTACCCTTCGGTGTCGTCGGGACCATCTGGGCGTTTCTGAAACTCAAAGAGCCGGCCTACGAGAAGCGGTCCCGGAAGATCGATATATGGGGGAACCTCTCCTTTATTGGCGGCCTGACCCTCTTTCTCGTTGGCATCACCTACGCACTGCTCCCGTACGGCAGCGCGTCCATGGGCTGGGGGGACCCTTGGGTCATCACCGCGCTCTTTTGTGGCATCCTGCTCCTTGTTGCCTTCCCCATTATCGAGACACGGGTGGAGGACCCGATGTTCCGTATGGATCTCTTTAAGATCCGCAATTTTGCCTTCGGGAACGCGGCGGGCTTCATTTCTGCCCTTGCCCGGGGTGGGGTGATGATCGTTCTGATCATCCTGCTCCAGGGGATCTGGCTCCCCCTGCACGGGTACAGTTTCGAATCGACGCCCTTCTGGGCCGGGGTCTTCATGCTGCCGCTCACCATCGGGTTTGTTGTGATGGGCCCGCTCTCCGGCATCATCTCCGACAAGTACGGCGCCCGTTGGATCAGCACGCTTGGCATGGTGCTCGTCGGGATTGCGTTTCTGATCCTCGCAATACTGCCCTACAACTTCGAGTACCTGCCCTTCGCGCTGGCCCTCCTGATTATGGGTCTCGGTAACGGGATGTTTTCTTCGCCTAACGCTGCGGCGATCATGAATTCGGTGCCCCCTGAAGAACGTGGCGTCACCTCCGGCATGATGTCGACCCTGGTGAACTCCGGTTTTGTCCTCTCCATGGGGATGTTCTTTACGATTATCGTCGTGGGACTCACAGGTGCGTTCCCCCCCATGCTCTCCACGGCACTTTCGGCCGCCAACGCAACGCCGCTCGTCCCCGCGATGAGCGCGATTCCCCCAACCGGGGCACTGTTCGCGGCATTCCTCGGCTACAACCCAATCCATATAATCCTTGCCGGGCTTCCCCCGGCCCTGCTGGCCTCGGTCGCGCCTGCAACCCTTGCATACCTCACCGGTGCAGTCTGGTTCCCGACGACGCTCGCGCAGGCTTTTATGCCCTCGCTGGCTCTCTCGTTCTATATCGGTGCCGGTATATCCTTTATCGCCGCACTGCTCTGCGCACTGCGGGGAGACCGGTACGTGGAGGAGATCGACGGGACCGGGCGGGATGGCGAGAGCAGCACCGATCCGCAAGAGGTATCAGGAGAGAATGTAAAGTAGGAACTATCTGCAAAAGAGGGAGGTGTTATTCAATGACCAATATGTTGTTTGGCAGGATCCTGGTTGCAACGGATGGCTCGGAGAAGAACCGGGCTGCCCTTGACGAGGGAATAAATATTGCCCATGCGTGCGGGTCTGTTGTCTATGCGGTATACGTGATCGATACGGGTACGTTCTCATCGATGTCGGGGGATATCCCGCTCGGGGACACCTACCGTGTCTTCCAGGCCGAGGCAGAGCAGGCATTTACCCGGATAAAATCCCTGGCCGGGGATATGAAGGTCGAAACATTGATCCTTGAAGGTCATCCTGCGGCCGAGATTGTGAAGTTTGCCAAGGCAAAAAAGATCGATCTGATCGTGATCGGCACCCAGGGAAAAAAGGGACTGGAACGCCTCCTTCTTGGGAGTGTGGCAGAAGAGATCATTCGCTCTGCACCCTGCAAGGTGCTGGTGGTGAAGTAACCGCATCGCGATCGCGGGCTACCCGGGTGAGGGACCGGTGATGCCTGCTGCAGCCCTCCCCTGTGCGGGAAATACAATATTTTTTTTATCCTGCACGCATTGTTGGGCCGGAGCCCGGTGAATGGGGTATGCAGCGCACGCCTTTAAACATGCGACGTCCATCAGTACGTAATGATCCTTCCTGATTGGTTTACTCCGGTCCTTATCGGTATTGACGTACTGGTGGTGATATATGGGCTCCGGGTAGCTGTTACGGAGAAGAAGACCTATGGCTGGCTCCTTGCGTTCGCATTTTTTTTATTTGGCGTGAAAGAGGTGCTGCCCTACAACGGTGTAAGCCTCCCCGCCGTACCCGCGCTGGTCCTGTCCGTCGCAGGCCTCGCCGCTGCGCTCTGCGCCTTCTACCTGCTGGTAAAATCGCTGCCATCGTGAATAGGGATTTTTCTTCCCCTTTTGGTTGCATCCGGATCCCCTGGTTATGGGGGGGTCTTCCTGATAAGGAGAAATACAGAGGCCCGGAATGCATGCATTGGGGATTTGCCCCGTTTTTATCTCCAAAAGAGACGTATAAAAAGGAAATGCCGGTTAATGATGAAAGCAGGGCGTCGAGATGGTTGAACGTTTCCTGCAGTGCCGGCATGATGAATCCCGGGATGCCTTGAAGAACTCGGACGGGGTTCTGTTGATGATCACATTTTCTGCATAACAGACAGGACAGGTCCACCGGATGACGTACCCGGAGCGTGTTCCCATAATCACTGATTTTAAGGATTCCTTAGCCATTGTTTCATTCTTTGATAGGGTGGTCTACCAGAGCAAGGATTGTGGTCTCTGGTTTTCAATCACTCAATACTTGCAAAAATGGTTTCGTTGGGGAGGTGATAGACCGCCGTTACATGACGATCAGGAACGCGTGCGATCGTGTGTATACCCAAAACCTTTTGTGTACTCTATGTAGGTCGTCCTAGCGTATAGTATGATGGTATCCCCGCTCCTGTGCTGGGTCTCAACATCTTTTGCGCAGCGCAAACGCCGGACCGAAAAGGTGGTGCGAATGCCCGGTCCTGAAATAGGGCCTATGTGTCTTTTCTCAGGTCAGGACGTGCATTCCGGAACCGGACGAGGGCATCGCAGAACTCACCCAGGTACCTGTCCATCGAGAGGCTCCCTTCCTGGAACCGGCATTCCTCGTCCTCAATCACCTGGTTGATCAGGTCCCTTGTGGGAAGCAGGAGATCGATCTTAACTCCTGATTTTTCCGAGCCCCTGATCAGCGCTTCACGGAAAAGGCCGATACAGTAGGCGATCCGGTACGTATACAGGTGCCGGGTCTTCTCCAGGTACCCTGCCACCCGGTCGGTCTCGATCTTCAGGAAGTCCGCTTTGACCGTGTCATCGTCGCACTTCCCGAGCATGTACTTGTAATGAGCGAAAGGGTACATTGTCTCAAGCTCGGCAGGAACGATCCCGCAGGTGCCAAAGATGACAATATGGTACAGGGACTCATCGAATACCTGCGAGATGATCATCCGGATGAGCTGGTGGCTCGGGCTCGTACTGTAGGGTTTCCGCACGGCGCAGGGCATGAAGATCGCAATGTCCTTTGGCTGTACCTGGTACTCATCGATAATGTACCGGTAGGACTGCTCGAACGCCTCAAGATAGAATGGCGGGCCGGTGAGGAAGGGCTTGTCCGGGTCTTCCTGTGGTTCGGGTGTGGGTGATCCCATGGATCTTCCTTACAGGATTGTTTACGTACGAGATGAAGCAACCGGTTACCCGCGTTTCTCCAGCATATATCCAATCGTCCCGTCCTCCAGTCCCTGGCCGGGGAGGGTTATGCCCGTGCAGACAAACCCGTTTTTCTCAAGGACCCGGATGGATGCACCGTGGTCCGGCCAGGTTGTCGCCACGATCCGTGTAATGCGCCTGTCCGCAAAGATCCCGGGGATCAGGTGCCGGATGGCATCGGTCGCGTACCCCCGCCCCTGGTACTCGTCCAGCACCGCGTACCCAACGAGGACCGTTTCCGGCATGTTTAATGCCGAGGCGATCCCGCCGCAGCCGACAAGGACGCGATCTTCTGCGACCGGTGTGTCCAGCACCCAGTACCAGCCGGCAAAGAATGGATCGGTCTTTTCAGTTGCCATACGGATGAACTCAGTGAGCACCTCGTCATTCATTCCACCGGGCGGCCAAGCAAAAGGTACCCGTGCATCCAGCAGCCGGGCAAGCCTCGCGTGGTCGTGGAGGTCGCTCTCCAGGATCTTCACGGTTGCCGGGACAAGGTCGAGGTGTTCTGTTCTGATACGAGGGAGTGTTTTCACAGGGTCTTCCCGGTTATTTTTGGCGTGCGGAGCGTTATGCCTGTTGCTCCGCACTCTTTTCTGCCGGTTTTATTCGGGATCTCTTTCATCTGTCATCTTTAACCCCCGGCATGTTGATTTTTTACCTGCCCGGACTCTACTAACCTGCACATGCATGATACCGCGGACGAGATCATTGGCCACCAGCTCAGCACCTCCTTTATCGATCCCGTGATCATCGGGGAACGGAATGCCGGGTTCCGCGCCCGGCTCACAAAGCGCCTGCTTGCCATCGAGCCATCGGGGAGATTTCCCGATGAGTCAACGATTGAGCTGATCGTCGCACGCCGGCCGCAGTAACTACGATGCCGGGTGCGTTGGTGCGATCCTGCCGCTTGCTTTTTGGGGAAGGAATGTAAAACGGATTATACATCATCCGGTAACAACAGAGGTCAGAAATGATAAAAAACCGGTACTGGATTCTGGTCATGGTGGCAGCATTCCTGCTTGCCGCAGGCTGCATCTCTTCCCGCATTACCAACACCGCGATCACCGTCACGACCGACGAGCTTGACAATTTTGTCCCGGTAAACACCGGTTCGTTCGATTTCTACACCATGGATTTTCAGGTCGAGAATCCTACCAACATGACGTTCGAGAACATCGAGGTCCAGATCCGCATGATGCCGATAACGGCGTACTGCCATTCCCAGTCAGCGACCTTTGATATCCCATCGATGACTCCCCACCAGAAACTCAGGGAGACGTTCTCCTTCTCAGAGTTTGCCGACCTCGACTGTGCCTATAACTTCTCCTCATCGGTGACATCGGATCAGCCCTAGGGCTCCCGGGAAAACCGGCCCGGGGCCGGGAAAAAGCGGTAGTGCCGGATTTCAGGTCCGGTTGTTGCGTAAGACACCCATGAACAGGCATTCATCAGCGTCGATGGTGTCGACCCCGGCCTGATCCCCGATCGGCATCCCGAGGCCCCGGACGAGCGCGGCCGGTGTGCACTCGTCGGCCTCTCCCATCACCAGTTCAGCGGCGGATGCGATGTTGTCGGCAATCGCTCTTTTTGTTACTTCCAGCTTCCGACCAAACAGGTCACTTCGTCCCCGGTCGTCGATCACGGAGGTGATACCGGCGCACCCGATGGCTACCCCCGAGCACCCGAGGCGCATCGCATGCGTGCGGCTGTCGGCGATAATCACCCCGATCCGGGCATGGCACCGGCGGGAGATCTCGTCTTTTATATGTACGGCGCTTGCATCGGGATCTTTTGGCAGGGGCACGATGCACCCGGGAGGGGCGTTTGAGGCGTCCACACCTGCATTCGGGAGGAGCGTGCCCTGCTTCATGCAGAGCAGAAAACCCGGGATACCCCCGACGACCGAGTCACTCTCGACAAGGACGACTTCAACGGTTCGGGGATCCATGTGATACCGCTCTGCCAGTTCCCGTGCATGCGGGGATGGCGTGACCGAATCGAGCCGGACCACGTTTCCTTCGGCGGTTGCAACCGCGGTCTCGGCAAGGACAAGGATGTCACCATCGGCAAATCCCCCGCAGGCTGCATCTGCCGCCACAATGATCCGGTCGGTGAACGACTCGTGGGGCCGGATGATACCTGTGGAGAGACCGGTGACGGAAAACGAGGGATTCATGCTCCCTTCACCATCTGGTTGTATACCATGAGTGTGTCACGGGTGGCTGCCACGTCATGAGTACGGATAACCGACACACCCTTTTCGAGCAGCTTCATGGTCACCGCGAGGGTGCCCGGCAGCCGGTCTTCCGGCTCCCGGTTGAGGAGCATCCCGATAAAGGTCTTCCGTGAAACGGCTGCGAGTACCGGGCGGTCGAACCGCAGGAACATTTCGAAGTGCCGGCAGAGTTCCCAGTCCTCCTCCACCGAGCGGAACGGTGTCCAGATGCCGACCCCCGGGTCGAGTACATACTCGTTCACGCCGGCCGTATCGCACCGCCGCATGACTCCTTCGAGTGAGGTGAGTGTTGCATCGACGCCGATCGGATCGCCCGGTACCTGGTTTGTGGCCATAACAAACGCAGGAAGCCCGGCATCCGCGACCTTTTTTGCATAGGCCGGGGAGACAAATCCGCTGATATCGTTTGCCGCATGGATGTCATGCTTCAGGCAGACATCGAGCACGCCCGGGTGCATCGTATCCACCGAGAGGGTGATCCCGCTCCCGTCCAGTTCCTTTAAGGCCGCATCGATCCGTTCCGCCTCTTCCTTCCCGCTGATCGGCTGTGTATTGGGTGCAGTGCTCCGGGCACCGATATCGATCATATCTGCGCCCTGCTCGACCATAGCAACCGCGGTCTCGTGGACTTTTTCTATGGGGATAAAGGAATTCAGGTAAAACGACTCCCCGCTGCAGTTGATCACACCCATGATACGGGGCGGGGCATCCCCGCCAATGTTGAGCTTGTTGACCCGGCAGGATTTCATTCCATCCTCGTTGCCGCGGCAAAGGTATTTTCCATGAGCGTTGCAATCGTCATCGGGCCCACGCCGCCGGGGACCGGGGTGATTGCCGACGCGATATCCTTTATCCCATCAAAATCCACATCCCCGACCAGTTTTCCGTTGAGCTGGTTGATACCGACATCGATAACGACAGCGCCGGGTTTTACCATCTCCGGCGTGATGAAATGGGCTTTTCCCACGGCAGAAATAAGAATATCCGCCCGCCTGAGCTCAGCAGGCAGGTCGCGGGTTCTGCTGTGGCAGACGGTGACGGTTGCGTCAGCGTTCGTCAGGAGTGCCGCCATCGGTCTCCCGACATCGATACTCCGCCCGGCAACGACAGCCCGGGCGCCGGCAAGGGGGATCTTATACTCCGCAAGCAGGGTCATGATCCCCTTTGGCGTACAGGGAGCAAACCGGGGCTTGCCGCTCATGAGAAGGCCAAGGCTTGTGGGATGGAAACCATCCACGTCCTTGTCTGTGTTTACTGCGGCGATCACCCGTTCGGTGTCGATCTGTTTCGGGAGCGGGAGCTGGACAAGGATGCCGTTGATATCCGGGTCCCGGTTGAGCCGGGTGATGCTTTCAATCACTTTCTCCGTGGTGGCGTCGCCCGGGCACTCGATCCCGATGGAACCTATTCCAACCCGTTCGCAGGCCCGGTGCTTCATGCGCACGTACATCTGCGATGCCGGTTCGCTGCCCACGATCACGGTGGCAAGCCGGGGATACAACCCCGACTCGCCGATCGCTTCCTTGAGGAGTTCGAGCCGCTTTTCCGAAACTGCTTTTCCGTCAAGGATGGTGGCCATCGTTACACCCGCACCTAGTATCAGGTCACCGGGTAAATCGGGAATTTCTGTGCCATTTCGGTGACTTCCCGGTTGACCTTCTGGATCAGCGTTTCGTTGTTGATATCCTTTACCACGGCAGAGATCCAGTTCCCGATCCTGCGCATCTCTGCCTCTTTCATGCCCCGTGAGGTGACGGCAGGGGTACCGACCCGGAGACCGCTTGTCACAAACGGACTCTTGGTCTCGTTCGGGATCGTGTTCTTGTTCACCGTGATAGCGGCTTTACCGAGCGCCACTTCCGCTTCAAGGCCGGTCAGGTTCTGACTGGTGAGGTCGATGAGCATCAGGTGGTTGTCCGTGCCACCCGAGACAAGCCGGATGCCGTTGTCCATTAAGGTCTCCGCAAGGACGTGTGCGTTCTTCACGATCTGTTTGTTGTATTCCTTAAACGAGGGCCTGAGTGCCTCCTCGAAACAAACCGCCTTTGCCGCGATCGTATGCATCAGGGGACCGCCCTGCATGCCCGGGAAGACCGCCTTGTCGATTGCCTGGGCGTACTCGTTGTTGCACATGATCGCACCGCCGCGGGGCCCGCGGAGCGTCTTGTGGGTGGTGGTGGTGGTGAAGTTCGTCACACCGACCGATGTCGGGTGGATGCCGGCAGCGACCAGCCCGGCGATGTGGGCGATATCTGCCATACAGTAGGCACCGACATCATCGGCGATCTCCTGGAATGCCGCAAAGTCGATGGTTCTGGGATAAGCGGATGCACCGCATACGATGATCTGCGGTTTCTCCTTCTTTGCCATCTCGCCGACGGCACCGTAATCGAGCGTTTCCGTTTTGGGGTCAACGCCATACTGGGCGACCTGATAGAACTTGCCGGTAAACTGACCGGCGACCCGTGTGAGAGGTGGCCCCCCTGGTTGAGCTTCATGGAGAGGATCTTTTCTCCCAGTTTCATGTACGCGAAATAAACCGCCATGTTCGCCTGGGTGCCCGAGTGGGGCTGGACGTTTGCATGCTCCGCACCGAAGAGTTTTTTCAACCGGTCGCGGGCAAGGTTTTCGGCCATATCGTGGAATTCGCACCCGCCGTAGTACCGCTTTCCCGGGTAACCCTCGGCGTACTTGTTGGTCATAATTGACCCCATTGCCTCGAGCACCGCACGGCTGACAATATTTTCGGACGCGATCAGTTCGAGCCCGTTTGTCTGGCGGAGCCGTTCCTTCTCAATGATATCTGCTATTTCTGGATCAGTTTGGGAAAGATACGACATATGGATACACGTTCGTTTGGATCAGGTAATACCTTTTCTTAAGCATGAGCGCGGGGATGGGGGAAGCGGGAGCAATACCGCCACAAAACCGGATTTTTGCGCATGTTATCCCCACCGGAGAAGGTGCGTAGGGCCCGGATCAAAAGGATCCAGGGGGGTCTGTATCCCGTTTTTTGGGGAGAAAGAAGCACAAACCTTTTTTTCTCATCCGCAGATCACTACTATTATTAATAAGGAGTGCGCCGCACCAGTATATATCACAAGGTATACAGGAATGACACGGCACAACCGGATGCAAAGATCAGGTATCTTGAGTTCTAACTTGAAGAAAAGGAGAAAATGGTTAAAATGATGGAAAGTTCAGGAAGCAGTGTAGGCGAAGATCGGGTAGCAGCTCTCGAGAAAAAGGTCAACGAGATGGAAGCACTCGTCAAGGGTCTCACCCAGGAGCTCCTTGACCTCAAGTCTATTGCAATGAAGATGTCCAAGCAGACCGAGGAGCGCAGCCGTCAGGAACTTAAACGCGTGCAGCCGATTGTCCAGGGCTCGCAGGTGCCCGGCGCCGCCGGTGCGGCCCCACAGCAGGGCGGAAGTACTGTCGTCATACGCAAAGGGGCCCGCCCGGCGGATGCCGAGTCGCAGGCCCCGGCAGAGCCCGCGATGGACATGATCATGCAGACCGACGGAACGATGAAGCTTGAGCCCCGGCGCGGGGAAAAGGACTACATCATCGCTTCAGCCGGCTATGGCAGGAACAAGAAAGGAGCCTCGATCAAGCCCAAACAGAGCGATCTCATTTACGCTGTGGAAGAAGACAAGTCCGATGCAGCAAAGAAGTAAGGACAACGAGGAGCCGGATCTTTGCACATCACAGAGCTGGAGATAGACAATTTCAAGTCTTTTTCAAAAAAGACAAAAATTCCCTTTTTAGAGGGTTTCACCGTTATATCGGGCCCGAACGGCTCCGGGAAGAGCAACATTATCGATTCAATCCTTTTTGTCCTTGCACTTTCGAGTTCCCGCAACCTGCGTGCCGAGAAACTCACCGATCTCATCAACCTCAACTCCGGGAAGAACACCGCTGAGGTCGCCATCGAGTTTTCCGACGGGACAAAGATCCGCCGCCGGATCAAGCGCACGGGGAACGGTTATTACAGCTACAATTACCTGAATGACCGGCTCTGCAAGCAGAGCGACATTGTCGATCACCTTGCAAAGTTCGGCATTATCCCGCACGGTTACAACGTCGTGATGCAGGGCGACGTGACCCGGATCATGGAGATGAGTGACAACGAGCGCAGGAAGATCATCGACGAGATCGCAGGTGTTTCCGAGTTCGATACCAAAAAACAGCAGTCGCTCTCCGAGCTTGACGTGGTAAGGGAGCGCATCGAGCGCGAGGAACTCCTCTTAATCGAACTGACAAAAAGGGCAAACGAGCTCAAAAAAGAGCGCGAGCATGCGCTCGAATACCAGAAGTGGCAAAATGAGCTTGGCTTCTACCAAGGGTGCCGGTCGGCCGCCCAGCTCCACGACAAGAAGAAGGAACGGGCCACGCTCCTTGCGTCCGCCGAAGAGCAGAAAATCAAGATCTCCCGGGTCGAGGCTGACCGGGGTCTTGAGGAGAACGAACTTGCCTACCTCAAGGCAGACCTCGCGGATGTCGACGACCTTATCAACAAAAAAAGCGGGCCTGACTACCTGAAACTGATTGCCGACCTTGAAGAGGCAAAAAGCGGGATCAAGCTCGCGGAGCAGACGATCGCCCGGCTCAAAAAAGACAAGGAGGCCAACCTTGAAGCGATCAACCGGGTCTTCGCAGACACGAAAAGGGCCGAGGCGCGGGTTGCGGAACTATCAGACCAAATCCGCACGCTCACCATTGACCGCACGAATATCGCGATGGAAGTGGCGACCTTAAAGGCGCAGCTGGAGAAGGTCGAGACCGGGATCCGGCAGTACTCATCAGATACGGAGGAGTCCCGGCAGAAACTCTTTGCGCTGATGGAGGAGGCGGAGACCAGAAAGGGCGGGCGTTCCACGATCCTCCACCAGCAGGACATGCTCATCGAGAAGAGCCGGATGCGGACAAGCGAGCTCGAACGCCTTATGGCACTCCAGAAGCAGCTCGATGAGGAATACGCGTCAAAGCAGGAGCAGTTGTCCGGAAACGAGAAGGAGGTCGCAGCGCTTGCCGGCCAGAAAAAGGAACTCGACCGGAACCTCTCGGAGCTGGAGAGCGGCCTCTTTGCCCAGCGCTCTTCTCTCGAACGGCTGCGCGGGGAGATGAAGGATGCCGAGCAGGACGCGATCCGGCTCGAAGCCGCCCAGCAGGCCAGGGGCGAGTCCGGGGGAAAAGCGATCGAGGCGGTCAAAGCGATCGAAGGTGTGCACGGCACGATTGCAGACCAGGGCCGGGCGCCCCCCGAGTACGCGACAGCGCTCAATGTCGCTGCGGGCAACAAGCTCCAGTTTGTGATCTGCGACACCGACCAGATCGCCGCCGATGCGATCCGGTACCTGAAAGACGAGCGGCTCGGCCGGGTGACCTTCCTCCCGTTAAACAAACTCCGGCCTCCGACACTCCCTCCCGTCAAGGAGCCCGGCGTCGTCGACTATGCGGTCAACCTTCTCGATTACGACCCTGTGTACGACCGGGCGTTTGCCGTGGCGCTCGGGGCGACGGTCGTTGTCGATACGCTCGAGCGGGCACGGAAACTGATCGGGAAGTACCGGATGGTTACCCTCGAAGGCGAACTGCTTGAAAAGAGCGGGGCGATGACCGGTGGTTCGGCAAAGAAGCCAGTCCGGGGGTTCGGGGCTGCCGTGGACGACGAGATCGTCCGGATCCGGTCGCACCTTGCCGAACTTTCTGGAGAGGCCTCGACCCTTGAAGCCGGCGTCAAGCGCATGACCGAAGAAGTCGACCAGAAGCGGGCGTTAAGAAACGAGATCGACCAGAACATGGCCCGGGCGGGAGCGGTCACTGAGGAGTATACCCGGCGGTTCGAGGCGATCACGGTCGAGAAGCAGACGATCGAGGCGGCCGTCGCCCGGCAGAAAGAGGAGACCGGCAACAGTGCTGCAGAGCTTGGGGCACTCGAAGGGGAACTCGACAATGTCACCGAAGCGCTGAACGCGATCACGGCAAAGATCGACGCGATCAAAAAGAAGCTCGACGACACCAACATCCCGGCGCTCACCGACCAGATGGAGAAGAAGAAGAAGGATATCGAAGAAGCGGAACGGCGCCTCAGGAACAAGGAAGCGGACATGAACGACGCCTCCCGTGAACGACAGCATTTCACGGCCCGTGTCGGAGAACTGGGTGAGGAACGCGCCCGGCTGGACGAGCGCAACCGGCAGATCGACGCGGAGATCGCCGGATCCAACGGGCAGATCGCGGCCCACAAGACCGTGATTGGTGAACTCGAAGAGAAGCAGAAGGAGTTCTCCGGGGAACTCGAGGAACTGCGGAAAAAACGGGCCGATGTCTCCGAGAGCATCCATGCCTCTGAACTGAAACTGATGAAGTTCGATGCCGACAAGGAACGGTTCACGATCCAGCTTGTCGCCCTTGAGGAGCGGGCACAGGTACTTGCGGCCGAGATTGCCGCCCTCACGACCCTGATCGGCGAGGTAAAGACCGATCTCTCCCTCACCGAGATAGAAGGGAAGATCGCCGATGCCGAACTCGCGCTCCATAAGATAGGTGCCGTCAACATGCTCGCCATAGAGGAGTACGAGAAGATCCAGCGGCAGGTTGATGAGAGAACGGAACGGAAAGATACCCTCTCCATGGAGCGGGAGACCTTAATCGAACGCATCCAGAAATACGAGCAGATGAAGTTCGAGGCGTTCATGACCGCTTTTAAAGCGATCGATGCCAACTTCAGGGAGATCTTTGCCCGGCTCACCAGCGGGAGCGGGAACCTCGTGCTGGAGAACGAGGAGGATCCCTTCACCGGCGGGCTCACGTTTGCGGTCAAGCCCCGGGACAAAAAAGTTCACCTTCTCTCTTCCCTCTCGGGAGGGGAGAAGTCACTGACCACGCTTGCTTTTATCTTCTCCATCCAGCACTTCATCCCGGCGCCATTCTACGCGTTGGACGAGGTAGATATGTCGCTTGACGGCGCGAACGTGGAACGGATCGCGGCGATGGTACAGGAGCTCGCCCCCTCGTCGCAGTTTGTCATTGTCTCGCTGCGCAAACCGATGATCGAGGCGGCGCAGCGGATCATGGGCGTGACGAGCCGGCCGGACAAGAGCACGCTTGTTACCGGAGTCAAGGTCCATGGCTGAACCGGATAACAACGGGAAACATCGGTCGGGCAAGGGTGTAAAGGCAGGCAGGGCCGGCGAACCTGCCCCAAGAGAGGCCCCGGACATAGAGCAGCCCGGGACGGAAAACACCGGTGCGGCCGGGCCTGCCGATACATCTGATACAGCCCAGACTGTGGTCCCTCCTGCGGTAGCCGACGCTCCCAAAGAATCGGAACCGGGGGTCGTCGAAGACCCGGTCGAGATCCTCGTCGGTCTTGCGGAGCGGGGCGAGATCGACCCGTGGAACATCAACATCATCGAGGTGACTGACCGGTTCCTTTCCGAGCTGGAGCGGTGCCGGCAGCTCAACCTCCAGATCTCGGGGCGCACGCTCTTTTTTGCGGCTACGCTCCTCCGGATGAAGTCCGAGCAGCTTGATCTCGCAGCCGGGGAGGATGATGCAGACAGCGGAGGTGACGCCGGGGAGGACTTCGATCTTGCAGGAGATCTTGACTTCGAGGACGAGGGCCGGTTCGGGCCCATCGAACGGCTGGAGCGGGAGATCCAGCGCCGGCTCGACAGGAAAAGCCTCAGGAAAAGCCCCGTCACCCTCTTTGAGCTGATCATCGAGCTCAAGAACCTGGAAAAAGAGGAGCGGAGGCGCCGCCGGCTCCCCCCCCTTGAGGATTCTCTGATCGAAGCCGACGATGTCGTGGGAATCGCACACGAGGAGGGGTACCAGGACTCGGCCCGGCAGGTCATTGAGGAGTTCCTGGCAAATGCCGACCCGGAAACCGAGATCACGCTTGCCGAGCTCTGCAGGGATCTTGACTGGGGGCTCCCCGATGTCTATATCCCGCTGCTGTTCCTTGCACTGGACGGGCAGTGCGCCCTCCGGCAGGAGGAGTTCTTCGGGGATATCTACGTCCATGTGGTAAAGGCAGACGAGCAGCCCTGACCGGATCCTGCGACCAAAAAACCGGGGCAGGGTGGTCTATTGACCGCCCGGCGACGTCTTGGCATATTTCTTCTTTATATGCCCCGGGTACCAGAGGGTAAATACGATCCCTGCGATAAGGAAACCATACGTGATCAGGGTGGCAGCCTGCCCTACGGGGCCCGGGAGAACCAGCGCAAGGTAATCCAGCAGGGTATTGACCACAAAGACGCCGCCCCACACACCGGTCATCAGGATATTGACCCGGAGAAAGACCGGGTTTTTGTGGTGCTCCAGATGCACCATCTCCCGGGCATACTGCAGGGTGAACGGGACGCCGGCCAGGATCGAGCCAAACGAAACGGCCGCAAGCGCAGCGTAGATCAGGACGCCGCTCCAAGGGAGGATCCCGGTCTGGGCCATCCCGACCGTTGCAACCAGCAGGCCCCCGAACAGGACAAGGCTTGCCCAGGTCAGGATCCTGCCTTTTTTGAGATCCCCAAAACCGGCAACAACGGTGACCAGTGTCGCCGCACCCAGTGCTAGGACCCTGCTCTGGACGGAAGGCCCTGCAAGGATCCCATAGACGATCAGGGGGACAAACCCGAGCAGGATCCCCATCCTGCTGCCCGCTCCCGGAGATCCCATATCAGCCGTCCTTGAGCACCGGTGCAAAAGGCGCTATCATGTGGTGCTTGGTGTCGCCGTACACTTTTTCCCGGACCGCTTTGCTCTTTGTTAAGAGCATCATGACCGCATTCATGAGCCGGGTCTTAAGGTCTGCCTGCGGGAAATCGAACATCTTATGTTCGTGGTAGTACCGGTAATCTGCCTGGAAGACAAATCTCATACCCCCATAAATGTTGTCCCGGAAGATCTTGTGGCCGCCGACAGCATAGAACAGGTGCGGCGGGGTATATCCCGCCTCTGCGCCCTGTACCAACTTTCCAGCCATCGTATCAAGCAGCGCATCGAGCTCCCCCGATGTGGCAGCCTCGTCGGTCACAAAAAGGGCATTGCACCTGCCGCTGTCCGCCCACATGACGAGTGCCTCTTTTAAGCAGGGGATCTGGTGCAGGGGGCCGGCGATTGCAAAGCCGATCTGTTTCCCGCCAAGGCCGGGGGTGTGACCCTTGAAGAAACTTCGGTCAAAGAAGAGTTTCCATGTCGATGAGAGGTACCGGTCATGCACCGCACCAGCAAAGACAAGGATGTCTGCGGTTGCGAGCCGGTTCCTGTAGAAATCCACATACCCGTCAGTGTAGACACAGGTGTTGTCATAGGCGCATCTGCAGCAGCCGAGGCAGGGGCCTTTAATATCGATATTGTGGAGGTTGATGACCTCGGCCTTGCCCGAGAATGCTGTGGTGATCCTTGCAACCATTGCCGTGAGGTTTTTGGAGCTGCCGTCATCGTCCGTGAGGATGACGATCTTATTAGCCCCGGACTGCACGCTTGCCTGCCCTTTGCCCGGGACATAGGCAAGGGACGGCGGGACGAGCGGGGCCGTCTCGCGCTGGACCGGGATCTTCTTTTCAACAGCCGCAAAGGTGAGGGATGCGAATGTTTCGAGCCGTTCACGTTCGCCTTTGTCGAGCAGGTCGTCCATCTCCGCGGAGTACGCCCCAAGGTACTTCATCCCGAGATCGTCGCTTACCGCATGGATGTAGTTGTGGGCGATCATATCGGCGTAATGGATCGAGGTGGAGAGTGCCGCTGCGTACTTCCCGGCAAAGGCGCCCTGTGCCCCCCGCTCGAAAACGAGCTCGATAAAGCGCTTGTACTGGCACGGGACGAGCAGGACATAGAGCGGGAATGCCCAGAGCACGAGATCCGCAGACCGGACCCTGTCAAGAATGGCTGCAAAATACACGGAGTCCTTCCCGATCTTCTTTATCTCGTGTGCCACGTTGACGGTTTCAAAGGTATGCTCCGGGAACTTCTTTTTGAGGTACGCCACGTACTGCATCGTGACGCTGAGATCCCATTTCGGGCTCCCGTTAAGGACAACAATCTTCATTGCAGGCACCTCCCGCGGGATCATTCATCGGAGGGATGGCTGGATGTCTCCAGGATCATCCGTGCAAATTCCTGCAGGGTATCGGCCTTCACGAGCGCAATACCCCGCTCCACATCACCAAGAACGAGAAGGATGTCCCCGGGTTTGATATTAAAGATCTCGCGGGCCTCCTTGGGGATCACGACCTGTCCCCGCTCCCCGACCTTAACGCTCCCGAAGAGATGCTTGGTCTTCTCCTTCCTTGGGGCCACCATCTCGTCGACCAGGTTCTCCTGCTGCTTTCTTTTCATATTTTTCATACTTTTCTTATTTGTTCGATTGATCATATATTTCTTTGGCCGCAGCAGGTCCCGGTGACAAGAGAAGAAAAAGAGGGTTTATTGCGACAGGCAGTCCGACATCCAGCCGGTCACCCGGTAGTTCGGCGGGCTGTTGTCGGGCCGCATGTCGTTGTCCATCCGCCACTCAAAGAGGCCGGCAAGGTTGTGCTCCCTGAGATAGGCACACTTGGCCGCGACCGATGCCTGCGTATCCGGCCCGCCGTTCTCGGGATACCTGGTCTCGCTCTCCCGCCGGAAGAACAAGTAACTTCCTTTATTCATCGCAATGAGGGCCGTCCCGGGTCTTTGCTATTCAGTTCCCAGTGCCACGTCTGCCCACGCCTCGACCTTCTTCCTGATCGCATCATCCCTGTATGAAGATACCGTGATACGGTTCCGGGCAAGGCTGACAAAGTAGATCCCGTCGTCCGGGTCATTGCATTTCAGGATCGCCGAGAAGAGATCAGCGTCCTTCCGGTGCCGGATCTTTCCCCGGTGGGCGGTGATGTTTGCCACATTCGAGATCATGGCAGCAACCCCGGTCTCGTAGCCGTCCATTGAGTCATAGACCTCCGAGCTGGTCCCGATACGTTTTCCCGCAGGGTTCGTGTACGCGAACTTTGCGGTGTACATCTCACGGACAACCGTGACCGGCGGATAGTTCTTCCTTGTGGAGAAGTACGAGGTGCAGCCGAGCGGGTTTGACCGGACGAGATTTCTGACAAGAGAATCAAAAGTGGCGATATCGGGGATCGGGCGTTTTAAGGCCCGGCTGGCACTCTTGGATCCGGGTTTGGGGATAAAGACCGGCATATACTGCGGTACTTTTTTTGGGATGCTAAAAAGCCTTGGTGGTCGTGCAGGGGGTCACGTGGTGTAAAACTGTTGTTGGCCTGTCCTCCTCTGGCAGCAGCTCTCCCTCTGGGATATGCAGGTTTTTCGACGTAAAAAAGGGGGGACGTTTGTACTTTTTCCGGCATTCTGAAGAATGGGCCCTTGGCCCAAAAACAAAAATGGATCGTGTGACCCCCTGCACGGAGAGCATATTTTGCTTCAATCAGGGGCACAAAAATACCTGTTTTTCAGAAGAGATTTTTGATCCTCTGTCATTCGAATATATAATTTTCCGGTGCAGGGGGTCACGCATACCAAAAGTGTTGTCCGGGGAAATCCGGGGCCAATCCCCTCCCTCCCGGCCCCCTCGCTACCATTATCATCTGTTGCCGGGCATCGTATACTATGGATTACGGAGCTATCGTTTCAGATGCGGCCGGGTACGCAAAAACTGCCCTTGTAAAAAACCCGATCACCTGGCTCATCTTCATTATCTGTGGCCTGCCCTTTGCCCTCATCAGGTTTGTGTTCGATCCGAAAACGATTTTCACCGGGACAACGATTCACTGGGATCTTATCCCGTGGCCCCGGCTCGTCGCGCTCTGTTGTGCAGGATTGCTCCTTTCGTTTATCGTATCGGGGTACCTCGTCAGGGTCTACCGCGGGACAACGCCCCCTCCCAGGTTCGATTCGTGGTGTTCCCTGTACCTTGACGGGATCAAGCTCGCCATTGTCGGGTTCCTCTGGTTCGTCCCGGCCCTTATCATCTTTGTCGCCGCACTTGCCTTCATGTTCTTCGGGGTTCATGGCAGTGCGTCCATGGGCACGATGATGGGCGCCGGGTTCATCCTCATCCTTATCGGGCTTATTGTGCTCGTGATCACCTGTCTCTACGCAGTTCTTGGCAGCGTGCGCTTTGCCCGCACCGGCAGCATGAGGGAAGGGCTTCGGTTCTCTGCGATCACCGGCACGATCCAGGCGATCGGCTGGGGTGCTTACATCCTCGCCCTGGTGATCATGATGGTGCTTGTCATCCTCGCCAGTCTCGTCATCTCACTCTTCGCGCTAATCCCGTTTGCCGGGTGGGTTATCCAGCTGGTGCTCACGCCGATCATTTCGGTCTTCTCCGCCCGGTACATCAGCCGGGTCTATGACCACAGCGTCCCGCAGGCACCAGCACACAGCACCAGCACCGGTCACTGCCTGAAAAGCCGGCAGCGCCCCGGGGTGCATCTTTTTTAAAACAAGGGATGTTCAGTGAAGGTGCTGCGCGGTAAGGGAGGCGTGCGCAGGTACCGGATGCGGCAGGGTGGGGCCGGGTTCATGGTATTTCCTGCGCGACCCTTTCTGGCCGGTGGTTCTCAAAGATACCGTTTCCGTGCAAATATGTGCCATTTCCTGCATTGGCTCCTGATTTCAGCGGTATTTCGATATCGATCCTGAGAACCCGGTGTCAGTCGCGCCGTATGCTCCGGCCAAAAATGCCCTCCAAACCTGAAATCGGGATATATGGATTCGAAATGCAATTCCTGCCGATTTGAAGAAGTATCTGGTCATCAGATACAATCACGGCACGTGTTACAGGTTTTGAAAATGGGATGAAAGGGGAGTAATCCTTAAATGCTCGAATGTGGAATAATGTGATCCACAATTCCTGATGAAGACCCGACGAAAACTGCCCGCAAGGGAAGTATCGGTTCCGAAGTGGGTCAGGTGCAGGCAACAAGGTATAAATAATCCTGAAACCTACATTTTAAGCCCGTGTTTACATCAAAAACACGACGAAAGGTGTGATGAAGAACCGACAAAACCGGTGAGTGTCCGGGGCCTGGTTCCGAATACAACCTATGCAGGTACAAAGGTATAAATAATCCTGTGACCTACATTATGAGCCCGTGTTCAAGTGAACAACACGACGAATACAGCACTATTTGATGGGGATCCAACGCGACCCGGCTTGACCGGAGTTGGTTCTGACGTTGATACTGGCAATGCGGAAATTTGTTTAGTAACCGCTAATTCCTCGAATTTAAGGTTCAGATATTTAGTGTGCGTACAAGTGTACAATTAGAATTCTGGTTGATCCTGCCAGAGGCCACTGCTATCGGAGTTCGATTAAGCCATGCGAGTCGAGAGGTGTAAGACCTCGGCATACTGCTCAGTAACACGTGGACAACCTACCCTGAGGAGGGGGATAACCCCGGGAAACTGGGGATAATACCCCATAGGCTATGGATGCTGGAATGCTCTGTAGTTGAAAGGTCCGCCGCCTCAGGATGGGTCTGCGGCCGATTAGGTTGTTGTTGGGGTAACGGCCCAACAAGCCTGTAATCGGTACGGGTTGTGGGAGCAAGAGCCCGGAGATGGATTCTGAGACACGAATCCAGGCCCTACGGGGCGCAGCAGGCGCGAAAACTTTACAATGCGAGCAATCGTGATAAGGGAACTCCGAGTGCCCGTAAAATCGGGCTGTCCGCCAGTGTAAATAACTGGTGAAGAAAGGGCCGGGCAAGACCGGTGCCAGCCGCCGCGGTAATACCGGCGGCTCGAGTGGTGGCCACTATTACTGGGCTTAAAGCGTTCGTAGCTGGTCTGTTAAGTCTCTGGGGAAATCTTCCGGCTTAACCGGAAGGCGTCTCAGGGATACTGGCAGACTAGGGACCGGAAGAGGTGAGAGGTACTCCAGGGGTAGGAGTGAAATCCTGTAATCCTTGGGGGACCACCTGTGGCGAAGGCGTCTCACCAGGACGGCTCCGACAGTGAGGAACGAAAGCTGGGGGAGCAAACCGGATTAGATACCCGGGTAGTCCCAGCTGTAAACGATGCGCGTTAGGTGTATCGGTGACCACGAGTCACCGAGGTGCCGAAGAGAAATCGTGAAACGTGCCGCCTGGGAAGTACGGTCGCAAGGCTGAAACTTAAAGGAATTGGCGGGGGAGCACCACAACGGGTGGAGCCTGCGGTTTAATCGGACTCAACGCCGGGAAACTCACCGGACAAGACAGCTGAATGATTGCCGGGCTGAAGACTCTGCATGACTAGCTGAGAGGAGGTGCATGGCCGTCGTCAGTTTGTACTGTGAAGCATCCTGTTAAGTCAGGCAACGAGCGAGACCCACGCCAACAGTTGCTAGCTCGTCCTCCGGGATGGAGAGGACACTGTTGGGACCGCCTCTGCTAAAGAGGAGGAAGGAATGGGCAACGGTAGGTCAGCATGCCCCGAATTGTCCGGGCTACACGCGGGCTACAATGGGTGGGACAATGGGTATCGACACCGAAAGGTGAAGGCAATCTCCTAAACCCATCCTTAGTTCGGATTGTGGGCTGCAACTCGCCCACATGAAGCTGGAATCCGTAGTAATCGTGTTTCAAAATAGCACGGTGAATATGTCCCTGCTCCTTGCACACACCGCCCGTCAAACCACCCGAGTGAGGTCTTGATGAAGCCGTCGTTTTCTGCGGCGGTTGAATCTAGGTTTTGCAAGGGGGGTTAAGTCGTAACAAGGTAGCCGTAGGGGAATCTGCGGCTGGATCACCTCCTAACGAATTTTATTTCGGGTAACAAAGCGGTTGCTAGACAAACTGTAAAATTGCCGGTGTCGACAAGAAAAGGCTCTAGGCTGTCAGGATGGTGACACACAAAGCTGGGTTCGAATCCCAGGGGGCTGTTTAGATGCACCTCGAGATGTGAATCACGAGGGAAGGGCTGAAAGTCAAACCAATGACTTTGCGAGGCCGTGTAAAGGTTTGCACTCAGGACGTTAAATGGGTTTAGCGGAGCATTAGTTTAAACCTACCAGTGAATGGCTCGGTTCAAGTGCCGAAGAAGGGCGTGCCAAGCTGCGATAAGCTCCGGGTAGACGCAAGGAATCTGTGATCCGGAGATACCCTAATAGGACATCCTAACGCTTAATTGCGTTTATCCGTAAGGATAGGGAACGCCCCGAATTGAAACATCTCAGTAGGGGCAGGAAAAGAAATCAACCGAGATGTCGTTAGTAGAGGCGATCGAACACGACAGAGCTCAAACCGAATCCCGCAAGGGAGATGTGGTGTTATAAGCCCACCGTTACGGTGCCGGATGTGAAGCGGAAGTTGCCTGGAATGGCACACTACAGAGGGTGATAGTCCCGTACGCAGAAGCAGACGGCATCAGGTGGTGTCTTGAGTACCGCGGGTCGGAATTCTCGCGGGAATTCAGGGGTCATCAACCCCTAAAGCTAAATACACCTTGAAACCGATAGCGAATTAGTAGCGTGAGCGAAAGCTGAAAAGTAACCCTGAAAAGGTGGTTAAAAGTGCCTGAAATTGGTAGGTGATCGCGAGTTGCGGCATGAAAGGATCTTCCTTATGAAGGAACCCGTCGCGAGGCGGTAGTACGGGTAAGGTTGCCAGTGTCGCAACGTACGTTTTGAAGAACGGGCCAGAGAGTTTATTCTGTTGGCGAAGGTTAACCCACAAGGGAAGCCGTAGGGAAACCAACAAGTCCGTAGCAGCAATGTGTGGGACGGCGTATTAAAAGTGCGCGGAGTCAGCAGGATAAGACCCGAAGCCGGGTGATCTATGCGTTGGCAGGTTGAAGCGTGACGAAAGTTGCGTGGAGGACCGCAAGCGGTATTGATATGCAAATCATTCGTGTGACCTACGTATAGGAGTGAAAGATTAATCGAACCCGGCATCAGCTGGTTCCTCCCTAAACATGTCGCAGCATGACCTAACCGGAGATCGTTGGTGAGGTAGAGCACTGATTGGGGGAGCTGGGCGGGAAACTGCTCACCCCCCTGTCAAACTCCAAACTCCCCAACATCCTAGATGGTTGGAAGTCCGCATTACGGGGTAAGCTTGTAATGCGTAAGGGAAACAACCCAGACCGTGGTTAATGTCCCTCAATGTAGGCTCAGTGTAAACACTGAAATTGGTCCTAGGTCAAAGACAACTGGAAGGTGAGCTCAGAAGCAGCTATCCTTTAAAAAGTGCGTAACAGCTTACCAGTCAAGATTTAGGGCGGTGAAAATGGACGGGGCTAAAGCCTACTACAGAGACCACGGAGCACCGAAAGGTGATCTGGTAGGGAGGCGCTCTGCGTGGGTAGAAGCGGGGGCGTAAGTTCCCGTGGACCGCGTAGTGATGAGAATTCTGGCAGTAGTAGAAGCATAGTTGGGTGAGAATCCCAACCGCCGCAGGGGCTAGGTTTCCTCGGCAACGTTCGTCAGCCGAGGGTTAGTCGGTCCTAAGGTGCACCGTAACTCGAGTGTACCGAATGGGAAACAGGTTAATATTCCTGTACCATGTGGTTTTTAGCCGTAAGGCCCTGACGCTTGGGGGTATGCTGAGCGGGACTGTCATCCCGTCCAAGCACATAACTCTGTGGAGTACCGTAATGGTGAGAATCAGAAGAAAGTGTGATGGGGTAACTCAGCAAATTCCCTGAGCCCATGAAAAGGGAATCACATGTCCGTACCGAGAACCGACACAGGTGCCCCTCGCTGAAGAGGTGTAGGCGTGTCGGATTTAATCGTAGTTAAGGGAACTCGGCAAATTGGCCCCGTAACTTTGGGATAAGGGGTGCCTGCCTGGAGATCAGGCAGGTCGCAGTGACCGGGGCGCACTAACTGTCTAATAACAACATAGGTGACTGCAACTCCGAAAGGACTAGTATAGTCACTGATTCCTGCCCAGTGCGAGTATCTGAATACCGGGTTCAACCGGACGAAGGACTCGTAAACGGCGGGGGTAACTATGACCCTCTTAAGGTAGCGTAGTACCTTGTCGCTTAATTGGCGACTTGCATGAATGGATTAATGAGTGCGCTACTGTCCCTAACACGAATCCGTTGAACCTTTTGTCCTAGTGCAGAGACTAGGGACTCCTGATGGGAAGTGAAGACCCCGTGGAGCTTTACTGCAGCCTGTCGTTGAATTACGATAATTCTTGCGCAGTGTAGATGGGAGGCGTTATATCCAGTACTTTCGGGTGCTGGGGAGCCAACGATGAGACACCATCCTAGTTTTGTTGTAGTTCTCACTCTAACGAGGACACCGGTAGGTGGGCAGTTTGGGTGGGGCGCCACACCCTCGAAAAAATATCAAGGGTGCCCCAAGGTCAACTCATGTGAGTCAGAAACTCACAGAAGAGTGTCAAGAGCATAAGTTGGCCTGACGCGATTATGCACAGCAAATAATCGCGAGAGGAAACTCGGGTCTAACGAACCAATATAGCCTTTTGGTGAGGCTTATTGACTACAGAAAAGCTACCCCGGGGATAACAGAGTCGTCGCCGGCAAGAGCACATATCGACCCGGCGGCTTGCTACCTCGATGTCGGTTCTTTCCATCCTGGCTGTGCAGCAGCAGCCAAGGGTGAGGTTGTTCGCCTATTAAAGGGGATCGTGAGTCTGGGTTTAGACCGTCGTGAGACAGGTCGGTTACTATCTATCAGGAGTGTTAGAAGTCTGAAGGTAAGAATGAAATAGTACCAGAGGAACTTTCATTCGGCGCCTCTAGTCGATCGGTTGTCTGACAAGGCAGTGCCGAGCAGCCACGCGCCAAGGGATAAAAGCTGAAAGCATCTAAGCTTGAAACCCGGCCTAAAAAGAGACTTCGTTACAGGACATGGGTAAAAGACCCGTTTGATAGGCTTCGGATGTACGCACGAAGGCAACGACGTGTTCAGTCCGGAAGTACTAACGTCCAAACACTAGTGCTCACCACGCTAAACCCAGACGAAATTCTGAGTGCAAACCTTATATCGTATCCTCAACAAAGAGGATAGGGTATCATCCTACACGGTCGCCAAGGTGGCGGAGCGGCCACGCGGTTGACTGCAGATCAACTACACTCCGGTTCAAATCCGGACCTTGGCTTGGACCGGTTTTTTAGCAATGGAAAACCGGTCTGACGAAGAACGGGCATCTACGTTCTTCGGCTGCAAACAAAAAATCAAGCAAATCATGTGGTGATAGCGGCCATAGCTTTCGGGAAACACCTGGTCTCATTCCGAACCCAGCAGTTAAGCCGGAACACGTAGTATGCTGTACTGAGGTACGCGAGTCCCCGGGAACCATACCAAGCTGCTATCACCTTTCATTCTTACACGGCATCTCTTCTTATGAAATTTCAACGAACGAGCGAATGCTCTCTTTATGTCATTATTCAGACGTTTTTGTGAATACCGTCAGGTTCGCGACCTGCGTGACAGATTATTCCTGTGATTATCTCCTAATGGGAATCAGTGCCATGGACCGGTGCATTCTCCTCGCTCTGCCGGGCCGGGCAGAAATTGCAGATAGAGAAAAACACCTCTTTTTCCCGGTCCCGGATCAGGCAGTAGAACGTCCCGTTCCGGTCCTCGACCGCAAAACCGCCCGGGAACGGCATGCCGACCGGATGGCCCGGCGAATCGAGCACAAACATCGTAAATGCGGCCATCAGGTAATAGAAGAGCCGGTGCTGCGGGGAATAATGAAACGGGGTTCTCTCTGCATGTTCATCCCAGGTAAAGCAGCCATCCGGGATCATCGCGCAGAACTTTTCGAACGTTTCGCGATCCCGTAGTGGTGCGCCCGGCTTCCGGAAGGTACCTGACCGGTACATCGTGAGGAGCCGGTGGTGCGCCCCGAAGAGCTGCTCACAAAAGAACGGGCGGACACTGCTCCGGTAGGGTTCGGGCAGGCTGGCCACTTCCATGAAAAGACGGCCCCCGATAGCCTGGAGATCGGCAAGCGTATACCGGCCGGCCACTTCTGCGAGTGTCCTGCCCAGTTCGCCCTTTGTTGTTGCCCTTGCGAGCCGGCGTGCTATGGCTGCGATCTCCTCTTTTTCCGGGAGGGTGGTGATATCACTGGCGGTCATTCTTAGTCATCGTCCGCGCTGGCGTAATTGTGTACCGTGTGAGCCGGCACCATATTATCCTGTTCGATCCGGCATCTGCATGTCTCACGTCAGCAACACATTGCATGTTCATCCCTGGCACCAATATCTTAAGGATGAGATGGGGCACATTCATTCATTGGTATGTCATTTCCCGGACGATCTCCTGCATGTGCAGGTACGGTAACAATCCTGTTTCTCGCTGCGGTAATGCTTCTTATCGGTTCACCTGCCGTGGCAGCGCTGGTGATCACGAACGTGTCGTTCTCGCCTGTCCCGCCGCTCATGGGGGGTGACGAACAGCACGCCGTGATGGCGATCGCGGTTATCCCTGCAGGTGCCACCACCTTCTCCCGGACCCACACGCTCCAGATGCAGACCTCCCTTACAAATGCCCGGTGGAGCATTCAGATCATGGTCGATGACATTCCTGCCGCGCAACAACCGGCATCCGGTACAAGCGCATTTGTCAACGGGTATCTCCTCTCCTACCCGACCACGAGCGACGTTTCGTTGACGGTAGCACTCGACGGGACCGTTCCCTCCGGGACAAACCCGAACGTGACGATCCTGCAGGTAACAGAACTCGACACGTCCAATCAGCCGGTCCCGGGCAGCAGTCTCATGGTTATCGCCCCGCTTATCACCCCGTTACACGGTGCTGTCGCCACCCCGCAGGGCACGGTTGCAATACCTGCAGCTGCGATCCCTGCACCCACGCGGGCCGGCCCGTTTCTGGCCGATGGTCTGGTTGCATCTGGTGCCGCGATAGCGGGATACGGGTATACCCGGTCACGGCGATAACTCCTGCGATCATCCCGTTTAGGGTTTTCTCTTTGCCTCTGCCGCCCGGCGCCGGCTCCTGACCGCTGCTGCGCAGACTCCCCCGAGTGCAAGGCAGGCACCGATCACCACAAGACCGGCGTTCGTGCTGCCGGTCACTTGCGTTAGGTATCCCACAAGCGTTGGCCCGATGAAGCCACCGGCGTTGCCAATGGAATTGATAACGGCAATGCCGGCTGCCGCAGACACCTCTGCGAGGAAGAGGGAGGGCAGGGTCCAGAACGGCCCGAACGCACAGAATATGCACATGGTTGCGACAATGAGCAGGAGAAATGCGAGGAGCGGCGAGGTGACAAGGCCTGAACACGCAAGGGCGATCCCACCAACAATCGGCGGAAAAGCGGTATGCCAGCGACGTTCTCCCGTATGATCGGAATGCCTCGACCAGACGATCATTGCCACGCCCGCACAGGCATAGGGGACGATCATGACAAGCCCGATGGACGTGTTGGAAAGGCCGGCATTCAGCGAGCGGATGACCTGGGGCATCCAGAACCCGAGCCCGTACAGGGCAATCACAAGCATACAGTAGACGAGGGCAATGTGCCAGACCCGCCGGTCCGCGATCACTGAACGAAGGCTGGTATGGCCCCCCAGTTTCTGTCGCTGTTCGTTCCCCTGTTTGATTGCTCCCGCCAGCCACGTCCGTTCCTCCGGCATGAGCCAGCGGGCATTCTCCGGCCGGTCGGTAAGGTACCAGTACGTGATGCAGCCGAGGACGACCGCGGGCACCCCTTCGAGGATAAAGAGCCAGCGCCAGCCGGCCATGCCGAACCAGTGGACGGAATCGAGGATCCATGTGGAGACCGGGGCACCCACAATCATGGAGATGGAGAGTGCGGTCATGAGGAGAGCTACTGCTTTTGCCAGGTCCCGCTCCCGGAACCAGTACGTGAGGTAGAGAAGTATGCCCGGGAAGAACCCTGCCTCGGCGACCCCGAGCGCGAACCGGAGAACGGCCACCTGCAGTGCATCGGTGGCAAATGCCGTCACCATCACCACGATCCCCCAGCTGATGAGAATACGGGCAATCCAGATCCGGGCACCTACCCGCTGGAGAATCAGGTTGCTTGGCAACTCGAAGAGCAGGTACCCGATAAAAAAGATCCCGGACAGGAATCCGAATACTTCGCTTGAGAGGCCCAGCGCACTGTTCATCTCCAGTGCCGCAAAACCGAAGTTTACCCGGTCCAGGTAGGCGATCACGTAGAGGAGGATCAGGAACGGCAGCAGCCGGATGCTCACTTTCCGGAGGGTCTGGCGCTCAACTCCTTGTTCACTGCCGGTATTCACGTACAGCCGGTGTGTCCTCCCGCCCATTATGCCTTCTGAAAAGGGATCTGTACCCTCTCTTCCTTGCCGGTACACTCTGCGGAACAGGAACCACTGACCGCGAGGCAATATCTATACAACCAGCCGCATCCCACGCCATTGTATGAAGGATACCGACGCCGCCCGGAATGCACTTCGTGGCACAACCCTCCCGGAAAAACTGGCATCGATCGGGATCGAGCGTGGCCGGATGATGGACATCCGCAATCTGGAGGCGATCGGCCGTGACTACGGGATCGGGATCTACCTGTTTTTCGAAAAAGAACTGGCCACCACCCGCACGCTCGCAGAGGTTCAGGCAGAGTACCGGGACGTTCCCGAGTACGAGCGCCCGTATGTCAGGGTTGATCGGTTTCTCCGGTTCACAAAGGAAAACGACCCGTCCTTTAACCAGACGCTGGAGGAGTTTCCCCTCATGATTGAGATCGTGGTCGTCGGAGACATGCCCGATCCCGCAACCGGCCGAACCACGCCGTTTGTCACGGGACTGATGCCGTTCCTGGAAGACTTCGATGTGGATGTCGACCCGGTTGAACAGATGCAGGGCCGTCCCTTATAAGATGCCCCGCACCGGCGGGTTCACGCTCCCGGTCTCCGGGCATCGTTCTGCAGGATGTCACCCATGGCAAAAAAATTCCACCGTTTCATCTGGCAGTTCGTCATCGGGCTTGGTTTTCTCTCCGGACTCTGGACCGCAGTCGGTATCGATCCGGAAGGGATCCTTATTTCCGCCCTTGGGTCTGCAGTCAGCACGATCTCCCCGGATCCAGCGCTCCGCGCACTCTTCCTGATCCTGCCCACCCTGCTCCTTATTGGTTCTGTTATCGGGGCATACCGGACGGGGAAGGTGCCCGGACTCGTCTCCGTGCTGGTTGCCTATGGGGCCGGCCTTGTGATCCTAACTTCTGCCGTGACGGGACTGGCACTCCTCGGTGTGGCAATCGTGCTGGCGTACTGTTCGACCCGGAAACGCGGGAGGTAACCATTTTTCCGGTGTATCTTAACACTATAAATCCCGGCACGACCAAAATTACCAGACATGAGTCTGTTCCCCAAAAAAAATCTCATCTGTTATTTTGACACGATAGCCCCCAGCAAATACTTGGTCAAATTCAGGAAACTGGCTATTTTTGAGCCGTTTGTGGGATACGATATTGCAAACCGGGGACGACTGTCGCACTATGGCTGTACCGAGCGCAAACAATTTGCCACACAGCTCAGGAAGATCCGGTCCGACACCGAACTGCTCTTAGAGGATATCGAGGCCTACCACATCTACATGGCGTCAAAGATTACCCGGAAGGTCCCCGGAGACATCGCGGAAGTGGGAGTCTACAAGGGCGGATCGGCCAAGATCATCTGCTCGGCCAAGGGTGACCGTGCCCTCCACCTTTTCGATACGTTTGCCGGCCTGCCCAAAGTCGACGATGTGGATCAGGTCTGGCCGTTTTACGAGGGAAAATTTGCCGCATCCTATGACAAGGTAAAGGCCTATCTTGCGCAGGAGAAGAACGTCTTCCTGTACAAGGGACTCTTCCCTGATACGTCGGGCCCGGTAAAAGACAAGCATTTTTCACTTGTCAACCTTGACGTGGACACCTACGAGAGCACGAAAAAATGCCTTGAATTCTTCTATCCCCGTATGAGCCCGGGCGGTGTCATCCTCTCCCATGATTATCTGACGGTACCGGGTGTACGGAAAGCCGTGGATGATTACTTCGCTGACAAGCCCGAGCCGGTGGTTGAGACTGCGGCCTCGCAGTGCATTATCGTGAAAGTATAACTGCACAAACAGCAGCCCTTTTTATGCATTCCCGGATTGCTTCATAACACCGGTTCAGCCCTTCACCGTGAAATGAACCGATCGTAAAAAAAGAGTTATTCCTTGAAGATGAGGATCCCGAAGATGATGAGCATGAGTCCTGCGAGGAGCACGACGATACCAATGAGGCCCTCGACTGCCTTAACTACTTCGGGCAGGAACACCCAGATCGCATACGCCCCGAGTACCAGCAGTACAATACCAACAATCAATGCAGCAATTCCAGTCTTATCCATAATTGTGAATCTCCCGCTACAATTTCTCTAAATCCGACAATATAAGGGTTTGCCGTTTCCTAAAAAAAACCCCGTTAAACCGGGTTTTCCTTATCTTCCCGGAATGATGCAGACCCGGTCCGTGCTATCCTGAGGATCTCGACGGCGATCTCCTGCACGTCCTTTGTGTGGAAAGCGAACGACCGTTTTATCGGGAAACTGCCGCTGACCCGCCCGGCAACCGTTCCCCTTTCCCTGAGGTAGGCCTCTACAAAAGGGGTCGAGCCCGCATTGAAGATGCCGTACGTGACCGGCGCGATGGCGATGGCACAGTCGATGAACGCCCGGTCTGCATGCACGTTCTGTTTCTGGGCGCCAAAGGGTGGGTTCATGACCACGGTGTCGGAGGGGCCGATCCGTTCAGCAAGGCCGCTGGCATCCGCCCCGGCAATGTCGGCCACGATGCATTCCACGTCAGTACCGAGCAGGGTGGCATTCTCCCGTGCGGTATGGATGGCGGCGGGGTCACGATCGACCGCCCGCACCGTTTTCGCGCCGAGGAGTGCCGCCCCGATCGCAAGGATCCCGGTTCCGCACCCGAGGTCGCAGACGGTCTTTCCCACAATGTCGCCGTTCATGCAGGCGTCGTAGAGGAGCCGGGCGGCAAGGGTGGCCGGTGTCTGGTACTGTTCCCACGCGGCACGTGGTTTTTCAAACCCGGCACAGCGCTGCAGTGCGATCTCCAGTTGCCTGAGTTTCATACGATCTCGTCAATCAGGTAATCATCCCACGTCCGCACACCACAGAGGATCTCGAACTCCTGCGGGGAAAGGACGGGTTTTTTAAACCGTACCTGGTCGTCGTAGGCAAGCCGGGGGCAGGCCGTGTTCACGTAGCAGTCGAACCCGAGGTTGAGCAGTTCGTCCGGGTTCACCTCGCGCATCGTGACAATGACTGCCCCCGGGGAAAGTGCCGCGAGCCGCTCTGCAAGTGCCCTGCGCTGCTGGCCGCTTTTTGTGCTCACGATGATACCCGTGTGCTGTGCCCCCCGGGCTTTCTCCATGACCGCAAAACGCCGGCGCAGGAGCGTATCGGCGCTGACCTCCTGTGCGGTGCCGGTGAGGGGGTCGAGCGCGATCACCCGGGCTTTTGTTGCAAGCGCGATGCCGATCGGGTGGAAAAGGCCGGTGCCGACAAAGAGGATCTCGCCATCCCCGGTCGATTTTGCCGCGGCAAAACTGCACCCGAGCACCTGCCCCCGGAGCGGGGTGCGCCCGGCGCCCTCGGTGACCCGGACTTCATAGCCGTGCGATGCGAGAAATGCTTCCATGGGCGGTACGAGATGGGCGTGCTGGACCGTGGTGACAAGGCCGACAGTCTTCTCCTTAAGGAGGGGGAGGGCGTTTTCGAGGACGGAAACGTTGAAGTCCACCGTCCACGGCTCGAAGATGACATTCTCCCGTGTATCAACAGGTGCGTGCCCGAAGTGCACGAGCACGTCCGCATCGCCGCAAGTAACGGTATCGAGCGCAAGGTCGCAGGCGCCGTAACAGGGATCGCCGCTGATGATTACTTCGAATCCTGCGTCTTTGAGGCCGGCCACGATCTCCGCCACCTGCCGTTTGAGCCCCTCGGGAAAC
The DNA here is from genome assembly GCA_963805035.1 of uncultured Methanoregulaceae archaeon. Classification (GTDB taxonomy): domain Archaea; phylum Halobacteriota; class Methanomicrobia; order Methanomicrobiales; family Methanospirillaceae; genus Methanoregula. Next base: position 131,057 of record CAWDSU010000012.1, on the reverse strand, counting down.
TGGAGGGCGACCTTATGTGCCCCGCGTTTTTCGAGTTTTTTGATCAGGTCAGATGCGCCGCTCAACCACATGCACCCGGTCGGTGACATTGATCTTCACCAGCGACTTGTACGGCCGCCCGATGTCGGGATCGCCGCGCTGGATCACGATGCAGACGTCTTTTATCTCAGCTCCGGCAATATCAAGGGCGGCAAGGAGTGCCCGCATCGTGCCGCCCGTGCTCACCACGTCGTCGATGATCACGACCCGGTCGCCTTTGTATACTCCGTTGAGGTACAGTTCCCCTTTCGAGTAGCCGGTCTTCTGGTGGACAGGCACCTCACAGGGGAGCTTGTACTCCCGCTTCCGCATGACGGTCATGGGGATGTCGGTCATAACCGAGAGCACGGCCCCGATGTGGATACCCATCGCCTCGACGACAACAATCTTGTCGATGTTGTTGAGGTCGAGCACTTTTATCATCGCGCTGCACACATCGCGGAGCAGGGCGGGTTCAACGAGCGGGACGCCATCGGTGATAGGGTGAATGAAGTAGTTGTACTCGCCCCGTTTCACCATCGGGCATGATTCAAGGGATTCAACCAGTCGGTCAAGCATGCATATCACCAAAATCGTTCAGAAACGCCTCTATCCGGTCGCGGGTCACGTGCGGCATGCAGACGATCCGCAGGTGGCCGTTCCTCGTCCATGAAACCTTCCACGGGGAGGGGGCCTTCTCGCAGATAAAGGTCGCCACGTTTACGTCAGGGATGGCGGCCGGCAAGATGCCGAGGGCGCCCATACCAGCGATAAGGCGCCTGGTATTCTTCATGCAACCAGCGACGATTGCCTTCATGCCCTCAACACCAAAATAGTCGAGCACGGCAAGGGCACCAGCGACAGGGGCCCCCGGCCGGGTGCCCGCGAGTGTGTACTCCTTTTTTACCGTAAGGTACGGCGTATCGATGTTGAGCGCGTCGAGCATGTCCGTCTCCCGGGTCAAAAGACAGCCGGCCGGGATCGTACTCATGCCCATCTTGTGCGGGTCGACCGCGATGGTCGTCACCCCGGGCAGGGCAAAATCAAAGGGTACAGGTCTCTCCAGAAACGGGATCACCATACCGCCGAACGCCGCGTCCACGTGCAGGAAGAGATCGTGCTGGCAGGCGATCTTTGCGAGATCCGCGATGGGGTCAACCATCCCGTATTCTGTGGTCCCGGCGACACCCACCATGCAGATCGTGTTTTTGTCCACCAGTTCTGCCGCAGCATCTGCCGACATCCGGTGATCGGGACCGAGAGGGGCGGTGCGCATCTCCAGGCCGAGGATGTCGCAGGCTTTCTTGAACGAGAAGTGAGCGGACTCCGGAACGACCACGTTCGGACAGGTGGCATGCCGGAGGGCTTTTGCGAGCCGGAGGGCCTGGATGTTGGACTCGGTGCCTCCTGACGTTGCATATCCGCCGGCCTCCCTGTGGTGGAAGAGCGTGCCGAAGCGTTCGATAAGCAGCCGCTCCAGCGAGGCTGTCCCGGGGAAGAGCCCGGGGTCGCCAAGATTGGTCTCCATGAACATGCAGTGTGCCATGACGGCGACCGGGTGCGGGAGCGTGCACATGGAACTTAAGATATACCGGTGATCAATATCCTCCTTCTTTCTGGAGGATAAAAAAGAGAAGAGGTCGTCTTCCGTGAGTCCTTTATTCAGCATCGCGGTTTCTCGCAGCTTCAAGGATGATGCGTTTCTCGGTCTTCGCGACCGCTTCCCGGATCTTTGCAATGGCATCGATGTTTGCAGAGATGCTGGTTATCCCGTGTTCCACAAGCCAGATCGCCATCTTCGGGTCTGATCCTGCCTGCCCGCAGATCGAGCACTCGACACCATACGCACGGCACTGCTGGATCGAGTTGTGGATCAGGGAAAGGACTGCCGGGTGCTGGGGATTGTACATATCGGCCACGTTCTCGTTGTTCCGGTCGATGGCGATCGTATACTGGATGAGGTCGTTCGTCCCAAAGGACGCAAACTTGATGCCTGCCTTGAGGAAGTCCTCGATCATGATCGCGCTTGCGGGGATCTCGATCATGATCCCGAGCGTCACGCTTTCCACATCGACGCCCCATCCCCTCATCATCTCCTTTGCTTTTATGAACTGGTCGGGGTGGGAGACCATCGGGAACATGACGCCGAGATGTTCGTACCCTGCCTTCCAGAGGCGCTTGAACGCCTCCACCTGGAGCCGGAACTGGTCGGGGCTCTGGAGGTCGCGGCGGATCCCGCGCCAGCCGAGCATCGGGTTGTGTTCGAGAGGTTCGCTCTCGCCGCCCTGCATGTTCCGGAACTCGTCGGTCGGGGCATCGAGCGTCCGCACCCAGACGGTTTTTCCCGGGAATGCGTCGAGCACGATTTTTATGCCGTCGTAGAGCTCCTTTACGAACTCCTCTTCCTTGTGGTTGGCGATGAACCAGCCGGGTGTCTTGTTGAGCCCGAGGATCAGGTGCTCAATCCGGAGCAGGCCGACGCCGTCAGCGCCGGTTGCGGCCGCCCGGGCTGCTGCCTCGGGGATCGAGACGTTTACTTTCACACTTGTTGCCGTGATGATCGGTCCGCTGCCGGCAGGTGCCGCCGTTACGGCTGCGCCTGCCTTTGCCGGTGATGCGCCGGCGATTGCACCCTCGTAGACAAGCCCCATCTCGCCGTCAACGGTGACGAGCTGCCCGTTTTTGAGCTGCTGGGTCCCCGTCTTTGTCCCGACCACTGCAGGGGTGCCCAGTTCCCTGCTTACGATGGCCGCGTGGCACGTCATGCCCCCTTCGTCAGTCACGATGGCGGCAACTTTTCTCATCGCCGGTACCATGTCGGGATTGGTCATGCGGGTGACGAGGATATCGCCCTCTTTGACCGCACCCGTGTCCTTTACATCCCGGATAATGACCACTTTACCGGATGCGATACCCGGTGCCGCTCCCTGCCCTTTTAAGAGAATCTTTGCCTCATTTTTCTGTCCAGACATGCCCTTTGCCTCTTTCTTCCCTATGGTTGTGATCGGCCGGGACTGGAGGATATAGATCGTCCCGGCAACAATGCCCCATTCAACGTCCTGCGGAACCCCGTAGTGGTTCTCGGCGATCTTGCCGTACATGGCAAGCTTGGCGACTTCTGCATCGGAGAGCACCTGTGTATCCTGCCGTGCCGCATCAACGGCAACCAGTTTCGTACCGTGGGACCCGTCGGGGATGATCTCAACCTTCTTGTTTGCGATTGCCTTTTCCCCGATTGACTCCGTCCGCTGGTCGAAGACGTAGTGGTCCGGGGAGACCGAGCCGGAGACGACTGCCTCACCCAGCCCCCATGACCCTTCGATGATGGTGAGCGGTTCGCCGCTGATCGGGTGGGACGTGAACATGACCCCGGCCTTTTCCGAATGCACCAGCTGCTGGACGACAACCGCGATATTGACAGTACTTTCCTCGAATCCCTGTTTTGCACGGTAATAGATCGCCCGTGCCCCATAGAGCGAGGCCCAGCAGTTCTGGACTGCCGAAAGAAGTGCTGCCTCGCCTTTGATATTGAGATAGGTCTCCTGCTGGCCGGCAAAACTTGCGTCGGGAAGGTCTTCAGCGGTGGCACTCGACCGCACCGCAACGATCAGGTCTTTTGGCGCCATCTTTTTGTACGAGACCCTGATGTCGTCCCTTATCGCTGCCGGCATCTTTGCCTTCATCACCAGGGTCTTTATAGTATCGGCAGCCTTCTCGAGAGCTGCATTATTCTCCACGTCGATATTTTCAGAGACCTTGAAGATCTTCTGATCAAGGCCGGTCTCGACAAGAAACCTCCGGAACGTCTGGGCGGTGACCACGAACGCCGGGGCACCGGAAGGCCGATCGAAGCCATCTCGCCAAGGGACGCTCCCTTGCCGCCAACCGACGAGATATCCTCCTTCCTGATCTCTTCGAGCCATAGAATATTGGGCACATCTTTCATGGTCGCACCACTTATGATCTCATCCCCCTCCTGTTTAAGTATTATCATCTGCCGGTTGGTCTTCCGGGGTCCCCCGGGCGGCCTCTTTTTACCGGAACCAAGAATAATCCTGATTAGGTAGTGCGCAGATATTGTATGGGTTTTTATGGCAAAAGCGAGAGTGCTCGTCAGCGATCCGCTGGCGGAGGAAGGGCTTGCAATCCTCAAAGAGGCGTGTACCGTCGACGTCAAAACCGATCTCAAGGAGGATGAGCTCTGCGGGGTTATCGGCGAGTATGATGCCCTGATCGTGCGGAGCGGTACCGAGGTCACTGCAAAGGTGATAGGTGCCGGGAAGCGGCTCAGGTTTATCGGGCGTGCCGGTGTCGGCGTGGACAATGTGGACGTGGATGCGGCAACCCGGCAGGGTGTTATCGTGGCGAACGCACCCGAGGGAAACACCCTTGCGGCAACCGAGCACACGATGGCGATGATGCTCTCTCTCGCAAGAAATATCCCGCAGGCGAATGCGAGCCTGAAAAAGAAGGAGTGGAAACGCTCGAAGTTCATGGGTGTCGAGCTCAACGAGAAGACGCTCGGGATCGTCGGTTTTGGCCGGATTGGCCGCGAAGTGGCAAAGCGGGCCAATGCGATGGATATGAAATGCGTTGCCTACGACCCGTTCATCTCCAAAGAGCGTGCAGCCCAGCTCGGCGTCAAGGTCATGTCCCTTGAGGAACTCTTCACCGTTGCTGATGTGATCACGGTTCACACACCGCTGATCAAGGAGACAAAACACGTCATCAACGCACGGAGCATCGCGACGATGAAGGATGGCGTGCGGATCATCAACTGCGCCCGTGGCGGGATCATAGACGAGGCGGCGCTCTGTGACGCGATCAGGAGCGGCAAGGTCGCCGGGGCAGCGCTCGATGTCTTTGAGACCGAGCCGCCGCTGGAATCCCCGATTCTCGGCCTTGACAACGTGATCGTGACCCCCCACCTCGGGGCAAGCACGGTCGAGGCGCAGAAGAACGTGGCGATCTCTGTTGCAAAGCAGTGCATCGAAGTTCTCCATGGCGGTTCCGCGAAGTATGTCGTGAACGCTCCGATTGTCCCGGCAGAGCAGGCCGAGGTGCTCGAACCGTTCGCCGAGCTTGCCGAGAAGATGGGGCGCTTTGCGATCCAGACCGTTGAAGGACGGCTCGTATCGGTCGAGTGCATCTATGGCGGCGAGCTCTCCGCCTTCGTGGGAAGCATGAAGTTTGTGACCCGGCTTGTCCTGAAGGGGCTGCTCGACCCGATCCTCCAGACGCCGGTCAATATCGTCAACGCCGAGTTCGTCGCAAAGGAGCGCGGTATCTCGATGAGCGAGACGGTGACCGAGGAGTCCCATGGCTTTAAGAACCTCATCACGATCCGGGTAAAGACCGACAAGACCGAAGAAACGGTCAGCGGCACGGTCTTTGTGAGGGGCCGCAGCCGGATCGTCTCGGTCGACAAGTACACGATGGATTTGATCCCCGAAGGGTACGTGATTGTCTCCCGTCACCTGGACAAGCCGGGGGTTATCGGGCGGGCATCCACGATCCTCGGGAAGTGCAATATCAATATCGCCGGTATGCAGGTCGGCAGGATTAATCCCGGCGAAGAGGCACTCATGGTCCTGAACGTGGACAGTGAGGTTCCCGAGAACGTGATGATGGAGATCCGCTCGATGCCAGGCATCTTCTCCGCGACGTTTGCCAAGATCTCATCAAAGAAGATCTAACTCTTTTTTATACGATTTTTTACAGGATGTACCATTGTACGCTTAACCGTCTTCGTACACCGTGTTCCGGTATGCCGAATCGTGGTCAAAAAGAAACAAAAAAGGTTCTGTTGGTATATCCCGGCGGGGCTCAGGGATTCTGCACTTCTTCCTCATACACCCTCGTCGTCACCGGCAGGATATTGGGGCGCTTGTCGTTTATGATGTAGACGTAATTCATCACGTGTACGAGATACTCAAGGTAGCCTTTGGCAAAGGTGGAGAGGCCTTCGTGCCGTGTGCCGAAAATCAGGATGTGGAACCACTGGATGAACAGGCAGATGAAGGTGATGATCCCGTAGACCCAGACGACGATTGCAATCAGGATCCAGTAGACGATGCGGATGAGCAGCTCAAGACGGCTTGCATCGTGCACGTACGTGAAGAGCTGGGTTGGGGCCGGGTTTGTTCCTTCGGTCATGATTTACCTGATTCCTTCTTTGGAACGCGGCACCTGATAAACTGACTGATCTTGGTGTGCCCAGGGCCGGAGCCCGTGTGAAGGATTGAACCAACTGCGCCACAGGTACACTATTTTTTAATAAGGGCACCAAGTTGGGTGGATTATTACGCCCTATTTTTTATGCACGCTCTGGTGGAAAGATGTGAATAGAGAGATATCAGATGGATTCTGACCCCCTACGTAGGTATTTACGATATAAACGGATTTTGGGGACACTATACAACTCCTAATGTCCGTTCGAACGTTTATTCTTCGACCTATTTTTGTATCAATTAAAATAATTTATGAAAGTGCTTTTCTTAGAGTTTTTCCGAACCAAGTTAAGTTTCGAACTTTTTTCCTTTTCTCTTTACCAGAGATATCTGTGTATTTTATTTTAATTGTCAGGTTTTTGGTATCGATATAACCCGGTTATAGATGAGAAATTATCCAGAGTCAAATAAATAAAAATATTTAGTGGACAATCATTATCTCATGTCTTAATGAGATCTTTTTATATAATGTCAATTGTTCTTCTCCTCGTCTTTTCATGTTTATTTGCCGGTTGCACACAGCTTAATCAAGCCCCGGTAAAAAAAATCCAAAATTCCAGTCGGGTGTTAAATCCTATACCGGTTTCCGGGCAGGTAATAATTAAAAAACCTGGCCTTTACCAGCTGACAAGTGACCAGTCCCCATCAGGCTGGAATGAATCAACGATAGAGTATAGTTTTATCAACATCCGTTCATCCAATGTAATTTTTGATGGGATGGGACATGTTATCAATGGGACCAATATAAAAACAAAATGTTTTCAACTTAACTCAGAAATATGCGAACAGTCAGACGGCATCAATATTGCCTCTTCAACAGATAATCCAACCCCGTTTTCGAATATAGTTATCAGGAATGTTACAGTCACAAACTGGAAAACCGGAATTAACTTAAATCATGAAAAAGATATTCTGGTAGAAAATTCTGTTTTAACCGTAAATGACTGCGGTCTTCAGTCTGTTTTTTCCTCTAATATAACCCTGATTCAGAATAGTATCCTGAATAATTATGGTAGTGGTATCGATGGGATAGACAATGATAAGTTCACAATTTCTGAAAATTTGATTGCCCATAACAAAAATATGGCGATAGATCTTGATGGACATTCCATTTCAACACCAGTTCATATTTCTGTTCCTGCATCGCTTCAATTCCTTTTTGGTCCTTGGATTATCCTAGGTCAATTTGGTACATCAAATAAGAAAATGACAACAAATGAAGGGCATACCATCTATGGCAATGAAATCAATGATAACGATGCAGGCATTGTTCTTGACGATTATGTGGACAACAATATCCAGCAGAACAATATTCATGATAACCGGGGTTACGGTCTTTGGCTGGATAAGATAGATAATACGACGGTTGAAAATAATACGATCCTTAACAGCAGTGACAAGGGTTATGATAATTATCAGGTTACGGGAACCAGTATTTTTTTGGAAAATTGTGGCCCTGACGTTCACTTTATCAATAATACATTGATCGGCGGAACTGTAGATAAGGAAAGTTTCCCTGAAGATACGGTTCCGATCACACTTATCGTCGGACCTGTACTGGTATTTTTACTTAATATATTGGCTGGGGCCTCAAAAGTCATCGGTGAATACCTCGTTGATTTCGAACCACCGCGTTTATTCAGATGGATCACGGCGCGATTTAATTCAACGGTGGAAAGGATCAGGTCAGTTACCCAATATGTCAGGATTTCGGTCCTATTTGAAGGCATGACTCCTGTATCTCTTTTCGGTGCAATCATTCTTGGGGGTGTTTTCACTTACAGCACATCATTTGGGTTGAAGGTTAATGTTTTCCTGATTCTCACCATTATGGCCGGGATAGTAATTATCATACCAAAGGTTGTCCAGTATCTCGTAGCAGAGAGGATTGGAATGGAAGCTGGATACCATATGTGGTGGGGAGGGATTCTTGTCATGCTTCTCACCACGGTTCTCTTAGGGTCTCCTTTTGGCCAGCCGGTGCGGACGGAAATCATCCATAAAGAACCTATGGATAAGAAAAAACTTGCAATCACATTGGTGGCCGGACAAATTGTAACCCTACTGCTTATTCCCGTGTTTCTCCTCTTGTATCTGGTAAAAGGGACTTTTGCCTCGTATGCATTAATCGGACTTGAAATGAGCCTGCTGATAGCAGTGGTATCGTTTTTGCCATTCTCTCCTATGGAGGGGGAACAGGTATATAAGTGGAATAAAATTGTCTGGGCCTTGCTCTTCTTACCGGTGATAATAGGATATGGATATTTCTTGGTGGCATTTTAATTTTCCACAAAATCTACCTTGTCATTCAAGAGCAGTTTTATTGAGGAAAATCGAGTATGCGCGCCTCCGCCCCATGATACCAAAACCTTTCAAGAGCCTTGGATGAGAAAATAAACCCGTTAAAACTGGCCAAATTAACAGTCTACGACGGAGACAAACCTTTTTAATAATAGGATGACAGATGTTATAGAGCATCAGACCGACGCGGGCTCGTGGTCTAGTTGGCTATGACGTCGCCTTGACATGGCGGAGATCCTGAGTTCGAATCTCAGCGGGCCCATACCGGCGTCTCTTTTGGGATCTGTTCTTCGTGGAGGGTGGTGGCGGCTTTTTTTGTTTTTTCCGGCAACCGGGCCTGCCGCTGCTACCTGCCGATACCGGTAGGGATCATATTATTTTTTTGCTCTGTAAAAATCATTAAGAATTACTTGACGTTCCAAGGGCTCCGCCCCGCCGCTCATGGCGCCCCGGTTGCGATAGTGTCGTATTACCTGTACACAAAAAACACAGGAAATTTTTGTACAGGTAATACCGAGGCATCACATGCGCCATGCGCCCTCGAAGGGGGGCAATAATATCTCATGAAATAGGTTTTCTACAGAGCATATTTTTTAGAAATCCCCATCAGATTTCCCTCAATCGCTTTTCCGGGTTTCGTTGTACATCAACCACACCGCGTAGAGCATCGAAGCGCAGGCAACGAACAGGACAAGCGAATAAAGGCGGGGGAAACCATACGGGAAGAAGATGCGGATCCCGTCAAAAAGGGCAAAAAGCGCGAAGGTTATTGCGATCAGCCAGCCATATGCCCTGTTGTTCCGGGTCGCGATCAGCACGGCGATCACGACGACTGCACATTCGATCAGGATGGCGATGATCTGGATACTGTTGGCGAGGTCCATGGATCCGGATAGGTTTCTCCTGCAGTATCTGTTTTCTGGTTTTATCTCCGGCTGACCGAAAACAGGGCAATAAAAACCGGATACATTATGAGGCCGGACTCTTTTGGGCCCTGTTTTCTCCATAATCGACCGTCTCCTCCTGCCGGATAAGACCCGGTTTCACCGTGGAGATTACCCTTTATTCCTCCTGAAACAGATTTTGTCCGGTGCACGCATTCTGTTCCCCGACCTTCCTGGCATTACTCACATTACGGGGATGTGCCCTTGGGGCTGAAGAATGTTCCTTCGTTCACGGGACATTGGCGATATCCTCCATGATTGTTGCCTGCGGGTGATCGTTACCGACCGATAATTTTAGGACATAGGTTGCAGGGTTCTGCTTATACGAGCCGGCATCCCGCCCCGCCGTGCTTTTCGTGGTACTGCTGGTGGTACTCCTCGGCACGCCAGAACTCCGTGGCAGGGACGATCTCGGTAACAACGGGTCTTTTGAACCGGCCGGAACGATCGAGGCCCTCCTTTGACCGGGTGGCAATCTGCTTCTGATCCGGGGTATGGTAAAAGATGACCGAGCGGTAATTCGTCCCGATATCAGGCCCCTGCCGGTTTTTCTGCGTCGGGTCGTGGATCGACCAGAAGGTTGCGAGAAGGTCCTCATAGGTCACCACGCCGGGATCGTACAGGAGCCGTACTACCTCCGCGTGCCCCGTCCGCCCGGTACAGACTTCTTCGTAGCGTGGATTTTTCGTCGTCCCTCCCGCGTATCCCACTTCTGTTCCCATGACGCCAGGTACGTTCCGGAACGCCGCCTCGACGCCCCAGAAACAGCCGGCCCCGAATGTTGCGGTCTCTAGTTCACCCATAACCGATTCTTCCGGAGAGATCCTTTTTTCGCGTCCCTGTTAAGATTTGTGGGTACGGATCCCCCGATCGCGACGGCAACCATCATAATTGATAACGACACACGATTCTCTGCGATAAGCTGGTGCCGGTGGCTGGATGCAGGACCTTGCTGCTAACCGGGTCGCCCATTGTCCTGTGCACGGCGTTGATGCCGTCACGGCAGGTACCTGATGAGTGAGGAAACAAAAAAATGCGGATACTGTTTGTCGTGTGCGGCGAAGGGCTGGGGCACTCCTCCCGGTGTATTCATCTCGGTCATTACCTGGAGCAGCACGGGCATTCAGTCATTTTTCTGGCATACGGGAAATCCTATGATTTTTTCCACGATCACGGGTGCACCGCGGTCTTCCGGGGGCAGCGTGAGGTCTGCCTGGAAGGGGAGAACGGTTTTTTCTCGCTAAAAAAGACGCTCTGGTGTTCGCGCTGGGTTTTCCTTAACATGGTACGCTCCGCGCTTATTGTCCGCCGGTTGATCGCGGAGCAACAGATCGATTGCGTGGTATGCGACACGATGTACGGGGGGGTCCTCGCGGCGCGGTTCCAGAAGGTGCCGGTAGTCTTTATCACCAACCAGAACCGGTTCAGCGGACCCGGGGCCGGAAAAACCCTGTCTGGGAAGTCCTCAACTTCCTCATACAGCGTTACCTGCGGCTGGCAGATACGGTCATCATCCCCGATTACCCGCCTCCGGATACCGTGAGCGAATACAACCTCCTGATCCCGGAGCGGGAACGGCAGCACTATCATTTCACCGGGCCGTTCCTCGATGTGGATCTCTCCCGGTACCATTTCGGGCAGGAAACGATCTTTACCAGTTTCGGGGGCGAGCCCTACAAGCTCCCGCTCTACCGGCTGCTCAGGACGATCGCCGACGGGAGGAAGGATCTGGTCTTCGATGTATTCTATACCGGTGCCATCCTTCCCGAATCGTCCGATAATTATCTTTCCCACGGGTATGTGCCCAACCTGTATGAACACCTTGCCGAGGCGCGGATCGCGATCGTGCATGGCGGACTGACAACCCTGCACGAAGCGCTGCTCTTTTCCAAGCCGGTCCTTATCATTGTCGACCCGGGTCATCCCGAGCAGCAGAACAACGCAAAAAGGGTCGTCGATATGGGTGCAGGTACGGCAGTTGACGGCCGTACGGTTAATAAGGACATTCTCGAACAAAAGATCGCCGAGACGCTGGCGCTGCCCCCCCGCAAATCCGAACGGGAGCATGCGGCGGTAAACGGCAGGAAGAATGCTGCGGCAATCATAGAGCAGGTTGCCAGTTCTGCAGCGAAAAGGAAGGATAAAGATGTCTCCCCCCAACCGCTTGAGCAGTGATATATATGGGCATTTCTGCGGAGATCAAATCGATAAAGCCGGGTGAGGAACTGCGCATATGCCCGGCCTGCGGGTACGAATACGGGTTCCATATCTCCTTAGTCAGCGTGAACGCCGGAAAGAACGGGAAAGGGAGCCCGGTAAAATCCACCGGGGATCACTACCGGGTGATCCTGATATGCCCCGAGTGCGGATCGCGGTTCGATGCGGGCTGGAAGATCTCGTTCCGCGAAGAGGAGAGCCGCGTTGTCAGGGTGACGGGTGTCCAGCGCTGACGCGACTTTTCCTCTCCGGTGGTGGCAGGGGGGACTGGAAAGACACAAACTCAAGAGCCGGGAAAACGATGGATTCTCCACCGGGGGCTCCTTGCGAATCGCTGGAAGCGGCCATGGCCGCGGCATCCGCCCGGTCCGGGGCTGATTCCCGGCAGCAGTACAGCATGCTCATTCACGGGATGCGCATCCGGCGGACACTCTTTTCGTTCTGCTCCTTTATCCCGTGTATGCCTGGGCTGATTTGGACTGCCGCTGGTACCGGTCCTTTATGCTGTCGAGCGTTTCGATCTCGGTCGTGTCCTTATCGTCCCGGATGCGGATAAAGCGGGGGAACCTGAGCGCAAACCCGGCCCCATAGGTCGGGCTGACCTGGAGTTCCGCATATCCTACCTCAAAGACCAGTCCCGGCTCGAAGCGCACCTCTTTACCCGCGCTCGAGATCACCTTGTCCCTGAGGAGATCGTACACCTCGGCCAGTTGTTCATCGGAGAATCCGGTGGCGACCCGGGAGAGGGGGACAATCTTTCCCTGGTCCTGGCAGGCCACAAGGAACGAGCCAAAAACATGGGCACGTTTCCCCTCGCCCCATTCAGCCCCGATGACGGCAAGGTCGAGTGTATCCACCTCCGGCTTGATCTTGATCCAGTTTTTTCCCCGCTGGCCCGGGGTATAGGCTGAGTCAGGCACCTTGATCATGATCCCCTCGTGGCCGGCGGCAAGTGCATCGTGATAGGTCTGTTCGATAACCTGCGGATCGGCACTTATCACCTGGGGCGCCACGTACTGCGAGACCACCTCCACGAGAATCTTCCGGCGCTCCAGGAACGGGAGATCGATCACGGTCTTTCCGTCAAGATAGAGGATATCAAAGACATTGGGGACCATCCTGATCTCTTCCTGAGCCTCGGCAATATCATGCCGGCGCCGGAACCTCCTTAACACGGACTGGAACGGCATCGGCCTCTCGTCTTTTATCGCGATCACCTCCCCATCGAGGATTACGTCATGGGTGGTCGAGCCCAGCAGGAGTCCGATGACGTCCGGAAGGGCGGCACTGACTTCCTCGAGCCTGCGGGAATACATTTTTCCCGTGCTCCCCTGTTTGTGGAACTGGAACCGCGACCCGTCGTATTTGAATTCCGCTGCCACTTCACCGTGCTCCTGCACCATGCCGGCAATCGAGCCCTGCTGGGCAAGCATCATCCGGACCGGGTGGAAGAGCGTGATGCGGACATCCCGGAGGGCTTCCGGCCCGATCCGTGCGAGGCGTGCCACTTCACCCAGATCGTTAATGGCCTGCATCGCATGTTCCACGAGGGCCGGGTCAACGGAGAACGCCTTCGCGATTGCCTCCCGGACACTCCCTTCCCCGACCCCGATACGGAGCTCCTCGAGCATGATACGCGCGAGGTAGCGTCCTTCGAGCGGGCGGGCGTCCCCGATCAATAACTTGACCATACGTATTTTCTCTTTCTGGGAGGTTGCCCCGCTCCGGGCAGCGATGCTGATAAGTTTGTTATACACGTCGACAATCTCGAGATCCTGGTTGGATAACGAAATCTGTGACTTTTTTGAGAGGAGTTCTTCTACCGCTGTCCCGACATCCCCCGTTTTATTGATCTTTTCAATTACCGCGTCTTTTTTCAGTCCGGCGACGTAACCTACGGCCTCGTAGAGCAGGTTGGGTCCGATTCCGAGTTTACGGGCACTCCAGTCAGGAAAGATCCTCCCCATGATAAACCGGACAAAGACCGGGAGTTCCTCCGGTGAAAGCCCGGGTAGGGCCCGGCTGATCACATCGATCATATCAAGACGCCCGGAGAGCCCCTCAATCTCTTCGCAGCACCGGGCGAACTCCAGAAAAAGCATGACGTTCCTGTTTTGTGAGTTGGCGACCGGAGCATTAACATTTTACTGTGACGCCGGAACCCGCGGGTTCCCCGGATCCATTTTTCATTCCTGTGATCAAGGTAAAAGTATTTTTAATACCCCACCGAGAGTGTATTGAATGCAGGTTGTGGATTAGCCCTATGGCAGACGATTGGCAGCCCGAGGCCGTTGTCCGGTTGAGGCTGGAGCACCTCAAAAAGGAATTTATCGACTACATTAAAGTCAACAGCGAAAAGATCGATGACAACGTCCCGGTTTTTTTCGGGCAGGTTATCGCATCGCTGGATAAGACGCTGCCCGGCATCAACGAAGATTCCTTCGACCAGTTCATCGATGCGATGGCCTTTGGCGTGCTCGAAGCATCGAAGCGGTCTGACGACATCCCGTTTGTCGAAAAACTCTTCGATTATGCCATGCGGAACAAGCGCGGGAAGCGTGACCGCACCGTCTACGATATCCTGCTTGGCATGAAGATGCTCAATAACGGGAAGTATGCAGAGGCTGCCGCCCAGCTCAAGAAGTACCGTTCCGTGGACGCAATCATCTGCCCGGCGATCGCGTACTGCTTCTTCGTCCTCTCCTCCCAGCAGACCTCTGCCGAGAGCAGCGGGGAATCCCAGCGCTTTAACGAGATGTCGCTTGCCTCACGGGAACAGATGATCGAACTCGTCCGGCTCAACCCTCCGGTAAACCGGCTCCAGGATATGGAGATTGCCGAAGACCCCAGGATCAACAAAATTTTCTGGTTCATGATCACGCAGGCGATCGACTGGTTCCCCAGCGAGCGCGAGTTTATCCGCATCGGGATCGAAAAAGCATCCCATGAAGGGAAACGTGACATAAAAGAGGAACTCCTCAATATAGCGATCGAGCGGTTCTACAACGACATGTTTTTTCTGCGCGAGCTCTTCAAGCTTAAGCTCGAAAACCGGGACGCCGGCGGCATTGCCGGGGTCGTCAAGCAGATGATCCAGCAGTATCCCAATGATATCGAGCCGATCTACTATGGCATCAAACTCTCGATCATCACCGGCCGCATGGATACCTATTTACGGTTCCGGAAACTTGCCGTGGGTAAAAACATCCCTGCACGTGCGCTCCTCCTGCTGGACTACGTGTTTGAGATGATGAGCGGCAAGCAGGTCGAGGCTGCTGCCTGCATGGACGAGATAAAAAAACGCTTCGGCGCGCAGCACTATTTTGTCATGCTCCTTGAATATGTGGCGAACGATTTACTGTCGGATGACACAAAAAAAGCCAAACGGGCAAAGAAGGCAATGTTTGATGCCATCGACCAGTACTGCCTGAACATGCTCAAAATTAAGGCGCAATAACGGGAAGACAAATGAAGAAAGGCGTGGAAGAAGGCGGGGGAGATCTCGCGGGGGTTGGCAGGAGGATCGCATAACGGATGAAGTGACCGGGCAAACGTGCGGGTGATCGTCCCCGGTGGGTATGCCGCTCATCCCCCGCAGTCAGTTTTGCCGCATAAGGGTTTGTTTCTGCCCTCCTCAATCCGTACGGGTCCGGGGGACTCGAAGCATCGCCGGCACAGGTATTCCGGTCCCGGGGGTCAGATGAGGATCTCCTGGGGGAAGTCCGGTGTCGAACCGCCCTGGGTCGCCACGAACAGGCTGTTTTCTTCGAAGAAGAGTCCGAGGCCCTCGCGTGCGCTCGCCCGGGCACGCTCCGGCGTGTTGTTGATTTCGCTCAGGTGGGAGAGAACCACTTGGGGCGCGTCTTTTCCGAGCATTCGCAGCACTGCGGCGGCAGCCGGGTTCGAGAGATGTCCCCGTTTTGAGCGTATCCGCCGTTTCAGGGACTCGGGATACGGCCCGTTCGCGAGCATCTCCGGGCAATGGTTGCTCTCAATCACGATCCCGTCGCAGCGCCGGAGCTGGTCCAGCATATGGTGAGTGACGATGCCTGTGTCGGTGCAGTACCCCAGCATCTCTCCGTTCTCCTCAATAACAAACCCGCAGGGCTCTGCCGCGTCATGGGAAGTGGCAAAAGGTGAGATCATAAACCCCCCGGCCCGAAACGGATTGTCATACCGGCAGGCATGCGTCGCGAGCGGTTTATCCGAAGTGCGCCGGTGACAAAGGAAATCTGCAAGCGTGCCGCCGGTGGCATAGACCGGGCACGCGAGTTTTCGTGCGAGCACATCGAGACCTCTGATATGATCCACGTGCTCGTGGGTAACGATAATCGCGTCGATCGCACCGGCATCGCAGCCTGCCTGCGTAAGCCGGTACAGGGTCTCCTTTGCA
The DNA here is from genome assembly GCA_963805035.1 of uncultured Methanoregulaceae archaeon. GTDB lineage: Archaea > Halobacteriota > Methanomicrobia > Methanomicrobiales > Methanospirillaceae > Methanoregula. Next base: position 114,954 of record CAWDSU010000012.1, on the reverse strand, counting down.
CTCAGGCCGGCGTCAACGAGGATAGAGCCGTTGCCGCTCCCGATATACGTGCAGTTGCCTTTGCTCCCGCTCGCAAGAATCGTGCACCGCATGTCTTCCTACCATAGGCTTTTTTTGTATTAACCTGCTTTCATCCTGCCAGTGCCGGGAGGAGGCGGAACAAGAAAGAAACCCGGGGTTATCTTTTCGCCATAAGCACTTCATACTTTAGCGAGCACCGGGGCGATGGTCCCCGTCGGGATGGAGCCCCTCGCAAGAATCGTCAGCGTACGGCAGTGCCGGCAACGGGTGATCCGGACACTCACCATGAGGCCAAAACAGAAAACAGGTGATGCCAATCCTGTTTTTATCCTGTGAAGGGGATAAAGAAAAGACCATTAACGAAAACATCCTTGGTACCGCTGTACAGGGAGATCGTCCATGGATTGCAGTTCAATGAAGGTGATTTCGTGACTGACGGACAATCCGTTCCCCTGCGCTTCACCCTGTCGGAGTTTGCCGGATCGCTCGGGGACTTCGGGACAATCATCCCGCTCATCCTTGCCGTCGCGCTGGTATCCGATGTCAACCCTCGCTATATCCTCCTCTTTTTCGGGATCTGGTTCATCCTCACCGGGCTCTATTACCGGCTGCCTATCCCGCTTGAACCGATGAAGGCCATCGCCGTCATCGTGATCGCCGGCGGGATCGGGAGCGGGGAGATAGCGGCCGCCGGTCTCATCCTCGGGGTGCTTTTTCTGGTTCTCGGCTACGGCCGGTGCTTTGCGGTCATCGGGAAATGGGTACCTGAGAGTGTCGTACGGGGCATCCAGCTCGGACTCGCCCTGCTCCTCTTTAAGGCATCCGTGGATTTTGTAGTCAGGGATTCCTTCTTTTTTGTTATCGGTATCGCCGTCATCGTGGTATTTATTCTCCTTGTCCGCTACCGGGACATCCCGGATCTCTCGTCGATCTGTGTTATTGCGGTGGGCGTGATCGGCGGGATCATCCTGCATGGAATTCCCCCCACGAGCCTGATCCCCCCGCCGGCGCTGGTAATCCCTGTTCCCACGGATTTTCCCTCTGCACTCTCCACCCTTGTACTGCCACAGGTGGTGCTCACCATTGCAAATGCGATCCTTGCGACCTCGCTTTTGACAAAAGATTTATTCGGAACTGACGTGCCCCCCAAGAATCTCTCGACGACAATCGGCCTCATGAACATCACCTCGGTTCCTTTCGGCGGATTTCCCATGTGCCACGGGGCCGGCGGGCTTGCCGGACAGTACCGCTACGGGGCACGGACCGGCGGGGCAAGCATTATTGCCGGCCTGATATTTCTCATCCTTGCCCTGTTCTTTTCTTCTCCCCAGGTACTCTCCATCGTAGCGGTGGGGGTTCTCGGGGCACTCCTGGTCTTTGTCGGCATCGAGATGGCCCGGCACAGCCTTAAGACGGACTCTCTTGTCATCACCGGCCTTATCGGACTGCTTGCCCTTGCCGTGTCCATGACGGTCGCATTTATTATCGGCCTGGCTGCCGTGTACCTGCTTGGCCGGGTAAAAAAGAGGCCGGTACCCAGAGACCCTGCAGTCTAGGTCCCGGCGGGTCCGGATACGGGACGTGTCCATGAACATATTCATGGGGTGAACCGGGCCCGTATAACGAAACCTTAACAACCTTTCCCGCCGAGTTTTTCTGCTATGTGGAGCGCGGTTGATGTCGAAACCTGGGTCTCGCGGCGCACATCCCGGCTGGATGCGGTGCATGGACCGGTCCAGGAGATCATCGAAAAGGTGAGATCGGGAGGGGATGCGGCCCTCATCGAGCTTTCCCGAAAATTCGACAAGGTGGATCTGGATACGATCGCCGTTGACGGGGATGCCCGCGAGGCGGCCTATGAGCAGGTCGATGCACGGGTCACCGAGTGCCTCGTGGAGGCCGAGGTCCGGATCAGCCGCTTTCACGAGCTCCAGCTGCCCCGGGGTCTCTGGCTCTCCGAGCTCGAGCCCGGCATTACCCTCGGCGTGAAGACCACCCCGCTCTCCCGCGTCGGAGCGTATATCCCGGGAGGCCGTGCCGCATATCCTTCGACCGCCCTCATGTGTACGGTTCCTGCACGGATCGCCGGCGTCCCCGAGATCTGCTGCTGTTCCCCCCGCCGATCCAGCCGCTGACGCTCGTCGCGCTCGATATTGCCGGTGTACACGAGATCTACCAGTGCGGGGGTGCGCAGGCGATTGCCGCAATGGCCCTCGGGACAGAGACCATCGACCCGGTGGATAAGATCGTGGGGCCGGGCAACGTGTACGTAACCGCCGCAAAGATGATGCTCCGTGAATACGCCGAGATCGATTTCCCCGCGGGTCCCAGCGAGATCGCCGTTATCGCAGACGAAGGTGCGGTACCGGCGTATGTCGCCGCCGATATCCTTGCACAGGCCGAGCACGACCCGCATGCGGCCTGCCTTCTCATCTCCACCTCCGCCGCTCTTGCCGGCCGGGTCGGTGCCGAGATCAAAAAGCAGGCAGAACACGCCCCGCGTAAGGAGATCATCGCACAGGCGCTCAAAAACTCCGGCTATATCGTTGCCGGCGACCTTGCCGAAGCGGTCGCGATCTCGAATGCGGTCGCACCCGAACACCTCTCCATCCAGGTGATCGACCCCCTCCCGGTCCTTGGCGGCATACGAAATGCAGGTGCGATCTTTGTCGGGCCGTACACCCCGGTCGCCTGCGGGGATTATGCGTCAGGCACCAACCACGTGCTCCCGACCGCCGGGTATGCCCGGCAGTACTCGGGCCTCGACGTGCACCACTTCTGTAAGACATCATCAGTCCAGATACTCACCAGAGAAGGACTGGACAGCATCGGGGACATCATCGAAACCCTCGCCACTGCCGAGGGACTTGCCGCCCACGCACAGTCCGTGCGGGTACGACGGCAGGAAAAGAAGAGTGGCCGGAAGAATAACCCCGGTTGCTGAAGTTCAGGACCTGGTTCTCCAGCGTGACCCCCGAAAATCCGGATCCGGGCCGTTTACAAAGAGGTAAACGGCAATCGTACGGGTACCCGCGACCATGCCGCTGAGGGTGACCATGTCCCCGGTATGCACCCCCGTGGGGGCGGCATTGATGGTGACGTTCTCCGCCCCCGCCGGGCAAATCCCCAATAAAGGAGGAGGGCACCGCTGCCGGAAGCCCGATCCACCCCCCGCATACCGGTACCCTCCCTGCGGGAACGATAAAACAGTACCCCGGCGCAGTTTTTAGAATTTTACGACCATGACCGCTTCCTCTTCCGCTTTGAGATCCCCTTTGAGGTGCCCGGCCTCGAACTCGTACCCTTCGGCCGGGTTGTAGTTCTCGTAGATCTCGCACTTGTCCAGCACATCGATAAATTCCTTGAGGAAAATTCTCGGTATTACGTCCACCCGGCCGCCAAACCGGCCGGTGATCTTTTTGATCATGGCCCGGATAAACCGGTGGGAGACCCGCTCCCGGTCAACCTCCCGGTAGGCCTGCGAGTACACGTCGATCACCTTGAGGGCCACCAGTTCGAGTTTGCCGGTGTCGAACCTGGAGAGGTGGATCTGGGGCTGGCGGGGGTTCCTGTACGTACCTGCTCTCGACCACGCTGATCCGGTCGTACAGCGGCGTCACCGATCGTATGCCCCGCGAGCTGTCAAAAAACGCAGGGGTGCCGGTGAACAAAAAGTAACAGTGTGGCATCCGTCCCCCGTCAAGAGCGTCGATTATCCGGGCCAGCGTCTGGTAACTTCTCTCCCGCTGGTTCCGCTGGAGCCCCTGCGTGGTCTCCAGCTCGTCGATCGCGATCGCAAGCCCCCGGTATCCCGCACCGTGGATGATCTCAACAAGCCCGAGAAGGAAAAGAAACGCCGTGGTGTCATCGACCTCTCCTTTGATGCCTGCCCGCTGCTTGAAGTCGCGCCCGACGTTGGGCTCTGCCGCGATCCAGCCAATGGCTGCCTGTGCGGTCGGGAAGTCACCGGCATTGTTGGCCCGGTAGTACGAACGGAGCGCCGCAGCAAGGGCGGTGTTCTTCTTGCTGATACCGGCAAGCGCTGTTTCGATCTCTTTTTCCGTGGCCGCTTCGAGCGTGCTGTCGCCTTCCCCGCCCCGGCCCGCCGAAATGAGCCGTTCCTCGACAGCGAAGAGCCAGTTGTCCACGATGGTCTTGAGCGCGTGTTCTGCCTCGCTGGTCCTGAGATTGGCACAGATCTGCTGGTAGAGTGCTTTTGGTTTCGAGAGCGGGGCTGAGGGGGAGACGAACACGTGGGCGGTGGCAAAGCCTTTGTTGCCCGCGATCTCAAGGGCGCGGGCGACAAAAAACGTCTTCCCGCTTCCATAGTCCCCCCGGATGAACTTGAGGTCGCCTCCTCCCTCCGCTACATAATCCAGCTGCCTACCTATCACGCCCTCTTCCAGATCAAGCCCGACCACGACCCGTTCAAGGCCGTCCGCGGGGACGGTTCCCCTTCTGAGCGCGTTTATGATGTTGAGACTTTCGTGCCGGCGCCGGTCTGTCTGGTCAGGTTCCGCAGTATTCATAGACCTCCCCCTCCGCACTCATTCCTTTTTTCTCCAGGAGCATAATTCCCTGTGCTTTCGCCTTCCGGATCAGGAGGTTTACGATCCCGGCGACCCGGCGGGTACCCAGCAGCCGGCGCAGGTCGGTTTCGCTCGCCCTCTTGTGGGTGGCAAGGAATGCGAGGATCTCCTGCTCGGGAAGAGAGAGCGCCATGACCTCTATTAAGGCCTGCACGGATCGCCGTGCTGCGGCAGGTTTCTGCGGGCCGGATGCCTTTATCACCGGACAGTCGGTGGGCATCTGTTCCTTTGTCCGGTTAATCAGGGTGAGAAAATCACGGGCCATGCATTCGCGGGAATAGGGGGGGAGCACGTCGATGCCACAGAGGCAGTTCTCCATGCATGCCGCATAGTCTTCGCGTGACAGCGCGGCGGTGGCTGCGCTCCGGTACGCGATGGCCAGGCACTCCCGTTCATCGGAACCCAGCATATCCCGCCGCTCCTCCAGGCGCCGGATCAGTTCTCCGGTGAGACGTCTCAATCGGAGAAGCGTCTCATGGTTTTTTGTCACGGCCGCCGCGACCCGGCTGAGGTCGGACAGTTTCCTGACATTTGCGAGGATATAGAGCAGGACCTTCTCGCACTCGCGGTCGTCTCCCTCCGAGGCGAGGAATTCTGCATAGGAAAGGCCGCCGTTTACGTAATCGGCCCGGTATGCCCGGTAATACCAGGAACGCGCCTCGCCGGCCTCCCCCCGTTCACGGTACATCTCTGCGGTCTCTTCAAGACAGACAACGTTTGTATCTCCCGGGACACATGCGAGAAACCGTTGGATGGCCTCCTCTTGCGGGAGCTGCGCAGTGATATACCGGCGGTACGACCGGAGGATATGCCGGAAATCCTCTGACGGGCAGGGAGCATCCAGTTCATCCCGGATTAGATTCTCGTATCCAGTGAGGGCGTTCGCGTGATCGCCCAGAGCCGCAGAAAGTTCACACGCGATGAGCCGGTACTGCGGCAGGTTGTCGAGTGCGATAAGTTTTTTTACCGTGGCAAGCGCCCGGAGATATTCTCCCCGCTCCTGCAGAAGGTGCACATAATCCAGAAAAATACACGGATCAGGGGTCTCCCTGAGAAACGATGCGTAGGTCCCGGGAGCAGAAGCAGCATCTGCACGGGCCCGTGCAGCAAGATACAGCCGGAGGTCCAAAGCGTTGTGTGTCTCATCGTAGAGCACCCGTGCCTCGTCAGCCGCTTCGCGGTACCTCCCGGCTGCAGAGAGAGCCTCGGCGTACTCCCGGCTTTTTGGTTTCCCGGTTCCGGGGGACTGGTACAGGGCACAGGCCTCTTCTGCACACCCGGTCCGGGTGAGTGCGGCGGTCAGGCGCCGGAGATCATCGGGCCGTTTCCCGATCAGGTAAAGCCGTTTTAAGACCGGGAGAGCCCCCCGTTCGTCCTTTCGTGCAATGAGACTGGCCGCATAGCTGCGCAGGGCATCCTGGTTATCGGGATCGAGGCGGACCGCCGCGGCGTACTCTGCAATTGCACTCTCGTTTCCCCCCCGTTCGAGCACCTTTGCAAGGTAGCTGTGGATATGGGATGACTCCGGCATCCTCCGGGCGAGATCCCGGAAATACACCTCTGCGTCCTCGAGTTTTCCCAGAGAGAACAGGTTGGTGGCGGCAAGGATTTCAACAGCGGGATCCCGGGCCGTTTCGAGCAGCCGGTTGCACAGCGCGAGTGATTCCTGGTGCTGCCCCTCATTGTACAGTCTGAATGCCTCTTTTTTTTCGTCGTCTGTGGTTGCCGGTATCATGGCATGCCCGGGTGGAGCCGGATCCGGAGGAGACCGGTGAGCATCCGTATCATGTCCCCTTTCCTGACGCGGGAATCCCCCTTGTTCTGCCATACGATAGGAACTTCCTCGATCCGGTACCCGGCCCGTGACAACCGCCAGATCAACTCGACGTCGAACTCAAAACCCCGCGCAATAAGGTGGGGTAGTACAGCATCGACCGCGGATTTTTTAAAGACTTTTGCGCCGCACTGCGTATCGTGGAAAGAGAGTCCGAACAATACCCTGATAATCCCGTTGAAGCCCCGGCTCTCCAGCCGGCGCAGCCAGCCCTGCCGGATCGCGAGCTGTGAACCCGGTACCCAGCGGGAGCCGATGACGGCATCAAAAGAGGAAAGCTCCCCGAAGAGCCGGCATATCTCGTCAATCCCGGTGGAGCCGTCCGCATCCAGGTACCCCACGAGCGGCGCCTGTGCCGCGGCAAGCCCCGCAATCACACCGCCGCCCTTCCCAAGCCGGGTGGAAAAGCGCAGGCAGCGGATGGAAAGCGAAGGCCGGTTCTTTGCTATGGTCTCAACCACATCCGCGGTCCGGTCGCTCCCGTCGCAGACGACGATGAGCTCCCCGTCGAACTGCGTAATGGACTCGAAAAGGTACGCGATCCGTTTTTCCTCGTTATAGGCAGGGATGACCAGACTGTACCGGGGAGCGGGGGCAGGGGACATGGCAGGCAGTAACTCGTTGCTCCATCAGCCGGCCCAAAAAATCACCGGCCCGGCAGAGGTGCAGTCCTGTACCTTTGGATGGATATCGCCAATAATATTACTGGTGTTTGCCCAGGTGCCGGGCGAGTGCCGTTTCCTTATGGTATTTCTCCGCGATGGCAAGCGCAGTTGCCCGGAGTGACTGGTGATCCTTAAGGCAGGTGTCGGGGGGCGGTGATTTCCGCAGGATGGCAGAGGTGTTCTCGGTCACTTGGATGAGTTCCGTTGCGATCAGTGCGTCCAGCCAGATCAGGTCGGCAAGCATTTCCCTGAGTTCTGCATCTTCCATGATACATACTTCAGGAGTGCCGGATATTTAAGGATGGGGTAACTGCCTGACGGTAGCTGAACAAAAAAAGTGCCCGGGGATAATTGCGCTTATCCCCGCCACCGGAAGTACGGGACCCCGTCAATCACCCGGTACTCGATCTTCTTTTCCTTAAAAAGGAGCGGGGCAAGCAGCGTCAGGTCTGCGATGAACACATCGAGATGTTTTGTGCGGTTCATCCCGGGACCGATGAGCGCCTCCTCGATCTCGTGGAGCGAGTACGCCGTGCCGGGATGTGCTGCAAGCAGGCTCTCGATCCCGTTTGGCCCGGCGGTGCCTTTCCTGAATTCGTCAGCTGAAAGAGGCATGTCTGGTATCACCGGTTGACCGTTTACGGTTTTGGATCTTTTATAGATTGGGACAGGTACATTCCCGGTCGTAACGGCAACCTTAATCCCCTCCCGTTCTAGACATGTGCCCGGAGTACCATGACCTATCTGGATAAGATAAGAAAGGACGGGAAATACGCAAACCCTTTCTTCTGCCTGACGGGAATTGAGGTCGTCTGTGCGGAGGAAGGCAGGGCCACGCTGAAAATGGCAGTCCGGCCCGACATGCTCAACGGCGTGGGCTGGCTGCAGGGGGGTATGCTTGTGGCCCTTGCCGATGAGGCGATGGCGCTTGCGCTCTACCCGATGCTTGAAACGACCGAAGGGATAGCGACCATCTCCGAGTCCACGAGCTTTATCAAGGGTGTCCGGGACGGCGCGATCATCGCAGAGGGCCGGGTGATCCGGAAAGGGCGGCGGGTCGCGTTCTGCGAGGGGGAGGTCCGGGTTGATGATGCAGAGAAGACGATACTCTCCCGGACGACGGCTTCGTTTGCCGTGACGGCCTGCAAATAATTTATTAAAAAGGGAGCTCGGACCTCTTTTCTGACTTTTTTGCATGTGAAAAATGGGGAGGAGATATTTTTATGGTTATATCACTTTGAAAGCATTCGGTTTGCTGTTGAACCCTCCACCTGTCGTGATGACATACATCGTGTAGGAACCGGTTGGTGCGTCGGACGGAATAATGAAGCTGCCCTGGATTGTAGTTGTGTTCACAAAGGTCGTCGAAGCAGGTAGTGTTGTACCAACGGTCCTGAGCATCACGGTCGTTCCGCCGTTCAGGAAGTAGTTCCCGGTCAGGGTGAACGAAACGGTCGTGTTCCGGTATCCGGTTGCCGGGGCGAGAGTTGTGATTACCGGTAGAGGCAGGTAGTTGACCGTGAATGCCTGGGGCTTGCTGACGGTCCCCCCGTCCACCGTGGTTACCTGGAGCCGGTAAAGGCCGGCCGGTACACTCCCCGGAATCGTGACGTTGCCGACAATCGATCCCGGTGTAACGCTGATGAGTGTTGCATTCATGACGGTACCTGACGTATCCTCAACGATCGTTACCGATGTACCCACCGGCTCGAAATTGGTCCCGGCGAGGGTGAATAAAACTGTACTATTCTTGGTTCCCGCAGCCGGTGTGATCGAGGTAATAGACGGTGCCGGGAATTGGTTCACTGTGATGGCAGCGGGTTTCCAGACCGTGCCACCGTCAATGGTCGCGACACTCACGTTCCACGTCCCGGTCGGGGCGGAATAGGGGACTACAACCGTACCGCTGATCGTTGTTGCCGAGACAGCATTCACCGCAACCGTGCTGTTCAGTGCGGTACCATTCGACGGATAGTTGAATGCGACGGTCGTCTGGCCCGATTTGAAATTGGTGCCGGTGATCAGGAACGGGACGGTCGCGTTCCGGTACCACGGTGTTGTCGGTGTAATGGACGCGATTGTTGGTGCCGTGAACGCGTTCACCGTGAACGCGTTGGGCTTGTTCACGACCCCTCCATCCGTGGTGGTTATGTCAAGCCGGTAGGGGCCCGACAGTGCATTAAAAGGTATTGAGACGTTGCCGCTGATCTGGGTGGAGCTGGTCACATTGTAGAAGATGGGGGTCAGAGTCTGGCTGGTGGTCTGGTTTGTGAATGCGACAACAGTGCTGCCCGGTTCAAAGCTGGTGCCGGTCACGGTAAAGTTAACCGTCGTATTCAGGAAACCGGAGACCGGTGTAAGGGACGTGATGGTCGGTATTCCCACGAAGCCGACCGTAAATGACCCGGGCCTGCTGGCAGTGCCTCCGTCCACGGTGGTTACATTGACATTGTAGGCACCGGCCGGTGTCGAACTGGATATCGTGGCACTGCCAATAATCGTCGTTGGCATTATGGAGAGTACGGTGGTGGGCAGCACGGTATTCGTGACATCATTGTAGATTGTCACGCTTGTTTTCGTACTGTCAGTCTGGAAATTCGTCCCGGTGATGGTGAAGAGAACCGTTGTGCCAATGTTCCCGGGGGGATAGGTGACCGAGGTGATGGTCGGTGCCGGGAAATTGCTGACGGTGAAAGCAGCGGCTTTCCAGACCTGCCCTCCATAAAGTGTCGTGACACTGACATTCCACGTCCCGGTCGGAGCATTAAGCGGAACCACAACCGACCCGTTGATCGTCGTTGCCGTGACGGTATTCACCGTGAACCCGGCCGGGTTCAGCGCTGTTCCATTCGACGGGTAACTGAATGTCACGGTTGTCTGGCCGGGCACGAAGTTCGTGCCGGTGATCAGGAACAGGACGGTCGCGTTCCGGTACCACGGTGTTGCTGCCGGTGCCACCGCGGTGACGGCCGGGGGTGCCACATAGGCGTATTGGTCGGCAGATGACTTCGCGGATGTCCCGCCGGGTGTGGTGATAGTAACATCTACGGTTCCGGCTGCATGGGCCGGGGCGGTTGCAGTGACCGCGGTAGCGTTGACAACCGTCACATGGGTAGCAGCTGTGCTGCCAAAGGTTACCGCGGTCGCATTGGTAAGGTCTGTTCCGGTGATGGTGATCACGGTGCCGCCAGCAGTCGGGCCGGCTGCCGGTGAAATGCCGGTGACAGTCGGGGGTGCCTGATATGTAAATTGGTCGGCTGGGACAACTGCGGATGTGCCGCCAGGTGTGGTGATAGTGACATCGACAGTTCCGGCAGTTGTATTGGCCGGGACAGTTGCGGTGACCGCAGTAGCGCTTGACCTCTGTACATGGGTATGCCGGTTTGCTGCCAATGGTTACACCGCGTCGCTCCGGTAAAGGCAGTCCCGGTGATGGTTATATACGTTGCCACCGACAATCGGGCCAGCTACCGGTGAAATGCCGGTGACAGTCGGGACTGCTTGCATACATGTATTTGTCATGCTGCACGATTCCGCGGATATGCCGCCAGGTGTAATGACGGTGACATCTACAGTTCCGGCAATAACGGCCGGGGCAGTTGCTGTGATTGTCGTAACGTTGACAACCACGAACGAGGTTGCCGCGGTGACACCAAAGGATACTGCGGTCGCTCCGGTAAGGGCTTGTCCCGGTAATAGTTATGATGGTGCCGCCGGCAATCGGGCCGGTTGCCGGTGAGAGGCTGGTGACAGTCGGGACTGCTGCATAAGTGTATTGATCAGATGATGACTTTGCGGATGTGCCGCCAAGTGTAGTGACGGTGACATCTACAGTTCCGGCTGCATGGGCCGGGGTAGTCGCGGTGACTGCGGTAGCGTTGACTACCGTCACCTGGGTAGCAGCTGCGCCGCCAAAGGATACCGCGGTCGCTCCGGTAAGGCTTGTTCCGGTGATGGTTACTGAGGTGCCGCCGGCAATCGGGCCGGCGGTCGGTAAGAGATTGGTGACGGTCGGGGGAGGTATATATGTTGCGATTGCCGTTGCCAATGCATCTGCCCGTCCGTACCCGAATGTTGTATCCTTTCCCGGGGTTCCCAGGTCAACAGCGGACGTGTAGAGTGCATTCCGCACTTGAGCGGGAGTCAGATAAGGATGTGCCCCCCAGATTTGTGCAACGATAGCCGCGATACCCGGTGTTGCTGCGCTGGTGCCGGAGAAGGGATTCTCAAATCCGCCTGCACCAGATATACTCACATCATCCACCCCGGAAATATCTGGTTTTACACGGGTTACTGGGGACGGGTAGGTAATCGTGACCGGTCCGAGTGATGAGAAAGGCTCGATTGTAGATGGAGTACTATAGTCCATTGCAGCGACAGAAACCACATCCGGCGCCGCTGTCTGCCCATAAATGGAACCCGCAGCTATAATATTATTGGAATAAGAGGAGGCGCCATTGAATCGATAGATATAGACCCCCAATGTTTTTACAGCAGCGCTGGGACTTTTCATTACATCAATTTTACCGGTAATTGTTGTTGATCCTGTGTTGGTATAGAATAGATATTCCAGAGGATCGCCAGTTCCGGTTTGAGGGATGGTTGAATCTGTCAGAATATTCCCAGAGGAATAGTCAGAAAGAAAGAGGTCGTAATTATTTCCGGATTGCCCGAACTTGTCATTCCATTCTAATACAACCAGAACACTTGAACCTACGGGAAGGTTAACATACAAACTTTCGTAATTGGGGTTGGTCCCACTACTGAAATCATTGAGACAATACCCACTCGCACAGTACCCCGAATTATAGAAAGTTCCCTGGTAGTGATCCTGCGCTTCATTGCCTGCTGCTGAGATATATACGATCGGATACTTGGATAATACGGACTCAACATGTGATGCAACGGTTCCATCCTCGAAGAACGGCTCTTGTAGCCACGCTATATCGTCGCAGATCACGGTACATCCATTCGATATGAGGTCATCAACACCTGCATCAAATGCCGCTGTGTTGGAACCAGAATCATGGAAATACAACGTAGCATTGGGAACCATGTCGTGGATTATTTCCAGCATGGCCGTACCTTCATCCCCGCCAATGGTATTACTCAGCACACGGACATTACTTGGAAGATCACCGGTTGCAACAGATTCTGAAAGATGATCAACACCATCAGAGATAACTCCGATCTTCATGCCGGAACCGGAATACCCATATAATGAGCGGACATTCGCGGTATTAAGGACCGTGTCCCCCTGCGTTGTCACTGAACCGATATTGACAACCGGGGGAATGACTTCTCTGATAAGTCGTATCCCTCAACAGCAGCGACGGTGTCAAGTTTATTGATATCCACCCATGCAACGGCGAAATTATTCTCTTCATCCCGGTTCGGAACCTCATAAACATAGGGATCGATAATGTGCGTGGAATACCCGGGCTTGACGTATATGTACACATATATAAGTTCCCCGGAGGGGGTCTTGCCAGCGCTGGAAGTTAGTTTCTGAATTTCATTGTTTATCGAGACATTTTTTGTCATTAACGATAACTGGGGTGCGCCTCGGTTCAGAGAGTTTGTCTGAATCTCGGGGTGTGATACCAGCAGGAGGGCAGTTGACATTTTTTTCTGGCCTTCCGTAAGATTGTTCGTATCGATTACATTTGCTTGTCCACTAATCACTGAAAAATTAATTTTGTTTGTTGGGGGGAATTTTTCAGGATTGTGTGCGGGTGTAGATGAATAAAATGTATTCGGGAAAGAGACGATGACAGGGGGTGTTACTGAATCTTCCCCACCGGTGGCATTTATCATTGCTGAAGGAGTGGAGTTCTCGCTGATAAGGGAGGCAGTTGTATCAACAGGGACTACAGTTGCCGCAGGTGTTGTGGTTGCAACCGTCGCAGGCACTTCTGTCGTTGCAGTTGTAGCTATAACGGTAGGAGAAGGTGTAGCTGTGGGGGTATCCGCAGCAGCAGGGAGAACAAAGGCGAAGATAAAAAACAGTATCAGACATCTAATAATCAGTAAATCCTGTCGGGTCACAAGTCTCCACCAGTGGTTTCATTTATAAATTCTTGTATTGATATCTGCTGCACCATTATACATTTCTTAATTATATCCAATCTTTATCTTAACCCTTAAAACCACCACATTCATTATTTTCACACCCCACATGACCCATACTTTCTCCCATCGGGCACGACCGCCGTCCCATCAATGAGACAGATCCTTGGTCAATCGGGAACTAAAAATGCTAAAAAACTCCCTGCCCTGCGTGCCCCGGAGGAGCCATCATGGTGGGGAGACCTCGGTACTTTTCTTACAGGTTCCCGTAATTCCGGGTTGAACCCGGTTGGTTTATACCTGGTTCACCAAAAAAGGAAAAAGCGGTTTGCCCGCCACTCACTTCTTCTTCTTGCCGCTTTTTTATCCGGTTTTTTCGCTGCCTTCCCGCCAGCGGGTGTCTTTCTCGTGACATAGTACGCGACACCGGCGGCAATGACGACCACCACGACAGCAAGGACGATCAGGGTATACGGCAGGGCGGAAGCGGCGGCCTTCTCTGCCCCGGCAAGCTTCGTAGTTGCTGCGGTGTTGCCGGGATCGCTTGCGAGCGCCGCTTTATAGGCCGTTACGGCGTCATGGTAGTTCCCCAGTTTTTCCAGCGCGTCTCCCTTGTTGATCAGGGCGGTAGTAAAATTCGCATCGCTCGCGAGCGCCTGGTCGTAGGAGGTTACTGCATCCGCATAATTCCCGAGGTTGTACTGGGCATAACCTTTGTTGTTCAGGAGATTTTCGTCATTGGGGTACACCGCAAGGCCGGCGTCGAGAGTCGCTAGTGCGCCGGTGTAGTTGCCCATCTTGATCTGCGCGTAGGATTTATCCTGGTAGACGTAGAGGAGCGCACCGGCCAGGTTCATCATTGTCGTATTCGACCCGAGTGCCTGGTCGTAGTATGCAATCGCATCAGAATAGTTTCCGGCTTCCAGTGCAAGCCCGCCATAGTTATAGTAGTCCGTGGCGACATCATGCGTGGTGGTCACGGTCACGTTTGCTGCCATGGCGGGAATGACGGTAACGGCACATACCAGAAGAAGTGCCAGCATTCCCAGAATCTGCCCTCGTTTCATGCCCGGTATATGGGCGCTGTCCTGACATCAATCTTGCTTATCGCGAAGGCGGGGCGTTTATCCCGGCCGCCCCGGGGATTAGGTGCTGTTGCGTTGACGGTTGATTGGAGAATTTCAACGAGGTGAAATATTAGTCATCAACCGCAGACGCAACAGAACCACCAGATGTGTGCATTCTTTTTATTAACCTGAGAAAACCAGGGAAGGTCCGACCCAAAAACTCGTTCCTCTGGTATCAGATATATCCCGTTTTCTGGAGGATTATCGCGATGCCAAAATATACGGTACTGATAAAAAGATCCGTTTTCAGTTCGGTAACGATGAACAGAAAATCTCCTGTCTGGTATGCAGTATAGATGAGAAAACATCGGTACCCGATCCAGCAGATGAATGAGACCAGAAATGCGTACCCTACACCGATGCCGATGCTCCAGGTAAGAGCGAGTTTATCCATTGTACGAGAGGCCAGAGCCACCGGCACTCCACTGTCCAGGTCCTGAAGATTGCTTTCATGGGAACTTTCCTGCATCATTGTAGCACTCCCCTATCAGAGATATTCCGATAGCACCTTTCGGTACAGCCGGTGTACGTTCTCTTCTGTGGTGGTCATCGCGGGAAACCCGGAGAAACCGGCTGCCCCGGGGATGTCCCGGGCGAGCCGGAGACCATACTGGCTCCGGGAGAAAAACCATCCCTCGTCCTCATAATACCGGGAGAGATACTCCTGTTCCCACTGGCCGGGTGTCGGAATAAAGAGCCCGTTTTTCAGCCCCGCCTCAGCGATATCCATCATCGTGGTATACCCGGAACGACAGATAATAAACCGCGCCCGTGACATGAGCCGGGATTTTTCCTCGCTTGAAATGAATGAGTAGATCCTGGTTCCATCTTCTGATGTCCGGATCTGGTCTGTGGCAGGCTTTCCGAGCAGAACCACTTTCCTGCCCTGAAGGTGCGGGATCTGCCGCATGAGGATCTTTTCAAGCGCCGTACGCTGGGGCTCCATTCCCGAGATGACGATCAGGTAATCGATATCCTTTTTCACTGGTTCTTTTCTGACACTTGCCATTATCCCGCAATAGTAGATCTGATCGCGAAGGGCAGAGACAAGGGTCCGGGAGAGTTTTCCCGCGAGCGCTCCCCGGTTCGGAGGGTTGTCGGGCACCACGATCCTGGCAAACTTGGAAAACGCGTCAGCCTGTATATACACGCCAAGCAGTTCGAGCGGCCATGCAATCAGCGGCAGGCTCTGGTGCAGGCTGGTGTGTGATCTGGATCGAGGGTACCTGTTCTGAAAATATACCTGAACGGGAATCACTGATAATGAGATTGAACGTGTTTTGTGAGAATATTTTCTCTGCTTTTTTGCGTTCCGAAAGGTAGGCATCGATAAGAGTGGGGATATATGCCGTATAAGTCGGTAAAAAGATTCTCCCGTTATTGTGGGGGACCGGGTAATCCTCGAACTGAATAAACCTGCATTCCGGGCACTCTTTTTTCAAGAATGCAAGCGCGTTTCCGCTCGTACCTATGGTGACCTCATGCCCGTGACGGAGCAGCTCGCGGATGATCGGAACATCCCGTGATGCGTGGCCAAGGCCCCAGTTTAAGGGCGATACAAACACAGATCCCATCAACTCTCCAACCTATCTGTAGTAATTCACTTGGCTCACCGGATATCAGGTGGTAAGTCTTCGCCTGTCAGATCCAATGAATGTCCAGGTCACCGCGACAGGCAGGCGGATAGGCCGAAACACCTGCGATTCAGCCCGGATTGAAAATGAATGTATCTGGGTCTCGCACATCTGCAGGCACGCGCGCAGGAGGGAGAGGGTTATTCCTGCAACCTCTTCGTTTTGCTGCCATGACGGGTCGGTACGGATGCAGGCATCGAGGAATGGGAAATGTTGTACGGCCTGCCAGGCAAGGTGTGCAGCGCCATCCCCTATCCGCTGCGTAAACTGGGGATAAATGGTCCCTTTGTCTGGTGTATGCATAAGTGAGTGGCGGAAGCAAAACCCGGCCCTCATATTCCGTGCGACATAGTCTTCATAAACGGAATGATTTTT
Organism: uncultured Methanoregulaceae archaeon; assembly: GCA_963805035.1. Taxonomy (GTDB): domain Archaea; phylum Halobacteriota; class Methanomicrobia; order Methanomicrobiales; family Methanospirillaceae; genus Methanoregula. Next base: position 98,640 of record CAWDSU010000012.1, on the reverse strand, counting down.
CTGGCACGATGGCAGGAGCGGGCGGGCATGCCATGGATTTCCTGAATCCTGCAGGAAATGCATCGCGTAAGCGAGTTTCTCCAGCCCGATCGTCTCACGGGGAGCACCTCGTACTGTGCGGATTGCATCCCGTGTTAGCTCACCAGCGAAGACGGAGCAAAGGGGCATGTAATGCCGTATCTTATCAAGCATACCCCACCGGTCTGGTACCATTATACTCCTCAAGAGAACCTCCCGCTGGGTGCGGGACAGCCCCATGCGGAGCGCTGCGATATCGGTGAGGTCAATATGCGTCGTTTCCATCCAGTTCTCAACAGCTCGCACCATGTGAATAGAGTTTTGAGATTAGATATATACTTAATTTATATTATATATATACATTTTCTCTGCGCGGCGGCTTTGCACCTAAAGTAGCATCCTGGCATCGCTTTAGGTGCAAACTTGGTTCGAGTATGTAAACGAGATCTCAGCTGGTTCTGTCAAGTTGCCGGCAGTTCTGAGATTTAACACTCCGAAGAAAAATGACAACCTGTCGAAAATTTGACAGAGCCCCCGGCCGGATTAGATTGTTTTAAAGTGGATAGAGAATAAATATAGAGATATGGGACTATGGTATAGTCAGATATATAAAAAATAAGTAAGTAATTTAACCAAGAATCACTAATATCCTGATGATATTCCATGACCCGGCCGTTGAACGATCAGGGCGTTTCAGTTATCATCGGGACACTTCTGCTCATCCTTATAACTGTGACTGCCGCTGCCGCTCTTGCGGTCATGGTCTCGCAAATGCAAAAAGCTGCGATGACCCAGCAGTCACATCTTGCAGCGGTAAAAGCCGAGAATGTACAGTTCTCCAGCGTGAATTTCCAAAACGACCCCGTCTCTTGGAACCAGACCCCGTTTAACATTACAAATTCAGGAAACTGGAGTTCAGTCACTCTTCATCTGGTGAACCTGAATACTGACGATGTTGATATTGTCGCTATTGCCGTATCAAGCTCCGGATCAGGCAACCCACAATATGCCAAAAATATTACCGTGATCAATGCAACACTCAACGGCCTACCGCAACAACAATCGTATAATCAATCCTCCATAGGTACCTTTAATCTGGACATCCCCGGAACCCAGAGTCAGGAAATCCAGATCAATTTTACCGATGGGTTCCCAAATTCTCCCATGGTCATCGGTACCCATGATCAGGTCAAGATCATGATCATGACGTCACTCAATAACTTCTTTGAACAAACATTCAAACCCCCTAACCCCGTTGTCCAGTCCAGTATCGCAACAGAAAATCTCGGAGTATTGCAACGGGATGTACTGGTACTGGACGGTTCGCAATCCACCTCGGATAACACCATCAGTATATGGAACTGGAGCATCGTGGATGCTTCGCCTACAGGAGGTAGCTGCGGCGGCAACTTTATAAACCCCGCCAATTATACAACAGGGAAAGTTACCCGGTATAACCCGCCAAGTGACGGGCCGTTCTGCGTGAATCTCACGGTCACCGATAACACCGGTATGATGGCAACATCAAACTATATCAGTATCCCGGCCGATTCGCAATTTTTGCCACCGGCCAATTTGAGAGTGCATTCAATTTCACAAACAACCAGATAGTTGTTAACTTCAGTGAATATCAATGGAAATAACGTCACCCGCTGCCATCGTGAACTATATCGTGGAGTAAAACCATCAGTTCGGTAACCTGACGCTGAGTAACTATGCAGGACACCACACGTAATGGCAACGGTATAACCATTTCACCTCCTGTGTCACCGGCGGTATTGGTACGTTAAAGTCGTCTCCGGGCAATTATCTCCCATTGAGCTCGCTGTCGCCTATAATAATACCGGCAACAGTTGTCAATAAAATACCACAGTGATGATTGCCTTCTCCTGCGTTTTGCTCAATACAGGAATGGGGGAGCAGATCCCCTCTTCCCTTTTAGATCTCATAAACCGTTTCAGCGAAGTGTTGAACGGGCTGAAAAGACGATCTCCCGGAAACGAAAGCACTATCCTGCAATTTCCGATAGACCCCCGACCTGTTTCATAACGGCGGGCTTGTCCCGGTAATATGCCCGGATCTGTTCTGTTACCTCACTGTACTCCCGGATCCCTGCTTCCTGCAGCCAGAGGAGAAATGCCGTCCGGTCCTTGAGTTCCTGGTTGAGGACATCCTTGCTTACCCCGTGGGTGTCCTTGATCTTGTCGAAGAGGAAACTCCGGCCCTGGTACTGGAACTCGTCGACATCAGGCAGCCATTTGAAAGCCGTGTTCGTGATAAGATCTCCCGAGTCCCGGTCGAGTTCCAGCATCTCAATGATAGTTGCCAGCCGCCGTACGCTCCGCTCCCCCTTCATGATAAGCATGGGGAAGATGACGACATCAAGGTTGGAAAAGAGGCTTCGCGGAACGTTCATGGGGTTTGATTCTACGCGGGCGAGAAGTTCATCCATGGAGCCGGCATGGATGGTCCCGAGAGCCGCATGCCCCACGGCAATTGCCTGGAAAAGCGTGAACGCCTCGCCGCCGCGCACTTCGCCCACAATGATGAACTCGGGGCGCTGCCGCAGTGCTGCGACGAGCAGGTCATAGAGCGAGATATCCCCGGGGTTTTAGAGGAAACACCGCTTATCCCGGATACAGATGACGATGACGACGACTCGGAACTGCCAAACCCGGCCCGGGTGATGGACTGGATCCAGTTGGGGTGCAACAGGTTGAGTTCTGCGGTATCTTCGATGGAGACGATCTTATATTCAGGGGGGATGAAACTGCACAGGACGTTTAAGAAGGTGGTCTTACCGGTCGCAGTTCCTCCTGATACGAGGATCGACCGCTTGTACTCCATAAGAATCCACAGGTATGCCAGTTCCATCGCATCGACCGAGTGGTAATCCATCATTTCGATGGGCGAGATAGGGTTTGCACGGAATTTTCTGATGGTAAACGTCGACCCTTTCTTGGTTACTTCCCCGCCAAGAGTAAGGTTCCCACGGCTTCCGTCCGGGAGCGAGACGTCCCGGATCGGCTGGAGGAGCGAGATATGCCTGCCCCCCACCTGCGCGAGTTTTAAGACAAAATTGTTGAGTTCAACCTCGCCGAATTTCACATTGGTACGCAGAGAGCCGTAAATACGGTGCTGCACGTACAGGATGATATCAGAACCGTTGCAGCTGATATCCTCGATGTATTTATCTTTCATCATGCTGTCGATCCGGCTGTACCCGAGATACTGCCTTTTGAGGGTGAAGAACATCCGTTCTTTCTGATGTTCTGATAGTTTGAGCCCGAAGATGTGGACGAGGGAATAGAACCGTTCCCGGAGATATTCGGTCCGCCGATCTCCCTCGATGATTTCGATGTTCGTGCTCACCAGTTTCTCAAAGGCATTTTCGATAATGTCAAGCGCGATCTTTTCGTCCTCAGAGAGTTGCGGTTCCACGACGTTGTAGACGAGGGCCCCGTCTTTTTTGCTGTACTCGATATGGATGAACTGGTACGGGGGATCGATCGGATACGTGACATTGACATCACGGAGCGAGCCTTCAAGGGAAGGGGTGCCAAGCACCCCGGGATCGAAATCAAGGGTTTGAATGTCCTTTTGTACCGGGGATGCAAATACCGACAGGATCTTCTGCACGAACAAAGGATATTTAGGCTTAACCTCAGCTGGTGGGCTTGGTTCAACAACGGGTGGAACCAGTTCCGGTTGAGAACCGAGATCCTGTGACGTCATTGTTTCTTCGGGTTCTATGAAAAACGATATAAACTTCGGGCCAAGTGATCTCAAGGAGTTAAACAGCGACCCTATCTTTTGTACGAATGGTACCGGAGGAACTTCTTTGGGTTCTTCTCCGGCAGGTTTCGGGAGTGCACCAGCTCCCATTTCCGGTTCCAGTTCCGGTTCGATAAAATACAGGATGAACTTTTGTAGTCGTGAGGTCAATGCACGGCTGTCGGGATGGAGTGATATCTCTTCGGACTCCGGGCCCCGCTCCGTAAGAGCAGGGTTTCTTTCAGGTATGTCTGAGGGGAATCCGGGTTTATTGGTATGGATGTCCTCCGGGGTAGTATCAGGATCTCCTTTCCTAAAAAATAATAAAATCCTGCTTTTAAATAAGTTCTGTATACGTGAAACGAAGGCCCGGTTTTCAGGGTGGTCTGTTATCACTCCCTGTTCCGGGCCATAATCATCATGTACGGAACTTTCTTCAGGTATGTCTGATGGAGAATCATGTTTATCGGTATGGATATCCTCCGGGGTAGTATCAGGATCTCCTTTCCTAAAAAATGATAAAATCCTACCTGCAAACGTTTTGGGTGTCATGATGATATGGCGATTAAAGCGGTTTGATTCATCCAATTGGTCCCCTGCGAATTAGTTGCAGAATGATTGACATTATACAACCCGGAACTGACATATTGGTGCGACGGGTTCTGGTAGTCTGCTGTTGAACCCATCACCAAAGTCCCAGTACCAGGATGTGGGGCTGGGGAAGCCTTTGCTCTGGTCGGTGAAGATTACTGTTGTATTGGGCTTGCCCGCTGTCGGGCTTGCAGCGAAGTTGACTGAAGGGAACGAATTAACCGTGATCAGAATATCAGGGGAACTCATCGGCTCGTCGTAACCGTTGTACGCGATCAGATTTGCGGTATAAGTTCCATAATTCATGTACGTGTAAACCGGGTTTTGGAGGGTAGAAGTCCCCCCATCGCCGAAGTTCCATAACCATGAGATGGGTTTATCAGTTGAACGGTCGTTAAACTGGACCGTCAGTGGCACAAGGCCTGACGTCAGGTTTTGGGTGAAAGATGCAACCAATGGTGAAACCGAGATCGTGCTCGTATTCCAGCATGGGCCCAGATTATTCTTTGCGTCCAGTCTGACCGTATAAACTCCTGAGGCTGTGTATGTGTGCGTCGGATTCTGGAGAGTTGAGGTACCCTCCGTCGCCAAAGTTCCATAACCATGATGTCGGCTGATCAGTTGATTTATCGATGAACTGAACCGTAAGCGGCACAAGACCTGTTGCCTGGCTCGTGGTAAACGATGCAACAAGAGGACAAACAGAGATTGTTGTTGAATTGCTGGATGCTCCCAGCGTGTTTGTAATTGTACGAAACACCGTATAATAACCGTATTTGTTAAATACGAGAACAAGAGTTGGGTCACTTACGTAACTTAAAGTCCCGCCAGTCCACGACCACATCCATGAATAGGGGGGGGTATTCGTCGCAGCATTGAATTGAACTGCAACGAATGGATTTTGTTTAAAATAGACCATGGTTACATTCGATAAAAACGCGCTTACGGGGGCGCTTATGGCGGTACCGATTACCATTGGTCGTACCGCTCGTGCATGTCCCCCCATTACAGGCGACGGGTGTTTCTGTAAGAGTCATGTTGACCTGAGCTCCTACAATATTTGCTGATACGTTTTCCGTTGGTGTCTGGGTTGGGGTCACCGTGAAACTTTGCGTGGAGGGTGCACTTTCCCCTGCGATGTACGTGGCCGGCAGCGTCGGGGTTGCTCCTGCCGGGCTTGTTTCCGGGAAGTACGACAGAACACCCGCATGCCCCAACCAGCATTACGACGAAGAGACACGCCAGAGCCCCCAATTTATACATATTTTTATTTCATTTACTATAGTCTTAAATCATTCTATTATCTGCCCTCATTATTTATGAGAAGTTCCCTGAATGGCTCCGGATTTTTCCTTAAAAACAGGAGAAAGATTGAAGAAAATGCCGTCCCTATAGTTATTGATGATGGAACGATCCTGTGCGCTTTTCCTTCTTCTTTTCCTGGCAGGGTGCACTCTTTTAACCGCCGGCTGCACAACTCCCCGGATGAGTGATACCCACAATACGACGGTGGTCATCCAGGACTATAACACCTGGGCAGATCAGCAGAGAGCATATAGCGATCAGGTGCGTTCTGATCTCACCCGGATGGGGAGTAACCTTGATACCTACAACCAGGAGATTGTCAGCGACCATCCCGATATCGGGCTGCTGCGGGAGAATGTAGAAACGGACCGGCAGATCCTTGACCAGTGGGATACCAGCACTAAGGCACTTGGTTCTGCTACCGATCTGTTCACTACAGATATTGCATCCCTTGATTTCGGAAGTGATACGGATACCCCCCGCATCAGCGGCCTGTTGGCGCAGGAAATGAAGATATATTCCATCGATATGAGCAATGCGCAGCAGCACTTCATTGATTATAACCGGGATTTCGGCGGGTACCTGACCCCGGATGATCCTGATTACTGGGATGACTCACTGCGCATGGCTGCTATGGATGCAAAGGCCCGGGCATTATCTTCTGTTGAAGATGGCGATGCAGCACTTTCAAATATCACTGCAACGGCACAAATCCTGCAGCAGCACCAATAATCTTTTTATCGTTCTTTCGCCGATCGCGACTGCATCGGTGTATCTTTTCTGTGATTGTACTTTCTGGTTTGTGCGGTTGTCGCCGAACTCTTACCTATAACCTCACCTTAGTATCTTATGTTTGGATGTGGAGTAAATCACCGGGCGAAAAACGTAATGCCAGGAAAAATTTTTCTCCTTTTCAAAACCCCTCGAATAGTTGTTTTGATTTTTTGGTGGCTTTTGGTGCAACCACCTTTTATTGTAAAATCCAGTCCTGGACGGTCTGGTTATCGGCACCGTCAATATAAGTTGAGTTTGTCCCTGATATCAGGGAGAGCGATCCCTGTTCGTTCAAACCAAGGTTGTAAATTCGGATCCAGGCATTGTCCAGATCGGAAAGATACTGCTGCCCCTTGATAGCCTCGTAGGTCTGGGCTGATTTCGGTTGGAAGTAATACGTGAGATTCGTCTGGAATTGTTCCATCGAGGGAATATAAATACTGCCAATCGTGCCCTGATCGATCAGATCACCATTCACATAGACCGCGATGTCCGGGAAAGCAAATTTGAGGATCCTGTTGCTGTCAATGGTGATGTCGCCCTGCTGGTCGCTGCCTGCCACGAACCGCACGATTGCACCTTTGGGCAGTTCCCGGTATGTTCCGTTGATGGTAATTGTGGCGGGCGTGTTGCTGACGACAAACTGTGCGCTTGAATCCTGTTCGAGATAGCCGGGTTTTGCCGTCTTGACGACAATATCATCGGTTGAATCATTGTACGGCGAAGGAGTAACCGTGATATACTGGGGTTTGAACACGTCGCTGCTTCCGTAGATGTTGTTAGCCGTCAGCCAGACGTTATAGGTTCCAGGGTCCGTGAAGGTTTCCAGCGGGTTCTGATCAGTTATGGTGTCGTAAACGGTGGTGCCGTTGGTATAGAAACTCAGGTTATACGAGGTTTCCTGAAAAGTCCAGTTCCACGCCGTTGGGGACCCGGTGGATTGATCGGTAAACCTGACGGTGAGGGGCACCACGCCTTCGAGCGGCTGAGCTGAAAAGTTAGCTACAACCCGGGGCGGCGTTACAATAACCGCGTCCTCTTTTACGGCCCTATCGGTCTGGTCACCGTTTTTTACTGTCATGGTCACCGCATATGTCCCTGGGGATGTATAGAGATGCATCGGATTCTGTTCTGAAGACCCGGTGCCGTCGCCGAAATCCCATGACCAGGTGTCCGGAGAGCCGGCCGAGCGATCCATAAACGAGATGTTGAGCGGGGCATTTCCCTCTGCGGATGGGGGGATAAAACCGGCTATCAGGGCAGGCGAGATTGTGTACCGGGTCGCGCTTCCCTCGTAATACCCGGGAAGTGCCACTAAGGTAAGGTCGTTCCCGATATCCGTCGTATCCTCTGTGACGACGATATAGGAGTTCTCCGGCCCAGCGAGGATTTTGCTGTCGTTGATAAGGATCTGACGTACCTCCCCGGTTGTCGGTTCAATGGCAAAGGAGAGGTTTGCATGATAATTCCGGAGTGCCGGGACTTCACAGTCGCCGAAACTGCCCATGGCTGCCTGTGTGCCGTTCATAAACAGGGTGGCATCGGTAAGACTGCAGCTCAGGATGTTCCCGTGGCGGAGCGTGATGGTCCCGGTGGTGTCCGAATCAGCCCGGATCTTCACGATGGATCCCGCGGGCAGTGGCGTTCTGATGCCGTTCACGGTCACAGACGAATTGTTATCTGTTGATACGAAGGACAAAAACGAACCTTTCGATATAATTCCATCGCGGATTGTGTCGACAAGCACGGATGTTTCGGCGTCCTTCCGGGTGTCCAGCACATCGTATGCGGTAGTGGTTCTGCTTGCCCCATCCCCCCATGTGACCGTAAGGGTTGCATTATAGATGCCCTGCCTTGAGTATTCGTGAACCGGGTGCTGGACGATCGATGTCGTATTGTCACCGAAATCCCACAACCATGCCGTTGGATCACTCCGGCTCATATCGAAGAACTGTACGGAAAGCGGGTCTGACCAAAGCCCGGGTGAGGCTAAACAGTCAGCGATAAGGGGGGTTGCCAGTGGCGTGTTGAGAGATGCACCTGCATCCGCTACGGACTGGACAGGGCCTGCAGTAACTTTGGGGTCAAACAGGTGCACGAGACTGCCGGGGCCTGGTACAAGGTGGAAATACATCCCGAGCGCAATAAAGAGTATCACCATCCCGATGATGAGGGGGATCCGGATCTTTTTCCTGATGCGGGGAATTTTAATTTTCGTGATATTCCTCAAAAACGGTACATCGCGAAATGGCACAGGTACCATCCTTTTTGTGAAATGCAGTCCCTGGTATGCCATGCAGTAACCCTATATTTCTTTTCTATTCTTTTGAAAATCCGGTATCTGTCAATTTATTATGCAGTCAGTTAAAATATATTTTTTGAATTGAGAATATAGAGATCTACATGGTAGCAGTTTTCTCTCCTTCCCCCCGATTTTACTGCGATTATCCTGGATATGGCCGGACTCCGGGTCCTCCGTGCTGCTTATGATCGCATCCTGACCGGATGGCCCCCGCTTATTTTATCAGGCGCCACTGGGTCGGGCTGAAACTATTGAAGGAGACCTGGAGATACGTGTCCCTGAGATCCGCCTCAGCTGAACCAGGGACTTCGTAGATCAGGTAGCCGTCAATGGCATTGCTGCTCCCGGGCTTGATGAAGTAGCCCTCGCCATTGGGGTTTGAGGCACTGGGGGGAGGGATAGCACTATTGGCCGTATAATTTTCCACGACGGTGGTATTCTGCGCGAAGATGTTATATCCGGTCAGGTACGCATAGTCCCGTTTTTGCTGCCCGATTTCACGGATCCACTGGTATGGCATGGCGTTGAAATTCGCGGTGTAAATATTAATTTCGTTCTGGTCGAGGACAGACGTGTCGAAATACGGTTCATGGAAATAGGACTGGCCATTGTAGGTGACGTTGAACTCATCTGCCGATGGTACAATGGCGCTCATATTCCCCGTGTCTTCGATGCGGATGAAGATGACAAGGAACGTGTCGCCGCTTGAGACCGGTGTCACCCGGACGAACCGGTTCCAGTCCATATCCCAATAGAAATAGAACGGCAGGACCGTTACGTTGTAAATCGTCACCAGGCACGGGCGGTTGTTGTCGCCGTACCAGTAGGATTCGCCCAGGTTGAGCGCGTTCTTGACCGGAACGGCAGGTCCGGTCGATGACACCTCCGCGGTGAGGGGCTGCGTGGGTGAGGGAAGAGGTGCCGGCGTACTTTCGGCGGCTATCTCGGGAGTTGTCTCCTCTGAAGCCAGATATGCCGCCAGTTGGGCGCTCCGGTTGGATGAGGGCGGGGCGTTGGTATTTGCCGTCGTTCCTGATGAATGAAGGAAGCCAAACAGGCTATCCTGAACTATTCCACTGACTTCGGAGAGCCCGCCATTTCCTGATGAGGGAAAGAAACTGGATATACCGGTTTCTGCGGGTGCACCGGATGCCAGCGACCCGACTGGCGGACCGGGTGAAAAGATATGGAAGGAAAAGATGAAGGCCCCGATGAAAACCAGGCAGAAGCCTACGGCAAGAGCGGCAAACACGGCAGCGTGGTTGCCGACCCGGGCCTTCCGGTGCCGCAGGAGGAAAATGGTACTGATCCGCACTAAAAAAAGGGCAAGTACCGTGCTGATGGCGCACAGGACGATGGCCATGAGGGGCATGGCCAGCGAACCAGCAGGCCCGTTCGCTCCGAAGGGAGACAGGCCGGGCAGTACCATTGTGAGAATGAGCAGGAATGTGGCGACAAGAGCGAACGGGGCAAGCGTGAGAAGGAAGGGCAGGATTGAATTTTTTAATCTGCCATAAGTGACCGGATTTGCATCTCGCACGGCACCGGGTTGATCCGTGGTTCCATGAAACGTGGTCACGTTTCCTGTTGGTCTCTTTTCCTTGTTTTCATGTACCGGGATGTGTATCCCTTGATGGAGCGCGCGGGATAACCGTGGTATGCTGGCACCGATGGAAAAGATTTTTTTCCAGGGTTGGACAGGTTTTTGGGGAGGTATGGCCGGGGGTACAAGCGAGGGTACGTCGGCACCGGATGAACTGTGCCGATCCGGTACTGTCTCTGCCGGTGTGTCGGATTTTTGGATCTCTTCTGGCGGGGAAATCAACTCATTTGAGGCCATAGGTACAGTCTCCCCATCGGTGCACGAGGGTGTTTCTTTAGGTTTTTTCCTGCGGAACTGGTCTGATATAGATCCGCAAAGTGAAAACAGGCTGTTATTCCGATGACCCTGCGAAGTTGCCGTGGCATAGAAGAGGATGGCCTTTGCCGAGAGATTGATGAACAGTACGATGACGATGAGGACAAACCCGGCAGCAAAAATGGAGGAAATGGGAAAAACATTGGAATTTTCATAGGATGTGTACAGGAATACCGGTAATGATCCGACGAGATCATTGAGCGGATATATCTTAATCCCGAGTAAAAAGTTTGGGTTGACTGCAATCCTGAATTGCGGCATGTACTGGGAATACCCTGCGGTCAGGAGAACGACGGCAGACTCTTCTGCTGCCCTCCCGAATCCCAGGATGGCCCCGACGATAATCCCTGATAAGGCATAAGGGATGACGATATCCCGGATTGTCAGCCATTTGGTTGCGCCGAGTGCATAGCTGCCCTCTTCCAGTTCGCAGGGCACTCGCGCAAGTGCATCCTCTGTTGAGCGTTCGATCACCGGGATGATCAGGATGCCAAGCGCAATGGCTCCTGCGATGAGGGATTCTCCACCGGTGAGGGGTTTGAGATAGATGACAAGGACGGCGATACCGAATATTCCCAGTACAATCGAAGGGGTGCCTGAGAGAACCTCGATCATCAGCCGCAGGAACCGGGTGAATTGGTTGTCGGATGCATATTTCCTGAGATAGATCGCGGTCCCGACCCCGAAGGGGATTGCAAGGATAGTGGATATGACCGCGAGAAGAATAGTGCCGGCAATGGCATTCCCGACCCCGGTCCCGAGCCCCATCCCGGTGTTGATCTCAGAGAACAGGATAAAATGCGGTTTCAGGGATGCCACCCCTTTCAGGAAGATCACCACGAGAATGTACAGGAGCATGCCTGCGGCAAAGAGCGCAGCAGCTCCGCAGATCGCCATCATGATTGTCCCTTTGAGTGCGCGGAAATTCATATGGCGCCTTCCAATCGTTTTTTGAGCCGGTCACTGATGATGTGGATCGCAACAACGAACCCGATTTCCATGATCATGAGAACTGCCCCTATGGCAAAGAGCGCACTCCTGCCTTCGGGCTCGACCACATAATAGCCGATATCAAGGAGAATTTTGGCGGTCATCGGTTCACCCAGATTGAAAAACGATGTCGGAGTACTGCTTACATTTCCCATAAGCATCGCGACTGCCATGGTCTCCCCCATCGCGCGCATGATGCCCAGTATCAGGCCGGTGATGATCCCGGAGAGAGATGCCGGAAGAACAAGGTGCCGGATGGTCTCCCACTGCGTTGCCCCGAGCGCAGCCGAACCTTCCCGCAGCTCCGCGGGCACCCCGCGCATTGCCTCCCGGGAGAGGGCGACGATGGTCGGGAGGATCATGATGGCAAGGACGGTGGCTGCCAGCGGGAAGCCTATCCCGTTATTATTATCATACCTGAATAAGGGAATAAAACCAAGTGTATTTCCTATGAAAGGGTTGATGAAATCACTGAAATAACTCCGCAGGACAAAAAAGCCGAAGATACCGTACACGACTGATGGTATCCCCACCAGCAGTTCGATGAGCGTGCTGAGAACCCGATCGAGCCATGGCGGGGCCCACTCCGAGAGGAAGAGCGCGGTGGCAAGGCCCAGCGGAACAGCGAGTACAATGGTGGCGACGGTTACCATCAGGGTTGAGACGATAAACGACCAGATGCCAAACTGGTGAGATCCATAGTCCCATGTCGATCCGAAGATAAAACCAAGCCCCTCCCGTCCCAGCACCGGGGCAGCGGCGAACAGGATATACCCGACGATTACGATGACACTTAATACTGTCACCATGGAACAGGAAAGAAAGAGCACTTTGTGGAGATCGGGTTTTTCGTTCATTGTAAAAAAAGAAAAAAATTAGGGGTTGTATACTTAGCTGGTCGGAGCGAAGTCGTAGAGCGAGTACATGCCGGCGTTGTTGAACGCGGTTGCCTCAGTCGGGGACTTGGCGAAGTTGATCAGGTTGGAAACAACCGAGCTTGCTGCGCTGGTACCCGGGGTTGTAATAATACCGTTGACTGAAGCGGTGGATGCAGTTCCCTTGGTGATCCAGTAGAGACCACCGGTAAGCTTCTGCGGGTAGTTTGTTCCCTGAGTGTTGCCCTTGACCCAGTCCTTGAGTGCTGCCTTGATGTTGGCGTGGGTCGGGACGTATGGTGCCGTCTGAGTTCCATCTACGACACCCATAACCGAGATACCCGATGCGGTGACATTGCTGGTCACACTGCCGGAGAATGCATAGCCTGCGTCAACGAAGCCGATGACCGGGGCAGTCGAGGTTCCTGCCTGGACTGCTGCGAGCATTGCTGCGTTTCCGTTCTGGGTCGGAAGGTTGTTGTAACCGGCGGATGCGTTACCCTTTGCGCTGCCGCCAATCCAGCCGAATGCGGTTGACATCGTGCCGGAACCTGCTTCGCGCTGTTCCATAGTCGTGCCGACTTTGGTGATGTTCAGAGTTGCAGTAGTGGTCTTGCCGCCGTTGTTGCTTGCATCGAGATATGCAGCGCTCAGGTCTGCAGTGCTAACAACATTGGTCGGATCAGCCACCAAGCTGGCATCCTGAATGAATACGACGCCACGGCCACCGATCATGGTGTAATAGAGGCCCTGGTAGTTGGGGTCGTTCGGGTTTGCCGTCTGAGCGGTTATGATCGTGCTTGCCGAGGATGCTGCACCAATGTCAGAAATTCCTGAGGCTACGGATGCCACACCGGCACCAGAGCCTCCACCCTGAACATTCACCTGGATACCGGGGTTAGCCTTCTGGTAGTCAGTCTGGAGGTTCATTTCGGCCGGAAGGAGTGTGGTCGATCCTGCGACGAGGATCTCGGTTGCTGATGCAGACGCCGCCTGCGAGGCGGACGCCTGTTTCGATACATCGGACGAGAAGGTACCCATAATGGTACCGACTGCGACCGCACCGATGACGGCGACGACGATAAGGACGAGCGTCGCGACAATCGGTGAGACTGCCATATCATGGTTCATGCGTTTCATGTTTGCGTACATTGCTGTTTCACCTAGGGTGTTTGTGGATGGGATTTTTAGAAAAATTTGTAGAGAATATTTGATTTGCCACGGAGTTCTTGCTGGTGAAGTTCATTCATCCCCCACAGATGTCAATTCACCAATCAGAGTATCGACCCGGGACTATATATTTTTAGCGGTTTTGATATAGATTTAAGGTTTTGCAATATAGTGAACCCAATAGGATATAGAGGTATTTGTTCTCCGGCGGGGGGGGATAATTTTTGTCCGGGTATGACCCGGGTCCGGTATGGGCATCGCACCGGCCAGACTGGATGCGATACGCACATACGGTGACGGGGACGTAGACGATCAACTTCACTGCCGCGGGGAAGATGGGACCGGGACGGAGGAGACGGTGGGACGTGGTTTTCCCCTCTCACCAACCTACAACCATTTAACCCCCGCCCGCCGATCCGGATCCATGGTACAGCAGGAACACATCCATATCATCAGTGCCGGCGAGAACATCCATACCGCGTACCCGGCCATCTTCCGCACGCTCCCGTCCATCACCCGGACCTGTGTCCTTGCTGAAAGCATAGTCTACGAATTATCGCCAAACCCGGAGACTGAAAAGAAACGGGCCGCCACCCGGAACGCAGTCTCGGCCGTAAAGGAGATCTCAGCAACGCTTTCCATTTCCTTCTCGCGGGATCTCGTCTTCCCGCCCGTGTATTCTTCCGTCCGCGATACACTCATCAGGATCCACCGCGAAGTCCCGGAGGCCCGGTTCACCTTCGATCTCTCGGGAGGGGCAAAACCCCTCTGCATGGCGCTTTTTGCATTCGCCCCGTGGGTGGGCGGGAAGGTGTACGCCGCGTTCGATGAAAAAGTCCCGCGGCATGTCCCTCTGCCGGACCGGCCGATCCGGTCAATGCTTGCAAACCCCAATTACCAGGTTATCCTTGCACTCCTCCACCATCCTGTAAAAAGGGAAGCGGGAACGGGTTTCCCGGGCTGGTTTTCCCGGGAATATCTCTTCAAACAACTCTGGTCGGTCTATGTCCCGACCCGCACAAAATCCAAAAAAGCGGATGCTCCCCCGGCCAGTGTGGTAAAATACACCCATGGCCGGAAACCTGCAGCTGAACTGACGCACGGGACATTTTCTGACTTCATGAAATCACTGGCGGACGCCGGGCTGGTTTATGAGGAGTCTGCCCCGGAAAATACCCGGCAGAAACGTTACCGGATTACCGAAAACGGGGAGATCGCCTTCCGGTTCTTTTCCGATCCCGCCACCAGCACCCTTGTCCGTACGGTGCTGGAAAAAGAATAATCCGGCCGGATCAAACTTTCAAACCGGAAAAAATCCGGCAAAAAATTTTTTGGCCCGGAAAAAAGGTGTCAGTTTGTCTGCCGCGACACGGATAATTATCCGCTCCGCGGATGTTCAACTGACACCCTGTTTTTTTTACTGACGTGAATTTCCGGCCACGATCCCCCAATTTTTAAAAAATGCCGGGCTGCCCGGTCCAGCACAAATTTTTCGCTCCCAAAAAAGATCGGGATTTTTTTTTCAACCGGAAAAACGACCCGCCCTTTACTGGCATTTTAATCGGTTTCCGATCCGCGGATCGCAGACAATGACAGGAATGTCAGGTTATTGATGCTGATGATGCCTTCGCTACCGGATCAGGTACTTCCTTCTCCGGCAGATTGATTTCCAGCATGACCGGGCAGTGGTCCGATCCCATATATTCCGGCATGATCGCGGCGTCCAGTACATTCGGCCGCACCGGCTCATTTACGAAGATATAATCCAGACGCCAGCCAAAATTCCTTTTCCTTGCGTTGTTCTGGAACGGCCACCGGGTATAATGACCGGATTCCCGGTGAAACATCCGGAACGTATCGGTAAACCCGAGTTTGATCAGGCAGTCGATCTTCTCCCGCTCATCCGGTGAAATGCCAATCTGCTGGACCGGCTTTTTTGGGGGGTTGTAGAGATCCTTATCGGTATGCGCCACATTGAAATCGCCACAGACGATAACCGGCCGATCCTTTTCCCGGATCTGCTGGATGTACGTGAGAAATGCATCGTAGAACCGCAGCTTGTTGTCGAGGTTTCCCATCGGTCTAAGCCCGAGCGGAAAATAAATATTGACCAGGAGAAACGTGCCGTAATCTGCAATAAGGATACGTCCCGCATTGTCAAACAGGGGGTCGCCAAAACCAAATTTCACGGACAACGGTTTTTGCCGGGTAAAGAGCCCGACCCCGGCGGTGCTCCCCGGCTGGACACTGGAGAAGTACGTATGATAGCCGTACATGTCCCTGACCTTTTCCGGGAGTTTTTCAGCCGGAGCTTTTGTTTCCTGCACGCAGACAATCCCCGGGTTGTGCCGGAACACCGGGAGTAAACATTTCCGGTCGTAACACGTGCGCAGCCCATTCACATTCCATGAGATAAGCATCAGCGTCATACTACCCTTCCCGGTTGTACGCTGCGGCGGAACAAGGTGAGCTGAGACCCCACAGGCCCAAACAGCTGCAGTCCCCACCTGACGATTTTCCGTAGAGAGAAAACGTAATTATGTTCATTTTTTCTGCTCTTTTAGTTCATCCCGGAGTTCCCGGAGGATCTGCCGGATTTCAGAGGCATCCCGGACGTACATCCTCCGCAGGATCTGCACCTGCCGATCCTGCCAGAGACTGAAACCGAAAAACAGCACAAGGAAGCCCATCGCAATGGCAAGGGCTCCCCACTTGACCGTATACGGCCACGTCAAAAGATAGAATCCATAGTACATGAAAAGCGGGCCGGCAATCATGAAAATGATCGAGGCGATTACATTTACCAGGTTCTGCTGCCAGAAGTCGTTATCACTTAGCGGGCTGTCATCAATAAGAAGTGTTTTTATGAACGGTGCTTTCATACGCGCTCCACCTCATGGCGGTGAACTGTTTTCCCTAAGGGGATGTTTGGATTTACGATCATCTGAATCACCTTTTTCATACGCGATCCTCTTTGTCTTTTATGTGAAATCACTGCTCAGTACCTGGAGCTCAGGATATATCCGCCGCATCTCTTGCACGGCGTTTTCAGTATCTTTGAGATTCCGGGAAAATTCGTCAGGATTATGATTCTCATTGGCAAGCACGGCCGTCATGCAGGACTGGTCGGCAGCATCTGAACTTGCAAGAATCTCATCAACCCGCTCGAGAACCATGCCGATCGTAAAACCGGACGCAGTTGCCGGCGATGCACTTGCCTTAGCGGCAAGAAAATACGATTCTGACTGGTCGATCTCCTCTTCCCCGCTTGAAAACTCATCGCACACGGCCATTTTTTCCGCGTTCGTTTTCAGGGTCGGAACCGCTGCGAGATCCAACAGTGCCTCTGAACTTTTTGTATATCCCGAAATGAACGTTGAGACACCAGCCCGCCATGCCGTGCCATATGTCTGATCCTCTGCATCCGTGGTAACGAGGTCATGGGAATAACCGCTTACACCAGCCTGCACATACTCATTTCCCGGCTGTGCGGCCTCTTTGTAAAATATCTGTGATCCAAAAGCAAAGATCGATTGTGCATCTAACCCATTCGTCGCATTCCCGGCAGTCGATGAAGAAGATGTATGAAGATCGGCACCGACAAAGGCAGTGGTCGTAAGCATCGCTCCGATAAGGATACAGAATTTTAAGATAAACGCGTTCATGGCCTCAAAGACCCCGGACGTTCCTGGCGGGAGGTTGACACAGGGTTGCCCGGCCTCTAGGGATTATGTATTATCACTATAGTTATTAAGATTTTGAATTGTTGAGTATATATTTAATGGCTCTCTGAAATAGAGTGTTGTTGGCAGGGTACCGTAGCTGAAAACAATGAAAATAAGCAAGAACAGCGTGGTTTCAGTCCCCGTAAGCAACAAAAAACCAGTGAAGGGACAGGAAACCGGATTTATCATGCAATGTCTTCTAAAAAATGAGATGTGTGTTTATGGAAGATGGGCGTCACGATACCGCCCGTTTGGGGAGGGCGATCATGATCACCAGAAAAAGGATGCAAATGATAATGATGGACATGATGACCGGGAGAAAATCGTAACTCCCGTACATCGATACGCTTACTGCGGTAAGAAGCATGAGACAGGCAGCAGCGGGAATAATTCCTATGCTACATCTACATTTGCTCGGGTCTGTTTGTGTTCTGCTCACGGGTAGTCTCACTTCCATTCAGTACCGGTCTCCCTCTAATCAAGCCCGCACTACCTGCTCGATCCAGTAATATGTCATGAGTATGATATATTCTTTTTGAATTTGAAATATAGTTAACTCTGATTAATATAGAGACTATTGAGAAATGGATTTCCCCCGTACTTACCTTCAGAATCTTTCAGGTGGACAACCGCTCCTTTCGGATGAGAGTGTACCCAAACAGACAGAATGCAATAATAATGGCTAAAAATGAGAGGGTGAGAACGATATCTGAATACCACGCGGTCCTGAATTGCCATGACAACCCACCCAGAACATGGGTAATACTCACGAGCAGGACAAGAGCAACGCCGTATGGGTAATAGCGGGTCGGGCGGAGAATGCGGAGGACAGCATATGCAGCACCATAATAGAATAAAATGAGCGCAAGCATGTAGATCGCCAAAATATTGTGGGCAACGGCAAACCGCACGAGCGGACTTGCTTCCCACTGGAGGATCATTCCGGTATTCGCTGCCAGAAAAGACGTTAGAGAATAATCTATTATCACTGCCATCGAGGGGACAATGGCAACGCATGCCGGCGCATCATAGATGCACCGGAACAGGGCTGGGATGGACTGCATGATGATCGCATCCCGGAGACTCTCCTTTTGTAAGTGGATCTCTGTGGGGGATATCCCTATATAAGCCGCTCTTATTATATATACTTGCGGTAAAAAATAACCGGTTTTAATGGTCAATTATTGGATATCCTACAGGAATATTAAAGATCTTCGAGCATTGCTGGAATTACATTTATTTTGAAACAGATTTTTTGAAATTCCGACAGCGGGCTCAAAGGACTTATGAGAGGGGACATGCAAACGATAGATAATGGCGTCAGTACATGGCATGGAAGATTTTCCGGAAAAAAGCGTAATCCTGATCGAGGAAGATACAGGACTTGCCAAGTCGATCTATGCCCAGTACATTGCCGCAGGGGCTGCATCCGCAGGAAAACACGTGTTCTATGTCACGGCCCGGGATGCAGAGAATATCCGCAGTCAGATGACCCGTCTCCGGATTTTACCGGCAACGGGCTTTCATATAGAAGAGATGCACGGGACAGACCCGGATGCACTTCTTGATCTGCTCACCAGTCACAGCAAGGGGGACCTTGTAATTGTAGACGCGTTTCCGTTCTATTTCCTCGATATTCCCCTTGCCGGGTTCCGTGATGCTATTTCCCGCCTTATTGCCGTGGCAAAAACCGGGCAGGATTTTCCTCCTGCTCATAGACCGGGGAATTCTTCCCCAGCGGCATGAAGTGCTGCTGCGGGCAATGGCAGACGGGGTTATCCAGATTACTACTGTTACCGAAGGGGACAAAGTCAAACGGTATCTCAATATTCCTAAGATGCAGGGGGCACAGCTTCTTGAAAAGATGCTGCCCTTCACGATCACTGATGAAGGGTTCCTGATCGATACCCGTGAACGACATGGCTGATAGTCCATCTGGCCACTCCCGAAGCAGCAGTACCGTGAACGAGTAAAAAAGGTACGGCCCCGGTTATTCAACCGGATGAAGAGTGAAGCAGATCGCAGCGCCAGATGCCGGCTCTCCCGGGATACGATTGTCGGCCCATACCCGGCTGCCATATCCTTTTCCAGCATCTTGACGATGGGGAGCCCCGGACCCTCACTGCTCCGTATCTTGGTGTCCTGTGCGAACCGGTCGAAAACCCGTGGTTTCATCGCGTCGGAAATTCCCGGCCCGTTGTCACCGATATTTCAAGCACCCCCCTCCCCGGCATCCCGGGCGGAGACTTCGATAATTACATCAGGTCCGCAAAAAAATATGAAACCGTTCGAAAAAGATTATCAAAGACGACGCCGAGCATCTCATTGGTGAGTATATTGCAGTACCATCCCTCAGCCGTGGTTGAGCGTTTGTTCTCACCTTACGACGTTAAATTTTCTTAATTTATGATATGTGCACATATATTTCATTCTTGGGTTGAATTATTATTGATAAATATTTCCCCCTCGTGATAATCTAATTTCATTTGTCGCAGATTGCCCTGGATCTCTTCGATGTCATTCTTAAACTGGTCATTATCATTTTTCTTAATTGCAATCTCAGCCTGTCTGCAGAGAGTCTCTGAATTCTGACAGGTCTCAGATAACTGTTCAATTATAGGCAGCAGCAAACCCGAAGAAGCTTTTTTCGAGAGGGCAAAACCAGTCGCACCCGAAACTCCAGATAAATAAACGCCAGATTCATTGAGATCGGTGGCTCCACGGTGGATTCCATCACATATTGCGGTTTTATCATTATCTGAATTCAATGATGGCATATTCAGTACCTGCAGTTGAGTTCTCTGAACATCGTGAATACCCGCTTTCGAAAAGCGACAGCCCCGTATCCCATTGTTGCTGTGCATTACTGGTATCTTCCTGCGCCAATTTCGGATTGAATTGTTCTGCAAAAAAGTTTTGAACCAGATTCACCATCGGAGCGTACTTCGGATCATTCAGGTTTGGTAGCCCGGGAGTGTTGTTTGCGTTTGCAAGAGTATCCCCTCCCAATGCAGCATTTCCGGCAACAATATTGGAGTTTGATAATGCACCTGAAGCGATGAGGGTGTTACCTGCAACGAATGCAATGACAATTAACACAATTGCAACTGCTCCGGAAACACCCGGTCTCTCTTTCGTCAATATCGGATTGTGCATATCAGAAAGAATGATGGTCCTGAGTGATTCGCTAATGAAAAGAAGGATCCAGGATCCTGCAAATATCAGGACTAAATAGAGTACGATTACAAACCAGCCCTGGATGCCAGACAGCAATAGCTGTACAATGGTTGAAAAATTGATGATATTAAGACTCATCATGTAAAGGAGAATAATACAACTGAGTGTTACGTTTGAAATGATCGGCGAATTAAACTCGTACAGGTGAAGTGCGTAGAGAAAAAATGAGATGGTTATCCCGAGGATCCCAAGATAAAACAGAAAATTGAACATGAATGCGAGGTTAGGGACGAGGGGCTGCAGGATTATTCCTAAAACCCCGATAAGAGCAATTATACAGGAAATCAATCCTGTTTTTTTATATGATATCATTACACTCACTCTATATTTTTATTATCTAATATGTTATACGAATGTTATATTTATACCTTTGAGATTTTGTTTTTAGATCGAAAATGGAAAATTTTTAATTTAAATTTTCACTTTGGATTTTCCCGGATGATTCCATCTCCTTCACGCCGTAACAATTTTTATTACCATGGAGTTTCCCAGACCTTCCATTCCCCGTTTTCAAACAATTCTTCAAAATTATAAAACATAGGAATAGTCTCCATCTGAGTTGAATTTGGGGAAACAGGTCCGTACCAATATACCACCACCCTGAGATTTGCTACAGTGGCATTACTGGTTTTATTCAGGATCTCGTAACCCGTAAGGGTTGCATTTGGACTGATAAATTCATTATCTTGGTTGACTGTTACGAATTGCTTCAATGAAACTTCTTGTTTGAACCCATATGGCTCTAGATCATACAGCTTAACGATATCCTTACTGTTTACAGCATCTACCCAATTATGAATACCGGTTTCAGGATCGGAATAAGCCACGATTGTTTTGTTCACCGATGAACCTGGCAGGGATGCCATGCAGCCGGAAATACTTACGAGTGCGAGAATGCACACAAATAGGAATAAAATATCCTGAATATTCTTTATCATTCGATCACACTCCTCCTGATTTTGCAATAACTATTGCCTTAGCGGAAACCCCGTTTGCAGTAGCAGTTATGAAGTACGTTCCTGGATTAGTACCAAGGATCACTTTTGTCGTTACCTTCCCGTTATTATCCGAGATATCCGATGCCGGATTCACCGATCCACTGGGCAATATGCTGAATGTCACGGAAGTTTTGTTCAAGGGTATACCACTTGTGTCCGTGAGCTGGAAAACGATCGGCTCTTTGAGCTGTAATGATGGAATGCCCTCCTGTTGATCCCCTGAGATCACAGTGATATTGACCTTTGGCCCGGTCTGTGCTACCGGGGGAGGAAGGATAAAAAGTGCACATGCGATATACCCTACCAATACAAGGACCACAACATGCTTGAGCCCGTACCTTGCCTCACCCTCGCTGATCTTTCCGATGATCAAACCACCGAAGATTGAGTTGAGGATGATCATATGGAAGAACCCGCGGGCAAAATCGATCTCCCCGATATCCGTTTTACCGAACAGATTTGAAATGCCAAGTTGCTGCACAAACGGGAGCAGGCTCGTGGTCAGGATATAGACGATGAATATGATAATAGCCTGTGCAAAGTAGAAGATCATCACGTACTGGTGCAGATTTCCCTCTTTCTCCCGCTCGATGGAGATGATGCTCCGCATGTCTTCGGATGCCTTGAGGATCAGATCGGCCACCGCCCCTCCCGAATAAGAGGCCTGGACGACAAGCAGGGTGTAGCGGGTGATCAGTTCCGAATGGAGCGACTTCGCCATTGCTTTCATCGATTCTTCAAATGACTTTCCAAAGGTCATGGATGTCGATGCAATACGGATATTGGGAGTAAGGATGCCAAGATCGGTCTTGGAGAGCTCCTTTACCGCCTTGACCGGATCGAGTCCCCCTCTCATCAGCTCCGAGAGCTTGAAAAGGAATTCAGTATACAGTTCTTCTTTTTTACGGACCGCTCGTTTCTGGAGTGTGATATCGATAGAATACGGGAGGATGGCGATTATAAGGGCAAATACCATTACCTCGTCAAGACCCATAGTCGGGGCGGCCGATGTTGATGGCGTTGCGGGAGCAGCTCCTCCGGTCGTATTACCGTTTTCGGCATTCATCTGTGTCAGGTATGCTTGCAGCGCCTGCTCCTTGGAATTCGTGGTAGTCGCCTGCTGCTTTTCTGTAGTGTGCAGGGTATACCCCATCAGGAATGCAGTCAGTACAACCAGCAGTGCTACTGCAACCGGAACCGCGATCGTGAAAAGTTCCCGTGGCGGGTTGTATTTTATCCGGATCCTTTCGGCAACCTCGCCGAATTCTTCGATCTTTTTATGGACCAGGGAGTCCGTGGCAGGCGTTTTCATAGCGGATCAGGGTGTCGTAGAATATTTCACGGCCAGCATCTGGAGGAAAATCACGTTGATGAGCGGAATAAGCAGGTAGACCAGATAGTTGAACATATCATGCGCAGAAAACGGCCCCAGCTGGATACCCAGTGCGCCGGAGATCACGACACCCAGCACCGCAAGGGTAATCGTCATGACCACCCCTCCAAGATACCCCTCCCCATATACGGCAAGCGACTCCACAAACTCCTTGTAGGTCTGACGCCGGAATGCCATGAGTTCTTTTGACTTGGTCTCAAGATAGGATTTCAGCCCGCCACCGCCGTAGATAATGTTGGTCAGATCAATACAGATATCCCGGAACATATTGGACGGCGTATTTTGTACCAGACCGTTCATCGCGGTAACGACATCCTCTCCAAGGACATCAACACGAAATAGCACCTTGCGAAATTCGTTGGAGATCTGCCCATAGTCCTCCCGTGAAATCCTCCTGATAATATCAAGAGGTGTCGCACCGGAACTGGCAAGAATCGACATGAATGCAAGGGCGTACGGGATCTGGGTATCGATATCCCTTTTTTTGTTCTCGATCTGGTTTTGCAGATAAAAGGGAAATCCGATAGCTATCGCAGCGGACCCAATCAGCGCAAAGAGCAGTATAAAAGGGACAGGATTTGCTATCGAAAAAGGGCTCTGGGAAGGCAGGAAGAGGACTGCCGCAACAAGGACCATAGCAAACCCGACAAGTATGGTTGTTCCGATCCATAAGGACGTAAACATTCCTGGCGTCATTTCAAGATCGGCCTGGTAGATCAGTTTGATGATATCGCGGTTGGGATTGCGA
The DNA here is from genome assembly GCA_963805035.1 of uncultured Methanoregulaceae archaeon. GTDB lineage: Archaea > Halobacteriota > Methanomicrobia > Methanomicrobiales > Methanospirillaceae > Methanoregula. The sequence continues at coordinate 74,822 of CAWDSU010000012.1, read as the reverse complement.
TCAAAAGAACGGCCAAATGTATAGCAGAAACGCTTATACCACTCAAATAAATTTCCAAAACTGTCCGTTTCTGCAACCATAATTATCGAAACTTATTTATAGAGTTCAGGCGCAAATTATAGAATATCAAGAGGAAATATCTTCTTGACGCGTTTTATTGATTTGCACAGGCAAATCCCCCACAGATGTTTTTTTAGGAAATAATTTTAGTAGGCAGACTCACATTAAAAACCTTCGGTTATCCGACCCGCCACGGAGCGGAATAGATCCGGCCGCATTTTTCTTCTGAAGTTACCTCACAAATCCGTTTTGCAGTAACCCATTCGCGAAGTCCCCTGAGATCTTCGGGGTCAGGCACAATGAAGGTACAGTTTTTGGAAAAAGTACCCTCAAGGGCATCCATCAGGATATTTCGCCCGGATAATATCTCAAGCATTTCGATCTGGCATTGCATGGATAATTCCACTCCCCGTCACTTTGCACTGAACCGTTCGAGGTCACAATTTCTGACTGCCACATACGTCAAACCCAGATTATCCGTCATAAGATCGGATTCCTCGGGGGGTCGCTTTGGGTCTTCTGTTTCAGCATTTCCTGCGGGTATCGATTCATTGCAGAACCGCGTCATGTCGTGCCGGTAAGGCTTTGCGCATAGACACATAGTTTGTATTTGTAGTATATACTTAAAAGAATTTCTATATAGTATTTATCTTAAGCAGATCCCATGTCCCCCCCAGACAATGTTCTGATCTGGTATAATCTCCCGCAATACAAGTTTCATGACGCTGCCCGGTCACCCGATTGCAATCTGAGTACATAGAAAATATAAGAACCAAAACCTGAAAGTATCCCGCCAAGAACTACAAAAATAATTAAGATGCCTATCGTAAGGAGGGTATTACCGTAGCCCATAAAGAGATGGGAATACTGATTCAACTGGTGCGAAATCAGGCTGATGATCTGTGCCACCCACATCACCTCAAGAAGAATTCCGATCATGATGCCGGAAATAAATCCGATGAGTCCTGCATCAGATCTACTTTTCAACCCGGATGCTCCCAGCCATGCGGCAAATACCCCCCACCCTTCAAATATCACGATAATGAGAAAAGGGTAGATAGTATTCCAGGCAATAACCCTCGGATCGCTGAGCGGAAAACCACCCTGTAAGAATGCTTTGAGAAGAAGAGTGTTGACCAGAACAAGAAGTACGATAGACTCTCCTCCCAGAGCACCTGCAATAAGTCCGCATTGATTTATCGGGTTTGTCGTTAATTTTGCCGTTAACCGGATCATTCATTCCACCCGTGAATTGTAATTCTTGGACTTGTTCCTGCCATAAGGGGGGACTTCGCTTGTATAAAACACTCCCAATAATTTACTATATAGTTTGTTTTCAAATTTATATATTTATTTGGTATCCTCTATGGTCAAAATCGGAACATTCAGTCTTCTGCCAGAAAGATCATGGCAAGTGCCACGAGAACACCGGCAACCAAAAACAGGAGATAGGATACCTGTGAGTATTCCGGTGCGCTGATCAGGATTACGCACCCGATGATGGCCAGCAGAAATCCTACAAATATCTGGAGAAGCGGACCATCCAGATTGATCATATTCGATGACGATATATATGTCATATCTGTCTCCGTTATCCCCATGTGTTCATCTAGGTACCTTTGGATTGTCCCGATCCAGCTATGAGCGGGATGACACCGCGTTCTATTCTATCCCCCACCGTGATTGATTTCTGATCAGGAAAGGCTGCCGGGAAAATTTCAATGATCCACGACGCGATCTCATCCCGCAATTTTCGGTATTCCGCGATGGTTTCATCTTGTGTTCTCCCAATTTCCGAGGGGCTTACAAAGTTCCTGTGAAAAAATCTGTCACTATCTGGAAATATCTCTCCCGCAATAGTGCGGACATTATCGCAGAGCGTGATAACACAATCGAAGTTATCGTTCCGATACTGGTACAATGATGCCGGCTTATGATCTGATATATCTATTTTTACCTCTTGCATGACCCTTACTGCGAAGGGATTTATTCGTACCGGTGCCACACCAGCAGAAAAAACCGTATATTGTCCGTTCCCTCTCTGTTGAAGAAATCCTTCTGCAATAGGCGACCTGACCGAATTAAAGGAGCAGATGAAAATCACACGTTTTTTTCTCATATCCGCTCCCGCTACCCACCGCTTTATTGATCTCGAATCATACCATTAACTTGTGCCAATATACAGTTTTTCGACATAGAATATACAGGTATATATACAAAAAAAGAACAAGTAGAGATTAGCATATTCATCATACTACTCTATTCATGGGGTGAAACCAAGATGGAACTACGTCGGGTCCAGATGACCGGGGGGTCATCGTTTGTCGTCACGCTGCCCAAAGACTGGATAACGGAAATGCGGATCAAGAAGAACGATCCCGTCGGTCTGATCACCCAGCCGGACGGGACGCTGGTCGTTACGAAAAAAACCACGGACGAACCGGTCCAGCGGGTAAAAGAGATCGATATCGGGCATATCACCGATCCCTCGTTCCTCTTCAGGATCCTGATCGGGGCCTACATTACCGGGTTTACAACGATCCGGGTCAGCTCGAAACAGCGGTTTCCCCCGTTTGTCCGGACAGTCGTGCGTGATTTCACGCAGATGACCATCGGGCAGGAAGTCGTCGAGGAGACCGATACCCTCATCACGATAAAAGACCTCCTCAACCCGGCAGAGATGCCGTTTGACAACACCATCAAGCGCATGTTTGTGATTGTCAAGAACATGCACGAAGATGCCATCGCTGCGCTTGAAACGCACAACCATATCCTCGCCACCGACGTGATCAACCGGGACATGGACGCGGATCGCCTCAACTGGCTGATTGCCCGCCAGACCAATATGATCATGCAGAACCCTTCCCTGTCCCGGAAGATGGAGGTCTCGGTCGGCATGGCCATGTATTACCATATCATCAGCCGGATCATCGAGCGGATCGGTGATCATGCGGTCCGGATAGCCGAGAATGCCCAGCCGATCCTGGATGTGGATCTTGACCCGAAGATTATGACTGCGTTAAAGAAGGCAAACGTCCTGTCCATGGCCATCTTTGACAAGAGCATTATATCGTTTTTCAATGCCGATATCAAAGAAGCCCACAAGACCATCGAGTCGGTCGCGACGCTGGAACACGTCTGCGGGGACATCAGCAATATGGCGTTCAAGCAGGAAACGGTGGCCGCAATTTCGATCAGCTATGTCGCCGAAAGCATCCGCAGGGCGGGTGAATATTCCGCTGATATTTCCGAGAACGTCATTAATTATATCGTCGAGGAAGACCGTTCCCTCCACCGGCGGCCTGCAGGGAAATGAAATCCCTGCTTTACATCAAGTATTGTGATAATTGTTGCAGGATATTTTCCTCACGGTCCTATTTTCCAGAGCCAATACAAAACCGGGTTCTGTCAAGTTGTCGGCAGTTCTGAGATTTAACACTCCGAAGAAAAATGACAACCAGCCGAAGATTTGACAGAGCCCATATACTCAAATTTATGTTAGCAGCAAATGCAGATTAAAAGCATCCTAAAGAGTTTGGAATTGGTTTTATACCCATTGATGGTAAATTATACATTACCCCGAAAAATATTCAAAATAATCGCAAAAATTGACCTATTTTTTAAACAGACGAAGCATTAAACGTTTTTTTGCTGTTAACAAGGCAGTAATAATAATAGGGAATGCGGCTCAAATGGTATTCAATCGGGGAGATCACGTGAAGTACATTTTTATCACCGGTGGTGTTATGAGCGGCCTGGGAAAAGGGATCACGGCCGCATCGGTCGGACGGATCCTGAAAAACCGGGGGTACAAGGTAACGGCCGTAAAAATCGACCCGTACCTGAATATCGATGCCGGGACAATGAACCCTGCCCAGCATGGCGAGGTCTTTGTCCTCAAGGACGGAAGCGAGGTCGATCTCGATCTCGGCAATTACGAGCGGTTCCTCGACATCGAGCTCACGGCTTCGCATAATATCACCACCGGCAAGGTGTACCGCACGGTCATCGACAAGGAACGCCGGGGCGATTTCCTGGGAGAGACCGTCCAGATCATCCCCCACATCACCGACCAGATCAAGGCCTGCATCCAGCAGGCGGCTGAGGAGGTGTTTCCCGATGGCACGAAGGCGGACGTGTGTCTCGTCGAGGTAGGCGGCACGGTCGGCGATATCGAGAGCATGCCGTTTCTGGAAGCCGTCCGGCAGATGCGGGGCGATCTTCCCGCGCACGACTACGTCCTGATCCATGTCACGCTCATTCCCGAGGATGCGATGGGGGACTTAAAGACCAAGCCCACCCAGCACTCGGTAAAAGCCCTCCGGGAACTCGGGCTTCACGCTGATATCATCGTCGGCAGGAGCGAGCGGGTGATCGGCGCCAACACCAAGCGCAAGATCTCGGCGTTCTGCGATCTCCCCATCCATGCGGTCATCTCGGCTGCCACCGCCCGCGACACCTACGAGGTACCCATGGAGATGGAAAAGGAGGGTATCGCGGATGTCCTCTCCTCCCATCTCGGCCTTGAGAATAAAGAGACCGACCCGTCCTGGTACCGGCTCGTCACCAAAGAGTACACGAACCGGGTAACGGTAGCGATCGTGAGCAAGTACGGCATCGAGGACGTCTATATCAGCATCAAGGAGGCGCTCAAGCACGCCGGCCGGGCGCTCTCGACCGAGGTGAAGATCGCGTGGCTGGACGCGGAGCGGTACGAGCACAACCAGCTCAAGGACTACGATGGCATCCTCATCCCGGGAGGGTTCGGGAAGCGGGGCATCGAGGGCAAGATCGACGCGATAAAGTTTGCCCGGGAGAACAACGTGCCGTTCTTAGGGCTCTGTCTCGGGTTCCAGCTCGCGACCATCGAATTTGCCCGGAACCGGTGCGGCATTGCGGATGCCACAAGCGAGGAATTCGGGGAGGGCTCGCACGTGATCGCGCTCCTCCCCGAGCAGGAGAGCGTGACCGAACTGGGCGGCACGATGCGCCTCGGGGACTACACCTCCGATATCCGGGACGGCACCCTTGCGATGAAACTCTACGGGCAGAAACAGATCGTCGAACGCCACCGGCACCGGTACGAGGTGAACCCGCAGTATATCGGGACACTGGAGAAGAACGGCTTGGTATTCTCGGCCACGAACAGGAACCGGATGGAGTGCCTTGAACTCCCCGGCCACCCGTTCTTTTTTGCAACGCAGTTCCACCCCGAGTTCAAGTCACGGCCGACGCGGCCATCGCCCCCCTACCTCGGGTTTGTCGAGGCGTGCCGGGCAAACAAGCGGACGAAATAGGCAGGCGGGCAGGCATGGTCAGGACAGAGAAGTTCATCCCACAGGCAATTGGGGAGATTAAAAAAGCTGCCGGCACCGAAAAGGTCGTGATGGCGCTCTCGGGAGGGGTTGACAGCTCGGTCTGCGCCGCGCTTGCCGCCCGGGCGATCGGCGACCAGCTCATCCCGATCTACATCGATACCGGCCTGATGCGCAAGGGCGAGACGGAACGGATAAAGACGGTCTTTTCGGACATCCGTCTCCAGGTGATCGATGCGGGCGATGAGTTCCTTGCCGCCCTTGCCGGGATCACTGATCCCGAGGCCAAGCGCAAGGTGATCGGTGAGCGTTTCATCCGGGTCTTCGAACGGGAGGCAAAAAAATCGGGCGCCACGTGTCTTTTGCAGGGCACGATCTACCCGGACCGGATCGAGAGCGAGGGGGGCATTAAAAGCCACCACAACGTCGGCGGCATGCCCCTTGAGACGGCCTTTACCAAGGTGATCGAACCGATCCGCGACCTCTACAAGGACGAGGTCCGGGATGTGGCCGGGGCGCTTGGCCTGCCCGTGGAGATCCAGCACCGGATGCCGTTTCCCGGCCCGGGCCTTGCCGTCCGGATCCTCGGCGAGGTCACCCGGGACAAGGTTGCGGTGATCCGGGAGGCGAACTGGATCGCCGAGTCCGAGATCGTCGAGCAGTACCATCCCTGGCAGTGCTTTGCCGCGCTCCTCGGTCTTGGGACGGGGGTGAAGGGGGACAACCGGATCCACGGGTGGATCGTCGCGATCCGGGCCGTGAACTCCCGGGACGGCATGACGGCCGATCCCCTCAATATCCCGTTTGCCGATCTCACGAGGATCGGTGCGAGGATCACCGCCGAGATCCCGAGCGTCGCCCGCGTGGTCTACGACATCACCCCGAAACCACCGGCGACGATCGAGTACGAATAACCCCTTTCCTCCCAAAAACGGGTGGGGCTGACGGGGGCAGTCGGGAATATTTGCCCGTATTCCCCGGAAAAAGGACAGGAAAAATCCAAATTATTGAAATCATGTGATACCCATGAAAAATACCGATATTACCAGCCAGTACAAGGCGCTTGATGACCAGTATTACATGCCCGCTTTCTCGCGGAACATGGCGATTGTCCGCGGAAAAGGCGCAAAAGTCTGGGATGGCAACGGAAAGGAATACATCGACTGCGTGGCCGGCATTGCCGTCTGTAGCACCGGGCACTGCCACCCGGCCGTCGTAAAAGCGATCTGCGAGCAGGCGCACGAGCTCATCCACTGCTCCAACCTCTACTACATCCCCCACCAGGGCGAGCTCGCGAAAAAGATCGTGGAGATCACGGGTCTTAAAAAGGTCTTCTTCGCAAACTCGGGAGCCGAGGCGAGCGACGGGGCCTTAAAACTCGCCCGGGTCAGGACCAAAAAGAAGAAATTTGTCGCTTTCACCCACGGGTTCCACGGGCGTACGATCGGGTCGCTTGCGGTGACCCACAAGCCGGAGGCCCGCGAGCCGTTCGAGCCTCTGGGTCTCCCGACCACGTTTGTCGAGTACGGGAACCTCGATGCCTTAAGAAAGGTCGTCGACAGCGATACCGCTGCTGTGATCGTCGAACCGATCCAGGGAGAAGCCGGCGTCATCATCCCCCCGGACAGTTTCCTCGAGGGCATACGCGAGACCTGCGACCGGACCGGGGCATTCATGATCGTTGATGAAGTCCAGACCGGGATGGGCCGGACCGGAAAGTGGCTTGCGATCCGGCACACGAAGGTGGAGCCGGATATGGTGACGCTCGCAAAAGGCATCGCGAGCGGTTTTCCCATGGGTGCGCTCGTTGCCCGCGAGGGCCTGGAGTTTACGAAGGGCGAGCACGGGAGCACCTTTGCCGGCGGGCCGGTTGCCTGTGCGGCAGGACTTGCCACGATCGGCGTGCTGGAACCGATCCTCCCCGATATCGCCCGCAAGGGGGAGCGGTTCCGCAAGGGGCTTTCACGGTATAATCCCCGCGTACGCGGACTGATGATCGGCATCTCGGTCGGGAACAAATGTGCTGACGTGCAGAAGGAATGTGCAGAAAACGGTGTGATCGTAAACTGTGCGGCTGACGGGAACCTGCGGCTCGTCCCGCCGCTCGTGATCTCGGATGCCGAGATCGACCGTGCGGTGAAGGTGATCGATGGAGCGCTTGGTAAGGTCATGCTATAGGCAGGGCGGGTATGTTTTCGCAAAGAAGGCGGGCGGCAGTGCACACGGTCCGGGCAGCGATCGTGTCGCACGGCTTGCGAGTAACGAGAACCCCGAGCCCCCGTCGCCGGCAGCGGTAGCGGCAGCGCAAGCTGCGGTCCTTACGGCGAACCGGTACCCCGATGAGCGGGTGGACGTGCTCGTCTCGGCCCTCCGTGCCTATTACGGTGATTATTCCTTTGTGACCGGTGTCGGGATGGACGGGGTGATCGAGACCCTGATCCGGACGCTTGTCGATCCCGGGGAGACCGTGGCACTATCGGTACCCACCTTCTCCTTCTACGGGCTTGCCGCACAGGCACAGGGAGCGCGGGTCGTAACGGTGCCGCGCCGGCCGGATTTTTCGGTCGATACCGGTGCACTTGTCCGGGCGGGAAAGGCCGCGAAGATCGTGGTCCTCTGCACCCCGAACAACCCGACCGGCAACGCGACATCAACGGACGACGTGCAGCGAGTGCTCGACGAGATTAAGGGAGTACTCTTCCTTGACAACGCGTATGTCGAGTTCTCGGGCATCGATTATCTGCCTCTGGCAAAGAAATACGACAACCTCGTGATCGGCCAGACGTTCTCGAAGGTGCACTCCCTTGCCGGCCTCCGGATCGGGTACGCGTTTGTCCCGGCCTGGCTCCGGGAGTTCTACCTGCGTGCGGGCACGCCGTTTACGGTGAACTCGGTCTCGGCAGCAGCGGCAGCGGCAGCGCTTTCCGATAAAGAGCACGCTGCCCGGTATATCGCACAGGTAACCACATGGCGGAAGCGTTTCAGCGCCGCACTGAAGTTCCCGGTGCTTCCCTCGGACGCCAACTTCGTGATGGTGGACGTGGCCCCGCACACCGGCGATGATATTGTGGAGAAGCTTGCTTCCCGCGGCGTGCTCGTGCGCTCGTGCAGAAGTTTTACAGGGCTTGCTGACCATTATATCCGGGTGAGTGTCGGAGATGACTGGGAGAACGAGTTGTTTATCCGGGAGTTAAACGCCCTATGATGTGCGCCCTCACCGGGACACCGGGGACTGGCAAATCCACCGTGGCAGATGAACTGGCCCGCCGGGGACACCGGGTGGTCCACATCACGGATATCGTGCAGCCCTATGCCCGGGGAAAGGACCCGGAGCGGGACACGCAGATCATCGATACCGACCGGATGGCGGACGAGTTCGTGCCCTTTGACGGTTTTGTCGAGGGGCACTTCGCCCACCTGCTTCCCTGCGACCGGGTGGTTGTGCTGCGCCTGCGGCCCGACGAACTGGCGGCCCGGCTGAGCGCCCGTGGGTATTCGCCGGATAAGATCCGGGAGAACCAGGATGCCGAGGCGCTGGATGTCTGCCTGATCGAGACGGTTGAGGAGTACGAATCCTTTCAGATTTTCGAACTGGACGCGACGGGAAAAAGCCCTGCCGCCTGCGCCGATACGATCGAGCAGTTTTACCGGGGCGAGATCCCAAGTTCGTTCGGGTCGATCGACTGGTCGGCATTTGTGGGGGTGTCATCATGACCCTTGACCAGTACCGCCCGCACGTCAAGGTCTACTTCAACCCGCTGGTACGGTTCGCCATCCGGTACAGGATCACGCCGAACATCCTGACGATCGCCGCCCTTGCGGCATCGGCGGTGGCCGGCTGCCTCTTCTTTTTCCGGCTGGAGATCTGGGCCGTCCTTGCGGTTGCGGTAAATGCCTTCTGCGACGCGATGGACGGTGCGGTCGCCCGGGAGATGAAGAACCAGAGCCTGCGGGGCGATTTCCTCGACCATGCAGTGGACCGGTACGCGGATATCTTCATCATCACCGGTATCTTTGCGAGCGGTCTCGTCCCCTGGCCGATCGGGGCGCTCGCGCTCACCGGTGTCCTGATGTCCTCGTACCTGGGCACGCAGGCGCAGGCTGTTGGCGTGGGACGGGTCTATGCCGGGGTGCTGGGCCGGGCAGACCGGCTCGTGCTCGTCATGGTGGTGGGGATTGTCTTCCTCCTCTTCCCCCTGACGATCTACGGCCTGAACCTGCTCGGCTGGCTCCTCCTCCTCTTCGGGGTCTTCGGCCACGTCACCGCGTTCCAGCGGTTCGCGTACGTGTGGCGGAAGATGGAGTAAGTTCTCTTTTAACTAATTTCTCTTTTACATGGGGAATTTAACCGATTATTTCGCCGGCTCTAGAGAAATCGGACAAGAACGTACAGACGCTCTTGGGGGCTCCGGCACGAGTGCCTCCACCCCCGCCGCGTGGGCATCCACCATGGAGCGATGACTCCTCGGAAGGTTAGCGCAAAAATTCTCTCAAGAGCGGAATAATCAATGCGGGTTGACGCTTCCAAACCTTCCTTGCGATGGACTCTGCCTTCCCGAAGGGACGCCCCCGCGGTGGTTTTTGAGTGATTACACCCGGTGTCAAAATCACCCTTGCCCCGCCGTGCCCCGGAGTGGCCCTGAGGCGGGGAGTCCTCATAAAAAATTTCTATTAACGATTTTTACAGTTCCGGTATGAGCCCGATCGGTTCATGCCAGTTTCTCCGGAACCGTATTTTTCAAGAAATACAGTATTTAAAGGATTATACTCTGTGTTTTTTTGATTACGTCTGAAAGCGCGCGTAAACCGATATCGTTCAAGTTAATCCGGTCTATCCGTACCGGGTCTGGTTTCGGATCCTGGTTAAAGTTTTATTTTTCTTAATTGTTGTGTTGGCGGTTGACCAGCCCTCCTTAACATGATAATATATTGATCACCACACTCAAATGCAACAGCACTTGCCTACCGCAATGGATCCTCACTTTCACACCGATCAGGGTCGGAAAGTATGGCAGGGAGCATGTTCCGGGTGCTGGTTACGAAGTACTGGGTTTTTTTCTGGCCTTCGAGCAAGTGCAAGCTGAAAGATCCTGATGTGATCCGACAATTCTTTGAGAAGTTTCTTATGACAGGTGAACAGACATGCAAGGAGTACCGGGTCCAGGCAGTAGCCGGCCCGGCTGAACTCGAAGCTATTGCCACAGTGAGATGCTGTTCCCGGATTTTGACGTAATGAGTGACAGCACGATCATGATCTGCCCGTTGAACCGGTCGTAGTCCTGCGGCATGGCATGAGTCTTAAGGATCTCCAGGCCATTGTGGTCCGCACCTCACTTCCCGATACGTGAAAACCCTGTGGGGAATGTCGCGAAGGAATAACCCATGAGTGAAATCAAAGACCTGAAAGTATCAGCGGAAGTATACCGGCTTCTTGTCGAGCGGAAGAATGTAACCAAGGCGCGGGACATTGATGACGTCCTGCGGTCCATTCTGGGGCTTCCCCCGACCCATCCACCGGTGCAGCAAAATTCAGATGAACCCGGACAGCATGCCGATACGGTGCAGCAAAATAACGAGCGAGCCCCGGTAGCATCCCGACCGGTGGTCTCCAAGGTGGCGTTCCCGGTCAAGATCCCTTCACGATTCATCGGATGGACCAAGGCAGAAAGGGACGCCTTTGTCCTGAATGGGCAGGTTCCGCAGCGAATCGAAAGACCAACAAGGGCAGAAATTGATGGCGTAACCTCATGACCTGGCCCACCCACTCCGTAAAGCATAAATGTGCTAATGTATATGAAAGTGTGACGGCAGAAACCGCCTGGAAGCACAACCGAGGTGAAATGAATGGTTAAACTAACCGCAGAGATGAAAGAGGTATTTTCAAAGAACAAGATCTTTGCCATCGCCACCGCATCAAAGGCCGGCATACCCAATGTCGCACCGATGGGCTCTGTCCAACTGGTGTCTGATGAGACCATCTGGCTGGGCGACAACTTCTTGAATAAAACCCTTGCAAACGTAAAAGAGAATCCCCATATGGCGATCTATTTCTGGGAGCCGGAAAAGAAGCGCTGTTTCCAGATCAAGGGGTCGGTCACGGTAAAGACAAGCGGGCCCGATTATGAAAAGGAAAGGGCTCAGATCAAAGCAAAAGGCCCCCAGTACCCGGCAAAGGGGTTGCTTGTGCTTGCCATCACCGAGATATTTGAATGCACCCCCGGCCCGAACGCAGGAAAAAAGATCGGATAAGTCAGTCACTTGAAACTATTTTTTTATTTTTCCGGTTCTGTTGCGTTGTCGGGACGTTTGAATAGTCAACATCGATAGGTCTCACGACAACATCATTATCAGCTCGAATCGCATTTACAGAATAGACCCTCGGGGGATTTTACATGGGAATCAAACCGTCATATATTAAAAATCTCGGTACCGCGCTTCTGGCCAAGCAGAGAGAGTACTTTTCGAACAATTTCGAAGCGAACAAGCAGCAGCTGGGTTCATCCGCATCCATCGACAGCAAGCGTGTCCGAAACCGCGTCGCCGGTTACATCACAAGAAAAATGAATGCCAAACCACGCTCATAATCCCATCGCTTGTTTACGGCCATATTCTATCATATGATGTGAAACCGGAGGTTCTGTTGCGTTTTCGGGACTTTTAAATAGTCAACATTGATAGGTCACGACGACTTCATTTTCGTTAAATCCCGACAACGCACCAGCACCCTCAAACTTATATTTGCAAATGAGTCTGCGCAGACTGTAAATCTGTTTTCTGCGTATCACTCGCCTGCGCCACATCTGTGAAAAAAGTTAATTTGCGACAGCAACCTGTGGTGGTGCAATCAAGCGAGAATGGTTCATCATAGGCACTTTCCGGCCGTGGATATGGGAAACGATCTCATCCCCGAGGGTGAGGAGAGCATCTCTATGGGCATTTTTACCTTTGTGAATATGGGAGGGAGAGATTTCAAGGGAATCGTACCGCTCCGTGGGGATTTCATCATTGATGATGTCTCTGAAATACATCTTGATGTGGAACATCAACATGTGGAGATGCAATAACTCTTCCTTTTTCACACAATCCCCCCTTTATGAGATCCTAATGGGTTACTGGATATCTTGGGAACCGAACACAGGTTGCCGAACGTGTTGATGCTGTACAACATAAGGATGGCTTCATCGTCAAGGCCCTTTTCTCCGATACCGATCCTGCTTAACTTATCACGGATTATTTTTATCTTTTTTTCAGTATTTTGCATAACGAGGTTGCTTAATTGGCGAGTGATACGATAAAGAGATGTATTATAATTACTGGATTTTCGGTGCTGATAAGTTCTCGGGACGCGAGATAATTCACGCACATTATTACGTCGTGAAAATTCTGTAGTTCAATCAATTTTGCCCGCAAAGTCCCGTCAACTTATCAAAAACTATTCGGAAATACCTAGTGCCTCTAAAAAAACGATAACACCGTTTCTTGTTGAAACTCTCATGGATTTAACAACCGGGATTTAGATTTAGATTTCTGCGTTTTATCATCATACCTACAATACCACCTATAACGACCAAAATCATTGCACCAAACGATATGTAATCATGTCTAAACAACGCTATTGAACCAACCCCGGTTACTAATCCGGTTCCTAAACCGATCCCGGTGAAAGTAGATACTATTGGAGAATACTTTTCAAAAGAAATACTCATTGCAATGCTTTTAATCGCCTTTTTCCGCCAGTTCCCGGATATACCCGAGCGCCGCGATCGCATCCTCCCGCTTCTGGTCGGCCGGGGAAGCGGCGGCAAAAGCAAGGAACCGCTCTTTTGTTGCCGGGGCGAGGGCGTCGCCTGCGACGGCAACAATCTTTGCATAGGTGCGCTGCGGGTAGAAGGTTGCATGGGCGGCGGCAAGCAGTGCCCGGTGCGCCGCCGGGGTGATGATGCCGGCCGCCTCTGCTTTTTTAAGCGTGCAGCGGATGTTGATGAGCGGTTCGGAGAGTGAATAGCCTGAGACCGGGTCAAAGACGAGCGCCACCTCGTCATCGGAGACGAGCGTGCCATCCTTGTACATCCGGTAGATCTTCCCGACACCGGTCATCCCCAGCGTGTCCATCTCGGCGGCCCGGAGCGCCCCCATGCTGGACGCCCCGACAACGTGTATGCCTTTTTTGACCGCGGCGAGGATCTCCCGGTGGGCGACAGCGCAGTCCTGGTGGAAGACCCCGTCGATGAGGCCGATGATGTCTGCGCCGTCCGCGACCGCGGCGAGGATATCGCCCCGTTTTGCCGGCGGCCGGTACTCTGCGGTGAGGATCTTCTCCGCCGAGGGCAGATCAAGGCTTGGCCCGAGAAAGACGATGATTCTTGGCATGCTTCACCCTCTCCCCCCTCCGCGCCGGGTCCATCGCGTAGACCTCGAGGCCCGGGACGATCACCCTGACGACCGGCACCCCGATCTCCTCCCGGGTCAGGTCGACGACGATCACCCGGTCGAGCCCCTGTTTGTTCAGGGCGTCGATGGCAAACCGGATATCTTTTGCAAAATCGTCGCTGTCGAACGACCGGAGGGTGCCGTAGTCCACCGTGCCGTTGTCCTTAAACCAGTACCCGTTGATCCTTTTTGCCCGGTCGTAGCCCATCCTTTTCCTGAGCCCGGCGGTCGTCGTGTCCTCGCGTGCGCCGTGGATCTGGGTAAGCCGGCTCTGCGCTACCTCGGTGAGCGCCCGCATAGCGGCAATTCGTGCGCTCGTATGGGTGCCGATCCCGATGGTGAGCAGGGTGGGGTCTTTTAAAAGCACGTCGTCTGCCACCGCCGCCATGGTGGGGATGCCGACATCGCTCGTGATATCCCGCAGGGTGACCTCGACCTGCGCATCACGAAACTTCTTCTGCATCTCCGCAAGCATGGGGTCGTCGATACCGGTCACCGCCGGGCCGGTGTCCCGGCAGGCCTCCACGAGCGACCATGCATCCCGCTCGATCACTTCCGAGAGGGCGTGGAAGATCGCCTCCTCCTGGGTATTCCCCGAGGCGAGGCCGTTCGTGGAGGTGCGGAAGATCTGCCGGAAGTTTCGCGGGAGCGGGTGGAAGACCGCCTGCGCCGGCACGAGCACCCTTTTATCGTTTGCGATATCCCAGCCCTCGACCCAGGGGAGGACGTGCCCGCTCTCCGTGTCTTCGGGGAGGATGAGGTCTTTGGGGTTGACGGCCGGCTCGCGCCCCTCGATCATCTCGAAGGTGTCCAGCTGTACCTTCCGGTCGTGGATCTCCGAGGAGTACCGTTCGATGCCCTCCATGATCGCCGAGATCCGCGATTCCTCGACGGTCGCCCCCTTGCCGTTGTAGACGGTGATCGCCCCGTCGTTCGCGGTCGGGCGGATGCAGGAGAAGACGGGGATGCCGATCCGGTCGAGGTCGGTGATGTCGGCGACCCGGGTGATGCCGGCAACCGGCACCCTGGGTTCGATGCGTGCGAGGGTCTCTTTGAGCGGTACCGCCCGCTGGGTCTCGAGGTTGTAGGTCTTCTTGCAGGAGGAAATGTGCATGGGGGTCACCGGGTGCTGTCGTGCGGACGGAACTGTCCTTTCCCTGAGATTTCACGTTATTGTGGTTTATACATGTTCATTTTTCGGCAACAGGGCGGGGGGGCGTGGGTTGCGTTGCCCGATGCTGGTGGTATGTGTGTCCGGCGCTGGTGGATCAGAAGGCAGAACCCGGCGGTGTTCCGGGTCACCCCCGGGTATATTATCTCCCCGCGGCAACGGTGGTATGAGCTATGGATTATACCTATATCCTCATAAAATTCCTCATCGGCGGGGGCGTCATTGTCGGGGTGACGCTTCTTGCCGAGCAGGTCAACCCGAAGTACGGGGGTATCCTTGTGGCGGCCCCGATCATCACCTCTCTTGCCATCCTCTTTACCTGGTCCGAGGCCGGGCAGGCAACGAGCCGGCAGCTGGTGATCGGGGCGTTCTGGTTTGCCATCCCGACCCTGCTCTTCCTCCTGGTGCTCTATCTCCTCATGGCACGCTACCCGCTCCTTCCCAGTTTTGGCGGGGCCCTTGGTATCTGGCTTGCGGCCATCGTGGTGATGAGCAGGCTCCTTGCCCTGATCTGAAGGGGCACCGGGTCCCGGGACAGGGAGATCACATCGGGGGATTCCTGCCCGGCAGGAGCGCCCCCGCTCTTCTGTCCCGGAACATCCTGAATACCTCCCGTTTTTTCGCAGTTGAAATAAACCTATAAATATTCACGGAACCGAAAATCCCCTCACAGACACGCGTGACCCGCCATGAGATACCCGGCCCAGGTTCCTGGAATATGTATCGTCCTCCTGCTCGCTGCCATCCTGTCCGCTGCCGGTTGCATCTCGACGGCTCCCGGAAGTAACGGGACGACAACGACGGTCCCGCCGGGCAGTCACCACCGGCCCCTCTTCCTGCGGGTTTACCACCTGCCATGGCCTTGACCTCGCGTGCGGTACGAACGCCCCTCAGCTCTGCACCATGGAATACCAGCTCGGCGACAAGTGCCGCCAGTACGCCCGCTGCGAGGAGAGCGGCGGTACCTGCGGGCTGGTCGTGGGCACGCAGTTCGACCGCTGCAAATCCTGCGTCGAGAAGTGCCAGGCAACGGCAGGGAGTAACACGGCTGACGCGTTTACCTGCGAAGCCTCGTGCTAAAAAGGATAGCCCGGGCCGTGGCAGCACCCGCCCGTGAACAGGGCCGGGTGGTAAAAAGAGGGAACGGGTATCTGATTCCTTTCCGCTTACGCGGTCCCCTGCAGGAACCGCAGGATCTCTTTGATGTCCGGCACCGAGTGCACCGGGTAGACTTTGACGAAGGCGACCTTCTGCTGTTCGTCCACGATCACGTTCGCCCGCTCCGAGAACCCGTTCTCTTCCCGGAAGAGCCCGTACCGCTCTGCCACGGCCCCGTGCGGCCAGAAGTCGCACAGGAGCGGTGTCCGCGTGATGCCGAGGCTCTTTGCCCACGCCTGCTTGCAGGGCCGGAATCCACGCTGATGCCGACCGGGACGCAGTTGAGCCGGCCAAATTCGTCCAGGTTGTCCTCAAGCGACTTCATCTGGGCGGCGCAGAAGTCCGTCCAGGCGAGGGGGTGGAACGAGAGGAGGGTGCGTTTTTTGGCCTGCTCGTAGAGGTCGAAGGTTTTGTCGTTCTGGTCTTTTAACGAGAAGTTCCGCGCCGGGTCGCCCGGCTGCACAATGACCGACTGCATGGCTGGTGTCTCCTGTTTTTGTGAAGTCTTGCACCGGAAGACTATCAGGGTTTGGGTGGGGGCAGGAAACCCCGGGGTACCACCTGCCATGATCCTGAAGGGGTAGACTCTCTCACCTTATGATTGGCAGGCCCCCTCCCATATCAGAGTACCTGAGGGGGTAACCCCCTTCGCTTTGGGCCAAGAGGGTCCGGCTTTCTTTTTTGCGGCCCCTATCGTCAGGAAAACCGGAAGTATTACCGGAATCGTCATATTGTGACTCCCGGGGCATTGGCAGAACCAGTACCAATTATTATTTGTTCATAATATGCAATATCGTTCAATGGAGCATCGGACAATTTTCCTCGTTGCTGCACTGCTGCTGATACTCCTTGGTGCAGGCTGCGTGACAAACTCCCCCCCCTACGGGGCAAAATCTCACACAGTCCCCCCTGCCGTCAGCCAATGGTACCGGTGTTACTGCCACAGAAACGATCGATGCACATTTTTTAACGCCATTCCATGATCTTCCCCAACAGGAGCAGTTTGCCGGCGTCATGGGATCGTTTGACGATACCTTTGACGATACCTATATCGGGAGCATGGACTGCAGCAATGGATCGGAAACCTTCGAGACGAACTATACATATTTCAGCGGGGCGGGAAGTCCCCGGACGGTTACCTATCAGCTCGTCCCTGTGAGCTGCGTCCAGAGTACCTGACAAGACCCCTCTGCCGGCCGGTATCCTGAATGCAACCATCGAACCCGACCGGTTTACCGCAGAACCGTACCATGCGTATACGTCACGCGTCCGGATAACCGTGGGCCCCAATGTAACCGGGAGCAGCGGTCCGAATTTTGTCCAGAATCCTGTATATGCGTTTTATCTTAAAGTCCAGGGAGACGGAGCACCGGAACCCGAAGCAAATGACTGGGTGGAGGTAGTCAAGATCTGTTACATCCACCCGGGCCTGGGTTCGATGATGTGGGACCGGGTGCTCGACCACATGGAAGAGAGCGAAGGAACGGAAAAGAAGTAAGAACAGGCCGGGCGGGGGAGGATCCCCACCGGTCCTTTTGTGAGAATTTCCGTGCCGGAAAACCGGCTCATCCTGACGCGGACACGGTTTTAAAACCAGCTTTCGAGCGTCTTCTGCCCGGCTTTTACCGTGTAGCCTTCGAGTGCCTTGTCCACCCGTTCCTCAGCAAAATCGTACCCGTCGCAGAGCATCTTTTTAATCCCCTCCGTATCCGGGTGGCCCCATACGAGGCTGTAGTCGCTCGTCACCGGCGGGTTAAGGAAGAACTCCATCACCGGCGCCGGGTCAAAGCCCGGGCACTTCTCCGCAAGCTTTGCGCCGAATTCCCCCTTCTGCACGATCTTCAGCCCCGTCTTTGCCCCCACGCCGTCGGCGCCCGGGTTGAAGTCCGTCCCCACGAGGATGCCGATCTCGATCAGCTGCTCACGGGTCAGGTGAAGGCCGGCAAGCACCTCGGAGAGCACCACCCGCTCCGGGGTCACTGTCACGACCCGGCCCCGGATCTTGCGCTTCCCGCTCACCGTGAGGTTCCGGACCAGCGTCGGGGTGCCGAACAGGAGCGTATCGTAGTCCTGCGAGACCACGTACCGGGCGTCCCCCTTATGTACCATGGCGGCCGCCTGCGCCTCGCCCTCGGTCGGGGCCTGCACGAACGGGATACCCAGAAGATCGAGCAGCTCCTTTGAGGTCGCAATGATCGTCTCGTCCACCCGGGTCGACGACCGGGCCTGCTTATACGCCTCCTCCTCGTCGCCCCGCTCGATGGCCTCTTTCCATTTCGCCCCCGCCTCGTCCCGGCTTTTTTTGCGCACCGCGATCGTCGCATCCTTGAGCTCAGGAGGCTTGCCGTCAAAGACGAAGACCGGTTTTACCCCTTTTTCGAGGAAGTTGACCATCCTGAACAGGATCCCCGAAAGGTGGGAGGTCACCCTCCCGTGCCGGTCCATCAGCGGCGTTCCGTCCGGCTGCCGGATGATGGTTAAGAACTGGTAGAGCGCGTTGTTCGCATCGACCGCCGCCACCCCGGAAAGACCCTCCCAAGTGACCGGTACCTTGTAGTCTGCGATGATATCCCGGAGTGCGACACCCATGGCCCGTTATCTCCTGCCGTACCGTTTGGCCGCCCGGGCTCTTATTTGTACACCCGTTTCGAGAACTCGCTGATCAGTCCTTCGAGGTGGGAGGTCGTCTGGTCGTACCTCTCGTTCATACGACTGGAGATCTCCTCAAGGTTCGTGCGCAGCAGCCGCTCGCGGGTGATCACGCTCTTTTCGAGGTTCCGCACCTTGATCTCGAGGGACAGGAACAGCCCTCCCAGCGAGAGCATCATGAGGGCGGCGGCAATGGCCACAGTCAGGTCCTGCCAGAACCGGAGGATGAGAACGAGAGTGGAGATGACCATGACTGCCGTGAGCAGGATATCAGGGAGATACTCGGGAATGTCCATGCTTTTAGATGATGAGAACATACTGATTAAGCTAACTATCCGTCAGGAGACACATTCATGGATACCAGCAATGTAAAAAAGTACATCCCGTTTATTGTGATGCCCGCATTTCTCGTCATCGTGGAACTGGGCTCGCTCGCCCTCTCGCTCCCGGTCCAGGTCGCCCACCTTGCCGCATTCCAGGACCCAGAGTCCGTGGCAAACCCGTTTATCTTCATGGCGATCCTCCTGGGCTTTACCGCATTCCTCCTGGTGCTGATCAAGTACGGCCGGAAGAACCTGATCGCATGGGTGATCGGGATCTCCATCTTCCTGACCTTTGCCTACATCTTCTGGGCGCTTGTCGACAACGTCCTCGGGAACGACACGGTGGCAGTCGCGGTTATGCTTATCCTGTCCGTTCTTGCGACGCTCCTCCTCTATAAATACCCCGAATGGTATGTTATCGACGCCCTCGGCCTCCTCCTCGCTGCCGGCGTCGCCTCGATCTTCGGCGTCTCGCTGGGCACGGTACCGGTCATCCTGCTCCTCGTGATCCTTGCCGTCTACGATGCCATCTCGGTCTACAAGACAAAACACATGATCACCCTTGCCGAGGGGGTCATCGACTTAAAAACGCCGATCCTCTTTGTCATCCCGAAAAAACGCGATTATTCGTTTATCAAAGAGGGGATCGGGAAACTGGCTGACGGGGGCGAGCGGGCGGCGTTCATCATCGGGATGGGTGACATGATCATGCCCTCCATGCTCGTCGTCTCCGCCAATGTCTTTTGCGGCGGGGTAAAATATTTCGGGCTCTTCAACCTGCCTGCCCTCGGGGCCATCATCGGCTCCATTGCCGGCCTTGCCGTCCTGCTCCACTTCGTCATGTCAGGACGCCCGCAGGCAGGCCTCCCCCCCTTAAACGGTGGGACTATCCTCGGGTTTCTGATCGGCTGGGCCCTCATCGGCTTTGCGTGAGGCTTCCCAGGCCTTGCGGTGGCTGAGGAGTTCTTTGAGCACCTCATCCACCCCGTCTTTTGTTTCGGTGGACATGGAGAGATAACCCTCCTCCACCCTGAGATCGGACTTGTTTGCAACGATGATGAGCGGCACGTTCACCATGCCTTTCACCTCATCGAGAAGCCCCAGCTGCATCTCCATCGGGTACCCGCAGTGTTCGGACGGGTCGAGGATATAGAGGATCACGCTTGCCACGTTCATCATCGCGGAGAGCGCCTGACGTTCGATGGGGTTGCGCTCCTCTGCGGGCCGGTCGAGGATTCCGGGGGTGTCCACGAACTGGGTGCGGACCCTGCCTTCTTCGCGGAGCCCGACGATCACGCTTTTTGTCGTGAACGGGTAGGACGCGATCTCGGGGGTCGCGGACGAGACGAGCCGGATAAACGAAGATTTGCCCACGTTCGGGTAACCGGCGATCACGACCGTAAATGCGTCCTCGATATGGGGCAGCTTCCGCAGGGTGTTTCGTACCTTGTTTAAGAACAGCAGGTCCTTGTCGATCTGGTGGACCATCGAGGCAAGGCGTGCGACCGCCCGTTTCCGGAGCACGAGGGTTTCCGTGGAGCGCCGGGTCTGCACGGCAATCTCGTGGCCCACCATCTTGGTGTGTTTGGCCGCCCAGCCCACCGCCCCGAGGGACTGCTTGATGTTATCGACACCGTAGAGGATCTCCGCCATCTCCCGGTAAAAAGGAGGGATCTTTTCAAACTCCGGGAACCCCCGGATGATATAGACCAGCCGGTCGTGGATCGCCGCACCGACTGCCCGCACAAACTCCTCGTTCGCCCGGTCCTTGTTTATCTTCTCTTTTCGCTTCTTTGCTGCACGGCGGAAACTCCGGTCAAGGATCTCATCAGCAGTGGGCACTGTCGGCATCCGTTCAAATTCCACAAAACTCCAACCTATATATCCATAGACTGTGATACGTCTTATCGTTATGGAGTTGTCCCTGATCCAGAAGGATATCCTGATCACGCTCATCACCCTCTACCACCAGCAGTCCCATTCCATCAAGGGTGAGGAGATCGCGGACATGATCCTCCGGAACCCGGGCACGGTGCGCAACCAGATGCAGTCCTTAAAGGCGGTCGGCCTCGTGGACGGCGTTCCCGGCCCGAAAGGCGGGTATATCCCCACCGAACTGGCGTACAAGGAACTCAACCTCAGCGAGTCCGGGGCGGACTACGATGTGGAGATCAGCCGTGACGGGGAAGTGGTGAAGGGGGCACATGTGCAGGAGATCGATTTTACCACGCTCTGCCACCCGGACATCTGCCACGCGGTTATCAAGCTTGTCGGGAGCGCAAAGATCTTCGAGATCGGCGATACTATCACGATCGGCCCGACACCGGTGAACAAGCTCCTGATCCGGGGGGAGGTCTTCGGGAAAGACGAATCCAAGCAGTCACTGCTTATCGCCACCTCGGAGATGATCTCGCTCCCCAAGCAGCCGATAAAGGCCTACATGAGTACACCACTCAAGTCGCTTGCGAGTACCCAGACGCTCCGGGACGCGATCGCCCTCTTTAACCGGCACCACATCCACGGCGCACCAATCATCGACGGCGAGCACCTCGCGGGCATCGTCACCATGAGCGACATCGCAAAAGCCCTTGACCGCGGCCTGTCCCTGGAGACGAAGACCTCAGAGGTGATGACCCCCGATGTGATCGAGGCACCGTCAGATATCAGGCTCTTCGAGGTGATCCGGCGGTTCAAGGAACGCGAGATCGGCCGGCTCATCGTGACCGAGAACGGCAAAGCCGTTGGCATCCTCACCCAGTCGGATATTATCCGGGTCTTCCCCTCGCTCTGATAAGCCACGCAGTCCCTCCGGTCCAACTGGTACAGGACATATTTTTTTATTCACACGGAGAGCGCGTAAAAAGAACGAAAAAGTCGGATTGAATTTTCAAAATAACCTTTTATGCCCCTCCATTTCAGAACACTTTAAATATTAATACATCGTCATTTTTTTTATGACTCGTACATTTGCCCGCAGCCTCTCACGGAAAAAGATCATGAGCAATGACGGTAAGCTTGTCGGGGTGCTCAAGAATATCAGGGTCGATTTCGATTCCGGGCAGGTCCTCGACCTGATCATCCACCCGGACCAGTCCTTTGTCACCGATGGTTACACCCTTGAGGATGGCAACCTGCTGGTCGTTCCCTTTGAGTCGGTAAAAGACATCAAGGATTATATCGTCGTTGACCGTTACCTTGCCCGAAGGTAAGACCTATACTTTTTTACGGCCTGTACGAAGCCTTTTCCGTACCCTTCATCCATCACGTCGGATGCCGCCGCTTTTGTGGCCGGGTGGGCATTTGCGATAGTCACGCCACGACCGGCCCATTCGAGCATCTGTGCGTCGTTTGCCCCGTCGCCGATGGCAAAAAAGTCCCGGGGGAAAGGCCCATGTCGCGTGCGAGGGCGACAATGGCCGTCCCCTTGCTGACGCCTTCGGATTGGAGGTGGATGGCATACCCGGTGTCGATCACCTGCACCGGCTGGCCGGCAAGCACCTGCCGGACCTCCTCAACCGGCACCGTCCGGGCAAATGCAAGATCCGCATACCGGTACGTGGGGTTGTAGAGATCCAGCTCGATCCCCTTCTTCCGGTAATGGGCCTGCACTGCCTCAAGGGAGGTACGGCAGACCCCCTGGTCCCCGGTGATTATGAGGGCACCGGTGTACCCGATCCTGTACACCCCCCCGTTCTCTGCGATGAACGTCCCTTTGGTACCTGCCATTTTACAGAGGGCGTCCATGAAGCAGGCGGTATTCCCGCTTGCAAGGACGACCTCTATCCCATCGTCTACGAGCGATCGGATAATCTCTATCGCCCCGGTATCGATCCTCCGGGTGGAATCCGTTATTGTGCCGTCAACATCTGTCAAGAGCGCTTTTAACACGGCTTGAGTCCTGCCTCTTCAACCATGAATGGTGCTTCGCCCTCGGGAAGGTTGGGGCTGTCCACGAGACGGGCAATACGCTTGCCGGCCTTGCTCTTCCTGAGGTAGATCCGGAAGGTTGCCGTGTGGCCGACGATGTTTCCCCCGATGGGTCGTGTCGGGTCGCCGAAGAACACGGCAGGGTTGGACATGACCTGGTTCGTGACGAGTCCCACGGCGTTGTGCTCGTCGATGAGCTTGAAGAGCTCGTGCATGTGCCGGTTGAGTTTCTGCTGCCGTGCGGCAAGCGTTCCCCGGCCTGCGTACTCGGACCGGAAGTGGGCGGTGAGCGAATCGATGATAAAGAGCTTCACCGGCTTGTCGCTGGTCTTGAGCTCGTTTGCAAGGTCACGGGAGTTCTCCACGAGAAGCATCTGGTGGTCGGATGTGTGCGCCCGGGCGATATGGATATTATTCAGGAACTCCTGTGTGTCCGGGATGCCATCGATGCCAAGGCCGTTGACCATCTGTTCGATACGCTCGGGACGGAACGTGTTCTCGGTATCGATATAGATCACGCTGCCGTTAAGGCCGCCCTGGTCCTCGGGCAGCTGGACATTGACTGCCATCTGGTGGACGATCTGGCTTTTACCGGAGCCAAACTCACCGTACATCTCGGTGATCGCCTGTGTTTCCATGCCGCCGCCTAAAAGCGCGTCAAGTTCCGGGACCCGGAAAGACAGTTTCCTGATGTCCTTTCTCTGCTCAAAGATATCTTTCCCGGTCCTGAAACCCCCGATATCCGCGGTCTCGCGGGCTGCCTTGATGATCTTTTTTGCCGTGGACTCTGAGATCTCTGTGATCTCGGAGAGTTCTGCCGGTGAGGCGGTTGCGATGCTCTCAACGGAAAGGTAGCCTGCTTCGCGAAGCTTGTCGGCGGTGGTTGGTCCGACACCGGGTAAATCTTCTATCTCTAAAGGTTTGTCAGCCATTTCTCGTACATCTCCTATGGCACAACACCATTTTAACCCCACCCATATAACCCGGGGCCGTGCGGGGGGTGAAAGTGATGTTATGGCGGCAAAGGTGCGTCCAGCCGGGCAGCGAGAGCGGCAAGGCGCTCTGCCACAGCGTCCGGGCTCCTCTCTGCCGGTTCCGATCTCTCCGGGATGATCCGGCTCCCGGAGAGCACCCCGGTGATCTTCACATCGCATCCGGCCGGGAACTCTCTCTCAATAAGGTACCGCTCCGTGCCGTTATCAATAAAGGTGCACCCGTTGCCGGGAATGATTGTCCCGGTAAAGGTGATCGCCCGGGTCTCTTCATGTGGGACCCGGAAGATGCTCCCCCGGCCCACACCGAGCTCGATGCCCCCGAACCGGCCGGGTTTTGCCGCCGCATGGTAGATCTCGATACGATCGCCGGGATGCACCGGCACCAGTGCATGCTCCCCCCAGAGGACGACGCTGAGCACCTCGTCCCCCTCACCAATACGGATATTCCGTACCCATGAGGTTGTCCCGTCCCGGGAGGTGAATGACCGGGGCTCATGCACGGTCTTTACCTCGCCATGCACGGAATAATACCCGTTGTCACTGACCGATGCGAGCGGGGCAAAGGGAACGGTGACGACGGCATCGGAAAGACTTACCGTGCCTGACTCATCGAGGCTATAGGCCCGCCCTTCGGAACGGCGGTCGGGCTTTGCTCCGGCGATATGGAGCGCGCTCCCTGCCGGGATGCCCAGGAGCAGGTCCGGCGCCCATACAACGAGGCGGGCCGTCCCGGTGGCATCGCCGATTACACATTTCTGCATCTCACCGGTCGTCCCGTCCCGGCGCGTAAACGTGCGGGGCGCACCCGCACCGATCAGGAGCACGTCGAGATCGACCGGCTCCGCGGACAATCCCGTGCCATTCCCGGCAGGTACCGTGCAGGTGATCTCGCAGGTAGCCTTCCGCAGGGCAAGCGCGTAGATCTCGCGCATATTCTTTCCCGGGTGTCTCCCGATGATTTCCAGCACATCGCCAATAGCAATCTCAAGGACAGCACCTGCCTTTTCGTCCCAGAGCACGATCCGGGTGGTCCCGGTCTCGTCGCCCACAAGAAGGGTCGCAACCCAGCCCTTCTCCCCGTCTTTCCGGACGAACTCCTTTGGCTCGGTCTTGTCGACGACCTTCGCAAAAAAACAAAAAAGACTGGATTTTCCCGAGAGCTCCCGGACCCTGACATGCTGCCTTCCGAGCGCCCCGACGACGAGCATCGCGGCGGTCGGCTCGTCGAGGAGATCCCCGCACTCCTCAATCTTTTGTTCCACGCGCCGTTCGAACTCTTCCTGCGGGATGAGATCGTCGACCAGTGCGTAGTGGAAGAGTACCACGGGAAGGCTCCTCTGCTTACCGCTGCCAGGGCGGCCGCACCATGGCGCCGGTCAGGTCGGCAAGGGTCTCGCTGCGCCGCATGAGCGCCGCATCTTTCCCATGGATAAGCACCTCGGGGCAGCGGGGCCGGCCGTTATACTGCGAGGACATCGCGTACCCGTATGCGCCGGTGTCAAGAACCGCGATAAGGTCGCCTGCCGCAAGCTCCGGCAGTTTCCGGTCGGGCGCAAGAATATCCCCGGTCTCGCAGATGGGCCCGGTGACCGTGTACTCGGTGGTGAGGGATGCATCCGCACGGTTTGCCACAATGACCTCGTGGTAGGAGTCGTACATCGCGGGCCGGATGAGCAGATTGAACCCCGCATCCACGTTTGCAAACCGTTTGTGCGCCGATTTTGTCGAGTTGACCCGGGTGAGGAGTACAGTCGAGTCGGCCACGAGGAACCGGCCCGGCTCGATCCAGAGTTCGGGTGTAATTCCCGCTGCTTTGATCCCGGCAAGGAAGACCGGCATGACGGCTTTTGCATAGTCCTCCGGTGTCGGCGCCGGGTCGGTGTCGTGGTGGTACGGAATGCCAAGACCGCCCCCGAGGTCGAGGAATTCGAGTTTCACGCCCATTTCGGAGAGTTCCTTTGCGATCCAGACCATGACCTCGGCGGCCTTTGCAAACGGCCCGACCTCGAGGATCTGCGACCCGATATGGCAGTGGACCCCGACCGGTTTTACGTTCTTGCAGGCAAGTGCCTCACTGTACGTGGCCGGGATCTGCTCGTGGGGGATCCCGAACTTGCTCGTGGCAAGACCGGTGGCGATCTTCGGGTGGGTCGGGACTTCGAGCGCCGGGTTGACCCGGAACGATATCTCCGCAACCTTCCCGGCAGCCCGTGCCACCGCATCGAGCTGGTGGAGTTCGTCAAGGGAGTCGAGCGAGACTTTCACGCCATGCTGCACCGCAAGGGCAAGGTCGGCTTTTGTTTTTGAACTGCCGTTAAAGAGCAGTTTCTGTGCTGGCATGCCGGCCTCAAGGGCAAGCGCAAGTTCGCCACCGGAGAAGACATCTGCCCCGGCGCCGAGCTGGGCAAGCGCCCGCATCACCGCAAGGTTGCCGTTTGCTTTTGCCGCAAAGAGCACCTGCACTTTATCGTACCGGGCAGAGAGGGCTTTTTTGTAGTTCCTGAAGTGCTCGCAGATCCGGTCCTCGCTTGTCACGTAGAGTGGCGTACCGTATTTTTCTGCAAGACTAACGCAGTCCTGGCTGCCGATGTGGAGGTGTCCTCCTTTGATCGTGAGGTGCGGGGGAAGTTTCACAGGTCAAGCCTCCGCATGCGTCCGAGTGCTTCCTGTATCCGTTCTACCGGCCGGGTGATGGCGAACCGTACGTAACCCTCTCCCGCAGAGCCAAAGCCGACGCCCGGTGTCACCACAATGCCTGCCTCGTTTAAGAGTTTTGCCGCAAAGGACATGCAGTCTTTTACCGGCATCCAGACATAGAAGGTGGCCTTCGGTGACGGCACGTCAAAGCCCAGTTCCCGGAGCCCGGCAATAAGCACATCACGGCGCTCCTGGTAGATGACGCAGGCCTCCTTCACGCAGTCCTGCGGGCCCGACAGCGCAGCGATCGCCGCGTACTGGACGGCGTTAAATACCCCGGAGTCCACGTTCGTCTTGACCCGGCCAAGACCGGCAAGGATCTCCTGATTTCCCACCGCCATGCCGATCCGCCAGCCGGTCATGTTGTAGGTCTTTGAAAGCGAGTGCATCTCGACTCCGACTTCCATCGCCCCTTTTGCTTCTAAAAACGACGGGGCGCGGTAGCCGTCGAACGCAACCTCCGAGTAAGGGTTGTCCGAGACCACGACAATATGGTGGTCGGCAGCAAAATCCACCACCTCGCGGTAAAAAGAGAGCGGGGCAATGGCTGCCGTGGGATTATTGGGGTAGTTGATGAACATGAGCTTTGCAGAGCGGGCGACTTTTTCCGGTATTGCACCGAGAACCGGGAGGAAGTTGTTCTCCCGCAATAGAGGCATCTCGTGGACCTTTCCCTCGGCAAACAGGGTACCGGTCGAATACCCGGGATAGCCGGGGCTCGGGGCGAGCACGTAATCGCCCGGGTTCACGAATGCTTCCCCGATATGGGTAATCCCGTCCTTTGACCCCATCAGGGCGAGGGTCTCCTTTGATGCATCGAGCGTGACGCCGAACCGCTTGTGGTACCAGCCTGCGACAGCCTGCCGGTAGGCCGGCATCCCTGCATATGAGGGGTAGTGGTGGTTCGCCGGGTTATGTGCGGCCGAGCAGAGAGCATCGACAATGTGCGGGGGGGTGGGGAGATCCGGGTCGCCCACGCCCAGATCGATAATATCAACACCTTTTTTCTGCTGCTCTGCTTTCATCTCGTCAATCCGTGCAAAAAGATACGGCGGGAGATTGCTCATGCGTGTTGAGTACATAGGTAGTACACGTTCGTGCCCCGGCCACTAGTAATTAACGATCTGGCAGGGATGAATAAATAATTCTGGATGGGGATATGCTTAATAGCGGGCAGGCGCGAACCAGTGACGTAAGGTATTCACTGGTCTGTGAAACGGGAGTAAACCGGTATGGTAACGGATATTGTGGTGATCCTCTGCACGGCGGCACCGGTCGAGGCGTCATCGATGGCGCAGGCATTGGTTGAACAGCGGATTGCCGCATGCGTCAATATTGTTCCCGTGCAGTCGACCTACCGGTGGAAAGGCGAACTCTGTAATGATCCTGAACACCTGATGATCGTAAAGACCACACAAGCGGGTGCGGACCGGGCGGTCGCCGCGATCCGGGCGATGCACAGCGCCGAACTCCCGGAGATTATCGTGCTGCCGGTGATTGCAGGCCATGCCCCCTACCTCGACTGGGTGCGTCATGAGACCGGGGTTTCCTGACCGCCTGCCAGACAGGTGAGCAGGCAGGGTAGGATACACAGGGTTATTGCCTAGGTCTCCAAAACAGGAGAACTGTACAAAAAACGTGGAGCAGGTCATGGAACCAGATACCATCACACAACCCCCGAAAATGGCGCTCCTCGTGCTGGGGTGCCCGCAAGTGCCGGTGCAGACGAGCATTGCGCTGTACCTGGTCAGCCGGCTCAAAAAAGCCGGCATAACCCCGGTTGTTGCCGGTAACAAGGCAGCAAACACCCTGATGGTCGTGGCCGATCCCGACCGGCACTATCTCGGTGAGATCATGGACCTTGACCGGGCCGTCGCCCAGATCACGGAAAAGAAGCGGGACTTCGACCGGTGTTTCGTGTTTATCCACAACGATGCAGGGATCAGCTACGCGGCGACGATGGGTGCAATCTCGAAAGCGAAACTGTATGTCCTTGTGTACGGTGAGCACCAGGAGGATCTCGTGCAGCAGATCACCTTCCCCTGCACGAAGATCGCGGCAAAAGCCGTGCACAATCCCCTGCCGCTGAAAAAAGCGATCGACGAGGTGGTGCCGTGGGCTGCGTAGAAGATCTCAAGTACGAGATCCTGATCCGGGATGCTTCGTTCAAGGAATGCCGGGAATATGTCAGGGGCCACTTTTCCGAATCGATCGATGTCGAGCCGGGGTTTAAGATCTTTGATGTCCATGTCATAGGAGTTCCCCCGATTGCAGTCGGCCTTGACGGCGATTTTGTCATCTTCCCGTACACTAAGCCCTGCCACGGGACATACCTCCTGCGGGTTGAGGATGCTGACGAAGCCGCCCGCTTAAGGGCACAGAAAAAAGTGCGGTAACGGTGATCTGAAAATCCATCCGGTGGCAGGTTCCCAGGGTATGCAACCCGGTATATTCGTAGAAACCTTCCCGCAGGGAAAATATATAGTACGTACGCGTGAAGTATAACACAACACGGAGTGGCTATGGCAGGGAAAGGAAAAGTTCTCCTGATGGACGACGAGGATATTATCCTCGATGTGTCCCGGGAAGTGCTCCGGTTCCTTGGGTACGATGCCGTTTTTGCAAAAGAGGGTGCGTCAGCGGTCGAGCTGTACGAACGGGAGAAGGAAGAGGGCCGGCCGTTTGACCTTGTCATCCTCGATCTCTCCATACCGGTGGGGATGGGCGGCCGGGAAACAATGGAGAAACTCCGCAGCTACGACCCTGGCGTAAAGGCTGTAGTTTCGAGTGGTTATACCACTGACCCGGTCATGCAGGACTTTGCCCGCTATGGCTTTTCCGGCAAACTTACCAAACCCTACCGGATCAACGATATGAAAACGATGCTTGAGGAAATGATCCCGCCGGGCTGACGTTTTTTCTCTTGGCCGCCTTCCTGCGCGGGAACCATCACCATCCCAACCTATATACCGTTTCCGGCAGCATCAGAGATCTGAGGAAACCGCGTATGAAGGACGTATCCGTGCTCGTGGGTGGCAGGGCCGGGGACGGGATCAACAATGCCGGTGCAATGGTCGCCCAGCTGCTCAACCATCTCGGCTATTTTGTCTATATCTCTGTCGATTACCCGTCCCTGATCCGGGGGGACACAATTTTGCCCTGGTGCGTGCGGCAGACGAACCCGTCGGGGCGTACAACGACCGGATCGATTATCTTGTCGCGCTCAACCAGGAGACCATCGACCTGCATCTCCCGCACTGCCCGGACTGTACCGTTGTGGCAAATGCGGATCTGGTAAAATCTCTGCAAAGCGGCCAGACCGTCTCTGTAAATGATATCCTCAAGGTGGAATCCGCCCCGCCCATTACCGGGAACTCTGCGATGATTGGCGCCTTTGCAAAAGCGGCAGGCATCCCCTGGGAGATTGCCGGGGACGTCTTCCGCCGGCATATGCCAAAAGCGGCAGACGAGAACCTCCGGGTTGCCCGGCGGGCATACGACCAGATACGCACGAGCCTGCCGGTACCGGCGCTCTCCGGTAAAACACACAGCCTGCTCACGGGGAATGAAGCGATTGGTCTTGGCCTGGTCGCCGGCGGCCTTTCGCACTATATCTCCTACCCGATGACGCCGTCCTCGACCCTGCTCCACTTCCTTGCCGGGAATGCAGAGCGGCTCGGGATAACGGTCATCCACCCGGAGAACGAGATCGGGGTGATCCTGATGGGACTGGGCGGCGCCGTAGCCGGGGCGAAGACTGCGGTCGGTACTTCCGGCGGCGGGTTCTGCCTGATGACCGAAGGGCTCTCGTTTGCCGGTATGGCGGAGATCCCGATCGTGATCGTGGTCTCCCAGAGAACCGGCCCTTCGACCGGCCTCCCCACCTACACCGGCCAGGCGGAACTTCAGTTCGTGCTGCACGCCGGGCAGGGGGAGTTCCCCCGGCTGGTCGTCGCACCTGCCGATGCCGGCGAGGCGTACCGCTGGTCGGCGGCCGCCATGCACCTTGCCTGGAAATACCAGATCCCGGCATTTGTGCTTCCCGACAAGACCTTATCCGAGGGTACCTACAGCGTCGATTATGACACTCTTGTCGGACTGCCGGTAGCCGATCCCGCGCTCTGGGACGGGCAGGCTCCCTACCGGAGGTACCATGATACCCCGTCCGGCATCTCCCCTCTCGCATTCCCGGGCAGGAACGATGCAATCGTGAAAGTGAACAGTTATGCGCACGATGAAGACGGAATCACGACAGAGGACGCGGCGCTGGTTACCCTGATGGCTGAAAAGCGCCGGAAAAAGGAAGCAAAACTCAAAGAGGAGATGGAGCAGTATCCCTGTGTCAGCGTGAGGGGGAAGGCAGATGCTTCAACCGCCCTCCTCTGCTGGGGCTCGGTCCGCAACGCCTGCGACGAAGTGGCCGCACGGCTGGGCCTGCGGGTGATCCAGCCCGTGGTGCTCTCCCCCTTCCCGGACCAGCAGTTTTCTGCTGCATGCGGCGGGGTGCAGCACCTGATCGCGGTCGAGGAAAATGCCACCGGGCAACTCGCCGCACTTGCCCGGGAGCACGGCGTGAATACAGAGGCGACTCTCCTCAAATACGATGGCCGCCCCTTCACCCCCGATGAACTGCTCCGGAAGGTACAGGCGGTGATCGCCCCATGACCCGGAACCTGATCACCCCTGCGCAGAACACTTGGTGTCCCGGCTGCGGCAACTTTGCGATCCAGCACACGCTCAAGGATATCCTTGCGGGCTTTGAAAAAGGGGGCCGGTCCCTTGACGACGTGGTGCTGGTCACGGGTATCGGGTGCCATGCGAAGATTGCCGACTACTTAAACATCAACAGCGTCTACACGCTCCACGGGCGGACAATCCCGGTAGCGACCGGGATCAAGCTCGCTAACCCGCGGCTCACCGTCATCTGCTGCGCGGGAGACGGGGATGCGTACGCGGAAGGTCTCGACCACCTGATCTTTGCCGCAAAGAGGAACATCGATATCACCATGATCGTCCACAACAACCGGGTCTATGGCCTCACCACCGGGCAGTACACCCCCACGTCGCCGCTGGGATTTAAAGGAAAATCAACCCCTGCGGGGACTACTGAGTACCCCTTCAACCCGCTGGAACTGATGCTCGCAAGCGGCGCAACCTATATCGCCCGTGGCTACACGCGAAAGATGCCGCAGCTCGCACAGCTGATCCGGCAGGGAATCGCCCACAAGGGTTTTGCCTTCATCGACACTCTCCAGATCTGCGCGAGTTTCTTTAACATGACCGAGTACTACCAGTCCCGGGTATACGACCTTGCCGGCCATGATACCGCTGATTTTGAAAAGGCGTGTGCGAAGGCACGGGAATGGGACTACAACCGGGATGCGCCCATCGCTCTCGGGGTATTCTACGAGCGGGCTCTTCCCACCTTCGATGACCGCTACCCGGCCCGGGTGCTCTCCGCTGGGGAACGCTCGCGCCGGATCCGTGACCTTTTTGAGATATCGGGGTAACGGTTATCCCGGCACGGTGCTGGCCGGACCTTCTTTGAAAGGATACCAGGGGATCGGGGCCGGCGATGGAGAAAACACGATGGACGAATCCGGTGTGAACGTCACGGAGGTGCTGCGGCAGGGTGTTGGGCGGTCTGCCGGGATGTCCCTGATCCTTATCCCTCTCGTGATCGTAATCATATGGCTGCTGGAGAATTACCTGCTTGCAGGAAATACCCGTCTCTTCCGGCAGGCCAGTCTTACGGGTCTTGCGATCTATACCGTCATCGGGGTTGTCCTCATCGGCATTATTGTCCCCGTCGTGCGTATCCGGGCGGCTTTCCTCTCGGGGGCCGTCAATATGTTCCAGATCGGGTTTTGGCCCCTGCGCCGCACCGTGGCTGCCGTGGGTCTGACTGCCCTTGCCGGGTATGCCGCATTTGCCTTTCTGGGCATGTCAGGGCATTGGGGCATTGACCGGCTGACCGGTGCCGTACTCTTCATCCTCATGCTCCCGACGGCGATTGCCGCGGTGATGATCTGCTGGGTGCTTGTCGGGACCCATGTTCAGGCCTATGTCCGCAGCGGAGGGGTGGTAGTCTCCGTCTTTACCGGGGTCCTTCTGACGGCGCTCGTCTTTGCCCTTTCCATGACGGTGCTGTTTGCAGGTGCTGGTTTCCGGGAGATGGTTGTCCAGTTTTTTGCTGCCGGGTGCGTGGCTGCGTTCTTCTTTTTTGCAGTCCGGGATGTCTGGGCGACCATCATTGTCGTCACATTCAGTCTCGTCGTTCTGGAAAACTCCCGTATCGACCCGGTGTATCTTGTCCCGTTCAGCCCGGTGGTTGCGCTCTGCGGGATTCTCAGCGCCGGCGTACTGGTGGGGGTCCATTGGCACTTTTCCCGGCATTACACGACGGTTCTGCTGCCGGGAAAATAACGGGTTTTTCAGGCAGGCTCTCCGGGTGTGTCGGGCCTGGCGACGCGAGGAAGCCTGGCAGATTGCCCGGGAGTGAGGGTCACGGTTGTATCCCGGTGAGAAGGACCGGCCTTGTGGGTATTTCCGGCCGTTTTTTTAAGAAGCCAAATTTTTATCCGTCCGTGAGCAGAACGCTATGTTATGACCAGAAAATCTCGTTACGGACTCCTGCTTTGCCTGATCCTTATCCTCTGCGTCTTTCTTGCCGGCTGTTCAAGCCAGAACACGACCATAAAAACCACTCC
This sequence comes from uncultured Methanoregulaceae archaeon, assembly GCA_963805035.1. Lineage (GTDB taxonomy): Archaea > Halobacteriota > Methanomicrobia > Methanomicrobiales > Methanospirillaceae > Methanoregula. The sequence goes on along the minus strand of CAWDSU010000012.1, from coordinate 41,387 downwards.
GGTTCCCACCACTCCGGCCGCGAAATACACGGCCGGCGATATTGTCGCAATGACGGCATCGTCGCAGTCCGAGGCACAGCTGATCGTATCCTACGACGCTTCGAAGGATCAGTACGAGCGCGCGCTGGTCGTGAAGACCTCCGGTGGAACCTGGGGTTACCCGAAAGGAACGAGTCCGTCACCGATCTCCCGTGTTGATATGGAGAAAGTGTACCCGGTACTGATCACCCACGTATCCGTGGCCTCAGTCGCCGTTGTGACCCCGACGGTTCCCACAACGGTGACAACCACTCCCTCGGGAAGCGGACCGATAATGACTGCAATATCCCCCACGAACGGCGTATCCGGTACGAGTGTGACCATCACGATCACCGGGAGCAACTTCCAGACCGGGGCAACGGTGCGCATGACACAGCCGGGACTCCAACCCGTAACGGCCACGGGTGTTTCTGTTTCATCCACCCAGATAACCTGCACCTTTGCTCTGGGCGGCCTGAACGCAGGTACGGCGAATATTCAGGTAACAAATCCCGACAGCCGGTCGTCCTCCATGATGAGCGTGTTTACCATCGGGGCAGCGCCCCCCGTGATCACGAGTATAAGCCCCACGAAAGGTACCCTCGGAGCTTCGGCCATTCTGACTCTGAAAGGACAGAACTTGGACAATGTCGTGTCGGTGATTTTGGTTTCAGCTGACGGTTTACAACCGGGTTCGTGTACAAGCGTGTCCTCTGCTTCAACGGCGGTTACATGCACTTATACCATTATGGATTCTGCAACCACGGAAGTGTACAATCTAGAGGCCATAAATTCTGATGGCGGTGTGGGATGGCTGAATTCGTCGTTTACCATCAACAATGCCACTTCATAATTTTTTTTAAGGTACTGTTCCTGTTTCAGCTCCGGATTTTTATATCACTCTTCTTAAAGCGCGCTTGGATTGTTTTTTATGTTCAAAAGAGAACTTGGCAGGGCCTTTTTCCACCACACTTGAGGCAACACCCCCCGGGGTGGATCCGCATATTTGTGCAGACCCTGCGATCCGCGGCAAATTCTGCAGTTTTTCTGATACCTTGTCTGGTCCTGATGCGGATCTTCTGTTACGCCAACTTTCAGCTCTTCCAGATGAACGCCGGTATTCCTGTCTGGGAAAATGTGCTGCAGGTGCGCTAAGGCGAACCCTTTGTGCATTATCGAAATAATTATTCCCTGCGATACTCCACACTCTACCAGTCAGTAAAAGGAGTGGTTTTTACGGACCGTTACGTATGCCCCATCTGCGGGCATGTTTACAATCCCGGAAAAGGCGAACTGCTGCAGGACATTAAGGCCGGGGTTGCATTTGCCGATCTGCCGGCTGACTGGGCCTGCCCGGTCTGTTTTGCATCAAAGAACCAGTTCAAAAAAGAGGAGTGACTGCTGGTTGTTATGATCTCCCGTGAACTTGTTTCTGGTGTATACTGGGTCGGGGCATTAGATTTTGACCGGCGGATATTCGACGAGCTGATCCCGCTCCCCGAAGGGACGAGTTATAACGCTTATCTCGTCAGGGGCAGCCAGAAGACTGCGCTCATCGATACGGTCGATCCGGCAAAAGAGTATGACCTTCTCTCAAACCTGGTAAAGCTGGGCATCGAATGCATCGATTATATCGTGATCAACCATGCCGAGCAGGACCATTCCGGCACGCTCCCGATGATCCTGGAGTTCTACCCGGATGCCCGGGTGGTTACAAATGCAAAGTGCCGGGATCTCCTCGTTGCCCTGCTGCATATCCCGCAGGAACGATTTATGGTAATTGCAGACGGCGAGACCCTTTCGCTCGGTGACCGGACGCTCCAGTTCTTCATCACGCCGTGGACGCACTGGCCCGAGACCCAGATCACCTGGCTTGTCGAGGATAGGATCCTCTTCCCCTGCGACCTCTTCGGGTTCCATGCAGCCACAAGCGAGCTCTTTATCACCGACGAAGCGTGGGCATACCGGTCGGCAAAACGGTACTATGCGGAGATCATGATGCCCTTCAGGGGGAGCATCAAAGGTTACGTGGAGAAAGTCCGGGGTCTCTCCCCGGCAATGATCGCACCCAGCCATGGCCCGGTCAACAAAAACCCGCAGTTTATTCTTGATGCCTACGCGGACTGGGTGTCGGATACCGTGAAAAACGAGGTCGTCATTCCGTACGTCTCGATGCACGGGAGCACCGCAAAGATGGTGGAGCACCTCACCGGGGCGCTCATCACCCGGGGGATCGTCGTTAAGCCGTTTAATCTCACCCGGACCGATATCGGGGACCTCGCGTTTGCCCTTGTCGATGCGGCGACTGTCGTGATCGCCACGCCGACCGTCCTCTTCGGGCCTCATCCGACTGTGGTATCAGCGACGTATCTGGCAAACGCGCTCCGGCCCAAGACAAAGTTTGCATCCGTTATCGGCTCTTTCGGGTGGGGCGGCAAGAGTGTCGAGACCATCACAAAGATGCTCGACCACGTCAAAGTCGAGTTGATCCCGCCGGTTATGGTGCTGGGCGAGCCTGACGAGGCGACAATGCAGGCCCTCGACCGGCTGGCAGACGAAATCTTAAAGAAGCATAAAGAGATCAACATCGTGTAAGGAAAGGAGCAGGAATGACAAAACTTTTCGAGGTTTACAAGTGTAGCGTCTGTGGGAACACCGTGATGGTAGTCGGTGCATCCGGTGGGACGATGGTGTGTTGCGGGCAGCCGATGGTACTCCAGCAGGAAAAGACTGCCGATCAGGGTAAGGAGAAGCATGTGCCGGTTATCGAGAAGACCGCGAAAGGGATCCTCGTGAAAGTCGGTTCCGTGCCCCACCCGATGGAAGAGAAGCACTACATCCAGTGGATCGAGGTCCGTTCCGGGGACAATTCCTATCTCAAGTGGCTCCGTTCCGGGGAGAAAGCCGAAGCCGAGTTCCCGATCAGTGACATAAACGTGAAGGCACGCTCGTTCTGCAACGTCCACGGCCTCTGGACGAACAAGGCATAACCCGTTTTTATCCTCCCGTTTTTTGTATTTTTTATGAGGCAAACCCTCATAGAGCACAAACGATAACCACCTAGTGATGCACCGGCTTGCCTATATCTCCACGATAGCCGCCGACATCGGGGATATATTCTTCTTAATTGCCCCCCTTACTGCAGTTCCCCTGGCAGTCACGGTACTCTTTTCGGAATGGTACATGGTCCTGCCCATGGCTACGGTGCCGGTCATCTTTTTCCTCCTGGGAATGGCCTTAAAATGCCTGCCGAGGAACGAGCGCGAGAACCGGCTCTCAACCGCGCTCTGCTCGGTTGCTCTCTTCTGGTTTGCCTGCGCGATGGTATGCGGTATTCCGTTCATGCTCGGCCTCAACATGAGTTTTACCGATGCGTTCTTCGAAGGGATGGCAGGGTGGACCGGTACCGCGTTTACCATGATGCAGTCCCTTGACACGGCCCCCCACACCCTGCTCTTCTGGCGTTCCTTCATGCAGTGGATCGGGGGCCTCGGGATCATCGCCTTTGTCATTGCCATGGCAAGCAGCACCGGCCTCTTCCGGGGAAAGCTCTACCGGACGGAGAGCAGGGAGGAGCCCCTCATGCCCGGCATTCTCTCGACGGGAAGGGCGATTTGGAAGATCTACGGCTTTCTCACGTTTATTGCAATCGGGCTCATCCTCTTTACCGGCCTCTCCCTCTGGGATTCGGTCAACCTCGCGCTCACCACGATCTCCACAGGAGGGTTTACCATCCACGATGGCGGCATCCTGTATTATCACAACGTCCTCCTGGAACTGCTGCTCATCCCGCTCATGATCGCCGCGGCACTCCCGATCCGCCTGTACTACCTGATTGCGGAGAACCGGCGCTGGAGCCTGTTTGGCGATGAGCAGGTCAAGCTCTTCTTTGTGATGGTGGCCATCGGGACGGCAGTCCTGACCTACGATCTGGTCTACTTCGGGAATGCGGATATCCTCCTGGCCCTTGAGCAGGGGCTTTTCATGACGGTGTCTGCCCTGACGACGACCGGGTTCCAGATCGCGGATCTCCAGACCTGGGCGAGCGTGACGCTCCTCTTCCTTATGATGCTCATGTTTATCGGGGGTGCCGCCGGCAGTTCTTCCGGGGGCATCAAGTTAAACCGGGTGGTCCTCGGGTTCCGTGCGCTCCTCTGGTGGTTCCGCCGGCTCTTCGTGAGCGGCAAGGTGCTGGTTCCCTTTAAAAGCGAAGGGCGTGTCATCCCGCGTGCGACTGCCGAACTGGAGACGGCAAAGACGATGCTTGTGATCATCCTCTCGGTCATCGTCATATTCGTAGCTACCCTGGTCGTCCTGCAGTTCAACCAGACGACCTACCCGATTACCGGTGTCCTCTTCGATATCACGTCCGCATTCTCCACCTGCGGGATCACCACGGGATACGTCTCTCCCGGTATGCCGGTTATCTCGAAATGGGTCTTTATTATCGTCATGTGGCTGGGCCGGCTCGAGGTCATCCCGGTCGTAGTGCTGTTTATGGCACTGTTCCGGGGTTCTGACTAAAAAGGGAACCCCCAACACAAATATACTTTTGTTAACTTCAGGAGATCTAATATAAACTGCCGGCCCATAGTACGGTGATGAAACAGATCGCCCTGTACGGAAAAGGCGGTATCGGGAAGTCCACGACATCGGCAAACCTTTCCGCTGCCCTCTCGCTTGCAGGATACGATATCCTCCAGATCGGGTGCGATCCCAAGCGCGACAGCACCCGTATGCTGATGCAGGGAAAGTTGATCCCCACCGTCATGGATCTTGTACGCGAGCGGGGGGCTGCAGCGGTGACACCTGCCGATGTAGTCTATACGGGTTTTAACGGGGTCCGGTGCGTGGAGGCCGGGGGCCGGAGCCCGGCGTCGGCTGTGCCGGCCGGGGGATCATCGCCACCTTCCAGCTGCTGGAGAAGTTCGGGACTCTCACGGGGGACGTAATCGTCTATGATGTGCTGGGCGATGTGGTCTGCGGCGGGATTTGCGATGCCGATGCGGGAAGGGTATGCGCAGGAAGTCTACCTCGTGACATCGGGAGAACTCATGTCCCTGTACGCGGCAAACAACATCTGCAAGGCGATAGAACGGCTGAGTGCCCGCCCGAAGAGCCGGTGCCGGCTTGCCGGGGTCATCTGCAATGCCAAGAACCAGCCAAAGGAAGAGGAACTGGTGGCCGAATTTGCCCGCCGGGTCAACAGCAGTCTCATCCAGTTCATTCCCCGCGATCGCGTCGTGCAACTGGCCGAGCTGAACCGCAAAACGGTGATCGAGTACGAACCAGCTTCCTCCCCAGGCACAGGTATACCGCGATCTTGCCGCCCGCGTCATGGAGAACACCCGGTTTACCATCCCCATTCCGCTCGGGATCGATGACCTTGAGGCCCTTGCCATCGAATTTATGTAGGTTTGCCGGTTGTACCCTCACGGGGGCGCTGTCGGTCACTACCCATGTCCGCGACGCGATAACGGTCGTGCACGGTCCGCAGGGGTGCACGCATCACAATTTTTCCCTCCTGCATGCAACAAGTCTCGACAACGATCGGCTTACGCTCCCCCCGCTCGTTTCGACCGGGCTTTCGGAGACCGATGTAATCTTCGGAGGCGAAGGGGCACTCGAACGGACACTTGACGAGGTGATCGCACGCAATCCCCGGGCCGTTTTTGTCCTCTCGACCTGCGTTGTTGACACGATCGGCGATGATGTCGGAATGGTCTGTGGTTCCCGGACCGGGGTGCCGGTCATTGTGGTGCCGACCGCCGGCTTTCTTGGCGGATCATTCCAGGCCGGGGTCAATAACGCGCTTAACGCCCTTGCCGGTCTGGCAGAACCTACCGGGGGGAACGGGCGGGTGAATATCATCGGTGAGAAAAATCTCGAATACGAGGTCGACGAGAATTTCGCCGAGGTCTCCCGGCTGCTCGCCCTGCTTGATCTGCCCGTGAACATCCGGTTCGTCCATGATCTCGCCACCGATCGGATCGCATCCCTTGGAGCTGCACGGCTCAATGTGCTTCGCGATCCATCCCTTATTCCCGTGGGTGAATTCCTCAGGGAGCGGTTCGGAACACCGTTTGTCCCCGCGTATCCGGTCGGGATTTCCGGCAGCATCGGATTTCTTGATGCGGTAGCCGGTGCATGTGGTATCGACTCATGTCATGCGGTAGATTCGGAGCGTGCGCTCCAGCAGGAGACAATCAACGATTTCGCGGATCTTGCGGGAGCCGGGGTATCATTTGCCCCCCTCCCGCCAGACCCTGAAGGGAATCGGGCGGCGCAGGATATTGCACAGGCGCTCCGGCTCGATGTCACATCTTCCGGCCGCCCGGTACCGGTGCCCGTGACACCCCCGATAGGTATCACCGGTGTACGCCGGCTGCTTCACCGGTGGAGGAGGGTGCTCCATGCCTGAATGCGAGACCCCTCTCTGGCCCTGCGCAATGACCGGGGCTGCGGCCTGCCTTGCCGGGTTTGAGGGAATATCCGTTGTTATCCACGGTTCGAGCGGGTGCTATTACTATCCCGCAACCTTGCTCCACGCTCCCCTGCACGGGACATTTATTCTCGAAAACGAGGTGATCTTCGGGTCCGGGGACCGGCTTTGTGAGGTAATCGGTGAGTTGTCCGGAAGGGGGGGCCGGATAGCCGTCATCACGACATGCGTCCCGTCAGTGCTTGGAGAGGATATACGATCGATGCTTGCCGGGACCGATGTCATCCTCGTCGACAGCCCCGGGTTTTCCGGGGAACTTGAAGCCGGGTACCAGGCGGCCCTTGCCGTGCTTGCCCCAAAAACAGACCCGGAACGATCGGGTGTCAATATCGACGGTGTCTCTCTTTCTGACCCTTTTTTTGAGGGAAATATTCAGGAGGTCACCCGGTTGCTGCACCGTGCCGGGATCCCCGTGGGAACAGTGTTCTGCCGGGACAGGTCCGGGATGGAAGGACTTGCAGCGCCGCTGACGATTGGAACAAATGACGATTTTGCATCAGGAGTGGGAAAGTACCTTGGCGGTACGCTGGGGATACCTGCGCTCCGTACCACATGTGAGAAACTTGTCACGATGTGTGAAGGTGCGGACATGGACCCGGTCCTTGCCGAACTCGACACGCAGGAAGAGCGGGTGACCCATGCCTGCGACAAGTTCCTCCGCCGCTACGATCCACCCGGGGTTGCGGTCTTTGCCGGCGCTGCGTATGCGCTCTTTGCCGCGGATACCCTCAAGCGGTACCTCGACGCAGAGATCCTCACGGTCGGTACACGCAACAACCCCCCCGCCCTGCCTGCCGTGCAATACCCGTTAGAGAAAGTTACGGGACTGGAACAGGTCTCCCGGAAGATCGACGAGGTTTCACCCGATCTTGTGATAGGATCGTCATTCGAACGATCGTTGAGCGACAGGGCCTTTGTGGGGATAATACCCCCGCTCCGCGGACAGGTCAGGCTCTCCCATCCCCCGATCGCGGGCACCGGAGGCACGCTCCATTTTGTTGAGAGCGTCCTGAATGCCTGCATGGATAAACAGAAGTAAATGCGCGTATCGTTTTTTTACGTCCATCAGTGTTATTTCACAGGAAAATGGTGCCAATCCCCTGGCCTTTTCACTTTCACCCCGCGCACGGCCCCGGCTTATATACTGCTGGGAAAAGATGCATTGTTACGACAGAAGGTGGTCGTGTATGATGCAGAAGGCAGGTTATATCCGGCGGACAGGTTGCAGGGCTATCGACCGCGACGGCAGGCTCCACGAGGTCGTGGAACTGCACATCATGGGTGCCCGGTATGCGGTCCGGCTGGCGGATCTGGCAAAAGGGATGTCCGGGCGACAGGTGGTCGTCCAGGTAGAAGCGCTCGTCCGCGAGTGGAACTACTATCTGGGCACTACCTGCGGCCTCGCGCAGGTGTCGGCATCCGGAAAAGCCCTCAACATCGAACTCTTCGAAACAGGGAGCTTCACGGTTTCGCTGTCCGCCCTCCGATCGGTCATCTACGGGCGGGAACGCCTCGCCACCATCGCACGGATCCCCGAAGAGCCGGCATCCCCGGTCTGGAAAGAACGCAGGCTCTCCGGCCAACAGCAGATCAGCGCACTTGTTTGATCAGCGCCCGCTTTCATACCCTCTCATTTTTTATTTATTTCCGTGTGCAGCGAATCGGCTTTTGCGATCGCGTTGTGCAACATTAATAGCCCCAAAGGGAAACGTGTAATTATGCGATGGGGGGCTTTTTTTGTCGGGTACTGTTCCCTGTCAGCGCAGGAGACCGGCAATGAGTGAACACGATGACAGCCTCTACAGAGAACTTGTGGAACACCAGCAGGATCTGCTGGTCAAGTTCAGTCCTGAGGGGCGCCTCCTGTTTGTCAATGCCGCGTACTGCGATACGGTGGGAAAGACAAAGGAAGAACTTGCCGGAAGTGTTTTTATGCCGGCGTCCGATCAGCGTTACTCGGAGGTCATGGCCACCCAGATGACCCGGCTCTTCCGGCCTCCCTATGCATGTCAGGTGGAACAATGGATCTCTTCACCCCAGGGACCGCGTTGCATCAGCTGGTCGGCACGGTCGATAACTGACGGGAAAGGGGGCGTGACCGCGATTATTGCCACCGGGCGGGATATCACCCGGATAAAACGGGAGCACCGGGCCATCAGGAAGCGGGACGACGAACTGATGCTCCTTCTGGAGAGCGGCACACAGATGTATTTCACTCACCTTCCCGATCATACCCTCCAGTATGTGAGTCCCAGGATACGGGTGCTTCTGGGGGGCACCTCCCGATCGGGCAAACGGTTGTGGACCGATTACCTGACGGACAACCCGCTCAATGCGAGGGGTCTGGAGAGAACCCTCAAAGCGATCTCCACCGGCAGGCGCGAACCGCCGTACCGGCTGGAGTTTTGTGGCCGCAATGACACGAAGATCTGGGTAGAAATCAACGAGATCCCGGTGGTAAAGAACAAAAAGACCGTGGCGATCGCAGGGTACCTGGTGGATGTGACGGAGAAGAAAAAAGTCGAAGAAGGACTTATCGAGGCTGAAATCCTCCTGAAAGGTTACGGAAGCCAGAATAAGGCAGGGGGGATCCGGCCGGGGAGGTCAGCAGGGGACATTTTGCCGCCCTCAGGTCTCTCATCTCCCCGGGAAAATCCGGAAGCGGGGGGGATATTCCTCCCGATATACCGGATGACCTGTGATAAGGGCCCGGTATTTTCCCTTTGCGGAGTGCTTTATACCGGGCCCCGGGATGCCGGGGAAGCAAAAACGATACGGGTAAAATTCTAAAAAACGGGCTCAGGCTCCCTTCTTCACGCGCTCGGCAATGTAACTGCCTGCCCGCCTTGTCCCGGCGGTGCCGCCGAGATCTTTTGTCACCACGCCGTCTTTGATGCTCTGCTCTATGGCAGTGACAATTGCCATGGCCGCCTTGTGCTCTCCAAGATGATCGAGGAGCAGGGAGCCGGCCCAGATGGTGGCGATCGGGTTTGCGACATCCATGCCCCTGTATTTCGGTGCAGACCCGTGGATAGGCTCAAACATCGAGGTGCCCTTTGGGTTGATGTTGCCTCCCGGGGCAAGCCCGAGACCTCCCTGGATCATCGCGCCGAGATCGGTGATGATATCGCCGAACATGTTGGGCGTCACCACGACATCGAACCACTCGGGATTTTTCACGAACCACATCGTGACCGCGTCCACAAAATTGAATTCGGTGGCAACATCAGGATACTTCTTTGCGGTTTCCATAAAGACGTCCCGCCAGAGCCCATACACATCGGAGAGCACATTTGCCTTGTCGACCGAGGTAAGTTTTTTCCGCCGCCTCTTGGCAAGCTCGAACGCATAGGTCTGGACCCGGCGTGACCCTTCCCGTGTCACGACCCCGATCTGGTAGGCAAGTTCCTCGGCATCGCTCTCGACATCGAGACCGAACTTCACGTTATAGATCTCCCGGGCGACCTCAAGCTCGATCTTCTGGTGCTTTTTGAACCGGGAGCCGATACCGACGTAGAAATCCTCGGTGTTCTCCCGCACGACCACGAAGTCGATGTCCGCAGGCGTCTTGTTTGCAAGCGGTGTCTCGACGCCTTCGAGCAGCCTGATCGGCCGAAGGTTCACGTACTCATCAAGGGAGAAACGGAGCGCAAGCAGGATGCCTTTCTCAAGAATGCCAGGCTGGATACGGGGGTCACCTATCGCACCGAAGTAGATTGCCCTGAACTTTTTAAGTTCTCTCAGGTCGTCCTCGGTCAGGAGCTCCTTTGTCGCAAGGTACCGGTCTGCCCCGATATCGAAATCCGTCCAGTCGATTGCAAAGTTAAACCGCTCGCCGGCGGCTTCCAGCACTTTCTTTCCTTCGGTGACAATTTCAGGCCCGATGCCGTCCCCGCCTATTGCCGCGATTTTGTACATACCGGCACCTCTGTCAGGTCTTTTGCGTAGTTCACGAGGCCGCCTGCATCGATGATACCCTGCATGAAGGGTGGCACCGGCTCGACGGCCAGTTTTTTACCGTCAACCTCAACGCACCCATTTTTGAGATCGAGCGTGATCTTCGCCCCATCTGCGATCTTGTCCGTCTCCTTACAGACCACCGGAAGCACTCCGACGTTGATTGAGTTCCTGAAAAAGATGCGGGCAAACGATGTTGCCAGCACGACGTGTACGCCGCCCCCGAGAAGCGCAAGCGGTGCATGCTCACGCGACGAGCCGCACCCGAAGTTCTTCCCGCCTACCACGATGTCACCGGCTTTTACCTCCTTCGCGAACTCGTCGCGGGTGCCCTCAAAGGCATGCTTTGCAAGCTCATCGGGATTGTTGATCGTAAGGAACCGTCCCGGGATGATCGCATCGGTATCGATGTTGTCGCCAAACTTCCAGACCCGCATATTCTTTGTCCGGGCGGCCAGGTCAACTCTTATCGTCTTTACCGTTAAGGTCTTCTTTGCTGACATTGTCACACCTCGCGCGGATCCGTGATCTCTCCTTTTATCGCGCTTGCCGCTGCGGTTGCCGCCGAGCAGAGGTACACCGACGCCTCGGTGCTGCCCTGCCGGCCCCTGAAGTTCCGGTTCGATGTCGACAGTGAGACCTCGCCGGGCGCCAGCAGGCCGAATGACCCGCCCATGCACGGCCCGCAGCAGGGCGCCTCGACAAGGGCTCCCGCTTTTACGAATTTTTCGATCAGCCCGGCTTTGAGCGCCTTCAGGTATTCGTCCCGGGATGCCGGGATAACGAGCACCCGCGTCCCGGCATGGAATTTTTTCTTTCCAAGCACGCCGGCTGCTTCTTTGAGGTCCTCATATCTCCCATTCGTGCACGAACCGATGAAGACCTGATCGATATGTGTTCCGGCAACCTTGCTGACCGGGCAGGCCCGTATCGACATTATGGGGAACGGCGACCTGCGGTTCAAGGTCAGATACATCGTAGGTTCGCTTCGCTGCAAACTTCGCATCGTCGTCGCTTGCAAGGTCAAATGGCTTTACCTTCCGCCGGCCCTTCATGTAGTCCCACGTGACCTTGTCCGGCGGGACGATGCCGGCTTTCGCGCCCATCTCAATCGCCATGTTGCAGCAGGTCATCCGGCCGGACATGTCCAGCTTTGCGATGGTTTTACCGGCAAATTCGATTGCCTGATAGGTCGCGCCGTCGGCCCCGATATCGGCCGCAATTGCGAGGATCAGGTCTTTTGCTCCTACGCGTTTCTGGAACTTCCCCGACACCTCGGCCCGGATCGTTTCCGGCACCTTGAAGTAAAGGGCACCGAACTTCAGCGCGAAGCCCATGTCGGTTGAGCCGATACCGGTCGCAAATGCACCGACCGCACCGTACATGCAGGTATGGGAGTCGGCACCGACCACGATCTCGCCGGGGGCCGCACGTCCCTTCTCCAGGACTACCTGATGGCAGACCCCCTCATTGATATCGTAGTTATGGATACCCTGCTCTGCGGCAAACGTACGCATGTACATGTGGATTTTTGCCGCTTCGAGGGAATCTGCCGGGATCTGGTGGTCAAAGAGCATGATGACACGTTTTGGATCAAAGACGTGTTCTCCCCCCATCTCGGAGAACTTCCGGATGGCAAGGGGGCCGGTAATATCATGGATCATGGCACCGTCAACGGGTGTCATGACCACTTCGCCTGCCCTGATATCGCTGCCACATTTCCGTGAGAAGATCTTCTCTACGATTGTCGCTCCCATGCTCTATCGCCTGTACTATTGGCTCTGCCGGCACATGTACTTTGGGGGATCATTTTCCCTTCTGACAGATCCGGGTATATTCTCCGGTTTACCTCCCGATAATTACGAAAAATTTCGCAGTTAAAGCAATATTTAATCGCCCCGGTCTCCAAGTATTGGCCGGATATACTATGAGAAAAATGATAGTTCTCACACTGGCCCTGGTTCTTGCCATGGCACTGATCGGCTGTGCATCAGCAGCGGATTCAACAAACGACCATGTCATCCAGGTCAGCGGAACCGGCTCGGTTACGGGCACGCCCGACCGGGTTCACATCAGTTTTGCGGTCGAGACCGACAATCCTGATGTCAAGATCGCACAGGCAAACAACGCTGTAGCGATGAACAACGTGGTGGACGCACTTGCAGCGTCGGGCATTCCTCCCGGCCAGATGAAGACCACGGACTATTCCATCACCCCGGTCTACCAGACCGACAACAACGGGGTTTTCTCGAACACCATCAAGACTTACCAGGTGACAAACGCCCTCCAGGTCACACTCAGGGACACCAATACGACAGGCCAGGTCATTGATACGGCCGTAGCTGCAGGAGCAAACCAGGTAAACTCCATCCAGTTCATGCTTTCCAATGAACAGGCACAGGCGCTCCGGAGCCAGGCACTCTCTAAGGCGATCGCAAACGCAAGGGCAGACGCGGATACAGCCGCAGCAGCCCTCAACGTCACTATTACCGGCACACAGACCGCTGACATCAGCCAGGGATACACTCCTGTCCTCTATGGCACATACGACACGCTGGCGGCATCTTCCAAAGCCGCGGCAGCTCCGACCCCAATCCAGTCAGGAGACATCACCGTCACCGCCCAGGTATCCGTCACCTACCTGATCGGCTGATCGTACCTCAGGTTATTTCCAAACTTTTTTACCCAAGCAGCGAGTGATTATTTCATAAGCCAGCATACACGTATCCGGCCCATCGGACCAGTATATATCCAAGCATCGAATATCGGTAAAAATTGCGGATACAATAGGATTGATTTTGATATGGAGCGCAATATCGGCTTTAAGGAGCGAAGGTACATAGAAGAGCTGAGGATTCTCACCAGGGCGACGGCCCTTGACTGCGTGATCGACGACCGTTTCGACCGGGTGATCTACGTGATCCGGCAGGGCGACATGGGTCTTGCGATCGGGAAAAAAGGCGACAATATAAAACGGCTTCAGACCGTGCTGGGACGGCGCATCGAGATGGTAGAGTATGCCGAGGAACCCGGGGCGTTCGTCACCAATATTTTCAAGCCTGCAGAAGTCGTAAGGATCGAGCGCGGCCCTGATGACGGCCCGGTCAATGTGCTCGTGAACAAGAAAAGCGATCTGGGTATCGCGATCGGGAAAGCGGGCTGCAATATCGAGAAAGCGCGGCTTCTCTGCCGGCGTTTCTGCGGTCTTGAGATCGGGGAGGTCCTGCTCGCGCAGGAAGAATCATGAGTACAGCAAAAAGTACAGCAAAAAACAATCCCGTGGATCCCCGGGTGATCCGGGAAATCTGGGAGACCATATGCGAGCGGGAGGCGCACCCGAGCGAGGGCTCGTATACGAGCCGGCTGTTGTGTGACAAAAAAGGGATCGACAAGGTGCTCGAAAAAGTGGGTGAGGAGTCCACCGAGTTCATCATTGCCATAAAAAACGGGATCCCGGAGCGGACCACCGAGGAAGCAGCCGATCTCTTCTTCCATATGCTTGTTGCGCTCCGCGCCGCGGGCGTTGAGCTTGAAGATGTCATGCGGGAGCTTGAGCGCCGGCGCAGGTGACGATCAACCCACTCTCATAACCTGCAGGCATCCCTTATTTCTGCAGGAACGTGGAGAGATCGACCATTTCGGAGATGCTCCCCCCTGATCTGCTGCGGCAAGCAGGCCTTCATCCACAAAGATCGGGGCGCCGGCGCGCAGGGCAACCGCTATGCCGTCGCTCGGCCGGCAGTCAAGACGCTCATTCCGGCCGTCCGCTGCAAGGACGAGCTGCGCATAATACACCCCCTCTTCTTCACTGTCAATCCGGAGGTGATGGACGGTGATCGAGAACCGCTCCATGAGAGCCAGAAACAAGTCGTGCGTAAACGGGCGGGGCGGCACTTCCTTATTGTATGCACTGTTGATGGAGACCGCTTCCCACAACCCGATAAAGATCGGCAACCGGCGCCCGGCACCATCGGTCAGCACTACAACGGGTGCGGTGGCCGTCTCGTTTACGGCCACAAAAACGCCCCTGACTTCGCACCTGACCTGCTTCATGTCCGTTCAAGAGACATTACCCTGCTGTATGATAAGAGTTGAGGTCTGCAGCAGCAGGTGCCGTACCGTTACGGGTTGCCCGATTCTCGCCGGACGATGATGATGCTTGAGATGATCCCAAGGGCGATATTGAAGTAGTATAGCACGATCCGCCAGATGACCACAAACACCCCGACGATTGCTGCGGGAATAAAAAGGGCGTACATCGAAGTTGCCCCGACCTCGGCGATACCGGAACTGCCCGGAGTAAGGGGCAGCATCATCAGGATGGCAAGGATGAGCTGGATGACAAACGACTCAAAGAAGAGTGGCGGCTGTCCAAGACCCATAAGGATGAGGGAGGCGGTCACGATCTCCGAGATCCAGTAGAGCAGGGTAAAGACCATCCCCCAGGCAAGGCCGGATTTCGCAGTCCTGACAAATCTGAGTACGGCCGAATGGAAGTTTGTGATCTCTTCTTCTATACGTTCGAGCAGTTCCGTGACCCGTGCCGGTTCCCATTTGCGGGTAAAAAAACGTGCGGCCCGGTCTGCCACCCGCTTCATCACATCGGGTCTCCGGATGGCGAGGTAGAAGAGGAAAAGGCACCCGGCGACGAAGATCCAGGTGATGTACACCATGACATCAGAGATTGCCCCAAGGCTCTGCCACTGCTCGGTGAGGGCAAACATCGCAAACGCTGCAAGACCGGCAAGGGCGATACCATCGAGCACCCGCTCCATGATTACAATCGCCGTTGCATCGCCGAGCGGAACGTTCGCCCGGTACAGCTCGTGCACCCGGACCGGTTCGCCACCGGCCTGTGCGGGGGTGACTGCGGCTGCGAGCAGGTTGGCAAAAACGAGGTTGAGGGAGTAAGAGAACCTGATCGGGTACCCGAGCGACCCCGACATCTTCTTGACCCGCATCGCCCAGAAGCACATGGTCAGGATGTGGGTGAGAAATGCGAGGATCAGAAACCAGGGGTTGATCTTTCTGAGGTACTGGATCGTGTTCGCATTGATGGTCAGGTACAGGATGACAATCAGTACCGTGAGAGAGAACCCGATGGAAATATACAACCATTTCTTTTGCGATCCCTCCATGGTGTCATCCCCGGCAGGTCCGGCCTGCCCGTTTTACCTTAAAAGGTTATGAGCCATAGTATAAACACTTTTTATTAGAGAAACCTTCCTCTCCCGGCCACTTTTTTTTTAGATCGTAAAGATTTCCCGGTTACCGGTGAGGGTCAGGAGGCCGGTCCGGACCCGGCGTCCAGCCACCCGTGCCCGTAGCTGAAACGTGCGAGGGCCTCTTCCTGTGCACCTGTACTCAGGCTGTACTTCCCTCCCTGCGCGTAGCAGGCGCCGATAAGGATAATACGCCTGGCAAACATGCCGCCTGCTGTTTCAGGTTCCGGGGCAGGGACCACCGAGGCGCACGCGGTATCGAGCAGGCGGGCATACCTCCGTGTTTTCTCGTCAAGTTTTGCTGCAAGAGCCGGGGGGAGGATCTGGGTGTGCCCGGCAAAGGGGCAGGCAGCCGGCTTTTTTCCCGGAAGGACCAGCAGGCCGTAGGCGAGGCCGAAGTGCAGCCAGCCTGACCCATAGGAGAACGCGGCCAGCGCATTGACCAGATCCCCGCCCGCAAAGAACGTGAAGCCATCGTCCGCATAGGCGCGTGCCATGTCCCTGACGGTGCCGGCGAGTGCCCCGAGCGGCGTGCCCTCTGGCGGGGTAACCGCGGCTGCATCAAGTTCGCGGGAGAGAAGCTCCCCGCACGCGGCAATCAACATAGGCCGGCAAACCTCTCCAGGTACAACCTCTCCATATCATGGAGTTCCCCGGGGACGATAAGCACGTGGAGCGGGGGGCCGAAGTCCATGGAACGGAGCATCCCGGCAGAACCGGCCCGCACGACCGGTGCATTGGAGCCGGCCCGCGCGATGCCGATGTAAAGCGGGATCGTCACCTGTTTTTTTCGTGCCATCTCTTCGAGCAAAAAGACCCCTTCGTTTACGGTCATGTAACGTTCGTCCTGTATGTCCAGGTACACGAGCGTATGCAGGTGAAGGTTCAGGTTTTCTGCAACCACATCCATCGGTGATGTGGGAGACCAGTGTGCCTGCGGGAAGGGCACCGAGCAGGACTTGCCGAACCGGTAGTTCTGGAGCCCCGAGATTCCGCAGACCGCGCTTACAATCGAGGCCCCGTGGATGATCGCGGTCGGGATGCCCCGGTCCGCCGCACGGATCCGGAGATCGGCATGGGTCGTCGAAACCATCGGGTCACCGGCGCAGAGAAAGACCGTGTTTTCTTTCATGGCGCAGTCCAGTATCTCGCCGGGGTGCTGCTCCACGTCAGCCCGCCGGAGCACGCGGACAGGCTTCTGGTAGAACGTCTCAAGTTCTTCTGTTGTAGCTCCCATGAGCCGGGATGTATATCCTTCAAGAAAGACATGATCCGCGTTCCTGATGAGGGCGAGCCCCCTCTCCGATACGTCCTGTTTGTCGTAGAGGCCAAGGCCGATAAAGGTGAGCATGTCCTTGCTTCTCCCTCAAATAAAAAGGGGTGCTCCCGGCAGGGGGAGGCTGGTTCCCGCGTCAGACCTCCCGGTCGCATGATCTGTCTGGGGGATACCGGTCTTACGGGAGTACATCTGTTGTCTGATCATTTCATGAGAAGGCTTATAAGTGCTTTTCCCGGGACGCCAGCATGGTGCGGGAAGAACAGACGATCCTCCCTGCAAGGCAGGAATGCCAGAAGTAAATCCTCTTAACCTTGGGTGCCAAAAGATTAGGTCAGATGTTTTACTGGCTCTACGAGCGGATGCTTCTCTCGCAGATACAGGTTCTGCCCGGGCACATCTGTTTCATGCTCAGCGGAGCTGATCTGGCCGCGGACCCGGAGAAGTGCTTCGAGGTGACCGGCTGGTGCTCGGAGTTAAATGCCCGCCCGGACCCGGGCGCCTCCGACCGGAAACCGCCGGCAATTAAGGGCTTGACCTTCCATATCAGCCCGCTCTCACCGGCAGAACTGGAACGATCCCTGCCGGCAATAAAAAAGATCTCTTCGGTTGCCCGGCTCGTGCTGCATTGTGGCACGACCGAGGAGGTTTCCGGAACCGGTCTTGATGTCGTGGTCGCGATTGGGAAGAGCGGTCGCGAAGAGATCACGGACTGTATCCGCCGGCTGGCAGAGACCGGTGTCCCGCCCTCGGAAATCGACGAGAAAACGCTTGAGTCCTGCCTGACCTTCCGGTACGACCCGGACATCGTGGTCAAGACCGGAGATGACCACCTGACGGATTTCCTGATCTGGCAGTCGGTCTACTCAGAACTCTTCTTTTCTGATGTCAACTGGAAATACTTCCGCCGCGTGGACTTCCTGCGGGTGCTGCGCGACTACCAGTCCCGCATCCGCCGGTTCGGGAAGTAAAAAATGTGATTATTTTATCCTGATACCGATCCAGCTGGCGACCCCGCCCACGGATCGTTCCACGAGCGCGTACTTGTTCTTGAGAGTGACAAAAAACACCCTCCGTTCGGGAATCGCTACGTAATTATGGTCCCGGCACCAGCGTTCAAACCGCTGGTAGAGTTCGTCTTTTGCGATGATAGCGTCGGGGCTTTCTTCGGTCTCCCGTAGGATCCGGGTACTCACGAACCGTTTGATGGCATCCTCTTTTTTGCCTTTCCGCCCGGTCTTTGGCGCTGCTGTAGCAGGCGCTGCCGGGAGTGCAGGGATACCGGGGTGCGGCAGGGCCGGTTCCTGCGGGGGGGTCTGCGGGGTTATCACTCCCGGGGTCTTCCTCTCCTTTTTCTCCCTCATTACCTTTCCCGGCACCGTAGGATCTTCGGCATTGATGACCGGCGGCGCTGCCGGGGCACGGCCTGATCGTTCTGCCGGTGCGGCATCGGGAGCGACAATCACCCGCGGTCCCGCCGGGGATGGGATTTTTTGGAGGGGCTGGTATCCGATCCCGAGACGTTTCGCCAGCGCCCGGTTGCACTCGTCGCTGATGTCCAGATGTTCCCGCTCTGCTGCAGCAATAATATCGGACCGTATCAGGACCGGCGTCTGCCGCCAGTTGGATCCTGCTGTCTTTCCCGCGCCCATAGGTTCACCATATCCCATCTGGTATGTTCCGGGAAATATAGTACGCGAATTGGATTTTTTCCGGGATGGTGCGGGAGCGGGTTTAGTGCGCTTTTGTCCGCATCCGCTGGTCGTAGATCCGGATGGCTCGCAGCAGGTCGATCTTACGGAAGAGCGGCCAGTACGGGGCACAGAAATAGACGGCGGATTCGTGGCCGTTTGCGAGCCACGGCAGGAAGTTGGAGGTGCGGTACTCGTTCCCGGTCCTGATAATGAGGTCGACCGGCGGGATACCTTTTCCTTCATAGAGGTAGGATTCGACCATCTGCACGTCGATTGCCGACGGGGCGATCGTGCCCTCGCGGACCGCAGCCACGATCTCCCGTGCGGCAAGGACGATCTCGTTTCTCCCCCCGTAGGCGAGCGCTACGTTGAGGGTAAAACCGTCGTAGTTTTTCGTCGCCTCTTCTGCTGCTTCTACGGCAGTACGCAGGTCGTCGGGGAGGAGCAACCGGTCGCCGACCATCTGGATGCGGATCCTGTACCGGTGCACACGCTCGTCGGTAATCGTACGGATGAATTTCTCCTTGAAGAGCAGGAAAAGATCCCGTATCTCTTCCTCGGCCCGGTTAAAATTTTCTGTGGAGAACGAGTAAATGGTGATATACCGGATGCCCAGTTCGTGGGCCCAGTCCAGCATCTCTTCTGTCTTGTCTGCGCCTGCCCGGTGCCCTTTTGCGGTATCGATGCCCATCTCTTTTGCAAACCGCCGGTTGCCGTCCTGGATGATGGCGATGTGCGTAGGGATATGCGAAAACTGCATCAGCAGGTGTCGCTCGTACAGGGGAAGAAGAAGATCGCGGAAATTCACAGGGGCGTCACCTCGACCACCATGCCCCCGTCAGGGTAGCGTTCGACGACTGACTTTTTCCCGGGAATTTTATCCCTGTACTCTTCGAGCAGCCACCATGCCGTCTCGACCCGGTCGCCGCAGTCGCAAAAAGCGCCCTCTTCAAGGAAGGTCCGGCACCGGGCGACGACCTCGTCCCGGGTGCCCGGGTGGAGTTCCAGCACGCCATACACGATAGTCCCGTCATCGGTCACTTCATCGAATGGGCGGGCGGTGTTCTCCGCGATGCGCAAAAGACGCTCCCGGAGCTGCACCGAGTCCTTGAACGACGAGGCGCACCAGTGGACTTTGTCATGTTTTTCCAGTTCTGCTGCCCATTCCTGTGCCCCGTCGACTGCATTGTGCACACCGTCGGCAAGCGTGTAGCCCCGCTCCCGCATGTCGTCGGCGTTCGTCTCGCCCCATTCGAGTTCGTTGATGTTGAGGAAGTCGAGGTACGGGAGGGCCGGGATGAGCAGGTCGAGCCCCGGGAGGGCCGGGACTTCGATGCCGATGTCAAAGCCCTGCTCCTTTGCCATCTTCGCGGAGGCGATGAAATCCGTATCGAGGATATGGTCCCAGCACTCGCGGGGCGGGTGGAGCCGGATCTCGTCCACGACTCCTTTGAGTTTTTCCAGGTCCGCCTTTGCCGGGGCCTGCGCCGTGTAGAGGTGGATATGGTGCTCCGGCCCGAAATGGTCCTTGAGCGCCTTACAATACTGTGCGACCCGGTCGAGGCAGAGGAGCGGTTCGCCGCCGGTGACCCCGGTCCCGAGCGCACTCATGCGTTCCGCGATTGCCACTGCCTGCTCCGGGCTCTCGATCCGGTGCTCGTTTGCGAAGATCACGTCCTTTCCCTTGCGCTCCTCCGAGAGCGGGCAGTACCAGCAGGTGCGGCGGCAGCGTCCCGTAACAAAGAGCACCATCTTTGCGCCCTGGTAACAGAGGACACAGCCTTTCGTGAGGTTCGCTGGGATTCCTTTTGGGGATTCGGAACGTGGAGCGGTCATCAGAAGTTTGCGTAGTACGTTTGCATCGGGGATTCAAAACCCTTCTTGAAAGGATCAGGGGTCATCATTTTTTTGCGGGGCCGAAACCATCGGGTAAAGGCAAGGGGGGGAAGGGGGTGGCCCCCCTACCCCCCACCACTTTTTTCCAAGAGGGGATCACCCCCCCACCCATATGCCGGGGCAGGTGGGGGTACCCCTCCCCCCTTTGGTCCGGACCGGCTCGCAGCCGCGCACTAAAAAAATCACGCGGCCGGAAACCTTCCATCGGACATTCCAAAGGAACAAGCATCAGTTTCCTGTGCAAAAACGGCAGGCATCCCATTTCCGTTGGAGGGGGGTGATCCCCCTACCCCCCCTCCACTTTTTTTCCAAGAGGGGATCACCCCCCCTCCCATGTGCCGGGCCAAGTGGGGGGTACCCCCTCCCCCCCTTTGGTCCGGACCGGGATTTTTGGAAAATAATTTCCCGGTTTTCCAGAAAGATGTGTTATTCCAGCAACCTACTGGAGCATCCCTTACGCGGAATGGAAGAGACGCGGATTTTCGAAAGGCATGTTGCATTATATGAAGAAAAATGCTGAGGGCGATCAGCCTTTTACGCTCAATAAACATGTAAAAGCGAGATTGGAGTCATTTTAATTTATTGAATGAGGAAGGGAATTAAAGATTAAAATATTGAATCATTTGTAACAGCGAGATATGTTTGATTTGTCCACGTAAAATTAAGATGAGCATTTCCTACAACATAATTTATTTCCTCGCCTAAACTATTATGCGCCGATTTTTCATTTGAATTTTCGACTTGCAAACTAATGATAAATGGGGGTTTATTTTTTGAATAGTCGGCTATGGCATATGTCCAATATAAAAGGGTATCATTTTCGGGACAATTAAAAAGAGTGAAATCATTCGACTGTTTTTTAACAAATAAATTCTTATCGATGGTTATAAAATATCCATAACTCGTTGACCAATGACAATCCGTATATTCGCTATTAACATCGTCTTTTATATATTCTGATAGGTTCGGTTGAATCAAAATGCTCAAAGGTGTGCCATTAACTTCAGCCCGATGAATTATCTGAAAAGAAACGTTTTTTGTTGTAATATTTGCATATTCTGTCGAAATGCTATAAACTGCTATATTGCTCGAAATTGCCGGATACAATACTGTCAAAACGAACATTACACTTAGGAAAATAACACATGCCGCTAAAAACAAATTACTAAATAATTTAATTCTTTGCTGCTTGACAGGTGTGATCTCCCCACTAAACAAAATAAGTCCGCTTATTATTGCTATAAAAGACAATCCAAAAAAGAGAATAATTATCCAAGTAAAACCAAAGAGATCTGCGGATATATTACGACGTGTATACCATATAGTTGACAAGAAATAAATTATGCCCATCATTATACAAATAAACCCAAATAAGATAACGAAAGAGAATATTTTTTCTCCGATGTGAATTTCACTATTACACACTATTTTATTAATCCAGATAACAAGTATTAACGCCAAAATAAAATAAATAAAAATCGCGGAGGCATACGTTATAAAAATTACAACATTTAATATTTGTATGCCGATAGTTTGAGTTAGCAATATATGAATCCAATCAGATCCTAAAAAAAAGGTTAAAAATAGCGGAATTAGGGTAGCAATTGTAATAATCACACCAACTATAGATATTGGGGCAGAAATTTCTTTAAAAAATGAAATTGTATGATGAAAATACCCCTCTTTTTTCGATTCTATAGGAACAGCAATCGGCTTTTTTGCTTTATCTTTGCAAAGATTTTTGAAATATAATATACATGAAATTGCTGCGATCAATAACCAGTTATTATTTAAAAATCTAATCAACAAATATGCAATAAGTATGATTGCTACAACTGCTAGTAAAATCCAAATATATAAGGGAATTCCAAAGAATTGAGTCTCTAACATCGCTAGAGAAATGATTCTATTATTCCATTTTAAATATATCGTTCTTTTTCTAATCAGGGTTGTAGGATTTACAGAATTTCCCGATAATTCTGCATAATAATCATATTAGTTATCCACGCGTCCGCTCCAGCAGCTGCGCTCGCCCACCTGTTTCGAAAAGTGATATCAGAAACGCTGTAGAATTGATGGGTTGCAAAACGCGAGATACCTATAACCCCAAGCATGCATGCAGGGGGATATATTTGAACCCGCGAACCCATCCAAAGATGGATCGAGCCGTCGATTTGATCACATAGTATCGTAAAAATACACGCCTAGAACTGTGTTATTAAAAAATCGCCCACTCACAACAGCTCACTGAGCCGGTGCCCCCCGCTCTCCTCGCACCGCTCCTTATATTTGCACCGGTTACAGGGAGCATTCAAAGGGTGGACGGGCGCCTCGCCCTCGTTAATCTCCCGAAGGGTGTGGAGCGTCGAAAGGAGCTGGCGCCGGTCCCGGGGCTGACACCGGAAGAGATTGCGATTGTGGAGGGCAGGCGATAAACCCTCTTAAATACCGGAACCAAATACCTGTATACAATCCGGGGAGCAGGCATGGACTTCAAAATTGCAATTGAACAGGACGAGGATGGCTGGTACATCGTCACCGTACCGGCACTCCCGGGCTGCGTCTCTCAGGGAAAGACCGAGGCAGAGGCGAAGAAAAATATTGCCGAAGCCATCGAACTGCACTTAAGCGCGCTCGCCCGCGACGGCATCCCCCTCTATCAGCGGCCGGGTACAAAAGAAACGTTTGTCGCCGTTGACATATGACGGACAAACTCCCCATCCTTTCCGGCAGGGATGTTATCAGGGCACTGGGGAAACTCGGATATGTCGTAAATGACCAGAAAGGAAGTCATATCCACATCAGGCATCCGGTCCGGCGCCCGCTGACCGTACCCAACCACCCGGAGATTGCCCGGGGAACCCTGCGGATTATCATAAAGGATGCCGATCTGACCGTTGAACAATTTCTGGAGTTACTATGATTCCGGATCGTTGCAGTTTCTGTAAAGGAAAACTCCGCGAAGGAAAGACGGAGTTTCTGGCACATACTGCCGGCGAAGTCATCGTAATTAAAGACGTGCCGGCATACGTCTGTGAGCAGTGCGGGGAAGCCTGGTACGCTGCCGAAACATCCCGGAAAATTGATGGGGTCATGCGGGACGCCCACCAGAAAAAACTGTGTATGCGCCCGCTTCCCGCCGGTGAAGTGTCGCTCAATGGATAATTTGTGAATGAAATGAAGTGCGCTATCTGCAAGCACGGGGATACCAAAGACGGCATGACTACCGTTACTTTTGACAGGGATGGAATGACCCTTGTGGTAAAAGATGTCCCTGCTCAGATCTGTACAAACTGTGGCGAGGATTATGTAGATGAGCATGTCGCCCATGAAATCCTCACAATCGCAGAACGCATGGCAAAGAGCGGGGCACAGGTTGATGTCCGAAGGTACGTTCCTGGCTCAGCGATGCCATGTTAATTCAAACCCCTTCTTTTCCACAACCGATGATATTTCATCCATTTTGCACCATCAACTTTGCCGACCCCGCAGACAAAGCCCGGCAGGATAAGATGGATACCCTCTCGTCACCCGGATTCCTGTCCTCCGGAACAGGATCGCACAGTATCGTAAAAATACACGCTAAAAAGGGTGTAAGTAAAAAAACTCCCCCTCTCACAACAGCTCGCTCAGCCGGTGCCCCCCGCTATCCTCGCACCGCTCCTTATATTTGCACCGGTTACAGGGAGCATTCAACGGGTGGACGGGCGCCTCGCCCCGGTGGATCGCCCGGAGCTTGTGCAGGGTCGTAAGGAGCTGGCGCCGGTCCCGGGGCTGGACGGTATGGTACCGCGAGATCCCGTCCGGGATATACTCCACATGGCCGCCCACCACCTCTTTTCCCGTCATCTCCTCAAGGCAGAACGCGATGCCCGCGATCCGGAGCCGGTCTGCCGCGTAGGTGCCAAAGGGCATCGCACCAGCCGCCCGCATGATCGAGAACGTCCCGTCCGCCGCCACCCGGTCGATCATGCCGGCAATACCGTGCTTCTTTGAGACCACCGTTACATCGGTCTGGGCCGCCGGCTTCCATGCGGATTTTTTGCAGGACGCAATACAGATGTCCAGGAACTCCCGGAGCGCCGGGTCGGTTTTGGGGCGGACGACGAGCACCTCGTCCCAGATGGCATCTGCCTCAAGGGGCTGGCCGAGGTGGTACGAGAGCTGCTTGCAGATCGCGTACCGGTCCGACTCGGTGACAGGCTCGTTCTTCTCGTAGTAAAAACGGACCGGGCAGGCCTGCACCCGCACCAGTTCCGAGATCGTGACATGCCCGTCCTCGCCTGCCAGAATAATTCCTCTCATCTAATCGAGGAAAACCGGCCACTTATACTTTTGGGAAAGCTCTGCGCAGGGCTTGAGCGAGGGCCCGTGACCAACTATTCATACCAGAAACGGTAAACAAATCAGTATGACCGGACAGGAAATATCCGTCAATATCCCCCCGACGCTTGACCCCGTCTACAGCAACATGATCCAGATCGCGTACAAGGACGACGAGTTCACGTTCATGTTCCTCCACCAGCTCCCGCAGGTCAACCAGGCGCGGGCAAAGGCCATCGTCTCCATCACGCCGGCGCATGCAAAGAACCTGCTCGGCGTCCTCCAGAAGACCATCACCGACTATGAAGGGAAGTTCGGCACGATCTCCCCGGCAAAGGAAGCGCACCCCGCCGAGAGCGTGACGACACTCCGGGGATATTCTTAAAATTCCCCCCATCCCCACCAAACACAGATTTTATTAGCGTACGGGTCGATATTGTGAGGCAGTGCGCCGCCGTGGCTTAGCGGTATAGCGGCTGATTCGTAATCAGCAGGTCGAGGGTTCAAGTCCCTCCGGCGGCTTCTCTCGCGCAGGTTGAAATCCCTGCAAAAACCGTTTCTCAGGAAAACCTTTTTCGTAACCCCGGTAACCAAAATGCCGGGACGACGATGCGCACACTACAGGCACCTAACCGGCACATGCGGCCGTTTCATAGCGCAAAGAGTGTATACGCCGAGCATTCCATCGATCATGCCCTCCAAGCCGGCCAGCTCACTGCCGACGATGCCCGGTTAATCCGGGACTTTATTGCGGAGATGAAGGCCACCCAGGGCATCGGGGTCTCGCGGGCTAACAAACTCACCTTCATTCTGGTGTCGTGGCGGCGGTTCATCGGGCCGTTCCGGACGAACACCGTGGCCGACCTCTACCGGGGGATCGAGGCCCTGCGGGAGGCGCGGCACGATAATATACCGTATAAGCAAAACACCCTGAAAGACCACCTGACCCTGCTCAAGAGGTTCTCCCGCTGGTTGAGGGAGATGGGCTACTCGAACGTGCCGGCAGACAAGATTGAGGGGATCAGGGCTCCCAAAGCGGACCGGATGACCAAGACAGCCGGACAGATGCTCACGGAAGACGAGGTCCGGGCCATGATCGACGCGTGCCAGACTTCCCGGGACCGGGCTATTATTGCAACCTTATATGAGGGCGGGTTCAGGGTTCAGGAGTTAGGCACGCTCACTTGGGCGCAGGTAAAATTCGATGATTACGGCACGGTTGTCAACGTCGACGAGAAGACCGGGGCCCCGCGGTACATCCGGCTCGTGACGGCGACCCAGTATCTCATCCAGTGGAAGAACGATTTCCCGTTCCCGGTCACGCCGGATGCCCTGGTCTTTGTCTCCAACCGGCACCTGCCGGTCACGTATGCCGCCGTCGCCACGCAGCTCAAGAAGATCGCCCGCCGGGCGGGTATCCGGAAAAAAATCACTCCGCACTTGTTCAGACACTCTAGGGTCACGGCAATGATCCGGCAGGGATACAGCGAGTCGATCGTGAAGAAGACGATGTGGGGCAACCTCGATACCCTGATGTTCTCGAGCTACCTTCACTTGGTCGACAATGACACCGATAACGAGATCCTCGAAAAGCACGGTATCCGAAGGCCGGAGGAAAAGCGGTCGGTCGCAATGGAGATCCGGCAGTGCGCCAACTGCAACACGGTCAACCCGCCGACCTTCGAGTTCTGTTCGACCTGCGGGGAGCCGCTGACCGAAAAGGCACGGTTGAGCGTGGAGCGGCTGAGACGGGATATCGAGAAGTTGCCGGAATACAAGATGATCGTTGCCTTGGCACGCCAGAAACTTGTTGCCGGCACCTAATTTTTTCTCACCTCTCTTTTACAGATTGTTCCATGATGATTTTTGACATCGGACTGATACCTTTGATCACTCCTGATATCGAATCAACGGGTGAGCGGTCACCTAACGACTTACTTATTTTATTATAAAGGTCGCCCATTTCCTTTGCTGTCGTCGCCAAAGATTCCTGATCTATATTATCCGAGTTCATATGCTCGGCAATTTTATTGAAATTGTTCACGAGACCTTCGAAATACGGGGGGACCTGACCATTGTTATCCCTGATGACATCGGCGCACTGTGCAAGGTTCTGCGTGATCGCAAACGACAGGATGTAATCTATTGCCTTGAGTTTGCCCTGTGCCGACTTCTGTTTCATCTCATCGAAGATCCGGAGAGCCTCTTCCGGGATGGTCTTTGACTTCAGCGCTCCGTCGTACTCCAACCACATGCAGGAGATAAACAGGTCGTAGACTACACATTTTCTGGTCAGCCATTCAAGGAGGGTCTTGTTGATGCCCGGCGTCCCTACCACGGGGATGGAAGGCCCCAGGGTCTCGCCAAGGGTTGCGGTGTGATGAGCATGGGTAGTATCCCGGAGATACCATTCAAACATCAGCCGGGATGTTTTCAGCATCTCTTTTACGTCTGCAAGAGATTCTTTTTCACCCTGGTATTCCGGCAGGTATCTCTCGATAATGAGATCCGTTAACCAAGGGGACGTCTGAAAATACGGGCGGATCGATTCGTAGTGTTTATCATCGTAAATATGACAGATTGTCTTGAAATTCCGCCGGATCCGATACACCGGTCGTGGCTTGCCAATACCCTCAATGTAATTCCACGTCGATTCAAGTTTCTTAACTTGGCGATCGACGTTTGAAAATCTGTCCGTACCTTTGTCTTTGTAACCACATTCATTACCGATCTCTCCTTCGGTAAGCGCTTCGTGTTTCAGGAGTGCAGAGACGATTTCGATATAGATTTCAAAATGCTTTTTTTTAACCTTATTAGAGGACGCGCATGCCGAATCCGCCTCAATTTGGTCTGCGTTAGGATTGACAGGCAGGATCGGGTTACCGTTGTTTGTCATATTAACAACTCCGGATCAAATCTGTTTAGTTCTATTATATAATAACGAACAGATATTATTTAAATCTGTTTAGTAAAAAATAAGTTTTTTAGAATTTCCTTTAGAGAAAACGGCTATAACGAACTCAATTCAAAAATACCTGTTAAATTGCCTTTATTTATCCAAATGGACCAATGTGCTGCGGGGAATTGCAGTGGATAAGAGTATTCCGCGAAGGAAGGTAAGCCAGGACCAACTGGATCACATTCCCGACATACACCGGATGATCGCTGAGCAATACATCCGCGATGGCCGGTGGGACCTTATCGAAACTCCATCCCCTTCTGCCGGTGGCAGAAAATCATCAAAGCGGGTTAGGAGGGATTGAGATTCCAACGGCGTTACGGGGCTTTGCGGCTTCCACGAGGGATGCAGTTGTAGCACTTCGCCAGATGTTTGGCGGCTCGGACTTCTACTACTACCAGGCGATTGACGAGTGTCATCTCACGCCAAAGCAGTTTGCACGACTCCGGACTGATGGTATTTTGGTTAAGGCCAGCCGGCACTGGCCTGTGCGCTGGCGATTAGCCCAGCGGTATCTCTCCCAGACACCGTGAATCCATACCCCCCCATAACCCCTTAAAACGGTGACATCTATGGTCGAAAACGAACCTGACAAGAATATCACACTTTGGTGTGAGCGACTGGATCCAACAAATCCAGATATGTTGAGCTGCGAGATAATTCCGAATCCCGTCCCCACAAACAAAGGACTGGTTCCGGATGCATCTTTGAAGACACCGCTCCCTGACCAAGCCGGGGCAGACGCGGCAAAACCGTCATCTGGCGGTTCCAGTGACGCCAAGGCCCCGGGGTACGAAAAACTTACCGTACTACGGTGTCAGAAGGACGGGGAAGAGGTACCTTAAAATCCTTAAGCCGGGGGACGAGCCGGCACAGAACGCAGATGCCGCGCCCCTCATTCAAGAGCCCCCCGTGAACGCCACGGAGACGCAGAAGAGGGTGGCTCAGTCGAACGGATGCGATGACAAGCACTGTGTTGTATCCAGGCTGGCATTGGCACGACAACGTAATGCCCCCAAAAGAGAGGGTAGGAAGGGGGACCGGGCATGATATCCGCCCCCTCCACGTTTTACCGCAGACTCTGTGTTGCCAACGATTATGCGAGGAATCACTATGGCTATCCGATGCCCCTATTGTAAGAAAAAACTGAACAGTGTCCGAGCGATGTATGGGCACTGGGCGTTTTGCCCCGAATACAAAGTTTTTGTCAAAAAAAATGGCAGGGAAGCGCGTCTTCCTTTCATATGGGTGGGCTATCCCAACAGAAAACCCAAAAAATGGGTTGACCGGAAGGCAGTCCAGAAACCTGTGGGCAAACCGAATGGGAAGAAACCTGAAGTTAAAAAAAGTTAGGACCCGAGGTTAAAACCCTCTTTTAGTGTATCTTGACAAAGTCCCGTCAACTCATCAGAAACTCCTTATTCATCAAGCTCGCCCCGGTTCCCAGCGGGAATGCAAATACGATCTCCCCCCACGCTTTATCGATTAACTCCCGGTAGATACCCCAGATCAAACGATTTCGCACACCACGCCGGTTCCACCCGGTACCGCCGGGCATCGGTAACGACATACTGGATCTTCATGCCGGGCGCAATCCCGATCCCGTGATCCCGGTATGCTTGTACCGCTGCGCCTTCGATGCACCTGTGGGCATAGGTGAGCCGGCTGATCCGGCGGCTGATCACCATCTGCTGGGGATCAGCTGCAGGCAGGCCGTTTATCGTTTCCCTGAAAATATCTGCGACCTCTTCCCGTGCCGTTTCAAGTTCCGCGATCGTTTTTGCCTGTGCCATGACCGCGAGCATCCGGCGTTGCATCTCCCGCACATACTCCGGTGTGTCATGTCGGCGGGCTGCAATCCCCCGAACCTTGATGCTGCCATCTGGTTGCCTGCCATAATACCGGTTGTAGGCACCAAACCCATCCGCGAGCGGCAGGAAGACGATCCAGTCGAAGTGATCAACTTCAAGGAGCAGGCCGGTCTCGCGTTCGACCCGATCCTTGAGCGCCTCAATCGGTGACCCCTGCACCCAGAGGCAGTCCACGATCCCGTGCAGCACCCGGAATCCCATTATCTCGGCAATATCCTTTGTCTGGAGCAGGATCTCCCGGGACCTGCCCGTTATCCCTTCATGCACTTCGATCCTCCCAAACTTTGCGTTCTTGTAGCCCGTGTACCCGAAGCAGGTAACGAGCATCCACTTGAGAATCGCATCGGTGCCGGCAAACCGGGGGTCGGCCTTCTTGAGCTGCTTGGTCATGATACGGAGTTCAAGCAGCGGCTTGAGCACGGTGGGAAGAAACCCCACACGCTCCGGGTGTCCGACCGTTTCGGGAGAGAGATTGTCCTGCACGATGATAGAGGGATACATGGACGTGAAATCGATCTCCTCGACATTCTCAAACGTCCCCGGCACCGGCTGGAACATCATCCCGCCCCGGTCGGCGCCTTGAAGCGCGGAGAGCTTGCGGACCTGCTCCGGATCGCTCTTCCGGAATGGCACCGCGATTCCCAGTTTCACCGCTTCGCAGGTCTCATAGCTGCTGATGAGCGTGCCTGACGTGAAGCGGGACGCGAGGTTCGGGGAGAGCCCCGCGAGCCGCGCGGCCATGAGCACTCCCTCAAGCCCACTTTCACGATATACGAACGACTGTTTCGTGTCGATCAGGATACGCCCGTCCGGGATGAGGGCAGACTCCTTGTGCTCCATCCGGCCATAACTCCAGTACGAGCGCGAGTCCATCTGCCGGTATTTCCCGTTCCGCGAGAAGGGCATGACGAGATCGTACTGCTGCGACAAAGTCCGGATCTCCGGCATCCAGGTATCGGCATCTGGCATCAGGATAACATCCGGGTCCACCGATTTAACGAGATCGAAGAGCGCCGCGAGCACTTCCCCGGGCAGGCCGGTGAGGTGTTCGGTACTCCCAAGGATAACTTTGATCTCTGTGAACTGTGCGGAAAGAGCCGGATCGCCCCGGATGTTTATTTCCATCACAGAAAGATTGTGCCTGATCTCCGGGGAGAACCGGTCGTCACCTTCCGCAGCGCACGGGAAGATCTCGCGCTCGGCCATGAACCGCTGGTCCCGGCGCACGTCCACGTTGAAGAGATCGACCCGTACTGTGCCTGTTTTTCAATCGCCTCAGCAACAACCCGGCCGGCAGTAACCGCGTAGCCCGGGAGCTTGCCGAAGATGGTGCGGATAGTGCACTCCTCCGCGCCGTACCGTTCTTCCAGTGCCTCGATCATCTCGTAATGGGCGTGCGGGTCATGGAAGTGAACATGGAACGGCGGATTGTAGTTGTGATGGACTTTCGAAACGGTCCCGTCCTTGGTCCAGAGATCGATCCCCTCGTCCCGGTACGCGGAGTCAAGGATCCACATGCGTTCTCATCTCCGCTTCAAGTTTATCCCGACGCTTAAGGATCTCGATCCGCATAGCACCGGATCCCTGTGCTGCACTGAGGACGATAAGGATCCGGCCATAAGGGGCGTGAAAGTGAAGGGAACGACGGCGTGGGTCTTTATTGAAAAAATGTTTCCAACTTCGTTTGAGGATGAGTTTCCTTTTCCTCCTCTTTTAACATCTCATCTTTCATTCCTATGATTAATTTTTGACAACTTTTCATGAATGATTTGGTTCGAGTTGTCTTGATATAATATATTTTATCACGCAATACTATATTCCCCATGAACTCATCTCGTTCCATGAGAAGTCGGAGCAAATGTCCAAGACGCCCTTTCAAATCCTTGATTGCTTTGTCTGAATAATGATGAATTAAATGTGGAAAAAGATCCTCAAGTAATGTATCTAAATTAAATTGATAATTAATACGTGTCATGAAATGCTGAAGTAATGCGCATAAAATAATTTTATCATTATCATCAACCATAAACGGTATATAATTTCGAGGAACTGGTGATTGAAGGGGTATTTCTTTAAAGATATCATTCAATAGAGGATTTTTAAATTTACTGGATTTCGGATTCATTTTAATTCCAGATTTCTCTAATATTAAAATTGGAAATGGATTCCCATCTTTTTCTACACTTGGGATAATTTTTTCTTCTTTTTCCTTTGACGCAAAATATGCCAAATCAAATTTTATATCTGCAGAGGTTAAAGACGTAATTTTTTGGCGTTTTATGTCATCAATTGTGAGCTTTTTATAACGCTCAAGTTGTTGTTTCTCACAGTAGCCATCCTTACATTCAAAAAATAATAATAAATCACTATGCTTTTTAAATTGAATATCAGGATTTGCCTGCGAACCATCAGATAAAAGGATTCGAGGTTCAATCGTTTCTATCTGAAAACCATTATCCCAAAGGGGATATGGGAAATCAGGATTTTTTGTTGAAAGACCAATTAGACAATTAATCAGTAAAGTACTATTAGATGAGCTGCTCATGCTCGCTCCCGATCAATGTAATTTGTGAATCGTAGTATTGTTGCAAATTGGTCATCAATCTCGTCAGAACGTTACCACA
This sequence comes from uncultured Methanoregulaceae archaeon, assembly GCA_963805035.1. Lineage (GTDB taxonomy): Archaea > Halobacteriota > Methanomicrobia > Methanomicrobiales > Methanospirillaceae > Methanoregula. Next base: position 9,045 of record CAWDSU010000012.1, on the reverse strand, counting down.
ACTATCCCTATAAAGATATACCCTTATGGCATTTGGCGTAATTTCCATGTTGAACTTATGATTTGTATGAAGATCTATAGCGAATACATTCGCAAAGTCATTTGTTATTTCACTTGGTAATCCTATGATTCGGAATGGTTTATTCCCAGAGAGGATATGATCGAGAAATATCTTAAAATTTTCAATTTTTCTCTCCAATTTTATCACTGAATAGGTTCCTTTTACGGAATATCCTTGTTCTGATGTCATAAAATTAATACGATAATCATTTTCTATTGTATTGATTATCAATTCATATTTCATTTTGACATTATCAACAGCCAAAAAATGGCTATCAATGGAATCACCCTTCGTCAATGTAAATTGACCTTCCCGACTGATGTTTTCTTTAACATATCCATCGTCTGTTTTGAAGATTCGTTTCACTCGTGAAAGATTCACTCCAGAAACCAATCCGGGGTTTGTTTTCAAACCCCCCAATACATCCTGAGGTTTTTCCTCCCCAAAAAAGCATTGAAAAACGTCTTATTGGACCATCTTCCATTAAATCTGAACCATTTAAAAATGAGTTTTGGTATTTCAGTCCAAAACCCTCCCCTATACCGATGTCACATTTGTTTTCAAGAAAATTCGATGCAAACCAAGCAAAATCTAATTGACTATTATTCCTGATTACTAACTCATTAACGAACCCTCGCATCCTTGTTGAGCCGACATTAGTATGTAACAACCAAAATCTTGGATCTGACGAATCCAAATATATAAGTTGCTTTTCTGTGCGGCTTTTTTTAAGATGAATCTCTGGTAAATAAATTATTTTGAGATTAGGATTATCTGTCTTTTTAATTACTGTATTCTTTGGGGTGTAGGATATCTTTTCAGGTGCATCGATGTTTGATTCAATTATGTAAGTCTTTATTTTTTTATCATTCCCTTGGTCTTCATCTTCATCGGCTTCATCTACAACTTTGAGTAAATAATCTTGGAGACTATCTTTCATCTCCTTCATATCTTTTGTTTCTTTTAAGGATAACATCCTAGCCTCAAAGCCTATAAACTATAATGGAAATGGTTGATCACTTTACTATCACTTCTATCACCATAAAAATATTCTTTTTTCATATTCAATTTTCAAAAAACAGTAATAATCGTCGTTTTTTGTTCAAAGATTCGATCCCCTCGTCCCGGTACGCGGAATCAAGAATCCACATGTTCTCTTTTGTCCGCTTCGAGTCTGTCCAGGCGCTTGAGGATCTCGACGAACACGGAGAAGTTTACACCTTCAAGAGAGTCGTCGCAGGCAACAAACGCCTCGCTCGAATGCGTTTTCGCGAGTTTCACGAGCTGTTCCCGTACCGCTGGTCTTCCTTCTTGAGCGCCCGGGCCGACCGTGCCCACCGGTCCGCCGTGCTGTTGACTCCCTGCCGGACACTGGGAAATGTCCTGCCCATTTATGACACCTCCAGCGTGCGTTGCCCGGAGGGACGCAGGCCGCACTGCCGCAGGGTACGGGAGGTGCGGACAGGATGTCGGATCTCTTCGACAGGAACGATCTCGATGTAGTGATCCGCCTTCCGTGCAAGCGCCGAGAAGGTGCGGTCGGCAACCGGCGTATAAAGGATGACGAGTGACTCCCGGGCGACCTCCTTTAATGCTCCCGAGACCGGTTCGAGCATGGTGGCTGCCCCGTCAAAGAGCGAAGGGTCGTGCTCGACAAAGATCACGGTGTGACCCGCCTCGCGGAACGAGGTGAAGAGCTGGTGGGCGGTAAATGCCCGGCGGACATCGAAATTCTTGGACTGCCGGTTGATACCTGATAGGACGCGGGAGTAGTTCCCGCTGATGTAGAGGAACAGGAACCGCTGGAGATCCGTGTTGCCGTTGATGGCGGCGACTATCTCTCTCTCGGGCGCGATCACGGCATTGAAGGTGCCCGGCTGGAGCATCAGCCCCTTTCGGATCTCGATCTGCATAGCACCGGATCCCTGCTGCACTGAGGGGGATAAAGGGCCGGCCATGGGGGGGGTGAAAGTGAAATACCGTGAGAACTATAGAGAATCGGGCTCTGTCAAGTCTTCAGGTGTTAGCATTAAGCCTACGTTGAGGAAAATATGTCGCCTCCCACAGACTTGATAGAACCCTATTTTACATCAACCGCTTGATTTTTCAGGATCTGCATGTGTCCTTTCAGTGACGCCAAGAAGTTGCTGACAGACAGGTTCGGGTTCGGTTCAGTAACAGCGGCAACCCCATTATCGGAAAACTGTGCGGTCAAGAAGCACGATGAATCATACACCCGTTCAAGGACGAGTCGTTGACAAAATATCTCATAGCGCTTCTTGTAAGACGCATCTCGGAACACTTGATCGATCTGGAAGTGAGGCTCCTTGACCCCTACAGGAGTGGATGAGCGTAGACAGTCTTCTACAAGGAACAGATACCCAAGCCACGGCCTGAACATGTTCGTTCCGAATCTGCCTTCCCGGTACGCGACCCAGATATCCGTAGCACTCCCTATTGCCTCTTCTGTACGGTTATTGAAGTTGTTCCCGAACGATGGTCCGGTCTGTGATTTCAGCTCAATGGCCGCGCCCAATATACCCTTATAGACAACGATAAGATCCCATTTCTTTTCTGGTCTGTAATCGCCCGGAAGTTCCACCGCCGACTTCTTAAAAATACACTTCTCTGGTATTCCAGATTCGATGATCGCTGTTCCTGACAAGATCCGCAAACTTATCCATCTGAGCCCCGCCAGTTACGGCGGCTCGTGCTCCCATATCTGGAGCACCGGATTTTACCTGTTTATCCTTCTGGCTGTTCCTTGAATCCCAATAGAACCGAACAGCGTCTATGATCTTTTGGTCCATGAACGTCTCCAAAGTCTTTCAGTAATCGATGATATTCTTCTGATACCTTTTCGCTTGCTGTGGTTTCTCTACCTCGATCCCATGTTTGGTTATCTTCTGATATGCGTATTCCAGATATGACGAGTCTACCTCAATTCCGATACTGTTGCGTCCTATTGCCGCAGCCGCTATGATGGTAATTCCTGTTCCCACAAAGGGATCGAGGTAGAGAAACCACAGCAAGCAAAGATTATCAGAAGAATATCATGGATTACTGAAAGACTTTGGAGACGTTCATGGACCAAAAGATCGTAGACGCTGTTCGGTTCTATTGGGATTTGAGACAGATTAAAAAATCCGGTGCTCCAGATATGGGAGCACGAGCCGCCGTAACTGGCGGGACCGTGTTTGTAGGATGTAGGCTATTCATCGAATTCGGAATACCCAGAGAAGTGTATTTTTAAGAAGTCGGCGGTGGCCCACCAGGGCTATTACAGACCAGAAAAGAAATGGAGGTACTTTATCGTTGTCTATAAAGTTATATTGGGCGCGGCCATTGACTGAAATCACAGACAAAACCATCGATTCAGGAACAACTTGGATAACCTACAGAAGAGGCAATAGGGAGTGCTACGGATTTGTGGGTCACGTACCGGGAAGGCAGGAATTCGGAACGAGAGTTTGCCAGGCCGTGGCTTGGTAATCTCCCTTGTAGAAGACTGTACGGCTCGTCCAGTCCTGTGGGCGACTTGCCAATCGATCGGTTCCGAGATGCGTTACAAGAAGCGCTATGAGATATTTTGTCAACGAGCTTGAACGGGTGTATGATTCATCGTGCTTCTTGACCATTTTCCGATAATGGGGTTGCCGCTGTTCTGAACCGAACCCAAACCTGTCTGTCAGCAACTTCTTGGCGTCACTGAAAGGACACATGCAGGGAATACCTAAAAACAGGTTGATGTAAAATAGGGTTCTATCAAGTCTGTGGGAGGCGACATATTTCCTCAACGTAGGCTTAATGCTAACACCTAAAGAGTTTGACAGAGCCCGATTCTCTATAAGTTCTCAGCGGTCTCTCACTTTCACACCGCCCATGGCCGGCCCTTTATCCCCCTCAGTGCAGCAGGAATCCGGTGCTATGCAGATCGAGATCCGAAAGGGGCTGGCGCTCCACCCGGGCACCTTCAATGCCGTGATCGCGCCCGAGAAAGAATAGTCGCCGCCATCAACAGCAACACGGATCTCCAGCGGTTCCTGTTCCTCTACATCAGCGGGAACTACTCCCGGTCCTGTCGGGTATCAACCGGCAGTCCAAGAACTTCGATGTCCGGCGGGGATTCACCGCCCACCAGCTCTTCACCATCGCTCCGGGAGGCGGCCACACCGTCGTCTTTGTCGAGCACGACCCTTCGCTCTTTGACGGGGCAGCCGCCATGCTCGAACCGGTCGCGGGGCATTAAAGGAGGTCGCCCGGGAGTCGCTCGTCATCCTCTATACGCCGGTTGCCGACCGCACCTTCTCGGCGCTTGCACGGAAGGCGGATCACTACATCGAGATCGTTCCTGTCGAAGAGAACCGACATCCTATCCGCACCACCCGTACCCTGCGGCAGTGCGGCCTGCGTCCCACCGGGCAGCGGACGCTGGAGGTGTCATAATGGGCAGGACATTTCCGAGTGTCCGGCAGGGTGTTAACAGCACGGCAGACCGGTGGGCCGGTCTGCCCGGGCGCTCAAAAAGGAAGACCAGCGGTACGGGGAACTGCTCGTGAAACTCGCAAAAACGCATTCGAGCGAGGCGTTTGTTGCCTGCGACGACCCTCTTGAAGGTGTGAACTTCTCCGTGTTCGTTGAGATCCTCAAGCGCCTGGACAAACTCGAAGCGGACCAAAGAGAACATGTGGATCCTTGACTCCGCGTACCGGGACGAAGGGATCGAATCTTGAACAAAAAACGACGATTATTACTGTTTTTTGAAAATTGAATATGAAAAAAGAATATTTTTATGGTGAAGAAGTGATAGTAAAGTGATCAACCATTTCCATTATAGTTTATAGGCTTTGAGGCTAGGATGTTATCCTTAAAAGAAACAAAAGATATGAAGGAGATGAAAGATAGTCTCCAAGATTATTTACTCAAAGTTGTAGATGAAGCCGATGAAGATGAAGACAAGGGAATGATAAAAAAATAAAGACTTACATAATTCAACCAAACATCGATGCACCTGAAAGATATCCTACACCCCAAAGAATACAGTAATTAAAAAGACAGATAATCCTAATCTCAAAATAATTTATTTACCAGAGATTCATCTTAAAAAAAGCCGCACAGAAAAGCAACTTATATATTTGGATTCGTCAGATCCAAGATTTTGGTTGTTACATACTAATGTCGGCTCAACAAGGATGCGAGGGTTCGTTAATGAGTTAGTAATCAGGAATAATAGTCAATTAGATTTTGCTTGGTTTGCATCGAATTTTCTTGAAAACAAATGTGACATCGGTATAGGGGAGGGTTTTGGACTGAAATACCAAAACTCATTTTTAAATGGTTCAGATTTAATGGAAGATGGTCCAATAAGACGTTTTTCAATGCTTTTTTGGGGAGGAAAACCTCAGGATGTATTGGGGGGTTTGAAAACAAACCCCGGATTGGTTTCTGGAGTGAATCTTTCACGAGTGAAACGAATCTTCAAAACAGACGATGGATATGTTAAAGAAAACATCAGTCGGGAAGGTCAATTTACATTGACGAAGGGTGATTCCATTGATAGCCATTTTTTGGCTGTTGATAATGTCAAAATGAAATATGAATTGATAATCAATACAATAGAAAATGATTATCGTATTAATTTTATGACATCAGAACAAGGATATTCCGTAAAAGGAACCTATTCAGTGATAAAATTGGAGAGAAAAATTGAAAATTTTAAGATATTTCTCGATCATATCCTCTCTGGGAATAAACCATTCCGAATCATAGGATTACCAAGTGAAATAACAAATGACTTTGCGAATGTATTCGCTATAGATCTTCATACAAATCATAAGTTCAACATGGAAATTACGCCAAATGCCATAAGGGTATATCTTTATAGGGATAGTTGTGGTAACGTTCTGACGAGATTGATGACCAATTTGCAACGATACTTCGATTCACAAATTACATTGATCGGGAGCGAGCATGGCAGCTAATATAATAGTTATTTTACTGATTAATTGTCTAATTGGTCTTTCAACAAAAAATCCTGATTTCCCATATCCCCTTTGGGATAATGGTTTTCAGATAGAAAACGATTGAACCTCGAATCCTTTTATCTGATGGTTCGCAGGCAAATCCTGATATTCAATTAAAAAGCATAGTGATTTATTATTATTTTTTGAATGTAAGGATGGCTACTGTGAGAAACAACAACTTGAGCGTTATAAAAGGCTAACAATTGATGACATAAAACGCCAAAAATTTACGTCTTTAACCTATCCAGGTGTTTAAAATTTGATTTGGCATATTTTGCGTCAAAGGAAAAAGAAGAAAAAATTATCCCAAGTGTAGAAAAAGATGGGAATCCATTTCCGATTTTAATATTAGAGAAATCTGGAATTAAAATGAATCCGAAATCCAGTAAATTTAAAAATCCTCTATTGAATGATATCTTTAAAGAAATACCCCTTCAATCACCAGTTCCTCGAAATTATATACCGTTTATGGTTGATGATAATGATAAAATTATTTTATGCGCATTACTTCAGCATTTCATGACACGTATTAATTATCAATTTAATTTAGATACATTACTTGAGGAATCTTTTTCCACATTTAATTCATCATTATTCAGACAAAGCAATCAAGGATTTGAAAGGGCGTCTTGGACATTTGCTCCGACTTCTCATGGAACGAGATGAGTTCATGGGGAATATCATATTGCCCGATGCGATAAAATATATTATATCAAGACAACTCGAACCAAATCATTCATGAAAAGTTGTCAAAAATTAATCATAGGAATGAAAGATGAGATGTTAAAAGAGGAGGAAAAGGAAACTCATCCTCAAACGAAGTTGGAAACATTTTTTCAATAAACCCACCCCGTCGTTCCCTTCACTTTCACGCCCCTTATCCGCAGGATCCTTATCGTCCTCAGTCCCGCACGCGGATCCGGTGCTATGCGTATCGAGATCCTCAAGCGCCTGGACAAACTCGAAGCGGACAAAAGAACGCATGTGGATCCTTGACTCCGCCTACCGGGACGGGGGTATCGATCTCTGGACAAAAGACGGGACAGTTACCGAAAGTCCATCATGACTACAATCCGCCCTTCCTTGTTCACTTCCATGACCCGCACGCAAATCACGAGATGATCGAGGCGCTCGAAGAACGGTACGGTGCGGAGGAGTGCACCATCCACACCATCTTCGGCGATCTCCCGGGCTACGCGGTTACTGCCGGCCGGGATGTTGCCGAGGCAATCGAACAGCAGGCACAATTCGACGTCGATCTCTTCAATGTCGATGTGCGGCGCGACCAGCGGTTCATGGCCGAGCACGGGATCTTCCCGTGCGCAGCGGAAGGTGACGACCGGTTCTCCCCGGAGTTCTCGCACGATCTCACCGTGATGGAGATCAGATCCACGGCAACCCGGCCCTCTCCGCACTGTTCACGGAATCGAAGTCATTCACGAGCGTACCGAACAGCTCACCGGCCAGCCAGGGGAAGTGCTTGCGGATCTCTTCGCGCTCGTCGCTCGCGTGCGACCCTGATGTGATCCTCATGCCCGATGCCGATACCTGGATGCCGAAGATCCGGAAGCTGGCACAGCAAGTACGATCTCGCCATGCCCTTCTCGCGGAACGGGAAATACCGGCAGATGGACTCCCGCTCGTACTGGAGTTACGGAAGGATGGAGCACAAGGAATCGGCCCTCATCCCGGACGGCCGGATCCTGATCGACACCGAACAGTCGTTCGTGTACCGGGAAGGCGGGCTTGAGGGCGTGCTCATGGCCGCACGGCTCTCGGGGCTCTCCCCGAACCTCGCATCCCGGTTCACGCCGGGCACCCTCATCAGCAGCTACGAGACCTACGAAGCGGTGAAGCAGGGGATCGCGGTGCCGTTCCGGAAGAGCGACCCGGAGCAGGTCCGCAGAGCTCTCCGCGCTCCAGGCCGCCGACCGGGGCGGGATGATGTTCCAGCCGGTGCCGGGGACGTTATGAGAACGTCGAGGAGATCGATTTCACCTCCATGTATCCCTCGATCATCGTGCAGGCAAACCTCTCGCCCGAAACCGTCGGGCACCCGGAGCGCGCGGGGTTCCTTCCCACCGCGCTCGAGCCGCTGCTCGAACTGCGGATCACGACAAAACAGCTGAAGAAGACCGACCCCCGGTTCGCCGGCATCGATGCGATCCTCAAGTGGATGCTTGTCACCTGCTTCGGGTACACCGGCTACAAGAACGCGAAGTTCGGCAGGATCGAGGTGCACGAAGGGATCACCGGGCGGTCCCGGGAGATCCTGATGCAGACCAAAGATATCGCCGAGGAGATGGGATTTCCGGTGCTGCACGGGATCGTGGACTGCCTCTGGGTGCAGGGATCACCGGTCGAGGCACTGAAGGAACGGGTCGAGCGGGAGACCGGGCTGCTCCTCGAAGTCGAGCACTTCGACTGGATCGTTTTCCTGCCGCTCGAGGACGGGTTCGGTGCCTACAACCGGTATTATCGGCAGGCTGCCGGATGGCAGCATCAAGGTCCGGGGGATTGCCGCACGGAGGCATGACACACCGGAGTACGTCCGGGAGATGCAGCGCCGGATGCTCGAGGTCATGGCACGTGCAAAAAAGTATCGCGGAACTCGAAGCGACACGAGAAGAGGTCGCGGATATTTTCCGGGAAACGGTAAACAGCCTGCCCGCAGCGGACCCCAAGCAGATGGTGATCAACCGCCGGATCAGCCGGCTCACGTACGCCCACCGGTGCATCGAAGGCGCGGCGGTGCAGGCATACCGGGATCACGGGATCGGGATCGCGCCCGGCATGAAGATCCAGTATGTCGTGACCGATGCCCGGCGGTACCGGGTGGAACCGGCGTGGTGTGCGAAATCGTTTGATCTGGGGTTTTACCGGGAGTTGATCGATAAGGCGTGGGGAGAGATCTCCTTTGCATTCCCGCTGGGAACCGGGGCGAGCTTGATGAATAAGGAGT
>CAWDSU010000011.1:0-189275 GCA_963805035.1 uncultured Methanoregulaceae archaeon | reverse complement strand
CAGAACCTTTTTAGAGAATCTTTATATAGAACCGCAGACCAATTTTAGTGCTAAAAGTGGTGATAATTTATGTCGCAACAACTTGGAGGACAACAGATTCTCATTCTTAAGGAAGGCACCAACCGTACCCGCGGCCGTGACGCCCAGGGTATGAACATCACCGCTGCAATGGCTGTCGCCAGTGCAGTCCGGACCACGCTCGGCCCCAAGGGTATGGACAAGATGCTTGTCGACACCATTGGCGATGTCGTGATCACGAACGATGGTGTCACCATTTTAAAGGAAATGGACATCGAGCACCCGGCCGCAAAGATGATGGTCGAGGTCGCAAAGACCCAGGATGACGAGGTCGGCGATGGAACCACTACCGCGGTCGTTATCGCCGGGGAACTCTTAAAGAAGGCCGAGGCACTCCTCGAACAGGATGTGCACCCGACCATTATCGCCGCAGGATACCGGCAGGCCGCGGAGAAGGCCCAGGAATTCTTAAAGGACATTGCGTTCGACGTCAAGGCGACTGACAAGGCGATGCTCAAGAAGATTGCCGAGACCGCGATGACCGGCAAGAGCGCAGAGGCCTCAAAGGACAAGCTCTGTGAACTCGTCGTCAAGGCCGTCACCATGGTAGCCGATGAAGACGGCAGCGTTGATACCGACAACATCAAGGTGGAGAAAAAGACCGGCGGCAGCATCGAAGACTCCGAGATCGTGGAGGGAGTGCTCGTTGACAAGGAGCGTGTTCACCCGGCAATGCCAAAGAAGGTCGTAAACGCCAAGCTGCTGCTCCTGAACGCAGCGGTCGAGTTCAAGAAGACCGAGGTCGACGCCGAGATCAACATCACCCATCCAGAACAGCTGCAGGCCTTCCTCGATGAAGAGGAGCGCATGGTCAAGAGCATTGTCGACAAGATCGTCGCAAGCGGCGCAAATGTCCTCTTCTGCCAGAAGGGCATCGACGACATCGCACAGCACTACCTTGCAAAGGCCGGCATCTTCGCCGTCCGCCGTGTCAAGAAGAGCGACATGGAGAAACTTGCCCGGGCAACCGGCGGCAGCCTCGTCTCAAGCATCGATGCAATCAGCAAGGATGAGCTCGGTAAGGCCGGACTCGTCGAAGAGCGCAAGGTCTCCGGAGAAGAGATGACCTTTGTCGAGCAGTGCAAGAACCCGAAAGCAGTCTCGATCATCGTCCGCGGCGGAACCGAACATGTCGTCGACGAACTCGATCGTGCTATCAACGATGCAATCCGGGTTGTCGCAGTCGTTGTCGAGGACAAGAAGGTCGTCGCCGGCGGCGGTGCACCCGAGACGGAGTCTTCGCTCCGGCTCCGCGAGTACGCGGCAAGTGTCGGTGGCAGGGCACAGCTCGCCATCGAAGCATTCGCATCAGCCCTCGAGATCATCCCGCGCACCCTTGCAGAGAACGCAGGGCTCGACCCCATCGACATGCTCGTCGAGATCCGTGCAGCGCACGAGAAAGGCAAGAAGACCTTCGGGCTTGACGTCTACGAAGGCAAGGCAACCGACATGAAGACAGCCGGCGTTGTCGAGCCGCTCCGTGTCAAGACCCAGGCGATCTCGTCCGCCGCAGAAGCCGCGATCATGATCCTCCGCATTGACGATGTGATCGCCTCCTCGAAGTCCCCCGCCCCGCACCCGGTGCCGGTGGCATGCCGCCCGGCATGGGTGGCATGGGCGGCATGGGCGGCATGGGCGACTACTAAGTCACCAACCTTTAAAATCCAAACATTTTTTTTTAAATTTCCAGGTGTTTTCTTCGTATTTTTCCATGGTTTGTACGTGATTCTGCCTGCAGGCAGGTAGATGGGGTCCATGGAGCGTCACTGTTTGGGGAGTAACGCAAACGCCCTAAAACGACGTAATCATGCACTCCCCGGAGGACAGCACATGCGTGAAATGACGGGTAGCAGCGCATTAAACACATCTTGGCGCAGCGTCACAGGGGACTTTCTAGCGAATGTCTTCCTGACCCCCCATATCAATAGTACCGGGTTTACCCGCGATAATCAGTAAAAAGACCGTTGCACTGTTGAAATCTCACGAAAAAAAGAAAATGAGTGTTATGTGGTTAACTTTCAATAAAGTGAACCGCGAAGTACGGTGTTTGGTGCTTGAACGATAATAGTTCCCGTAATGGTCGTGTTATCCGCAAAGGCGTAGACGAACGTACCTGTATTTCCGAAGGAATAGCTGAACCCTCCGTGCGGAACAATAGCACCGGAATTGAACATACCCGTGTTATTTCCGATCATCTTGATGGTATGGGTAATGTTGTCGTTATTCATCCAGGTAATACCGGTACCCGGGATCACGACATCGATCTGGGGAGTAAAGCCGGTGCTCGTGAATTGGATCGTAGTGACGCCGGTTGCGGGAGTGAGTTTGGGCGTGACATTTGCTGGGGACACCGTTTCCACCGCGGTTACATTTGCCTCCGGTGTTGTCACATTTGTCTCCGGTGCCGTCACATTTGCAAGAACAGTTTCCGTAGTAACCGGTACCGTCGTCTCCATTGCAGTAACAGCGGGTGCTGCTACCGATGTGGCCTCAGTGACCGGGGCCGTGGTTTCCGTTGTGGTCTGTGCAGAAGGCGATGCGGTCTGTGTGCACCCGGTGACCGCCACCAGTGCGACAAGAAGGATAATAAATCCCATGAGCAGTTTCATATGGTGTACACATGAAATGTCCATAATTAAATAAATTTACCTTTTTTGTGGCAGAATCCCGTGCAGATCTAAAAACAACCCTCAAATTGCGGTGCATGTGGTGCAACTGCCGCATAATCCGGTGATTGTCCCGGGTACCTATCAGCCGGGATTTTTTCCCACTGCGACAGGTTAATGATACCCCGGATGCACACGTATCCTTCATGAGTGACCGGTTCATCAGCACAACCTACCGCACCGATTGCTATCACTGCCGGGAGGTGGCAGACCAGCATATCCATGCAATGCCTAACCGGGCCGACGTCATCTGCGAAGCATGCGGCGCAACCCGGGTCTTTGTGCCCCGAATCGAGGATGTTGACGAAGCAGGGACCTTTGCCGGACCCGGGCCTTGGCCGGTCTGGTCCCTTGCGGTGGAAGCCGCGTGCCGGAACTGCGGAGTCTTTGGGCTTCACGATCTCACCGTCAGCTGCCGCAACATCACGGTGAGGTGCCGGAACTGCCGGTTTACGCATCTTTACCGGTTCGATCTTGAATATATGGCAGATGACGCTACAGATGGCAGGCCGGCCGGTGTAGTCTCCGGTCATGCAAGCTGCCCGTAACATGCGATCAGGGCACAAAGAGGATACCCGGGGTTTTCATCTGCAGGGAACGCACTGAAGCGCCGGATACGTGTCTGCATAGCATTCGAGGACACTTCTGAGGCGCGCTGCCATTTTCTGGTTTTTTACGAGCATAAAAAAGACAATCTCGTTATCGGTAATGATGGCGGGGTATGCGCCGGTTCGTTTTTCCAGTTGCATACACCCGCGCCTCACGTACTCCTCACGTTTTATACGGGGAAAATGCTGGTAGATCATCAGGATCGAACCGTTGTCCATGCGGTCGTAGACCGTTTTTACTTCCGAAAAAAGCAGGTGTTTGCTGTTCGGGCTCTCCCCCTCGAGGCCGGTATCCGGGTCAATGCAGATCAGGGAATTTTTGGGGAATTTATCAAAAACAGACCGGAAATAGGTGTCGCGGTCATGGTTCGTGAACCTCTGCCTGCCGGGAACAGCGATCAGGATCATCTCTTTGTCAAAATACTCGCTGATCGCGCTGATATACTCAAGGTCGTCATCGATCTCCTGCAGCCTTGTCAGGTGTTCCCGGAGATCCCGGTTCTGGCTGCCGGCGCTTCCGGAGCGATACGCTTTTTCCAGATCTTTTTGGGCTGAGTTTTTCCGGTACTTTCCCGACTCCGTTCCGGTCAGCATCGGGACAAAGGTAAAGCCGGCAAGTTCTGGCAGCGATTTCATGATATGCCGTACCAGATCGAATTTGAAGAGATCCCGCGTGTCCCCAAAATACCTGACGTTCATGGAGGTTTACACCAGAAAGTGTATATACAGGCAGTTGATGAAAAAGGTTGCGACTTGAATTTTATCGTCGAAAAACAAAAAAAAGTTTCACCGCAACCGGTCAATGTCCCCGTCCGGCAGTTCTCACGTGGAAATGAACCGGTTACACACTCTCTATAAAAATGAAACCGGAATGGGGTTACTTCTCTTCCCGCACCATGGCGATGGCTTTTTTCGGGCATTCGTTGGCGCAGATGCCACAGCCCTTACAGAACCTGAGGTCGACCACGAGATCATCGTCGATTGCCCCATCGGGACAGTACATCGCACAGAGCCCGCATCCGTTGCATTTTTCCTTGTCGACGACGGGCCTGAACACGCGCCATGAACCGGTCTGTCCGGCTGCGCCCTCGGTCGGTGTGCTTATTGCAAGCCGGTCGTGTTTTTTCGCGCTGCTCATGCACTCATCTCCTGGTACGCGGTCTCGGCCGCCTTCACGTTGCGCTCATCGGTAAACATGCCCCGGATCGCATTCTTTGCAGAGCCGGGCAGAAACGATCCCCATCTTTGCAAGCGCCCCGAGCACCGGGGTGTTGAGGATCGGGCTGCCCGCGACGACGAGGTTTTCTTTGAGCGCGATGCCGGTGAGGTCGACATTGAACGTTGTGAAACCGGCAAACGCCGGCTTGTGGGCGCTGTTGATAAGCACCCGGCCGCCTTTTTTCAGGCCCTGGAGCACATCGACCGTCTCCATCACGGTCGCATCGAGTACAACGACCAGGTCCGGGTCCCGGATCTGGCTGTACACCTTGATGGGGTGGTCGTCGATCCGGACAAAGGAGACGACCGGCGCCCCCCGGCGTTCCGCACCGTAGAATGGACAGGCGGTTGCATACTTCCCATCGTGGAGCGCTGCCATCGCAAGGAGCCGGGCAGCAGTCACGCCACCCTGCCCGCCCCGGGAGTGGATACGGATCTCAAACATGGTCGTTCACCCCGAACCAGGATTCCGCACCCATGCGACGCGTCCGGACGAACTCCGCCATGTCATCGTAGGTTACTTCCTGTCCGCCAAGACCGGCGATCACGCTGTAGACCTCGCAGTGGTTCTTTGCCAGGATCTCGTGGGCAACGATCCCGCCATAGCCAAACGAGTAGTCCCGGTCGATCACCACGACCTCTTTACCGGTGAGGTTGAGGTCCGGGAACGGCCGGAACCAACGCAGGCGCATCGAACCGGCCCTGATGCCCTCTTTTCGTAAGATGTCGATAGCGACCTCGGCCTCTTTCCCGAACGTTCCCATGGCGATGATGATCACGTCTGCGTCTTCGCACCGGTAATTCTCGGTCGGGCCGTAGCTGCGGCCGAACCGTTTCGCGAAATCCTTCTCGGTTGCCGCAATCACCTTTACGGAGTCGCGCATCGAGCGTTCGATATCCCACCGGAACCGGAAGTGCTGGTCTGGCCCGGTGAGCCCGCCGTACCCGGTCGGGTTTCTGGTATCGATCGCATGGGGCAGGTGGAGGGGCGGGATAAAGTCCCCGGGCTCCACGGTGTCCAGCGGCTGCATAATGTGGGAGAGGGAGAACCCGTCGAGGTTGACCATCACCGGCAGCAGGACGTCGTTGTGTTCGGCGATCCGGAATGCCATCAGGGTGGTATCGTACGCTTCCTGAACGGTCGAGACATACACCTGGAGCCAGCCGGTATCGCGCTCCTGCATCGCATCGGTGTGCTCCGCCCAGATGTTCCAGCCAGGCCCGAGCGAGCGGTTCACGTTGGCCATGACGATCGGTAAACGAGCACCTGCTGCCCAGTTGGTCATCTCATGCATGTAGAGCAGTCCGTGAGCGCTCGTCGCAGTAAAAGTCCGGATACCTGTGATGCTTGCGCCAATACAGGCCGCCATCGCGGAGTGCTCGCTCTCGACCGGGATATACCGGCTCTTCATCTGGCCGCTGGTGACGTAGTCCGCGATGGTCTCGACAATTTCTGTCTGGGGGGTGATCGGGTACGCGGCGACGACCCCGGGCAGTGCCTGTTTGACGGCTTTCGCGATCGCCTTGTTTCCCGTTGAGATCTCCTTCACGCTAGCGCCTCCTCTGCGGCCAGTTTTTTGAGGTTCGCGGCAAGGTGCTGTTTGAGGGTCTCAAGCGATTTTGCATCGATGCCGTTGAACCGGCCCTGCGGGGCGAGGTAATCTTCGAGGGGCAGTGGTTTTTTCATTGCGGCTTTTGAGGGTGCGCTGATGGAAAGTTTCCCGTGCTCGCGCTCGTAGAGCACCCACATGCCGGACTTCACCGCAAGTTTTCCCATCTCGATCGTCTTCTCGGTCGGGTACCGCCAGCCGGGCGGGCAGGGGGCAAGGATGTGGATGAAGGTCGGCCCCCGGAACGTGAGTGCCTTTGCAACCTTCTTGAAAATATCCTGCGGGTACGCGCTGCACGCGGTCGCCATGTATTCAAGGTGGTGGGCAGCCGCGATAGCGTCGATATCCTTCTTCTCCACGGTCTTGCCGGTCGGCGTCGTCGTCGTCCTTGCGCCAAGGGGTGTCGCGCCTGAGCGCTGCATCCCGGTGTTCCCGTAGGCTTCGTTGTCGTAGCAGATGTACAGGAAATCGGTGCCCCGTTCAAAAGCGCCCGACATCGACTGGATCCCGATATCGAGCGTCCCGCCGTCCCCGGCGTAGACGATCACGTGGGTCTTTCTGCCCATAGCCTGGAAGGCTTCGGACATACCCGACGCACACGCAGCAGCCGCGGCAAACGCGACGTTGTAGACCGGCACGTTCATCGCGGTATTGGGGTAGATCCCCTGGATGACGCTCGTGCAGCACGCGGGCACCACAAGCACGGTGTCAGGCCCGGCAGCTTTAAACACGTAGCGCAGGGTCAGGGACGAACTGCACCCGGCGCACGCGGACGTGCATTTTTTTATGTACTCTTCCTTTGGGATTTCAGCGATGATCACCAACTCCTCACAAAACCTGTTGCCAGAATGAACGGATGAGCGCGAACAATGATCGCGGATCTATCATTATTTATCATCACGGATGGACAAAAAAGGATCTGTTTTGATGGTCTTTGTTTACCATCGCGAGGGGCTTTCGGGCGATCACTTTCACCCCGCCCGGTCTGGGGTTTAAACACCGGTTCTTTCAACAGTTGGTATGGGGAGGACGAAAACCCCTAAAAAAGTTCCCGTGCCCGGCACGGAGAGCGATCCTCCCGGCCTCTAAAATGAAAAATCCTTGAATGAAATCTGTGTCAGATGCATGAGCGGGATCCTCTCACCCCTTCTCACGCTCACACACTCTTTTCGTGTTTTATGATGTTTCCCCTTCTGTTAATAAATTAAGAGGGGGGATGATCCTCATTTTTTATTTTCCCTGAGTTTCTTCCCGAAGTTCTGTCAGCGTACCAGAAACTTCAGAGTTTAATTCTTTTACGATATCAGGATGCATAGCGAGCGCCTGCAACGCCCTCTGCTTATGGACGTATGCCGGATACCACACGGTAAAGACGATAGCGATTACCATGAAGACCCATTTCAGGTTGTCCCAGAACAGAAGGCCCGGTTCAGGCCGGAGCAGCAGGAAGGCGTCCACCGCCATGCCGAGGGTAAAAGCAACTCCCCATACCGCGGTGATGATATAATTTACCCGCATGAATGGCGCGCTCTTCACACGCTCGGGCTCCACGCCTTCCCTTGAATACTGGAGGGTGAAGGGGAACCGGAACAGCATTGTCGCCCAGCAGACAACCGTAAGGATCAGCATCGAGAGTACCGATATGTAGTTCGCGAGATGGTACTGCTTCAATCCGATGATCAGGATGAAGAATAGAACAAAAAACACAATCGTGACAACGGAAAGGATATAGCCCTGGAGCAGTTGCCGGTAACTCGTCAGGAGGGTGAGCACGATGCCGACAATAAAGGCGAGGGTCAGGCACATCAGGGGATTTCCCAAGGGAGCTTCAGCAATAAGGGTGAACGCGATCCATGGCACAAATGCTGTGAGAAGGGATATCAGGTTCATTATAGTCTGAAAGAAGGATTCGCGGAAGAATAATTCTTTTGTTTTATACGTCGGTTCCTGTGGCCCCCGCATTTCCAGCCACTATTGGAGCCCGCGGGATGTTTTTAGCCGGTTTTGCAACAGGAGATTTGGAATTTCGGGGTCCGGGGGATCTCCTGCACCATAAAGGAGGCATGCGGGATACCTATGGAGAACTGTCATTGACTTCAGGCTTGGCGGGGGTTACCGGCCTTGCTCCCCCCTGCCACATAACCCGAGAGACGTGTTTCACCAGCATCGCTGAATCCAGGCAATTCTTACCGGGGAAACCCCCGGTGCAAATCCGCACGTTTTCCGTACCTGATCCGGGTCCAACGCTCCCTGTTTCCTGACGTCACCCGAAGATGTGCTCCACGCTGTAAAAGACAACGGGGAGCGTCATATAGATCGCTGTACTCCAGGTGCTCCCCGCCAGTGCGAACATGATGCCCACGATGGAGACCGCAGGAACAACGAGGTTCCGGAAACGGACTTTCCTGATGTACGCCGGTTCCAGCGTTGATCCTGTCAGCCGGTGGTCGGTTGTTGCGTACCACCACTGGAGGGACATGCCCAGGCCGATGAGAAGGAGATTCGACTCAAATACCATTGCACCGACCGGGACATTTGAAAAAGCGCCGGAAAATGACGCTGAAAAGGGGAGGAGTGCGACGAACATGAGCGTTACGAGATTAATCCAGGTGAACAGCTTATCGGGGGTCCGTACTGAATGGAACTGCATGTGCTGGCTGAGCCAGAACGCCCCGAGGATAAGAAACGCGAGAACATAGTGTATGAAACTGGAATAGAGGGCGAGGAGGACATGAAGAGCATATGTATTTGTTGGTACCAGGGTCGCCTTATCCGGCACACTCAGGCCGATGACAAGGAGTGTCATCGCAAATGCAAAAATGCCATCGGAAAGCGCCTCCAGCCGGCCCTTCGTGAGATGGGATCCATTACTCAACCCATTTTCCTCAGTCATAATCTCCCTCCTCCGTACTGGGAAGCGATCGGATTTATGTGCTTGGAATTTTTTAATTGCAGGGGCCTTGGTTCACTAGGATTGATGAAAGCCGGAAAAAGATCGGATGACAGGAAAGAATGGTATTAAAAATTTTTTCGGTTGCGGGGAGACAGCGGAGGAGTAATATATTTTAGGATCATTCCTCTAATGTCTCCTATGGCTCTTCGATCCCTCAACCTTCCCGGTGTCGGCACAAAATATGAATTCGAGACTGATAAGGGCGATACGGTCGCGATATTTTTCACCAAGACCGGAACCATCCAGATGTATACCCTCCAGAAAGGCTGCCACACGCCGAGCGCAGCCGCGATGACGCCGGTGGAAGCGCGGAGACTCGGGAATATCCTTACCGGGGCGATTATTGAGGCCGACCAGGAGAGCGTGGAGATCGCGTTCTCAGCGCTTGCCGATCTCCGGATCACCATCCACTCGTACATCGTCCCCCGGGCCATCGCTGGAAAGACGATCGAAGACCTCCGGAT
Organism: uncultured Methanoregulaceae archaeon; assembly: GCA_963805035.1. GTDB lineage: Archaea > Halobacteriota > Methanomicrobia > Methanomicrobiales > Methanospirillaceae > Methanoregula. The sequence continues at coordinate 179,678 of CAWDSU010000011.1, read as the reverse complement.
CCGGGCAAAGACCGGGACGACCGTTATTGCGGTCTCAAGGAATGACAAGAACATCATCAATCCCCCGCCATCGTTCGTGTTCGAGACCGGCGATGCCGGTACTGGTCATCGGGGAAACCGACCAGCTCAAATTGTTCGAACACGAAATCATGGTGGATTGATGGAAGGCATCATAATCGCCCTTTTTGTCTGCCTCGCGCTTGCGTTGGTCAGCAAGTACCTGACCATCCCGGCGATCCCGTTCTACATTATTGCCGGTGTCGTCCTCGGTCAGGCCGGCCTCGGGATTGTCGCATCCGACCAGATCAGCAGTTTCTTCTCCGATATGGGGCTGATCTTTTTGCTCTTTTTCGTGGGCCTCGGCCTCAAGGTCGACAAGATCTCTGAGAACCGGTCAGCGGTGCTCACGAGCGGGATGATCGATCTCAACGTCAACATGATCATCGGTTTTGTGGCAGCCTACCTGCTCGGCTTTTCGTTTGTCGAGTCGCTTATTGTCGCCGCAGCCTTCTATATCTCCAGCACCGCGATGGCGATCACCTCGTTAATCGAGAACCGGAAACTGATGATGCGGGAGTCCGAGACTATCATCTGGCTGATGGTCTTTGAAGACCTCGCGATGATCATCGTCCTCGCCCTCCTCTCGGCCGGCGACCAGAACCTGATCTTCTTTGCAGCAAAGATCATCTTTGTGCTGGCCATCCTCTACGTACTCGCCCAGTACGGCAAGGAATTCCTGGTCTCGATCCTCGACCGCGAAGACGAGCTGCCTGTCCTGTTTACGTTTGTCGCCGTGATTGCGACTGCAGGGGGAGCCCAGCTCCTGGGCATTCCCGATACCCTCGCGGTTATTGCCCTGGGCGCCGCTTTTGCGACCACCGATCCGGATGCGTTCGAGCAGCATGCCCGCCCGTTCAAGGACGTATTTCTGGTGATCTTCTTTGTCTTTTTCGGGATCACCATGAACCTGTCCGGCAGCGTCAGCCTTGGCGTGATCGCGATCATCTGTCTTCTTGCCATCGCGAGCAAGCTGATCTCCGGCGTGCTGACCGGGATTGCACTCTATGGCTCGGCCAAGTCGGGTCTTGAGATCTGGGCAAACACCATCAGCCGCGGCGAGTTCTCCATCGCGCTTGCAGTGCTCTACGGCTCTCCCCCCGTCGCCGCCACTATCGCCGTGATGGTGATCGTGACCTCCCTTGTCGGGTCGTTTGTTGCAAAATACTACGGTTCGCTCTCCCGCGGGTTAGCGGGAAGAGGTCGTCATCATCACGGGCCGCCGCACCGGGTGCGTGCGGGACACTAGGTCACCCGATCAGCACAAGCCCTACAGAATGTACATCGCTGTGCACGATCTTCCCGTACTCCATGTTCTTGCACGGGATCGTGACGAGGTTCCAGCCGGCGTTCTTTGCCGTGGCAAAGACGTCCATCCCTGCGGCTTCCATGCTGGGCCTGACCATGTCCATATGCCGGCACTTCCGGCGCAGGCTCTCATCCACCACACCTTCTGCTTCCTCTGCGACGCAGTGCTGGTGCTCGCACCAGATACAGGGATACCCGCCAAAGCCGAATGCTTTGTAGAACCCATCATAGAAAGCAGTTTTCTCGAGAAAATGGATTGTCCCGTTCACCCAGAGGATCAGGTCGCGGAAATAGGGGTGGAAGTCATCGGGGATATCGTCGGGTCCGAATGTGCCATGGCCCGGGACCCCGTCAAAGCGGATCAGGAGGGCCGTTGTATACTCCCCTACCATCCTCCGGGTTTCCCCCGGCGCCGGGGCATACGGCGGGCAGCCAAAATGCTTCCCGTAGCCCTTGCACCCGTAGCGGCACTTGAACCTTACCCATTCTGCTACGACGATATCTCCCGGATTGATCTGCTTCGCATGGGCGCCCCGCTCTCCGGCGAGCGTGATGAGTTTTTTTACTTCACTGGCACAGTCCTGCATACCGGTTACCTTCATGCAGAGGATGCCCGCCCGGATCGATAAAGTTTTCCTGCAGTATGCCCTCTCTTATGACAAGACGGAAATCCCATGACTGATTACCGCACCGGGTGCATGATCTGCGGCAAGCCGCTCCGCTATCTCGAGTCCCCTGAACGGCACGAGTGCGCATACTGCCACAGGGTCCAGACGACCAATGCCATCTGCGAGGACGGGCACTTTGTCTGTGATACCTGCCACAGTCTCAGCGCCGATGATGCGATAGAGCAGGTACTGCGCCAGGACAACCGGGACCGATCCTCTCAGGATGGCGATCACCCTGATGCAGAACCCGGTGGTCAACATGCATGGCCCCGAGCACCACTTTCTCGTGCCCGCCGTGCTCCTTGCGGCGTACTGCAATGTTACCGGGCAGCCGGACCGGAAGGCAAAGCTGATCGCGACGGCACGGGAACGCGCCGGCATGATCCGGGGTGGGGCCTGCGGTTTTATGGGGGACTGTGGTGCTGCGGTGGGTACCGGGATCTTCATATCGCTCGTGACCGGCGCAACGCCGCTCTCGCACCGCGAGTGGCAGCAGGCCAACCTCGTGGTGGCAAAAAGTCTTGAAACGATCGCCCTGAACGGGGGCCCGCGCTGCTGCAAGCGCAACACGTTCCTTGCAATCCAGGGGGCGGTCGCCTTCACACAGGCACAGCTGGGCGTGACGATCCCGGTTTCCCCTGAGGTCACCTGCCAGTTTTATGACATGAACAAGGAGTGCAGGACACGGGACTGCCCATTCTATCCGCGCTGATCCCCGCCCCGTGCATCGACGATCCGCTGGACGATCAGGCGCGAGCTGGCAAGGTCGCCGTCCGCGTATCTCCCGATACGGACGACCTCTGCACGAAGCCATCTTGCCGCCAGCTGGCTTTTGAGCTTTTTCTCATCGAAGTACTGGTTGAACCCGATCGTGATAATGTCGGGGCGGATCTCCTCTATGGGGCGGAACATGTCGGTCTGGTCGCCAAGGATAGCATGATCCACGGGTTTGAGCGCGGCAATCATCGTCCGTCGCTGCTCTTCCGGGAGGATCGGGTAGGGCTTGTGCTTCACGTTTTTATCCCGGGCCACGATTACCCAGAGCTCGTCGCCGAGTTTCCTTGACTCGGAAAGGTAGTAGAGGTGCCCCGGGTGGAGGATGTCGAAGGTGCCGGTGGCAACGACGCGCCGGGGGGTCATGGGACCACCGCAAGTTCGCAGGGCTCGCCGTCCGCAGTAAAGCATTTCCAATCATCCTCATGATACGGGGCGCCGATGATGAGGTGGTACTTTCCCGCCCTTGGAAAGAAGTTCACGTCCGCACTGGAGGGCCGGAGCACGCCATTCGGGTGGGAGTGTGCGCTGCCCGCGAGGTGGGTATCGAGCGGCATCATGTCAAAGAAGATTGAGGCGGAGGAGCTCCCGGTGACCGTGCCGGGGAGGAGATTGAGTTCGCTGATCACCCCTTCCTCTTCCTTGAGGAGTGCGGCAAACTCGTTTGGATGGCTGTTTTTACCCAGTTCGAGCAGCAGCGAAAGAAGTTCTTTTTTGATCCCGCGGATGGTCATGGAGGCTCCCGAAAAAGGCGTTCCGGCGCTTGTACCGATCCATTCGTGCTGGTATGCAAAAAATGCTCGCAATATCCCGGGGAACACGGCGCCGGTCATAGGACACCGGGCTCTGGGTACATCCGTGGCCCGCATGAAACAAAAATTCCGAGTAAAAAAGTGTTCAGGAAGATGAGCCTGATTGGCCTTCAAGCCATTTTAAGAAGGCTGCAATCAGATCGCTGTCCTTCAGGTCCTTGCCCTGCGCCTGGCTCACGCTGTCCCCCTGCTGCTGTCCCGGCTGGGTGCCCGCCCCGGCATTGTTCCCATTCTGGTTCTGGGGCCCGTTCGTGGTACCGTTATCCGGGGGGGTCTGGGGTGGTGTCACATTCCCGTCCGCAGGTTTGGGTGCTGTCATATTACCCCCTGGAATGGACAAGTTTTCCCCGCCGGGATGGCACATTGTCGTGTTATCAGATGCAGTCCAGTTACCACTGGTGGCGGTTATGTTGCCGTCACGTGGCGGGTGGCAGAACGTCATGTTGCCTGCGGTCATTCTGTCCTGTCCGTGCCAGGTCATGTTCTCGTATGCAGTCGTGTTCGCATCACCCGGGCCGGTCATGGCGGCGGTCATGTTCCCAAAATTTCTGTCCGGGGGACCGTTGGGTGCTGTCATATTCCCCGGATTCTGATCTGACCCGGTGTTTGTGTTCTGCCCGTTGTCCGGCATCATCATGCCACCCTGATTTCCACCTTGGCCCTGGTTCATGGAACCGCCCTGTGCAGGCCCCTGGCTGAATCCTCCCTGGCCGTCCGGGCTGTTGCCCTGGTTCGTATCCTGCTGAGAACCTTGGCCGGGTCCTGCTGCAGCAACCATGGGTACCATGACGAAGGCTGCACACAACAGGATCACGGGTATGAGTCCAATTTTTTGTGTAGTTTTCATGAGATATTCCCTCATTTCGGGCAACTGCCTTTTTTATCGCAGTTGTCGTATTCGGCCTTTTTTTACGGTCATGGTATAAATTGAAACCACGCGGGGGGTCAAATACTTGCAAAAACGGGTCAATAATCATACCTGTGGGTTAACCGTATCACTATTGCGGTTATCCCGCGGGTAAAAAGAAAAACCGGGCGGTTCGTAGTTTCCTGCCGGGACGAGCGGGGACGGTCAATTTCCCTTCAGGACCATTCCGGAACCATTTCCCGTACGGGTTTCTGTACGGTTATGAACGATTTTTGCACGCTGCCGGTCCAGCTGCCCCTGCGGCCCCGGTCACCCGCGATCCTGCCGGAAGGTCCTGCTGCTGCAGGGAACCTGTCAGGGCGCGCGGGATTATTCCCTGAATGGAGGGTGCCCTGCATGCGGGGCCGCAAAGCAGCACCCGCGTGAAAACACCCACGAGATCTGCTAAAATAAGGGGGAAAAACCCCCCAAATAAAAAAGTTTCCGGATCCTCGTTTGTGGGAACCGCAGAGCAGGGACTGCCGCTACTGTTCGACCGCGGCAAGCGCTGCGCTCATATCAGCAGTCAGGTTAGTCCCGGCAAACGCACCCGATGTCGGGAGTGCCATGGTAAAGTACGGTGTCACGTCGGTACTGGACGGTGCTGTCAGCCGGCACCGTCATATCGAGGATATGCCCGCCACGCTTGTGGTCGTCGGCAAGGAAGTGGAGGTGGTAACCCTGGGTATCGAGGTCTTTGAGGAAGGTCGGGGTGTAGAACCCTACGACCGTACCGGTAATGTTGGTGAACGTGTAAACCTGCTGTTCCTTTGACGCAACGGTGAGGTTGGGATATGGCTGTTCCTGCGCCGGGATCGCCCGGACCGTCACCGACGGGAACGTATTGTGGATCTTTACCGCGTAGATCATGTTCTGCGAGGGGAGTTGTGCGGCCATTACTGTCGAGAACTCTGAATAGTTCATCGCACGATCTGTCGTATTCTGACGGATATCCGTGCTGAAGTAAGTGACGGTCGCAAACGGCGTGGTCTGGTTATCCATTGCAGATGAAACGGTGCCATCTGATTTTGCCTGCCAGACCTGGCCGTCAAGCACGATCATCTCTCCATCAAGCTTGTCGAAGGTGCCGATCCCGAAGTCGCCGTGTTTTTTAAGCTCCCCGACCGTGACATCGCCGTTGTACACTCCCTGCATCAGTGCATCGATGGTCGAGACCTGGTACAGGGTGTCGCGCTCTGGGGTGTTAGCGGCCGGGACATGTTTCGTAAAACCGGTATAGACTGCCACCCCGGCAAAAACGATCGCAACCGCGACGCCAATCCCAAGAAAAAATTTGTAATTCATGATGTCAGGATCCGGACCGGCTGCCTACTTCTTTCCGGTCACCTTGATGATGTGGTACCCGAACTGGGATTTGACCGGCCCGATGACTGAGCCCTGCTCTGCGGCAAACGCAGCTGTTTCGAACTCGGGAACCATCTGGCCCTTGCCGAACCAGCCGAGGTCCCCCCCGTTCTTTTTCGACGGACAGGAGGAGAAGCGCTTTGCGACTGCGGCAAAGTCTTCGCCATCAGCGATCCTCTTCTTGATCCTGTTTGCATCGTCCTCTTTTGTCACGAGGATGTGAGATGCGCGAACCTGTGTGGTCATGTATAGAGATGGGGAGGTTTTGGGATAAAAGGGTTGAGAGATTGGTGTGGTCTGGGGCAGGGCTTTCGAATCCTGGGATCGTTCCGGAACTCATTTTGCAATTCATCGTCGTTTTCTGATCGCTACAATACCCGGTCCGCCTCCCAAGAAGCGCTGCAGCAGGCACCAGCAGGCTGATCTTCATGCGAAGGGGTGGGGCCGGTAATCGACCTGTCCGATCATCCTTTGTCTCCTGATCAGGGTTACGCTATTCCGAGCCCGTATTGAGCCCGGATTGCCCCTCTCATGATCCAAACGGAGCCCAATTTGGGCTCTGTTTAAAAATAAGCCCAAATAAGCCTTATTTTGGCAAATGGACGAATTAAAAGGTTCACATAAACGCGTTTTTCAGGCCGAACTCGGGGCCGGAAGGGTGATTGCATGATCCCGGAAAAAGAGGCTGCCGGAAGGCTTCTATGGCCCATCCAGGGCTATTATATGGGGCTCAAATAGGGTTTATTTTGTCAAATAAAGTGATATATGCACTCCTTTTCAGTTCCCTTGGAATCGGAAGGTTTTGCGGGCGTATTTTGGGGAGAGTCCTGACGAATCCCGTTTGTGATTTCACCCTCTCCCTGCACCGCAGGAGTCGCTCGGGTGCCTCGTCGGACCCTCTGCTCGGGCAAGTGAGTGTCCGGGTATTTTACCTGATCCGTCGCGAGGGCACTTCAGGTACAGGTAATTATGCACGGCATCGCATACGCCCCCGCCCCCCGTGGGGGCAGGGCTGGCGCAAGGGGGGCTGCATGAAACGAGAAAACCTCTCGTGTGTAGACTGTCCGGGCTTCCATCCAATCAGAATCCGATTGTTCCAAAAATTTTCCGGCAAATTGGATCTTCGTCCAGAAAAATACGGGCGTATGAATTTTCGTCCGGAACTTTTTTGGTTTTTTCAGGTTTCGAACCGGAAAAAACTTGGCCGGAAAACTTTCAAGCCAAATTTTTTTGCGATTTTCAACTTTCGTGCCAAAAATTTTCCGGCAAAAAAAATTTCACGGCCAAAAAAAGTACGGGTTTTGGGGCATATCAGGCGGGTTAATATTTCTGGTTTTACGATGGTAATTTGGGAAGCCTGCTGATCGCGTTTGTTTTTTTCCAACTTTCGCGCCAACTTTTTTTAGATTTTTCAACTTTCAACCGGAAAATTTTCCGGTTTTTAAAATTTCAAATTGGAAAAATTTTACCGGAAAAACTTTCGCGACAAAAAAGATCCGGTATTACGAACTTTCAAACCAAAAATTTTCCGGAAATAAAAATTTCGTGCCGCACGACCGGGTGCGATCGGTCCGGAAAATTTTCCGGAGAGAGATCCATTTCTGTCGTAAGATGTCCCTTGGAGAGGATTTTTCCGGGTTTCGCGGCGATCTTTTGGGAATTTTACAGCACAAAATGTACCAAGCAGGTCTCTGGTACGCCGTTTTTAGTCCTTCCTGTATCTCTGGAAGTCTATTATGCCAAACCCTATTCCAATTGATACCCTGGGAATTATCAGGGAGAGAGGAGCAGGACGGGTAGTCGGCTGTCGATCTGGCTGAGTTGTCGCGGAAGAGGTGGGGACATGAGTTGAATTTTCTGTCGGTGTTCCTGTTGTATCCGCGAGCGTGAACGGATAGAGCTCCTGGTTGAACGGCCCTATGGAGAGTTCGTAGTTCCCGGCGACCGCAGCCATCCGGACCACAGAACCATTCTCAAGCGTTTTTTCAAACCGGGATGTATTTATGACAAACGACCAGGTGTTAATCTCATCCGTCCCCTGATAAACTATAGTGGAGCCGGAAAATCTGGGTGGCAGGAGGTTCGGGCTGCCCGGGACATAATTGGCAGAGAACGCCCCATAATCGATCTCCTGGCCGGTCGGGAGATTGGTCTCCCCGGAAACCCCGAATGTGTCGCCAACAAAATGAGTGCCCAGGGGCAGATTGTCCATGGAGATCCAGTATCCCCGCTGGCCACGGGCAAACTGGTTGGTGTGATAGGGTGTGATCTCGGGATTTGCCGCCGTAGTGTTCCCGGTCTCTTCTGAAGACAGAATAGAGAAGATCCGGGTTGCATTCGCTGAAGTATCAGGATCCGGGGAAACAACGATCACAAGGTATTCTCCCGGGACGGCATCGGCTATGGGAAACTGCAGCCCAAGCCCGTACGTCTGCCAGAGACTCGTCGTTGCATTGCACGACCAGGTATTGATCCCATTCTCTCCGGGTTCGATCGTGACGTTGGACTGATAGGCAGAACCACCCCCTCCCGGATTGAAATTGGTTGTTTCAATCTGGAGAAGAAGAGGAGTACCCGATGCCGGCAGATCAGTTGTCCCAGAGATAAAGAATACTTCATCAAGGGTATGGTTGCCGACGGGATCGATGGCGATAAACGGTTGTGCGGGAGGAGTCACTGAATTCTGGTCCGGGACAGACCCCCCGCTGCAAGCCGGTATAAGGAGGAGTATAACGAGGAGCATCAGGCCCGGCGTTTTCATAGGGTTCATGTCATTGCCACCCGTTTCTTTTCCCTGTGTGAACATTTTTTCCTGACTCCTTGCCCGGAGATCACTCTAAAACTCCCCGTCCTGCTCAAAACTCCTGCCATACCGTATCGCGAGTTCAGCCTTGTAGAGTTCTCTGCCAAGGTATCCCGCGTGGTCGAGCAGCGAAACATGCCCTTCCGATAAAAGAGTAAAGAGCACGTCCTGCCACCGGGTCCCCTTCACCGCCTTCCCGTTGATCACCGCGACGATCTGGTCCCCCTCGATCCCGATCCGGAAGTTGCCTTTCGGGTCATAGGTGATCTCGCCCGTCATCGGTTTTGCAACCGTTGCCATTTCATATTCGAGCGGCGGTTCGCGCCGGCGCCGTTTCTCCTTGAGCACCAGCAGATCGATACCGAGATCCTTGGGATACGGCCGGTCCCGGGCAAGCACCATCATCTCCGTCGCCTTCCGCATCTCCCGGATCGAGCCCCGGGTCTTGTCCGAGTGCTCGCTTGAGAAGATCACGGATGCACCGGCTTCCTGCGCCATGCCGGCAAGGAGGGCGTTTGCCCCGATCGAGTCCGCGTCGAGGAGTTCAACAACATTTCCCGCGCCAAAGAAGAGCGGGCAGCCATAGTCTCTGAACTGCCGGAGCGAGGCGACGAGACCCGAACCGACCGGCTGGAGGAGGGGATCGGCGATAATGCAGGAGATGCCGGCGCGCCGTGCCCAGGCAATATTGGCGGCGAGTGTTTTTGTGCCCGGCACCATGACCGCTGCCGCCCCGGCCCGGGCCACGTCCTTTCCCACCTTCGGGAGATTGGTATTCTGGAGCGAGAGGATGAGGTCGGCCCGGAAGAGTGCCGCCCGGATCAGGTCGGGGTCCTGCGTGTCGACCGCGAGCGGGCGGTCGATCTCCTCCACTGCAGAGAACACCCGTTTCACGTCAGCCGGGGTCGCATCAAAGCCAAAGCCGAGATCGACGATATCGGCCCCTTGTGAAAAATACCCCTCTACAAGGCCCGCGATATCCTCAACGCGATGGGCGTCCATGATCTCGGCGAGCACTTTCATCCGGGAATTTCCGCCGATCATCGTACCCCGGATCACAAACTCCGGCCCGGCATCGTTTTCCGCTGCCGCCACCCGCTCCCTCGCGTCCCTTGCCTTTCCTGCAGCAAGGAAATCCTCGGCAGGAACCGTGCGCGAGAGCGGGACTTTCCCGACAAGCGGGAGGATCCCTGCAAGATCCGCCGCGTGCCGGGTCCCCGGTACACGGGCACCCCGGTCTCGCGCTCCACCTGCTCGAAAGAGACTGTGCACATCCCCGAGACCACAACGGCATTGTAATCGCCCTTTACGATAAGGTCACGGAGTGCACGAGGGGTAAGAAACGAGGCGATCTTTCCTGTCACCACTACATCCGCGTCGAAGCCGACTGCTGCCCGGCGCACTATTTCTGCGGTAGCCGCGCCGGTAGGGAGGAGGATACGCATAAGTTTCCTTAATACCAGAGAGATAAAAACACTATGATCAGATGCTGACCTGCGATCTGCACGTGCATACCAATTTTTCCAAAGACGGCGAGAGCAGTGTGGAGGAGATACTCCGGCAGGCTGAGGCGGTCGGGCTTGATGCGATCGCCATAACCGACCACGACTGCGTCGATGGGGCAAAGAAAGCGCTCGCGTGCAGCAGCCCGGTCCTTGTTATTCCGGGAATTGAGGTCTCGACCCTGCAGGGGCACCTGCTGGTGCTGGGCGTGACGGAGGTTATTCCTGCAGGGCTTGACGTGCGCGAGACGGTCAGGATCGCCCGGCGCCAGGGAGGGCTGGTGATCCTCCCCCATCCCTACCACATGTGGCGGCATGGTGTCGCCCGGAGGATCAGGGCCGCCATGAACATCGTGGACGCAGTCGAAGCTTTCAACAGCCGTTACATCGTCGGTTCGGCCAACCGGAAAGCAGGCCGGATCGCGGCACGGCTGGACAAACCCTGTGTCGGGGGAAGTGACGCCCACAATGCACGTTTTGTGGGCTTCGGGAGAACATTTGTTAAGGCAGAACCGGATATTCAGGCAATATTTGCGGCCATCCGGAAGGGGCAGGTTTCCTGCGGCGGGAGAAAAACGCCCCTGCGCACATACACCCGCCAGTCGCTGAACAATACATGGAGAAGGATCAAACGGCTGACCCGGCGGTTCCGCGTCCGGTGAGGCTTGCATGCCGGGTCTCGTACCTCGGCACCCGGTTCTATGGCTCGCAGCAGCAGGAGTCCAGCCGTACTGTCGAAGGTGAGTTTATTGCCGCGTGCCGGCGCCTCGATCTTTTTTCTGACTGGCGGACCGCAGGTTTTTGTTCCGCCGGGAGGACAGATCGTGGGGTGCATGCCTGCGGGCAGGTCGTTGCATTCTCCACGCCATACCCGGACCGCGCCCGGCAGGCCCTCAACAGCCAGCTGCCGCTCGATATCTGGTGCACGGCATCAGCTGAGGTAACCGACACCTTTCATCCCCGGTACGATGCCCGGTCGCGCACATACCGGTACTATTATGCCGAGCCGGTCCGCGATATGCAGATCATGGAAGCGGCGGCCCGGCAGTTCCTTGGCGAACATAACTTCTCGAATCTGGCCAGGGTGGGCGACAGGAACCCGTGGAGAACGATCCTCGGGATCCGGATCGGGAGCGAGGGGCGGTTTACGTATCTTGAAGTCACCGCCCAAAGTTTTCTCTGGCACCAGGTTCGGTGCATGGCGGCGGCGCTCTTCTCTGTCGGGAACGGCGAGCTGGATGCAGACGGGATCCGGCTGCTGCTCAACGAGGCGACGAGCCTGCCGGTCCAGCCGGCACCGGCTGAAGGGCTCGTCCTCTGGGATACGGACTGCGGGCTCTCGTGGGTGCCCATCGAAAAAAGCGACCGCAGCGGCACGTACTGCGCCGAGCTCCGGCGCCACCATGCGCTCATGGAGCAGGTGTGCCGGGTGCTCCGGCCGGAACCGGGAAATACAGAAACAGGATCGGGATCTGAGGAAGAAAGCAGATAGCAGCGTTAACCTTTTTTTAAGAAAACGCTCTTCTTGGGCTGCGCCCCCGCCGCGTGGGCATCCCCCGGTTGCGATGATTCTGTATTACCTGTACAAGGAAAATTGCAGTGAAGGAAGAATACGTGAGTACTGGTAATACCCACTCCATCGCACGCGCCCCCGCCCCCCCATGAGGGCAGGGCTGGCGCAAGGGGGGCTGGACGGAGTATCGTGATTTCCTACAGAGCAGAAACACATGCATTTTTTTTCAAAATGCCGTCTCTGGCACCCTGCCCGACTAGCCATCAGCCGGTGCGTCTTTAAATTCCCGGGCACAGCCGCTTGCGACTGCCGCTTCGCGCACGGCCCCTGCCACGGCTTTCACCACTCCCCTGTTGAGTAACCGGGGCAGGATGCGATCCCGCCGGGGAATTTTTACGTACCCGGCAAGGGCATGTGCGGCCGCGATTTTCATTTCATCGGAGATCCGGGTCGCACATACATCGAGAGCGCCGCGGAAGATGCCGGGGAATGCGAGCGCGTAGTTGATCTGGTTGGGGTAATCGCTGCGTGCCGTGCCGATAACAGCCGCCCCGGCAAGAAGTGCATCCTTTGGCAGGATCTCGGGCACTGGGCTCGCAAGTGCAAAGATGATCGGGTCGTCTTCCATTGAACGGATCATGGCAGGTGTCACGATACCTGGCACCGAGACACCGATACAGACATCCGCACCCTCCATTGCATCGGCAAGCGAACCCTTCCGCCCACCCCTGTTGGTCTCGTCCCCGATAATAAACTTGTACTTGTTTGCATACAACCCCTCCCGGTCCCGGTGAATTATCCCCTGGGTATCGCAGACGATAATATCATTGACACTTGCAAAGAGCCCGGGGTCGTAGCCGATGTGCCGGAGCATGCGGGTGATGGCAAAGCCTGCGGCCCCGGCCCCGCAGATGACGATATTCAGGTCCTCGAACCGTTTTTTGGTCACCCGGCAGGCATTGAGCAGTGCGGCGAGCACGACCACCGCGGTACCGTGCTGGTCGTCATGCATTACCGGGATCCCGATACCCTGCAATGCTTCTTCGAGTTCGAAGCATTTCGGTGCCGCTATATCTTCAAGTGCGATCCCGCCAAAGACCGGTGAGATGTTTCTGATATCATCGGCAAATTCCGTATGGTAACTCTCAAAACAGATGGGAAATGCGTCGATGCCGGCCAGTTTCTTGAACAGGAGGGCTTTTCCCTCCATCACGGGGATCGCGGCATATCCCCCGATGTTCCCAAGCGAGAGCACACGGGAGCCATCCGATACGATCGCGATCGTGTTGGCCTTGAGCGTATACTTCCAGGCCATTTTCAGGTCTTTTGCGATCTCCTTTGAGACCGCACCGACACCGGGGGTATAGGCCAGCGAGAGATCATGCCGGTTTTTCAGCCGGACTTTCGAATGGACTTCGATCTTCCCATGGTATTTCTCATGGAACGCGAGCGAGTCCGCATAAATGTTCTCCCGTTTTTTCCTCTGTCCGGTCATGGAGCCACGCGTTGAATAGTTCAATGGTAGGAGCGGGGCATGATGAATGTTTTGAAAAAAGAGGGCGGGCCAACATTTATCCCGGCAATCCGTGCCCAAATGTCTCATCGATCCACGCACAGATCGCGTTCCGGACTCTCCGGTACCCGTCAAGGATCTCTGCATCAGTGCCGGGAGTTAGGTGGGGATCGGAAAACCCACGGTGTATCGTCCTTTTAGCCGAGGGGACGACCGGGCAGACCGCACGGGCGTTGTCGCAGAGCGTGACGGCGAGATCGAACGGAACACCCTTAAAGGTATCGAGCGATTTCGGCTGGTTGCCGGAGATATCGATCCCGATCTCCTTCATTACCTCAATGGCACGGGTACTTATCCTCCCGGAAGGGCGGAATCCTGCCGAAAAGACCTCGTAGCGGTCACCGTATTTTGCCTTAAGGTATCCCTCCGCCATCTGGGAGCGGGCGGCGTTTGCGGTGCAGATAAAAAGGATTCGGGATCTCGCGGTCATATCTTTCACCTTATTGAAAAATAGGACGCGGATCTTATTCTTTTTTCCCGCGAGGATTCAGGTGCATGTTTCCTCATATCCGTTCAGAGTAGCCCGTGGGATTTTTCTGTGGCTTTCTTATATTCGGTCAGCACTGCCGTTGCGTACTCGTCAGCAAGCGCCGGAGGGACATAGTTGTTCTCTGTTACCCGGCGCATCAGCTCGGTGCGGATCTCTGCATCGCCGGAAAGCCCGCGTGCCTGTACGGCTGCAAATGCTCCGTCAAGCCCGGTAATCCCGACTTGTTTTCCCGCTATGGTCAGCTGCCGGGTGCCAAAAAGGGCCGATGCAGCGCACGGCGAGAGCTGGCCGTACTTGTCCATGCCGTACCTACCTCCGCGCCCATGCAGCCGCGGCATCCACAAACCGCCGGGCAAAGGCGTCGGTGAAATACGCGTGGGTGTATGCCCCGATGGTCGCCTGCTCAAAAAGGCCGTCGTTCCCGTCATTGATCCCTTTTCCCGCAGAAAGCCGGATTGCCCACCGTGCATCGTCATCGCATTCGACCCGGGAGTAATGGAACTCGTGGCCACGGATCGCTAACTTTCCCGGCCACAGGTCGGCTGGACCGGAGAAGGTGCCTTTGACGTACCCGAGCGCCGCAAGACGCCGGGTCATGACGGCACGGCCGGGCAGGACGCCGGCCATCCCGTACTCCTTCCCGTCTGTTTCAAGCGAGCTGCAGAGGTACATGAGCCCGCCGCACTCGCCATAGACGGGCATGCCGTCTTGTGCGAGCGTGCGGATGGCTTTTGTGCTCCGTGATTTTTCGAGCGCCGCCGCATGGAGCTCGGGATATCCCCCGCCAATGTAGATCGCGTCTGCCTCCGGCACCTCACCGGCCACCGGGGAGAACGCCCGGATCTCAGCCCGGCCCGGGCGAGACGATCAAGATTGTCCTGGTAATAGAAGCAGAATGCCGGATCGCGGGCCACACCGATCACAGCCCGGCGGTGCGAGGTATGCGGTTTTTTTGCCGTGCCCCCGGGAACCGCAAGCAGCCGGGCGGCTGCTGCGACCGCGAGGATCCGGTCGAGATCGCAGGACTCCGCTATTACGCGCCCGAACTGTTTTAGTGCCGGGGACTCATGCGCCATCACCAGGCCGAGATGCCGGCTTTGGACCTCGCATTCCTCCTGACGTGGCACCCAGCCGAGCGCCGGGACGATCTCTTCCCTCGCGATCATCTCCCGGTGCCGGTCGCTCCCGATCCGGTTGTAAATGATGCCGGCGATTTTCACCCGGGGATCGAAGTCCATAAAGCCACGGATGACGGCATGGACGCTGCGCGAGACCGCGTGGGCATCGATAACGAGGATGACCGGTGCTTTGAGGATTCGGGCTATATGGGCAGTACTTGCGGTATCAGTACCACCGGTCCCGTCAAACATCCCCATGGCCCCCTCTACGACGGCGATATCGGTGCCCGTTGTTGCATCTGCAAAGGTCCGGAGCACCCCGGCCTCTCCCATCATGCAGGGATCAAGGTTTCTCGACGCCCTGCCACAGATGAGCGTGTGATGGGAGGGGTCGATGAAATCCGGCCCGGTCTTGAATGGCTGGACCTCGAGGCCGCGGGTAACGAGGGCTGCCATCAGGCCGCTTGCAATCGTGGTCTTGCCGCAGCCGCTGTGCGTCCCGGCGATCACGATTCGGGGGATCTCTGCCTGCATGATGATGGTGTTTGCCGGCTTTACGGGTATAATTTATCATGCGGGCAGGGATCTGTCCTGCGTACGAAACACGAAAAAACGGCTCTGTAGAAATGGCTCTGTAGAAATCCTCAATGGGATTTGTAAGAACGCTCTTTTAGGTTCCCGGCAATCCTTGCCTAAAGCCCCCGCATGCTTGTGGCATCCCCCGGTTGCGATAGTGTTGTATTACCTGTACTCATGTCTGCATCCCGACACATGTAATACGAAGGCATCGCGTACGCCCCCCCTCGGGGGCAGGGCTGGCGTAAAGGGGGCGCATAATTTTTAAAATAGGTTTTCTACAGAGCAGAAAAAACAAAAAGGGTGTCTACCGGTTATGCAGTTACGTTTGCAGCCTCGCACCCCTCGCCACGGAAGAGCGCCCACTCTTCGCACGTGGTCCCGTTGGGGAAGACGCACATGCCGTACTGTCCGGCCGGGCTGTCCTTGATCTGCACGGTCCCGCCCACGTTGACGCAGTTAACCGATGCCGGGTTTGCCATGCCCGTCTGGCCCGCCGGTGCAGTTGCGTTACCGGTCTGGTTTCCAGTCACACCAGCCTTGCAGCCTTCTCCGCGGAAGAGCGCCCACTCCTCACAACTGGTGCCGTTGGTGAAATTGCACATCCCATACTGGCTTCCGTCAGGATTGGTCATAATCACGGACTGGCCACCGACATTCACGCAGTTGACCGATGCCGGGTTTGCCATGCCCGTCTGGTTTGTGGGGGCACTGCCCGTCCCTGCAGGAGCAGCCGGCGATGTTGCCGGGGCGGCAAGGGTTGCGGTCGTTGACGGTACAGATGAAGGGGTCTGCTGGGTACAGCCGGCGATAACAAGACCGGCACCGATGCAGAGACACAGGACAAGAATCACAAACGATTTATGAGCCATAATGATGACCGAAGAGATTTTAACCGGCAGCCGTTAAAAAAAGATCGAAGTTTTCCTTGAGGGGGGCAGATCGGTTGTTCACTGCCCCGCCGCGTTTTTCATTTCGGAGACGTACCGGCGGAGCTCTTTTTCCATCATGGCCGGGTCATGCAGGTTTTTTTCCACGATATCTACAATCGCGCTCCCGACAATCACGCCCTCGGCCCCGGCGTCACGGCAGGTCTTCACATGTTCGGGAGTGGAGATTCCAAAGCCGATGGCGAGCGGGAGATCGGTATGTTTCCTGACCCGGTGGAGGAGGGCGAGCGCCTCCGGCGCCACGGTCTTC
Source organism: uncultured Methanoregulaceae archaeon (assembly GCA_963805035.1). GTDB lineage: Archaea > Halobacteriota > Methanomicrobia > Methanomicrobiales > Methanospirillaceae > Methanoregula. The sequence goes on along the minus strand of CAWDSU010000011.1, from coordinate 163,012 downwards.
CGGGCACCCGTCACTCCGAGCACCGCGACGAGGTACAGGTACCCGCGGGCATGGCGCACGATCGTGTCCATACGTTTATCGGAAGTGGTCTGGGTGACAAGGAAGATCGGGTCGATCCCATACTTCTGCGCGATCTCCACGACCTCTTCAGATTCCTCGACAGGCATATCCGCGACGAGAATCCCGTCGACACCGGCGTCGTGTGCCTCGCGGTAGAACCGGTCAATACCCCGACGGTAGATCGTGTTGTAATACGTCAGAAAGACGATCGGGACTTCGGAATACGCCCGGACTTCCCGGACAATTGCAAAGATCGTATCGGGCGTGGTGCCGGCCGCAAGCGCCCGGTCGTCCGCCCGCTGGATGGTGGGGCCGTCCGCCACCGGGTCGGAGAACGGTACGCCGAATTCGAGGATGTCGGTCCCGCCATCGATGAGCGCCTTTGCGATCCGGACCGATGTCTCCTTGTCCGGATCTCCGGCAACGGCAAAACCGATGAACGCAGTCGAGCCTTTTTTCGCAAACACAGATTCGATGCGTCCCATTATGCCGTCACCGGTGCAATTCCTGCGACATCCTTGTCGCCCCGGCCCGAGAGGTTGATGATCACCACATCGCCCTTATCGAACCGGTCCGCGTTCTTGAGAACGTATGCGACCGCATGGGATGATTCAAGCGCCGGGATGATCCCCTCCTTCTTCGAGAGATACCGGAACGCGTCCAGCACTTCCGGGTCCTGCACTGCCTGGTATGTGACCCGGTGCGAGTCTTTGAGCATCGCATGTTCGGGGCCGACACCCGGGTAATCGAGGCCGGCCGCAACGCTGTGCGTGGGAAGCACCTGGCCGTCCTTGTCCTGCAGCAGGTACGAGAGCGTGCCGTGCAGCACGCCGGGGTCTCCCGGCACAGAGCGTTGCGGAGTGTTCGCCGTGTCTCAATCCCTTTCCCCGCTGCCTCGACACCGATCAGTTCCACATCATCGGCAAGGAACGGGTGGAAGATCCCGATCGCGTTCGATCCGCCGCCCACGCAGGCAACGATCGCATCCGGCATTTTGCCTTCTTTTCGCTGGACCTGTTCCCGGGCCTCGCGCCCGATCACCGACTGGAAATCACGGACTATTGTGGGGAATGGGTGCGGGCCGACGACCGATCCGATCAGGTAGTGCGTGTCGTTTACGTTTGCGACCCAGTCGCGGAGCGCCTCGTTTGTCGCATCCTTGAGTGTCTTTGTCCCGCAGGAAACCGGGTGGACGGTTGCGCCCATCAGTTCCATGCGAAAGACGTTGAGGGCCTGTCGTTTCGTATCGACTTCGCCCATGAAGACCTCGACCTTAAACCCGATCGCGGCCCCGGCAATTGCGGTCGCGACCCCGTGCTGGCCGGCGCCGGTCTCGGCGATCAGCCGTTTCTTTCCCATGCGTTTAGCGAGAAGCGCCTGCCCGAGCGTGTTGTTGAGCTTGTGCGAGCCGCCGTGAACAAGATCCTCGCGCTTCAGGTAGACTTTGAAGCCGAGGTCCCGCGACATATTTTCGCAGTACGTGAGCGGCGTCGGGCGTCCTGCATATTCTGACTGGTACGCAGCGAGTTCTTTTTCGAATGCCGGGTCGTGTGTCGCTTTTGTGTACGCGTCTTCGAGTTCGATCAATGCGTTCATCAGGGTTTCCGGGACATACTGCCCGCCGTACTTCCCGAACCGTCCTTTTCCCGTCATCATACCTCCCGTGCAGCGGCAATGAACGCTGCAATTTTTGTGTGATCTTTTATTCCCGGTTCTGTCTCGACGCCGCTTGCGACATCGACCGCGTAAGGCCGGATCTCCCGGATCGCGACCCCAACATTTTCCGGCGTCAGCCCGCCGGCTAAAATGACCGGCACCGCTGATGTTTTTACCACTTCGCGGGCAAACGCCCGGTCGAAATGCCGGCCTGCGCCCATGCTTTCGTCCACGATCACCGCGCTGCAGTCCGTGGGCACCTTATCCCCGCGCCCGATCACCCGGAGCACCCGGGTGCCCGGGTTGGTACGAAAGACAAACGGGTGGGAGATCTGGATCGCGTCCGGACGGAGCGCAAGGATGCGTTTGAGATCCTCGTCTGAATGTGTGTGCGTGACAATGACCCGGGTCACAAACGGCCCGATGCTGTTAAAAATTTCCCGGGCCCTCGCTTCCGGTACCGAACGGTGCGAGGTCGGCGAGTACATCACGACCCCGATCGCATCCGCCCCGGCGCCTTCCGCGAACAAAGCGTCCTCAACTCTGGTAATCCCGCAGATCTTTACGCGCACACGAACTCCTCCAGTTTTTTATCGGGCCTCTTGTCGGCCATGATCGACGACCCGATCAAAAACGCATCGCAGTATGGCCGGAGTTCACGGATATCGTCTGCTGAACGCATCCCGCTCTCCGAGATCACCAGCCGGCCGGCACTCCGTACTTTCTCCGAGAGGTTCCGGGTGGTGGAGCGGTCGATGGTCATGGTGGAAAGATCCCGGTTGTTGATCCCGATCATCTGCGTTTTTGTTGCCAGTGCCAGTTCGATCTCTCCTGCATTATGGGTTTCCACGAGCGGTTCGAGGCCGGCATCATACACAGCGTCGACAAATACCGGGAGCCGGTCCTTGAGCACCGCGGCAATCAGGAGCACCGCGTCCGCCCCGAGCGATCTTTGTCTCAACAATCTGGCGCATGTCGATGACAAAATCCTTCCGCAGCACCGGTACGCTGACCGCTTCCTTGACCCGGGCGATATCCGCGCCCGACCCGCCAAAGAAGTACGGCTCGGTAAGAACGGAGATTCCGACACATCCGCCATCCGCAAGAACTCCTGCCATCATTGCCATGTCCACGTTCCTGCGGATAACTCCTCCGGAGGGCGAGGCACATTTGATCTCGGCGATCACCGGGTTCTTTTTCTGCGCCGAACGGATTGCCGCTTCAAGACTTGCGTGCCGGAAACTGTCCGGTTCCGGAAAGGTGACGGGGAGTTTCTCCACCCGTTTTTTTGTCCGTTCAATTATTTCATCGAGGATCATGCCGCACCCCGCGTTGCAGTAACCAGTGCATCCAGTTTTCCCTGTGCTTTTCCGGAATCGATCGAGCTGGCTGCGAGATGGATTCCCTCAGCGAGTGTCCCGGCCCTTCCGCCCACATAAATTGCAGCGCCGGCGTTCATGAGCACGATATCGCGTGCGGCTCCTTTTTTCCCGGCAAGAACAGAGAGGATGATGCGAGCGTTCTCATACGGATCCCCTCCCAGAATGTCGGTCCGCGCGGCCCGGGCAAATCCGAACTGCTCCGGGGACAGCGTATAATCCTTCAGTCTCCCCCCCTCAAGTTCCGTAACGGTCGTCTCTCCTGTGATCGTGATCTCGTCAAGCCCGCTACCGTGCACGACCATTGCCCGGGAGACTCCGAGCAGGTGCAGCACTTCCGCGATGGTCCCGGTAAGATTTTCTGCGTAGACGCCGAGGACCTGTGCCTCCGCCCCGGCCGGGTTTGCAAGCGGTCCCAAGAGGTTAAAGACGGTCCGACACCCGAGGTCCTGTCGTGCCACCATCACGTGCTTCATGGCCGGGTGGTGGCTTGGTGCAAAGAGAAAGACGATCCCGGTATCCCGGATAATTTTTGCCTGGGCCTCCGGGGGAATCCCGATGGTGACGCCGAGAGCCGCGAGCACATCGGCCGATCCGCACCGGCTGCTCACCCCCCGGTTGCCGTGCTTGACCACAGGGACGCCGGCTCCTGCTGCGACAAATGCGGCGGCGGTGCTGATGTTGAAGGTCTGTGCGCCATCGCCCCCGGTGCCGCAGGTATCAACGAGCGTTCCTGCAACCTGTGGAGTAAGCCGGATCGCATGGTTCCGCATCACCCGGGCAAACGCAGCGATTTCCTCAGGGGTTTCCCCTTTCATGCGCAAAGCGGCAAGGAACCCGCCGATCTGCGCCGGTGTTGCCTGCCCGTTCATGATCTCATCCATGACTGCCGCCGCTTCCGGTGGCGCGAGATTATGACCCTCCACCACGTGTGCGATCGCCTCTTTCATGGTCATGCATTCACCCGCGGCCCGAACAGGAAATTTTTCATGAGCGCGTCGCCATCGTGCGAGAGGATACTCTCCGGGTGGAACTGCACACCTTCGATAGGATATTCTGTGTGCCGCACACCCATCACAAAACCATCGTCAAGGCTCTCGGCCACGACCGGCAGTTCCGGTGGCAGCGTGTCCCTTTGAGCCACAAGCGAATGGTAGCGGGTGGCCGTAAACGGTGAAGGCAGACCTTTGTAGATTCCGTTGCCGTCACTCATGATCTCCGAGGTCTTGCCATGCATGAGGTGGCCGGAGCGAACGACCCGGCCTCCAAACGCAGTGCAGATGGCCTGGTGGCCAAGGCAGACGCCCAGTGTCGGGATCGTCCTGCTCATTGTATCAAGAATCTCAAGGCAGACGCCCGATTCTTCTGGCGTGCCGGGCCCGGGTGAGAGGATGATCCGGTCACAGGCAGTTTTCTCGAGCCGGGAAAGTGGGGTGTCGCAGGTAAAAACTACGGGACAGCCCCCGAGTTTTCCCACCTGCTGGTACAGGTTGAAGGTGAAACTGTCGTAACAGTCTATGATAAGGACAGTCGGAGCGCTCATGGGGTCATCCCCGCCCGTTCGATTGCACGCATCATCGCTGCGGCCTTGTTCTCGGTCTCGGTCCATTCGTTTTCGGGTACTGAATCCGCGACGATACCTGCACCCACCTGAATGCCCGCCCTGCCATTCTTTATGTTCACGGTGCGGATTGCAATGGCAAATTCGAGATTTCGGTCGAAACCGATGTAGCCGACAGCGCCAGCATAGAGCCCCCGGGCATCCGGTTCGGTCTCGCTGATGATCTGCATTGCCCGGATCTTCGGGGCGCCTGAGACCGTCCCGGCCGGGAAACAGGACTTGAGTGCATCATAGCAGTCCAGATGGTCCATGAGCGTTCCGGTGACGGTCGAGACCATGTGCTGGACATGGGAGAACTTCTCGATGCCCATGAACTCGGTGACATCGACCGACCCGAACTTGCAGACCCGTCCGATGTCGTTTCGTGCGAGATCGACCAGCATCGTGTGCTCTGCCCGCTCTTTTTTATCGAGCAGCAGTTCCTGTGCGAGCCGTTTGTCCTCGCTCCTGTCTTGGCCACGGGGCCGGGTGCCTGCGATCGGTACGGTGGTCACGCGTCGCTTCTCCACCCGTACGAGCATTTCGGGGCTTGCCCCGATTATTTGCTCGTCCCCGAAATCGAGGAAGTACATGTACGGGCTTGGGTTGATCGCCCGCAGTGCAGCGTAGATCGGGGACGGGTCAGCGCCCACATCACATTCCATTCTCCGGGAGAGCACGGCCTGGAAGATATCCCCGGCCACGATATGCTCTTTAATCTCTTCGACCGCGTGCAAGAACGCTTCCTTGCCGGTGTTGTCCGTAATCCCCAGCAACTCTCCGGGTCTCATTACCGGGGAGATGGGTGATGCCGGTGGTTTTTCTGCGATCGTTTCGATCTGCTGCCTGAGTGCCGCAATATGTACGGCACAGCGCCGGTATTCGGCAGCCGGGTCCGATTCGTAGGTCAGGAACGGGCTTGAGAAGATGAAGAGCTTCCGGTCCCGGTGATCGAAGACGATGCAGTCTTTTGCAAGCATGAAACGTGCATCGGGAGTCTCACCGGCAGTACCATTCCTGTTGTTATCCACCCGGCAAAAGAGCGAGTGGACGATATCATAGGCAAAGTATCCGACCATTCCCCCGAAAAACCGCGGGGCCCTGAGGTTTACGTAATTGAACCGTGAAAGGATGGAACGGATCCTGTCGACCGGGTTCTCCCCTTCAGGTTCGCGTGCGATGGCGACAAAGGCATCGCTGCCGGTCACGGACACGTCCCCCCGGCCCAGTGTAATCACGCACACGGGATCGATCCCGACATACGAGTACCGGGCGATCTTCTCGCTTCCTTCCATGGATTCAAGAAGGAACCCGTCTCCTTTACGGGTGTTTAAGAACACGTCCAGCGGCGAACAGCGTGGAAGCGGGAGTTCGGCAGAGAGCGGGATCACCAATGGTTTTGGCTGATTGCTTACTGCAGTAAGAAATTCATCCGGCCCGAGATTCAGGTTCAGTCCTTTTTTAATAATACTCTTCTCCATCCCATCGGCATCACCAACTCCTGGGTTTCGTGATGTTTCATGGGCAGGAACAAGGTGTGAACGCCCCTGCCCGTGAGAACAGCACCGTAACAGGCATCCTGCAAAAATCGGATTCGCTGACAACCCATTAGAATGCTTAGTTTTGGTTGTTATTGTATATATTTATACATTGTTGTTGTTTTATGTATGCCTTTGTACGTATGAATGCAACATTCTCGTGTCTATCCTTGATAAAAGTGGATACAGTCCTCGAAGAATCCATGGTGATAAAAAAGATCTTGAGAAGAATGAAGGCGTTGAAAATGGTACTGAATTTCAGCTGTGAACCGGGTTTGCCTGGCAGATTCCTGCGTCCCGTTCACTCCACTTTTATGCCCTTGTTGCGGAGTGCTTCAGTCTTCATCTTCGAACACTCTTCGCACCGGAACTCGGGGGCTGTATCCTCGCTTTTGTCATAGTCCCCGGACCGGACGAGCCGGTACCCCCGTGCGACTTTTCCGCAGTCCACGCAGGCGATGTTCTCTCTGATTTCCCACTGCGCAGCAAGCGATTGTGAGGTGAAGATGAACTGGTCGACCCAGAAAAAGATCAGTCCGCCGATCAGGTTTGCAACAACCGCTGCGACGATCTGTCCCATTGCGGCAAGGAGGATACCGACCCCGGCGAGGATTGGGGTGCTGGCCTGCCACCGAAGCAGGTAGAGTGCATACCGTTTGAAATTGATCTGCATACTGGGGTCTTCGGACCGGTGAGGTAAAAGGGATTGTGCCGTGACCCGTGCACTGCACGAGGACTATATACCCCGCAGGACAACTACTATGAAGTACACGTGACGTGAGGATCTATGTGGCCGAACAAGCAGCACTCGCTCGGGTGGATATTTGTCTCCCGGCTGATCGGGATTATCTGTATCCTGATCGTGATCGTGCTCGCAAATATCCTGACCTATTATGTATCGAACCCTGTATATCAGTCGGCCGTGGCTTTCCTCAACCAGCCTTTGAACTTCTGGTTGCTGATCCTCATCTGTATCATCCTATTTATCGCAGATATTTTTGGGGCGTTTCCTTTCCCGTTGAATTTGCCCTCACCGATCATCAAGGCGATCGGCAGTGTCTTTATCATAGCGTATGTGCTGCGGATCTTTGAGTGGTTTGATTCGGCCACCGGTAACAACCTCTATCATTATGTCTGGATGCTCTCCTTCGTGATCGTCCCGGTAGTCTTCATCATCGTGCTTTTGGCCGGGTACTATGAGATCGTTTGCGATCTCTGGGCGAAGGCAAAGATCCGCGATGAATCCGATACCGTGATCCACGCCTCAGCGAACGAGCTCCCTCCGGCTTCGTCGTCCCCCAAATCATGGGAGGATGTCGGTGCCGAACTGCGGATGATGCTGTACGATCTTATCCACCGGTTCCGCGAAGAGATCAAGAAACGTTAGCCCTTGCGGAGTTCATTCATTCAGGTTTTAAGAGCGTGGGCTGCAAAAGTCGGATATAACGTTTTCCGAATAAACGCTTACCATTCCGGATTTTCCTCACGGAATTTTTTTTCTTTTGCCGTAAGCTCTTCGCTCGTGAGATGGGCCGGCATGCAGATACAGCGGTGTTCGGTAAAAACACCGGCCTTGAAACTACCCTGCGGTTCACCCGTGCGGCAGGCGCCATAGGTGTCAGTGTCGCAGTCATGGTAGACCTGCGGGAGATTCTTCTCTTTAGCGTACGCGAGTGCCTCATGCCATGATGCTGCCATGATCTCCGTATTGCTGCGGTACAGGTAATATAACTGGTGTGCGGAGAGCCGCCGCTACCAGAAGAACATCACAAAAGAAAAAAATAAACAGGATTAATGTAATTAGAACCGGGGTTTCCGGTGCTTGGGCAGGCAGTCCCTGCAATAAACCGGCCTTCCCTCAGTTGGCTTGAAGGGGACTTCGCACTCTTTTCCGCAGTCTGAACAGACTGTCTTTGTCATTTCTCTGGGACCGAAATTTCTCGGGCCGCCAAATCCTTTTCTTTCCATTGTATTACTCATGCAGTTTTATATCTGCACATATTCATCATACCATTGAGTATAAATACATCTGCATCGGATCAGGCGTTTCTTCCGTCCTGTCCTGCAAGGGTCAGGGTATGATCTCGCACCCGTTAAATTTCTCGTGGGAAAAGTCCGCAAGGCTTATGCGCCCGGAAGCGATCAGGGCCCGGACCCGGGGGAGTGCGTCCGTGAGAGCGTCCCGCAGATTTTCCACGGTACCGCACACAAGTTGCCGCCGGCCGGGTTCCAGGGCTGCATGATGGCGGAGTAGAGGCACCGCCCGCCACAGAACGTCCTTATGTGGCATGTCGTGCACCCGCCGCCCACCGCGATCCGGGGCAGGTTTTGCGGATCTGCATCCTTGATGTGGCCGACATAATACTGCCTCATACCGATCATAACCGGGCAGGGAGCAATATGGCCGTCGGTCATGATCGCATAGTTTGCATGTCCCGCCCCGCATCGCAGGAGGCTCCCCCTCCCGTACAGGAAATCTTCCATGGGATCAATAAATGGATACCAGCGCCGGACCTGCCCATTCTGTTCCATATTGTCGACCCATAGAGCGACAAGTGCGCGAATACCGGGATTGTAACATTTTCTTACCCACTCAGCAAAACTGCGGCGGGAGAGATCATGGGTAAAGTTTGCATCCAGCTGCCAGTGGATGGAAGTAAAAGAGTATTCCGGATTCTCCGTGAGGTACCGGACGGCATCGAAGATGTCCGTGCGCTCGGTCACGGTCATCCGCGCAATCAGTTCGCCGCTATAGCCATTTGACCGGATCTTTTTTACGTTTGCCATGACCCGGGAAAAAACGCCGGCACCCCGGTTTTCATCGGTGAGAGCTTCGCGCCCGTCCAGCGAGACAAGGATCGTAGAGAACCGGTTGACGATCGCCGGTGCGAGCCGGTCAAGGAGGAGCCCGTTGGTCTGGATCATAAACCGTTGCACCGGCGCTTCGCGGACGATCCGCTCGATTAATGCCGGCCGGAGGAGCGGTTCGCCACCATAGAATGTCACGGTGGGGGCAGGATCCCGTGCAAGGAAACGGTACAGCAAAGCGGGATCGTAGTCGAGATCCGGCGCGAGGTTCTCGTCGATCTCAACCGGCACCGCGTCAGCCCCCCCCTCATCTTCAGCCTCAAACGCCTTTGCCCTGCAGTACCGGCAGCAGAGATTGCAGTCATCAGTGAGGATGATATGGAAGTACATGGGTGAATTCCTGTTATCATGGGAAGCGCCAGACAATAAATCCGCAGGCACCCCGTGGGAACACCCGATTTTTACCCATTACAAAACACTCTCACTCCGGGACACGTGGCTTCTGCGCCGGTAATGAGACCCGGCGTAATCTGCCAGATCCTCAGCATCGTCAGGGATCATCGGCAGGCAGGGTTGTGCGCTGGCGAGTCTTTTCGTGTCGCAGAATCTCCGATGATATATTGCTTAATGCGCGTTTATCCGGGCATTTTAGGGCAAACCGGCCTATATTTCAGGTTTTTTAATCGGAGGTATTAGTGGGTCACAATACCGAAAATACCGGTAAAAATATAGCCAAATTTGATATTTCGACGTGCCTCCGACGGAAACCTTTTATATTATCAGGCGGTAACTCTCATTATCAAAACCCAAACAGGGTTTTGAGGTGTTTAAATGGGACAGAAAATTGGAAAGGAAAAAATCCAGCGTGAAAAGGGATTCCTGTACTTCATTGGGAAGGACGGGTATGTCTGGGCAGCCCCGATGAAGCACAACAAGACCGGCAAGAAGAAGAAAGTCGGTACTGAAAAGATTGCCAAGGAAAAGGGCTTCATGTATTACATTGGCAAAGACGGATTCGTCGCAAAAGCCAAAATGAAAAACGCATAAATCAAACATTTTTTTATTGCAGCCGGGCAGGATGCCGGAGCAATCCGGTGCTGCCTGTCTGCACATGCTATTTTCCCCGACAGGTATGTTTCTGCCAGGTACCAGATCAGCTGGATCTGAATGGCCATTAGATGGAAAAACACCTGCAGATCTGCTACGGTTTTATCGACAGACAACCGGGTTATGACCGTTTCCCGGGATATTAACCTGTTTTCCCCCCGGCAATCCCCAAATATATATAATAAGGCTTGTGCAATCAACGTGCAATCTATTGTGAAATCAGATATCAATATTTATACCCCTTTGTTTCCACTTGAAAAACGAAAAATTATGGGTTTTTTAGTAAAATAGGGGTCATATGCCCGATACGGTCGAGCCTCTGATCGCAGAAACGCGAAAGGAAAACAGATTGCTCATATACGGCTCATCAAATCATAATTATCAGAGAATTGATCAAGAAAACCTCTCACAGGGCGTCTTACGGACGATATATGCAGCCTCACCGTGAGGTTCATGAGCAGATCCTCCGGGTTACCCGGCCCTGTTCACGCAAATTGGTTTCATGGTAGAAGTGCATGGGAAACGGGATTGAAAAAGGATGGGGAATGCCGGTGAGCAGTCTTAATTGCAAAACCGGCTTAAATGCATGGGCCCGTCGTGATTCGAACACGAGATCTTCGCCGTGTGAAGGCGACGTCATAGCCAACTAGACCACGAGCCCTCATGCATCGACCGGGAATCGAACCCGGGCTATAGGCTTGGAAGGCCTAAGTCATACCTCTAGACCATCGATGCACTGCGCTCTACAATTTTGGCGGGGAGGTGTATTAATGCTTACTTCTCCTGCACTGATCAATGTTTCCAGCCCAGCCTGTACATTACGGAGTTTTCAAATCGTTTCAGCTCTCTCATTCCCACCGTCCTTGCCCGGCATCATGGCTGCACGCATTCTCACGGACTGGGAGGTAAAAATGTGAAGAAGTCAGACAAGGTCAGCCTGATAAAAATCATTTGAGTTAGTATCCGCGAATCTCGACACCGATCCTTTCAAGTGCGGCGATCCGCTTCTCTATTGGCGGGTGGGTGGAGAAGAGTTCCATGATAGTATTTCCCGAAAGTGCCGGGATAATAAAGAATGCATTTGCGCTTTCAACCTTGGCTTTTGCCTGGGGCGGGACGATCTCCATCCGGCCGCTGATCTTGCTCAAGGCCGAAATAAGCGCCTGAGGGTTTCTTGTGATGAGTGCACTGCCCCGGTCCGCCGCGAACTCGCGGTAGCGGGAGAGAGCGAGGATCAACAGCGTACTCAGCGCGTAGACAATGATCGAGGCGATCCAGACTATGATCCATCCTGCGCCATTGTTGCGATTATTGCCCCCGAAAAGCGCAGAGAAGAAGAAACTCTGCATGATCATTGCGGCGATCATTGCAACGAAGCTTGCCATCGTCATCGTCAGAATGTCCCGGTTTTTCACGTGGGAGAGTTCGTGTGCGAGCACGGCTTCGAGTTCATCTTTGGAGAGAAGGCGCATGATTGAGTCGGTGCAACAAACCACCGCATGTTTCGGGTTACGTCCCGTAGCAAACGCGTTTGGCACCGGACTCTGCATGACGGCAATCTTTGGCAGGGGAAGGTCGGCCTCATGGCACAGTTTCTCGACCGTGTGGTGAAGTTCCGGGTATTCGTCATCGGTTATAATGTGCGAATGCGTGGTCCAGAGCACCATTTTGTCCGAGAAGAAATACTGGATAAGGCCCATTACGACCACCAGGCCGATAATCAGCCAGATACTGACCCCGGGGAAGAACACCACGAGTACGGTCATAAACACCAGATAGAGGATGAACAGTAAAAATCCTGTCAGCAACACTCTGGTTGTCAGACCCCAGTCTCTTTTCCATTCCATAATTAGTACATTTCTGCTGCCGCCGCTTTTAAATCATTCGAACATGGCAGTACCCCTCTATGGTCCGCGTTCGTCTCACGTTCCGGACGGCCACGGTCAGGTACATGGGGCGTGACAGGGAGTGCCGGACGGTCTTCGCACCAAAGCAGAAACTATTTTTCGGCATAACACCGGACGGGTACAATATGGACGAAGTCGATTCCGAGGCTCTGGCTGATGTGGCATACGGTATCTTCGATCACCTTCTCACCAGGAGACTCCAGACGCAGGGAAAATACCTTTATGCGCTTGTTGAAAGCGGCGTTGACTTCACCGCAGACCTGAGTGAGACTGTCAGGCAGTTCACCGATGAATACCCGCAGCTCGCAGATGCGCTCCTTGCACGGTTTGGCCGGGTCGACACAATCTACCGGATGCTCTGTGAAGGTGAAGGGGTTATCCCCTCAAAGACCACCCAGATGTACTGGATCGTTCAGGATGCGCCGGGGAGCGCGCCGGAGGCTATCGAGGACGAACATGCCGGCAAGTGGCTGATCTTCCAGGAGCCTGACGGAGCAGATGCCGCGTGGAAGAAGGTGCGGGACGCCACAGTTGCCCACGATCTGGGTATCTCGGCAAAGGTCAGCACGGCAAAACCCAACCCGGACTCCCGGGACAGCCGAAGGGTCATTTATGTCTATACAAAAGACTGGGCGGACGAGCCGGACGTGATGCGGGTGCGGGAGAACCTCCGCAGGCTCGGGTTTGTTGACCGGATCGGGTACAAGCGCAACCTCGAGACGTTTGCCGGTGAGTATGCCAAGAAAGGCAAACGGGTCACTTATTATTCTGCATAACTCTTTTAGTTTTTTGCAAGTATAACAAAAAGAAAAACGATATTGTGTGAAAAAAATTTAATTACGCTTTTCGCTCCTTGTTTTTCGGGCGCAGGTTCTTGTACCCGCACTTGCGGCACGTCGTTGCGCGGATCGCATTGCGTGCATTGCAATGCATACATATTTTCACGTTGAGTAACCGGGCTTCGGCTTCAGGGAACTTTGCCATGGATATACACTCCTGTCTGCCCTTATAACAATGTTCTTTGATCTTTTAACCGTTTGCGTCTACCCGCGACCGGTCCTCTCCCTGTTCATGAACCAGTCACGGAACGCCGTGAGTGCCCGTGCACGGTGGGAGATGGCGCTCTTCTCCTCAAGTGGGATCTCGGCAAGGGTCTGTCCGTCGACTTCGAAGATCGGATCGTACCCGAAACCACTGGTGCCCCGGGGTGCCGTTATGATCCTGCCGCTGATAGTGCCCGAAAAAACAACAACACCGGAATCATCCGCAAATGCGATGGCAGTAGTGAACCGTGCGTTACGATCGAGAGTACCCTCCATCAACCGTAGGATCCCCATATTCCCGATCGAGGAGAGCACGTACGCCGCATACGGCCCCGGAAACCCGTTGAGCGTGTCGATGGAGAAGGCCGTGTCATCAACGATGAGCGGTACGTGCAGGTGATCGTATGCGTACCGCGCTTTCTCGCGGGCGATCTCCTCTATGTCATCAGAGCGGATTTCCGGGATATCGAGCGCCACGTGCCTGACATCAACAGATCCGCCAAAAAACGCTGCGACTTCCCGTGCCTTGTGAACATTGCTGGTGACTATGGTCAGGTCCCGGCTCACATGTATCTCCCCCGGAGTTCGATCTCCTGCTCCCGGGCGAGCACGTCTTCCGCGCCGGTAAACGTCTCGGCATATCCCCGTGCAAATGCCGCACTGAACGCGCCGGCCTCTTTTGGGTTGGTGCTTTTGAGCGTCTGGAACAGGACATGGATATCGACGCCCCTTTGCTCGATCTCCGGGGTCACCTGCGCCAGGCCGAAATCGATCAGCACGCACCTGCCATCCCTGTCGCGCAGGATCATATTGCTGGTGGTGAGATCCCCGTGCATGATACCGGCCATGTGCAGCCGGCCGACCATCCTCCCGGCCTCCCTGCAGTGCGCTTCGGTGAGTGCACCAGTAAGAAGCGTGCCGGTCACCTGTTCCATTACGATGGAGTCGTGAGTAATATCGCTCATGACGGGCGTGGGGACGCCTCCTTTGCGTGCCGCGTGGATGAGCCGGGCTTCCGCCCGGGTCCGTTCTACGATCAGTTTTTGGTCAAGAGCGGGTACCCGGTACCGCTTGGATACCCGCTGCTTGATCGCGTTCCCGTCCCTGAAGCTGACGATGGCTTCTGCCCCCCGTTTCTGCCCGGTGCCGTTGTACTGTCCCCGGTCCGGCGCTTGCGTAACTTCGTGTTTCCAGGTGACCTCAACCTCATCCGAGCGGAAGGACGGGTTGACCTGCGAATGTTCGATGGCAAGCGACTGGCCGCTCTCGAGCATCAGTTTACCCGTATAGGCAATCATGGCACCGTTATCCCCGAGATATTTTCGCTCTGGCACAAAGAACCGTGCCCCCCGTTCCTCGCACATGATCCGGAGCATCTCCTGCAACCGGGCATTGGCCCCCACACCTCCGACAAGGAGCACCTCGTCTTTGCCGGTGAGCGAGAGCGCCCGTTCGGTTACCTCAACGCACATCGCAAACGCTGTCTCCTGCAGGCTGCAGCAGACATCGGGCAGCGGTTCTTTTGCATCCTTTGCCGCAGAGACCAGTCCCGAGAACGCGAGATCCATGCCCTTGACCGTGTAGGGAAGTTCAAAGTAATTTCCGGCTTTTGCCTGCTCTTCGATAAGAGGTCCCCCGGGGTGCGGGAGATCCTTTGCCCGGGCAAACTTGTCAAGTGCGTTCCCTATGCCGATATCCAGCGTCTCGCCAAAGATGCGGTACCTCCCGTTGAGATACCCGATCACCTGCGTATTTGCACCGCTCGCGTAGAGTACAATCGGATCCCGGCAGCCGGTTGCCCAGCACCCGATCTCCACATGGGCGACGCAGTGGTTCACTCCTGCAAGCGGGACATCAAGCGCAATCGCAAGCGATCGCGCTGCCGTCGCCACCGTCCGCAGGCAGGGACCAAGCCCCGGTCCCTGCGAGAAGGCAACCCCGGTAACCTTCTCCGGTTCTTCGAGAACTGCGGCGACAACGTCTTTTATTACCGACGCATGGTGCTGTGCCGCCTCGCGCGGGTGAATACCTCCATGAGCGGGAGAGTACGGGCGTGAGCACAGAGCGATAAGATCGCGGTCAAAAAGAGCAGCACTGAGGTTCCAGGCAGTCCCCTCAATGCCAAGTATCTGCCCAAAAGCAGGCATCAGCGTTTATTTCTTGAATTCGGTGTATCCGCACTTTCCGCAGGCAACGCGATCCTTGTGATCGGCCATCATGACACCGGGGCCACACCGGGGGCAGTACTTCTTGGTGGTGGCGACCTTTTCACCTTCGACTTTGAAGAACGCACTGCGTGACGGCCCTTTTGCTGCTGCTTTCTTTGCCGCTGCCATGCTTACGCCGCTCCTTCCTCTTTGGGCTTGGGCATGCCGCGTGCTGACAGGTACGGGCGTTCGGTCTTCTTCTTTGCGTCTTCAGTATCGTACACGCGTGCTTTTCCGGTGACTACAGTCTTGCCAAAATTGCTTTTCAGACTGTCAAGTACTACCTGAGCCTCTTTTGCATTGAGCA
Organism: uncultured Methanoregulaceae archaeon; assembly: GCA_963805035.1. GTDB lineage: Archaea > Halobacteriota > Methanomicrobia > Methanomicrobiales > Methanospirillaceae > Methanoregula. Next base: position 147,400 of record CAWDSU010000011.1, on the reverse strand, counting down.
GTGCACACAGTTTGCCGATGATCTGCATGCGGGAGGGTGTAGCACCATCGTATGTAAGAGTAAACTGAATCTCTCTCCGTGATAAAAGTTCATTTCTTTTATCGCTCTCGATTTCAAAGTCCATCGATATCCTGTAATTATTGGAAACCGTGTTATTTAAAACCAGAACCCTGCGTCAGAAAACAACAGAAACATCCTCAAAACAAAAAGGGGACACTATTCTGTTTTTTTATTATTATGCGCCGACCCGGACAAACTGCCCGAGAAGGTCTTTTGCGGCGGCTTTTGATCTGGCATCGATCGTGCGAAGAACGATCCCTTTGTGTGGCTGGCCATAGAGCACAACGGATTCTCCGGGTGCAGCGATTACCAGAGGGATTACAGCAAGGTCTTCCTCTCCGTTCACTATAATGGTAACGGGGGTATGGTCGACCGCGTAGGTAAGCGCTTTGACCAGATCATCGGTGATGGTGCCGGGCGGATTTTCCACACGGATACATTCACCAAAGAGCTCTGGCATCCGGCTGCACGGTGAACGCATGGTCTGGCCATCCACCACAGCGATTGCAGGAGTGATCCCGTTTTTCTGGAGGTTGTGGGTAACCACATCCCCCACCGAATAGACCATACGCCCGGCTAGTTCCGGGAGCACCGTACTGATATCCCGGTGGAGTATTCCGAAGGGTTCTTTGAAGAGTTTGCGCGACTCTTTGGGGAGCACGAGCATTCTAGCGGACCTTCAGCGCATAACGTCCGGGAAGCTTGATATTCATCCGTTTTGCCACGTCTGAATTTTCCGGGTCGATGATGACAAGATAGCCCGACCAGTCATCGCTTACATTTGCTGTTCCGCAGATTACGCAGTTCTCGCCGTCAACCACCCGGTGGCAGTCCCGGCAGACCTTGCCCTGTTTTTTCTTATTTGTCGGCGGCATGTTCTTTCCTCTTGCCTTTGGCCTTCTCCGGCTTATCCTTTGGGGTTCCCGTAGCACCGGTGGCTGCTCGTTCTTTCTCTTTCTCGATCTCCTCTTCGAGCCAGAGCGCCGTACCGAGGCCGGCCTGCCGCATGGTGAGCCCGATCTTGCTGTCCCGCGGCTCGCGCTCATTGAGGGAGAGTGTCACTACACGGACCCTGACCGTGTCACCGACACCGATGAAACGTTTGGAATCCTGGCAGATCAGACGGGCGTTCTTCTCATCGAAGTTGATGTACTCGTCCGAGATCTGGCTCACGTGCAGCATGGCGTCAATGGGCCCAAGGCTCACAAATGCCCCGAAACTCGTGGTCTCCACCACGAGGCCCTCAATGACTTCCTGCAGGGCAAGCCTGAGTACGAGCCCTTCAAACTTTACGTCGTAATATACGCCGCCATCGCCGGGAACTATCTCGCCCTCACCGACGTGATCAACCCTTGTCACGGCAATGAAGATTCCGAGTTCCTTATCAATGCTCCCTTCGAGTTGGTCCTGAAGGACATCCAGAAGGACCTTGTCCAGTTTTTCGCCAAGCCGGGTGGGGGGCACCCTGACTTTGTCTTCCAGCATCATCTTGTAATACATAACCCGCCTACCTTCGCAATATCTCTAGTTTTTTCTGTTTTCTCATGGATATAACCCCGATACCCTTCGCGAGCAGCGCATCCCTGACACGTCGGTCATTGGTCGCCACCAGGCGGTCTTTACCTGAGGCCCAGGCAATGACCTGATCGTCCACCGGAATGGACGAACCGGGGCTTTCCGCAACCGTGCACTGCCCCACAAGTGCAAGGCCGAGCCGGGCCGCGGCGCCATCATTGCCTTTTGCCCGGGACAACCCGGCGAGTTCCTGAACTACGCCGGGCAGCACCACCGGTTCAAAGCTGCCGAGCAATTTACCGATCTCACTGAAGAGATCTATCTTAAACTGCGCCGGCATCATGAGTGCGTTTGCGTCCAGCAGGACTTTTACTCGCTCAGGATACCCATCCCGATTAACCGCCAGCGTGCTCCCACCTGCCGGCTGATGGCGATCCGGGCCCCCTGCTCTGCGCAGACCGGACGCTTCAGCTGCACTTCGACTGCCTCTTTCTTGGTGCTTGTGACAACACCCACGGTGACTGCGGTACCAATGGAGAGCATGAGCGGCTCATTGAATTTGAGGGGTTCGATAACAAGTTCGCTCGTTGCTCCCACGACCCGTTCCATCAGGGTTACCTGGCACTTGATCTTATCCCATACCGGGGGCAGTTTGCCGACATGACCAACGACCTGTCCGGCCAGCGCGTCGCTCTTGGTGAGCGCCGGGTCAAGTTTCGTCCCGACACCGAGAAGCCCGCCCGGTGTTGCTTCTGTAACGGTTGCTGCACCGGCGTTAATGGAGGTAACCTCGGTGATAATCGGGATCCACTTGATCCGGTTCTCGACCTGCGTCTGCCTGCCGGGCCGGATTTCAATGGCGTCTCCTTCGCGGAGGACGCCCCGGATAAGAGACCCTCCGACAACACCGCCTTTTACTTCCTTCCAGTTGCAGCCGGGTTTGTTGATATCAAAGGAGCGGGCAACAAGCATCACCGGTTCAGCGGCAGGGTCGCGCACCGGCTCGGGAATGGTCTGGTCCAGTGCCTGCACCAGCGCTCCCATATTGATGCCTTTCTGGGCTGAGACCGGGATGATGGGGGCGTTCTCGGCTATGGTGCCTTTCACGAATGCCTTGATCTGCTGGTAATTGTCGATTGCCTCTTTCTGGGAGACAACATCGATCTTGTTCTGGACGATCACGATCTTCCTGATGCCGACAAGACCCAGTGCCATGAGGTGCTCCTTTGTCTGGGGCTGCGGGCATTTCTCCGTTGTGGAGATAACAAGCATCGCCCCATCCATCAGCGCCGAACCCGAAAGCATTGTCGCCATCAGGGTTTCGTGCCCGGGAGCATCCACAAAAGAGATGGACCGGAACGGTGTCCCGGTTCCGCCGCAGACCGGGCAGTCCGGCTTTGTCGAGTAAGCGTCCGGGCCTTCGCAGTATCCGCACTTATAGAAGGTTGCATCCGCGTAGCCCAGCCGGATGGAGATGCCACGCCGCACCTCTTCGCTGTGCCGGTCCGTCCAGGTACCGGTCAGCGCATTAACGAGCGTGGTTTTTCCGTGGTCCACATGGCCCACAACCCCGATATTCACACTGGGTATTGTCACATCATGCAAATGAAATCGAACCTCCTTATCCTATATCTAATAGGCATACTTATACATAACCTGTAATAGCCGGTTTTTACGGGTCCGTGGTGTTTTTTTACGTTTTTACGTGTACTCTGATGATAAGCTGATAAAAAGAAAAATGCCCCGGTATCGGGGAAACCGAGTGCTTCTGGGGGGATTAGCCCCCGCCTTCGCAGCTCTGGTCGATATTTTTCAGGGCGTCCTGAAGTCCGCTTCCTGCCGCAAATTCCCGTTCACGGCGTATCACTTCTTTTGCATCCTCCGTTATGGAGGTGGCTGACTGTTTTGTGTGTTCTGCACGGATCAACAGGTCAATCCGATAGAGAAGGTGCGTGCTGTCCAGTTCGGCAAACTGGTTTCCCGCCACCCGCTCGATCCGGACCACGGCACCGGTGGTCCCGGTACGGGGATACCGCACCCTCATGCCAAGGGAGATCTCTTCAGCGAGCATACAAGAGAATGAGTTCATTGCAGTATAGAAATATTATGTCTATGCGGGCACGAAGCGTGCTGTCCTCGTGTCCGCAGATCCCCCTTTTATTAACTTATACCTTTCATCAATCGCACCAAAAAGCGTGAACTATCCATTCAATGGTCTCCCCTTCACTTGAAGCGATCTGAAAAAAATGATCAATTGATGGTCAGGCCTTGCATGACTGCCGATTCGGGCACATCAAATGTCGTATCGGTTCCCTCGATCTGGTATTTCCCGGTTGCGGTTACATCATAGGGATTCCCTGTCGTGGAATAAGGAACAATAAATTCTCCGTTGGTGCTCTGCTGGCGGTACGTGAAGGTCCTGCCGGTGTTTGTGACCAGCGGGACATCGATGATACCGGATCCTTTTATATGGGCGCCTTTGACGTATTCAAAGACTTTTACGTACTTCACATCGGTTGTATTCGTGGTGAGTTCGCTCGTTGGGGATTCATGAACAAGACGGTAATGCTGCAGGGCAGGAACATCCGTGATCGGCAGTACGATGGAGGGACTGAGTACGTCCGCATGGTAGCCGGCCGGGGCGTTCTGGTTGTACTGTGCAGCCCGGGCTGCGGCAGCAGATACGTTCATCGCCTCGGCATTGGTAAGAACCGGGTACGAGACATGCGTGATATTCTGGTCTGCATACTCGACATAATATGCTGCGGTGGCTGTTGCCATGGATCCATCGAAGTTATGGAGCCGTGAGATCATCGTATCGTAATACGCATTTTCGTTCAGAAGAGCGGAGCTATAACTGCTGGCATCCGTCTGGCCGGGGATGAGGACGGTCATCTGGTACGGTGCACCTGCCAGAGTGGTATTGAACCATGTTGCCATCGCCCAGAATTTTCCGGTATCCATCTCAATGTCGGTAATCACGTACCGGGTACCGTCATCATCGAGGATCTTGTCCGCTGTTGACTCATCGGTTGCCATGAAGTAGGCAGCAGAGCCATCCGGGCCGCTGACTCCAGCCTGGAACGGGTTGGCGTTCGGTATTCGTTTCGCAATATAGGTGATCATGTGGCCGTAGTCCCACCAGGACATCACCCCATAAGAGGAATTTGGATAGCTGAAACTGTTCTTGTCATAGATTGTGTAATAATCAACGCCGGTCGCCGGTGTGTTGTTTGCCATCCAGCTCAGGGATTCGCGCCAGTCAGCATTCATCAGCAACGGGTTGCCGGATGCATTGATGTAACTGTACGAAGCGGAGGTGTAGGCAAAAAGAATGCCCAAACCTGCCGCAACGACTACCAGTGCGAGGATATAGTACTGGGAGGTAAAGGATCCCGGATTTTTTTTCTGTGGTTTTTTCTGTTTTTTCCGTTTTGCCGTATTTTCGTCAGCACGATCTCGTGTCTCATCAGAACCGGCACTTCTTGTGATATCCCCGGCAATACGGGAAATGTCCTTTTGGCCCCATTCGTAAATGAAACTCACACAGACGGCCGAGAGCAGTGCAACGTTGACCGCAAGGTAATATTCGTACCTGATGTGCTGCCAGGTGGCGTAGAACATGACGACCGACCAGATCACCGCGAAGAGATCGTGGGGCCGGTTCTCCCTGAACAACAGGTAGAGCGAAATGAGCCCTCCGCCAGCCATGAGAATGAGCCCGTAGTTGAAGGAGGTCCATGCGCTCGCAAGGGACCAGCCCCGTGCTTCCTGCACGGTATTCGTTACCGGTGCCTGCCCGAAAAACTGGATTGATGCATTGATAAGCTGACTGAAAAATTGTGGGCTCACCACGAACAGTACCCCGGCAAAGACTACTGCAAGTCCGACGAGTGACAGCGGATAATAATATTTTTCCTTTCCCTTGAGATGCCGTGCGAGCAGGTACAGGACTGCCGTTCCTGCAATCACTGCGATATAAGCGTAGATATGCCCGATGGAATAGGCAGAGAGGTCAAGGCCCGGGCTTTTAAACCCGAACAGGAGCAATCCGACAATGGCGACAATAAAAATTATGGTATTTGCCACAAGGAGATATTCACTGGGCCGGTCGCGCCAGACATTGATGATGAACTGGATGACGGTGAAGAGCACAACGATCAGGGCAAACAGGATTATCGTCGGCATCAAAAACAGTCCGAGCAGGTAGGCAATTCCTGCAAGAACGGACAACAACGCAGTCTTTTTCCAGGTGGCAAAATTTTTGAGATCGATCTTTGTATCCTTCTCTGACAGGAGGATATACAGATACACCAGGCAGAACAACGTTGAAAAGAGCACTTCCCCGATGTGGTGATCGAAATAACCGTACAGGGACCGGTAGAAAAACTGTCCTGAAACAACAGCGGTAAAACCCGCAGCCAGGAGACCGGTCTTCCAGTCGCCGCAGATCTTCCCGACATAGTACATCAGGACAACGGTCACTGCAGCCATTGCGACGGGCACAAGAAGGCAGATGCTGATGATTTCCGGGCGCGTCACGGCACCTGCAATCAGGCAGGCAAATCCGGAAATATAGATAAATAACGGGCCCCAGTAGACCGTGCTTCCCACAGGGTACTGGGTCATCGGGTCAAACCAGGTATACGTGAAGTGGTTGGCGAGCAGTTGCTCGACCTGGCGCAGGTTATAGAGTGGGTCGTCACTTCCCACCATCGTGAGAATATCGGTATGGCCCATGGATAGCATGGGCAGCAGGCGGAGCCAGACCGCAAAGAGGACAAAAAAAGCGACGAGTCCCGCGATCACCCAGTTTTGGCGGTTTTTAAAAGTCGGCAGTACCATAAAATCTTCCTTTCGTAGGAATAAGATCGTTTTTTTGGGCATTAATCATTTGGGATGTTCCTGATCGAGCAGTTCCGAGAATACAACTTCAAACTGACGGGCTTTCTCTTTCCAGCTGTAGTTTTCCAGATTGATATGGTACGTTTGCGGGTTGTCCATCAGGGTTTTAACCTGTACAATAAATTCGTTCCGTGTCCTGTAGACAAAGAGGTTCGGACCACCGATACGGGTAACATCGGGTATCGGGCGCATAACAATCGGTTTTCCGCAGGCCGAGTATTCAAAGAACTTGTTGGGCAGAGCGATATCCACCCACCGGGGCGGGGAGAGGGGAATCGTGCAGACATCCATAGCGGCAATGAACCGGGGGAGTTCCGCGTAGGGTTTTGTCCCGGTAAAGATCACGTGGTCGGAAACCCCGATATCCGCGGCAAGGTGCCGGAGTTCCCGTTCGTAATCGGTAAACAGCGAGCCGCCCACGATTAAAAGAAGGGTGTTGTCCCGGTACCTGATCAGCTCGGGGAGCGCCCGGATCATCTCATCGATTGCATACCAGCGCTCGACACTCCCTGAGAAGCCAATGACAAAATCATCATCCCCGATACCCAGATCTCGCCGTGTCTGCGAACCGTCCTGCGGTACGAAGAGTTCCGTATCTACGCCATTGGTGATCAGATCTGCGGAGAATCCCAGCCCCTTAAGTTTATCCACAAGTGAGGGGGAGACGGTTGTGATCCTGTCGCTCCAGGTGAGATTTCTCCGGGTGATCTCCCACACCCCTTTTCTGATACACTGTGCAACGAACCGGTTTTTGAAGTAGGCCGCTGCAGAATCCGGGAACCAGTCCTTGAGATCGAAAACAACCGGCACCCGGTATCTCCTGGCCGCAGAGATGACTGCGGCCCCGGCAAGGATGTGAGCAGCAACGACAACATCAATCTGATTGTCCCGGATGATCTTGTCAAAAATATAGTAATGGTAGGGTGCGTTGAGCGTGTAGTGGAGGAGCGGGTTTTTTACCGGGAACGCTGTTGCCTCTTCCACGATAAGCCGTGTGGGCCGTTTCTCCCCCCGGCTGACATGGAAATGCGCCACGTGCACCTCGTGACACCGGGCAAGTTCCTCAAAGATATAGTGGTGCCGCGAGGGGATGGGATGGTGGATATAATCCTGTGTGGAGACAAGGAGAATCTTCATGGGTACCTCGTGACTGCAGAATCAGATTGCAAAAATACCTTTTGTAGTAACCGGTCCCGTTGTTACCGGGAAGTCCCCGGAGCGAGAGCCGACGGAAGATTCCGTATCTTTGCCGGTGCACCCAGGGCAAGCCTGTGCGCCGGTACGTCACGGGTCACAATCGCACCCGCTGCCACCAGCGCTCCTTCGCCGATATGGATCCCCGGAAGGATAGTCGCATTTGCACCAATGGCTGCATGGTCTTCGATCACCGGCCCCACCAGCCCGCCGATACCTGACGGCGGATACCGGTCGTTGGTCAGCACCGCATTCGGCCCGATAAAGACATGATTCCCGATGGTGGTACTTGTGGGGATGTACACCATGCTCTGGAGGCTGACGTCATTACCTATCCCTGTGTTCCCCTCAATAATAACTGCAGTGCCGACAGATACGCGATCCCCTATTTGTGTTTTTTCACGGATCATTACATTGTGTCCTGACTGAAACCTGTCCCCAATAGTCACGTCGCAGTATATGATTGTGCCTGTCCGGAGTACCGCGTCTTTTCCTATCGTTGTACCGGCAAATCCGGTTTTTCCGATATATTCCCGCGAGGGAAACCCAAGCGTCACCGGTTCAAATACCTGCAGGCCTTCTCCCGTTTTGTTGATTCCGTATTCGATCATTCTACGGTCACGCTCTTTGCAAGGTTTCTTGGCTTGTCAATGTCCCGCCCCAGTGCCACGGCAGTCCGGTATGCGAGGATCTGGAGCACCACGAGACTGGTGAGCACTTGGACAAAAGGATGCGTCTTGGGCAGCGGTATAAAGCCGTCGACAAGATCGGGCAGCTCCTGGTCTCCCTCGCTCCCGAGTGCGATAACCGGCGCTCCGCGGGCCTTGATCTCCTTGATATTGGAGACCATCACCCCGTAGGTCTCTCCGGGCATACAGATGGCAATCACCGGTGTTTCCGGTGAGAGGAGGGCAAATGGTCCGTGTTTCAACTCTCCTGCTGCGTATCCCTCAGCATGGATGTAGGAGATCTCTTTCATTTTGAGGGCCCCTTCCAGCGCGACCGGATAGAACGGGCCGCGTCCGATGTAAAAGAGACTCTTTGTACCTTTGCACTGCATAACCGCATCTGAAAGATCCATCAGGAGCACCTCTTCGATTGCCTGGTGTGCGTGCAGGAGAATGTCTTCGAACCTGCCTTCAGAACGGGCATCAACGATCTGCATGAGGACCGCGAGCTGGGCGACAAACGATTTGGTGGCGGCTACGCTGATCTCGGGTCCGGCACGCATAAAGAGCGTGGCGTCGGCGATCCTGCTCGCGGAACTGCCGAGCACATTTGTTATCGCAAGGGTCCGGCAGTTATGAATCCGCGCCTCCCTGAGTGCTGTCAGCGTATCAGCGGTCTCTCCCGACTGGGTGATCCCGATCACAAGACCATCTACGGGAGGGAGAAAATATCTGAACTCCGAACCGAAATCCACCCGGGCGGGAATTCCACAGGATTCTTCGAGCAGGTATTTGAAGATGAGCCCTGCATGATATGATGAACCGCAGGCAACAAGGGTTACTGAAGGGGACTGGCAGACAAATGCCGGGAGGGAGCTTTTATTGATTGCCCGCAGGGTGTTGAAGAACGCCTGGGGCTGTTCGTAGATCTCTTTGAGCATATAGTGGGCAAACCCTCCTTTCTTGACCTCCTCAGGTGACCAGTCGATCAGTTCTACCGGGCGGCTCACCGGCACGGCGTCTTGGTAAATATCTACCGCAGTCCTCGTCAGGCAGGCGATATCCCCGTCTTCAAGGAAGACGGCACGCTCCGTGTACTCTAATACGGGCGTCATGTCGGACGCGGCGAAATATTCATTGTCACCGATTCCCAGCACCAGCGGACTGCCGTTCCTTGCCGCGATCAGGCAGTCCGATCCGGTTGCAATGACCAGCAGTGCATATGAACCTTTCAGATGGTGGAGTGCACTTCGGACCGATGAGAGCAGATCCGCTTTTTTTGCATACTCCTCCTCGATAAGGTGAACCACGACTTCGGTATCGGTCTCTGACCGGAAAATATGTCCCCTTGCCGTCAGTGCTTTTTTTAATTCCACAAAATTTTCGATAATCCCGTTATGGACAAGGGCGATCCGGTCAGAGCAATCCAGATGCGGGTGTGCATTTACATCGTTGGGAATACCGTGCGTTGCCCACCGGGTATGACCGATGCCGGTGGTCCCGCCTAAGAGGATCCTGCCATCATATTCGGAGATCCGGCCTTTGTGCTTTTCAATCTCAATGCAGCTTCCAAGCGTGGCAATCCCGAATGAATCATACCCCCGGTATTCGAGTTTTTTTAAACCCTCAAGGATAAGTGGGGCCGCCTGCCGCCTGCCAATATACCCGACAATCCCGCACACGTCATATCACCCGGGAGCTGTCCGGGATGATCCGGGAGATCACATCCCGGTTTCCTTCCAGGGTGACATTGTTCCCGATTAAGCAGTTCCGGAACCGGGCACCTGAACCACTTGTTACATTGTCTCCGAGGATAGCCCCGAACTCCGAACGGGTCGGGATCCCCTCGATCTCCAGAATACCTTTTGCCGAACCTGTCGAGGTGTGATCGGCAAGCGTGCAGCGTTCGCCAATAACGGAGTCAACAATACGGGAATGCGAGGATATGGTGGTGTCATCCATCACGATCGCGTTCCCGAGCAGGCTCAGTGGTTCTACCGTAACCCGGGAGCCGATACTGGTATTGGGCAGGATACAGCAGTTCGGCCCGATCGTGCAGTCGCTCCCGATGATGACCGGGCCTGAGATCACCGTATTCGGACCAATGGTCGTGCCCTTCCCTAATTGGACCGGCCCGAGGATCGTGGCATGACGGCTGGATGTGCCTTCCCGTGCGGCGGGGAGGTGCCGGAGGAGGCGCTGGTTCAGCCTGAGCAGGTCCCACGGGTAGATTGCGTCCTGCCAGTCATCGGCAATGACGGCGCTGAGGCCAGTACCGGCATCTATCACGCATGAGACAGCCTCCGTGACATCATTTCCCTGTATAAACCGGAAAAAATCCTTATCAAACGAGTATATCCCGGTACTTACGAGGAAACTGGGTGCGTGGTCCGGCTTTTCCACGATGCTGTCAACCTGACCGTCCCGGATTGTAACCACACCGAAATTGGAGGGGCTGGGGTGTTCTTTCACCAGAACGGCGTTTTTAACGTCCTTAATTTTTGCAACCGATTGCGCGTCGATATAATTGTCGCCGGGCAGGAGCAGGAAATCCCCGGTGATCCGGGATTCTGCCTGCCGGAGTGCATGGGCAGTGCCAAGTCTGTTTTTCCTGGACGACCACTTCGATGGGCAGGTCGAGCTGGTTCAGGAACCGCGTTACCTGTTCCCTGCGGTACCCGACAACGACAATAATGTCGCGGATGCCGTTTTTTATGAGCGCATCGATCGTATACTCGATGATGGGGCGGTTTGCCACCGGGATCATCGCTTTTGGCCTGCTCCACGTGAGCGGGCGGACCCGTTTTCCCTCTCCTGCCGCGAGAATAACTGCCTGCATACCTTCACCTACCGGATAACTGAGTTTTCACCAAAATTCCCCTCAATGTAAGAGTTGGGCGCGAAATTCGCGGAGCTGCCGATCACCGAACCAACGTTGACTGAGCAATTGATCCCGAACCTTACGTTGTCACCGACAACCGCACCGAACTTGGTGTGCCGGGTATCCTTTCCGCCGACCCTGACCGGGGCATGATCGTGCCGGAGGTTTGCAATTTTTGTTCCGGCACCGAAGTTGCATCCGCTTCCGATGACAGAATCCCCGATATAGTTGAAATGGGGTATTTTTGTCCCCGCCATAACAATGGAGTTCTTGAGTTCCGTGCAGTGTCCTATATGGCATTCGTCACCGATGCTTGTTGATCCCCTGATGTACGCATGGGGGCCGATCCTGCAGTTGTCCCCGATGATGCAGGGCCCATCGATGTAGGTCCCCGATTTGATCACGGTATCCTTTCCGATAACTACCTGACCTGACAGATGCACCCCTTCTTCGACAATTCCCTGATTCGCCGAAGAAATACCTGCAAGGAGGGACGCATTTGCATCGAGCAGGTCCCAGGGATAGCCGATGTCCATCCATGTCGAGAGGGGAACGGCGCGGAGCCTGTGGTCGCCGATAAGGATATTGAGGGCATCGGTCAGCTCGAGTTCACCGCGTGATGAGAGGCTGACCCGTGCCAGCAGTTCAAAAATGGCCGGCGTAAACAGGTATGCACCGGCGTTTATAGTGCTGGATTTGGGCTGCTTTGATTTCTCTTCGAGGGCGGTGACCAGATTGTTCTCCACGATGACAACCCCGAAATCCCCGGGATGATCGGTCGTGCTTGTGCCCATGCAGGGAGCCGGTATCTGGGTCATGCGGGCGATATCGGAGCTCGTGATGATCATGTCACCGTTTACGGCAAGGAACGGCCCGGTGACAAGATCCTGTGCGGAAAGGAGGGCATCGGCGGTGCCCAGCTGCTGACGCTGCGGGGCATACGAGATGTGAATCCCGAAGCGCGACCCGTCGCCGAAGTGGCCCCGGACTTCACGCTCCCCGTACCCGACCACAAAAACAAACTCTGTTATACCCGCATCCCGGGCCGCAAGCACGAGGTGTTCCATCATCGGGCGGTTTGCCACCGGGAGCATCACTTTCGGGCGCCGGGCGGTGAGGGGACGCATGCGTTTTCCTTCACCGGCTGCCAGCACAACGCATTGCATAGGTACCACTCATCCTGCAATATTTAAGCAGTTTTCCCTTGCCGGACGCGGGTCTTCGCCTGTTCCAGCATCTCCTTTGCTGCAGGGAGCGTGGTGCCTTCAGCGGTGATCCGGATCTTGGGCTCGGTCCCGCTGGCCCGTATGAGATACCACCCGTTTTCCCGTGCAACACGGATCCCGTCCGTCGGGTTTGCCGCGCCCAGACCGGTCACAATCTCCCGTGCCCTCTCATGCGGGACAGATTCCCGGAGGATCGGGTAGGCCGGCATAGCGTCCAGCCTCTCTGCGACATCACAGCCCGAGGCGATCTCGCAGAAGAGGGCGGCGGCGAAGGGGCCGTCCGGGCAGTACCGAGTGGTGCGGGAAGATCCAGGCGCCGCTCGGCTCTCCCCCGAACTCTCCCCACGAGAGCAGTTCCTCGGAGACGAATGCATCCCCGACGGGTGTGCGATGCACCTCGGCCACCTCTTCGATAATCATGGAAGCGTCGCTGGTGGTGACTACCTTTTTTGCACCGAGATGTTCGGCTAACAGCAGGAGGAGGTGATCGCCGTCGATGTACCGGCCCCGGTTGTCAAACGCCACCATCCGGTCTGCATCGCCGTCGTGGACCACCGCGCAGTCCGCCCCGGTTTTTTTCACCATCTCACCTACGTATCCGAGGTATTCTTTCAGCGGCTCCGATGGCCGGCCAAACCGCCCGGAGGGGTTGCAGGAAAGGCAGGTGGTCCTTATCCCGGCCTCAGCAAAGAGGTTTGGGGTAAGGATGGAACCGGCCCCGTTGCCGCAATCTATCACTACGGAGAGCCCCGGATCGAGAGAAACCCTGTCAAGAATCGCCCTCTTGTGGGGTGTCAGTGCATCGAAAGACGTTTCTGCGCCCTGGTGCTGCCAGTCTGCCCATCCGGGTTCTTTGAGCAGTTCTTCCATCTCTCTCTGCTGGGCCTGCACGAACGAGGAGCCATCCGGGTTGAACAGCTTGATCCCGTTGTACTCCTCGGGATTATGGGATGCTGTGATCATGCACCCGGCTTTTGCAGTGCGGGCACTGTATGCTACCGAGGGTGTGGGTGCAATCCCGGTGAAACGTGCATGTCCCCCTGCCCCCATGATGCCCGCTATGATGGTACGGGCAAGCAGAGGGCTTGTGGTTCGTGTATCGGTTCCCACCACGCAGTCAGGGAATCGTTCCCCCAGGATTGCCCCGACTGCAAGCGCGGTTTCCACCAGTGTCCGGTCAAACCGCATGCGGATCCCGGATGATCCAAAAAGCATGCATGATGGTGGGTGTTTTTTATAAAAAGAGTTTTAGTGCATTGAGGGGTCCGGGACAGAACCCGGCGTCTGCTGCCCGTACGGGCACCAGTGCTCTTTCTGCTGGAGCCGGCTGACCCCGGCAGTCGAAGGACCCAAAAAGAGGATGCGTTTTTTCCCGCTCCATGTCTCCACGAGATCCCCGGTCCCCGGTGCGATGATCCCCTCGTTGTTGACAACGATGATGTCCGCTTCTTTTACCGTTGTGGTGATTGCCGATCCCAGTGCCCGTTCGAGCGCCGGTATCGTTCCTGTGCAGTAGACCCGGCGCCCCCGGAGTTCTTCAGTCAGTTCGCATAAGCAGGGAGTGTGTGAGGCCTTCGGACAGGAATGCAGCACCCGGGAGAGGCAGAAAAACCCGGTGACGACATTGATAATGGCGCACGCGGCGCCGCGGACGTTTGGGGTCTCCAGCGGCATCCCGAACATAAAAGAGATCTTTGTCGTCGCGCGAATGGGATCGTCGGTCACAAATTCTGCGCTTCTGCCCCCGAACGACGCCACCATGCAGGCTCCCCGCTCGAACTGGCAGAGTGTCCTGTCGGGATCGACATCGAGCCTGACACCTGTCTCCTCGCAGCCGCTGCACTGGAGGTGTTCTTCAAGCCGGTTTACCGAATCCGTGATGATATCCATTATTGGTTCCCCTCCTTTTGCATGAGCACGACCCGGGCCGGCGCACCGTCGAGCCCGGCAAGCCGGAGCGGAAGCCCTGCCATTTCGTACTCCCCTTCGTTTACCCCGGAGAGATCAAGGAGCTCGATGATGATACACCCGGCGCCCAGCAGCGTGCGGTGGACGGAACCGTCGCAGACAAACGCCTCGATAGAGAACGAGTCGATGCCGACGCAGAGTACCCCGTTTTTGTTCAGCAGATCAGCGGCATCGCTGGTGAGATGGGGATAGTCTTCTCTAAACTGGGTTTCGCGGGAAAATGCCGTCTTTAACAGAACCCTTTTTGCTGCGCCAAGCCTGCCGTTCAGGTCTGCTGCCCTGATCGCGCTGCCCGGCACGGCTCACGTCCAGCACCCGGCACGGGCCGATAAGGTGATCGAGCGGGACCGTATCGATGGTATTCCCTCTCTTGAGATAATGAACCGGGGCGTCGATATGGGTGCCCGTATGGCTGTTCATGTGCAGGTCGCTTATCAGGTAAAGCCCCGCATCCCTCTGGGAAAACTGTGGTGGGGGATCCCCCGGAAACGAAACCGTGGCGCCGGAAAGCGGGCGCGTGATATCAATTATTCTCATCGATTATTCCTCACTCCAGCCGTACTCCCCGATGAGCGGCACAAACCGGACGCCTCCATGATTCTCTTCAGGAAACTGGCTGCCGTGGCGTTCGATCACCACGAGATCCTGGACTGACCGGCTGCCCACCGGCGCAACCAGTCTTCCTCCCTCCGCGAGCTGGGCCTTGAGCGGTTCTGGGATTATCGGTGTTGCTGCCGTAATAAGGATCCCGTTGTAGGGTGCAGATGGTGGGTACCCGAGTGTCCCGTCCCCGTACACGATCTCCACGTTATCTGCATGGACGGCCGCAAGGTTGGCGCGTGCACGCGCTGCCACCGTTTCTATACGCTCAATAGTGGTAACCTTTCGGACGAGCAGCGACAGGATCGCAGCCTGGTACCCGCTCCCCGCCCCGATTTCAAGCACACTGTCCGCAGGGTTTGGTCGAAGAAGTTCCGTCATGAGCGCCACGATATAGGGCTGGGAGATTGTCTGTCCGTTGCCGATGGGGAGGGGTGCGTCCGCATACGCATCCCGATCATAGGGTGGCGGGATAAACAGGTGGCGGGGGACCTCCACCATCGCTGCGAGAACTCCCGGGTCCCTGACACCTCGTGCCGCGATCTGGAGATCCACCATCCTGCGACGTTCGTCCGATCGCGGGTACGGGACTGACATGGCCCTGTCCGGAGACCTAAAATCCTGCCTTCTCTGCCACGTCGATGGTGGCATCGATCTGCTTCTGGAGTGCCTCGGGAAGGCCGGCGATCTTGACATCGAGGAAACCCCGGATGATCGTTGCGGTCGCTTCGTCCTCGGAGAGCCCGCGGGCCATCAGGTACTCGATCTCCTCCTGCGCAAGCTTCCCGACTGCCGCTTCGTGGGAGAGCTCGGTACCGACCACGCGCCCGTCAATTTCCGGGATCGCGTAGATGATTCCGTCCTTGAGGATCAACCCTTTGCATTCGAGATGTCCCCGGGTCCCCGCAGTTTTCCCGATGATCTGGCCCCGCGAGATGATGGTTCCGCCTTTTGTGATCGCACGGGTGATAAGTTCCGCACTTGAGCCTTTCCCTTCAAGGATCGCCCGCGACCCGGTATCGATGTATGACGTGGGGGACGCGATAGTGATCGTGGAGAACCGTGCGACCGAGTTCTCGCCTTTTAAGGTCGCCGTCGGGTACATCTGGACCTTTTTGACCGGCTGCATGCAGACGTAATTTGACAGGAAAACCCCGTTCTCCTCCACGATGGACGCGCTGCGCGGGAAGACCTCGATGTTTTCGGTCCACGTGTGGATCATGGTGAAACTGATCTTCGCGTTCTTCTTGATGTAAAACTCTGAAACGCCGTAATGTGCCGCGCCCTGCCCGACGTGTCCGCCACTCGTGCACCCTGAAATAATATGGATCTCTGCACCCTCCTCGGCGATGATGATGTTGTGGACGTGCTGGATCGTCTCGCGCCCGAGATAGAGGCAGGCCTGGATCGGGAGGATATTGTTCGAGCCCTTGTGGGCGATGATCACGTAACCTTTGGGGTCGCTCTGGGCTGCAACGTACTTCGTAATTTCATCCTTATCCTTGTCGACGGCCTTCCAGTTGTAGTCTTTGAGCCAGTCATACTTCTCCATCGCTTTCCTGTATGACAGGACCTCGATGCCTTCCTGATGGCACTCGGCATGGACGACATCCTGGTTCATCTGGAGGTAACTGCCGCAGCGGTTCTCCATGGAAAGCTCGATCCCCGACTGGACGAGTCGTTCCTGGTCCTCCTTTGATAAGCCCGGCGTACTTAACTCTGGCGACATTCCAGACACTCCTTATAGCCGTGCTTCTTGATGTCCTTTAAGATCTCGCGGGGATTCCCATGGCACTTGATCATCCCGTCGCACATCACGTGCCCTTTGTCCGCGTCGATGTAATCGAGGATGAACCCCGTGTGGGTGATCACAAGGCCGCTTTTTGATCTCTTTACGATCCGTTTCTCCTTTTCGAGCAGTGCTCCGATGGCGTTTCCTATGAGCGAGATGTTCTCGAGATCGACCCCGCTTTCGGGTTCATCGAGCATCACAAAGTCCGGGTTCTGGATCATCAGCTGGAGCACTTCGCTCCTTTTGATCTCCCCGCCCGAGAACCCCTTGTTGATATCCCGTTCAAGGAAGCCTCCCATGTGCACTGATGTGGCGAGGGCCGGGATGTCCACAGTCTTGTCGTGCGAAATAGCCGTAAGGAGCTTGCCCAGCTTGAGCCCTGAAATGGTGGGCGGGCGCTGGAAGAGCATCCCCATCCCGCGCTTGGACCGTTCATCGGCATGCATCGCGGTCACGTCCTCGTCATTGAAGAGGATCTTCCCTCTGGTGATCGTGTAGTTTGAGAATCCCATCAGCGCCATCAAAAGCGTGGTCTTCCCGGAGCCGTTGGGGCCCATGAGCACGTGGGTCTCCCCGGCATCGATGTGGAGGTTGATGTCGTGCAACACCTCCTTATCACCGATATTCACATGAAGGTCTTTGACGTCCAGCATACGATTAACCGCATGAGTGTATGTCGATGTCTGCATTAAACGCTTTTTACCGTACCATGGGTGTGATGAAAAAGATGGTTATTGCAGGAGGAATCTTCCTTGGGTTCCCGCCTTCCAATCCCCCTGCGCTCCGGCCGGGGACGATCCTGTCGATGCGGGAGAGACCGGGGTGCATGAGGCAGGTGTTCATTATCTTGCCCGGCACACCGGTATCATGAGGCGGCGTGATCCGTGCGGCAGGAAAAAGTTAGGGACAAAGCCGGAAAGGCAAAGGTCCGCAAGGGCTCAAAGGACGCGAAAGAGTCCCACCACTCCCGTGAAAACCCGGCGATAGAACCCTTTGTGAACCGGATCTTCTGCGGGGATGCCCTTTTTGTTCTTTCCGGAATACCTTCGGAAAGTGTCGATCTTGTCATCACCTCTCCCCCGTACAACTTCGGACATGACTACGCGCAGGACCCCCATGACGATACCCATGAGTGGAACGAATATTTCGCTACCCTCAATGCCGTCTGGACAGAATGTGCCCGGGTGCTCCGGCCCGGGGGCAGGCTGGCGGTCAATGTCCAGCCACTCTTCTCGGATTACGTTCCCACGCACCATATCATCTCCACCCAGCTCTCCGGTCTCGGCCTGCTCTGGAAAGCGGAGTTTCTCTGGGAGAAGAACAACTACAACGCCAAGTACACCGCGTGGGGGAGCTGGAAGTCGCCGTCCATGCCCTACATCAAGTACACGTGGGAATTTGTCGAGGTCTTTGACAAGGGGACCCACAAAAAAACGGGCTGTCGCGAGGATATCGACATCACCGCCGATGAATTCAAGGAGTGGGTGATCGGCCGCTGGAAGATCACGCCCGAACACCGGATGAAAGAGTTCGATCACCCGGCAATGTTTCCCGAGGAACTGCCGCGCCGGCTCATGAAACTTTTCTCGTACAAAAATGATATCGTGCTCGACCCGTTCAACGGCGCGGGAACGACAACGCTTGTCGCGGCAAAATACGGGCGCCGGTTTATCGGGATCGACGTCTCCCGGCAATACTGCGATACGGCAATCCGGCGCCTGGAGGCGGCAACAGGCTATCGGGCACCGGCGCTTCCTTGAGGGGGATTTCTGAAGTCCGGGAATAAGGTGCCGGCGGATCTCATCTACGCCGGCATATTCGCCTTCACCCATTCGTAGGTGCCTTTCCGGTTGTATGCATGCGTGATAATGTAGTTGTAGACATCGGCATAGGCATTGCCCTGCGCCACCTCTCCCCGGTAGGTGGAGAGTTCTGCGTTGTAGGCCGATACCTGCGCGTTGTGGGATGAGACCAGCGCATTGTATCCCCCGATATTCCCGGAGATCCGCAGTGCCTGCATGCGGGACTCGAGCTGGGCAATCTGATCCTGTTTTGCCGTAAGATCGGAAGCAATCGGTGCCAGCTGAGCGTTTAACGTGGTCACTTTCTGCCCGGAAATGGTAGACATATCGTGGATGTATGCCGTCTCCGCGCCGCTGCTGTACAGGATGGTACCGTTCCCGACCGGAATGACGAGTGGTTCCGAGGTGAGGACGACGCCCCCTGCAAGTTCATCGGGAGGGATCCCCACGTAGGAGAGGTTGGTCGTTTCAAGGTAGGCATACCCGGTGTCCTTGTATAACGAGCCGGTGGAACCGACACCAAGCGCCATGTGCGACTCGGGCGTGAATGCAAGAAGTGCAACCTTGTATCCCTCACGGGAGAGGAGACCGGCAAGGAGCACGCTTTTGTCGTCGCAGTCACCGGCACCTTCCACCACGGTTTCGACCGGGTACTTGGTCGGGTTGTCGGGAGTGGTCTCATAGGTAAGGGACTGGGTATATGCTGCCATCAGCTCAAGGTACTCGTCACTCGAAAGCCCTTCATCATCCCGGATCTTCCGGAACTGTGCGAGAAGGTCAGAGTACATCCGCTCCTGCGCAGGATCGTTGACCATTTCCAGGTAACTGTCCGTGACCCAGACGCTCTCCGATACGTTGCCGTAGATGGAGACCGATTTATCGGTTGATTTTGCCGCGTAATATACGGCAGAATCAACCGGCACCGAGATGGTGATCCGGCTCTTCTCAAACAGGAAGGTGCTCGTGGCATTAACCGGTGCCGACTGCTCTATTCCCACTGCAATATGGGGCACGACAACGGATTGGCGGGTGTACCGGTACCCTGCAGCAAGGGCTGCGGCGAACAGGACGATGATTATGAAAGCGAGGGATTTTTCGGTCCGCTGCATGGTCCTTACCTTCACAGGATAGTCCCGATATCCCCGACAGAATTTATAACCGCGTCAGGTCTTACACCGCTGGTTTCGAGTGCATGTGTACGGAACTTGCCGGTCCTGACGAGGATGCCCCGCATCCCGGCGGCCTGTGCCCCGCCAATATCGGTAAGGATGTCGTCTCCGACCATCAGGACTCCGTCAGCGGATAGCCCCATATCGCGCAGCGCGAGATCGAAGAATGCCCTGGCGGGTTTTCCGACGACCATCGCGGTTTTTCCCGTTGCTGATTCAAGGGCCGTGACAAACGGCCCGGCCGAGAGCGACAGCCCGTCGGGTGCCATCCAGTACCGGTCTTTTTCGAGCGCGATGAGCCCTGCCCCCCCCATCAGGCAGCGGAATGCGTGGTTCATGCTCGCGTAGGTCACCCGGTCACCCGCGTCCCCGACAATGACATAGTCAACGGTGGTTGTGCCGTCATCGGAGCAGGCTCCTGCAAAGTCCCGGTCTGCATCCCCGGTCGTGAGGAGGTATGCCCGGTGTTTCCCGGTCTCCTGCAGGTACCGGACCGCTGCGAGCGGCGGGGTAAAGATTGAGTGTTCGGGAATATCGAACCCCATGGTCTCCAGCCGGGCGGCGATCGTCGCCCGGCACCTCCGCGTTGAGTTGGAAACGCACCGGAACGGATAGCCCTGGTTTTTGAGCAACGCAAGCGCCTCCCGTGCACCGGGAATGGCGGTGTCGCCGGTAGAGAGCACACCGTCAATATCGATGAGAAATCCTTTCACGTTCCTGATTGTCATCCAGCATCCACCTTCTTACTCGCTCCAGCCGGCACAGAATGCGTCCATAAGTGCGGTGCAGAGCTGCCGGTTTCCTTCAATCCTCTCACGGGTCTCCCTGATCAGCATAAGCCGTTCTGCGTCGTCGAGATCCTTTGCCCACTGCGCGATCACGGGGGCAGTCACCTCCGGGTGGAACTGGACGCCGAGCGCATGGCCGAGCAGGAACGCCTGGTTGGGGACTGCACTGCCCGTTGCGAGGAGCTCTGCCCCTTTGGGGAGATCGAAGGTCTCGGTGTGCCAGTGAAAGACCGGAAACGTTGCCGGGAAGAGATGGTGCCATGCCGGTGCACAGCCACGGATTGTCCGCCAGCCACGTTCCTTCTCTTGTGGATAGACCCGTTTCCCGCACGCTGCAGCAATCATCTGGGCGCCGAGACAGATCCCGAGAATCACGGAATCACGGGCGACCGCTTCCCGCACCAGTTTCTTTTCCGGGGAAAGAAACGGCCAGGCGCCCTCATCATTGGCACTCATCTGGCCGCCAAGGATGATAAGCCGGTCGGGCGGGTCGCGGGGGAGCACATCGCCATTGTGGAGCCGGAGGGTCCGGAAGGGTTCGTTGTGGGCCTCCAGGTATTCCGCGATGGTGCCCGCAGGTTCATGCTCCCCGTGCTGGAGGATCGTGATCATCTTAAAAAAGGTGTGCGTGGCTTCATGATGAGGGTTCGCTTCACTTTCACCCTCCGCGGCCGGCCTTTAACTGCACAGTCCCCGGACGTTCAGGTACAGATGGCCGCCATGCAGGCAGAAAGCAGGATCGGGGCGCTCTGGCAGCAGCGGATGGACGCCCTGAGAGAATACGATGTTGTCCGTGACGGGAATGTCTTTGGTGCAGGCCTTGCCGGCAGCTGCGTCCTCTCTTCGGAATATGACAAGGCCCGCGCCCTGCTTGACCGGCTGGTCGCCCGGTATGATGGTGTTGCATTCGATACCCTGTTTCCCGGCAGGGAGATCCAAAATGACGGTGGCTCCTGCATCGTGCTGGAGAGCCGGCACCCCCTTCCCGCCACCGCAGTCGACCCTGGACGCCTCTCCCGTGAGATGCTGTGCGATCTCACGCTCGTGCGCAGGGTTGGGGAAGTGTCGGAGCGGCGCCTGAAAGCGCGGGGCTACCGGACGATTGTGGATCTTACGGAACACCCGAAGTTCCGGTATGCGGCCCGGCAGGTGCTTGAACGGCTGGCCCGTGCAGACCCGGCCGATATGATGGACCTTGTCGGCAGCCGGCACGCGAAGTCTCACCCGTTTGCCCTTGGGACGGCCGGTTCGTTTGAACCGGAAGATTACGTGTTCCTCGATATCGAGACGCTTGGGCTCTTTTCCCGGCCAATCATCCTCTTTGGTGTCGGAACCATCGAACACGGACGCCTCATTGTCCGCCAGTACCTGCTGCGCGATATCTGCGAAGAGGCCGCTGCCCTCTCGGCAACCGCGGAGCAGTGTTCAGGCAGGCGTCCTGCACTCGTGACCTTCAACGGCAAGGCGTTCGATCTGCCCTACGTGCAGGACCGGCTCGCCTACTACGGTCTTGGTGCGATCTCCCGCATCCCGCATTTTGACGTGTTGCACTTCTCAAGGCGCCGGTGGAAGGGACAGTTTGCCTCGTGCCGGCTCTCCACACTTGAATCTACAGTCCTCGGGGTTGCCCGGGCCGATGACGTCCCCGGCCAGATGGTGCCGGAGTTCTACGAGACCTACCTGAGGACCCAAAACTGCGGACCCCTTGTCCCGATTGTCGACCACAACCGGCAGGACGTGGTCTCGCTCGCGTATCTCTTCTTTTACCTGCTGGGGGAGACCTGTGGCTGTCGATGACGTGGTCCGGCTCCTCGGGACAAACCCGGTATACCGCAGCCGGGTCACCTGTCACCAGGTCTCGGATCCGGAACCTGCCCGGTTTGGCACGCTTGACGCGCCACTCCCGGGGGCGCTTGACGCCTACCTCAACGGGAATGGTATCCGGTTGTATTCGCACCAGTGCGAAGCGATCAACAGTCTCCGCGCCGGGAAAAACGTGATCATCACCACACCCACGGCAAGCGGCAAGACCCTCGCGTTCAACATCCCCGTTTTTACCGGCCTCGTCGCCGACCCGGACGCCCGGGCGCTCTACCTGTACCCCACAAAAGCCCTCTCAAACGACCAGTATGTAACGCTCAGGGCGATGGAGAAGTTTACCGGCATCCCGGCAAAACCGGCGATCTATGATGGCGACACGCCGCAGTCGAAACGGGTGGCCATCCGTGAGCATGCCCGGATCGTGATCTCCAACCCCTACGAGCTCCACCAGGTGCTCTCGTGGCACGCGAAGTGGAGCCCGTTTTTCTCGCACCTGAAATTTGTCGTGATCGATGAGGCTCACCGGTACCGCGGGGTATTCGGGTCCCAGATCGCGCTCCTGATCCGGCGTCTCCTGCGGATCGCACGTGCCTATGGTGCCGACCCTCAGTTTGTCCTCTCGACCGCAACCCTCGCAAACCCTGAGGAGTTTGCCGGTCGGCTTGTGGGCCGGCCCTTCACGCTGGTCGACACCGACGGCTCACCGCACGGGACCCGGCACTTTGTGCTCTACAACCCGTTCTACGACGGGATCGGGGAACGCTCTGCCCACCAGGAGACAAAAGACCTCCTGCTCTCCTGCGTAAAAGGCGATCTCCAGACCCTCTGCTTTACCGGTTCACGGAAGATGGCGGAGCTGGTCACTCTCTGGACGCGGGAGGACGCCCGGCGCACGTCTGCTCGGCTGGCCCAGGGCATCTCAGCGTACCGGGCCGGCTACCTGCCCGAGGAACGCCGCACGATAGAGCGGCAGCTCAAGAGCGGGGAGATCCGGGGCGTGGTCTCCACGAACGCGCTCGAACTTGGCATCGACATCGGCTCGCTCGATGCGGTGATCATAGACGGGTACCCGGGGACCATGATGTCGACCCGGCAGCAGGCAGGCCGTGCCGGCCGGAAAGGCGCCGAGTCGCTTGCGGTGCTCGTAGCGCAGGCAAACCCTCTCGACCAGTACTTCATGCACCACCCGGATGCCTTTTTCTCCCGCTCGCACGAGCATGCGATCATCGATACGGAGAACCCGTACATCGTCTCGGGGCACCTGCTCTGCGCCGCGGCAGAACTGCCGTTACGCGAAGAGGCAGATGCCGGGTTTTTCGGCGAATCGTTTGCACCCCTCCTTGCCGGGCTTGCGGAAAGCAACCTGATCAAAAAGACGCCGCGGGGGTGGGTGTATGCCGGCCGGGGTCGGGCTGCCGATGTGGTGAGTCTTGACGGCATGGCAGCCGAAAGTTTCCGGATCCTGTGCCATGGCAGGCTGCTTGAGACCATGGACCGGGCACAGGCCTACCGCGAGGCGCACAAGGGGGCGATCATGCTCCACCAGGGCGAGACTTACATCGTAAACGAGATGGACCTTGAGACCCACACGGTCCGGGTGAGCGAGACCGATGTGGATTATTATACGCAGCCATTAAAAGAGGTGGACCTCCGCGTCATCGAAACGCTGGAGACCCGGGACGTAAATGGCACAAAATGTGCGTTTGGCGATGTGGAAGTGACCGAGCAGTACACCGGTTACAAGATCAAGAAAGGCGACACGATCCTAGGCGTCGAGCCGCTCAACCTCCCGCCGCTCACGTTCCGGACAAAAGCGTTCTGGCTGGTCCTGCCCGACCCCTCCGCTGCAGCCGTCACCGCCGCCGGTCTCGATCTTGCCGGGGGGCTGCACGGCGCTGAACACGCGCTCATTGCCCTCATGCCCCTCCACGTCATGTGCGACCGCTGGGATATCGGGGGGCTGTCCACTCCCGCATTTGGTGAGAACGGAGAGCCGACGATTTTTGTTTATGACGGGTACGAAGGAGGGATCGGTCTTGCGGAGAAGGCATTCACCCTCCTCCCCGCACTCTTTCTGAGCGCGTACCGAGCTGGTGCGCGACTGCCCGTGCCGGAAAGGCTGCCCCTCCTGCATCTACTCGCCGAAGTGCGGCAACGACAATGTCCCGCTCGACAAGGAGGCGACCGTAAAAATTCTCGGCGACTTCATCACGGTGCCGGTTAACGGTGAGACGGCCGGGTACCCGTCCGGGCCGGAACCTGCCGCTTCGTAACCGGTTAATCCACGAGCACGACCCGGCGCTCCGGCTCGGGCTCGTCATCTTCGAAGATGAACAGGTCGTCGATCGGCACGTGCAGGGCCTTTGCAATATCGTGTGCAAGCCTGAGCGAAGGGTTGTACTTTCCCTGTTCGAGAAAGACAATGGTCTCCCGACGCACTCCGGTTTTTTGTGCGAGGTCTTCCTGGGTTAAGGAGTACCGGGTCCGGTATTCCCTGATCCTTGTCTGCATATTGGTTCACGCTCGCCTGGCCTGGGGCGTGCGCCGGTAAAATGATATCATGTGGTCCCGTGATGATTGGCGCATGCCGTACCGGGAATAGATTTTACCGATGGCAGTACAGCAGGTATCCCCCGGCTCCTCTCCCCTTGTGGGCATGGTGTTATTTATTTCTAACATTTAAAGATGTTTCTTGTTATATATTTCTAACATCACGGGATGCCGGCCCCTGATCGGAAACTTTTCCACCCGCGCCCTTAAGACCGATGGCATCGCAGGTACCGTTAGCATGCCGCGTATTCCCCACTTCAAGGAGATCATCGGCCGGTCTCCGCTGGTCTTTGTGATCGGTGTCGCCGGTGACAGCGGGTCCGGGAAGACGACGTTCACGAACGCCATCCGCCAGATCTTCGGCCCGGACCTGGTCGCGACCATCACCCTTGACGATTACCACCGGTACAACCGGGAGGAGCGAAAGCGGCTTGACATCACCCCGCTCCACCCGGATGCGAACAACCTTGTGCAGCTTGAAACGGACGTGGAGCGGCTCAGGGATGGACGTGCGATCACAAAACCGGTCTACAACCATGAGACCGGGACCTTCGGTCCCCCGGTCCCGTTTGCATCAAAAAAGATCATTATCCTCGAAGGGCTTCACACGCTCTTTACGCCCCGGCTCCGGGAACTCATGGATTTCTCTGTCTTTGTTGACCCGGATGCCGAAGTCAAGTACGCGTGGAAGCGGCGGCGCGATACCGGGGTGCGCGGGTATTCCCCTGCCGAGGTCACTGAAGAAATCACCCGACGGGAGAAGGACTACGAGACCTATATCGCACCCCAGCGCTGTCTCGCAGATGCCGTCATCCGCATCAGCAGTTCCCGGTACGGGAAAGAGAAAGGGGAAGCGGAAAATATCTACCGGATCTCCCTCCTCCAGCACCGGATGGACCGGATGATTGAAGACATCGATCTCAATATCGACCTGTATTCGCTCCTCTCGTTCCACGACCATAACTTCATGATCGAGTTCTCGACCGAGGACGTGGCCTGCGCCCGGATGCGGGCGCTGACTTTTGATGGCGAGATGAACTACGAGACCGTCCGGAAACTGGAACGAAGCATCGAGCAGCAGACCGGGGTCCACCCGATCGCGATCTTCGAGAACCGCACGATGGTCACCGCGACCGATCTTGTCCAGCTCATCCTCTCGTGGCGGATCATCCACCGGCGGATTTTTTTGCAGGACCGGAACTGATACGTCCACACGGAATTCCCGTTACTATAGTTCTGGTTCTGTAGAACTCCCCCTCTCATCCCAGTGTGTGATATCCGGGGATTATTACTGTTCCAGAATGTATCAGCTCAGGGTAGACCCCCTTCTCCTCCCTTCCAGAGGGGGTCAAAATCATTTGTTGTAATCCCTCCTGAATCGAAGCAACCGCCGTGGTGATGCATATCATCAGATTGAGTCGATATGAAACCATTTTCCGTCCCTGTCCTGTCACGTTCTTTGATATTCTCCGCGCTTTTTCCATCAGATTTTCATAGTCCATTTTACCACATTTCCGGTTGATGATTCCGTTGCATCTGTCCCCAAAATTGTTTTGATTTTTCGGCTCTAGGCAGCCCAAGGGGAGCGTCCCCTTGACCCCCCGTTTGGTGTTCCGGTATCGTTCCCATTTCTCCTGCTAACCTCATGAGAGGTTATCGCCAGATGGGGGATGCCCAAGCGCGCGGGGGCGAAAGCCTTATGGCGAAGCCCCCACAAGAGCGTCAGTATGGCCTGACAGGATTTCGGCAGAACAAAAAAATGATTTATTCTAAAAGAGTGGATTTTACCGCTAAAAAGACCGGTCCCCTGACATCGATCTTCTTCTTTGTGTCCGTAATGGCCCGCATCGCGAACTCTTCGATCCTGAGGTTGAGGTCGCTGGGGTGCTTTGCCATCTTGACCTGCACGAGCGTTCCCTTTCCGCACCGGGCTGCCTGTTCGATCCCTGCTGCCGCAAACGCGGAGGCAGCACCGAGATAGGAGATTCCGGTCGGGGCGCCCTGTGTGCGCACGTCCTTCCACTTCTCGGCATCGGGAACGCCGAGAATATTTCCCTCGTGGACGAAGATCTCGTTTGCGCACGCCGGCCCGCAGAGCTTCGCGTTCGCTTCGGTCTCCTCGACGCTCACCTTAACGTGCGTGCCGCAGAGAGTGCCGTCCCACACCTCAAAGGAGCAGGGCCCCTGTGCCGTGGCATTCGCTGCCGCGACCCGCGCAATCGCGAGCGCGAGTACCTTTCCTTCCGGCGTGACCGGCTCCTCCCTGAGGTGTACGGCGCGTGCGGTCTCCCGGTCGGTAAGCGGCCGGGGGAAGAACTGGGGATACGAGAGCTGGCGCACGTCGTCTGCATTGTACGCGATCATCGCGAGCCGCTCGACGCCAAGCCCGAGGTTCATGACGGGGACGCCGATGCCGTACTCGCCGAGGGCCGAAGGAGAGTACATGCCAAACGTCGCCACCTCCACCCAGCCGTGCACCGGGTGCTTTGCGTAGACCTCGGTCTGCGAGTCCGGCATGTAGTACTTGGAGCGCTTCTCGTCAGGCTGGAACCGGAAGTCCTCGTACCCGAACGCTGAGAGGAGCGCCTCGCTCACGGCCTTGCCGTCCTCGATGGTGACATCCTCGCCGGCAACCACGCAGGACGCGGAATGGTAGGTCATGAGCCGGGTCGGGCCCTCTGCCTGCTCGCGCCGGAAGCAGCGGTCGACCGAGAAGAGCCGGATGGGCAGCGGCGTGCGCTCCCAGATCGAGCCGAGCGTTAAAAACCACCCGCTCGTCATGTGACTCCTGAGGGTGCTCCTCGAGGACTCGGGCACGAGCGACCTGAACTCCGGGAAGACGGCATCGAGGATATGCACGACAATCCCGTCATCCACCCCGAGGACTTTTGCCAGCTCGAAGGTGAGCTCGTCGCCATCGATCTCCGATTTCTTGTACGCGTGGAGGGTCTCGCGGAGCCTTTCTTCGGTCTCCTTTGTCATCGGCTGGAACCCGGTATGGCCGCCCTCGCCTGCCGGTACCGGGTGGCCGTGGACGAGCGGGCTCTTGTGGCTTTGGAGGATCTCGTTGATCTCGTCGAGCTGTTTCTTCGCGATCCCGACATTCGGGCGCGGGAGGCCGCCGAGGTAGAAGACCCGGTCGAGGACGGCCATCGCCTCGGGGCCGAACTGCCGGTAGATGTCGCTCTCCTCGACGATCACCGGGTTCTCGCACTCGTCAAAACCTATCGAGAGGTAGATCCCGCGCAGCCGGTTGATGGTCTCAAAGATCGGGTGCTCCCTGGCCCGGGTGTACCGGAGGCGGGGATATTTTTTGTCCTCGCATGGCGGGGTGACGACAGACGGGCCTTCGTGCCATGCCCTTTCGAAGTTCGCACGGGATTTTTCTTTCCAGTCCTGGGGGTTGAATCTCATTTTTACACACGCTCCATGCAGATGACCCTGCTTAAGGGATTTTCATCCCGGATCGTATAATCGCACGATGCGGCAATCCGCTCTGCGAAATCCCGCACCTGTGCATGCTCCGGCATATTGTTCCGTTGCAAACGGTTTCTACTGTATCCCAGATACATGTATCCCTTGACCTCGACAAACGTTGCCCCCGCATCCTGCAGCAGCACGGCATACTTTTCCGGGGCGGTATCATTGTGCCCGGCGACGAGCGTGATCCGCACGGCAGACCGTTTTGTGGAGAGCCCGCCGAGGCTCTCTTTGATCCTGTCCCAGTACCCTTCCGCATCGCCCATGGGCCGGCAGGTCTTTTCATACGTCTCCACGTCCGGCGCATCGAGCGAGACATACTGCTGGAATGGCCGGCACCGGGCGAGCATGTCCGGGTTCGTGCCGTTGCTCACCACGAACGTGGTGTAGCCGTCCGCGTTGAAGAGATCGACGAGTTCCGGGAGCCGGCTGTACAGGGTGGGTTCTCCCGACAGGGAGATTGCCACGTGCCGTGGCGTGAGCGCCTCCTGCCAGCGCTCTTCGGTCACGGAATTGTCCAGCACCGCGTTGTAGCCGGCAAGCGCTTTCTTCTGGAGTTTTTTTACGCCGGCGAGAATCGTCTCCGGCGGGCACTCCTCCTCCTCTGCCGCCTCGTGCTCGAACGAGCGCCAGCAGAAGAGGCAGCGCTGGTTGCAGCGGAGTGTCGGGGTCATCTGGACGCAGCGGTGGCTCTCGATCCCGTAGAACTGGTGCTTGTAGCACATGTCGCCGCCGGTAAGGGCCCGCTTGCACCAGAGGCAGGGCTTGAGCGCGGCCGAAGAAGCCGGTGAAAAGAAGAGGTACCCCTGCTTACGCAGGGCGTCACATGGTGCGGATGGCATCGATCCCGAGCGTCTCAAGCGACTCTTGTAAGGTGTTCTGCACGGCCTTCACGAGGGTGAGCCGGCGGTCGCGGACCTTTCCCTCGCTTTTTAAGACCGGCTCGTAGTGGTAGAATGTGTTGAAGGTGTCGGCGAGCTCGTGGGCGTAGGTTGCGAGCAGGTGCGGGCGGAGCTCGGCGACCACTTTTTCGATGACCCCCGGGAACTTTGCGATCTTCTTTGCAAGCACTATTTCCTGTCCGGTTTCAAGATCGTAGCATTCGGTGAAGGTGCCGGCTTTGTCCAGGATGCTGCACGCCCGGGCGTGGGCGTACTGGATGTACGGGCCGCTCTGGCGCTCGAAGTCAAGCGCCTCCTTCCAGTCAAAGACCGTGCTCTTCTCCGGCGAGATCTTCACGATATCGTACCGGATGCCGGCCCGGGCGACGGATCCTGCAATGTTTGTGCGTGTCTCCTCGTCAAGTTCCGGCCGGCGGGTCGTGACCTCCGTGAAGGCACGCTTCGTGACCTCGGCGATCAGGTCGTCGGCAGAGACGAACTTTCCTGCCCGGGTGCTCATCGAGCCCTCGGGAAGCGAGACGAACTCGAAGTGCACGATCTCCGGGGCCTTCTCGCCAAGGAGTTTCATGGTGCACTGGAGCTGCGCCCCGATCAGCTTGTGGTCGGCGCCGAGCACATCGATGACCCGGTCGAAGTTTGCGCTCTTCCAGGTATGGAACGCGAGGTCGCGGGCCGCGTAGACCGAGGTGCCGTCGCTCCGCCGGATCACGTACTTGTTCCTGAAGCCGAACTCCGCGAGGTCGAGCGAAAGCAGGTTCTCTTCGGTCCGGGCCTGCGGGAGTTTCTCGATCTTCCGGATAACCCTTTTTGTGTCGCCGTTCCTGACAAAATCGCTCTCCCAGACAAACCGGTCGTGCTTCACGTTGAGGTCCTTCATCGTGACCGCAAAACCGTCGAGACAGCGGGAGACCTCCCTGCGGAACTTTTTTGCCGTCTCTGCATCCCCGCCCTCCACGAGCTGCATGAGCTGGTCGACCTGCGCCGTGATCCCGGGGTCTTTTTCGATCTCCCGGTTGGCCTCGATGTAGACCCGGGCGATGTGGGCGTCCTCTTTCTCGCCTTCGTGGGGTGCATGGTCGAGGTGGTCGAAGCCCCAGACGACGATCGCGATTTGCCGGCCCATGTCGTTGACGTAGTACTGGACCTCGAGCCGGAAGCCGGCCTTCCGGAATGCACGGGCGAGCGTGTCGCCGATGATGGAGTTCCGGATGTGGCCCACGTGGAGGGGGCCGTTCGGGTTCGCGCTCGTGTGCTCGAGCACGACCCGGGTCTCCTTTGCCGGGAGCGAGCCGTAGCCGGGCTGCGTGGCGGCTTTGAGGGCCGCACTCACGTAGGCGCTGCCGAAGACGAAGTTGATGTACGGGCCCCGGGCCTCGACCGTGATGCCCTGCTCCGCGAGATCTTTGTTGTTTTTGAGCGCTGCAACAATATCCTGCGCTATTTTTACCGGTGCCTGTTTCCTCTCTTTTGCAAGGCCGAACGCGACGGTCGAGGCGAGGTCAGCGTGCTCCCCGCCATCGGTAAGCGGGACGTCCCCGGTGCCCGTGCATTCCGCCAGTGCTTTTCTTATTATTGTCGTGGTGTCAAAAACCATTTAGTATCCCGTCCTGTACCGGAGGATGGCCGCGATCCCGCCGAATGCTGAGAAGAGGATCGAGCCTTCCTCGAAGTCATCCGAGATCAGCTCCACTTTTGCGCTGGAGAGGTCCGCAAGTTTTGCCAGTTCGTCGATGATATCGGTCTCCTCGCCGAGCACGAGCGGCGCAGTACACTTCGGGCACGAGCCAAGCTCGATGTCGCGGACGGTCTTTCCCACCGGCATGCTCACGGTCTGCTCCGCGGTGTAGTCGCAGCTCTGGCATTTGATCTTGAGCCGGGACTTGCGGAGGTTTGCGGAGAGGAGGAGCGTGTCGACCGCGCCGAGCTCGAGGTTTTTCCTGATGCTCTCCTCCCCATAGGCGGCAAGGCCGTTGTCCTTGACCAGTTCTTTAAGGAACCGCTCCATGAGGGACTTCTCCTTGACGACCTCCATTCCGGAGAGTGCGTCCTTTGCGGCATCCACGAGCTCGGGCAGGCCGTCTTCATTGGTATACGCGACGTCAAAGAGGCCGATGATCTTTTTCTGGACCTCGTGGTGGAGGAAGTTCCCTGCCTCGAACTCCTCTTTGGTCGGGCTCGGGCCGCCGATCAAAAGGCCCTTGAAGCGCTCGAAGAAGTTCTTCTCGGCAAGGAAGATTGCGCTCGAGCGCTCGCCGACCTTGGTGTAGAACTCGTTGATCGCGATCTCCCGGAGCCGGCCGAACCGGGCTGCCGACTGGCCGCCCTTTCGCATTTTCCCTGGTACGGTGGAGGTCGAACCCCCGATCGGTTCGATCCGGTTGCCGCGCAAAAATCCCCAGTACGCCTCGCGCCGGTCGAGGACCAGCAGGCCGTAGACGTACTTCTCCTCGAGCATCTGCTTGAGGGGTTCGAGCTCGAAGTTCGAGCTGCAGCGGTACATGTAGAGGTTGAGGGGCTCGGGCGGCTCGATGAGCGTGCACTGGAGGTCGGTGCGGTCGCCGTAGAGTTTTACGGTACCGCAGAAGACCGCCATGCCCTTTGCGGGCGGGCGCTTGTAGTACTTGAGCCGTGACAGGATCGAGGAGATGGCGCTCTGGACGTTGGTCCGGGTCTGCTTGCTCTTGATGTTCGCGCACTGGCCGTACTCGTCCTTGAGCTGGTTTGTCACATCGTATATCTGCTTGTCGGGGGGGATGTAGAGCGTGATGAGTTCCGTCCCGTCCCCTTCCTGCGCCTCGAGTTTTTCGAGTGTCTTTTTGAACTCGTAGCGCTTGCGCGCGTCGTCCATCTCCCCGGGTTCTGTCATGAGCGGAATTCAGCCTCTCCTAAAGCCAGTACCTATTCACGTTTGCGTACCATAAATTTGCGCCCATAGTGCTATGAGCCGGGCATCGACATCCGGGTTGATCCCGTGGTCTCCGTTAAACTCGATGAAGGTCTTGGGCGGATTGGCGGTCGCAAAGAGGGCCTGCCCGTCGGCAAACGGGATGATCGGGTCGGTCGCGTTGTGGAACATCCAGACCGGGCGCGGGGAGATCGTGGGCAGGTAGGTGCTGGGCTCGAGCGAGGTCGCAAACCGGAGGACATCCCCCGATCCGCCCTGGGCAAGCACCGCGTCCCTAATCCCCCAGTCGGCGGTGGAGATCCCCACGTACCCGGCAAAGTTCCTGTCGACCCCGGCCGCGACAGCCGCGTACCGGCCGCCATTACTGCCCCCGACCGCGTAGACCGGGACGCCGAACCGTGCGGCGAGCATGGCGCGGGCCGACGAGATGTCGCAGATGGTCAGGTAGTACTCGGGCCATTCCCTGTTCTCGAACAGCGCGTAGTCCGTCTGGGGGTTGAGCGGGTAGCCGGCCGTCTCCCCGCCCCGGCCCCGGTAGTCGAGGAACATGAAGGCATAGCCGTCAGCTGCATAGGTGACCATCCGTCCCTGCGTGACCCGAGATCTTCTCCCCTGCCCCCGGCAAGTACAGCATCACTGCCTTGGGTGCTTTGGGGTAACTCAGGTACGTGACCACGTCACCGGTCTGCGTGTGCAGGATGATCTTCGATTCGGTATAGGTCGCGTTTGCAAAGATCACGGTCTCGTTTGTCGTGACCGGTGCGCAGGTGACCGAGAGGACACCGTTGCTGTCCACGGTATACGAGGGGGTGGCGGAGCTCGTGCAGCCGGCGCAGGCGGCAAGCACCACAAGAACGGCGAGACCCGCGGCGACAAGGAGGACACGCAAGGCTCATCCCCCCCTGCACCGGTGGATCAGGCAGATCGTCTTTGCATCGCAGATGGTGCCGTCTGCAACCATCGCGTCCGTTTCATCTCGTGTGACATCCATGACTTCGATCACCTCATCGGCGTCTTTTTCAAATTCCCGGGAGGGTACGAGGTCCCGGGCCTCAAAGAGCCAGATCTTCTCGTCGGTATAGCCGGGCGTGGTATAGATGAAGCCCCGGGGGATCATCGTTTTTGCCGCGACACCGGCCTCCTCGATGAGCTCGCGGTGTGCGGTCGCTGCCGGGTCCTCGCCCGCTTCCATCGTCCCGGCCGGGGCCTCAACGATGTACTGGCCGATCGCGTACCGGGTACTGGCGCAGGAGCCTGTACCCGGTCGGGGTGACCGGCAGGATTGCGACCGCACTGCCGGGGTGAACGGTCACCTTCTCCGCCTCGACCCCGTTCGGGAACCGGACGGCCGATTGCTCGATCCAGAGGCGCCGGCCGCGGAAGATCTCCATCTTCACACCTCGTACGGGACCGGGTCGGTCATCCCGAGCGCGGAAAACGCCTCGCGCCGGAAATGGCACGAGCCGCAGGTCCCGCAGGCCCGGTCCTCGTTCTGGTAGCACGACCACGTGTGCTCGTAGGGGACCCGGAGTTCTTTCCCGATCTTCAGGATATCCGTCTTGGTCATGTGGATGAACGGCGTGAAGAGTCCGATGTGCGAATTCTCCTGTGTCCCCAGTTCTATCACGCGCCGGAAGGCATCGATGAATGCCGGCCGGCAGTCGGGTACCCGGAATAGTCGAGCGCCTGCACGCCGATAAAGATCGCCCCGGCACCTTTTGCCTCGGCATAACTCGTCGCGATGGCGAGCAGGTTCGCGTTCCGGAACGGCACGTAGGTGTTGGGGACGTGCGCCCGGGCCGGGTCGAACCGGTCGACCGCGAGGGAGGGGTCGGTCAGGCTGCTCGCCCCGAACTGCGAAAAGTACCGGAGGTCGATCTCGGTAAACTCCCCGGCCCCGAGCAGCCCGGCGATCTTTTTCGCGCAGGCCCGTTCCTTGTTTTCCGTCCGCTGGCCGTAGTTTGCGTGGAGGGCGAGAATATCGTAGCCTTTGCTCTTTACCAGGTACGCAAGGGTCGAGGAATCCATGCCCCCGGAGAGAAGACAGACCGCCTTCATCATTTCACCCCGAGCACCTTGTGCAGCTGCACCTGGAACCGGACCGGCAGGTCGTTTTCGAGGATGTAGTCCACGAGCGGCCGGCAGTCCGCGCCATAGACCGGCGAAAAGAAGCACTCGCCGGCGATGGGGTGGTCCTGCATGACCCGGTGCGCGTAGCGGCAGTCCTCCTCATCCCCGACCACGAACTTCACGCTGTCCTGCGGCCGGATTGCGGCGAGGAGCGACAGGTCGCTTGTCTCCCCCGAGGACGGGCACTTCACGTCCATGCAGATGGATGCATACGGCTGCACGTCCGTGAACGCGATTGTGCCATTCGTCTCGATGTCGACATCAGTCCCGCGCTTATGGAGTGATGTGAGCAGGTGCAGGAGCGCATCTTTCTGGAGCAGCGGTTCTCCCCCCGTGATGCAGACCTGGCGCGGGTTCTTCCGCCAGCAGAACTCGAGGACCTCCCCGCAGCGCATCTCCGTCCCGCCGTCCCGTGCATACGCGGTGTCGCACCAGCGGCAGGAAAGGTTGCAGCCCGCGAGCCGGATAAAAAGGCAGGGTTTCCCCTGGTTTTTCCCCTCCCCCTGGAGACTCGTAAAAATTTCAGCAATCTTCATTCGATGATCTCGGCATAACAGTTCGGCGATTCCCAGACCCGGAGCCTCGTTACGTGCGCCGCGATCTGCTGCGCTTTGCAGATCTCTTCAAGGTCGTCCCGGAAGACCCGCGCGAGCAGTTCGCTTGTCGGGTCGCCCGGGGTCGTGAGCACGTGCTGGAATTTTTCGATGGCAGGGACCATCGGGTCTTCTGCGTTGAGGATGATCTGGTGGTCGTACTTCGCGATGACCTGCTTGATCACGTTGTAATCGATCAAAATCCCGGTCGTCGCGTCGGGTTCGCCTTCAACCCAGACCTCGATCTTCCAGCGGTGGCCATGGAGGTTCGCGCACTTCCCCTTGTAATGGAGCAGCCGGTGGCTGGCATCGATCTGGACTTCCTTGTAAATCGCGACGGTCATTGCCACTCAGATTGGCGGCGGGAGGATATAATATTATTACGAGTGAGGGATAATAGTACAAGACAGGCAGGGGGATGCCACAATTTATAAATCGGTTCCCCGCTTTAGTATATATCTCAGTGTGGGTTATCGATAACCACAAAAACAACTGAAATGAGGCTCTTTAATGGGACAGGGTAAATTTGCAGCCAGAAAACTGGTTCGGGACTCAAAAAAATTCCGGTGGAGCGACAAGAACTACGCACGCCGCGAACTCAACCTCGATGTGAAGTCGGATCCGCTGGAAGGCGCTCCACAGGCGAGGGGTATCGTGCTCGAGAAAGTCGGTGTCGAGGCGAAACAGCCCAACTCGGCGATCCGGAAGTGCGTCCGCGTGCAGCTGATCAAGAACGGCCGGCAGGTCACCGCGTTCGCGGTCGGCGACGGCGCCATCAACTTCATCGATGAGCACGACGAGGTCGAGATCGAGGGCATCGGGGGCCGCCTGGGCCGGTCCATGGGGGATATCCCCGGGGTCCGGTACGTCGTGACCAGCGTGAACAATGTCTGCCTCCACGAGATGGTCATCGGCAGGAAAGAGAAACCGCGCAGGTGACCGTGATGGCAGAAGCAGAAGTAAAAGCGAAAGCTAAACCTGAAGCAAAAAGCGAAGTAAAAGCAAAGACCGAGGCTGCACCTGAGGCAAAGCCCCAGGTAAAGAAACTGCTCTTCAACAAGTGGGATGTATCCGAGGTCAAGGTAACCGATCCGAGCCTTATCCGGTACGTGAATCTCACCCCCCAGATCATCCCCCACTCCTGCGGCAAGTACTCGCGCCAGGAGTTCAATAAGGCCAATATGATGATCGTCGAACGGCTGATCAACAGCCTGATGCAGACCGAGAATAACACCGGCAAGAAGGAGCTGGCAATAGGGATCGTGCGGGATGCATTCGAACTCATCAACAAGAAGACCAAGAGAAACCCCATTGAAGTGCTTGTCGAGGCAATTGGCAACTGCGGTCCCCGGGAAGAGACCGTCCGGCTGAAATACGGCGGCATCAATGTCCCGAAATCAGTCGACACCTCCCCCATGCGCCGTGTCGACTCCGCCATCGGCTTCATTGCCGAGGCTGTCTGGAAGTCCTCGCGCAAGAGCAAGAAACCCGCGAGCGCGATCCTTGCCGATGAACTGATCGCCGCCTCGAAAGGCGACGCGAAGTGTTACTCGGTCGGGAAAAAGGAAGAAAAAGAGCGGATCGCAAAATCCGCCCGTTAAAACATCTTTTTTTGAGGTTATTTTATGGCACGAGGCAAAAAAACGGTAGAGCGTGTAGTCGAGCTCATGAAGGACCCCAAGCACATCAGAAACATCGGTATCGTGGCGCACATCGACCACGGCAAAACGACCCTGTCCGATAACCTGCTTGCGGGTGCCGGTATTATCTCCGAGGAACTTGCGGGCAAGCAACTCTTCATGGATTCGGATGAAGAAGAGCAGGCCCGGGGGATCACCATCGATGCGTCAAACGTCTCGATGGTCCACGAGTATGAGGGCCAGGACTACCTCATCAACATGATCGATACGCCGGGCCACGTGGACTTCGGCGGCGACGTGACGCGTGCGATGCGTGCGGTCGACGGTGCAGTCGTGCTCGTCGATGCAGTCGAAGGGACGATGCCCCAGACCGAGACCGTGCTCCGGCAGGCCTTAAAAGAGCAGGTCCGCCCGGTCCTCTTCATCAACAAGGTGGATAGGCTGGTGAATGAGCTCAAGGTCGATGAGACCGAGATGCAGATCCGGCTCGGGAAAGTCATCGACAAGGTCAACAAGCTCATCAAGGGCATGAATGAGGAGTCGTACAACAACGGCTGGAAACTCGATGCCTCGCAGGGCACGGTCGCCTTTGGCTCTGCGCTCTACAACTGGGCAGTCTCGGTGCCGTACATGAAGAAGGGCGGCGTCTCGTTCAAGGACGTGTTCGAGAAGTGCCGTGCCGGCGATATGAAGTACCTCGCGAAGAACAGCCCGCTCTACGAAGTCGTGCTCGACATGGTCGTGCACCACCTCCCGGACCCGCTCGTGGCACAGAAACGCCGTATCCCGGTTATCTGGCACGGCGACAAGGAGTCCAGGGAAGGAAAGGCGATGATCACCTGCGACGCAGCCGGCCCGGTCGGCCTGATGGTCACCGATATCTCGTTCGACCCCCACGCGGGCGAAGTTGCCACCGGCCGTCTCTTTTCGGGCAGCCTCAAAAGGGGCGACAGCCTCTACGTCATGGGTTCCGCAAAGAAGGAGAACCGGCTCCAGCAGGTCGGTATCTTCATGGGCCCGAAGCGCGTGGAGGTCGAGGAGATTGTCGCGGGGAACATCGCGGCAGTCACCGGCCTCAGGGACGCGATGGTCGGTTCGACCGTCACTACCCTCATGGAGATGGCGCCGTTCGAGTCGCTCAAGCACTACAGCGAACCGGTCATGACCGTTGCGGTCGAGGCAAAGAACATGAAGGACCTGCCAAAGCTCGTCGAAGTGCTCCGGCAGGTAGCAAAGGAAGACCCGACGCTCGGCATCGCCATCAACGAAGAGACGGGCGAGCACCTGATCTCCGGTATGGGCGAGCTGCACCTCGAGATCGTCACGGGCCGTATCAAGCGTGACAAGGGCGTCGAGATCGTCACCTCCGAGCCGATCGTGGTGTACCGTGAGACGGTCACCGGCAAGGTGGAATCAGTCGAAGGCAAGTCCCCGAACCGGCACAACCGGTTCTACTTCGACCTCGAGCCCCTTCCCGATGAGATCGTCAGCCTGATAAAAGCCGGTGAGGTCTCGATGAACCAGCAGGCAATCGAGCGCCGTGATGTGCTCCTGAAAGCCGGTATGGGCAAGGACGAGGCAAAGAACGTCAAGCATATCAAGGGCACGAATATGCTCATCGATATGACAAAAGGCGTCCAGTACCTCAACGAGACAATGGAACTGATCATTGAGGGTATCAACGAGGCTCTTGCCGGCGGCCCGCTTGCCGATGAACCGGTCCAGAACCTCAAGATGACGCTTGTCGATGTCAAGCTGCATGAAGATGCGATCCACCGTGGTCCGGCACAGGTCATCCCGGCGGTGCGTGGCGCGATCAAGGGCGGGATGCTCATCGCGGGCGACTCACTCCTCGAGCCGGTCCAGAAGATCCAGATCACGGTCCCGATGGACCAGATGGGCGCCGCGACCTCCCAGGTCCAGGGACGGCGCGGCCAGGTCTTCGATATGCAGAGCGAGGGCGACACGATCACGGTGGTCGGGAAAGCCCCGGTTGCCGAGCTCTTCGGGTTTGCCCGGCGACATCCGGTCCGCGACCGAAGGCCGTGCGATGTGGAACACCGAGTTCTCGGGATTCGAGCTGGTCCCCAACAACATGGTAAAAGACGTCGTAGTCGCGATCCGGAAGAGGAAGGGCTTAAAAGAGCAGATGCCCAACCCGTCGGACTACCTCTCCGTATAATTTTTTTTAAGGAACTACACTATGGACTGGTGAATATTTTTAGTGAAGTTTTTGGAATTTTTCAGGATTCTTTTTTCCTTTTTTTGTGCCGGGCAGTGCGGTTTTGATCCGGCCGGTCAGGCGGGCAGATCCCGTCGGCTGCGTCCCCGGGCCCGGTTCCGGCCCTGAAAAATCCGGCGATTGCCCCCGGGGGTGCCTGGCAGGCGAAGCCGGCTCACCGGCTTTTACCTGTTCGATGGATTTATGGTGCACTGACGTGATACACGTGATCTGTCGGGGCCATGACGTGCGGATGTACCGTCACATCATCATGCTCCCCCTCGTGTGAAAGCACTATGAGTGCCCCCCGGAACCGATACCCTGGATTCCTGAAGTAAACGGGCAGGGATCAGGCCTGGTACCATAGTGATTGAATCGATACCTTAAACGCTGATAGAACAATAATATCACTAAAATACATCTGGCCGTGAACACCGTGGTAACCCCCCCTGATCACCCTGAGGATGCGGGAAAAAAATCACCTGATCCCGCTCTTCGCAGTTGTCTGATCAATTATCGGCCGGCAAAAACACGATTAATAAAAATTGTCGATGAAGACCCCCGGGAACTCTATGACATCCTTGTCCTGAAGGGCAGGGCCATGCGTTTTCTCCCCGCAAAAGAGCCCTCCCCGGATCCAGGGAAAAAGGTTATCGTAACCTCTCCCCGCTTCACGATAACAGAAGAAGATATCACCGCAGGTTCACCCCTTTTGTCCGGTACCAGGCCGGGGGACCGGGCTGGCGGCCGACATACAGATCCTTTTTTGCAGACGGAACTGGACCAGGAATCACTGCAAAAACGCCTTCTCTCTCTTTACGAGGAATCCGCACCTGTTCATGAAGAACAGGGTCCTGCAGTCCTCTGGCTTGCCCTTGGTTTTCTCGAATGGTACGAATCTCCGTCATCGCAGAAACCGGCAAAAGCCCCCCTTATCCTCATACCCCTCGGTATCAGGCGCGAGGGAGACCCGGCTTCCTACCGGATCGAGTGGACAAATGAAGACCCCGTCGGCAATATCCCCCTGAAGGAAAAACTCGGTGAACAGGGAATCAATCTTCCGGATTTCGATATGCCGGAAGAAAAATGGGGAATAGACGAGTATTTCAGGGAGACCGTAAAAGCAGTAAAAAAATTCCCCGCCTGGAAAGTCCTGATCGATATACAGATCGCGGTGCTCCGGCCGGAGAGGGAAAAAAAGGAGACCGCGCCTGCCGCGGAAAAGGAGGGCGTAACGGGGCAGCGCGATGCCCGGCGGAAGAAAAGGGCAGTAATCATGGAGGAGGCGACTGCCCCGGCAGGAGAGGAGAAGCGCCAGCGCCCCTGCGCGGAAAAGGACCCCGGGGAGACCGTGTGCGCCAAGGACAGGGAACTGCAGGCACTCCGTTCAGAACATGCCAGGCTCCGCGAGGAGCTGGATGCGCAGAAAACGGAGCTGGCCCATGTCGTCCGGGAGCGTGAGGCTGCACAGCGTCCGAGAAAGGACCTTGAGGAACTGCTGGCCGCCGCGGTGCCCGGGCGGGAAGAGCCGGACAACCTGGCGCGGGCGATCCCCCCCGGCGGGAGACGAGAAGAACCCCGCGCTGCACGGCCAAAGGATGATGACCACGCCCTGGATCTCCTCAGGGAACAGGAACAGATCTGCCGGAAACTCGGGAACAAGGAAGGACTGGCGAGGTCCCTTGGCAGCCAGGCGCTCATCTACCGGGACCGGGGCGAACCCGACCGCGCCATGGAACTCTTCAATGAACAGGAACAGATCTGCCGGAAACTCGGGAACAATGACGAACTGCAGAGGTCCCTGGAGAACCAGGCGCTCATCCACCGGGACCTGGGGGAGCCCGACCGTGCCGTGGAACTTTTCAGGGAACAGGAACAGATCTGCCGGGAAAACAGGAACAAGGACGGGCTGCAGAGGTCCCTGGGGAACCAGGCGCTCATCCACCGGGACCTGGGGGAGCCCGACCGTGCCATGGAACTCCACAAGGAAGAGGAACGGATCTGCCGGGAAATCAGGAACAAGGACGGGCTGCAGAGGTCCCTGGGGAACCAGGCGCTCATCTACCGGGACAACGGGGCATCCGACCGGGCCATGGAGACTCCACAGGGAAAAGGAACGGATCTGCCGGGAGATCGGGAATAAAAAAGGGATCGTGTTGTCACTGACCAACCAGGCAGGCATATTTTTGTACGAACGACAGGATCCCGGGGAAGCCCTGCCCCTGCTGGAGGAGGCGTACCAGATCGCGGTGTCATCGGGTTTTGAGAGTCTTGTCAGACAGTTGAGAATGTATCTTGATAAAGTTCAGAAACTGAACGAAATCCGGTAGTGTGCCCTTGTCGGGGGCGCCTCTCCCGAAAGGGGATGGGGGCCCTGATGCGCCTTTTTTGGCCTGGTATTTCTCTCGGAAAAAAA
Organism: uncultured Methanoregulaceae archaeon; assembly: GCA_963805035.1. Classification (GTDB taxonomy): domain Archaea; phylum Halobacteriota; class Methanomicrobia; order Methanomicrobiales; family Methanospirillaceae; genus Methanoregula. Next base: position 106,174 of record CAWDSU010000011.1, on the reverse strand, counting down.
ATTTACCCCTGCCTCATCTCTTTTTTAAACCGTTCAGTCCCCGCGATTACCTGGTCTGCCGTACCGCAGACGCAGCACAACGGCAAAAAACACCCCTCATGAGACCCTCTGTCACCTCCTTCCTCCGGATAACCGCCCGGTTCCCTGCCGGAACCCGCACCGGCCCACGCTGTATCCCGTCAGGAAAGGTATGGATCAGGCCAGGTTTTTTCGTGCGGTTTCCCGGTTCTGTTTCGCCGTGGCGTCATCCGGGTTGATGGCAATGGCCCGGTCATACGAGGCAATCGCTTCTTTATACCGGCCGAGTTCCCCGAGTGCCAGTCCGCGGAGAACCCACACATCGGCATAACCGGGATTGATGGCGATGGCCCGGTCATACGAGGTAACCGCGTCCGGGTACCGCCGAAAATTATAGAGCGCGAACCCGCGGTTTTTCCACGCATCGATGTTATCCGGGTGGATGACAAGTGCCATATCATACGAGGCGACTGCTTCAGTATAGCGGCAGAGAACAAAGAGCGTGTTCCCGAGGTCGATCCACGCCTCCGTGTAATCCGGCATGAGAGAGATTGCCCGGTCATACGAGGCGAGAGCTTCTGTATAGCGTCCGAGCTTGCATAACTCGAGTCCGCGATCATGCCAGAATCCGGCGTCGTGTGGATGGATCGCATGTGCCCCGTCACGGGATGCGCCCGCTCCTGAGTACTGGCCGGAATTACCCGGTGCAGCACCCTGGTTATTCCACCCTGCAGCGAGATCCGGCTTGCTGAATTTTAATTCCTCGACGTTCTTCATGAGGCTGTCAAGTTCATGATCGGTGATCTTCATCTTTCCTTCGATGGAATTGACCTCTTTTAGATGTCGCTGGATCTGTACATACATCAGGTACATGATGAACTGCTGGACCACGATCACCGCGCCTATGAATATCACCATGTAGCTTTCGGATGCCTCCGGTTGGACGGTGGTACTATTCTGCAGGTTTTTCATGACCACAAGTCCACCTGCCGCTCCCGCAATGATCACGATGACCGTAACGATGGCCACAAGAATTTTCGTGCGTTTTTTCCGGGATCCCGCAGGTGCCGGTGGCTGAGGAGGGGCTTTGGGTACTGGCGCGGCTGCGGCCGGAGCACGGGAAACCGGTGATGCCGGTACCTTCTCTGTATTTTTCTGATTTCCCAGGAGCTTAAGAACAATTTTTTTGGCTTTCCGGGCATTTTCGTGGTCGGGTTTAAGAGATAGTGTTTTATTAAATGATTCAAGGGATTCCCGGTATTGTCCCGTCTGGACAAGAGCCAGTCCCCTGTTGTTCCATGCTTCGGCGATGGACGGATCAATCTCTATTGCCTTGTCGAATGCGGTTATTGCACCGCTGTAATCACCTTTTTCATAAAGAGCCACCCCTCTTTGAAACCAGTGATGGGACTCGTCCATGATATATAAAAAACACTTATGGGATATATACCAATTCTTAAATTATTCCGGAATATTGGATCCCCTCCCGGGGGATCTTCCCCGGGTGATCCCGCTTTCGAATCGTGGAAAAACCGGGAAAGGTCCCGCTCAGGGCATACTGTTTATCGATCCTGCTGGCGCATACCGGCACAGGTTTTTTTATTCCTGCCGTGCGTTACTCCCTGTGGCGACGACAAGGCCGCTCATACGGGGGCCTGTCCGCCCCTCTGCCTGCACATGCCTGCATCATCGTGACGATCACCGGGGTCTTCGAGCGCCGGCAGAAAAATTCTATAATCTTTTCCGCCTTTTGTAGTCATGGGATACACCGTGGCAGATCCTGACGGGTTTTTGTATGCCTGTGTCGGGAGATACAGCGAGTCATTGGTACTCTTTGATCAGGTTCTCCTGGCCGACCCGGGGAATACCGGGGCACTGCTCGGGAAAGCAGTGGCACTTGACCGCATGGGCCGGTATGCGGATGCCCTGGCTGTTATCGGGAAGATCCATGCGACAGACCGTCTCCAGAGCGACGCATGGTACCTGGAGGGGTTTATCCTCTACCATCGTGGCGACCTGGTCCAGGCCCTGTCCTGTCTTAAAGAAGCGCTTAAACTCGATCCCCGTCACGCTGAAGCGTGGTGTGCCGGGGGGAACTGCCACTACCATCTCGGGGAGCAGGACGAAGCGATGGAGTGCTACGAGGCGGCGATCCGGATCGACCACGCGTACCCGAAGGCCTGGTATAACAAGGGGGTGGTCCTCTCCGATACCCGCAGGTATGAAGAGGCGCTGCTCTGCTATGACGAGGTGCTCCGCCTCAACCCGGGTGTTGCTGCGGTCTGGACGAATAAGGGGTACTGCCTCGCCATGACCGGGCGGTACCAGGACGCCGTGGATGCGTTCACGAGCGCCCTTGAGATCAACCCTGCGGACATCACCGCGTGGAACGACAAGGCGGCGGCCCTCCGCCGGCTCGGGCGGGATGAGGAGGCGGAGTTTTGCACCGGGAAAGTGATCGAGATCAGCAGGAACCGCGGCCCCTCCCTTGTTCTCTGACAGCCGGGTGCTCCGGAGAAGGCGTTTTTAGTGGCAAACAGCGGGGGCCCGGCCTGTCCAAGGGTTCCAGGTACGTACCTGAGTTTCATGGTCTTTAATGTCAGAACGGCACTATACGTATATCCCGGTGAACAACCATGACGGACCATACCGTACAACAGTTCGGGGAGGAACTGAGAAGTTTCTTTGTTCTCGTTCTCCTGAACATGACCTTTGGCGCCCTTGCACTGGCATTCGGGATGCAGATCATCATTGCGACCTTTCTTTCCGGGGCCGCGGGAGCGCCCCTCTCCCCGGCCATTGTTATCCTCCGCATCGTCACGGGCATCGCAGGGATCTGCATCGGTTTCTTCTGGATACTTTCAGGCGCGAAGATCCTCCGGGGGCTCCGGGGGATCCGGCACGAGTACCGGGACAGCGCCGGCCCGGTCCCGGCCGAGACCCTTACCGGCTGGATCGTAACCATGCTCGCCCACTACCGGGAGAACCGGACCTTCATAGGGCGGATGACCCTCATCAGTATCGCCGGCGGCCTCTTCTTTCTCGCGCTCGGGATCGCGAACCTCGTGCAGGGGATCATGGCACTGCCTGCCGCTGCCGGCCCGGGCTCCGGTGTGATCGCCATCTTTGGCGCAGCGCCGCTCAACGCGGGAATAGGACTTGTCACGATCTTCTTCGCGCTCCGGTTCCGCCGGTATGCCGACACGTGGGACCTCCGCCTGGAAGTGGCCGGCAAGGGAGAGGAATCCCTCAGAAAGGCGCTGGAGAGCCGGTGACCATGGCGGAACGCAGGACTGCCTACGAGATCTACTGGGAGATCCTTGTCTACTGCCGGACCCCCCGGGCCTTCACCGCCATCATCGGCCGTTGCGACCTCAATTCAAAAACCGGGCAGGAATATCTCGGGTTCCTTGTCGGGCGCGGCTTTCTTTCCGTCAAAAGAGACGGCGAACGATCGACCTACCTCGCGACGGACCGGGCGGCCGAGTACACCGCCCTCTTTACCCGGCTGTACCAGGGGCTTTTCGACAAGGGGCCGGTGTTCCGGGTATAACGGCCGGTATCACCCCGCCGCTTTTTTTGGGCGCCGGGACCGGGACGACCCGGAATTCCTGACCGGGTGCCGGCGCATTGTCGCGACTTTTACCCGGCCGAAACAGTACCCGGAAGGGGAGATTCTTTTTTTTTAAATCCCGTTCACGCACTGGGACCGCTACGATACAATTCCCAGCATTTATCAGCAATTCCTTCCTGACCTATGTTTATGAAATGGCCGGCATGGCTGAACCGGACGGTCCTTGGCGCCGGGATCGCGAGTTTCTTTGGCGACCTCGGGTACGAGTCGGTGACGGTTCTCCTCCCCTCGTTTTTGATCATCCTTGGTGCGCCGGTCTTTGCCCTCGGCATTATCGAGGGCCTGAGCGACGGCGCATCGAGTTTTGTCAAGCTCTTCTCGGGATATTTTGCTGACAAACTGGGCAAAAGACGGGAATTTGCGCTGGGCGGCTCGGTCGCGACTGCCATCTTTCCTGCGATCATCGCTGTTGCCACATCGTGGTACATCGTCCTTGCCGGGAGACTTTTCGGCTGGATCGGCAAGGGGATCCGCAGCCCCTCACGGGACGCGATCCTCTCGAAATCGGTGGAGAAAAAGGATCTCGGCAAGGCCTTCGGGTTTCACCGGGCCAGTGACACGCTCGGGGCGGTCGCGGCCCGGCCCTGGCCCTCATTCTCGTTGCATCGCTGGGTATCCGGGAGATCCTTTTGTGGGCGGTCATCCCCGGGTTCATTGCGTTTGTTGCGATCTGGCTCTTCCTGCGTGAGCGGGACACGTCCCCGCACCCGCGGCCCCGGCCGCTCGTCGCTTCCCTGAAGGGGCTGCCATCCCGGTTCAAGGCGTTTCTCTCTGCCGTGCTCGTCTTTGGGATCGCGGACTTCTCCCAGACCCTGCTCATCGCGTTTGTCATTGTCGTCTTTACCCCCCCGCTCGGGTTTGCCATGGCCACAGCGGCAGGCGCCGGCCTGTACCTCGTCCGCAACATCGTCTATGCCGGGGCATCGTACCCGCTGGGACTGCTCGGCGACCGTATCGGGAGGAGGCCGGTGCTTGTCCTCGGGTATGCCCTTGCCGTTGCGACCTTTATCGGCTTTGTCATCGCCCCGGCGAACCTGGTTGTGTACGGTGTCCTCTTTGCGATGTGCGGTATCTTCATCGCGGCCGAGGACACGCTCGAAAGCGCGCTCGCCGGCGAGATGGTAGAAGAGGAGTCCCGTGCGCTCGGTTTCGGGGCCCTTGCCACCATGAACGGGGTCGGGGATCTTGTCTCGAGCGTGATGATCGGGTTCATCTGGGCGTTTGTCGGGTACAGTGCAGGCTTCATAGTCGCGGCCGTTATTGCCGCAGCAGGGACAATCCTCCTTATCTGGACCACCCGGGGCCCGCGCCATGCCCCGGCCCGGCCTCAGTGACTGCGGAAATACTACCACGTCCCCCGCCAACCAGGAGCCCGGGCACATCCCGGGATCCGCCGTCACCCACTCTCCCTGAAATACCCGCCTTTGCTGGCAACGGGATCCGGCGCATTGTCGCGATTTTTAAAAATCCGGGTGCTCCCGGTTACAAAAAGTGGTCATTTCCTTTTTGTCTCATGAACGTAACAAAACCATTTTTTATCCCCCGGTAAGAGTGGTAGATGAGGATTGACATGGCAAGCAGGGTCGTTTATTACTCGTGGAAAGGGCATACGGAGAAAGTCGCGACTGCCCTTGCAAAACTCCTGGGTGCGGAACTGGTCCGGATCGAGCCGGACCGCGAATGCCGCATCGGGCGGGAAGCAATGAAAGCGTTCCTTGGGATGAAATCGCCCATCAGACCGACAAAAAACGATCTTTCCGGCATAGACGCGCTCATCATCGCGAGCCCGGTCTGGGCCGGGAAAGTGCCCCCCTACGTCAACGCATATCTCGATTCGGTCAGGGGAGGTACGGGAAAACCGTTCCACGTGATAGTCGAGATGGGGGGCCGCGGCGACCAGTCTGCCATCGCCCGCGTGAGAAAGGCGCTTGAGCGGAAGGGAATGAAATTTGTCTCGTCTGCGTCAACCATCGAAAAGGACGTTGAGAGCGGAGCGTTTGCCGGGACTCTGGAACAGTTTGCCGCCGGCATCAGGAAACAATAACCCCCGGGAGTCCGGGTCTGCCGGCCTGTCCTCCCCGCTCTTACGCCCCTTCCTTTCCTTCCCGTAACACCTCCCGCACAGCACCGCCCCCGCCTCCCGGTCAACTCACTCCACCCGGGCCGGAGCGAAACCCTCCCCACTTTTCTGTAAACCTTTATATCCTGCATGCGTGATGGGAGTGTGTGGGAATCATGGACAGCGATTCCATCGCATTTCACGGCACCCTGCAGCAGTTACTGGAGAACGTCGAATCCGGCAGGATGATCCCCAGGCTGCAGGCCTCGCATGCGCCGATGTGCAAGTTTTTTACTGCATACTACGTCATCAGCGGCATACGGCACGTGGTCCCCCTCGTGCATGGCCCCACGGGCTGCCCGCTCTACATGTCCGACTTTGTCCGGACCCGGGAATGCTGCGAGATCCGCGGCGTCCCGCTCGAGCCGACCGCCTGCACCACCCTTGACGAGAGCAATGTGATCTATGGAGGCGAGGGAAAACTTCTCGAAGCCGTAAAGGAGGCATACGCGAAGTACCACCCGGACCTCATTGTCATCCTCTCCTGCTGCTGTTCCGGTATCATCGGCGACGACGTGGAGAGCATCGCCCGCGAGGCCGAGAAACAGGTCGGCTGCCGGGTGCTGGCGCTCAAAAGCGAGGGGTTCGGCGGCGACTTCCGGAGCGGGTACGAGGACGCGTTCAAATTGATTATGGACCTGATGGACCCCCCGAAGACCACGATGAAAAGGACGATCAATATCCTCGGGGCCCGCTGGGGCCCGTCCCCCACGGAGTTCAACTGGGACCTGGACGAGATTGAACGGCTCTTAAAAGAGATCGGGATAAAAATAAACGCCGTGATTGCCGGGGGCTGCACCGTGGAGCAGATCCGGCATGCCCGGGAGGTCGAGCTCAACGCCTCGTGGTGCTACGACTGGGGGCAGAAGCTCGGCGACCTCATGCAGGAACGTTTCGGCATCCCGTACAGCAAGACCGGCCAACCCTACGGGTATGCGGCAACAAAGGAATGGCTCCTTGGGGTTGCAACACCCCTTGGCATGGAAAAGGAAGCGCTCGCGGTGATCGAACGGGAGACCCGGGAGGTGGAGCCGGACCTTGCGTACCTGAAACAGGCGCTCGAAGGAAAGACGGCGGTAATCGAGGTCTCCGAGTTCCCCGGGCCCATCCGGGCCCTCTCGCTTGCGAGGATGGCAGAAGAGTTCGGTGCACACCCGGTGGTGATCAACGTCCATCCCTATACGATCAAGGAGAGGATGCCGAGCATCAAGTACATCCTCGGGACGGGCCTCAACCCGGAGATCATCCTCACCAAAGGCCTCTTCCACCTCGGCAGCTTCCGGTCCTCGAAAGAGACCGAGGACGAACTGGAGGCGATTGTGGGGACGTACGACAACCCGATCTTCTTTGGGAACTCCGGCCGGTTCCCTCCCTGCCCGGTGGTCAACCTGACGCTGATGAACCCGGCCTTCCAGCCCCATTACGGTTTTCGCGGGATCAAAAACATCGCGGCGCTCGTCCGGCAGGCACTTGAGCACAGGGACCTCCCGCGTTCACGCCTATTTAAGGGGATGCTCTATGGAACCGGGACAAAGTAACCGGACGGATGCGGCCGGGGTACCGGCGCCGGAAAAATGTACTGACCCCTACCTCCGGTGCGCCTTCAACGGCGCTGCCCAGACGGCTCTCGGGGTTGCCGGTTCCGCCCTGCTCGCCCATTCGCCGCAGGGCTGCGACTACCTGGTCAACAACGCCTTTGCCTCGCAGGAATGCGACTACATGGAGACGATGACGCTCTGCACGAAACTCTGCGTGGACGAGATCGTGCATGGCGGCGAGGACCTCCTTGCCCGGACCATCCGTGAAGCAAAGGACCTCCCCGTCTCCGCCCTGTTCGTGATCAGCTCGTGCGGCCCCGAGATCGTGGGGGACGACATCACGGCCGTGTGCAACGAGCTGCAGCCCGAGGTGAAGTTCCGGCTCGTTCCCATCCCGAGCCCGGGCTTTCGGGGGTCGCAGTACGACGGCATCGATATCGCGCTCGACGTGATGCTGAAGCGCCTGGTCAAAGCGGGCACACAGAAGGTCCCCGGCTCCGTCTGCCTTGTTGCCCCGCATGCGAACGCGAACCCGACCTGGGTGGCGGATCTTGACTGGGTAAAACAGGTGCTTTCCCGGATGGGGATACCGGTGGTCGCCACGCTCACGCACCGGACCCCGCTTGCCGGGATCGAGAATGCCGCATCCGCCGAGACCTCCCTCCTCCTCAGCCACGATGCCGGGCAGAAAGCCGTGGACTACCTCTCCGCAACCCATGGGATCGAACCGGTCTGCACAGGAATACCCCTGCCCATCGGGATGACGAACACCCGGCGCTGGCTTATGGCGCTCGGGGAGCGGTTCGGTGCAGAGAAAACCGCGGAGAGCATGGTTGCCGAGGGCGAACGCATGGTGACGGCGACGTGCCGGCGCAAGTGGCCGATGGCCCGGTTCCTGTACCGGACGCCGGCGGCGATTGTTGCCGATGCCACGGTCGGGATCCCGCTCGTCCGGTTCGTGACCGAGGAGATGGAGATGACCCCGGAGCTCGTCTGCCTGTACACCTCGCAGCGCCCGGCCCGGGACCTGCTCGCGGGGGAACTTGCAAGCCTCGGGCTTCGCCCCCGGGTCGTGTTCGGGACGGATGTCTACCAGACGAAGAAAAACCTCGCGGAGATCAAACCCCGGGTCATCTTCGGCAGCACGATCGAGCGGCACGCGAGCGAGGGGCTCGGGGCGCCGTACGTGGTCGAGGTGGTGCGGATGATGCGCCAGTTCCGGATGATCAACCGGGAATACTTCGGGTATACCGGTATCCTCAACCTGTTCGAGTGCGTTCAGAACGAGTGGACGATGGCATGGCGCTCAAAAGAGAAGAGATACGAGGCGAAATGGTGATGAGACAGATCGCGATATACGGCAAAGGGGGGATCGGGAAGAGCACGATCGCCTCGAACCTGTCTGCCGCACTGCACGAGCAGGGGCACACGGTGATGCAGGTCGGCTGCGACCCCAAGAGGGACTCGACGACGGATCCTTGCGGGGGGGAAATTCATTCCCGCGGTGCTGGAGGAGCACCGGGAACAGCTCCGGGTGGGGAGGGACGAGTATGCGATCAAGCTGGACCATATCGTCTTTCAGTCTCCCGGCGGGATCTACCTTGTCGAGGCAGGCGGGCCGGAACCGGGGGTCGGGTGCGCCGGGCGGGGCGTGCTGACGGCGCTGCAGATCTTAAAGGACCTCAACGCGTTCGAGACGTACCATATCGACGTCGCGATCTACGATGTGCTGGGGGACGTCGTCTGCGGGGGGTTCTCGATGCCGATCCGCGAAGGGTTCGCAAAGGAGATCTACCTGGTCTGCTCCGGCGGGTTCATGAGCATCTACGCGGCCAACAACATCGCCCGGGCCGTGCAGCGCCTCGCGAAGCGCGGGGACACGGGCCTTGCCGGGATCATCTGCAACAGCAACGGCGACGAGGCGCTCGAACGTGCGGTCATCCCGGCGTTTGCAGAGAAACTCGGGACCCCGTTTGTGCGTTTTGTCCCCCGGAGCCCCGTGATCCAGGCCTGCGAGATGGAGGGCCGGGCCGTCGTCGAGCACTCCCCCGGCTCCCCTGAGGCGGCGATCTTCAGGGACCTCGCAAAAGCGGTCATGGCAAACGATTCCCGGGTGATCCCGACACCGGTCAACGACCTGGCGGAACTGGAGAAGATGTACCGGGCGCACCAGGTGAAAAAATAAGAGGGCCGTCCACCTCACGATCACGACGACGCACCATGACCCGGACCCTCACCCTTCTTGCCCTGTGCGGCCTTGCACTCGCAGTCCTTTTCCTGGTCCTGTACTTCCGCGAGGAGGACCGTGCGGTTGTCCGCGGCGGCAGCCGGCACCCGCTCCCCGGCAGGCTCTTTATACCCATTCTTATTGCCTGCACGCTGCTGGGAATGGCGATAACAGAATGGCAGGGGGTCTGCGGGATCTCCCCGTGGGGTTTTATCATCGGCATCATCCTCGGTGCTGCCGCTGAACTTGTCGCGTACCGGCAGAGGAAAAGAAAAGGCCCGGCCTGACCGGCATGGATACGACTATCCCCGGAGCCCTGTGACCCGGGCCTGCGGGATGGAGGGGGGGATTATGGGGAGAGGACGCGAAAAAAGGGGCTGCCGCCCCTCGGCCAGCGTGGGCTTTTGTCCTGCAAACGTTGATCCGAATCGTTATCGATCCCCGTTATTTTCGGGATTCTTCGCTTTTGAGGATATGCCGGATTTCTTTTTTGAGGAGGGGTAGGTTGTTCTTGGCATTATCCCACAGGATTGTAGGCTTGATCCCGAAATAGGCATGGGTCAGGACATCGCGGAAACCGGCGATCTTTTTCCAGTCGGTCTTCGGGTACTGTTCCTTAAGCTCCGCCGGCAGGTTCTTGATCGCTTCACCGATGATTTCGAAGTTCCGGATAACAGCGTCCTTCCTCATTTCATCGGAAGTGAATTCATCAAAACTGATCCCGTGGAGGTATTTCTCAATTTTATCTGATGATTCAAGAATATCGTCAAGGTAATGGAGCGAAAGTCCTACGCATACACGACCTCTTTTAAAATGTAAGGCCTGATCCTCTTTTTGATCGCGCCTTTCATGACGAGATCGACCTTGCGCATAAAGAGGTCCTCCAGGTAGAACTTGCAGTCCATATAGTTGTCGAACGTTTCCTCTCCTTTCCGGAAGCTGACCAGGACATCCACGTCACTGTCCGGCCGCTCCTCTCCGCGTACAAAAGAGCCGAAGATGCCGATCTCGCGAACCCCGAACCGCTTTTTTATTTCCGGTTCGTGTTCCCGGAGCAGGGCGAGTGCGTTCATATCTTATTTCCTGTATTTTACCCTGGGCATTTCACATTTTTCACGGAGATTTATCCATTGAGTGACACTTCACCTGCGGGAAGCGGCCGCATACACAGTTTTTTCTGGTGAGCGTCCCGCATGACACCATCAATTTTACGGGATGTTTCTGCAGTGTACCAGGCCTCCCCGCACTGCTCGCACACATATGCCGGTACATCTTTAATCACGATGACTTCACCGGCTGCATGAGCCAGAAACTCCGTTTTTCCTTCATGGAGTTTTCCTTTACAGAAACTGCAGCGATCCGGGATCATGAATCATTCCTCCTTTTACGGTACTCAATCCATTTATCTTCTTCCGGGATATAAACTGTGACGACGCGGATATGATCCCTGCATAATCCAATTACCGTGTGGTACGCGGTTGCATTTACCAAACCCATTATGAGAAACGAGGGACACGGTTCATCATCAGGATATTCTTCAATAATCTCACCCGATGAGATAATTGCGATCAGGTCATCGGTTGAAACGTTCCGTTCAAACATTCTCACCCGTGCATGATGGGAGATAAGAATGTCCCCGGATTCGATCAGTCTGGCTATCCTGTCGCCCTGTTTCATTTCCCTTCACCACCTTCAAAAATCCCCGGCCTTACTATTCACGCCACAGCCCGGGTCTCTTTAGTGTGTTTTTGTCAGAGAAGAGGATAATCGTTTTCCCCGGCCCATCCACAACTGCAGTTTTCTCCTCCCGGTGAGCCCGCCCCCCTGGAATCCCCCTGATCCAGCTGCTTTCCCCGGTCAGGACCTCCCTCCCCCACATGACCTGATCCAATCCGGGCTCAAATTGAGCCCCGATCGCCCCCCCGGGCCGGTTCACCCGGGTTTTCCCGGGGCGGTGTCGTGACCGTCTGGATACGTAACCGGTAGTGTAACAACGGGGGCATGTGATGCGAGTCCCGTGAACGCACCGGGACATTCATGGCCTGCAATGAATTCCCGGTTGTACTCCACGGTGGTTCGTGTGCTGCCGGGGGTCCGTACCCTCCCGGTGTCTTTTGTCCTGCCTCAACCCGGGATCCTGCGGTGATGGCCGCCGTTACCTGCAGTATTGCGACGGAGATCAGGAAGATGAAAATACAGCCTCACTATCAGAAAAGACAGGGGTTTTACCGGAGTTTGCGGTCGCCACTCTGTTTCTGAAGAGTCATAAATTGCTCATTCCGCGGGCATTCGTGCGGATTTACCCCATCCGTTGAAGGCCATTTCCCTTCCCTCGGGTTGAACCGGGCCGGGCATGACCATTCGCTTGCCGTCGATCCGTCAGATCCCGGGACCGTCCTGATTTTGATGTATTCACAACCTGTACAAAAATGGTATGCGCTCATAGAGGATCTCCTTATTTGTTGTATTCATCAGACTGGACGTGGTCTCTTGTCAGGGTGATGATATATGCCTTCTCTATTATGCCGTATGCGGTTTTTGTAATGTCTTCGGGACCTGATGTATTTTAAAATCATTTCTGGTACTCACGTATCCCCCCGCCTTAAGTATCTTCGACTGCAGAATCGCACCAGGTTTTCCCGTTGATATATCGTTTCGCCCGTGTAGTACACAGCTGCCCGGCAACCTGGCAGGACCGTCTCCCGTAGTGCATTACTTTTGCGGTGGTTGTGGTATCGTTCATCCCTCCCGATCCCTCACGGGAAGAAGAGAATCTAAAAAAAAAACAAAACGCAGATCCTGTAAACAACAGGCAGGTCTCTATACTCGCGAGCCCTATATTCACCCGGTTTGGTATGAAATAACACTCGAACGGGTTATCAGGACGATTTTCCTAAAAAAAGCCTCGAAAAAAAATCATCATATCAGCTTTTGAGTTATGAAAGGAGTTGAACACGTATGCAGAATACAACCACACACGATACCAGAATAACCGATACAAAAATGCAGGAAACCGCCCCCCGGAAATCCGGGTCCGGCACGAGTGCGCACCCGTCCACGGTGGCACCGAACGTGATCTCCCCCGTGATAAAACACGTGAAAGCGTTAATACACGCGTCGCACAAGATCGGGTACCGGAAGGACCATCCAAAAGCAGGGGCCGGTGTGAAAGCCCCGTCCTCGCCTGTCCTGAAATAACCTGTCCTCCCCTCACCCTGCATCCGGCCCATACTTTTTTTTTCGTTCCGCGGTTCACCGGAGGATATGCACGGACAGGTATGCCGGCCGGGTTATCACTGCACGTTGCCTGCACCCGGGACCCGGACCTTCGTGATATCTCCTTCGTTCTCCAGGCTTCGCGTGGCGGGAACCTGCTCTTCCCCCTTAAGGAAACTCCAAAACAGATTCGGTATAATCTGCCTGTCGGCCATAAGAGACTCCCGGGAAAGGGGCAGGAGCCCCGTTTTACCTCAGCATCAGACTTTAACCCCTCACTCGTTTCATGTGGGTATATGCTTGAGGAGTTCTGCGAGCAAAACCACTGCGATCAATACACTCCTTCCACGGGAGGGTCTTTTGCAAAGTGTCTCATGATGCAGAGAGAATTATCCCGGGTCGGTAACTGCCCGCTCGGGTATGACAAAACCGGTCCCCCGGGTACAAAAAAATGAGGGGGGATACCGGTTGCGATGCTGAGAGGGGGAGGGGGGTGGCCCCCCGTTGCTCCGGCACATGAGTAGGGGGGTACCCCCCATGTCCGGAAATGGTCCTGTTTTTGTATGGACTGGGCCGGTGTTTCGTGTGGAAGTATTGGTGAGGGGGGGGTCGGGTGATAGATGAAGGAGAGGACGCTCAAACGGGGCTCCGGTCAGTGTTGCGTGGGCTTGGGCCCGGTGGATTATCCAAAATAATCTGGCACTCAGGAACAATTATTTGAAATATTCCAGTCTTTCAAGCATCTTCTTCACAACAGTTATTCCGTTTCCATCATGTGCCTGAGCGTCAAGGAATACCGCCCCGATGAGAGCCTCGAATGCAGTGTCAAGAGCCGTCCCCGATTATGCCCGGTTGGTCCGAACCGTATCTTTTCCGGGACTCAAAGAAAGATTCATCAGATCAAAACTGATCCTTCTTTATGCCATCACTGAAAAGTTGTCCGCTGAAATTCGGAACGGCAGTCAATACTGAGGGACTGCTTATCGAAGTCCCGTGCAACGGGAAAGAGTGTGCATGGTTTTTTGATAATCATTGTGCCATAATCAGTATCGCAAAAGAATTGTGTCTGGGTCCGAAAAGAGGAACGCCGAAAGGAACAACGGCAGATTGATCACCAGGAAACATCAATACCAGGATCCCCCTGTACCCGACCTCATCCAATTCGGGCCCAAATTGAGCCCCGATTACTCCTCGATCGATCAAAAAGAAGCCCGTATCGGGCTCCGTTTCAAAATACCCCCAAATCGGCCGTATTTTTGAAATCGGGCGAATTAAAACGATCTCATAGAAGCGTTTTGAGGCCCGATTTTGGGCCCGGATGGGTTTTCCGTTGATGATGAAAAAAGTGGCCGTTACAGGGGCTTCTATGGGGCTCTAATGGGTATTATATGGGGCTCAATTTGGGCGTATTTTGGCAAATGGGGGTTTTTATGGGCACTGATTTCCGATGAGGGCAATCGGACGGTTTTACGGGCGTTTTTTTGGGTCGATTCCTCTACAGCCCCCGGTTTGAACCCCTTGGATATCCATTTTTTATCAAAAGAGGGGATTAATCCCGGATCGTCCGGGGAGACGGCGACGGACTCTTCATGGTGCAATGGCCCGGAGCCGTTCGTGAGGAGCATGGAAAAGGCAGTTTATTTTTCCGGGCCCCTTCCATTTCAGCAGGTACAGCCCTGTCCTGTTGATGTACACAAATGTATCGACCGGTCGTGTATCTCCCGTGTCCACCCAGCACCCGGTATTCACGAACAGCTTTTCCTTTGATCTTTCCTGTGCGGGATTGCCTGATGGTGTAAACGTCTTTTTTGCGTATCCGGCCCGGTGCGTGTGCCCGAAGACGACCACGTTCGCTGTGATGGTGTCCCGCTCATCCACAAACCCGTCTTTGAGGACTTCCTCAACCGATTTGTCCCGCGACGCAAAGTGGCTGTACACCTTCCGCTGCGCACAGCCGATCAGCCGGGGCACTACGATGACCAAGGCAAACAGGGTAAGGATTACGGCATACGCAGGGATGAGGAAGGACGCCGGTGCAGGAAGTACGCCCGGCCATGTGGCAAAGGCCGCACAATACGCGACAAGCGCGACAAACGGAACAAGGAACAATCCCTCGATGAGGGCCCGTTCCCACCATTTGGGTTTTCTCTCCCCCATGACCCTTCGCGCCCGGGGGAATTTGAGGAGAAGCGGAACGGCAACCGCGAGGGAGAGCACGAGAACAAAGGCATTCTTTACCACGGCATCATAGGGAACCGTCCAGAACATCAGGACAAGGGAGAGAACCCACAGGCAGAATATCAGGATATCGGAGCGGATCCGGAATATTTTACTCACGGACATGTTGGCAAGGTCCATGAGGGTATCGACCGGGTCGAAGGGTTCCTTGAGGATCTCGCTGATGACAAAGGTGACCTGCTCGCCGTCGAACTGGTGGCCGTGGAGGAAGGTGTAGTGCGTCTGGTTTACCGAAACTCCCCGGTTTACCTTCCGGGTAGTTTTATCCGCTGAGGTCTTTTCCGATGGTGGGTAATGGCGCGGGTATATCGAAAAATCGTACCCGTCTGCCCAGGGAAAACTCCTTTTGTTCGGGGACTTATCGTCTTTTACCATCTCCCAAAGATCCGCGTCGTGGTTCCCGGTGACATAGACCTTGTCGCAAGGCAGGGTATGGAGGAGGGAAAAGGGCCTGATGGATTCAAGGATGACGTTTTTCCTGTCCTGGTCTTTTGGGTCCCAGAGGTCGATGATGTCCCCGATCAGGACCAGTTTTGTCAAGGGGGCAAATTCGATGTCGAGCGTTGAGGGCCGGGGATCTTCCTTTTCTTTACACGGGATCCCGGGAACATTTTGGGGGAAGGTGTTTATCCAGGCGAGGAAATCACAGAACTTGTTGTGATGGGAACCGATGTTTCCCCCGAGATGGACATCCGAGACGATGATAATGCTCTCTTCTTTATCCGCGGCGGGCGGGGAATGGTCGGGCATATGCGATCAAACAGGGATGTTGTGGAGCGGGGAGATATAGTTGTGGGGGGGGGGAACGGGGCTGCCGGTCGGTGTCTTTCTTCACTAATCCCCTTCACAGAGTGCATCCGACCAAATCCGATCCTTTAAGCAAGTATACCGCATCACCTACCATAGACAGATATTCTTTAGTCTCCCGACATGTATCCCGCTTGTATCGGGCAGGCTGAAATCACGAGGAGAATTGCGAAGTGGCAGGCGCGTTTGCAGATTTCAGGACCCGTGTGAGGAGAAACTGATGGCAGGAAAAGCGGTAAAAGCAAAAAGTCCGGCGCCGGATGAGCCCATACTCCCGCTCGTACAGGAGATCCGGGATCTGGTACAGGGCGCCCGCCGGGCTGCAGCACAGAATGTCAACACCCTGCAGGTCATCACCAACTTCGAGATTGGCCGGCGGATTGTCGAATACGAGCAGAAAGGAAGTCGAAGGGCGGGATACGGTGCGCATCTGTTAGAGGATCTTTCGCGCAAGCTGACGGAGGAACTTGGGAGAGGATTCTCATCAACAAATCTCAAGTACATGCGTCAGTTTTACCTCGAATATCGCAGTGCAGCTCCCCAAATACGTCAGACGCTGTCTGACAAATCAGGAGCGCTTGTCCAACAGGAATCACCAATTCGTCAGACACTGTCTGACCATTTGTCCGACAGATTTAACCACAAGTTTACCCTCAGCTGGTCGCATTACGTCTTCCTTTTGAATATCGATAATCCCGAAGAGCGAAAATTTTACGAGATAGAATCGAGCGCGAATCAATGGTCGCTCTCTGAACTCAAACGACAGTTCAACTCCGGAATCTACGAACGGCTCGCACTCAGCCGGGATAAAAAGGGTGTGAAAGATCTCGCGAACAAGGGACAAATCATTGAAAATCCGCGGGATCTACTCAAAGATCCCTATGTGCTCGAATTTCTCGGGCTTGATGAGAATACGCACTACTCCGAAAGTGATCTCGAATCTGCCATCATCGACAAACTCGAAACATTTCTGCTCGAACTCGGGAAAGGCTTCCTCTTTGAGGCCCGGCAGAAACGGTTCACCTTCGATGCAGACCATTACTTCGTGGACCTTGTCTTCTACAACCGGATCCTCCGGTGCTATGTCCTGATCGACCTCAAGATCGGGAAGATCACGCATGAGAACCTCGGCCAGATGCAGATGTACGTGAATTATTATGACCGCGAGGTGAAACTTCCCGATGAGAACCCGACAGTCGGCATCATCCTCTGCCGGACAAAGAATGATGCCCTCGTCAGGCTCACCCTCCCGGAAAAATCGAACATCTATGCATCGCAGTATCAGCTCTACCTGCCCTCGAAAGAGGAACTGAAGCAGAAACTGATCGAATGGTCGGAAAGTGTGCCCGATACTTCGGAGCCCACGAGCCCATGATGAAATTCAGGTTCGATGCGAAACCCGTACGTTCCAGCGGGATGCAATCGAAGCAGTCGGGAGAATTCTTTTAAGAGCCCGAAGTAAAACGCGGGGATTATGAGTCCCGTTCAATCCCCTTCCCGGAGCATCCGGCCAGGTCTTTTTACATCCTGTCACCCCGGCCCCAAAAACTCCCCCGACCCGGCCGTGTTCCCCGTAGATCTCCCTCACAGACCACATTCAATCCGGCTCAATCTGGCCTCCGATTACCCTCTTCGCATCCCAAAAGAAGCCCGTATCGGGCTCCGTTTAAAAATAACTCCAAATCAGCCGTATTTTGGCAATCGGGCGAAATAAAACGTCCACATAGGCGCGTTTTGAGGCTTGTTCTCGGGCCCGGATGGGTTTTCTGTTGATGGCAAAAATGATCGCTGCCAGAACGCGAATATGGCCCGCTAAAGAGCATTATATGGGGCTCAATTTGGGCTTATTTTGGTAAATGGGGGGTTTTAATGGGCTGGATTTTTTTGGGAGCAATCGGAGAGTTTTACGGGCATTTTTTGGAGTTCTCCTGATATCTCTTTATTAAAGCGACAATGAAGAAAGCAATTGAAAGGATCAGGAATGCCGCCAGAACCGGTGAAAAACCCTGGTGAGTGTACGACACTTTTTGGATCGTCATGGATGAATTGACAAACAGGAATCCAAAATAGACCGCCGTCAATCCCCCGAGTAACGGGTTCATCCGGGGGAACTTAATCAATGCGGCTGCAAGCAGGGCTGCTACAAGCCACGTTGCTCCAAGGGCGATCCCGGCCGGAAAGCCATCGAGTTTTGTCCCAAAGAACCAGGTTTCCCAGTTGATGACAAAGGCAAACAAGGTGGCCAGCGCAAAGACTATGAGAAGTCCAAGCACGCAGTATTTCAAGATTGTTTCAGTTTGTGCAATCAGGTTTCCGCTTGTCACAGATGTTTCACTCCCTGCCGGCCCCGAGTTTACCCGCAGGCTGAAGTACTGTTTGCCCTTGTCCCTATCGGGGAATTTCCGAGGGGATGGGTATAATCGGGGATGAATTTCCCGGGATTATTACCGTTTCATTCTTCCCAGGATTTGCTATGGCCGACAGGTTTGTCAAATTATCTGGTGCTATTGCCGAATACTGAGTCTCCACGGAAATTACTTTTCCCCCGTAGGTTACAAAGACAATTATCTGCTTACTTTTTTCACCGGATTTGACAAAAGAGATGTAATAGACTTCCTGTTGTGATCCGCTATCCCCTGCACCGATATTGGCGGTTCCGACATCAGAAATCGTAAACGTACTGCCATTTATCAGTTTGAGCATTTGAGGGTCATGTAATGCTATCCGGATAGCGTCGTCTTCACTAATTTTTTCATTGGTTATATAACCGTAAGTAAGGATAAAAAAAATTCCTGAAATCAGGAAAATTCCGATGATAAAAAGATTTTTTTGATTTCCTGTCTTTTGAGGCATTGTCGTTTCCGTTTTTTCGTTTTATATCCAGGTAATACTGTAGTCGGTTTCCCGGTAAGATAATAGAAGGTCGTTATTGTCTGAGCAGTTACCAACGTTACACCAATCGTTACCGTATCCTTGGAAGATCGATATTATTCACGTCATATGCAACCGGTTATTGAAGTTCTTCTTTAAACCAATCCTCCGGGTAAATGAATGTCGTTGAATTATATGCCAGGACCAGAGTAGTTCCATTGTAAATTGAAATCGTGTCATCCGACCGGACCCGGTAATAATTGGGCGTGTTGTTACTCACGTACTGGTTGGGATAATCGGCAAGGTACGGATAAGCATGTGATACCGTTCCGGTTTGTTCGTCTACTTCGAAGGCAAACGTAACAGGTCCGTACGTTATAATCAGTGCGGGAAGATAACACGGTTGAGCCATTGTCGGGGGACAACCAGGATTTATCATACCGGCTGTCGCATTGATTCTGCCACCGTGCCTTAACAACTCCCGCACCCGGTTATCCTCAAGTGCAATGCGTGCCACATAACTGGCATTTGTCTTTATCGGGGAGGGTGAAAATATCGGGACTGCAGAATAATTAACCCCGGTTCCATTGTCCGCTGCAAACGTTTTTTCCGTGCCCATGGGAGATCCTTCCGGGGCATGTGTTGATCCGGTACCAGAGATACAACCGGCGATAAAGAGACCGGCAATGATACAAAAAATGAGGATAATTCCTCTCATACATACCTCATGGTTAACCATTTGCTGTGTGCAGCATCACATCTCCCGGGTTATTAAGAATGTTGACATTAAGGTTGGTTATTCCCGATGGCCGGTTCGCATTATACCAGTTCTGGAGACTTATACCGCTGATGGGATTCCCGTTATACTTATACGCCATGCTGCTGAATTCCGTTCGCCCGGGCATATCAGTATTATCCAGGGGATTAAGTGTGTACGCTTGCTGGCCCGCTTCCAATGCTACCGTGACTTTGAGATTATTAGTTCTGGGAATTACATTCGAATAGGCATAACTTGTCTGGGAATTCCGGAGATTATCGAATTCCACATACCACGAAATCCCATCACTCGTCCGCAGGATACGACCTTTCACCGGGTCGCCGGGGAGTACCTGGATATTCTGCCCGACAACATCATGGCCATAGGGATTCGTGGGATCACAATAAGCCCATGCCTCCCCATACCAGTTCTGACCGTTAATTTCCGGATAAAATGCCAGTACCGGTTGGAGAATGCCTAACGTTTGGTCAGGTGTAGTAATACCGTTGAAGAGGAATACTACTTTTCCCAACTCCATAGCCGGTGGTTTAGTCGGAACATTCCAGTAGGCATCGAATTGTGTAATCTGGTTTACCGTTGCATGGGCATCTTCGACCCATCCCTGCCAGTATGTTGCCGTCATCGGGCTTATAGTGGTTTGAGCAGTGCTTTTATCAGTATCTGAAGCACCCGTTTTGCCTGATCCATTGTCCTGATACTCATTAATTACGGTCAGTATCAGGTTTCCATTCTTGTCATTTACGTATGTAATATTTCCTTTATGATTGACAAAAGCACCATTGGGAACACTGGAAATGAACGTTGCAGGTTTTTCAATTCCTCCCGGTGTAAAAACCATCGGTGATTCTTTATCAATCGCAGAGAAAATCTGTTTTCCGTTTTGATCAAATACTCGTGTTATACCCTCCTTCGAATGATAGATAATTGAACCATAGGGAATGTTGTTTAGCGAAGGTCTGGATGTTGTTGCCAGCTGTGCCGCTAATGCAGATGCTGTGATCTCTTCGCTAACATCAAATTGATAATCGACAACGACTCTTGGCTGGGAATCATTGATCTGAAGATGAGGAATTATAATTTTGCTAATGTCGACCATGACAGGATTGGCAGGCATTGCATCTGAAGGTTTCATATTCTCCGCCGCACTCACCATCGGTACCATCGCCATCGCCGCCAGCAACAATGCCAGCAGCATGACACCAATTTTCAGTT
This sequence comes from uncultured Methanoregulaceae archaeon, assembly GCA_963805035.1. Classification (GTDB taxonomy): domain Archaea; phylum Halobacteriota; class Methanomicrobia; order Methanomicrobiales; family Methanospirillaceae; genus Methanoregula. The sequence goes on along the minus strand of CAWDSU010000011.1, from coordinate 85,516 downwards.
TTTTCATGTTCTTTACCTCTTCATGTTTTTTCATTTCTCGGAGGCATGGGAACAAAATTCATAACCCGATGAGTACATGATCTCATGCCTGCGGGCGGGACCGGGTCCAGCCGCAATTCGACGTGGGGCGGGCCCGACCTCTTGATTGTGGGACAACCCCCCGGCTGTCCACGCTTTGGCGTGTTCGCGACGGCAGATATAAGGATTCTAACTCGTATGTCTACCGGTTTTCCGGATCGGCAAATGGTGGGGCGGTGAGCCCCTTTTGAGCGTCCTCTAAAAAATCTCCCTCCAGCCCCCACCACGGTATTCCCCTCGTACCACCTCATCCAATCCGGCCCCAGATTGAGCCCGGATTCCCCCTGTCAGCCTCAAATCGGAGCCCGATACGGGCTTCTTTTCTAAACAAGCCCAAATCGGCCGTATTTTGGCAATCGGGCAAATTTAACGAATCTCATAAAGGCCGATTCCTGCCCTGATCTCGCCACAATCAGGCATTTGACCCATCCCGGAAAAAGAGGCCGAAAAAACACGAATGCAGGCCGATTATGGGCATTATATGGGGCCCAGTTTGGGTGTATTTCGGCAAACAGGGCGTTATATTTGCCTTTTTTCGTTTCCTGTGGAATCGGACGGTTTTAAGGGCGTATTTTTGGGGATCCTTGAGAACAATAAGTCCATGGGAGGGTCTCACTTCCAATAATATCTCGTCCCGAGCAAAGCATATCCGCCGTCTGCGGTCCTGATAAAGGATCTCAAATCAAATATCGGGTTATTTGTGCCGTTTGCATTCGCAGCTGAGTCGAGAACTTTTTGAGGGATCTTCTGGCTCTGCTCACTAAAATCTGCCCTGCTGCCACCATTTGCAAAAATCCAGACATGTCTTCCGGATAGATCTGAAATTTTATCCTGCCGGACGATATGGCCCTGTGAATCCAGCCTTACAGAAATCGTATCTGCAGGTACAGATTCATTCGACTGCTGCGGATAAGACTGGTAGATGATATCATATCCGTCCCCTGACTCGTGCATACCGATCAGATCATTATTGCAGAATGCAGTTTTATTACAGGCGCCAAGTACGGTATCCCAGGATACGTCAGAAGACGCATTGGTTTTTTCTATCAGTATCTCGTTTCCCCCACCAGACGCATCATCACGGTATCCTTTCCCTGACAGCCATCCTTTGTCATTTGTACGGATGAAGTCTGTCACCCCGGTCGAAATTTTCAGGGGGAGGATCTCTTTTGTAAGGAGCGTCCCGTTCCGGGTAAGCATTGCGGATATCAGGGAGGTCTCTGATGTGGAAAAATTTCCATTCGTCAGGATCCAAGTCAGGCTGCCATCGGGATTCTGCGTCAGGGAGACCGGCGTAAGATCGTAACATACCGTACCATTGGTCCGGCATATCGGATCCTGTATGTTGGCGGCACCAAGCGATCTTCCTGCAGCATCGAAATTGTTTACCCTCCCGCCACTCAGGATGACTGAATATCCCCCATCCTCCCACTGAATCGGACTGATCATCGGTCCTCCCATGGACTCCACACCTGCCAGTTTTTCATCCCATATGGGAGTTCCATTGCTGTCGGTCCTGAAAACCCGGAGCGTCGTATAGCCCGACCTGTTGGAATAATACCCTGCGACAAAAAATCCGTTATCCGAAGTCTGGATGAACTGGCAAAACTGGGGGCGGGCAAGCGCCATGGCTGTTGCATAATCCGGGTTTTCGATAACCGAGATCCACTGGATATTCTCCTGCTGGTCGAGTTTCACCAGCGCGGTCTCGGTTTTGGTAAATGATCCTTCGATACATCCTGCAGCTACAGCGAGGAGTATACAGATACTTGTGAGAATGATAAGCCAGTTTCTTTTCATTCCTTCATCGCTCGGTTCTGATCCGCTTATCAGCCATTCCCGTGGCTCACAATGCTTGTTCCGTTGGGATGGTCAAGATCAAAAACCGTCGGCGGATGGGTCTGTTCCGTGACAACATTTCCCAAGAGAAACAGATCGGCCCGGAACGTATCATCCGGGATCCCCGGGTTGATCGAGAGATCCTGGTATTCAACCCGTTCAAGCAGGTTTTTTCCGCCGGAATCGTAAAGGGCGATCTCCTTTATCGCGAACGTTCCGGTATCGGCGTACAGGATAGCCTGATCGAACCGGTAGTCGGAATACCTGAGATCAAAGGATTCCCGGAGATCTCCGGGCACGAATTCAACTGCATAGCGGGGTCCGCCCGGAGTGTTGACTGTTCCCGAGAACGTGGCGGTCCCGTTCACGAGAATCCTCTTCAGAAGACCCGGGAAATCGAGGGCTGTCAGGAGGTTTCCTCCCGGATCCGTATTGAGAACTGTGGTAGTATTCACCGTAGGATCGCTCTCGATAAGCGTAGATCCCGAGAGAATGAGGATACTTCCGGGATGCCAGTGCTGCGATGCGATGACATCTGCACGGATCTCTCCCGGATACCGGACAAATATGTGATAGCGATCTGTTTCATCTGCCCCCCTGTCAACCGAGATGGCAGCCGTATAGTCGTGGATAGACGCCAGTTGCCCGGTAACGGATGTGATGATTGTCTTTTCATCGGGGCCGGAGCCCGGTTTTTCCATGCAACCGGCCAGAAGAAAAATCAGGAAAAAGATGCCGATTATACAGAGGATTTGTCTCATTTTCGCTCAACGGGTATAATCTTTCATTTTAATCAAATTGTATAAAAATTGAGTGATTGAATGATCAGGCAACGCCCGATCCGCACTGATGTGAGGTATCAATTCCGCCATTACTGTTCCAGAATGCAAGATGATTTACATATTGCATGTTCGGCGTGTACCCGTTCCAGGTTGTTGTCTGGCTCGGGGTCTGGAATCCACCACTCACTGTCCTCGTGTAATCGACTCTGATTGGAGAGGTCACCGTGTTGAATGCGTAGAGCGGGGGAACGTGGGCCAGGGACAATAACTCGGTTGAACCCCTGAGATCTCTTACATAAGGTGACGGATTATCGGAATCGTTCCACGTGGCCGTGTAATATGTACCCGTCGACGGGTTCCTGAATTGCATTGTGTAGACTCCGGAACTGTCGATATAGAAGTAATATTCTAAGTAAGAGACGGACGTGGCATCGATGTCTAGTACTGTATATGAGATTCCCTCATCCCACATGGCAACGAATGCCCTCTTCTGGTTGTCGGTTCGATGATACAAAACAAATTCTACGACATCGGGAACGCTGGTGAAAGGAGAACGGGACAGGTAAATTTCCATTTCATGGTAACTGAAATAGGATTCACCGTAGTTATACGATCCAGATGGATATATTTTCCCCGTAACACCGTTGATGTGATGTGCGCAGGCACTGTCGTAATAGTACGATCTTTCCTGAAAATCGTTTGCGGCGGCGGCTCCGGAAAGAATTTTCGATTCAATTGGCGGGGTCGTGTCCTTTGCTATCTGGAGATTTTCTGTTTTTGAAGTGCCAATTTGTATCTGTGCATCGGCCAGATTCTCGAACTTCATTAATAGATCCTCAGGAACAATCAGTCTCATTGAATCTCCAGTGGCAGATATTTCAACCATATCTTTGGGAGCCCACAAGATCGCAATGGGACCGAGTATCGATGGTGCAGCAGCAAATGAAGTATCCGGAATGGCGGCTCTCGCACCTGCCTGGATGCTGAATTTTTTGACAGATGAATTTGGAACGATTATCGAGACCAGACCCGGGGTATCGTTCCCTGAAACTTTCGTTATGCTCGTTTGAGGAACGATGATATAAACAAATTCCAACGTGCGGTCGTTCAATTCCGGGGATGTTTGCTTATTTGCCATGGTTTGGAGATCAAAAATCATTGGTTCGTGGCCTGGAGCCATTTTTATTTCGTCCGGAGTTAGATACTTCTTAATCCCTTTTGATGCGTTGATGAGGTCATTGTATGACTCATCATTCGCGCTCACTATCGTTACAATAAGTATCGCCGCCGCCATCAGGAGCAGCAGGACGACACCAAATCTGCATGCATTCATGTTCGGGTCCTCCCGTTTTCGCTTCGCTTCGCTCGCTGGCACGGGAAAACTTTCATTGGATCATAAGATGATATTCTCATGCCTGCGGGCGGGACCGGGTCCAGCCGCAATTCGACATGGGGCGGGCCCGACCTCTTGCTTATAGGACAACCCCCCGGCTGTCCACGCTTTGGCGTGTTCGCGACGGCAGATATAAGGATTCTAACTCGTACGTCTACCGGTTTTCCGGATCGGCAAATGGCAGGAAGGGAAAATCCGGGGGGGCAGGTTTTCCGCGAATTTTCTCACGTGTCCGGAAACTTTTGCAGCGGATCCCGTGAGTGGCAGTCAATTATTTTTGTCCCTGACCCCGCCTCTTACGGCACAACCCTTATCCCCTGTCCCGCTCTACCGTGTGATAACGAGCATATGCAGGACACCGTCGGGATATTGGAACAGCTGCGGGGCATGAGGCACGATCTCGAAGAGCAGTACCATGTCAAAAGGATCGGGATTTTCGGCTCGTACGCAAAAAAAGCGCAGACCGATGAGAGCGATCTCGACCTTGTGGTCGAATTCTCCCGGCCGATCGGGATGCTGGCATTTGTGCACTTAAAAGACCTGCTCTCCCGAAGACTCAATCTCCGGATCGACCTTGTCACACCCGACGGCCTGCACCCGCTGATTCGCGACCAGGTGATGCACGAGGTAGTCTATGCCTGAAAAGCGCACGGCCTCTCTTTTGCTGTACGATATTTTCCAGGCTATAGAAAAGATCGAAACATTCTGTGCCGGTTATTCTTTTGACCAGTTCATGGATGATCAACGTACACAGGATGCTATTCTCCGCAACATCCAGATCATTGGCTAAGCATCAAAGAACCTGCCCCAGGAACTCATTTCCCGCCACCCGGAAGTGGACTGGAGCGGTCTTGCCGGTGTCCGGGACATTGTTACGCACCGGTATTTCCGGGTAGACTGGAACCTTTTGTGGACCAGCATCCATGAAGAACTGCCGGTGCTTAAGGATCAGATCGGGAAACTCATGAAGGAAGAATAACGGGCCGATGGATGGTACCTTGTTGCAACAAAAGGGAGTCACCGCCAGTACAGGCACCAGACAAATCCGGGGCGGATCGGATTTACTTCCCGTATTTCCCGCCTTTCCTGACGTGATAATCCGGATCCTTCTTTTCGTAAATTGAGAAAAGTTCGGAGGGATCAATTTCGAGGGCCGAACAGATTTTTAGAATCGTGGAGAAGGTTGGGCTTCGCTTACCCGTCTCAATGAGACTGATCGCAGTCCGGTCGAGGCCGGTGAGTTTTGCGAGTCTTTCCTGGGATATCTCTTTGGCTTTTCGTTCTTCCTGGATAATTTTGCCAAAGATCTCTTCTCTTTCCGATGTCACTAGAGGAATCGTTGCCAAGAATGGGGGATGTGTTTATCGCAGACTATAGTCGACAAATTTATCCGCTCCGCCGGCATATACCTCATCCGGTGTCTGGTGACCAAAAGTTCGTCAACCCGGATCAATACAATAATCCCGGGCGCTTACCCCCGGCTGTAATACGTCGTTTGAGATAAAGGCGCCCGGGTATTTCCGGGAAAATCTCACCAGCCACCGGAATTTCAGATAAACCACGCTCATTTTCTCCAGCTTACCCATCACCGGATCGCTTCGTGCGCCATGCCAGACACTTTGACACTACAATCGACAGGAGAGGAACATCTGGAATATGACTTTATTACTTCGACCAAAGGGTAATCCGGTTCTCGCATTCCTTTTTTGGTAAATAACTATTATGGCCGATTATTTGCCGGAGAGCCTGAATAGCGTCAGCTCTTGTAATGATTTTATGTTTTATCAGTTGATCCAGAATCCATATAATTCCATGAACTTCCACGTTTTGTGATTTGGCAAAATGTCTCAGTGCCTCGTCACCTGTCAAGAGAATCACTTTTTGGTCTCGTGCAAGAACAAATGCAGAAATATCGTAGATAGAAAGGTTTTTGTGAAATTTGCGAATTTCGTTCAAAGCGGTGTCTTGTGATTTGGATAATTCTTTTTTTCGCAGGCCTTCACGGTGGAACTCAGTAAACGGGGGAATTTTTTAAGTTCGATATCTGCGATAAGATCACTTGTTATGAAAAGAGATGGGAGCTGGAACATTTCATGTACAATTCCTCCATTCACGACATCGAAGAGGATACTTGCATCAGTCACATACAGGGATTGGGAAACCATTGTGCTCCCTGGTTTCGTTCAGGCAGAACTGATCGAAATCCATGCCAATTAGTTCGGCTGCCCGTGAGCGGGTAATTTTATGTTCACTCAGTGCCCGGAATATCAGGCGTTTCATGCGACTCGGGCTTTCCGGTTCCAAATGATCCCCGGGCTCATTTTCTCTCCATCCCCGCTCCGTAAAAAGATTGAATAGCTGGCTCCACTTTACATGACTGATAATATGCAGATCCCTCGCCCGGTAGATGAGAGCCTGCATACTGATTCCGTATTTGTGCTTGAGGAGGTGAAGCTCGTACACATCAAACGTTTTCCTCTTCGAACCAAGGTCAGAGATCAGTCCTGGTCCCGGGGCCAGGAATGAACCGGCAAACCGGTGAGCCGCATCTTCGGAATTAATGCCGGGTCCAAGGATCATCACGATGTGGCCAAGCTCGTGAGCAAGGCTAAACCGCTGCCGATCACCGACAACATTTTTTTTGACTACAATGACCGGGTTTTTGTCATCGAGGGAAAAGGTGAGGGCATCGAAATTTTTCGTACCCTCAATTTCTTCTACCTTAATCCCGTTCTGCTCGAAAATGTCGATGACATTTTCTATGGGGTCGGTACCGAGTTTCCAGGAGGATCTGATATTTTGTGCAACAGTTTCTGCGTCTTCAATCCTGGCGACATGACGTTTATCCCTGGATGGGATTTTGAACTGCTGGTGGTCACCAACAATCTCTTCGATCTCAAGATACCGTTCGATCAAATCCCGGATTTGTTCATGGATCTCATTTTCTTCTTTTTTTGGCAGGGCCTCATGGTTCCGATACATTGGTGGTGATAACTTCACCTCAACAGTCCGGAAGAAATAGTCTACATTTACTCCAAGCGCTTTGCGTAAACGTATGAGAACACCGGATCGTGGGATATCCTTGCCGTTCTCATACTTCGAAATTGCCATTGCGCTGACATTGGCTTTTTCTGCCAGAGCCCGGAGACTGAGACCATCTGCGGTCCGTGCCATCCTGATCCTGACTCCTAATTCCATATCTACCCTCCATGTGCGGTTTACAAAACAGGTTATTTTTTAAGATATTTGTAAACCGATTACGTAATAGTATCTCTAAAGGATAATAATAATTGCGATGACAGATTCCCCATACAGTGTCTGGGAATTGCTGTGCAGATACATGCAATTCTCTCAAAATCCCGCCATGAGAGTCCGCAGGTAAGAAAATGTGTTGGCACTATCACCGCCTCACGGGTTATTTTCAGGGGATTGTTCCCCCGGCTTATCCCCGGCTGCCGCGCTCCCGGATGGCTCTCCGGCACCCTCCCCAAAGAACTGCCTGAACACATTCAATCCGGCAGGACAAAGGGTATAGCGGACAGCCCTTCCCTTTTTGCTGGTGGAAATAATCCCGTCTCCCGATAACCGCTTCGTGTGCCACGTGATCGACGGGCCGGCAATGCCCATGGTCCCGGCGATATCCTTCCTTGAGACCTCGGGGGAAGCGGCAAGAATTTCGAGAATCCTCCGCGTGGTCGGGTTCTGCAGGTGGAGGAAGACCTTCTTTTCGAGCTCGCTGTACCGGCCGTTATTCTCGAAATACCGCAGGGACCTGCCGCTGCCAAAGGATACAATCCTCCGCTTCGTCTCAAGGATCAGCAGGTGGTACTTCAGGGTGCCTTCCTTTATCCCGGTCAGCCGTTCAAGGGCCGTAAACCTCACGCCCGGGTTTGCCGCTATGGACGCAAAGATTTCCCGGCGGTTCCGGTTCCACAGGATGGCATTTTGCCCGACCTTCCGGTACCCGAGGGCTGCGAACAATTTCAGGGAAAAGAAGAGCTCGACCGGGTATACGAGCACCGGCGAAAACGACAGCGCCACGGCAACGAGCATCTCCCGCAGGCTGAGGTCAAAGAACGATATCGGATCAGGGTCCTGGGGCTGGCCCTGTGCCGCGTCGGCCTCGCCCGGGGCCACGCTGTATCCGCCATAACTGGCGGTAACAGCACGGCCAGGAAAATGATAATAATGAGGGCAACAGCCCTCGCCGGCCAGGGTTTCATTGGTGAATGGTTCTCTAGGAACGGATATCAGATTTATGGTTTTGTTTTAATACGTAACAAAATTATAACCCTGGATCCCGAGAACGGTCACCCCGTACACCTTGAACCTCCATGTCCCGGGTGCAATTCCGCCGGTCCTGCTGAACGTAAGGAAAATTCTCCCATTCGTTACACCGTCAGCTGCATCGTAATACGGGCCGAGCGTCCCATCCGGTGCGATAACCGAAAGCGAGAGGGAATCGGGGACATATCCCCAGTTGAGGTCAGCGGTAATGGATGACTTTCCCGAAGGGACACTGACAGAATACCAGTCCGTTTCTCCCTGGGTAATAGAACCGGCGGTCATGGGAGACATAACCGCGGGCAGGTGCAGGTTTCCGGCCGGGCTTGCGGAATATCCGGCACTTTTGCCGGCATCCTGTGCAGAAACTCCCGATATGAGCACGATGGCGCAGACCAGGATTGCGAGGGTCGTTACGGATACTTTCATAGTATATCGTTTTAGCGGGTTTTGGAATCCGGCTCTTAATGCTTCTAACGCAATCGTCTACCGATCAGGAATCCGGTAGACCCTCGCGTTAGAACCGTTATATCTCCCGAAATGAGATTTCCCGCGGGGCAGCCGGGGGTTGTCCCAAAAAACCGGGTTCGCGAGACGACGGACTTTGCCGGGCCCGGCCCTGCTCTCGGCTGAGAACATTATCGTAAATTATTATGATTGCCATGTCCTTTCGAGCGGAGCGTATATACAAAGGAGGAAAAAAATGAAACCTATGAAATCCGGCGTCATCCTGCTGGCGTTGCTGCTGGCAGCGATGGCGATGGTACCGATGGTGAGCGCGGAAAAATTTTTTTTTTTTTTTTTTTTTTTTTTTTTTTTTTTTTTTTTTTTTTTTTTTTTTTTTTTTTTTTTTTTTTTTTTTTTTTTTTTTTTTTTTTTTTTTTTTTTTTTTTTTTTTTTTTTTTTTTTTTTTTTTTTTTTTTTTTTTTTTTTTTTTTTTTTTTTTTTTTTTTTTTTTTTTTTTTTTTTTTTTTTTTTTTTTTTTTTTTTTTTTTTTTTTTTTTTTTTTTTTTTTTTTTTTTTTTTTTTTTTTTTTTTTTTTTTTTTTTTTTTTTTTTTTTTTTTTTTTTTTTTTTTTTTTTATTTTATTTTATTTTTTTTTTTTTTTTATTTTATTTTATTTTTTTTTTTTTTTTATTTTATTTTTTTTTTTTTTTTTTTTTTTTTTTTTTTTTTTTTTTTTTTTTTTTTTTTTTTTTTTTTTTTTTTTTTTTTTTTTTTTTTTTTTTTTTTTTTTTTTTTTTTTTTTTTTTTTTTTTTTTTTTTTTTTTTTTTTTTTTTTTTTTTTTGCTATTCACAACCCAGCGGCATTGCAACAACAATGGTATAGCGAATCCTGATGATGGTGCATCTATCGAGACCACACTCTCCAACTATTATCTTAATACGTTGCAAACGCGTTGGCAAAAATGGAAACGTTATTAGTTCACCGGATGTTCACGTACGATAATATTGTAAGTGAGATGAACTCAAATCTACCAATACAGACTACCGTATGAGACGTCATCCTATCATGCAAGAGCGATCACAGGATATTCTGATGATGATGACTCCGTATCACAGACTCTACATTTATGATCCGTGGCCAACAACTTCTAGCGCTATATTGGAGAACTGGAATGCTCTACAGCCTAATCCTGTGCACGCAATCCTTTATGTAAGAACTAATCTATTTTTTTTATGTGTCACCTATGAAAAAGAAAATAACCGTAATCATCCTCTTTGTGATCCTCACACTATTTGTTCCGCTCCTAAATGGACAATCACGTACATTACAACAAACCAATGATATCCTGATTCCATTTACCAGTCCGGGGGGTAACCAGATCCCCCAGATCCACATCGCAGATAACGGGAACCTTGTAACCGTGAATTACCCTTATTATCCAAATTTTTTCGTATATGACGGTAATCGATCATTCCTCTGGAATGCCACCTTATCCGCAGAACAATCTCCCTGATCTCGTCAGTCAGTGTCGCTCCTGACGGGCAGTATCTTGTCGTTACCCAGCTTGTGCCTGCCTGTTGCCATGGCTCTGTTACAAATACTTCATCAAACAAGGTAATTCTTTTTGACGGTCCTGTGCAATCGTGGGAATATCCTACATACAGCCCGCCGCTCACATCAACGGTTTCCTACGATAACCAGGATATTTTTATTGGCATGAATAATGGCCGGATCATCAATCTTAATCGCGAAGGCACCACCTGTTGGACAGCCCAGGTAGACGCACCGGTGCTCTCACTCACGACCCCCGCCGACCGTAGCACCATCGTGGCAACAGGGAGAGTAATTATTATTCTAACAAAATATATGGCGAACCGCTCAATCCCCATGACCTTTTTGTACTTGACAAAAATGGTACGCTGCTCTGGAATTACCAGACCAGAGGGACGAACACTGCTGCGATCAGTGACAACGGATCGGTAACCGCCGTCCTGAACGAGCGTAACGGCAACCTTTTGCTGTTTAACCGTTCTCGTGGCAGACAGATCGAGCGCTCATTTGCCGGGACACCTTCGGCAATTGCTATGTCAGGAGACGCGAATCTGGTCGTTGTCCGTACCCTGGAAGGATTTGTATACGGCGTTGATCGCAACGGCTCTATCGTATGGAATGCATCCCTTGAATCCGTATCGCAGGGAATCGCGATCACCGACACTGGAAATAGTCTGGTTCTCGGGGATGGCAAGGCTATCGCTAGGTTCAACATAACCTGGGAATCGCCTGGATGAATATCCCGTTGACAGCGAATTACCATCCATTGATGTTTCTCCGGACAGAAAATCCATCATTATCGGAACTGAACAAAACCTGATCGTTATCCCGGCTATGGAACCTGTCCCTCGTACAGAAAGCACGGCACTTACGCCAATCCAGACTGTGCACGCTTCAGGGCAGGTTCTCCAAACGCCAAAGGAGAGTCGCTCTTCCCCATCATCCCGGTCTTTGCAGCGCGTTGTGTTATCGTGATTATGTTAAATCGAAAAGGAAAATTCTGATGGGTTTTCGGATAATGGAGCGCAATTATAAGATCGTCCTGGTTATTCCCGTATTCCTTATTTGAATTTACCCGAAACCACACAGCATTATTCAATGTCTCCTGTACAACACAGTATGACACTACCTTCAGTGGCCAATTCTTACAAAATTACCACCTGGATCTAAAAACCCGGAGGGTACTATGAAAATGGAAAACCCAAAAACATTTTTTGACATTGGTGCACTCATTGCCATTTTGATTATTTTCATAGCCGCTGCCCGCTGCGCATCAGAGAATAAAATCAGCAAAGATGAAGCGATCCACGTTGCCCTTACTTACACCAGAACCATTCAGGCAATTAATAACAGCGCCTATAATGTATCTGAAGTCAGCACTGCGAATCTGGGTGTTGGCACACAAACACAGAATGAAGTATACTATATTTCGATAAAAGTGCTGGATGGCAGCAACAGAAGAGTAAATGTCTTTGTGATGTACAGATGGAAAGGTAGCGCTTGTCGATATCCCGTATCCTGTGATAACGCCTCTTCATTATCCGGCAAACAACTCATGAATGGTTTTATCGGGAATACCTCCGGCGGGTTGTAGTGCAATGGAACGAAAAAACGGTTTGTCCGTAGTATTAGCTGTTGGAATTATGATGAGTGTAAGGGTGACCCGGGCATGAAGAAGAAAACGGTCCTGTTTTTTATCACGTTTGTTATCGTGATCTGTATCTGCCTGGCCTCGATTCCCGTTGGCGGATTTGTTGCAGGACATGATGCCCTAACCGGTCAGATCGTCTTTTTCCTCTCGTACTATTTGGCATGGTTTTGTTCTATGCCGCTGAAGTGCTCCAGAAAAAATATTCCTGACCGGATGAAGAAACACAGCAGCCGTTAAAATACACCTGTTTTCAGATCTAAAAAAATCTCTCTGTCGTAACCCGGGGAATGCCCTGGCATTTAGGATGATGATGGGGCCTCGTTTTCCCGGAAAAGATCATTCCGTTTTTGGTAGACTGTTGCGTTAGAACCGTTATATCCCCCGGACATGAGATTTCCCGCGGGGCAGCCTGGTTTTGTCCCAAAAAACGGGTCTTGCGAGACGACGAACTTTGCCGGGCCCGGCCCTGCTCTCTGGGGCTCCGGGAACATTATCGCAAATTATTGTGACCTGTCCTTTTGAGCGGAGCGTATGAACAAAAAGGAGGAAAAAATGAAACATGTGAACTATGGCGTCATCCTGCTGGCACTGCTGTTTGTGGTGATGGCGATGGTACCGATGGTGACGGCAGAAATAAACTCTGGAATCTTGATCGCTCCGTCATCTCAAGATAATGATAACGCGACTGCTGTCGGGAATCTCCAAAGATTACCGGCTTTCAGACCTGGCATCAATGATAAACTATCCTATAATGAAGAGATGGGGTTAATAAAAAATTATACTCCCTCGCCTTCCGTGCCGGAATCTGAAATTGTTCAGGTAATTTTCTCGAAAGCATGGTTTTTACAAAATAATAACAGGCCAAAACCAGATCAGGTCGAAGTAACGTTTCCAAAAAAATGGGTGAACTCTCCGAATGTCAAGACAGATGAAGCTGTTGTCATGCTTCGGATTCCGAAAAAAATGCTCGAACTTGACAATACAAATCCCGATTCGGGTATGATAACTGTCTCATATCCCGTGGAAATGTTTGAAGAATTTTCAAATCTGAATGAGAAAACCAAAACACTGGAGGAACGACGGAAAGCATTTGAAGCGCGATCGTCCCGCTCAGATGAAAAGCAGGTATCCGCACTCCCTCAAAGAATGAACGCGACCGCGACAACTAGTATCGACAAGCAAGTCCGGGCATGGTACCAAAGAGATACCGCATATACCGTTACCAAAGTAATCGGAATGATGAATCCAACATCGTATTCAAATTCAGGAGGAGAATCATTCCGAAATTATGACGAGAGAGAGATCTATCTCGATCGTAGTGGTGACGCTATCGAATTTATCACGGATTTCACCAGTTCCGGAAATACCTATGCATGGGTGGCTGTTTATGATGAGGGGACCTGGTCAACAGCATGGAACTGGCTGAATATTGACATTACCGGATCGCTCCGCCGAATTAATTATCATTTCTATATCACCAACGGTGTTTACGATCTCTGGCTGCAGGATAGCTCTTCTGGTACGTGGTATCATAATTCATACAGTGATACGGATAATCCCTCAACAAGGGTAAACTGGCTTGTGGGATCAACAGAAGTTGATACGGTTGGAGGCGTCTCGAATTACTTCAAAACAGAGACGAATCCGATCCGGGACGAGTCTACGTATTCAGGGAGCAGCTGGTAGAGTCCCCAGACAACATTTGACTGGAACTCTTACACCAGTGACGACCAGTATGTGTATATCAATGCCTGGTTCGATAGCTCCGGATACCTGAATACCCAACATATAGCGGGCCAGAATTATTAGATCCCTCTCTTTTTTTAGGCTGTGGACCATGGTAAGAATTGATACGGCTATATATGTTATCTGACGAAACGGAATGCATTGTATACCCATGAAACAGATTCAGGAAAAACAAAAACTTCTCCTCCTGAGTGCGCTGATCCTGTGCGGAGGAATATTCCTGAGCGGATGTCTTCTTCAAAATTCTCCCGGACTCAATCAAACGGGAACCCGGATCATACCTCTGCCAAAAGTACCTTTGTTTCCCCGCATATGAGCGATTCTGGGGTGAATGTGACTGATGCAGAGCCTCCTTTGCCAGTGAACGGAACGGTAAACAGATCTGTTGAGGGGGCATCTGCACCGGTCCCGCCAATTGCTACAACTCCCCCACGGGTTTGACCGGTCTTAAGATGAACGGGTTCGTGCTGCCCGGCGGGCGCGATATTGAAATGCGAGCAAAAGCCAATGGACAATAGCTTTGTTTTTCCCCCACATGCGTCCCGTTTTTGGTAGACTTCCGCGTTAGAATCGTTAAATCACCTGCAACGAAATTTCCCTGCATGAAGTGCCGGGAGTGGTAACGGGATATGTCACCTGAACCTCAAAACTCCTTTAATTTTTTCCGGACGATCGCGATATCCACGATCATTATCCTCCTCTGGCTTATCCCGGAAATTGCCGCCATTTACCCTGGAAAAGATTACGGGTCGGGAATATTGGGGTATGCCTCGATTATCGCACTTATCGTCACTATCATTGCCCCGCTGGTCTATGGATGGTATTCGCACGATGGAAACGGCGCAATACTTATCGGGACAATCCCGTTCCTCCTGATGTTCGGTTTTATACGGATTATTACTGGTAACGGCCCCGTGGGATCAGGTTACCTGGCCTGTTCTGTTGTATATCTCGCAGCACTGAGCATTTTGGGAGGACTGGAAGGTTTTTTTGCTGCAAAGAAAACGACAGGATATTTATTGATCGCCCTGCTCCTTGCAGGAGTGTGGGCAGGGATATTTTTCAGCGGAATTCACTGATTTTTTTAATACCTCTTATCGGTATGATTACCGTATGCAGCATGGAATGGACTGGTCCTGTTTTCCCCTTTTAGGCGTCCTCTTTTGGTAGACACAGGCGTTAGAATGGATATATATCGCCTGATAAAAATCCCTCCTTCGTGGACAGCCGGGGGTTGTCCCGTAAATGCATGGACGGGTTTGTCCAGGTGACGAACTGGATCGGGCCCGGTCCGCCCGCGGATACGTGATAATTTCACTCACAATTGTGTTTTAAAATTTTCCCGCTACCCGGGCCGACAATAAAGGAAGTGATAGCATAGGATCCACGCACATCAGACAGGATGGCATTGACGGTTCCCGGAAGGATGCCACTCAGGTTAGCAAAGAAGAACGACTGTTTGCCCAGGACCGGATCGTACTCAGGATGACGGCGATACCGGGAACCGGTGCCCGGCCGCCCTCCCCGAAAACACCGGAGAGACCCGGCAGGAATGGCGATGGCAATTTCAGGGGGACGGATGGTATATCGCCCGGTGAGCGGAGGCAGGCATAAAGATGACAAAGAGTAAATCCGTAACCGAGGGAGAAATCCCGCTCTACCTCCTGCCCCGGGCACTTGCCCTCCAGATCAACCGGATGGGCGATTCCGTATACCGGATCAGCGTGAAACGCACGCACTGGCACCATTACAACATCTCGGTCCGGACACGATCCCTGCCAAAGGAACTCGCCCCGGGGAATGGTTCGGGACCGGTACATTCTCATGATTCCCCTACGGAATACCGGAATAATAACGATAAACCGGATCAGGGATGTGAGGCATGAGCCGGGGGCGGCCTTCGTACCGTGCCCTCTCTGACGCTCTTCCCATTGCACGCAGGCGTGGCACAACCCAGCTGGTCAGGCGTGCACCGGAGAACCTGTATGATTTTACGATCGTTTCGGCAATCCCGCTCGCATTTGTACGTGTTTCCTACTGTACACGGATTCATGCACCGGTTGCAGAGTTCGTAAACGACTTCCGGGAAGAGCTTTCATGCTCGGCCGGATCCCAACGCATACGACCATTTCGCGTGAACTCTGGCTCCGCTCACGGCATGGCACATGGCGGTTCTTCCGCCTCACGGCAGACTCTCTTGCAGAACTCGGGCAGGACGGCATGCTGCTATCAGGGGGAAACGCGGTAAGCCAAAAAACCTGTGCGGTTGGGGAAAAGTAATTTTTTTTGGGGCCGTACCAGATTAGCCAATGTGCTAATCTATGAAAATGAAGCTAAACAATTGTAAATTAAAGAAAAATACTCAACTTAGGCTGCCTGAATATTTCGTGCTGGAAGTTACCGCCAGATCAGCAGCTAATTTGCTTGATTCTCACCCCAATACGGCAGCTCTTTTCTATAAAAAGATCAGGCAGATTATCTCCTTTCATCTGGGGCTTTGGGCCAGTGAAGTTTTTGATGGTTGTATTGAACCTGATGAGAGCTATTTTGGCGGTGTGCGCAAAGGTAAACGAGGAAGAGGTGCGGCTGGGAAAGTATCTGTATTTGGTATCTTAAAGCGAGGTGGCAAAGTTTATACTGTCGTTGTTGAAGACACTAAAAGCTCAACGCTTATGCCTGTGATTACTCGCAAAATAGCGCCCGACAGCATTGTCTATACAGATACATCGAAGAGTTACAATGCGTTGGATGTCGGTAGTTTTCACCATCAGCGGATTAATCATTCAACACACTTTGAACACACTTTGCCAAGGGTAAGAATCATATCAATGGTATTGAAAATTATTGGAATCAGGCTAAAGGAGTACTGAGAAATGCCGATCGGGGCTTCCATCAGGAACTCGATTTCGCCGGATTTCGTGCTGGCAGTGAAGCCCCCGTCGCCATGGTACATGACGGTCATGTCGACCGGTTTCCACTCCATCCGTGATTTGTCCCAAGGGAGATCTGTGCTCATGGGATACCGGTTGTTTACGCGGTCCAAAAGAGTGCTGAGGAAATATAATGGAATCCACACGGATTCTTTCCCACTGTTTTAAAAAAGAGTGTGAGTTCAGGTTTAATTACGGAACACCAAAGCAACAAGTCGAAACGTTGAGGCTGTGGTGTAATATTTAAAACCCTTATCCACTACAGTTACTAAGGGTATATTCCGGTTATTACACAACTTAGTAAAAGGAGTTTGTGCATTGGACATCCCACGTATCTTCAACATTACCGAAAGTGCTCACCGCATCCATAACCCGTTCACACCAGAAAAGCTCGCCACTCTCGGCGCAGCATTGCGCTTGGAATCGGGGGCTCGTGTGCTCGACCTCGGCAGCGGTTCGGGCGAGATGCTGTGCACCTGGGCACGCGATTACGGAATCATCGGCGTCGGCATCGACATGAGCCAGTTGTTCACCGAGCAAGCGAAACTCCGCGCTGAAGAACTTGAAGTCGCCGATCGAGTCGAGTTCATCCACGGCGACGCTGCCGGCTATGTCGCCGACGAAAAGGTCAGTGTGGCAGCCTGTCTCGGTGCCACGTGGATCGGCGGGGGAGTCGTCGGCACCATCGAGCTTCTGGCGAAGAGTCTCCGTTCCGAAGGAATCATCCTCATCGGCGAGCCCTACTGGCTGAAGTTACCGCCGATGGAAGACGTTGCCAAGGGATGCCTTGCCAATTCTGTCTCCGACTTTCTCATGCTTCCAGAACTTCTCGCGTCTTTTAGCGACCTCAACTACGACGTTGTGGAAATGGTTCTGGCTGACCAGGAAGGCTGGGACAGGTACGAAGCGGCCAAGTGGCTCACCATGCGCCGATGGCTCGAAGCGAATCCCGACGACGACTTCGCGAAAGATGTTAGAGTCCAACTGACTTTGGAACCAAAACGCTACGCAGCGTACACGCGTGAATACCTTGGATGGGGTGTGTTCGCGCTGATGGCGCGGTGATGTGAGGCAGCTGGGATATTCGGCGGATTGTCAACGGCTGGGGCGGCCGAGCTACACTCGGTGGCTCGTCGAAGTGTGAGTTCATGTTTAATTACGGAACACCAAAAGCAACAACTCGACACGCTGAGACTGTGGGGGATATATAAAACTCTAATCTAGTACAGCCCCTTTTTTTCTACAGGAGGGGTATCCTCGCGTCAGGTTCACCCTGTGATCCTCTCCCACGGAGGAACTCTCCCCCTCCTTTTTAGCGGATCCTTATTTTCACCTTCTCGAATCCCTTTGGGAGCAACCTGCATCCCATTTTTAGAACCGCTCAAAAATACGCCCAAATCGGGCTCCTTTTTCCCTGTTTTCACAGTTCAGAGGTAATAATTCCCGAAAATACGGTAATAATTCGGTCGGAACCGGGCGTTTTTACGCCGGAGGAAGAGAGGTAATAATTAGCAGCATTTGGGAGGCGAAAAGGAAAGGCGATCCCAGTCAAGGCTTATTCTTGAAAAAAAGGGCAAGGCAACGCGAAATAACCCGCTTTTTTGTAAAATGACCCCCATCACGACGTAAAAATGTACCCATGGTCCCGTTCCCATTTTTGCGAAATTATCCGGCAGGTATCCTGCCCCGGATTACCTCAAAACGCCTGTATAATGCCCTGTTTTACATCCTTGAAAATTATTCAGCCAGGAATATCCTCTCTTACGTCGTAGAGTAATATGTCCAAGGGCCCAAAAGACCCCGGGAAAAAATACCGGGCCGGCAGGAGATGCGCGAGTCCCTGCCGGGAACCATGCCGGATCCGCGGAGCGGGTCCGGCCTTTAAAAAAACAAAAAAGGAGTTGACACACATGGGAGATTTCGTACAACACACGGATGTAAAATCCGCCGTCCGCACGCTCGCTAACCCGATCGCGGATGTGGCGGCATTCAGCGCAATCGTCGAGTCGGTCATCGCAGCGAACCCGTTCGGCTGCGTATCGTACATCAGCGCCGGCACGACCCACGCGCCGGTCGAGAAGACAAAAGAGAGCTACGTAGCAAAGATCGTTTACCAGAACAGTGATGCAAAAGTCGTCGGCAGCCTGTCCGATAAGTATGACACCGTCGCCGGTTTCAATGCCGGTGCCGCAGCCCTGCTTGCCAACATCCCACTTGCCACGGCCCACGGGGGAACTGCAGCCCGGGACTCCGACACCGAGACGTACTCGGCAACCATCAAGTGTTATGACCCGAACGGGGAGCTCTACAACCTGACGTTCACCCGGAGCCAGGTGACCCTCTCCTCGTACATGGATGACGCGATCCGGGCAAAGGTCGAGACCTGGGCCGATACGGTTCCTGCGCTCGCGTAATGGAGATCTCCGGATCACCTAAAAAGCAGTCTGCCATTCGACCGCCGGTCCATCGCAAGAAAGGGAGGAGACCGGTCCCGGTCTCCTCTCCATCCTGCGGGATCAATTTTACGAAAAAAACTACCTGAGGAGGTTACACCATGGAAACTGAAATGCTGGGGATCATACTCGGAGCGGTGCTCCCGGTCTATCCCCTTCTGATCGTCATCTACCAGAAGATTGGCAGGTATGACGAGATCGTCGAGGAGTTTAAGGAACTCCGAAACGAACACGAACAACTGTCGGGGCTGCACTATGCCGGCTAATACCGTAAGGGAACCCGTAGCGAAGGTGACCGGCATCTACCGGGGGAAATTCTCCGGGCTCGAACCGCTCACTATCGACAAACCCCTGAGCATGGAGGAGGTCCGGCGCAATCCGATCTTCTACGAGCTGGACCTGAACCCGGAGACAGGGGACGAGAACCTGATAATCGACCTCATCTACGACAACATGGCGCCCATCCGGCTCCAGGACCTGTACCGGGGCACGGACCTCCCACGGGGCGTCCGGTTCTGGCCGGACTGGTTCGACATCCCGCCGTACGAAGAGATGCGGGACGTGGACGGCCGCCGGGTATATCCCCGTGCGCCGGGCTTTCACACCGTACAGATCCGGACCGGCGTCCGGAAGCGGGCCCGGATGGGCGGGAACCGGGATTTCAGCCCGGAGATGGGGGGGTTTTCGAGCCCGGTCTTCGAGTTTATGATCGCGGGAGACGGGCATGTTTGAGAACGAAAGAATGACCCGGGCTGCGATCTGCGGCACCGGGCTTCTGCTTGCCGCCGTGTTCCTCTTTGCAGGTCTCCCCATTGTCCTGCTCGTGATCCCGGTTGCGGTAATCTTCCTTGGCCTTGTCGCAGACCCTGAGGAGACCCACGCAGTCTGGTACGGGATGCTCTTTGTGCTCTGCGTCTTTGAGGTCCCGGCACTCACCGAGGCCGAGAAAGAGAACTATGCCGTAAAACGGCACTACTTCTGGTTTGGAGAGGTGGGGATGGCAACAATCCTTGCCGGCCTGTTTGCCGTACCCTCAGGGTACTGGCTTGCCGGCAGGACCGATCCGGCGCTTGCCGTGATCGGTGCAGGCGTTGTCTTCCTCCCGCTCTTTGTCTTCCTGCCAAAAGTGCTCCTTTGGGCGATGCGGGCAGACGTGGATGCCGCCATCGACGCGTTCGGGAAAAACGAGCATGTCCGGAAGGTCTTCTGGGCGGCGTTCGTGGCGGTGGCGGGGCTCGTGCTCGCCCGGATCGTAGATCCGGCGACGGCACAGGAGATCGTACGGGCGATAGCCGGCTAAATCCATTTTTTTACTTGAGAACGGGGAACGTGAAAGTATTGGTGGTGGGGCCAGGCGGGAAAACATCCGGACCAGAGCCCCAATGAGCGTCCTCTAAAAATCGCCCGCCCTCCCGGTTCAAATGTTATATATAGTTATATAACAAAATCCCGGTGATGATATCCGGAACCAAAACCGCCCATTCACCACAGCTCGACACCGTCCTGATGGTGGAATCGTTCATACAAGAGCACAGCGGGGAATACAAAAAACGGGCGCTGTGGGAGAACCTGCCACGGAAGATGATGTACCAGACCTATTCCGTGATCATCGGGTATCTCTTGGACTCCGGGAAGATTGCCGCCGATAAAGACGGGAAAATCTGCTGGATCTATAATCCGGAACTTATAAGGCGCTATCTCGATAACAGTGATCTGAAGATCCGATGAGAGCCGCTGTCTTTTTTGCCGATGACCGGATCAAAGAATCTTTTCTTGCACTCGCGTCTTCAAAGGCCGGGGATGGGGAAATTTATCGTGGCCTGAATGAAGCGTTCGATGCGCTCGCGCTCGATGCATTCTGCGGGATCCAGGTCCCAAAGCGCCTGATCCCAAAATCCTATACCGCCAGGTACGGGATCGATAATCTCTGGAAATACAATTTCCATAAAAACTGGCGGCTGATGTACTCAGTCGCCGGTGACGGTACGAATGTCATCGCCCTGATCCTTGAATGGCTCCCACACAAGGAATACGAGAGAAGGTTCGGGTATTAGTGCGCGGGTACCAGAAACTCCCTGCCGCCCCTTTTTGTCGTATTTTAATCCCGGCCGGGGGACACCGGGATCCCATGGCACTTCTTCTTATAGATTGACCCGAGATTAAACGATGGGGATGAGACCATTGACCGAACACCTGTTAAAACCGGCCGACCGGGTGGAAGTGACCGTTCTTGTCGACAACTACATCGATATCTTTGTACCGCCCGCGACTGCCGTGGACCGCCGCCTCCCGTTTGCTCCGGACCGCCAAATCATGGCCGAGCACGGGTTCTCCTGCCTTGTCCGGGTCGTTGCCGGGAAAAAGGAGCACACGGTCCTGCTCGACACCGGGCTCTCCCGGGACTGCATGGCCTGGAACGCCCGGCAGCTGGGAGTTGACCTGCCGCCGTCGAAGCCGTGGTCTTAAGCCACGGGCACTTCGATCATACCGGCGGCCTTTCCGCCGTCTTCTGCGGCGCGGGACGGCAGGTCCCGCTGGTCGTCCACCCGGACGCGTTCCTCAGGAGGAGGATGAACGGCCCGAAAGGTATCGCGGAGCTTCCCCGGCTGGATGCGGTCGGACTCAAGAAAGCCGGGGCCGACATCCTGCAGCGCGAGGGGCCCTCGACCCTTGCGGCCGGCCACCTGCTCGTGACCGGGGAGGTGGAGCGGAAGACATCGTTCGAGAAAGGGATGCCGGGCATGGAGATGTTCACGGACGGCGCATGGGTCCCCGACCCGATACGCGACGACCAGGCGATCGTCATTCACGTGAAGGACAAGGGCCTTGTCGTTGTAAGCGGCTGCGCCCATGCCGGGATCGTCAACACGGTGGAGTATGCGAAGAAGATCACCGGCACCGGGCATGTCCATGCGGTCCTCGGCGGGTTCCACCTCACCGGCCCGGCATTTGCAAAAGTGGTCCCGCCGACCGTCGATGCGGTAAAGACGATCGATCCGGAGTACGTGGTCCCGATGCACTGCACCGGCTGGGACGCGATCAACCGGTTCATGGCGGCGATGCCGGGGAAGTGTATCTTAAACACGGTCGGGACGACGTACGTGTTCGGCGGGGAGTGACCGCGTACGGGTATTTTGTCCGGAGACTTCCTGCCGGTGCCCTTCCAAAAACACTCTTTACACCCGGAACCCGGCCGGCCTCTCCATCACTTTCCTGACAACCTCCTCAAAGTCCTTCCCCTCGCAATCTATCGTGATATCGGCATACTTCTCATAGAGCGTGACCCGCTGGCGGTACATGTCGGGAAGGCCCTGGCCCGCAAAGAGGACAATGCCCCGGGTCGTGATGTTCCTCGAGTCTCCGGGCCATCTCCCCGCAGGAGACCTCAAGGTACACGACCACGCCCTCTTTTTTGAGCCGGTCCATCGCTTTTTTGAAAAAACAACACTGCCCCCGGTGGCGATGACGGAAGTGCGGCAGTGGAGAGACAGGATGGTCTCCTCCCCGATTGTGGGGGATGCATCCGGCCCCTCCGTGCCGGTAAATATAAGGTAAAGGGCCATGGAAAGCCTCTATACTTTAAAAACAAGAGACTCACGTGTGGTGATTGTAGTGACAGAAACCGATTTACAACGTAAGCACACGAAGATCAGCGAGATCAGGGAAATTGTCGGGATTTTTGAAATTGACATAGAGGACATGAAATACAGCCCCTTAAAAATCAAGGTAAAACAAATCCTGAATGCAGGCGGGGAGAGTTATATCGGCATTGCAAACCTGATGGTGAAAGGCAAGGGCTGTGCTGATTATTACCGGAGCATGCACCCCAAAGAAACAAAAGAAGAAGCGCTGGAAGATGCTGCAGACGGTTTTTTTGAATATCTCTCCGACGAGTCTGAAATCAAAGAAGTAAAAAACTGGTAATTTTTTTTCTGTTCTGGCCGGTCGACCCGCCGCATTCCTCGAGAAAGGTCATCCACGGAGGAGTCTCTGAAACCGGTACCGGTTTTTTGAGGATCCGGAGAGGTTCACTCTACCCGGCTATTCGCATCTTCCCTCTTTTTTCAGCGCATCGTCCCGGCTATCCCCTTGAGGCAGGTACTGCCCAAAAAAACGAAACGGTGCCGGTTCACCGGGCATGTTCATTGTACCATGCCTGGATCTGGCCCTGGAGCGCTGCATTGCCCTTCTCAAGGTCGGCATAGATCTTCTTTATCGCATCCGTGACCGGGGCCGGCAATTGTGCGAAACAAGCGTCCTGTGCCAGGTCCGTATGGACCCGGAGTTTTCCCTTTTCGTCCATGGAAACGCTCACTCCCAAGGTACAGACCCGGTCGAGGGAATCCGCAGGCCTGTCTGCTGCGTTCTCGGTAATCCTGAGCGCCACCTCAATGGACTTTTTATTTTTGTCATTGTCGATTTTTAACCGGACAAGGGGAAAATGGGGTACGGCATTGACAAAAAAAGCATCCTTTTCCTTGTTCACAAAGATCGAATAGTTGAACACCTCAATCTTTTGTGACCTCATGAGGTAATCCACAAAACTTTTGATGAGATCTGTCTGCTGAGTGTCGGTCATACAATCCTCCCGGATAACTACCAGTTTGTCTTTTTTAGTTCTTGTTGATCTCCCCACACATTAAATGCCCGTGTATTCCCCCACGGGACGTTCCTTCCGGGTGCCGGCGGGATGAGTTTGTCACGCATGTGATATCGGCATAGGTCTCGTAGAGCGGGACCCGCTTATGGATACATTTTTTACTCAACCGGATACATTATGTATTCATGCTTGAAGCGCTCATCCCCTCAAAGACCCGGGTGAAACTCCTCACCCTCTTCCTGCTCAACCCGGGGCGGGAATACTATGTCCGCGAGATCGCGAGGATGACAGAAGAGAATACCAACGCGGTACGACGGGAACTCGCAAACCTCGAATCGTTCGGTCTCATCACGGGCCAGAAAAAAGGAAACCAGCAGTACTATACCGTGAAGAGGGATTTTTTCCTGTACGATGACCTCCAGAAGATCGTGATCAGGACCGAAGGGGTCGCACGCACCATCAGGGAAAACCTTGCCGGCCTTGGGCCGGTCGACTGCATGTTTGTCTATGGCTCATTCGCACGCCATGACGCAGGCGCAAAAAGCGACATCGACCTCTTTATCGTTGGCGACGTGGATGAAAACCGGGTCATCCCTCTCGTGCACGAAAGCGAGCAGGCAACAAACCGCGAGATCAACTATACGCTCATGCGGCGCGATGAATTTGCCCGCCGGAAACAGAACGGGGATCCTTTCGTAAAGAATGTAATGGATGAGCCACGGATAATGATCATCGGAACCTGTGATGATTGACGATCTCCTGCGGCAGGGTCTCATCAAACAACTCCCCGTAGATACAAAAAAAGTAAACGACGCACTCGCGCATGCACACCGTGACCTGGCAACAGCCGGGACGCTTGTTGCAAGCGACCAGGACTGGGCATATACCATCGCGTACAACGCGGTCCTCCAGGCCGGGCGGGCGCTGATGTTTGCGAACGGGTACGACCGGATGGGGCAAACCAGCATGTCGCTGTCGTGAAATTTGCCGGACTCTATCTTGATCCGGCCGACACGGTCATCTTTGACCGGATGCGGCGCAAGCGAAACAGTTCTGTCTATGACACCACGGGAGCCATATCAGAACGTGAGGCAGAGACGGCGCTTGTGCAGGCCGAAGTTCTCATAAAAAAGATCACTGCATGCATCGGGATATCCTAAAAACAGGTGAGTCCGGACAATCGCTGCCCGGCGTTTTTTTACTGTTTTAAAATCCGCTGGATCTCCTGCCCAAGCCGAGGGAGATCATGTTTTGCCGTGTTCCAGACTTCGTCAATATCGATGCCGAAATACTGGTGCACCAGGAGATGCCGCATGGAAATAATATCCTTCCATGGAATAACCGGATGGGTTTCCTGGTAATCCGGGGAGATACCGTTTGCCGCCTCTCCTATGATCTGGATATGGTACAGCGTCCATACGACGACCATTTCAGACCGGGCAAAATCGTCCCGGGAGTCCGGAAGTTTTTCTCCGATCTTATTGACTGCTTCAAGGATATCGCGGAAGACTGCCGCGGTCGGATCTCATAAAGGCACGGCTTCCTGCATCACAGTCCGGCGGAAATTTTCATGGATCCCGTTCACCGATGCGACATCGACATTCCTCCCGAGGAGTTCTGAGAGTTCCCGCTGGAATGCAGCATGGGTGAGAAGTGACGTGCCCTTGGGGAATTCCACCAGGAAATCAATGTCGCTTCTCCCCGTTGCTTCCCGGCGGGCGACCGAGCCAAAGAGCCGGATGTTTTTTACGGCAAACCGATCTGCGAGTGCAAGAATGTCCGGTCTTTTTGCAGCGATAAGCTCGTAGATGTCCATTCCGGTCGCCTCTTTGTTCTCCAAGAATAGATATGCAAAAGAGGATATTAATGCATTGACCTGTATTAACCTGGCCCGGGTATTTTTCCTTATAAAATACGGGCGTTTTGTCTCCTGCGGATCCTCCCCCCTACCCCTTCACCCCGCCAATCTCCTCAATCACCTTCCCCACGACCTCCTCAAAATCCTCTCCCTCGCAGTCGACCGTGATGTCCGCATACTTCTCGTAGAGTGGGACCCTCTGGCGGTACATATCGGAAAGGCCCTGGCCCGCAAAGAGGACAATGCCCCGGTTGTGATGTTCCTCGAGTCTCCGGGCCATCTCCCCGCAGGAGATCTCCAGGTACACGACCACGCCCTCTTTTTTGAGCCGGTCCATCGCTTTTCTGGAAAAAACCACGCTCCCCCCGGTGGCGATAACGCAGTTGCGGCAGGAAAGGGACAGGATGGTCTCCTCCTCGGCCAAAAGAAACGCACCCGGCCCCTCCGTGTCGATAATGTCCTGCAGGAGCCGGCCGGCACGCTCCTGGATCGCGATGTCGGTGTCGACAAACGTCATCCCGAGCGTTTTTGCAAGGATGACCCCGACAGTGCTCTTCCCTGCGCCGGGCATGCCGATAAGAATAATGTTTTTCATGGGGGTGTGCTGCCTTTCGGAATTCATGGTAATCGTTGATGGATATCCCGGATTCTCACGCCATAATTTTACTGGTTTTGTTTATGCGGCACAACCCGCCGCACCCCGCCCCGGGGGTCACGGACATCCCCGGCATACCGGGGGATCACGTGGCAGTGGCAGTGCATCACGGTCTGGCCGGCCGCCTCGCCCACGTTAATGCCGATGTTGTAGCCGGACGGCTGGAAATTTTCCTCGATGAGGCCCCTGCCCACATCCACCAGCGCAAGCACCGCCTGTTTCTCCCCGGCGGTCAGCGAAAAATAATCCGGCACATGCCGGAACGGGATCACGAGCAGGTGCCCCCGGCTGACCGGGAACCGGTCCCAGAGGGCATAGCAGAGATCGTTTCGTGCGACAATATCTTCAGCGATGGGATTGCAGAACGGGCATTTCACGGGGGACTCCATGCGTTGGACCTCTGGACACCAGTAGTATTGTGGCATTTCACGTTAAGGTTCCTGATGGCTGTCTCCTGCCGGACCCGATCGATCCGTTGCCGCAGAAACCGGGGACGGCTCCCTCCTGGTTGCGCCGGCAATCCCTGCCAAATCATCAGGATCGCCAGAAATCACGACAATAACTGCGGGAATATTCGCAGTCATCGTCGGATATTTATATTTCGCAGCCCGATAGGCTGGTATGCAGTACAGGACACTTGTCATCCTTATCGTGTGCATCGCGGCCGTGATCGCAGCCGGGTGCACCAGCCTGCAGGGCAGCACCGCTAAATCCGCGATCGCCCAGGTACCCGCGGAAAGCGGGGGATCAGCTGGAGGTTATGCAGACCAGGCACTCATGGTACGGGCCCCGGTTCCGACCATTGTCCCCCCCACGGGAGGGGAGCCGGGCCAGGGCGTTGAAACGAAGATCATCAGGACCGCGGACATCTCGCTCGAAGTCAGCAATGTCACCGGTGCCGCAGCGGCGGTCGAAGCGATCGGCACCAGTGCCGGGGGATACGTATCGACCACGAACATCGGGACAGACTATACCGGCCAGCCCACCGGGACCGTGGTCCTCAGGATCCCGGCAGACCAGTTCGACAGCGCACTCTCGGGGGTAAAAGCCATCGGGACGGTAACGTCCATCTCCACGCAGGGCCAGGATGTCACCGCGGAGTACGTCGATGTCCAGGCCCGGATTACCTCGTACCAGAACCAGATCGCCCAGTACAACGCGATCATGAAGAATGCCACGGATGTAGAGGACGTCCTCGCCATCCAGCAGCAGATCGATACGGTGCAGACCAGTCTCGACCAGGTCACCGGCCAGATGAAGTACCTCAACAGCCAGGTCGACTACGCGACCATCACCGTCTCCCTGCAGGAACCGGCACCGGTCGGGGGCACGCAGGGCCATGACTTTGTGACCGCCATCAACGAGGGCATCGCCGGCTTCTTTGGCGTGATCGACGCGATCATCGTAGTCATCATCAGCATCATCCCGCTCCTCATCATAGCCGGCGTTGCCTATGCCGGCTACCGGTTCTGGAAGGGCAGGCGGCCGGCACATCCCTAGGCTGGATGCAGGAGCAGGAACACCACCCCTCTCATGACCCCTCTCCTTTTTCTCTCCCCGCTGCACAGGACCTGCAGGGCCCGGCAAACGGCAGGGGGGACATCGGTATTTATAATGAAAAATAATATAATAAAATAAAGACCGGGTGCGGTACCCCGCCGGGCCCGTTCACGACGACAGAAGGTGATGCCCGTGGAGGTCGGACCCGCGACAACGGTAGGGACTGAGGTGTATGTCGATCCGGACCAGTGTAGTCGATCGCGGAATTGCCTGACCGCCCACCGGTGCGTTGACCTTTGCTCCATGGGCGTTTTTGTCAATGTCAAAGGGGACGGCGTTTACCCCGAAAAAAGCAACCTCTGCTGCATGTGTTTTCTGTGCAATGATTTCTGCCCCGCGCACGCGATCACCGTCCGGTGGACACTCCGGGCCTGATCCCGGGCGTTCCTGACCAAATCAACATTTACTATCATAACTCCCCGCTCAAAGGTGAAAGGGCAGAAGCCGGTTTTAAAACACTGTGGTCACCGGACCCGGTGAGGATGACAGGTATGTGGCAACCGTCCCGGCCCTGCCCGGGTGTAGTACCCGGGTATGACGGAAGTGGATACGAACGGGTGCAACCGAAGCGAACCCTGAACCGCTCAAGCGAACACCCCGGCACCCCGATAAGCTAACCCACACCATCTGCCCAATTTAAATACGAACCCGTTCCTGACTGAGAGCAGAGGAAGCATGTTCCACACCTTCTGCACGGGGGCGGCACGAAAGATTCGGCGGTCCGGGTTCTTAAAGAAAGCGGGAGCCTGGCTCTTCCGGCACTTTTACCTGCCTCTGCTCGTCATGTGCAGGGTTACGGGACTGATTTTTATTATTCCTCGCGAACTGTATGAATATATCACCGGTACCGGGATACTATGAGAGGGACCCCGGTCCGGTCCTCTTCTGCCCGCTGCGCCTGAGTTAACCCGCTGACTGCCGGTCCGGGTGTCGGGAATTTTTCCCTGAACCGATGCAGCTTTTTGAAACTACCGGAACGGAAAAACGAAAGGAGGGGGATAAAGGTTGCCCGTCAGCCTTATGTTTCGGAGAACTTCATAGAAAGAAGAGATGGCTGATAAAAAATACGAATCATTGAAAATTGAGAATATCGTAGCATCCGGTGTCATTGCAGAGTCCCTTGATCTTGGTGCGTTGTCAGGTAAGATCAAGAACTGCGAACTCAATAAGAAACGGTTCCCCGGTGCGGTCTATCGTATCGGGGACCCGAAGATGGCGTCCCTGATCTTTTCATCGGGTAAGATCGTGCTCACCGGCAGCCGTACCATTGAGGCGCTTACCGATGGACTTGCGGTGATCGTCAAATCGTTAAATGATGCGGGTTTTGAAACCCTCAAAGAGCCCAGAGTTGCGATCAACAACATGGTCTGTTCTTACGACCTCGGCAAATACATCAACCTCAACAGGGTAGTCGTCACGCTCGATCTCGAAAATATCGAGTACGAGCCCGAACAGTTCCCCGGGCTTGTCTACCGGATCAAAGATCCCAAAATTGTCGTCCTTATCTTCTCTTCAGGAAAGCTTATTCTCACGGGCGGCAGGAATCTTGAAGACGTCAGGAAGGGCCTTGAAGTCCTCGAACACAAACTCGAAAGCGTCCTGTAGAAGAGGAACTGTTTTTTTATCTTTGGGAGAAACGCAAGCCAGATCCCACGTATCCGGCGTCTCCCGGGGTACGCGGTCCCCGTTAACGGCATCCTGCTAAAAACGGGAGTGCAGCCGGGAAGGGGGCCGGTTTCGCATCACGACCGTCCGGTGCAGCCCGGTTGTTCTTTCATTGTATCGGGACCGCGTCAGGGAGCCTGTTTCTTTGGGGCCTGCGCCGCCCAGGGGTTCGGAAAATTGCGGTTGCATTGCTTGCAATGCAGCGTCGGCGTGATCTCGGTAGTGCGCCACTTGAGTTCGCAGTGCGGGCAGGTAAAAATATGCTCCTTGCCATGATCTGACATGTATGCCCTATTGCCGGGGATTCCTGATAGGGGTTTCGATAGGGATCACTTCCCTTGCGACAGAACCCTCCTTCGTGCCTCCGGCCGGGATGCACTCATCCTTCCGTTCCGGACCGGGTACGCCTCGGTCCCCCTCCGGGAGATACGGGCGGGAACCGGTACCTGTTTTCACCGGGGAGCACATCCCGGGCCGGAAAACCGGCAGTCACCGGGTCCTTTCGATAACTGCGAATAGTTTCGTAATCAAAGCAAGTATTATTGCCCGTTTCGTGCAACCTCATGCATATGCTTCCGGATCAAAAAACGCCGGGTACCTCTTTCCCCATCGCCGTCCTTGTCGTGGTCGCCCTGCTTGCCTGCGCCTGCGTGAGCGCTCCCGCGCCAAAGACCGTACCCCCGCCGGTGACACCGATCCTCCAGCTCACCGGGACCCCGGGCACCGGTAACCAGAGCACGGTACACCCGGTGACGCCTCCGGCCATTATCTGCAACTGCCCCATGGAGCCCGCGGTCCCGCGCACGGTCACCCCGGCGGCCACTCCCGACAAAGGCCCCTGCCACTGCCCGTGATGGCGTGCCAGGCAGGTACACCCGGACCTGCCGGTGCATGTACGTGGTATCTGACTCATCCACCGCTTCCGGTGAATGATGCGGCTTTGGCTAAAAAAAGATTACTTGGCCGGGGTTTTTGTCTCGCATTTCATTGCCATCTTAAGTGCCAGTATGACCATCAGGACACCTGCAATGATAAGACAAATACCCGTTACATAGACCGCACCGAGACTCGTATACCCGCCCACTATCAGGGCAAGTCCGATGAGAACCAATAATACAGCTGCTACTACCTTACTCATGTTCCAACCTCCGATTGAATCAGTGGCAGCCCGGAACTTCCCGACAGTAAGAAGTTCAACGGACAAGCTACCAGATGCGGTATTGGGTACCCCCCCAGATAAAGATATGTCCGGGGGTCTGGCACGGTGACGATTTTTCTGCTCTGGAGAACTCATTAAGAATTACCTGACGCTCCAGGGGCTCCGCCCCGCCGCTCATGGCGCCCCGGTTCGAGATAGTGTCGAATTACCTGTACACAAAAAACACAGGAAATTTTTGTACAGGTAATACCGAGGCATAACATGCACCATGCGCCCTCGAACGGGGCAATAATATCTCATGAAACAGATTTTCTCCAGAGCAGATTTTAAAAAAACCCCTGTCATGGAGAAAGACTGAAGAGACGGGATACTATTGTCCCACGTGGCTATCCCCGGTAGTGAACCCGGGGGTTTTGGCTGGTGAGTTTGCAACCCGTTCACGTTCTCCCCACCAAAGAATAACGAAAAATTATTTCAGGATTCTCCAGTGAATGAGGATCATGAAAAACAAGACTCCCGAAAAATTGTCCCACCCCGGTGGTCGCGAAATGATGCGGACGATAACTCTTGAAGAGCACTATGCCAGCCCGGCATTCCTGGACGGCCCGGGACGAAACCTCAGGGAACAGCCCGGGATGACAGGGCGCTTTGGGTATGGGAACCCTGCCGAAGATTTGTTGGATCTCGGTGAGAAGAGGATCGCTGAAATGGATACCGCAGGTATCGACATGCAGGTGTTATCGCTGACCGACCCTTCGGTGCAGCAACTCGACGCGACCGGGGCAGCAGAGCTGGCCCGTGAAGCGAACGACTACCTTGCGGAAGCGGTGCGGCGGTATCCAGAGCGTTTCGCCGGATTCGCCACACTGCCAACCGCTGCTCCTGGCATCGCTGCCGACGAGCTGGAGCGCATGGTTACCGGACATGGCTTCAAAGGAGGATGGATCAACGGCCACACCCGGGGCCGCTACCTTGATGACAAATTCTTCCGGCCGATCCTGGAGCGTGCTGATGCGCTCAGGGTCCCCCTCTGCATCCACCCGACGCCACCACCGGCGCCAGTGATCGAAGCGTACTATGCAGGATTCTCACCAGTGGTAATAAACGGGTTCTCCCGGCACGGATGGGGCTGGCATATCGAGACTGCGGTCCATGTCCTCCGCCTCATCCTCAGTGGAGCGTTCGACCGGTATCCGGATCTCCAGATCGTGATCGGCCACCTGGGAGAGGCTCTCCCCTTTATGATGCCCAGGCTCGACAAAGGTTTGTCTGTGAACGTAACGAAGCTGAATCGTCCTGTCGCAGACTACCTCCAGGAGAATGTTTACTATACGTTCAGCGGTTTCAACTTCACCCCGGCATTCCTCAACCTGTACCTGCAGGTCGGAGCCGATCGGATCATGTTCTCTGCCGACTACCCCTACAGTTCAATGGCGGAAGCACGCACCTTCCTGGATCAACTCCCCGTGAGCACTGCAGATAAGAATAAGATAGCGCACGGAAACGCGGAGCGCCTCCTGCGGCTCTGAATTACAGGATGATTGCCCGGAAGTATCGGCCGGTCTGCCAAATCAGTCGTATGACGGTCCGGTATTTCCCGATGTCATTTTAACCAACTCCCGATGCAGCAGCACCGGCCCTGGTATTTTGCCTGACCGAACTCCTTATCACACACTCCTGCCATAACTCCGATCATGGAACACCTGGTGACCTACTTTGAAACGCTCGACCCGGGGAACACGGACATCACGTTCCGGCTCGTACGCGAACGTGCGCACGAGCTCGGGATCCGGAAGATCGTGATCGCGTCGACTACCGGTGCTACTGCACAGAAAGCAATGGAGTATTTCAAAAATGACGGCATGCAGCTGATTGTCATCCCTCACCAGTGGGACTTTCACCGTGAGGCCAATGCCTTCCCGCCGGAACTAGCAACGACATTGCGAGGGGCAGGACACGTGGTTCACTTTGGCACCATGCTCTTTCACACCAACGATCTGTACGAATCGACAATTCCCGTCGTGATGGCAAACCTTCTTCGCTGCTTCTGCCAGGGGTTCAAGGTCTGTTTTGAGATCGTGCTCATGGCGACCGATGCCGGCCATGTGAAAAGTGGTGAACGGATCATCGCAATCGCCGGAACAGGAAGGGGATCAGATACCGCGCTGGTCATGCAGGCGGCGTCTTCGCAGCACCTGAAAAAGCTCCGCGTCAACGAGATCCTCTGCAAACCGCTCAACCCGCTGAACCTCGAGGAGGTCTATGCAAAGATGAACCGGGAATTGTCCCGGTAATACCCTCAAAAGATTTTTACTTTCAGGCCGGTATAACAGCGCTTTTACGGGGCCTGAACGGATGCGGGTCCCGGCCTCCTCATTTCCCGAAATACGCTGAAACTGTTTTGAGGTGCTCGCGGATGGGGAGGCTCTGGGGGCATTTTTCCTCGCACTCCCCGCACTCTTCGCAGAGCGAGGCGTAGTGGGGGGTGCCGTCAAAGAAACCGCCGAGGAACATCGAATAGTGCTGCCGGGTCTGCTCTTCGTCCTCATAGATGTGCCCCCGGTTGAACATCTCGAAGCACTCGGGGATGCTTACCCCGTTCGGGCACGGCAGGCAGTACTTGCACCCGGTGCAGGGGATGATGATCCGCTTTTTCAACTCTTTTCTTACCTTCCCGAACAGGGCGGACTCTGACCGCGTGAGCGAGCCCGGTAAGCCGGTTCCGGCAAGGGCGACATTCTGCCGGACCTGCTCCGGGGTCGACATGCCTGAGAGGACGACGGTCACTTCCGGGTGATTCCAGACCCAGCGGAGCGCCCATTCAGCGGGGGAGTGCCGGACCTTCGCCTTCTGCCAGATCCCGGTTATCCCTGCGAGTTCCCGTGCAAGAAGGCCGCCCCGGATCGGCTCCATGACCACAATGCCAAGGCCTTTCTCTGCCGCGTACAAAAGGCCCTCCGTCCCGGCCTGGTAGTGCTCGTCCATGAAATTGTACTGGATCTGGGCAAACGTCCAGTCGTAGCTGTTCACGATCTCCTTGAAGAGCGTCACGTTGTCATGGAACGAGAAGCCGGCGTGCCGTATCCTGCCGTCCGCGATCGCAGCGTCAAGAAAGTCCGTGACGCCAAGCGCCGAGAGGTTCTCCCAGAACGGCTGGTTGAGCCCGTGCACGAGGTAAAAATCGATGGTGTCGGTCCCCAGCCGGGCGAGCTGCTCATCGAGATACTTGTCCATGTCCTCCCGGGACGTGACGAGCCAGCTGGGGAGCTTGGTTGCAAGGTTCACCTTTTCGCGGTATCCATCGGCAAGTGCCCGCCCGACAAACGGTTCGCTCTCGCCGTTATGATAGGGGTAGGCAGTATCGACGTAGTTTACCCCATGGTCAATGGCGTACCTGATCATCCCGGTCGCGGTCTTCTCGTCAATCTGCCCGTTTTCCTTTACGGGGAGCCGCATGCACCCGAACCCGAGGATGGAGAGTTCCGGTGCGGCCTTTTTCATTTTCCTGTAGAGCATTGTCCATCACCGATATCCATGATCCAGATTGCGTGTGCGGTACTCTATAAATTCTTGCATGCGGGTTTTGTTACACCTGCGGGACGGTGACCGGGCCAACGCAGGCGGGTTACGACGCTATCGTTTCCGTTGTGTCCGTTCATGCGGGCAGCACCCGCTATGAGAACAAAACGCTCACAGTTTCATCTTCTTAAAGGCATACGTGCCGATGAGGATCATCACCAGGGAAAATGCGCTTATGACGAGAAGATCGAGGCCGAGGTTGAACCGGTGCAACCCGACGAGCGCCCCCCGCAACCCGTCCACGGAATAGGTAGCAGGGTTGACCAGCACGAAGGGGGTGAGCCATGCCGGCAGGTTCTCGATAGGAAAGAGGGCCCCGGAGAGGAAGAACATGGGAAATATCAGGAAGCTGCTGATGAGCTGGAACCCTTCCGGGCTTTCCATCTGCGAGCCGATGATAAGACCGATGCTGACGAGCCCGACCGTCGTTACGAATAAAAAAACACAGGAAATGGCGACCGAAAGCAAAGAGAACGTGATCCCTGACAACACACCGGTCGCCGTGAATACGCAGCCGATGACGAGCAGGATGGCCGACTGCAGGAGCGTATCCGTGGAACCCCCGAGGATCTTGCCGATAAAAATGGATGTCCTCGACATCGGGGATACCAGGACCTCTTTTAGGAAATCGATTTTTTTATCCCAGACGATATAGACGCCGAAAAAGACCGCCGAGAACAGGAGCGACTGGACGAGGATTCCCGGGTACAGGAACGTTAAGTAATCCACTCCCCCGAAGGATAACACGGATCCCAGGCCCCCGCCGATGATGAGAAGCCAGAGCACCGGGTTGACGATAGATGCAACGATCCGGGACCTCTCCCGCTGGAAAACCTTGAATTCGCGGTACCAGAGCGCATAGATCCCTTTGAGGTCGCTCATTTTCTCAGTCCCGCCTGCATCACTTTCTCGGCCCAGCCGCCCTCGGGGGCCCCTTCACGGATCGTTCTCCCGGTATAGTGGAGGAATACGTCCTCCAGGGTCAGCGGGCGGACCTCGACGGATTCCACCGTTCCGACGCGGCCGAGAAGGTCCTGCAGGTGCACGCTGGCATCCCTGACCGTCACGCTGATGCCCCCGTCGTCCTGTTTGACATCCCTGACGTAGTCCAGCCCCTCAAGCGATCCCCTGTTGAAGTTTTTGCCTCTCATGCGGATGATGTCGCCGCCCAGCTCTTTTTTCAGCAGGTCCGGGGGACCAAGTACCGCGACCTTACCGCGGTCGATGATCGCGAGCCGGTCGCAGAGCCGGTCTGCCTCGTCCATATAGTGGGTGGTAATGATGATGGTGATATTCTTCTCCGTTGCCAGTTTCCTGATGTATTCCCAGATATGCTCCCGGGTCTGGGGGTCGAGGCCGAGCGTCGGCTCGTCCAGGAACAGGATCTCGGGGTGATGCATCAGGCCCCGGGCAAGCTCAAGCCTTCTCCGCATCCCCCCGGAATATTTCTTGACCATGTCGTCTTTCCTGTTGGTAAGGTCAACGAGACGAAGGACCTCCACGATCCTTTCCTCTCTCAGGCGAGCGTCCATATCGTAGAGGAGGCCGTGGAGCTTCAGGTTCTCGTACCCGGTCAGCGTCTCATCCGAACTCGGGTCCTGGAAGACGATCCCGATGGATTTCCTGACCTGGTCGGGCTGGCGTATGATGTCAAAACCGTTCACGAGTGCCGTCCCGGATGTCGGCGGGATTAAGGTGGTCAGCATCAGGAGGGTTGTCGACTTTCCCGCACCGTTGGGGCCAAGAAGGCCGAACACCTCCCCTTTCCCTATCTTCAGGTCAAGGTTGTCAACCGCGGTGAGGCTGCTATAGGTCTTTGTCAGGTTTTTTGTCTCAATAACATGCATACGTTCACCGCTACCCTTTTTGTCCTCTCTGCAAACCCCATGATTTCAAATCCGGGCTCGTATTAAAATATTATTAACTGTACTGGCTTTCGCTCAGGTTACCCGATTCGGAATACCCCCGCTGCTCCCAGTAGCCCTGGTAGTCCGGATTGTCGGAGAGTTCAATCTCGTCGATCCACTTGATCCACTTGTATCCCCATTTGTCCTCAGCCACCAGCCGGAAAGGAAAGCCGTGTTCGGCATCAATGGTGACGTTGTTCATCTTATACGCGATGATAATGTCGTTGTCCATCACGTAGCTGAGCGGGAACGATGTCGTATACCCGTCAGCGGCATGGAAGATCACCGTATTTGCCCGCGGGTCGGCACCTGCTTCATTGATGAGATCCCTGACCAGCACACCTTCCCAGAGGATCCTGACCGACCAGCCTTCGACACAGTCGAGCGTGACAACCTTGGAGTAGTGCCGGTGGTTGTCGAGGATCTCACGATAGGTCGACACTTTCGTCGTCGCGGTAAGGCCGGTGACGGTAAGCTGGTAATCAGACTCGTTCAGGTACTGGGTGCCGGCGATTGCATTCTCGGGGACATCGCTGATGGAGGAGAGGTCCTGGCCCTGGTAGGACCGGACTTCGGCGGCGGCGAGGGGGGTGGTCCCGTTTGAAGGGGATCCGGGCCGGAGCTCCAGGATCACAAAAGCTGCCACAACGGCGATGACCACAACCGCTGTCACGAGCGCGATCATGCGGGAGGAGCGGGTGTTCATTGCTTGTTACCTGCACCCTTTATCACATTAAGGTTGGGATCGGGGAACAGGCAGGGGCCTGCCGGCCGGGAGCTGGTCAGCCTTCACTCCTACGGTGACGATGCGATCCGCATGAAGGTTGAGACCCGGGCCGGGAGCGTTGCAGGACCCGCATGAGGGATGGCGATGGACAACGGCCCTGTCATCACCATTGCATTCCCCGGGTCAGGGCTGCCCCCCTGCGTCACGATCCCCGGGCTCCTGGTCAAGCGGGACCGGGTGCCCGGCCACCCGGAGTGCGGGGGAAACAAGCCGAAGGAACCCAAAGGAAAAAACCGGGCAGGGAAGCGATCCCCTGCTCATTTTCTTATAATAAAGCGATCCGAAAATTCAGTCCTCATCTTCGTCCTCGTTCTCCGGCCAGACATACTCATCGCCGGTGGACCCGGCTGGTCTTCATAGATGTCCCTTACATCGCGGCTGGGATCCCGTTCCTGGAATTCCCGTTCCCACGGGTCATCGTAGTTCCCGCGCTCTCTGTCTTCCGAAAAGCCTTTATCGCTCCGGTTCCCTGCACGGTCTCGTATGCTTTTTCCCATCAGGTCTCACCATGTTCTGCTCATGTACCGGTAAATCTAAAATCAATCCTGCTTTTCCGGGTAAAAAATTTTTTGGCCGATCCGTAAAAAAAAGGTTAAGCCCCCCCTGCCACCATCTCCCGACCGGCACGCGGCAGGTGCGGGGCCCGGTACAAAAGCACAAGCGTGCGGGCGGCATAACACCCGGTATGATGCAGCAGATCAAAGACGCCGCAGGACTTGGCATCCTCCTCTGGCTGATCGGGTATCTCGCATCGCTCGTACTGTCCTTCTCACCGTTTGCAGGGATTATGGGCCGGGTCCTCATCGCCGTTTTTACCCCGGTCACTATCGGGATTACGTGGTGGTGGTTTAAGGACCGGGACCTTCTCCTCCCGTATTATGCGGGAGTCGGGATCGCGTGGACCGTCCTTGCGGTTGTCCTCGACTACCTTTTTATCGTCCTGCTCTTCAAGGCCAGCTATTATGGCCCCGATGTATTCGTGTACTATGCCCTTACCTTCATCATCCCGGTAGGAGTTGGCATAATAAACCTCCGTAAAAGGCCGGTGGCAACGCGGGCGTGACGCGTGGCGCCGGGCCACGTTGATGGGCAGGGGGATAAATCCACAACTGCATGGGCGCTGCCATGCGCCTGCCCCCTCCCCTCTTTTTGCTTTGTCCCCCAGGCCAGGGAAACAAAAACCGGGGCCGGGGCACATCCTTTTGGTTTTTTAATTCAACATGCGATACTCCTGTATGGGTATCCTGTCTGGTACCGGGCAGTGCAGGCTGCATGCCCGAACCGGTCCGGCAAGGGCAGTTTTTGCGCGTCCGGAACAATCAGGGCAGATAAAAAAAACGGCGTTTATTTTAATGAAGATTATAGAAATATTCCTGAGAATGCCAACCGCCCCGGCAGTGAATATGCTCTCACCGGTTGTCAATATACTAAAAAAAATCAGGTCGTAGGTTAATCTCTCGTAAAAATCAAAACCAGTGATTAATTTGTACCAGTTTACCGTCTGTACCATTAGCAATCTTTAATTACTATTCTGCGTCAACGTTGAAATTAGGCAAATTTAATCGAAGAAATTTTGTCTGAATTTGTGTGTGATTGTACATGGCTTTTGCAGTGCATGTAAACATGGAGCGCTGTACCGGATGCAACAATTGCGTGGTTGCCTGCCCGGTCAACGCACTCGAGCTCTTTACGCTCGACCCTGTCACCAGGGAGAAGATATACCAGGTGCAGGATGGTGTCGCTGTCAGCCTTGATGTCAAGACTGAACTTTGTGCAGGATGCGGGGTATGCGTGGAGGCATGCCCGTATGGTGTGATCAGCCTTTCCGGAAAAGGCATGACCGGGATCCCGGCCAAAACCTGATGTTTGGTGATACAATGCCAGAGAAAAAAATTACCCTCAATCTGATCACGTGCCGTACCATCAAACAGGGTGTCGGTATGGAAGCAGGCAAAACGTCCCAGAAATATTTCGATGCCTGCACGATCATCCAGATGCACCCCGATGATTTCAAGCGGCTCGGTGCATGGAAGAACACCAATGTCAAGGTCACGAGTTCGGTCGGCAGCGTCGTTGTCAAAGCGGTCGAGACCACCGAGGACCTTGTCCCGGGCCTGGCCCACATCCCGATGGGCCCCTGGGCAAACCGCATCGTTCCGGCCTATACCTTTTCGACGGGCGAGCCCTGCTTCAAGGGATTCCCGGTGGATGTTCAGGTTGCCGCAAATGAACGCATCATGGGCGCGATCGAAGTATTGCAGGACGCCTGCGGACTCATAAGGAAGTGACGAGCAATGCCAAAAGATGTTACAGATGTTATCTGCCCGTTCTGCGGCACCCTGTGCGATGACCTTATCATCACCGTATCCGATGACAACAAGACGATCCTTGGTGTCAAGAACGCCTGCGCCATCGGCGCCGAGAAGTTCAACCACCAGAGGCAGCCCGGCAGGGTCAAGCGCCCGCGGATGAGACAGGCTGACGGCTCCTACAAGGAGATCACCTACGATGAGGCGATCGACTGGACGGCAAAGATGCTCGTCAAGTCGAGGAAGACCCTGATGTACGGCTGGGCATCCACCAGTTGCCAGGCCATGAGCATCGGCCACGAGATCGCCGAGAAAGTCGGGGCTATTGTCGACAACTGCGCTACGGTCTGCCACGGCTCGTCCCTGATCGCCATCGAGGATGTCGGTGTCCCGAGCTGTACGCTCGGTGAAGTCAAGAACCGTGCCGACCGCGTCATCTTCTGGGGCTGCAACCCGGCACATGCCCACCCACGCCACATGTCACGGTACTCGATCTTCCCGCGTGGTTTCTTTACCGCCAAGGGACATAAAGGCCGGAAGATCTACTGCGTCGACTGCCGGTACACGGACACCGCGAAGGTCGCCGACGGGTTCATCCAGGTCCAGCAGGGCTTTGACTACGAACTCTTAGATGCCTTCAGGACCGCAGCCCGCGGCGAGGCACTCCCTGACACGGTTGGCGGGGTCCCGAAAGAGAAGATCATTGAAGTTGTCGAGGACCTGAAAAGCGGCCGCTTCGGTATCATCTTCTTCGGCATGGGCCTTACCCACACCATGGGAAGGAACCACAACATCGATATCGCCATCAACTTCACCCGCGACATGAACGACTACACGAAATTCGCGATCATGGCGATGCGGGGCCACTGGAATGTCACCGGTTCCGGCCAGGTGCTCGGCTGGCAGTACGGGTTCCCGTACGCCGTCGACCTCTCCCGGAGGGACCAGGCCCGCCACCAGACCGGTGAGACGACCTCGGTCGACCTCCTGAACCGCAACGAAGTCGAGGCCTGTTTCTATATCGCCACCGACCCCGGGGCGCACTTCCCGGTCAACGCGATGATCAGCAGTTCCCGCAAGCCGACCGTGACAATCGACCCGCATATCAACTGCACCACCGAGATCTCGGACCTCCACATCCCGGTCGCCCTGGTCGGTGTCGAAGTCGGCGGCTGTGCCTATCGTATGGATAACGTCCCGATCGAGACCCGGAAGGTCGTCGACCCGCCGGAGGGTGTGCTCACGGACGAAGAACTCTTAACGAAGATCAACATGCGTGTTGATGAACTCATGGCTGCTGAAAGTGCCGCGAGCAAGGGCTCCAAGATCGACCAGCCTGCTGACAAAGCCATGGCCAAGGGAGGCGCGTAAATGTCAGAATATATCATCAAAAACGGCCACGTCTTTGATCCGACCCAGGGTATCAAGGGCGACAAGAAGGACATTGCCGTCAAGGACGACAAGATTGTCGACAAGGTCGGCTCGTCCGCCAAAGTAATCGATGCATCGGGAAAGACCGTCATGGCAGGTGCCCTCGAGGTTCACGCCCACGTGGCAGGCCCCAAGGTCAACGCAGGCCGCTGGTACCGCCCCGAAGACAAGCACTTCGACTCCCACAAGACGCCCGGCATCACGAGAATCGAGGGCGGCAAGTCCATCCCGACCGTTTTCAAGACCGGCTACGAGTACGCCCGCATGGGGTTCACGTTCGCCATGGAAGCGGCAATGCCCCCCCTGTATGCCCGCCACGTCCACGAGGAGATCCACGACACCCCCATCATCGATGAGGCTGCGCTTCCGGTCTTCGGCAACAACTGGTTCATCCTGGAGTACCTCAAGAACCATGAGGTCGAGAACACTGCTGCGTATATCGCGTGGATTCTCCGCCAGACCAAGGGTTATGGTGTCAAATGCGTCAACCCCGGCGGCACGGAAGCATGGGCATGGGGACTGAACTGTCTCACCATCCACGACCCGGTCCCGTACTTCGACATCACACCGGCAGAGATCATCAAGGGCCTGATCGAGGCAAATGAGTACCTCGGCCTCCCGCACTCGATGCACCTCCACCAGAACGACCTCGGCAACCCCGGCAACTACAAGACCACGATCGACTCCCTGAAACTCGCAGAAGGCATCAAGGCAAAGAACAACTTCGGCCGCGAGCAGGTCCTGCACTCCACGCACCTCCAGTTCCACTCCTACAAGGGCACGAACTGGGGCGACTTCGAGTCCGGCGCAAAGGAGGTCATGGACTACGTCAACAGGCAGAAGAACCTCACCATCGATACCGGTAACGTCACCCTTGACGAGACCACCACGATGACAGCGGATGGCCCGTTCGAGCACCACCTCCACGGCCTCAACCACCTCAAGTGGTTCAACGTGGACGTCGAACTCGAGACCGGGGCGGGAGTCGTACCATTCATCTACGACCCGAACAACGCCGTTTTCGCCAGCCAGTGGGCAGTCGGGCTGGAAATCGGACTTTATGCAAAGGACCCGATGCGCTGCTTCATCACCACCGACCACCCGAACGCAGGACCGTTCACCCGCTACCCGCGGGTCTACTCATGGCTCATGTCCAAGAAGGTCCGTGACGAACGCCTCAACTCCTTCAAAAAAGCCGACAAGGTCATCAGCGCAACCAACATCGCAAACATCGACCGCGAGATCACGCTCTACGAACTGGCAGCCATGACCCGCGCCGGCCCGGCAAAATGCCTTGGCCTTTCCAAGGACTACGGCGGCCTTAAGCCCGGCATGAATGCCGACATCGCCATCTACAACATCAACCCGGATAAGTTCCCGTCAACCGGCCCTGAGATCGAGAAGGCATTCGCCCAGGTCGCCTACCTCTTCAAGGACGGGAAGATCTGTGTCGAAGGCGGCAAGGTCATCGACATGGGCCACAAGAAGACCTTCTGGGTGGATGCAAAAGTGCCGGAGAACAAACTGGTCATGCATGATATCCGCGAGAAGTTCCTCCGCTACTACAGCGTGAACGAGAACAATTACCCCGTTCCCGAGAGCTATGCACCGCACCAGCACATCATCAGCGTGGATGCAACCCAGGCATGAGGTGAAAAGACATGAACACGGTTACACTCACAGTAAAAACGCAACCGGAACTCTACCTGGAATGCGAAAAGGTTAACCCTGATGTATTTGCCGGTAAGAAGGCCGATGAGATCGCAAAGCTCCCCGCATACCAGGGTAAGGAGATCCTGACGCTGGGAGACTTCTTTGCCGTTACCGGGGATGCCGGAGCAACGGCAGCAGACACGAAGATCGTCATCAACGGTGACTGCACGAAGATGAAGTACATCGGCGCCAAGATGACGGCCGGCGAAGTGGTCGTCAACTCGGCCTGCGACATGTACACCGGCAGCTGGATGAAGGGCGGGAAACTCACCGTCAATGGCGATGTCCACTCCTTCTGCGGCCTTGCACTGGCTGGCGGCGAGTTCACCGTCAACGGCAATGCCGGCAACTACCTCGGCGCCGCATACCGTGGCGACTGGAGAGGGATGAGCGGCGGCGTCCTCCGCGTGAAGGGCAATGCCGGCTCGGATGTCGCCAGTTTCATGACCGGCGGCACGCTGATCGTTGAGGGCAACGTGGATATCCATCTCGGCACCCATATGGAGGGTGGCAAGATCATCCTCAAGGGGAACGCGAACCGCCGTGTCGGAGGGCAGTTGGTCAAGGGCGAGATCTACGTCTTTGGCACGATCAACGTCATGATGCCCGGCTACAAGGCGGTCGGGGATGTCGACCTCGACGTTGACGGCACCAAGGCGAAATTCGTCGATTATATCGGTGACCTCGGCGAGCGCCACCCCAAGAGGAAAGGCGAGACCGTTTACGGCCACCTTTACATGAAAAAATAATTTTTTACCGCCCGTCACACACATGGTGAGGTTCACGTCCCTCACCCCTTTTTTTGAGATCCGC
Organism: uncultured Methanoregulaceae archaeon; assembly: GCA_963805035.1. Classification (GTDB taxonomy): domain Archaea; phylum Halobacteriota; class Methanomicrobia; order Methanomicrobiales; family Methanospirillaceae; genus Methanoregula. Next base: position 42,325 of record CAWDSU010000011.1, on the reverse strand, counting down.
TTTTCGTTCAGGGTTATTTTGGTGCGACCGGAATACAAACGGCCGTGCAGGTTGTCTTTGAGAAAAATCCTGCTCTGGAGAAAATCTGGTTCATAAGAGATAATCGCCCCCCCTTGCGCCAGCCCTGCCCCCGTTGGGGGCGGGGGCGCATGTGATGCCTCGGTATTACCTATACAAAAATTCTCTATTTTTTTTGTGTACAGGTAATACGACACTATCGCAACCAGGGCGCCCCAGCGGCGGGGCGAAGTCCCTGGAGCGTCAGGTAATTCTTAATGATTTCCTATGAAAACCAACCAGGTAAAATTAATCTCTCATTGAAAAAGAGATACTCCATTTTTGATTTTCATCGATCGGGTGTGAACCGGATTGGTTCATGTGCGTTTCTATAAGAACAAAAAAACCGGGAAAATCCTGCTGCTGCCAGCAACGTTGTCACGTCATCACGGGAGAAGATCGCCCGTGAAAATGGCGGTCAGTCATTTCGATCTGCTCTTTTTAGGGAAGCCGGATCTTCATCCTCTCCCTGATGGAGCCTATGATCCCGTGCATCTTCCTGATACCCTGCTCACCCTCCCGGAAATAAAAAAGCAGGAGGTGGAAGTAGTCCGCAGTCAGGTCAACGGTCTCTTTCCGGTACCGCACTTCGACACTGGCGTCACCGGCAAATCCCTTGATGGAGATGAAATGCTCCTGCTCGAAGGAGAAGTACGGGCGCTTCATGTGGGGATATTCCCTGACGGTCCCGAATGACCGGAGAAACGCGAGGAAGGCCGGCGTGAGCGGCTCGTCGAGCACATATTCTTTCATCAGGGAGCCGTCGACACAGACCTTGGTCTGGACGGATTTAACGACCCGCACCCTCGGCCACCTCCCGCACGGCATCTGCTGCCGTCCGGCACTCCTCCGGTGTTGTGAGGTAGGAAAAACTCACCCGCACGCAGCCTTTCCCTTCATCGATCCGGTCGTGGACAAGCGGGGCGCAGTGGAGGCCGGTACGGGTGATAATGTTGTACGCCTTTGCGAGGATGTAACCGGCCTCGTCGTTATTCAGGTCCCGTATGTTAAAGGAGACGACCGGGAGATCAGGTGCCGGGGTGTAAAGGCGGATATCCGGGTTTCTTTTGATCTCCTTAATGAAGAGGGAGGAGAGATCCCTGCCCTTCCGGGTGATTTTATCCTGGCCTTCCCGCTCGATATACCGGAGGCCGGCAAGGAGCGAGGCAATCCCGGGATAATTCGGCGTGCCGGCCTCAAACTTCTGCGGCATATCCCCCGGGTGGGAAAGCGAATGCGAGTCCGTGCCGGTCCCTCCCTGCCGGACGGAGGCGACGGCCCCTGGATCCTCAAGGTAGAACCCCCCGATACCGGGGAGCCCGAAGAGTGCCTTGTGCCCGGTAAAGACAAATGCACCGGCGGGAATCGCCGACAGGTTTATGGGGATCTGCCCCGCAGTCTGGGCGCCGTCAACGATAAGGAAAATGTCGTTTGCCCTGCAGTATTCCGCAACGGGCCGGATGTTCTGCAGGGAGCCCAGCACATTGCTCCCCTGCGTCATCACCACGAGCCGGGTCCCGGGCCGGATGGCCTTTTTGACTTCCTGAAGCGTGACAGAGCCATCCTGGCACGGTACGATGGAAAGCGAGAGGCGCCCTTCCCCGGCAAGGGTATGCAGGGGGCGGAGTACGGAGTTGTGCTCCAGTTCTGTCGTGATCGCGTGGAACGGGGCTTTCTCTTTTTTCACAAACCCGTGGATGAGCAGGTTGAGGGAATCCGTTGCGCTCCCGGTGAAGATGAAATGGCCGGGCTCCTCTGCATGGAGAAGACCGGCAAGGGCATCCCGGGTCGCAGAGGGATAATCCGTTGTCCCTCCTGCCGTTGACCGCCCCTGCTCGAAAAAGGGCGTCTGCAGGCACCGGGCAACCTCCGCAAGGACTTCCGGTGGTTTTGGCCAGCTCGTTGCCGCGTTGTTGAGGTAGATGAGCGGCGAGGAGCGAGTATCCCGGGCAGTCTCCTGTTCGTTTGCCCTGTGCATGAACCAATGTAGGAATGTTCCGGTAATAAGGAGATCCCCTCGGGGTCAGGAAAAAAGAGTGCGGCGGAATATCCGGGTGGCCGTCGCTCCTGTCGGGAGATTACCGGTATCAGACCCGGGAGATACCCGGTATTTCCGATACAAATCGTCCCCAGAAGAACGATCCCTGAGGGGAGTGTTTCGATAAATTCAATACGCTAATATGGGGTGAATGATAATAGAGTAATATACCCAGAGTGCAGCAATACGCGAGGTTATCACGATGGACAAGTATGTGTGCATGATGTGCGGTCATATTTATGACCCGGCAGTCGGTGAGACCAAGGCCTTCAACAACACGATCCTGGTCAACACGGACAGAATGGAAGAGTACGAGGGCAAGATCATGGCGGCAGAGCCGATCAAGGCCGGCACGGCCTTCGCCGACCTCCCCGCGGACTGGAAGTGCCCCTCCTGCGGTCACCCCAAGTCCTATTTCCGCAAGATGGAACCCGATACTCTCCGCGCCATGCGGACGATCAGTTACTGAAGTACAGATAACCGTTCTTCCTTTTTTTTTAATCCGGGTTTTTATTTGTGCAATGATGGTGCAGGTCATCCTGACGGGCACCGTGCGCGAGTCATACCAGTGGCAATCGCAATAAAAAAGAGACAGATCCTGTCCGGGATCCGCGGTTTTGCGGGGATCCTGATATCCGTCTGCTCATGTATTGATAATGAGAGGGATTTTTCCCTCAATCGTATGCCGGTAGAACCGATCCGGGAATGTTGCATGGGCAAAACCGGTATACAGTGAATAAGGTACCGGCCCGTAGTATCGGACGGTGTCGTCTGAAAAGATAATCTCCATCGTACCTGTGCTGATATCGTATCCTATCGTGCGGATCCCGTGGGATACGCGGTTGTTCCAGACCATGTTCACGGTGTTTCTCCCGGGCACTAACACGGAGTGCCGTGCCCGGAACTTGCACGGGAAACGGGATAATGGTTTGCCGGGATGCATCACCATCAGCCCGGGAACACCGTATCGTGAACTGTGGTGCCCATGACAGGTGTCGTAGGGAATCTGAACTCCGGTGTCAGGACAGCAAAACGGCACGCCCACTAAAGAAGAGGTCCGATCTGTCCCGGTTCCTGCGTAGGTACGCCTTCAGGACCCTTGTACCGTGGGAATCTTCTGATCAACCGTCTTGCGGTAGAGCCGCTCGGGGAAGGTTGCATGGAAGATCGAGGCATAGAGCGGGTAAGGTACCGGTGCATGGAACTTTTTTGTCTTGTCCGCAAAAACCACTGCCATTGTCTGCGTTGCGACATCGTACCCCAGCTCGCGGATGCCGTTCGATACGTATCTGTCCCAGACCATATTCATGGTGTTCTCCCGGGGCACTTTTTAAGGTGCCTCACGCGGCAATGAGCCGGTCAAAGGTATAAGGGTTGCGCCGGATCGATGTTACCCCCTCCGGCCCCCCTCTTTAAAAAAACCGGATCCGGCCATTGTCCTACGATGTAATTTTTCCGTTTTTTGTTGAAATCCCGGCTCTTTTTACGGGGGGTCGGATGGGGGGAAAGTGTACCGGCGCCCGTTCCGGATGCGGAGAGACGGTATCATTTTACGGTGAAAATTTCAGCAGGCCCTATGTTTTTTTGCTCTGTAGAACACCTATTTCATGAGATATTATTGCCCCCCTTCGCGCCAACCCTGCCCCCGTCGGGGGCGCATGGCGCATATGATGCCCCGGTATTACCTGTACAAAAATTTCCTGTGTTTTTTGTGTACAGGTAATACGACACTATCGCGAACCGGGGCGCCATGAGCGGCGGGGCGGAGCCCCTGGAGCGTCAGGTAATTCTTAATGATTTCTCCAGAGCAGTTTTTTTAACATGAACTATCATACCCGACCCCCCATCGCTTCCCGCACATGCGCCGGGCGCCGGAACCAATCCATGACCGGTTCACAACAACCGTTCACGAGTGAACGGGAAAAAAGACGGGATGTCCGGATCACGGGGTTGAGGCCCGGTGAACGCACGGGCGCCGGCCCCGCCCCGGTTACCCTTCCACCATCCTGAAGATGGTCTTCTTGAACTCATCGAACTCGAGTTCGTCCAGCTGCTCGGGCAGCAGGGAGCCCGACGAAGCCTGCCGGTAGATCCAGTAGATGATCTTGTCCACGACCCGGATCACGTCCTCATGCGTCTTCACATCGATCAGGTGCCGGCCGATCTTCGGGTGCCGTCCCCGGTGGCCGCCCACCGTGATGCGGTACTCCGGGTCGGTGCCCCTGATGAGGTGGAACGGGCAGGGCTTGATGCAGAACCCGCATTCCATGCACATGTCCTGCTGGAGGACGACAATCCCGTCCTGCACGCTGATTGCCTTCTCGCGGCAGTAATGGGTGCAGGTGCCGCAGCCGGTGCAGAGGCCCGGGTCGCGGATCGGCCGCTGGATACCGGTGATCCCGATCTCGTTGAGCCGCTCGCTCTCGCAGCCGTTCGGGCAGGAGGAGATGGCGATCCGCACCTTCACCGGTAGTTCCTTTCCGAAGAACTTCTTGTCGATCTCCTCTGCAAGACCCACGCTGTCGATGATGCCAAATTTGCAGTACCGGGTACCGAGGCATGCAGTTACATTCACGACTTCTTCCCGTTCGGCACCGAGCGGCGTACCGTTACGGGCGAGATCGTCAACGAGCACTTCGAGTTTGGGCGTCTCCACATGCGGGAGTTCCATGGTCTGGCGGGTGGTGAGGTGGATCTTCTCTATCCCGTGCCGGGCGGCAATCTCTCCCAGACCTTTCATCTGTTCAGGGGTGATCATGCCGGCCGGCATGCGGAGCCGGACGATACAGAAGTCGGGGTCGCGTTCTGTGATGATCCCGCCCTTGGTATAGAGGTCCTGGTTGACCGATTGGCTTCGACGTGGCATAGCACTCTTGATGTGTTGGTCGTACGAGTGGATAGACCTTGTTAATGTACTAACGATTATACTATACGATTACCAAGTATTGTACACCTATGACAAAGCAGTCCGAATACATGGAGGCTTTCTTCGGGGTGGAACTCAACACCAAATTTGAGGACATGATCAGTGAGCTCAAGGATGCCGAGGAGAATCTCAAGGAACTCTCCACAGAGATCGGTACACTGACCCAGAACCTTAACCCCGAAGAGTTCAGGGAACTCATCAAGGAGTGCCGGGCGGTTTCCTACGAGAACGCCCAGCAGATCAAGGATGTCCGGACCTTCCTTGATTTCTACCTCAAATCCGACAAGACCTCAACCCATATCATTCTCGAACGGGATGCCTACATGAAGATATACCAGATCTTCAAGTGGGACGGGGCGGACGTGCGGGACTTAAAACGCTGGATAAAAGAACTCAAGGAGATCTGCGAAAAAATCGGTCTCAATCCCCGCGACCTGATCAATTTCAAGAAGCTCACTGCCCAGCCGGTACCGAACGAACTCGTGAAGTTCCCGGTGTATGCCCTCGACAAGCAGGGCTATTGCCTCACCGGCCCGGCATTTGATATGGTCATGCATATCGATGAAGTCCGCGAGAAGATGGAAGAGAACAACTCGTCATAATTTAAAAAAAAATTCCCGTTCCCTGCAGTACCCGCCTGTCCTCGCGGGAAGAATAGGGAGACCGGCCGGGATTTTTAAAGAAATCTCCTCCGGCATGCGGGAGAACCTCCCTTCAGAACATAACAAACCTCTTCTTCTGACACATCGCGAACAAAACTCATAATAATCTGGTTCGTATAACGTTAAGTGAGAGATACGGCATGACCTCACATTTTTTTCTTTTTGGAGAGGCCATCACGCAGGAACGGCTGTCCTGGATAGAGGGATGCCTGAAATTTTTCTTTGTCAACCTCAATCCCGAGAACCTCCTGCACCATACCAAGGACAGCGGGGAAGGGGTTTTTGTTTTCCTCCTGACCGGGGACGCTCTCTACAGCCTTCACGAACCCGAGACCCTGCGGACCTGGGAGGTCATCCTCTCCCTGCCGTCCGTCCGGATCATCTGTGACCGGGTGGAACTTGACGCGAGGGGCATCTCGATTGAAGGCCTGAAGATGAAATACTACGATCAGGTGTTCGATCACAACCGTCTCGGGGTCAGCGGCCAGCAGTCATTCTGGAACGATGTGGCGCAGATCGCACGGCAGCACGAACAACCGATACCGAGCACGATCGGGTATCTCCAGATTGAGTCGCCGTACATGCACCGGTCAGCAGTCTCTGCGGTGCGGTGCCTCTCGGCAGCTCTCGATGTCCACGCGGCAGTTGACCTGTACGCGTATCTCGACGGCATCCACGTGAGCCACATTGACCAGAACCCAACGGAATCCGAGAATATCGGGAGCGGGCTTGAGGCAATCAGCGAGAAGGCAGCAAAACGCGGGCTGCAATGCCAGATGATCGCCTGTTCGAAGTACGCCGCATCACGGGGGTACAGCACGTGGGATGATGGCAAAGGGCAGGTGGTCTCGGCCTGCACGATCAGGCCGTTTCGGATCCGCAGCCTCACGGATATGATCCACCGGTTCCGTCGCAACCATATCATCCTCGGGGAAAATGTCGCATCCATCCACTTGAAAAAGGATACCTCTCCCTCGTTCTCATCAGAAGAGACGGGCCTTTTTCCGCCTCTGACAATCCTCGTCACCAGTACCCCGTATGGCACCGAAAAGGCACTTGGCGCGATCTCGCTTGGCGTCGCCGCTGCAGCACAGGGTATCGTGACCCGGGTGATCTTTATCGAGGACGGCGTGTACGGCCTCTCCGGCAGCCACCAGCTGGAGAAGGGGACGCCCTCGTTCAACCTGCAGGAGATGATCAATCTCGTCGCCGGCAGTGAGAACCTCCAGTTCTTTGCATTCCAGCCGTCGCTGCACCTTCGGGAGGTCATGAAGAACCCAAAACTGAATGCCGTGCTCGACATCGGCATGCCGGAACTGGGGAACCTGCTGTTTTCTTCCCCGAAAGGGGGGCAGGCAGGCCACCAGCGGGTCCTGTTCTTTTGAACCGGGGTACTTGCAGGGGAGGAGAATACACAAACGCTCCGGTCGCTCATGGTTGGGGAACGTTTTTCCCTGCTGCCCGGCATCTGAGAGAAAACGGACCTGTGTACCGAATGCGGGCCGGGTTTACGGGTGGCCGGGGGATGGCGCCGGGGGCAGCGCTGATGGCACGGGAGTATAAAAAACTCTAAAAGAGGAATTACATCCTTTTTACCAACTCAAGGAATGCCTCGATCCGGGTCCTGATCTGGCCGGCATCGCCCTGCGAGTAATCGGTCTCGATCTGGAGGAAGGGCACGTTCCTATGCCTGGCAAGGTAGTCCCTGAGCACGCGGGACTCGACGTTGTAGGTATGGCAGCCGGTCCACGTGATGTCAACAACACCGTCTGCATGGTACTCCTCTGCGAGTTTTGCCAAAAGTTCGAGCCTGCCGGTGTTCGGGCTCATGCAGGAGCAGGGGGTCGCAAGGTACTTGTCGGCGATCGCGTCGAGCGGTGAGCCGTTGGTTGCGACATCGCAAAGGAACTGCTTCATGCCGGAGCAGTTCTCGATGTAGACAATTGCAGCACCGGACTCCTCGATAATCTTTAAAACCTTCTCTGCACCGATACCCGTGGGGACGCCGGTGACGATGATCCTTCTCGCAGTCTTCGGGAATGCACCCTCGCCCTTTTCCTTCATTTCCTTAAGTTCGGCAATCAGGTCCCTGAGCTGCCGGTTGAAGGCGGGTCGATCGAACATGAAGTTGCGGGTCCACATCACCTTGAGCAGGTCCATGCCGGAGAGCGGGGCAGGGATTGCCATGTTCATGGATGCAAGTTCCCTTACTAGGGCCCTCTGTTCGTTGAGCTCCGTTATCGCGGCCTTCATCTTCGCATCGGTAATGGTGACACCGAGACGTTTCTCGATCTCGGTTTTGCACCGGGAAACTTCCGAGCGCCAGTACTGCTTCTGGGCTTCCCCCTTTGCACTCTGCGGGAGTTCGAGAACAACGGTCGGCTTGAAGCCTGCCATGAGTTCGAACATCTTCTTCTTGCCGTCGCAGGTGGTCTCGCCGATAATGAACTCGGAGTTGTTAAAGAACGCACACTTCCCGGTGATTGCAAATCCGTAGGAGGACTTGATAAGCGGGCAGAAGTTCCGGGGCAGGTACTTCTCGCCATCTGCAATGGGTTCCTCCCGGGTGGAACAGAGGGTCACCGGCACCGCATCGGCGGCAACGATGAGTTCCTGTGGTGCAAACACGCAATAGACCCCGACGAACTTTTTCCCCTGTTCGCGTACGCTTGTGATCGCTGCTGATGCATCCGGGATTACCGAATCAAAAAAGGTCATCGTTTCTGCTCGCATAAGGAATCCTTCCGTCATTGCTGGTCTGACGGTGCCGGGCAGTCTGCACCCGCAGGGTCATCACGTTCCCGCAGGATGATCTTTGCGGTCTCTTCTGCAACTTCACCGGTGAAGGCAACACACTGCTGCATGTGTTCGGGTGATTTCAGGACCATGCCACGGATCAGGGAGCGGCAGCAGAGACAGCCGTGCCGGCTGGCAAAAAAATTGTGCAGTTCCCGCGAAAGGCAGAGACACCGGTCAATCCGGGGATCCTTTGACCGGTCCCTGCCAAAGACCATCCCGATGGCCATCACGCCCCCGGTCACCGCCCCGCAGGAGCAGCCGGCGCCGCCGATCCCAATGGGAAAGCCGGACGCGAGCCGCACGACCTCTTCCGGGTAGCCGAGCCCGAACTCATCGTTGATGGTCTTTACGATCGCTTCGGAACAGTAAAACTGGCCGGAGCGATAGTACTCCTCTGCGATCTTCCGGACCCGTGACGGATCCGGCCCTGATCCTCTTCCCTGATGAGCATGACTCCGGTGATGGGGGGCATGGGGCTCCATAGTACTACACAACCCTGGTATGATCCTAAATATCTTCTGATGCAAAGAGCGCAGCCCCGATCGCACCGACAATCTGGGGATCGGGTGGTACAAAAACAGGTACGCCCATCTCGCTTTCGAGAAGGGCCCGTGCGCAGCCGTTCAGCGCGACACCGCCGGCAAAAAATATTTTCCCCGCTGGTGCGACCCGTTTTAAGAGGCCAGCGGAACGGCTGATAATGGCTTTGTGAATTCCAAGGGCCACTTCGTTGCGGTCCGCACCTTGGGAGATGAGGGATACGACCTCGGATTCTGCAAAGACGGTACACATGCTGTTGATCTTTTCCGCCCTCTTTGCCGAGAGCGCTGCCGCGGAGAACTCTTCCAGCGTAAAACCGAGCACGGTCGCCATGACCTCGAGGAACCGGCCGGTCCCCGCGGCGCACCGGTCGTTCATCTCGAATTTACACAAATTGCCGTTCTCGTCCAGCGAAATAGCCTTGGTGTCCTGTCCGCCGATGTCAAGGACCGATCCGCAGTCGTCTGAAAAAAAGCGGGCACCCAGGACAAAGGCGGTGATCTCGCTTACCACCGGGCAGGCAAGGTGCCCTTTGATCAGGTGCCGCCCGTACCCGGTCGCGGTGACGCGATCAAACGCCACGCCCTCCATAAGTTCCCGTGCAGTCCCCAGCGGGTCGTGGGAGGTAATTGATTTGCGGGAAAAAACGAGTTTGCCGTTTTCCAGCACGGCAAACTTGATCGTACGCGATCCGATGTCGATTCCTGCGTATCTCATTTTCTCTTCAGGCGCTCGTTGAATGCTTCGAGCCTTGTTTTGAGCTGCCCGGCGTCTTCAAGGCTGTAATCGGTCTCAAGGCGCAGGGTCGGAATGCCCGATTTCTCCAGCTCTTTTTCAACAGGGCCGCTTTCCATGATGTAGGGCTGGCAGAACTGGAGGCTGTAATGGATGACGCCATCTGCATGGAGTTTTTTTGTCATCTCTTTTACGTAGTTGACCCGTGAAGGGTTCGGCGTAAAGATCGCGCAGTCGATATTGAAATACCGGTCCGTGATAGCATCGAGGATCTCGTCCACGGTGTTGCCCTTTACCTCGGTCAACCACCGGGTGCCGCGTTCGCCCACGCAGGACTCCTCGCCGACGATCACGGCATTACTGGTCTCAATAAGCATCGGCAGTTTCCAGTTCGGGACTGCCATGGGGCATCCTGAAACGATGACCCGGGTTGTTCCCTTGGGGAAAACACCCTTGTGGTGTTTTACCCGGTCTTCGAGCTCGTCGCAGAGCTTGTTGACTGCATCGGTAAACCGGACCGGGTCGTCGTGGAAAAAGACCTGGTTTACGAGCAGCGAGTCAAGTCCCGAGATCGGCGCCGGGTCTGCTGCACGGATCGCGGCAAGTCGTATGACTGCTTTTCTCTTTGCATTGACGATCTCAATTGCCTTTTTGAGCGATGCCGGGGTTACTTTCTTCCCGCTCACGGCCTCCAGTTTTGCAATAAATTTGCGGTATTCCTCCTTGAGCAACTTCTTTGCCACCTCGGATTTTGTCTGGGGAAGGTCCATGACATAGAGGTCCTTTACGAGCGGTCCGAGGATCTCGTAGGCCTTCTTTTTGCCATCGCAGGTATTCTCCCCGACAATAACATCACAGGACTCCACATAGGGGCAGAGCTTCCCGAGCTTGAACCCGAACGCGGATTTGATAAGCGAGCAGGTGTTTCGCGGGAGGAGCGTCTCGGCGGCTTCAAAGTTTAATTCAGCCCCGGCGCATAATCCGACTGCCACACCGTCAACGGCAAGGACGAGCTCTTCGGGAACAAAGACGCAGTACGACCCGATAACCGTGCGGCCCTGTGCCTTTGCATCCACAATCTCCTTGATGCGCAGCCCGTGGACTTCGCTCATCACAAAATCAAAGTACTTCATTCCCTCGGGGCGGTCTTTCTGGGAAAGGAAAATGTCGGTGTAGGCTTTCCCGAGACCTGCGAGCAGTGCGTTATGGCCGTCCACATCAAGACCGAGCGACGTCCACATCTCCGTGTAATCTGTCATTGTTGTACAACCTGCCTTGTCGATGATATCAGATTTTTTTGACTTCTGCCTGTAACGCGATGGCATGCTGGATGGTGAACATGCCCATGCAGTGCGTCAGGGAATATTCCTTGAGTTCCTTGAGCTGGGCTTCGGTTACATCGCCCTTCACGTCCATAAAGACGCGGAATGCATTTACGAGGGGCTGTTTGCCGAGATCGAACTGTGCAGTATAATCGAGGTCTGCCTCTACCCGGGTCTTCACACAGGTAAGCTTGATCTTTCTCATCGAGGCTTCGGTCACAAGGGTGCTTGAGAAACAGGCGGCAAACCAGAAGAGGCCAAACGCCATCGGGCCGGGACGGCTGGCTGGCCCGGCAAAGTTCGGGTGGCTGGCCTCCAGGGTGTAAGTGCCATCCTTTACCTTGACCACCGACCGGAATTGCGGCCCGCCTTCTGTAAAGAGCCAGTCCCCCTCAATCTTGGCGGTGAACTTTGCATCCGCCGGGTTTTTCTGGATCTCCCTTTTGTACTCAGTTACCTGCTTGGTGTCGATGTTGTTGATGCTCATTAGTTAACCCCTTAAATTTATTTGTAGTGAGTGTTAATAAAATTTATTAATCATGCAGGATTTTTTGTGTAAAAACTTTTACCCACTCAGAAATCAGGGTTATTTTTTGTTGTGCGGGACGAGAGCATCCGCAACTTCTCCGGAGCCGGAGTGTCCCTGCCCGAAACTTTACAATGGCCTTCCCCTGTAATTGTAATGAGGGGAAATCCCGCGGCCCTTTAGGATTCACCCCGCCAGACCGAAACTGTAAACACGCCCCGCCTCAATCGTACTGTAATGGCAGAAGAAAAGTACAAGATTGTCGTTTTTGGTGCGTTCGGGGCGGGAAAGTCCACGCTGATCCAGACGCTCGACCCGCAGGCAAAGCATATCGAGGCCGAGTGTGCCGGGGGTTCCACGACCATTGCGCTCGACTATGGCCGGGTGCAGATCGGGGAAAAAAGGGTCTACCTGTACGGCACCCCGGGGCAGGAGCGTTTCGAGTTTGCCCGGGAGATCATCGGGAAAGGCATGGACGGTGCGATCCTGCTCGTGGATGCAACCTCCCCGGTGGATAAGTTCGTGGTGCACCTCTCCACCTCGATTATTGCCGCCCGCATCCCGTATGTGGTGCTGCTCAACAAGTGCGACGCGATTGGCGCACAGCCGGACGCGGCAAAAGCGCATTTTGCCGGCACGGAGACGCAAACCGTTTCGGCAAAGGACCGGCGCGGGGCCCGGGACGCGCTCGAACGGTTCATCGGTACGCTCCGGCCCCACTCCATCGATAAAACAGCCTGAACTGCGCCGGGGGTGGTCACCTGCCTGCGAATAAACAGGAAGCCGCCCGCGTCACGTTCTCTTTTTCAGTGGCGGCCGGGCATGACTGTCCCTGCTGTTTTTTTGGGGGACAAACTTTGTGCCCTGCATCCGGATCCCGGAAACAATCGTCTGCGCGGCAGCATGTGACCTCTCGTCTGTCACCGCGATCAGATCCACCGCGTCCGCAAGCGGCCCGGCCCGCACCTTGGGCGCGAGGATCTCCTGCACCTGGAAGATCCCGGCCGAACTGGACATGTGGATCACGAGATCGATGGGCTTTTCCGCCCCTTTTTTGATCCCGACCTTTTCGATGGCAAGCGCGGAGACCGAGTGGATGGTGATGCTGCCGGACTCAAACGCGGCCCGTCCCCGCCCCCGGGTCATGTCGGTCGAGTCCGCGATGCAGACCAGTGCCGCTTCAATGGTGAGCGGCCTTGGCACCCCATGATGGGTGTATATCGCGGAGAGGATAAACGACCGGATCACGGTGCGCTGGCCCGGGTCCTCGTAGATCGCCGGCAGGAGCCGGTCAAGGACAGGCATCACAAGCACTACGCCGAGATCCGCGTGCTCCTCGCGGTGCACCATGTTCCCGAGGTCATGGCAGAGCGTCGCGGCCAGCACCACGAGCGCCGCATCATCCCGGTCCCCGAATTTCCCGGTGATGATATCGGGACAGAACGGCGAGCCCTCCAGCAGGTCGAGCATGGTGAGCGCCGATGCGGTGGCGACCGTAGCGTGGGTCTGACCATGATCGTTCATCCCCAGTTTCGTCGCGGCGACGTAATTTGCCATCCGCCAGCCGGTCTGAACCTCGGGGTCGCCACGGAGGAGCTCCCACATCTTTTTTGCCCGGGGCCGGCGGGCGAGGTGGCGTTCGATTATCCTCGCGGAATGCGCTTCGAGATCAGGGTCCTGATTGACTGAGGGTTTTTTCATAATCGCTTCCTGCTGTACTTTCTCTCCGGATTATGAAGAAATAAAGGAACTCTCATTTTAATGTGGCATGCCTGATATCGGGTCAAGGTCATTTCGTGTATGGGTGCCTCTGCCAAAAGAGATAAGCGAAAGCCGCAGAAACCAAAAAAATGAGCGAGGCAGTTTCCCGAAGGCTCACTTGAGTTTCTTCTCGAGCTTCTTGAGCTTCTTCTTCGCGTCCTTGCTACCCGCCGCCGCCTGCTTCGAGAGCTCTTCTGCCTTGGCCATCTTCACCTGGTTCAGTTTCGTCAGCTGTTTCTTACTCGTTGGCATTCAATCACCTCGCTACGTTGGCTGATTCTGTTTTGCTTTTTTTCCCTCTTAAAAATATCCCTGTATCGCTGTCCCGGCCGGTAAAAAACTCCGGATAAACGAAATGCTGACCTGTGAGTCTTTTAAAACCCCCTAAAAAACCGTTCTGGAACCGGACCATGAGAATAGTATGCTGCCAGGGGGATTCGAGCCCGGATTAAAGTGTTTTTTGAAGTATTAACAACCAATTACGTGTAAAAAAAAAGAAACCGGTTAATAAGATTACTCACTCAACAACCGCGTGGAGGATCGTGACCTTCTCTTTTGGCCGGTCTTCACTGTCGGTCTTGGTCTTTCCGATCTTGTCCACGATATCCATCCCCTCCACGACCTTCCCGAAGACCGGGTGCTTGCCGTCGAGGAAGTTGTTGTTAACCAGGTTGATGAAGAACTGCGAACCCCCGGTGTTCGGGCCTGCATTTGCCATCGAGATGGTGCCCCGGTCGTTCCTGTTGTGGTCCGTGAACTCGTCCTTGATCACGTATCCCGGGCCGCCCCTGCCGGTGCCGGTGGGGTCGCCGCCCTGGAGCATGAACCCGGCGATCACGCGGTGGAAGATGACGCCGTCGTAGTAGCCTTTCTTTGCGAGCGTTTCGAAGTTGCCGGTGGTGATCGGCATTTCAGGATAGAGCGCGATCGTGATGGTGCCCATGGTCGTTTCGAGCCGTACCCGTTTACCGGGTTCCTGTGCTGGTGTCATGGTTGCAGGTAGTATTAGCGTGCGAAAGGTATTCTTTCTTGTGCGAAGGTCGGGGGTGCGCATACCCGGTGGGTGAACCCCGCCGGGGTACAACGAACATCAGTGCATGGCGCAGGGGCGGCCGGGGGACATGCACAGTCCCCTCCGTCACTATCACCATTGTATTGTGTTAAAAATCACAATGTTTCGAAAATCCGGCATTAAAATAAAACTCCTCACACTATCTCCGCGTGCAGGATCGTCACGTTCGTGAGCGGCCGGTTGTTTGCATCTGTGGCCACGTTTGCTATGACATCCACCACATCCATCCCGGCGGTGACAGTCCCGAAGACCGGATAGTTCGCATCGAGGCGGTCGTTGTCCACGAGGTTGATAAAGAACTGCGAACCCCCGGTGTTCGGCCCGGCGTTCGCCATCGCGACCGTGCCCCGGGCGTTGTGGTTGTGGTCCGTGAACTCATCAGGGATGGTATAGCCGGGCCCCCTGAACCCGGTGCCGGTGGGGTCGCCGCCCTGGATCATGAAACCGGGGATCACGCGGTGGAAGATAACTCCGTCGTAGAACCCGCTTCTTGCGAGTTTTTCGAAGTTGCCGGCGGTGATCGGCATGTCGGGATCGAGCGCGATGGTGATGTTACCCATCGTCGTCTCGAGCAGGACGTGTTCCCCAGCGGCAGATGCCGTCACGTTCGCAGGTGCCGGGGTACCGGTGGTCCCCGGCGCCGCGACGGCCGCGCCTTGTGCCGGTGCAGGAGCGGCAGGCTCCATGCACCCGCAGGCAAGGAGCAGGGCACACGCGAGAAGGACGAGGGCGGGATACGTTTGTTGCAGCGTCATGGAGTACCCGGGTGCGCCCGGTGAAAAAAAAGTTTGCGAAAAGAGATACTTTGGGCGAGTAGTGAAAAACGATCCGGCACGGCTGCCCGACCGCCCTTCAGGAAAGCCTTTTTATAACCCCGGCGAGCCGGTGCATGCCCTCGCTGATCTTCTCCTCGTCGGCATTGGAGAAGTTGAGCCGGATCATACCGGTGCCGCCGCCATCGACAAAGAACGGCATGCCGGGCAGCACCGCTACTTTCTGCCGGACTCCCTCTTCGAAAACCTTCATCGCGTGCAGGCCGGCAGGCAGCGTCGCGGTGAGGAACATTCCCCCCTCGGGCGTCGTGTGGGAGAGGGAGGGCATCAGGTCATCGAAGAGGTCGCACATCAGCCGGCACTGCCGGCCGTAGACCGCGACGATCTTCTGTATGTGGGCATCGAGATCGTGCGTTGTCAGGTACCGGTGCAGGATCTGCTGGCAGAGGAAGTTTGAATGCAGGTCTGCGGCCTGCTTTGCGGTATTGAACGCCGTGAGAATCTCCTGCGGGGCGTACATCCACCCGATCCGCATCCCCGGCGCCGTGATCTTGGAGAATGATCCGGAGATCACTGCCTGGCCAGGGAGGAGGCGTTTCAGCGGCAGCCGGGCTTTCCCGTCAAAGAAGAGCTCACCGAACGCGTCGTCCTCGTAGAAGACGGTGTCCGTGCCGTCGAGGATCCCCGCGATCTCCCTGCGCCGCCCCGGCGAATACGTGCAGCCCGAGGGGTTCTGGGAGTTGGGAATACCGTAGAAGAATTTTACCGGTCTCCTCCATGAGCATTTTTTCAAACGCACCGGGATCCGGCCCTTCGCTGTCGAGCCGCACGGTCTCAAAGACCGGCTCGTAGAGCGAGAAGGCCTCGATTGCCCCGAGGTACCCGGCCGCTCCACCCCCACCCGGTCGCCGGCGTTCAGGAAGATCTTCGCGAAGAGGTCGAGGCACTGCTGCGATCCGTTGGTGATCTGGATCTCGCCGGCGGTCGCGGGGACCCGAGCCGCCGGCGGTACCGTGCCGCGATGTATTCCCGCAGCGGCAGGTAACCGTCGGTCGTCGAGTACCTGCAGGGCGGTGCGGGGATCGGTGGCAAAGACGTCACGTGCAGCATCGGAAAGACCCTCCGCATCGATCAGGGCGGATGAGGGAAGTCCGCCGGCGAACGAGATGATCGAGGGATCGGCAGAGACCCTGAAGAGCTCCCCGAGAAACGATGCCGGGGCATGCTGGATCCTCCGGGCAAAGGAAAACGTCATGGTACGCCTGCACGTGAAAACTGATTGGTACTCTATTGGCTCGCGCCACTAAAAAACAAGGTGTCTGCTCTGAATATCGAAACATTCCGATAAGATGAGGAGATTGTTACCCCCCCAAGAACGATGGACTCCGCCGCCCCCCGGCAGGAAACCCCCGCGGCGGATCAGTGATCATAAAATAACACAAAAACTTCCCTGCCCTACCGTGCTCCTTATCTGTCCCGGGGAATAATCACGGTACCATGACCCTGACACGGGCTGACGATGCGGTGGCCGCATTTACCGGCGGGTACTCCTGCTCGCAGGAAGTCTCTGCCGCATTTGCCGGGGATTTCGGTGTCGATCGCGAGACGGCGCTCAGGCTCTCCTGCAGCTTTGGCGGCGGTATGGCGCACACGGGCAATACCTGCGGGGCGGTCACCGGTGCGCTCATGGTGATCGGGATGAAGTATGGCCGGACGGCGATCGACGACCTCGCCGCGAAGGAGAAGACCTACGCGGTCGCGAATGCGTTCATCACCGGGTTTTTGCACCGGAACCATGCGGTTGGCTGCACGGACCTGATCGGCTACAACCTTGGCGATCCAAAAGAGCTCGCCATCGCCCGGGCAAAGGATCTCTTCCATACAAAATGTACAAAGTATGTGCGCGATGCCGGCGAAATTCTTGAAAAATTGTTATAAATTTCTGTTGGGGGTAAACCCCCGGTTGATGCGAAGCAGGGTTACGCGGCATCGGCTACTTCAATCCTGATGATCTCGGAAGAGAGGGACTGGATCGTGCGGTGCAGGTCAGCCTGCTGAGCCTGCTGCACCTGCCCGATCGCCTCTTTGAGCCGGGCAAGCGCTTCTCCTTTGGTCGCACCCTGGCAAACGGTCCCCGGAATCTCAACGCAACGGGCGGCAAAGCCGCCTCCGTCGTTGGGCTCAAGGACGATTGTGTATTGCATGGTCTATTATATTTCCCGGGTGGGTATACAGCCTTTGTTGTCGGCAAAGGGTGCCGCTGACGTTCTTTTTACCGGTAGAAAAATTCTCCCTCTCTTTTTACCAGGGCCGGAACTCGCTCTTTCCGGGTACGTGGTTTAACCCGTGGGTTCAATGGCCCTACTCCGGGCATCTTGGAAATATATACCCCCGGGCCTGCAACATCAGGGGCAGATGAGTCCTCGCAAAAGAGGTTGCGGGGCCATCATACGGAACCAATACCCAGGTGAAAAAGATGAAACACACAAGGATAATTCTGATCGGCAGCCTCTGCACGATCTGCCTCATTGCGGCGGTCATGCCGGCAGGAGCTGCTCCCATGAACGGGACTGCATGGAATACCAACCCTGAACACATCGCCGCGATGCAGGCCTTCGTGGCCTATGCCGGGGCAAAAGGGCAGGCGCAGATGGACGGGGCGATCAGCTACATCGGTACGATCAGCAACGGGGACGGGACCAGCCAGCTCTCCTCCATCGAATCGCAGTTCTCCGGCACTGCAATGTCAGTACAGTTGATGACCACCGGCGACCAGATCCGGGATGCAGAGACGCAGTTACGTGCGGACTGCAAGGACTTCATGACGACGGCAAAATCCTCGATCAGGGATACAACGGTACCGCAAAAGCCTTCGCGGCGAGCGTCAACGCCTCGGTCATGGCACAGTCAGGAACGCTCCAGACCCTTGAGAACACATGGTGGACGGACCGCCAGACCGCCCGCATGGATGAGTTCGCGGCAAACGACCAGCGCCGGACCGGTGTGCTTGCGAACCTGACTGCAAAAGGTGTCGACGTCTCGCAGGCACAGGCGATCGAGAATCAGATCCAGCAGGAAGGCACGGCACTGAACGCGGCGCTCACCAGCCGTGACGAGAGTGCAATCAAGGCGGCAAACCGGGATCTCGCGACGCTCAACCAGCAGTTCGTCAGCACCGTGAAGGGCTACCGGGCTGCGCACGCCCACCGGGCCACGGCAGCCACGACCCTTACTCCCGCCGCTGCCGTATAGGCACCAGCGGGACTATTTTTTTTTAAAACAATCACAGTTAACTGTGATATATGCTTAATGCCGTCGTTGGCTTTATAGTTTTCAGTCTGTTTCCTAGGGTTTGATGTGAAATTACTGTAGATTCCTTACTCCTCTTATTTGCATTTTTGAGACAATATTTTTTGTGATCCGGCCGGTCCGGCTCGATCCGGCTTGGGGATCCGGTCCGGTTCGGCCCGAATTTTCCGGATTTTTCGCTCTGGAAATGTTAGAATTTTTCTTTCCTTTTATCTGTATGAACACACAGCCAACTGTGAAATTATTGTTAAAGGATATTGAATGAACCCTTCACAGCACCATCACCAGTTTAGATAACCAGAGAATAAAAGGGAGGCACAACTTATCAAGATTTCGCGTTGTGAAGAATAATAATCATTTCATGATTAATTTTAGTAAAAAAAGGGTTAGTAGACTATTACACAGACCGTGGCCGCGCGGGGGGCTCCGCCCCCCCACGCGTCCCGCCCCCTTTGCGATGGCCTCATCCGTAAAGGGGGACACAGTAACCCCCTTTACGGAGAGGTAAAATCAGGAGGAGGAATTTTCATCATGTAACGTTAAGACCTCCGTCATTTCTTCATCCGTTTGACCTTTAACAGGAAGCCAAGACGCCCGACCAGATAGAACTAACCAATTCAATCGACACCATTCACGCTTCCCACCAAAACGTTCACAGTAAGTCACAGAGGCCCTTCTAGCCATGAAAACAACTCCTCATAACCAATCCAACCAAAGCCATCCTCCAGAAGGATTACAGAGCCCTTAGGAGGAACATAATCCATCGATATTCGCTGATCCATCGACAATAAGGCTTTGAGAACTGGATGAACAAACGCCCTGTCCTCGTCCCCTTCGTTTGGAAACCTTGTCTTTTTTGATTTTTGAGGAATATCCATCTGCAACCCAACCCGCCGACTCATAATAAACCACCTCAACATGACCATCTTTAGCATTGCACTCATGGTGCAAATCCTGCGTTACCAAGTATCCAACAAAACGCTCCATTTGAGAACGCGCTGATTTAGAACCACGAACCGTTTTAGTCGTGATATGAGAGTCACTATTCGAGACCCATTTCCATACTGTTCCGAGAGAACGCCATGTCATATAGGGTTTGGCCCATGCCGCATGGAGATGTTCAGACGGTTGATAACCATCTATAGCACATTTCTGATATCGGATAAGAACCAAACAAAATTCAACAGGCTTTGATTTTACGCGAGGGAGAGATTCGCAGAGTTTTTCAAAGTATTCAAGGAGTCTTCCATAAGGAATCTGATCAGACCCATGAATGACAAGATGTTCGACAGTCGATTCACGTCTTGAGGCAAGACCCTTATAAAGTTCAGCCTCAAAAACCCGTTTATCAGAGAGTTTTCGCAATTCTATCACCTTGAGTCACCCTCATGATGATAATGCAAAAATTCCCAGTCAACTGTGCATTACTCTGTATAAAAGGAAATGCACGGGTTTTTGGACGGGAAGCCTTAAAAGACGATAAAAGCATCGGGGATTGTAAAAAATCCCCGGAAAAGAAACCGGGAAACCGGATCGGATCGACCGGATCTCCAGACATAAATAGCTGGCAATCGCTCACCCTCGCTAGTGCCCGTATGCTTCCCTGGGTTGCCATGGGGTCGGCAGGTAACCACCCGATGGAGATACGTTGGAGATAGGATCCCGCACATGCCAGATGGTCAAAACATGGGTTCTTTTCGATCTTGACTTATGTCCACCCGATCAGACATGAGATTTGCCAACCGGGAGCCATGGTGAAAGTTCCTCGCCGCTATTTACAGGATCGACGCCGGTATCTATGTCAGGATCAACATGAAGAAACCAATCCGCACGCTACCGAGAGCATAAAGGTATGACCTGATGTGAGCGCGGACTTCCCCTATCTTCCCGACAAGATACCGGCTATGATGAGAACAAGACCGGTTCTGTCAAGTTGTCGGCAGTTGATTGTAGGGCAGTTAATCCCCTGTTAAACACAAGTTATTGTTTTAAACCGGTTGAACCATTTCTGCCGCAATCAATAATAAGGAAAATACCTAGAGAAAGGAAAAAAAATCCACCAAGAAAGAATATTATAAGCATAGAATGAGCTGCATCACCAGTATAACCGAATGTTTCATTTAGCCCACATAAGAGAAGAAATAACACACCGATAGCTGCACAACAGAAACTTACCGCCACACGGTAGATAAAATCCCAAAACTCATCGGTCATTTAAAAATTCCACTAGAGATAAGGGAAGGTATCCCCATAAAATATATTTAATTTTGAGGTAAATTTGTTTCATCTGTGCCGCATTCGGTTAACATCATTCATCATCCCACACCAACTTAACAAAGTCATATTCAGTGCCTTTTTACGGGATCTGCTGGCGGCTTATCGGAAAAACTGATCTTTTTCAGGATTATCTCTCGTTTGAGCCGCGCCTCCGTATGGTTTGGATCGATCTCGATTACCTTATCAAATTTCCTCACTGCCTCGTCGTACCGTTCCAGTTCATCAAGACAGTTTCCCATCGCGTTAAATGCCTCGCAGAACCGGGGAGCGATCACTATTGCCCGCTGGAAGTCATTCAGTGCTTCTTCTTTTTTCCCCTGCATCGAAAGGTAGAGCGCATGGTGATACATATATTGCGCCTCAAGTGGAATTCCGCCGTTTTTAATAAACCGCGTCATGTTCATCTCCCCAATGCCTTGGCATAGCCAGCCGGGACGCATGTGCCCCGATTGAAGGCAACGTGGTATTCTCGGTAATGCGGGTTCCGCTGATGCAATAGAACCCAAAAAGAGGATTGTGGGGCTGTCGGTATCCGTCAAGACCAGACATACAAAACCTCACACCGCCATGAGCATGAGCAGCATATCGATAATTTTTATCCCGATGAATGGTGCGATGAGCCCGCCGACCCCGTAGATGAGAATGTTGTTACGCAGTGATTCCTCAGCCGACATCGCCTTGTACTTCACGCCATGGAGGGCGAGCGGGATGAGAATGACGATAATGATCGCATTGAAGATGACTGCTGACAGGATACCGTTGTGGAGCCCGAGGATGTTCATGGCCCCAAGGGCAGGGTAGGTTGAAGCAAACGCAACCGGAATGATGGCGAAATATTTCGCAATATCGTTTGCAATAGAAAACGTGGTCAGCGCCCCCCGGGTCATGAGGAGTCTGTTTTCCGATCTCGACAATATCGATCAGTTTTGTCGGGTTGGAATCGAGATCAACCATGTTCGCTGCTTCCCGGGCTGGCTGGGTTCCGGTGTTCATGGCGACTGCGACATCTGCTTGGGCAAGCGCCGGGGCGTCGTTCGTTCCGTCACCGGTCATGGCAACCATCCTCCCGCCGGTCTGGTATTCACGGATCAGCTTCAGTTTGCTCTCGGGAGTTGCTTCGGCAAGAAAATCATCGACACCGGCTTCAGCGGCAATAGTTGCTGCAGTGAGATTGTTGTCTCCCGTGATCATGACGGTCTTGATACCCATCTTCCGCAGCTGGGCAAACCGTTCTTTTATTCCGCCTTTCACGATATCTTTTAAGTGGATGACCCCGAGTGCTTTCCCGTTTTTTGCAACAACGAGTGGTGTCCCCCCAGCCCGCGAGATCGTATCCACCGCCAGTTTCAGGTTCTCCGATACCGTCTCGCCGCTTGTCTCGATGTATTTATACATCGCATCGGCTGCACCCTTCCGGACACGGATATCCCCATATTCGACACCGCTCATCCGGGTCTGGCTGGTAAACGGGATGAACTCCATTTCGGGACCGGATTCCGTTTCTCCCACGGTCCTGCCCCTGAGGTTGTACTTCTCTTTTGCGAGCACAACGATACTGCGGCCTTCGGGCGTTTCATCGGCAAGCGAAGCAAGCTGGGCATTCTCCGCAAGATCGGTAACATCCATCCCGTCAACCGGGATGAATTCCGTCGGCCTGCCGGTTCCCGAGCGTGATAGTCCCGGTCTTATCCAGGAGGAGGACATCGACATCCCCCGCAGCCTCGATGGCTCGTCCTGACGTCGTAATCACGTTCCTGCGGATCAGCCTGTCCATGCCCGCAATGCCGATTGCAGAGAGGAGGCCGCCAATCGTGGTCGGTGCGAGGCAGACAAAAAGGGCGACAAGGACCGTGATCGTGACCGTAGTCCCGGCCCCGGCCGACTGGACACTGTACGCCGAGAATGCATAGAGGGTCGCAGATACGACAACAAAGATGGCGGTCAACCCAACAAGGAGGATATTGAGCGCGATCTCGTTGGGGGTCTTCTGCCGTTTGGCCCCTTCGATAAGGCAGATCATGCGATCGAGGAAACCTTCGCCGGGGTCCGCGCTCACCCTGACAACCAGCCAGTCCGAGAGTATCGCGGTGCCTCCCGTGACTGCACTGCGATCACCGCCGGATTCGCGGATAACCGGTGCACTTTCACCGGTGATTGCACTCTCATTGATGGATGCGATGCCTTCAATCACTTCGCCATCCACCGGGATCGTATCACCGGCTTTGACGTAGAAGACATCATTTTTGTGCAGGGCAGACGAGGAAACGACCGTATAATCCGAAGGCCCCGGCTCTTTTCCCTTCTCGACCCTGAACCCGGGATTCAGTTTCTTTCCTGCGGTATCCTGTCGCATCTTGCGCAGGGCTTCGGCCTGTGCCTTGCCCCTGCCTTCCGCGAGTGCTTCGGCAAAGTTTGCAAAGAGGACCGTGAACCAGAGCCAGACTGAAACGGCGCCAATGAACCCGGCCGGTGCCTCTCCGTGCCCTAGGAGCGCCTGGATCCAGAGCAGGGTGGTGAGCACACTACCGATCTCAACGGTAAACATCACCACGTTGTGGTACAGCGTCCTCGGGTCGAGTTTAACAAACGAATCGATGATTGCCCGCCGGTAGAGTGCGTACTGATCCGCTGCCGGGACTTTCGGGCCTGAATGTTCAGACATGGATAACACCCCTTCCAAGCTGGATCAGGAATTCAACGATGGGGCCCAGGGAGAGCGCAGGCAGGAAGCTGAGCGCACCTATAATGAGGATGGTAAAGACCACCCAGACGATAAAGAGCGGCCGGTGGTCCTGCAGCGTTCCCTCACTCGCCGGCACGATCTTTTTTGTCACAAATGCCCCGGCCAGTGCGAGGGTGATGATAGCGATGGCATAGCGCCCGACAAACATGCAGATTGCTGTTGCGAGGGTGTAGAACAGGTTCGATGACAACCCGGCAAAGGCACTGCCATTGTTCTGGGAGACCGAGGAAAACGCGTACAGGATCTCGGAGAAACCATGCGGCCCCGGGTTGAAGACAGCAGCTGTTCCCGGGGCGATTGAAACCGCGATCGCGGTCCCGATCAGGATCAAAAAGATCGGAACAAGGATGTGGATGGTGGAGAGTTTCATTTCGTACGGTTCGATCTTCTTGCCATACAATTCAGGTGTCCGCCCGACCATCAGCCCGGCGATAAACATCGCGATGATGATGAACACGAGCATGCAGTACAGGCCGGAGCCGACACCGCCATAGACTATTTCACCCAACTGGATGTCGAATATCTGGACAAGACCGCCCAGCGGCATGAACGAATCGTGCATCGAATTAACCGCACCACAGCTGGTGACGGTGGTGATAACCGAGAAGGCTGCCGATGGGACGATGCCAAAGCGTATCTCCTTTCCCTCCATGTTGCCCCCGGGCTGGAGGTGGGATGGTGCCTGGTCGATCCCAAGAGAGGTAAAGGCCGGGTTGCCCCCGATTTCTGACCAGATGCCAAGGCCGAGAAGTGGCACAAAGAGCAGGGTCATCGCGATCAGGATGGCCATCCCCTTTTTGACCGATCCGATCATCTTCCCGAACATAAAGCACAGGGATACTGGTATCAGGAGTATGGCGATTATCTCGATAAGATTCGACAACCACGTCGGGTTTTCATAGGGATGCGCCGAATTGGCATTAAAGAACCCGCCGCCATTTGTCCCAAGCATCTTGATGGCGATCTGCGAAGCCGCGGGGCCAAGAGAGATCGACTGCGTAGTAACGAGATTGCCATTCGAGTCGTTCACCGGGTTAAGGAGAGGCACGGTTACCGGCCCACCAAAAGTCTGGGGAGTTCCCTGCGAGACAAGGACAAGCGCTATGACAAAACTGATAGGGAGGAGGATCCAGATGCCGCGGACAAGCAGTACCCAGAAGTTACCGATGGTGAGACTTGACCTGCGCGAGAAGCCGTAAATGAACGCAACCAGAATTGCCATGCCCACCGCCGCGGACATGAAGTTCTGGACGGCAAGACCCACCATCTGTGTCAGGTAGCTGACGGTCGTTTCCGGGACATAGAACTGCCAGTTGGTATTCGTGGCAAAACTGACTGCAGTGTTGAGCGAGAGATCCCAGGGAACCGCGCCGGCTCCCAGCGGGTTGAGCGGGAGGAACTGCTGGACTTCCTGGATGAAAAAGACAAACGCAATCCCGATAATGGAAAATATCATCATTGCAACAGCAAACTGCTTCCAGTCCATCTCCTCCTCGCTCCCGGCACCGCACATCCGGAGGATCCACCCTTCTATTGGCATGATTAATGGCGACAGGAACGTCTGTTTACCCGTGTAAACCCGGAACATGAACTCCCCAACAGGAACAAGAAGGAGAGTGAGGATAACGCCGAGCAGGACGAGGAATGCCCAGTCATTGATGGTTATCCCGAAAAGGGTGTTCGCGGGCTGGCTCCGGGGAACTGCTGCCGGGTTAACCGAAATCTTATGGGCACTCAGGTCATCAAGCGCCAGGTTCAGGTTCAGGACATTTACTGCAGGCTCGCCAAAGACCCCAAGCACCGGGTTTGCGGTATTGGCCGCAACAAGTGCAGAAACATCGTTTTCGGAGAGGTTCCGCACCCGTGCAACCCGTGGCACCTGGTAATAAGCCGCAGCCGGGCTGATATCTGGATCGAGACCACTCCCTGATGAGGTAACAAGATCGACAGGGATCGGTTGCGTATTGCTCGGATCAACGGCGTGGAGGGCGTCTATCCGGGCCTGAACCTCGGTAATGAGAGCCGGGTTCTGTGGGCCGTAATTTGAACCGACGGAAGCTTCGGCATCGTAGGGCACCGGTGATGTTGCAGAGAGACGGCCCCAGAAATAATCCGGGGATGAAAAGGGCTGGCCTATGAGAGAAGATCCCGCAACATTTCGATCATGAACGATAAGATCCCCGTTTGCCTGTGCGGGGAAGATCACCTGGGCAATACCTGTTACAACCAAGGGGTAAACAATGCCCACGAGAATCGTGAGTAAAAGAAACATCACTACGGCTGGTTTGATCTGTTTTTTGATCATCGACCAAAGAGTCGACGACGCCCCAATGGAATCCACCTTCATCATGAGCTGCTTTTGAGGGTCTCGAAAGCATTCACATTAGCTGCGTGCCATTTGTTTTTATAAAAGCCTTATGGAAACAATATGCGATCTACCTAATTTAATATTAACTATTCAGATGGAGAAAATAGAACCGGTTCAGAACCCGGATTTTGTTTCAGCACACCTACGCGCCGTGAAAGTCAATGTCCGGCCCGGGTGGTACTGCCATGATATGCACTAATTAAAACTGATCTGCATCATTGTCTCGAAGTGATTGTGCGTACTCCTGTATAGGGCCCGGGGGAGTCCAGAAAAAGAGAATATCATTTTCAAATACACCGGGTTTCTGCTTAAGCGGCTTCACGTGCAGGGGCACTTCTTCTCAATGGTTTTAGCCGGCTCCATACGTTTTACTATTTTTACCATCACTGGTAGTGATATCATCTGGATAACTGCATAAAACGCCGAAGGTATAACAATGGCCCGGTTTAATTCCATCGTATCCACAGCGGCAGGAGCTATCCCGAACTCCTTAGTGCTGGCTATGAATAAGAGAGGGAGAAACGTCGCTTTTGTCTGTTTAAAGACAATCTTTGTTAGACAGGCAAGACCATAGCCGAAGAGATTAAGCGATAATTCCACGATAATGATCACGACAGCAAATTCTTTCAATGAGATGATGGACACGGCGTTGGATGATACAACCACAAACAAGAGCAGGATATAGCACAGGGCGGCAAAACCCGGCCATGCATCTCTATTGTCCCGGACTATTGCCGAGTAGTGGTTTAAGAGAAGACCAATAACCAGGGGAATTATGATAATTCCCACTAATTCAGCTTCCAGGCACACGGTTGGAACCTGCAGTGTTATACCGCCAAACAATGTGAGCACGTTGGGCAGGACAAAGGGCGTCAGGACCATAGCAGTCGCCAGCATCGCCATCCCCAACGCCGTATTGCCCCCCACAAGAGAGATCATAAGGGGAGCGGAGATATCAGCTGGGAGTGACCCCAGAAGTATTTGCCCGGAGTTCAAATCCGGCATGTGTGAGAAAAATATTTTTCCAAGCATTATCGAGAAAAGCGCCATAACCACGAATTGCAGGATTACGCTCCAGATAATAATGAGCGGGTACCGGCTCACCTGAATTAAATCCCTGATATTGATGGTCATGCTGACAGAAAGGACCATCAGCGCCAGGACTGGTGTAACAACCCATCCTAAAAGAGAGCCTGGCCCCGGAAAAAGAAGGGAGAATGCCCCGATGACAAATACTAGGTAAACAAGATGATCCGTGATCCAGGCCAGTATTTTCATCATAGATCCTTTTTCCTTGGATCCCGTCCACGGGGCCCTGTTACGATCTCTATTGGACAGGAACCGGTTTTGTCAGCTTGGCTGATATAGTTAGATCATGATGCAATTGCAGCTCTGAACCTGGAGAGAAGTCCGGCATATGTCTGATTTAATCTCAATGCGTGAGGCATAAATATGTCTGAATACAAATATTTATAAGTCATGGAAGGAATGTACTTTCCATGGCTAATCAGAGCGGGTGATCGTTTTCTCCCTCTTGAAAAGCCATTACCAGCAGTTTCCATTGAAAATTTCTGTCTTATCAAGGGGGAATACATTAAGATGCCACCATCACAGGAAGGAAATCAGGCAATGGTTCCTAAAACGGGAACAATGAAACGTACGCTGAACCTCACCTCGCTCTTGGTCAACGCCATGGCGTTGATTGCGCCTGGGGCCTTTCTCTGGACCACATTCCAGGTACAGGCAGCGCAGACCAATGGCGGGGTGACCACTGCCGGGGAGATGTGGACAGGCCTTTTGGCCGCGCTTGTTCTTGCGTTTCTGACGGCTATCTCATATGCAGAGCTGGCAAACATCTATCCCAAAGCCGGCGCCGGCTCGTCTTATTATTACGCGGAAGCTTCGTTTCTTGAAAAAGAGAAAGCCGAGCATCGTAAATGGGCACGGATCGTCAAATTTCTCGTAGGGTGGATATCGCATTTGTACTACTGGATTTATCCCGGTATCATGGTGGCCTTCTCTGCCATCCTTATCGTGTATATCTTCGGTCTCTTTGGGATCGCCCTGTCGGTGCCGGAGCAAATCCTTGTTGCCATAATATTTGCGGTACTCAACGGCTATATTGCTTACCGCGGGATCACCGGTTCGACCATGACTGCAATCGTCATCAACACCATCCAGCTGGCGGCGCTGATTGCGTTTTCGATACTGGCACTCCTGTACCGCCAGGCTCACCCAAACCTCGCGTATGCCCAGTCCGTTTCAACAATCCTCATGCCGCACAACTTCACGAACCTGTTGTTCCAGTCGACCATCGCAATTCTGTTGCTTGTGGGGTTCGAGTCGGTGACCTCCTTGGGTTCTGAAGCGCTCCGGCCAAAACAGGACATTAAAAAAGCGATCCTTCTCTCCCTCATCATCCAGGGAGCATTTGCCTACCTGTTCGAGTATTTCGCTGCCAATTATTTTGTCGGTCCCCAGCTGACCGGTACCGATCCGACAGGAGCGGCAATCACGGGCTATGCGGCAGCGGCAGCTTCGGGAGCCCCCATAGGCGATATGATCCGGGTCATCGGCGACCAGATGCTTGGCGGCACCGGGTTTGCGCTGGTGCTGATCATGGCTGCGACAGTAGTGCTGGCACTTATCGGGACAACCCTTGCCTGCCTTAACACCGGGGTACGGATTACCTATGCCATGGGCAAAGACAAAGAGATGCCCACCCTCCTTGGTATCCTGCATGGCACATACGACACCCCGCACTACGGTATCTGGATCCTGGTAGGAGTATCTGCAGCCCTTGGCGCGTACGGTGTCCTGAACGTGGATAACCTGACCCAGATTACGCTCGCATCCAATACTGGCACGTTCCTTCTCTACGGTCTGACAAACCTCATCGCGCTCTGGGCCTTCTTCCACCGTCCCGACGCCAGTCTCCTGAAACACCGGATAGTGCCGCTGCTGGGCTTCCTTGCGAACTTCATCATGCTCGGTGCGATTGTCTGGCTCGGAATCAGTGCCGGGGGCAGTTCGGCAACCGATGCCCTGATTGCCATCGCGATGGTTATAGTCTGGCTGGTGGCGGGTGCGGTCTGGTTTATTTCATAACACGAAAAAACAGGGCCGCCCAGTCATGACCGGACACCTGCCACAGGCTACGGGACTGGAAACTGATGACGCATAATCGTTGATTTGCATGATGAAAAACGAAAAAAAAACAGCCGGGAGGCAGTAAGAATTTAAAAATAGTTCGGGAATGAATGCCTGACAAACAGGCTGCAGGCCCCGGGTATTCTTATCTTTACATCGGTTGAGGATAAGCAGTGGTCGTCATGGGAGAAAATTCCATAATCGTGCCCGGCAGGCAGAGCGCCAAATCTGGTCGGCGTAATCGTTACATGGCGGGCTATCACCCACCAGGGCCTGACGCGATCGCAGAACGAGGACGCCCACTGGGTTACCCATGTTGTTGAAAGTAAAACCGATACCGAATCGTCATCACGGTACGTCTTTGCTGTGGCCGACGGCCTTGGAGGACACCGTGGCGGGGCAATAGCCAGCAGGATGGCCCTCAAATCCATAAAAGAGGAGTTCCACTCCTGGCACGGGGGGGAGGCAGATCGCATGATCGGCCGGGCAATGCAGAACGCAAACCAGAATATTTTCTGCGTGGCCCAGTCCGATCCGGAATTATTCCAGAAAATGCAGACTACCTTAACCATTGTTGCGTTGGACAACGACTTGCTGGTTATCGGCCATGTCGGTGACTGCCGGCTTTACCGGATGAGGGATGGCCATATCGATCAGCTGACCCGGGATCATACCATGGCAAGCGACATGCTCAAGCTGCACCTGCTCTCCTCAAAACAGGCCTCGGAGCATCCGGGCCGTCACCAGCTCACCCGTTCCGTTGGCGGGGACCCTTTCATGAATGCCGATATTACCCGCCAGCAGGTACCAGCCGGGCGATACCTACCTTCTCTGCAGCGACGGTTTGTGGTCCGAACTTACCGAGGAGGAGATCCGGTTCGCCCTTGCAGGAGAATGACATGAGCAGGGAATGTGAAAAACTGGTCAGGCTTGCGCTGAACCGGGGAGCACCGGATAACATCACCGGTATCATGTTTTACATTGACGTTCTCGGAAAACGGCGGCGGCCAGTTCGTTTTCATGGCGGTCGCTCCTTGGAAAAGGGTAATCTGGTAGAGTATGAAGGGAAAATACAGCCACCCGCCGACAGGTAAGAAACGGAGCACCAGGGCCACCCATAGTTCGCGACATTACCGCCCGTCCACCAGGAGACAGAAGCCCGAAGGTAACCTGAACGGACGCGTGATGTTCCCATGAAGATGATCTGGGCGATTATCCGGCCGGAATATTCGCAAAAAGTGATCGATGCACTGGAGAAAACCGGCATTTCAGCAATGACACGCCTGCATGTCACCGGCCACGGTACCGAGATGGGAATTACTGCAGGTATGGTCAACTATTCGGAGATCCCAAAAGAGATGCTGATGCTGGTCCTCCCGGATATTGATATCGCGCGTGCCGTGAGGATTATCAGTACCATGGCAAAAACCTGGCAAAAAGAGAATCCCGGGCTCGGGGCCATCGGTGATGGAAAGATCTTTGTGACCTATGTTGAGGATGCGTACACGATCAGGACGGCTGAAAACCGCAGGGAACGGACCGGGTCTTCCGGGAAAAACCGGTAAATAGCATATGAAAAAGATCATCGCGGTTATCAGGAATGAAAAAGTGGAAGAGACCAAGTCCAACTTAGAGAAGATTGGCATAACCGGGGTTACGTACCTGCATGTCACGGGAAGAGGCCTACGGGATGGAATGGCTTCGTCCCGGTTCCCCAGATCAGAGTATTATCCATACGCCGGCAGGCACCCGCTCATGCTGCGGGACGATGTACCTGTGTCGGCAGACTCGGTCTATCTGCCGGCCGAAAAGGAGCGAGAACGCGGGTTCCGGCCACAAAGAATGCTTGTCATTGTGGCAAACGACAGCGATATCAGGCCCATCATCGGAGCACTTATTGCAACAAACTATACCGGGCACCATGGGGACGGGGCAATCTTTGTCTGCCCCATGATCAGTGCGATCCGGGTGAGGAACGGGGAACAGGGCGACAGTGCGCTGGTATAACGATCTGTCAATCCCCTGTCACCCCATCATTGCATGATGGTGCTGTTACGCTGGCGGTAAATCTGATAAAATTAAAGAGATGATGAATTGGCACTCAACCGCAAATGCAACTGTGCCGCCTGTCAATAATATTATATAAATCAACATCACCAGAGGGTTAGAACGAGAAAAAAATCAAAAAATAAATGTTCGCACAACAAAGGAGGGAACTTCATGAAGATGGTTCAGGCAATAATCCGGTCCGAGAAGCTGGACAGCGTAAAAAAGGCGCTCGAAGAGAAAGGCTTCATCGCCATGAGTATCATGGAGATCACCGGAAGGGGAGAACAGAAAGGCATCACACTTGAATACCGGGGGGCAATGGTTGAAGTGGACACCCTCCCCAAGATCATGCTCCAGATGGCTGTTAATGACGAAGATGTCGATCCGATCATCGCGATCATCCGGTCTGCAGGACGGACAGGGAATTTTGGCGACGGGAAGATATTTGTCTGGCCGCTCGACCTGATGGCCAAGGTCCGGACTGATGAGGTCTGGAGATGAAATTCAGGACATGCGACAGATTTGAGAAAATAAGGCAATAAGGGAAATTTCTGATAGTCCCCTACTTTGATAAGGTGCCGGCGATGCTTAAATCAGGTGACACAGTCTGCGATTATAAGATCATAGGCTTACTTGGCCAGGGTGGATTCAGCCAGATCTACAAGGCATATGCCCCTGACGGCACCCTGGTGATCCTGAAGTTTCCCGATGTATCCCTGCTTGGGGATCAGGCAACGTACAAACGTTTCCGCCGGGAGGTTGCCATCGGGCAGAAACTGAACCATCCCGCAATTCCGCGGACAATCAGACTTTATGGAAGGGCCTGATTCCGTCTTCCTTGTCATGGAATATATCGAGGGCCAGTCGCTGCGCACATACGTCAACGAAAAAGCACCTCTCCCCCTCAATGAAGGACTTTCCCTTGCCGACCAGCTCGCTGAGGCGATTGACTACCTGCATTCGCACGGTGTCTGTCACCGGGATCTCAAACCGGAGAATATTATTGTCGGGCCTGATGGCAGGATCCATATCCTTGATTTCGGGAGTGCACTGCTCGAAGGTTCCCGCCGCGTAACCTGGAGATGGGCATCGAATGCCTTTGGGACACCGGATTATATGGCGCCCGAGCAGATCCAGGGAAAACGGGGAGATGAACGTACCGATGTGTATGCACTCGGGATGATTGTCTATGAGATGTTGACCGGGGCCCTGCCTTTTGAGGGAGACAATGCCCTTGCAGTCATGAACCAGCACCTGACAGGAGTTCCGGTTTCTCCCCGCATGATCCAGCCCTCAATTCCAGCGGGAGTGGAGGCCGTGATACTGAAATCGATACGCCGCAACCCTGATGAACGTTACCGGTCTGTGAGCGCATTCCGGAAAGATCTGAATAATTATGCGGATCTCGATCTCTCGCAATTCCCTTCGGATCCAGAGGCAGCAGCCGGCGGTGGAGTGCTCACCACCCGCCAGATCTGGGTGCGGACCATTCTGGTTTTTGTTGGTTTTC
Source organism: uncultured Methanoregulaceae archaeon (assembly GCA_963805035.1). Classification (GTDB taxonomy): domain Archaea; phylum Halobacteriota; class Methanomicrobia; order Methanomicrobiales; family Methanospirillaceae; genus Methanoregula. Next base: position 9,708 of record CAWDSU010000011.1, on the reverse strand, counting down.
TGCTCATAGCGGCACTGATCGTCCTTGCTGCATACCTGATACACCGTCGCTAAAAACAAATTCATGGAGCTTTTCGCCACGCACCCGCCCATCGAGAAAAGGATTGCCCAGCTGCAGAGAATTGACGCTGAGCTCCACAGGTACTGACTCGGAGATCTTCTAGAGGGGGCATATCTTATTTCTGCGGCGTTTCAGGTTTTTTTTGCTCGCCTGTAGGTTCGGGCGTCGGCTGCGGCTCGTCGGGTGCGTTTCCCGTCATCAAGCTGAATTCCCTTATGACCTCATCGTAATAAAGATGATAGAGGTCATGGGCAAAATCCCCGAGTCTGGGGATCAACCTGAAGAGGCCGTATGCAATAAGCACGAAGTACTACAAGGGCAAGGATCTCGCCGATCACATTGTGAGCCCAGAAGAAACTCTCGTATCCGGGTTCACCGTTACCGGGATCACCGTTACCGGGAATCCCAGGCAGGAACGGGAACCACTGGCTGGTGTGGGCCATCATCACAAAGACATTCCTGAACAGGTTGAGGATGTAGATAGTCGGGGCGACCAGAAGAAACGCATACAGTTTTTGGCGAAGCGTTGTTGGTACGGCAGCGGCGACTCCGAGCATAATTGCGATGCTCTCGATACCGGTACAGGTAAGGATGAACTGACCACCAAGGCCGTTCTGCGCGATAATAATGTTCCACGTATTAAGGGTTACCGGATAGTTGAGGAGATGGAGCAGCCAGACAACCTGATCGACAACCCCGCTGATAAGCAGGTTTCCGAAAGGCGCAAAATACTTAAATGGTGCATATATCAAGAAAGCGACAGCTCGCCGCCCGGGACAAGTGCTTGACCCGGGCGTCCCCCGCCAACAGGTATTTGATGGTGATATAGAGAAACGGCACCGAGAGCGCGGCCATAATCGGGTAGAGAAAATTGTCCTCGCTAAAATATTCCGGGAGGTCGGCAAAGAGAAAAAGGATGATAAAAACCCAGCCGATAATAGCTGCGTAATTCCGGTGGCGACCGGGTATTAGGAATGCCAGAAATCCAAGACAGGAAATCAGGATAAAATATTCAATCATTTTATATTATTTTCCAAGTTTCTTAGGCATTGTCTTTTGTTCTCTTCTTTCTCTGACGCTCGACTGCAACCGGTTTTACTGCGAAGGAGAGAGAACTGAACTGGTTCCCGATCCCCTCATCAAACGACATCATATCGGGCTTTTCCCAGGCAACAACTGCCGACGCACCGGAACCGACCGGGTTGTAACTATAATGCTGTCAATACAGGGATTAACGATGTTTTTCGAGGTTCAAATACACAAAACCAAAATTACCTCTTCAAAAAATAGTTATTTGGAGATCTTTTTGATGAACCAGGCAATATTCTCACCTAACTGCCTCATCGTGTCGATGCCCTCCTCATCGGACTCAACATCCCCGGGCATGAATCCCTTTGCATTATTCCAGTATCGTGATCCAGCAGCGAACATCCCGCTGATAATGAAATAATGATTGATCGTATCCACAGCGCAGACTGCCCCGGACCGCCGCTCGGCTGCGAGCCCGCTCCAAGCTTCTGCCGGAACATATCATCGTTTGCCTTCCCAACGAGAAATGCCCGGTCCATGAATGCCTTGATCTCTGGTGTCACGCCAGCAAAATACGTGGGGGTGCCGATGATGATGGCATCGGCCTCAATCATTTTTCCGATGCATTCGTTTACCATATCGTTGTCCTGAATGCACTGCATATCCTTATTCTCAAGACATTTCCCGCATGCGATACAGGGATGTACATTTGTGCCGCCAATCTGGATGATTTCCGTTTTTATCCCGGCTTTTTCAATTGCATCCAGCGCGTGCCGGATCAAGTGGTACGTGTTTCCTTCTTTGTTGGGACTTCCGTTAAATGCAATAACTTTCATTTTTACTTCCTAAAGGGCCAAGTCCCCCTTTACCATGATCAATTGGTAGCAAGTATATTATAGGAATCAGTTATCATTTTGTAAGTGAGTAATATGTCGCGATCTGAAAAAAAATGCGTGCATCATTGCGAGATAGAATCAACCGTTGCGATTATTGGTGGGAAATGGAAAGTCCAGATTATCTGGCACATTGGAAAAAATAAGCCCCGGTTCAATGAACTTAGGGACATCTTGGGAAATGTAAGTCCTCGGATGCTTGCAAAACAACTCAAGGAACTTGAAGTGGACGGTCTCGTAATCCGGACGATGTATCCGGAAATTCCCCCCAGAGTAGAATACGAACTGACCGATGCGGGAAAGGCATTCATCCCGATTCTGGAACAGATCCGTACCTGGATTGGGGAATATTTTCCCGAAGAAAGAATCGAATAGTTACGGGAAGGTTCTGTTGCATCTGCGGGATGTTTAAATAGTCAACATTGAGGGGGTTACAACGATATCATTTCCATTACGTACCGCTAACGCAACAGCACCGAACCCCCACTATCGATACATTTTTTCCTTCCAACCGCGAATGGAAATGTCACTCTTTCAGGAACGGGAAGTGCCCTACCACATGCTGAAGCGTATTGACACTGGTACGCCCGATGGAGAGGCAATCGGTTTTTCGGATGCACTCTTCTCTGGCTGGCTTGAGATCTATGATGACTGCCGGCTCTACCTCCATTACCTTATCTCACGATTCAAGAACGAAGGCAATACTCAGGCCCTTATCCGGCATTGGTTGCAGGATGGGTACGATATACGTATCGTTATGCCGTCACCAATCATGCAGCACATCATCCGCAAGTTCGGGTTTGAACCGGCAAAGGAATACATTCCCGCTCACTATGAGGATGAAGTTGAAGTCTGGCGCAGGCCGTCTTCTCTGGACACAATCACGTACACCACCAACACCCGGTCTCGTGTACATTCTCGTTAGGGGTACCGTTTTGTATTTGGGCGGTGACCGATTTTTCATCTCATTAAAAATTATCTGCCAATCGTCAACGCATCAGAACCTAAATTAAAAATATTTTTGTACCGTTTTTTTTCCACTGGCATAAACGTCAGTACGTGTGCCTCAGTTGGGAGCCGTGCCGCGAGATCGCAGAGCATATCTGGACTCACGATCTTCTGCTCAGCCGGGGCCACAAGTATCCGGCTCTCCCGTGGGAGCGTTGGCGGGCTCCCCCCTTGATTCGGGTTCCTTCTGAAGGCGCACCCAACGTATCTTAAATTGCGAGCGCAACACACGAACCTACGTGAGGCTCTTACCTCTTATAAACATCACCAATAAGGTATATCTGTACAACAGAACCGATCTCAGTAGAGAAGGTGATAGTGTGCTAAAGGGAGAGTTACTGCATCTCCATATGTTGATGATTCACATCAAGAAGTATTACGAAGACACCACCAATGATGAAATCCGCACAGAGCGGTACGATTCCTTGGAAATTTCTCCTGTCCATATCCATAAAGATAAACAAGCTCATAGAGATGCTCTCCTTACCCTCGGGGAGGAGATCGTTTCCCACATCCACAACCAGAAAATGTCTACGATGAACTATTCTCACGTGACTGCACCATCACAGGTTGCTGGCCAAAATTAACTTTTTTTTATAGATGAGGCGCTGGCATTGCAAAGTGTGAGAGATCCGCTATGGGTGAGTGCGAAGTAGTGCGCTGTTGCGTAGGCGGTTGACTAGATAATTTTAACGAAGGTGAAAAATCGGTGGACTACCCTCAACGTTCTAGACTTTTCAAACTGAAAGCACCCTGTATAGCTCCCCAATCGCGGCCATTGTCTTGTAGCCCTTATCCGTAATGATGTAATCTCCCCGCTCGTGACGCTGGAGAATCATACCGGATTCCGTCAGTTTCCTGATGTGGAAGAGGAGGTTACCGCCCCGGAGGCCAGTCAACTGAGAGATATCCGAGAACGTTCGGGTCCCGGTTGTAAGCGACTTAACTATCTGAAACCGCTGGATATTCGCTACGGGTTCAAGAAGGTCATTTACCACGGTCTCAATAGGCATTTCTGCCACAACATCCGCTGTATCGGGACTCTTTTGGTAGATTCCGAGTGTCTTCATCAATGCAACCTGTTTCTCGAAAAGCCGGCCGACCTCGGTAAAACAGGTATCACACTGATCGAACGGACCTTTCTTCCTAAGCACCTTCATCCGCTCCCGGTACGATTGAATGAGTTCGTCAGAGACCTCACCATCTCGGATGTGCTGAACGGAATTCTTTAAAAATTCCATAAAAACCCCATAACAGGTCTTCTGCATTGAACAGCCGTCCACCATCCGGGCAGATAGATCAGCCTTCGCAGTACCAATCTGGTGATCTGCGAACACCCCGGCGTATCTTTCTTTATGACGCCGAGCACCGTATCGACATGCTGCTGGTTCGCCCGTTCGACAAAACGCTTTAAGTCGGTCCTCAAGCCGGTGATCTCTGTCTTCAGCTCGCGGATCTCGGTCATTGCCCCTAACGTTGCTCCCATATCCCGATCCTTTGTCTTGAACGTGTGTCCTTATGACCATGCGGGTCATTTTTCTGTACCAAAAACAATTTGTATATTTTTATGACGCGCAAGTATATATTTGTAACATAAGCATCAGAGTATGGCGAAAAAATGCCGACATGGAAGTACACGGACAAAAACATGTCCGAAGAAAAGGCAGAGGAATCGTTGAAAGCAATCAAGGGTGCATGTTTTGGATGCGGAACCCACAATGCTGACTGCCCGATAGCAAAGGCAGCTGGGGAAGTATCGGATATGCTCAGTTGTGAGACAAACAAAGTAAGGTGAAAAAAATGCCGACTTGGAAGTATACTGGAAAAGATGTATCGACGGCAAAAGCCGAAGAATCGCTCAAGTCTATCAAGGGAGCATGTTTCGGATGCGGGTACTCATAATGCCGACTGTTCGATTGCAAAGGCAGCCGGTGAAATCTCGGAAATGATCAGCTGCGAGACCCTGTCTATACGAGAACAAATCCATTCACAGATCAGCGGTGCATTGAAGGGAGTAAAATTCCCGGTTAAGACGCCGAAGGATCTCATCGCTGCATTCCCGAACGGTGCAGACACAACCTGCCAGGCGGGTGACCTGAAAATGACCGCCGGCGAGGCAGGAAAACTCCTGAAGGCATCGGACTTCCCGTTCAAGAGTGCAAAGGCTGTTGCTGACGTTATTGTCGAGCGGGCAGGGTTGTAATCTCTCGGGTAGAATCAATGAGCGGAGGATTTACCATGACAAAACTAACTGCAGAGATGAAAGAAGCGTTTGGCAAGATGAAGATCTTCCCGGTTGCGACCGCGTCAAAAGACGGGACGCCAAATGTGGTTCCTATCGGGACTGTCGAACTCGTCAGCGATGATACGATCTGGATCACGGACAATTTCATGAACAAGTCGCTTGAAAATCTCAAGGCAAACCCGAAGATCGCCATGTACGTCTGGGGCCCGGAGATCAAGGGCTGTTTCCAGGTCAAGGGTCATGCGACCGTTAAAACCAGCGGCAAGGATTTCGATGAGATGAAGGTAAAGATCAACAAAAAGAATCCCGCCCTGCCAGCACGTTCTCTCATCATCATGAAGATCACCGATGTCTTCGAATGCCAGCCGGGTCCAAACGCCGGCAGCAAACTTCTTTAATCTTTTTGTCTTGATGGTGGAGGGTTCTGTTGCGTTGACGGTTAAGAGAGGATTTTTCACGTCGAATAAAAGGCATTTCAACTGTAGATGCAACAGTACCCAAACGTAAAGAAGAAAAAAAATCTTATGTAGGGATTGAATGGAAAAAAATGCAAGGAAGGACAATAAGGCAGGAGGAAAGAGATGAAGATCAAAGTTCGATTTTTCTCTGACTTCGGTGAGCTCTTCGGAAATGAAGTAATCGTGGATGCCAAAGAAGGTTCAGTGCTCTCAGACCTCATCGCGAATGTTTCCGGGAAAAACAAGGAAGGATATGATGCGATCTTCGATGCTAAAGGGAACATAAGAGAGTTTGTTGTTCTGGTGAGAAACAGCAAGCAAATCGACATGACAGAATCTGGAAAAACCACAGTAGCAGAGGGGGACGATATTGTTGTTCTTCCCCCGATTAGCGGTGGGTGAATTATCCTATGATCTCAGACTGATGGGTGCTGGTGGGTCCTGTCAAGTTGTCGGTATTTTCCCTCTCTCTTATAAGTGTCTAACTTCTGTAGCTGCCGACAGACTTGACAGAACCGTTGGATGCAAGGTTGATGACTCCAGCACAGTAATGAACGTTTATCATGTGCGGCCGGTACTCGCTTGCCTGTATCGATGACCTCTGCGGGAGGTTCCGACTCATTGACTCGACCCTCGGTTTCCGGTCTCATTTTAATATCACACCAGGCTGCACGAATCCGGTGATCATGGTGCACGAGCGGGCAGAGGCAGTGATGATGCAGTGGGGGCTTGTTCCGCACTGGTCAAAAGACATCACGGCGACACACAGCTCCCGAGTGAGCATGACCGAGCGTCTACGTATTCCCGATCTACCGTTCTTTCATCACAGTTGCTTTCTCCGGGCAGACAGTCACACATAACCCGCAGCCAAGGCAGGCCCTGGCATCGAACTCTATTACACCGTCACAAAGTGCTCTTGCCCCGAACACACACCGCTCAATGCATCTCCTGCAGCCTATGCAGCGTTTCTGGTCCGTGACCGCGATATAATCAGACCTCACCACGAGGTCCCGACGGTTATAATCCAGGATCAACTGGAGATCATGACAGCAACAGGCGCAGCAACTGCAGAGTGCGTAGATCTTCCGGCCTGGCATGTGCAGCGTCATATGGACGAGGCCGTGCTCATCGGCTTTTTTCAATACTTCTGCCGCTTCGTCAAAAGTAATGCGGCGGGCCTTATTACGTCCTACTATCTTGTCGCTCAGTTCATCAATGAGAAGACAGACCTCTCGTGGTTTATCACACCGAGCATAATGTGTCCTGCAGATACAATCAGCTAGCGCAAACGACCGGGCGTTTTTGAGGATCTCCAGTACCTGTTCACTGGGAAGAACCCACTGCTGGGTAACAAGTGACTCCTTCACAGGAATAACTTTTGAAGAGAACTCGAAGTCTCCCTCCTCGCGCCATTTGTCGTATTTATCTGAAAAGGATTTCAGAAATTCATCCATTGATATGATCTTCTGTTTTATTAAGTCCGTATATTTTTCTTTCTCTGGTGTCTCACCGGGTTCATGGATTCGCAGGGGGTCACGGTCTGGCAGAGCCCGCACGCGTAATCATCAATGCCGAAGTGGCTCCGGGTAGGCCTGTCCGAGGCAGAGATTGTCGAGATCATGCTGCTCGTCTCCATTTATGCCGGGTTCCCGGCAGCATTAAATGGCATCCTCGCCACCCGCGAGGTTGCTTCGGCACTGCCAGAGAATACGTGATGACAGGTTTCGTGGCGTCCGGTGGCATCACTACAGGAAACGAACAAATTGGATCACCATTAATTCATACTTTCCTTTCTTTTCATCAGCACTGACTTAACCTCTGCAGAATGTCCTTTGGGAGTAACCTTGCGCCAGCCCCGGTGTCCCTTCACTTTCACCCCGCTCAGTCCGGCCCTTTATCTCCCTCAGTGAGTGATCCGGTGCTATGCAAAAAACCCCAGTCCGCAAATACCAGGTGGTCGAGGAAGCAGAGATCGACCTCGTCCTCCAATGCAGGGATAGCCGCGAATTTTATGAGAGATACCTCAAGGTGTTCCCCGATACAAAAAAAAGTCTTGACAGTATCTCAAAGATCTGGAAACGCAGAAGCGAATTTGCAAAGAAACGGCAGCTGACACTTCCTGCAGCAGAATCCAGTACAAAATTCGCGCAGGATATCGTAGCCTTGATCGCTGAGCAGACAAAAATAATGGGAGAAATCTCCGCGCTTACTAAGGAAAACCTCGAAGTAAACCGTAGGATCCTTGCTGCACTCAAGCAGCAGAATCAGGTCTTGACCGGGCATACTGAACATACCGCGAGGGAGCCGCAAATAGAATCTTCGCGTCAAACCCCTGCGTTACCACATCCCCTGCAGAAAATAGCGTCCGAGATGCAGACCCCGATCCTGGTCGGTTCGTAAGAGCCATCAAATTTTATTGTGTAAACTCCCTGCTATTATTTTTCGCTCTTTTTAACCTCTATATATTTATATAACTCCCGACAAAATTTTTGCTATGCCACGTGGACGACCCAAAGGATCACGGAACCTGAATGCATACGAACGAGGGAAAGTAAAGCGTATACGCGAGACCCTGGCACAAGAAGGTATAACGGATTTTGACAATCTCCGGGACCCGCAGATCCTTCATAATATTTATGTCGAAAAGGATGGCGGGATTTTTGTGAAATACGACCTATTCAGGAACCCGGGTGCTATTAATTCCGGCAAGAAAAACCAGGCCGGGGAAAAAATCCTCATTAAACTGGAAAAGAACCTTGCAGCCTTGCGGGGAGTGCTGTAAATTTAGGTATCCAAAATTTTATTCTAAAATTATATCGGATTCTCAGTATTTTTTACGATCGAGTGAATGCTGTAATTTCCTGATTTTGGCGGAAATAATGCCCCGATGAACCCGTGTCATATCTGCCTGCAGCCTCACTTCCGTTTATGCGATAAGAAGACTCATATCAGATAAGGAATGTTTTTTCTTTATGGATCTCTTCGTTCTCCGGCATGGAAAGGCGGAACCGTCCTCAGATGAACCTGACGACATGAAACGGGCGCTCACGGCCGAGGGTAGAAACGAGATACGAAAAGTGGCGAGGTGGATGCGATCAAAAAAATTCGGGTTCGATATTATTGCCACGAGCCCGCTGACCCGCGCGCACGAGACAGCAGAAATTGTTGCCCGATCGCTTGGCCAAAAAGACCGACTCGAAGTCTGGGAGGAACTTGCGCCCGGCGGCGATCCGGATACATTGTGCTACCATGCTACGCAGTATGGTGAACATGCTGCCATCCTCATCATCGGGTACGAACCTTCGTTGTCGATGCTTATCAGCAGGATCATTTCCGGATCTGATACTGCCTCTATCTATCTCGCAAAAGGAGACCTGGCAAAAATCAGGAATTATACCTTCGATAAACGGCCATCCGGTGAACTTCAATGGCTGCTCACGCCGAGGCAAATGATGGTGAAACGTTAGATGTAAAGTGTCACCACTCATTCCATTTTTGTTTCTCAGGATCTCCCCAGTCATCGTTGATTATGATTTACTTCCCTCTGGTCACATTGGCTACCGCACCGGAGATTGCGGCTTGTGCTTGGCCAAGGGTCTTTTCGGTCACATTGACTATTGCACCGGAGATCCCGGCCTGTGCTTGGCTAAGGGTTCTCTCCGGTTACATTTGCAACTGCACCGGAGATTGCGGCCTGGACATAGCTGAAGTTTTCCTGCACGAGCGCATACTCCTGCGTTGTATTCTGCGAAACAGACGAATTTGTGGCCGATTCAAGCGCTCCCACACCCACTTGGAAGACAGCAGACGGTCCGAAGAGCACGATCGCAATAATAACTATCACCGCCACTGCAACCGTAATCCAGACGATCAATTTGATGAACCGACCCATTTTTTCATCCACCTATCTCCCGGCACCGGCTCTTTTGTAGACGGTTTGGAAACCCTCACGGATTGCTTCTGTGGGCATTTCTCTGTGCTGATTGATAAAAGTATGGAGCAAATAAAAGAAGGC
>CAWDSU010000010.1:0-131570 GCA_963805035.1 uncultured Methanoregulaceae archaeon | reverse complement strand
GTTACAAAAGGTATGCCAGGAGGCAAACGTATCACTGCAATTACAGGTTTTTGGGAAGAAGTACCCGGCACTACCTGACCCACTTCACCTTTGCGGGATGCTTGTCATGGACCTCCGGTAACTCGGCCGGGTACCCGAAAACAATCGTGCCGACCGGACTGTAGCCTTCCGGGATCCGGAACCCTGCCATGAGTTCCCTGTTCTCATAGGCCACTTCCGTTGACCCTATCCAGCAGCTCCCGATACCGAGCGCATGAGCGGCGAGCATCATGTTCTCAGCACAGAGCGAAGAGTCAATCTCCCGGAACCGGCTCGCTGTTTTCCCGACGATCATGATGACCGTCGGCGCATGGTAATAGATCGAGTATCCGGGGCTCTCAAGCATCGCCCGGAAAGCATCGGACATCCCGTCATGCGCATCCTTCATGTGCGCAATCATGATGGGTTTACAATAATCCGAGACCCGGGTGAGGAATTCCTGATCCTGTATCACGATAAATGCCCACGGCTGGAGGGCGAGGGCAGACGGGGCATAGGTTCCTGCTTTGAGGATTTCTGCAAGAGCCGCATCCGGTATTTGCCGTTTCTTGTATTTCCTGACATTGCGGCGTGTCATGATTGCATCAAGTGCTTCCATAACGGGTTGTCTCCTTAATCATTCTACTCAGGGATATCATCCTTGAGTGGTTCATCAGGATTCCTGGGCCTTTTTCATCGTTTTGATCAGCCAGGCCATGTTCTTTCCGGCGTCACGGGCGCGGCCGATGCCTTCCTCGTCTTTGTTCACGTCCCCGATCTCCCTCCCAACCCCGAGGACAGGGAATCCCGGGACAACCATACCCCCGGCGAGCAGGAAGTGAAGCATGGTGTCAATCGTACGGCTGCCCCCGGACCGCCGGACCGCGGCGACGGCCATACCCACCCTGCGGCGGTACAGACCCCCGTTTGCTATGGACACAAGCCCTGCCCGGTCGATCAGCCCCTTCATCTCTGCGGTCACGTCCAGGAAGTACACCGGCGAACCGAGGATGATGCCGTCCGCTTCGACCATCTGATCGATGCAGCGGTTGATGATATCGTCGTCAAAGACACAATGCCCGTCCTTGTTCTCGAAACACTTCATGCAGGCAGTACAGCCCCGGATCTTCTTTTTGCCGACCTGCACGAGCTCGGTTGCGATCCCTTCGTTCTCCAGTTCCTCAAACATATGCCCGATCAGGATGGAGGTGTTCCCGTCCTTCCTTGGGCTTCCGTTGAATGCAACGACTTTTGCCATATTCAATCACCAGATCTTTCGTTCTTCTTCCGGTGCGGAAAAGTTTCCCGGGGAGACACCCCGGGTATGTTCCCCGCTCACCGTTTTTCGTCTTTTAAGGCCTCTGCAACCTCGCGGGTGGCAAGGATGCCGTTTAATGCCGCCGGGAACCCGGCGTAGAGTGAGATCAATAGCATGATCTCCACGATCTCGTTCTCGGAAAGGCCGGCCCGGAGCCCACCGCCGATATGAAACCGGAGCTGCGAGGGGGCGGTACCTTTTGCTGCGAGCGCGGCGATGGTAGCAACCTGCCGGATCCGGATTGGCAGGATGCCCCGGGCATAGATGTCCCCATAGCCGAACTCGATGACGTACCGCGTAATATCCGGGTTTATCGGATCGAACGTCTCTTTGAGCACACGTTCCTGATCGGGTGCAATCCGCGAGAGCCAGTCCTTCCCGCGCTCGTACCGTCCCTCAGAGCCGGCGTGGACGGATACCTTTGAAAGGGCCAGCCCGGTCTCTTTTAATACCTCCATGAGCGTCCCCATGGCATTGAGGGTCGCCGGGAACCCCGCATACCCGCACATCTGGATGATGATCTCCCGGATCTCTTCAGGAGTACAGCCGACGTTGAGCGCTGCATGGATGTGAACCTTCAGCTGGGGGGCGGCCGTACCCATGGCGGTCAGGGCGGCGACGACCGCCTGCTCCTTTGTTTTATTGTCAAGGATCTCCCGTGCATAGATCTCCCCGAACGAATATTCGATGAGGTAACGGGCAAGATCCGGGCAGACGTTGTTTAATGTCTCTTCGACTCTGACACCAGCCTCGCCGTCAATCTCACGCAGTTTTTTCCTTCCGATACCTGCATAATCCGTCATGCATTCTCCTGATCATCCGTGATAGTAATCGTTCCCGCGCCCGGTGTCATTTCCTACCGCCACGTCACCTGCAACGGCTTCCGGCGCGGGATACCGTAGGCCTTGTACTGCGGGTGGCCGAACATCAGGCCGTAGGAGTACTTACGCCCTGCCGGGAGGGCAAGCGCCCTCTGCAGGGGTTCATACGCGGCAGCGGCCATCGAGAGGAATCCTGCCCAGCAGGTACCGATACCGAATGCCGGCGCAGCAATATCGAAATGGGTCAGTGCTATCAGGGCGTCCACTGACGCCACCGGGTTGCCTTCTGGGATATGGGCGATCACGAGATGGGGTGCCCCGCGGCAGACCGGGTCATTTCCGGCATCCCAGTCAGCGACCAGCGTCGGGATGTACCCGCTCATCGGGTGGCTGCTGTTTTGTAAGGTCTTCATCCAGTCGATGCACAACCCGGCGAGCCGGCGGACTTCTTCTGGATCGTGCACGATGAGCCATTGGACCGGCTGCCCGTTACCGCCCGAAGCAGCGTACCGGGCAATATCGAGAACCCGAAGGATTTTCTCCCTCGGCACCGGCTCCCCGGTAAAATGCCGGACCGAGCGGCGCTTTTTCAGGTAGACACCAAGATCTTCCGCGGATACAGCGCCGGTAGCGGCCGGACGCTGCACTCTCTCACCGGGGAGGAAATTCAGGAGAAGCGCCTGCGACGGGCAGGAGATCTCGCAGTGCCCGCACCGGATGCACAGGCCGGCTTTCGCATCCTGCACCTTCGGCAGGGTGTTCTCATCTGCCGGGTCGACAATCGACATCGGGCAGACCACAGAGCAGATCCCGCACCGGGTGCAGAGATCCTGATCAACGAGAATGGTTGCCATATTTTTACCGTCCGCTGTGTACTTTTATGTGAAAGGTATCGTTTTTTATCAGTATCTATACCTTCATGCTGCCTGCCGTATCCCTTATCCCCCCATCCCTCCCAACGCTGTTCCATGGACCCGGTGATCGTACATATCCGGCAGGACCTCGAAGCGCAGGCGGATCCACAGATCCAAAAAACGTCCCGGCGGTTTTTCAGGGAAGAGATCCGGTGCTACGGCCTGAAAACTGCGACCGTCATGGCGATTGCAAAAAAATACTGGAAGGAGGTCAAAGACCGGGACAAGCAGGAGATCTTCGCGCTCTGCGAAGAGCTCTACCACTCGGGGTACATCGAGGAATCATTTGTCGTCTCGAACTGGACCCATGCCCTCTCCGGGCGGTACGAGCGGGAGGATCTTGCGGTGTTCCGGCGCTGGATCGATACCTACATCTCCAACTGGGCCTCGTGCGACGGGTTCTGCAACCACACGATAGGGGACTTTATCGAACAATACCCGGAATATACGGCCGAACTGAAACGGTGGGCGCAGTCGGGGAATCGCTGGATGCGCCGGGCTGCCGCAGTTTCCCTGATTGTCCCGGCAAAACGCGGGAAGTTTCTCCCCGAGGCGATTGAGATTGCCGACCTGCTCCTGACCGATACCGACGATATGGTGCAGAAAGGCTACGGCTGGCTCTTAAAGGAGGCAAGCCGGCAGCACCAGGCCGAGGTGTTTGCGTATGTCATGCGGAACAGGATCGTGATGCCCCGGACGGCGCTGCGATATGCGATTGAGCTGATGCCAAAAGAGCTCAAGGCAGAAGCAATGAAAAAAGATCCGACGGGAATAAAAAAGTAAACGCCCGGGTTACGCCGGTGCTGCTCTCTCTTCAAAGAGATATTTCCAGACAAATGCCGCCACCAGTGCACCGATGATCGGCGCAAGGATGAACACCCAGAGCTGGGCAAGAGCGGTCCCGCCGGCAACGAGCGCGGGGCCCAGGCTCCGTGCCGGGTTCACGGAAGTACCGGTGATCGGGATACCGACCATGTGGATCATGGCAAGCGACAGCCCGATGGCGATCCCGGCAAAGCCTGCGGGAGCCTTCTTACTCGTTGCCCCAAAGACCGCCATCAGGAAGATAAACGTCAGGACAACCTCAGCGATAAAGCCCGATGCAAGGGGAAATCCCCCGGGAGATGCGACCCCGTACCCGTTCTGGCCAAGGCCGTTCGTGGCAAGATCATAGCCCGCGAGGCCGGTCATGATAGAGAGCAGGATGAGCGAGGCAATGACCGCACCGATGCACTGCGCAACGATATACATCGCAGCGTCCTTTGAACCGATCTTCCCGTTTGCGAGCATCGCGATGGTGATTGCCGGGTTGATATGACAACCGGAGATCTGCCCGATTGCATAGACCATGACAAGGACGGAGAGACCAAAGGCAAGGGCAATCCCGAGAAATCCGATCTCTTTTCCTGCAACGACAGCGCTCCCGGTCCCGATAAAGACGAGGACAAAAGTCCCGATGAGTTCCGCAAGATATTTTTTCCATTCACACATGTGAAAACCACCCGATTCCGGTTTTTCCTCCGGTGGAAGGTTTTTCAACGGCAGGATTTATAGGCGTATCGGCCAGTTACCCCGGCACAGTAACGGAAGAATAGCTGCGAAAAAATCCGCAGTCAACGCCAGATTTAACATAAACGCTCTCCTAGGTTCTTCCATGAAATCCTGCACCGGGAAAGTACTGGCTGTCGCATCCGTTCTCATTCTTCTTCTGGTGATGATGGCAGGGTGCACCAGTTCACCTGCCTCCGGTACGTGCGCCGGTTGTGATAACAGGAGCCTGGAACTGCTCACACCACCGGTTCAGACAAGCGCCGGCCAACCGGAAGGAGCCCTTAACCTGAGTGTTACCGATGCAAATAACCGGTTTTCCGCAGACCTGTACCATGAGATCGCGCAGGAGACTGCAGCCAGCGGAGGCAATCTCTTCTTCTCCCCGTTCTCCATCTCTTCTGCCCTCGCCCTCACCTACGAGGGGGCACGCGGGACAACCGCTGATGAGATCCGGTCAGTCTTTTATTTTCCGGTGAATAATACCCGCCTCAGGGAGGGATTCGCTGCCGTCAACGCCGGGATCAACAGCGGGAATGAAGGCTACACCCTGAGCACGGCAAACGCACTCTGGGCTGAGAAGACATACACCTTCCTTCCTGGGTACACCAGTATAGCACAACAGTACTACAGCGCCAACACGACAAACCTTGATTTTGCCGGCCAACCGGATGCTTCACGCCAGACCATCAATGACTGGGTAGCGGGGAAAACCAATAACAAGATCCAGAACCTCCTTCCAGCGGGCAGTATCGATCCCATGACCCGGCTGGTGATCACGAACGCCGTCTATTTCAAGGGCACATGGCAGAAACAATTCGATGCCAACCAGACGAGCGATGCCCCGTTCACCAGACCTGATGGCACAACAGTGACGGCAAAAATGATGCAGCGGATCGATGAGGACGCTGTCTATCCCTACGCAGAAACACCTGACCTCCAGATGCTCTCTCTGCCCTATACTGCCACCAGCGGACCGGGGCTCTCCATGATTATCCTCCTCCCCAGAGAGAACAACCTCTCCGCAGCAGAATCGTATCTCGGCCCGGCCAACCTCTCGGCGCTGGAGCAGTCCGCGTCAGCCCGGCGGGTCATGGTGTATCTCCCGAAATTCAAGCTCGAGACCCAGTATTCTCTCAAAGAGACGCTCAGCGCAATGGGGATGCCGACAGCATTCTCCGGCACGGCAGATTTCTCCGGCATGGACGGGGGGCAGGATCTCTACATCAGCGACGTGTATCATAAGGCCTATATCGAAGTGAACGAGGAGGGGACTGAGGCGGCTGCGGCCACCGGCGTAGTAATGAATTGGGCAGCAGTGGCACCCGGTTCTGAAGAGCCGGTGCCGGTCTTCCGGGCCGATCACCCGTTCCTCTTCCTGATACAGGACAACGATACCGGCACAATCCTCTTTGCGGGACGGATCGTCAACCCGGGCGGTTCCTGAAAGGCCCGTCTGTCCGTGAGGGCCGTGCCCGCCGGCCAACTAACGGATATATCCTCATATTACAGGCCGTCCGGGATGTCCTTCTCCCTGATAGTCATGATCCGGGCTCCTTCATCCTCATACACCAGGACGCGCCCTTTGAGACCGTTCAACCTGCACGGCGTGATCAGGTTTCCGGTCATCACGTGGACGACCGGTTCTGTCCCCGGTTCCGGAACTTCGCCGGGCCGCAGCTCCCAGGCAAGGACAAAATCATAGTGATTTTCGAGGGAGGCAGAGAGCATCCCGGCCAGTTCCCCGAACAAAAACCCCGTACTTTTCCTTCGACGCTGTTCCCTCATTGCCATACACGAACATACCGTGTCCATGATGATAAGGATAGTACAAAAATCCGGGATGCCGGTTCACAGCGGGCAGACCCGGATACACATGCCGCACCGCAGGCCTCCAAGCGTCGAGAACATGTAGTCCCGGCAGGCCTGGGGCCGGATCGTCCCATCGGCAAAGAGGGCACCGACCGGGCAGGCCTTCACGCACCTCTGGCATGCAGAACACTCGGATCTGACCAGCGTCTCTTCCGTTGGATGATCCGCATCGAGTGGCGCATCGGTCAGGATTGCCGTCATCCTGATCCGGGGGCCGGTCTCGCGGGTGATAAGCAGCTGGTTGAGGCCGTACGCACCAAGGCCGGCAAGCCATGCAGCATACTTAAGAGAAATATCCGCCCTGAGGGTTTCCATGTCTGCGTACCACATCCCGAATTCGCTTCCCTCCGTCGGAACAAGTGCAGACTGGTATCCCTGCTTTTCCAGGTCCCGGGCAATGCGGAATGCTATAACCCGCAGCGTCGCGGTTCCCGCCATCAGCGTGTTGGTATACTCCGGCCTGCCCTTGGGGAGGGGCTGGACGCATCCTTTCGGGATCACGACACCAATCACGATCACGGACCGGATCCCGGGCATGAAATCCTGCGGCCTGTTGCCGGTGTAACCGGGATTCAGGAACCCCGCTGCATCGGCGATGCCCACAAAATCAGCACCAAACCGCCGGATCTGTTCTTTAATGACGGTGGCATCCAGACTCATACTCATGAATTCGGGCGGATAAATAATGAAGGCGTGGGTCAGAGCCCCAGATTCTGCAAAAACCGTTCGTGAAGCCGGAGATCCCCACCAAGCTCCGGGTGGAAGGCAAGCGCCATGTACCTGTCCTTTCTCTGCTGCGACAATCCCCTGGTCCAGTGTCGCAAGCACATGCACGCCCGCCCCGGCAGCGGTCACCACCGGTGCCCGGATGAAGATCGCATGGAAGGGGCCGCCGCCAAGCCCCGTAACCGGGATATCCGCCTCAAACGACTCCCTCTGCCGGCCGAATGCATTCCGGTCCACGGTCATATCCATGAGGCCGAGCGTGTGCACCCGGGAGTCGGCAACATCGGTCGCCATCAGCACCATGCCGGCGCAGGTCGCAAAGATCCCGCCCTTGAAGGTGCGGATCGGCTCGTAGAGCCCGTTCTTGTCGATCAGCCGCGAGATGGTCGTGGACTCCCCGCCGGGGATCGCAAGCGCTGCGCAGCCGGCAAGATCCGCAGGGCTCCTGACCTCCACAATGGACGATGCCTTCCCGCAGCCCCGTAACCGGAGAGCCGCAAAAAAGGCATCGATATGCTCGCTCACGTCTCCCTGTAACGCGAGCACCCCGATCTTAACGTCCACGGGTCTGCAGCACCTCATCAGCCCTGAGGGTGTGGACATCGAGGCCCGGCATTGCTTCGCCAAGGCCCGTACTGACCTTCGCAATCACTTTTGCGTCGTTAAAGTGGTTGACCGCTTCCACGATCGCTTTTGCCATCTTCTCCGGATTCGAGGACTTGAAGATCCCGGAGCCGACAAAGACGCCATCAGCCCCGAGCTGCATCATCAGCCCGGCATCCGAGGGGGTGGCAATACCGCCGGCCGAGAAGTTCACCACCGGGAGCCGCCCGCGTTGTGCGCATTCAATAACAAGTTCGGCGGGAGCCTCGATACTCCGGGCATAACTGATGCGTTCCTGCTCGTCCATGCCCTGTATCTTGCGGATCTCGCCCGTGATCGCCCGCATGTGGCGCACCGCTTCGACGACGTTCCCGGTCCCTGCCTCGCCTTTGGTGCGGATCATCGCTGCACCTTCGTTAATCCTGCGCAGCGCCTCCCCGAGATTTCGCGCACCGCAGACAAAGGGAACCTTGAACTGCTTCTTGTCAATATGATATTCCTCGTCAGCAGGCGTGAGCACTTCGCTCTCATCGATCATATCGACGCCAAGCACTTCGAGCACCTGCGCCTCGACAAAGTGGCCGATCCTGACTTTTCCCATGACGGGAATCGAAACCGCATCGATGATCTCCTGGACTTTTTCCGGGTCTGCCATCCGGGCGACACCGCCCTGTTTCCTGATATCGGACGGCACCCGTTCCAGCGACATGACTGCGACGGCACCGGCTGCCTCGGCAATCGTTGCCTGCTCGGCATTCACCACATCCATTATCACGCCCCCCTTCTGCATGGATGCAAAGCCGCGCTTGAGAAGCTCAGTGCCAAATCTCAGTTCTTCTAATTTCATATACCAGTACGATGGATCAGCCATGCCAATAAAATAAGTGTACCTGCCATAATTGCCGCAAACGATACTGTGACTGCCCTGAGAGCGTGGAGAATGGCCAAGCCACCAGTTTCAAGTGATTGCTCCCCGTTCCCAATCGTGTAGACACCGGGCTTCTCAAACCGGATCCCACAGCCCCCGGCCATTGCCGCCATCACGATGCCGCCGTTGAAACCCGGGCGTTTTTTCCCGTCCCGGCGCATCACCTGCCATGCCCGGGCAGCAGTGCCCTTCGTGAGGAACCAAGCAAGAAGAAAGAGCGTGGTGATCCGGGCAGGAATGTAGTTGAGGACGTCGTCCATCCGGGCGGAGCACCAGCCAAGCCGGGCCCGCTCGTCCCGGTACCCGAGCATCGCATCCATCGTGTTTGCGGCACGGAAAAATGCCGCCCCCACAAGCCCGAGGCCGAAAAGGGAGAGCAGCGCGAAGTAAAAGAGTGGCGAGACGATGCTGTCGGTGAGGTTCTCGGTCATGGACTCAAACGCGGCCGACCGGATGTGCTCGGCATCGAGCTGTGCCGTTTCCCGGGAGACTATCAGTTTCACCCGTTCGCGGCCCTTATCCACGCTGTTTTCGAGTGCGGCTACCACACCCAGCGCATGCTCCTCAAGCGAGCGCCACGCAAAACAGCATTTTAACAGGAACGGTGCGCCGATAAGAAAGAGCAGCCACGGGGCGAACGTCCCGAACAGGAAGAATGGGAGGGCAAAGAGGCAGACCGTCACCAGCCAGAAGAGAATACCGGCTGCACGCTGGACGCGGGGGGAATAGCGCGAGGGCTGACCCCACCAGCCGATGAACCGGCCCAGAAGCGCGACCGGGTGGTACGCCGAGTGGGGATCGCCAATAAGCCGGTCGACGGCAAGCGCAAGAAGGAGAACAGCGCCGGCAAGTATCAGGTCTGTCGGTACCATACGAACAGTGCACCGACAATAAGGACGATGAATGCCGCGATGTTGAGGAACTCAATCTTGGTATAGTACCACGTGCTGTACAGGATAAGACCCAGAGCCATCGCCACCATCAGGAGGTGAGGCCGGCCGTGGGCTTCAGGCTGGACGGGAGGTTCCTTTTCCAGTGCCCGTTCTCCCCGGCTGGGCTTCACAATGACCTCAACCCGCAGGGCGGTTTTCATTGCGCCATAACCGGCGATGATGTCGATATCAAAAAAGCCCGGGACGCAGTCTTTTCGCAGCGATATGCCGAGCACCACTTCATCGATAACGTACATGTTCTCGTGAAAAAAATCCGTAAACATACCGGCATTGGAGGTCGTTGCCGTGATATGGATGGGAGCGCCTCGGTTCACAAACCGGATCTTAAGAATACTCCCGCACTCGACATGCGCATTCTGCGGGGGAACTTCGATCGTGTTGATGCCCGACCGGTTGAGATAGATCTCCGTCATCATCTCTTCTGCCGGAGGGATACCCGTAACCGCCAGAAGTTCAAAAGGCAGCGGGAGATGCATGGCGTCACCGGTTATCGTGATGTCGGCGGGAGGAGATTTGGAATCCCCTCGTGGATAGGGTAATCCACGTTGCAGGCAGCGCAGCGCAGGTTACCCTCAAGGATCTCCTTTTCATTCTCCGCATCAACCCGGAGCACAAGATCGCCCTTGCAGACAGGGCAGCAGAGGATGTCCATGAGCGAACGCTTCATGCGTATTCTTTCCTGATATCGATGATCTGGGAGAGTTCCGGCCCGGTGGAGATGAGCGTAATGGGACAGCCGATGTCATCTTCGGCGGTTTTCAGGAAGTCCTTTGCCTTTTTGGTGAGCTTGCTGTACTCGGTAAGCCCGAAGCAGGCCTTGTCCACCCGGTCGATACCGGTAATAGCCGCCTGTGTGCAGCCATTGATCATCGCAGAGTACCGGGCCATCTGGCCGTCCCAGCCACCAATCCGGCGCTTCCGGTGGGTAACGGTACCAAACTCCTGGATGCCCATCGCATCGGACTTCTCCGAGGTCATCTCGGTGGAGAACGGACCTTCCCCTACCCGGGTCGGATAGGCCTTGAAGACCACGATCACATCGTCAATTTTTGTCGGGCCGACTCCGTTATCCGCAGCGATCTGGGAGGCAGAGGTGTCCTTGCTCGTGACAAACGGGTAGGTCCCGTAATAGAGCGAGATCCCAAACCCTTGGGTACCTTCCAGAAGAACGGTCTGGCCACTTTTTATGGCAGTGTTGAGGGCGAGGGGAACATCCAGCAGGTACTCGGCAAGTTCCGGCACATCCTTTGCCTGCGGGGAGATCCTCATCACCCGGTCGGAGTTTGCCGGCCCGCAACCGGAACCGGTGCTGCCGATCTTCTTTGAGAGGTACGCGCTGCCCTTGTCACGGGCGATATGATCCTCGGTGATAATACCACAGCGCTTATCGACAAAGACCCGGCCCTTGACCCCCAGGGTCTCGACCTCATGCTTGAGGATTCTTGGATCGACAAGCACCCCGCTGCCGATACAGAGTTTTGCTTTTTTATAGACAAAACCGGACGGCACCATGCGGACACCATATTCATGGTCGCCGACCTGAACCGTGTGGCCGGCGTTCGGGCCTACACCACCACGGGAGATGATGACAGGTTCATCCGTATGTGCGATGTGGGCAACGATCTTGCCCTTTCCCTCATCTCCAAAAAATCCACCTACGATAATAGTACAGCTCATTGGAGTATCATGGAGTATAGGGCGGGTAGGGCAATAAAGTCTGCCCTGAACTATAAAAACCACGAGAATCGGACTGTCCTTATGAGCTGCAAAGGCAGAGCCTGCATCAGGGATCCGTTTGAAAAGAGGGCCGGCTGGTTCCGGCCCCGGCCCATCAGTTACAAACCATTGACGAACGTTTCCATCCTGCCCAGGGCCTCGGCCAGCTCCTTTCGGGAGACTGCATAGGCGCAGCGAAGGTTAAAGTCCCCGCCGCTGCCAAACACACTGCCCGGCACGACGGCGACCCGCTGCTCTTTAAGCAGCCTTTCTGCAAATTCCACATCCGAAAGCCCGGTTCCTTTCACCGAGGGAAACGCGTAGAATGCTCCCTCGGGTACATGGCATGAAAGGCCAATCCTGTTGAGGCCGGCAACGAACATATTGCGCCGGAGCCGGTACTCGTTGACCATGCTCGTCTTCTCATCTTCCGCCGAGCGAAGCGCCTCGAGGGCACCGATCTGGCCCATCACCGGGGCACAGAGCATGACATACTGGTGGATCTTGAGTGCCGCGTCGCAGATCTCTTTTGGTGCACAGAGGAATCCCACCCGCCAGCCGGTCATCGCATACGCCTTGGAGAACCCGTTGAGCGTGATTGTCCGCTGCCAGAGATCCTTTACCGTTGCTGCGGCCGTATGTGTGGATTCGTAGGTAAGCTCCGAATAGACCTCATCACTGATGAGCATAAGGTCCCTGTCGGTTACAATATCAGCGACAGGCGCCAGATCCTCCTTTTTCATCACAGCGCCGGTCGGGTTGTTAGGGAAGTTGATGATCAGGGCCTTTGTCTTGTCCGTGATCTTTTCCTGGAGCTTATCCGGGTTGAGCCTGAAATGATCCTGTTCGGTGCACTCGACAGGAACAGGTATCCCTCCGGCGAGCGTAACACAGGGCGCATAGGAGACGTAACTGGGTTCAGCTATCAGAACTTCGTCACCGGCATTGACAATGGCACGGATCGCGATATCGAGCCCCTCGGATACCCCGGCGGTGATGATCGTCTCATCGTCCGCCGAATACCGGAGCTGGTACCGGCTTGCGAGGTGCGCCGAGAGCGTATCGCGGAGCGTCTGGAGCCCCCGGTTTGAGGTATACGAGGTCACGCCCTGCTCGATTGAATAGATACCGGACTCGCAGATATTCCATGGGGTCCTGAAGTCGGGTTCTCCGACACCAAGGGAGATCACATCATTCATGGTGAGGGCGAGATCAAAAAATTTCCGGATCCCGGAGGGGGGTATCTGCCGGGCACGATCTGAAACAAATGTTCGCATCGGGCTCCCTCAGAAAGAATACGGGAGGCGTTCGGTTTCCTGCTGCTCAAAGAGGGTATTGCCATTCTCCTTGTAGGACTTCATGACGATGTGGGTCGCCGTCTCGCGGATCCGGTCCATCGGGGCGACGTGCTCCGACACAAACCGGGAAACCTCCTGCATATTCTTCCCGCTCACCATAACCTGAAGATCGTACGTACCGGTGATCAGGCGGAGCGTCCTCACCTGCCTGAACCGGGAGAGCCGTTCGGCAATCCTGTCGTACCCGAAATCCCGCTCGGGACTCACTTTCAGCTCGATAATGGCTGAAACTTCCCCGTTTCCCGCCTTTTCCCAGTTTATGACCGTGGTATACTTACGGATAATCCGGTTCTCTTCAAGGGAGTGGATGCGTGCTTCCACTTCGGCCGGGATGAGGTTGGTCATTGATCCGATTTCCTGTGCAGACAGCCGGCTGTTCTCCTCAAGAATCCGGAGGAGTTCGAGATCCTTGTCATCCATCTCAAGTCACTCCACTGTTATCTTAAAACCATTTGGACTCTATCGGATTTATAGTGGGCTCTTTTAATCCATTGAGCCGCGGATCCTTGAGCACGACTTCCCGGATCTTATCGGTATTGGAATCGAACCACATCTCTTTCGTGCGCCCGTACCGGCCCCGGCTCACGACACGCGTGTTTATCACGCCAAGCATGTTGAGCTCCGATATCAGATCTGTGATACGGCGGTGGGTGAGGACATCCAGCTGGAGGGCGGGCGCGATGGTCTGATAGACCTTGGAGACCTCTCCGCTGGTAAAAACGGTCCGGCTGTTGTGTTCCAGCGTCAGCATGGAAAAGAGGATCAGCTTGCTCTGGGAGGGGAGCGTTGCGATGCACTCAATCATGCTGTCGGTTTCAATCTTGGCCTGCGCCTGTTTCACGTGTTCCTCGGTAACCTGTTTTGACTCGTCCCTGTCGGCAAGTTCACCGGAGATCCGGAAGAGGTCTAATGCACGTCGCGCATCGCCATGTTCCTGTGCAGCAAGTGCCGCGCAGAGCGGTATCACGCCCTCGGCAATCGCTCCGTCAATAAAAGCGCCTGCAGCGCGCTGTGTCAGGATGTCAACGAGCTGCGGTGCGTTATACGGGGGAAAGACGATCTCTTCCTCCGAGAGTGATGAGAGGACCCGGGGGTCGAGGAAGTCCTTGAAGCTGAGATCGTTGGAGATCCCGATAATGCTGACCTTGGAGCGCTTGAGGTCAGAGTTGATCCTGGTCAGGTTGTAAAGCGTGTCGTCACCGCTTTTTTTGACCAGCTTGTCAATCTCGTCGAGCACGATCACGAGGACGCCCCCACCGGCCTCAAGCTGGTTTTTCAGCTCTGCATACACCTGATCCGTTGGCCACCCGGTCATCGGGATGTGGATGCGGGTCTTGTCACTCGATACTTCTTCAAAACCATCGATGCACTTGGCAATCTGGGCAAGGACCCGGTACTGCGTATCTATCACCTCACAGTTGAGATGGACGATGCGGCAGGTGGTTCCCATCGTGCTGCTGGCCTTCTCCAGCTCCGAACCCACATACCGGACACTTGCGGTCTTCCCGGTACCTGTTTTCCCGTAAATGAGAATATTGGAGGGAGTTTCATTCCTAAGGGAGGGGGCAAGGATGGATGCAATCGTATCAATCTGTGGCTGGCGGTGAGGGAGGATTTGCGGCCGATACGAATGTCTGAGTACTTCCCGGTCGCGGAATATCCGGTTATTGGAAAGGTGTTTTATAAACAGGCCGGCTGAGGGGTTTTCTGTTTCTGGCATGGTGACACGTGGAGCTGAGTCTTAGTGGGGGGAGATTAAAAAAGTACTTGGTTTGTTTCCTTTATAAACCCCCTTACTTCCTGTGGAAATTTTGTTTAAATTGACCGAAAATGGATTTGAAACCAGAAAAAGAGATTTTAAAATTTTTATTTATACCTTTCTATGCTTATCAAGCAAAGAAACTTTTGTGAGAATGCTCTGATCTTTCACCCTCAGAAGGAAAGGATCAGGGGCACCCCTTTGTTTCGCATGGAAACCCGAAAGATCTGCCAGACAATTTTAAGAATTTAAAAGAAAACAGCCGTTGAGAATTTGCATTTTGATCTATTTAAGATATTTGAAATGTGTTCAGAATTAAAATCTAAAAACAAAACAGGAATCTGATACCATAATGTTATCAGCCCTACAATGAAAAATAACAGGTCATGTGAAAGGATGGTTTCTCCTTGGAACAGCCCGAATGCTATATCCGGCTGGATACAAAACCGGCAGCAGGGAAGGATCACACCTCCAGTGGAAACGAAGGGGTAGCCTTGTTTTTATAAAAAACGTTCGAAAAAGGGAGAAAACCTCGGATCTTATACCTCTATTAACGAGTAACAGCAATTACATTTATCATCATGAAGCAGGAACATGTCCAACCAATCCAAATAACCGGCGCGGTAATCACGGTTTCCACAACAAGGACCAAAGAAACAGATTCCAGCGGCAAGACCATTCAGGCAATCCTGATCGAAGCAAAGATCCCCGTTCAGCATTATGCGGTGGTTCCTGACCAGATCGAAGCCATCCGGTTCGAGCTGTACCAGGCCCTTAAAACCTGCAACTGTGTCATCATCGATGGTGGCACCGGCCTGACACATGATGACTGCACTATCGAGGCGATTACACCCCTCCTCGAAAAGAAGATCGATGGTTTCGGAGAGCTCTTCCGGATGAAGAGTTACGATGAGATCGGGACTTCTACCATGCTCTCCCGGGCAATCGCCGGAACAATCCATGGCAGGGCGGTCTTCTGCATACCCGGGTCCACCCCGGCGGTCACTCTTGCTACAAAAACACTCATTGTCCCGGAAATCCCTCATATCCTCTCCCATGCAAACAAATAACACTCTTTTTGGTTTTCAGTTCCGGAAATGGCAGGGGAATATTACAGGGCCATTTTGTAGTGGCAGGTACTATCTACCTGTGATGACAATGCCCCATCTCTTAGCATACGTGGATCAGTTCCGGTGGTTAACAGGATAGCGTGACTGTTCGGCATGGATCACAGATGGTATCTAGTAATAACCGCTGTATGCATCGGGGCACCTCAAGCAGGGTTCTATGAGGGGAATGGTTGTGTCCCGCTGCAGGATCATGACAGGTTGCCAGTGGGGGGAACGTCCATTATTTACTGACATCCAGCAGCGCGACCCGTTCCAGTACCAGATCCCGGATACGATCGTGACCAGTCGCTTCAATCTCTTCGGTGGCGATATCGAACAATGCTGCAAGCCGGGCGGCTTTCTGCGGGGATATACGCACATCAGGGTCCTCACTAAAACACAAGTGTACGGCAAGATCTTTCCAGACGCTCTCCGGCGCCGGGCAGCAACAGACATAAATATGGTTCTCTCCCTCGTGGAGGCCAAACGAGACTGCCGCACTGCACTGCCGGGTCCCGGCGGCGTAGAGCAATGCCTCCATCTCAAGGGAGTTGGAGATCGCGATGCCCCGTTCGAATGACCGGTGCGCGTGCCGGAGTGCTGACTCTGCATGCTCACGGCCAGCCAGTTTTTCCGCGTCAAAACAGACGATATGGATGGCATAACGCCCGGCAATCTCCCGCAGCACATCAAGAATCGCGGTGCGATCCCGGATCGTCACTTCTGCATACTGTATCTCGCAGGGTACTGGTACAGATTCCATTGGATCACCCGAAACGGAACAGCGTGGACTGGCCGCCGGCTGGTCTCTCCTCATTCACGCGTGTCGTATCCGTACTTTTGTTCTTTGGCTCTATCTGGTCAAAAATCTGATCCGCGATTCCCTGGCCGAGAATCTTAACAAGGTCCTCCCGCGGGTGTTTTTTGATCTCTTCAGGGGTGGTCATACCATTATTGAAGAGCCGCCGGGCACGGACCCTGCCGATACCCCGGAGTCTGATGAGCGGGAGGAGCTCGCGCCGTATTCCGTTCTTCATGCAGATCTCGCATTCAGCTATCTGCGGGAAGAACTTCGGGACAAACATCCGGGCCAGCTGGCTGGTTGCGTGCAGCAGCCAGTTGATGCTCTCCACCATCCCGAACACGTCGCCCGGTCCGACCGCATAGCGCTCGCAGATCTTCTCATCGGGGAGCTCGTCGGTCCAGTCCGAGAGCAGCATCGCGGTCTTTATGGCCCGGTAATAGCCTTCAGCCTCGTCCTCATCGGTAGGAAGCGGGAGCCAGAGATCGCCGCCCTTATCCTCCATCATCCGCGACAGTGCGGGAAGATCAGAGTTCTTCGCGTACAAGGTCGGCATATCGGGCGTGCTGCAGATGAGCTGGACAAGGCCGAGATCCGCGTACTCCTCTTTTTCCCGCAGGGTCGTGACAATCGCAGAAGCGCTTCTCGGGTCGATGTACATCCGCGAGACAAGGGTGCCAAGGTCGGTTGCCCCGATATGTTCACCTACTTCGATCACCATCTCCGCAGCGATCAGGAACTGGAGCGCGTCATCCACGGCCCGGTGGATGAGCCGGCCCTGCTTGTGCTCGTGGACGTAAAATGAGCGGTTCATGAACTCGGAGAGTTCTTCGCGGGTCTTTGCAAAACCCGAGGCTATAAGGGAAAGGACGTGTGTGTAGAGTGCGGTCGGCTCGGCGATCCGTGAATGAACATCATCAGCGGCCGCGTCGATATAGCACGCGAAAAGTTCCGGTACCTGCTCTGCCTCTTTTGCGATCAGCACGGCCTCGCCATAAGGGTCGAGACGGGGCCGGCCGGCCCTTCCTGCCATCTGCCGGTACTCGCTGACCGGGATCGGCTGCATCCCCTCGCCGGCCGAGAACCGGAGATAATCGCGGATGATGACGCGGCGGGCGGGCAGGTTAAGGCCTGCGGCGAGGGTCGGCGTCGATGAAATGCACTTGAGCCAGCCTTTGCGGAACGCCTCTTCCACGACGGACCGTTCGTTCCGGCTTAAGCCCGCATGATGGAAGGCGGCCCCTTTTGCCACGCATGCAGCAAGGGTCTTTACCATCTCGGTCGGGGTCCCTGCAAGCAGACGGTCTGCACACGTAGCAAGATTCGGGTCCTCGCTCTTTATCGCGCCGGCCGCCCGTTTTGCAAAGGCCTCGGCGTTCCTCCGCGATGAAACGAAGACAAGGCACTGTCCCCCTTCGGCAATCGTGTCGAGACAGAGGTTGAGATCATCGTAGTTTTTTGAGACCTGCCTGACGGGCCGGGTCCCCTCTTCGAACTGGATCCGGTTGTCGTAAAAGACGCCTTGGCGCAGGTCCACCGGTCGCCAGGTACTCGTGACCAGTTCTGCGTCGAGCCACCCGGCAAGCATCTTCGGGTTGCCGATGGTCGCGGAGAGGCCGATGAGCTGCATGCCGGGATTGCGGGAACGCATCTTTGCGATCACCATCTCGAGCGTCGGGCCCCGGTCCGGGGAATCGATCAGGTGTACTTCGTCCACGACCACGAGCGTGATCTCCGGGATCCAGCGTGCACCGTTTCTTAAAAGCGAGTCCACCTTCTCGCTCGTCGCGACAATAATGTCGTTTTTACCTAGGGCGTCGTCGCGCCGGTCGAGGTCCCCGGTGGAGATGCCGACCCGGACGCCCTTGTTGCCAAACTCGTCGTATTTTTCCGATGCAAGGGCCTTGAGCGGGACGATATAGAGACACTTTCCCCCGGCTGCGATGTGGCGGTGCATCGCCATCTCCGCGATCAGCGTCTTCCCACTCGCCGTCGGGATCGCGACAAGGAGGTTTTTGCCATCCAGCAGCCCTTTCTCGATACAGGTGACTTGCGGCGGGTAGAGTTCAAGGATGCCAAGCCCGAGGTACTGCTGTTTGAGAGTATAGGGTATGGCAAGGTCCTGTATCTGCATAGCGGTTCACACCGGTGTCATGTTTTTTTTTCAAACTGCCTTTAATTGTTTATTGCCGGCTGGATTGTTTTTTTGGATTATACCACAGGCAAACGTTGATCTCCCCAGAACCCGGTCCCGGATAGCGTGCAGGAGTGTTATGGACGGTTGCCTGATTCCTGCCCGGTACCGTTTTAGCGGACTGCATAAAAAAAGGGGGGTGCGGGAGGCGGAAGTGGATCAGTAATAGTAACTGATCATGTCCTGCTTTGCCTCTTTTTTCTTCTTGTCGAGGAACGCAAAGACGTTCTCGTGGGGGACGCCCTCGATGAGCATGTCGATGGCTGCCCGGGCGACCTTCATCTGTTCAGGGTAGCCGATGAGGGCCACCGTATGGCCGAAGACCGAGAGGTCTACATCGGTCATGTTCTCGATCTGCTCGCGGGCCCGGCCGTCTTTCCCGATGATCCGGCCCGGAGCCGGTCGAGCTGCTTGGGATTGTCTGCCGCTCTGGAGAGATCGATGATATCAAGGAGGAGATCCTCGTCTTCGATCATCTCGAAGGCACGCTCGGGTGAGAACCCGGCGTTGATAGCGTTGATGATCTCGACAGCCCGAAGGAGCGGGATCGCGTTTTCCTCTGCACCTTCGACTTTTACAAGGCCTTCCTTGCTGTCGATGGAAATGGCCGTGTGGGTCTTTAATTCGAGCTCTTTTTTTGTCGCACCGCCCTTCCCGATGAGGACGCCCACCCTGCTTGTTGCAACTTTTAGTTCCTGTATCATGGTTCTGTCACCATTCCGGCTGACCGTCCGGCATTCTTATTGCAGGTCATATGGTTCTTTCTGGAGATGATGCTGATGTGTGTCATGGTTGTGAGACATTGAGACCGGTCACCGAATTGAAAATTTCGTACTCTGTTTTTACCTCGCAGCCCCTCTTTTTAAAGAACCTGTTCATATTGCGGATGTCCCTCATCAGGAACTGGAGTGCACGCGGATGATCGCGGGTGACAGACTGGCCCATATCGATGAGATATGGTTGGTCGCTGTACAATATATTGAACTCGCTTAAGTCACCATGCACCAGTTCTGCCTTGTTATACAGCGTATCGATCATCGCCATAATGTTCTCGTAGACTCGTGCCGGGTTGTCGATCTCTGCACTCCGCAGCTGGGGATACGGACATTCGCCATCGCCAAGAAAGGACATGATGAGGATATTCCGGTCCCACACCAGTGGCTCGGGAACAGGAAGTCCTGCCTCTTTTGCCCGGGCAAGATTAGAGAACTCTTTTCTTGTCCAGGCAAAGACAAGCTCCTTTTTGGACTTTTTTACATGGGAGAACCGGCGGTCCCCGGTGATGTACCAGCTCATGGTGGTGAAATTTGCCGACTGGATACGGTAGATCTTGATCGCAACGGACGCATCTTCCCGTTCACCCAAGAAAACGTTTGCCTCTTTTCCGGTGCTGATGGAGCCGCCGATTGCCGTGAGCCATTTCTTGTGAACGAGCTTGTACAGGGCAAGGAGGGTGACCTCGTCAAAGACATTTTCGCTGACCTTGAGATTATTCGCATCTTTTATGCGGATCCCCATCTCAGCGAGGCGCTGGTCGAATGCTGCTTCCTGTTGTTCGATGCTCACGGGCAGTCCCCGGCTGGTAAATGACAGGTATCTTATGCGTTCAGCGTATATAGTCGCGCACCGGGGCGAGGATCTCGACAAGCCCTTCGCCGCAGGCCTTCTTGAGGTCGAGCGGGTGGATCTCTCCTTTGCCATATGCTGCTTCAAGATCGATATACCCGGCAAAGGTACGGTTCCCCCCGAATTTTTCCGGCCGCTTTATGGTGATCTCCGGGAGACGGGGGAAGATGTGATACTGGAAGATCTGGAGAACCGGGTTCTCGGCAATCTCCGGTGGGCAGAACGCCTTCTGGCACTTCTTCCTGATCTCCTCCTCGTTGTCGGCGACCGAGATGTAATTGCCCTGAGATGACGACATCTTCTTCCCGTCAAGGCCGTTTAAGATCGGCGTGTGGATGCAGACCGGGGAGGGGAAGTTGAAGTTTGGCAGGTGCTCCCGTGCGAGCATGTGGATCTTCCGCTGGTCGATCCCGCCGACTGCGGCGTCAACGCCGAGCATCGCGATGTCGGCCATCTGCATGATCGGGTAGACCATCTGCGAAACGGTTGGGTGATCCATCTGCCTGCCCACCTCGTCCATGCTCCGGGTCGCCCGGGCAAGGGTGATCTGCTGGGAGAGCTGGTGCACGAGCAGCTCGGTACTCGCGGTTGAGCTGGAGATCCGATCCAAGGACGTACTTCACGTTCTTAAGCCCGAGCCCTTCAAAACAGCGGCGGTTGTACTCGGCAAGTTCCCCGACCTTTTCCATGGTTCCTTTCCGGTTGAGGAACGCATGCAGGTCGGCAAGGAGGACCGTGACCTCGAAGCCTGCATCTTGGAGATCGACAAGCTTGTTCACCGTGACCAGGTGGCCAAGGTGGATCTCGCCGCTCGGCTCGTACCCCGCGTATACCTTTTTTACAGGTCTGGCGAGAAGAGTGCGGAGTTCGTCTTCGGTGACGATTTCAACGGTGTTCCGGGTAACCCGTTCGAATGTGTCCATTAAAAAGTATGGGTGATGGAAAGAGTTAATGGTTATTCTGGATGGGGGTAAACCCGAGGGCGGTGTTGGTGAGTTTTATGGAGGTTGCCGCATCTTTGGCGAGGCCGGTCATCGCACGGATCGCGTCCACGTTCTCGACAACGACGTCCGCCTCCTGGTGGATGGCCTGGAAGAAGCAAAGTTCATTTTTATTGGCATAGATGGAATCCTCGAAGATGCAGTTTTCATAGAGATCCGCCCGCTGCCGGCCGAGGTCCATGGCGAATTCCTTGAGCTCCGCGGTGCTTTTGATGCCTGCAGTTTTCTTCACAAGACCCATGCGGGGATGGTTCCTGATAAGTTCGATCATCCTTCTCGCGGTTTACCTCTTTCTTTGTTGTGATCCGGATAGCATGCATATGCATCATGGTAGTCGGGACGATCATGGCCATGGTCGTGATGGAAATATGCGGGAGCACGGTCTGGACATCGGGGCCGTGGTGGCTGGGGACGGTCACCGGGTCAAGGACCACAGCATCGATCGGCCCTTTCTTGATCTCGCCGGGATCGGATCCCCTGCGAACCATGATCGCGTGGACGTGGGCGACACCGAACTCCTTGTCGACCTCGTGAATAATCCGGCAGAGACCGGTGGTGTTGCACGAGACCACCCGGACGAACTGCCGGCCGATGGCATCCTTGAAATTGCAGGACGAATTGAAGGAAAAACCTGCGACCTCGTGCTCTTCGCCACCCTGCCAGAGCGCTTTTTTCCCGAATTTTTCATAGAGTGGCTTGTTGGTCGCACCCACATCGCCGGGAGTTGCATCCACAATTACATCGGCCGCCTTGCACATATCCTCTACAGAACCGGCTACCGTGAGGCCCGCTTTTTCAAACGCGGCCTTTTTTGAGAGATCGGCGATATAGAGAGGATATCCCCGCTGTTTTGCGATAAATGCCTCGGCGTTCGGGCGGGTCTTTGATACGCCGATTACTTTCATGTCCTTCTGGGCTGCAACCGCATCGGCAACGCGCTTCCCGATGGTACCGTACCCGTTGATGGCAACCTTGATCATATGATGGAACTGTATGAACGAGATGAGATAAAGGTTGCTTGGCACGGCTGCAAATATTGGCAATACCCTGCATATGAGGCCTCACGTGAGGCGATGCCAGATATTTACAAAAATAATGCCTGGAACTTCACGACTTCGGTGCTGTCTTTGGCTGTGGCGTACAGCTCCAGCGGTTCTTTGTTGACCTCCAGAAACCGGATGCCCCGACTGACACAGCCCAGGATCTGGGCTGCCCGCTCCTGTTCCCCGAGGATAAAAAGCGAGGCTGCAAGTGCTTCGATGGAGGTAAGCTTGCAGGGTTTCCCGAAATTGACCGGGTTTGCCGCCATCAGGAAGGGAAGCGCCCGCCGGATCCTCCACGAGCTGACCGCACCGGTATCCAGCACCTCCCACGAGCAGTCAAGGGCGGTAATGGATTTTACGGCCCTGTCCGCCGGAGAAAGAGCCTTCTCAGCGGTCGGGTCCAGCAGCAGGGTGTTTCTGGGGATCTGCGAAATTTTTTTGATTATCCTCAAAAAACCGGCCCGCTCCAGTTTTTTTACCGTGCACTTACGGGGGTCGCAGCTGTTGTCCCGGTAGGCAGACAGCGGAATCATTGATTATTGTGTGCGTGCACACACTGCTATCAATGTACGTCCTTTGTTCTCCCTGCATCCTGTCCCCGTCCCTGCGGGCAAAAGGCATTACGCACCCTTCAGATATTGCGGTCTTTGCGCGTTCGATTGGCCGCTGCCGGAAGTTCGGGATAGATGTTGTCCCTCTTCCGTGCCCGGAGACGCTGTACCTTGGTCCGGACCGGGAGCCTGGCACGTACCTTGAGCGGCTGAACACCCCGGAATTTGCCACGCTTCTGGACGGGCTGCACCAGCAGGCGGACAAAATTATTGAAGAACGGGGACCCCCACTCTGTATTCTCGGGGTGAATTCATCGCCAACCTGCGGGGTGACGAGCACGTATTACGGGGCCGAGCGTGATGCACCGGCCAGACGATCCGGCCGGGGGGTTTTCTACGCACAGTTCCCGGAAATCCCGGCACGGGATGTCTTCGAGTTTGCAAAGTACCGGATCTACCTTGCCGCCCCGCTCTTCTCGGAGGCGGAGCGAACCTACAATATCACTATTGCAGAACTGCTCAGGTCCCATTATTACGAGGTAGCACCTCCCGCAGGAAACGGGTGACGATTATGCAGAAAGAGACAAAAAGGAATATGCCCGGATTTACCACCGCAATAAAAGAGCGATAAGGGATGTGGACATCATCGTTGCCATCATCGACGGGGCGGATGCGGATTCGGGAACTGCGTGGGAGATGGGCTATGCGATCGGGCTCAGGAAAACCGTGATTGCCCTCAGGACAGATTTCAGGAGGGCAGGGAGCCATGAACGGGTGAACCTGATGCTCGAACAGGAAGCTCGGGTGGTGACCAATGGGAATGAACTCCTCGCCGCACTGGGAGCCCTTCACGCCAGCTCACCGCGGCGGGAGCAGACCCCTGCATAAACTCCCGAAACTCCTCGTTTTTCGACAAAACCACCGAATATTCAGAAGGTATAATGCAGGCAAATTATATCTGAATCCTGACAAATAGGTAGTGAGTGCGATGGCGAAGAAAAAAGAGGGGCGGGAATCCGGAAAAAAATTGCAGGGTTTTACCGGTGAGTGCGATCTTGACGGGGGATATGAATCTCCCATTAAAACGTTTCATGACCTCTCCTTCAAAAACATTCAATCCCTTGTTGCTGCAAGCCGGTATGTCCAGACACTCATAATTCTCACCGTCATCGGTATCTTCCTGCGGTTCTACAATCTCGGGTTCAACTCCCTGTGGCTGGACGAAGCCAGCACCTATACGATATCCGTAAAGTCTTTTGCCGATATCTGGCAGGTGACCGCCAGTGGGGAGTTTAACCCGCCGCTCTTCTACTGGATCGAACATATCATGCTCATGTTCGGGAATAACGAGGTCATCCTGCGCTTCATCCCTGCACTGCTTGGTGTCCTTACAATCCCGCTCTTTTACCTTATTGGAAAGGAGTTCCTCGACCGGAATGCGGGCATTATCGCTGCTGCTGCGTGTACCGTCTCCCCGTTTTTGATCTATTATTCCCAGGAAGCCCGGGCATACATGATGATGCTCTTTTTTGTCGCGCTTGCGACGATCTTTTTCCTCAGGGCCATGAAGTCCGGGAGCCTGATCCGCTGGGTTCTCTTTGGTATTTTTTCAGCATTGGCCTTCTGGTCACATTTCTACGCGTTTGTGATGATTGCGGCTCTGGTGCTCTGTGCCCTCATTGAATGGGCACCCCGTATCCAGACCCAACTAAAAAACCTCACGATGCTGGTGGCGGGTGTTATCGTTTTTGTAGTCCTGTCGCTCCCTCTCATTATCGTCACCCTCCAGCTCTTCGTACTCCGGACCTCATCGGCACCCACGTACGGGATACAGGGATTGGGGATAATCCTTGAAACCTTCATTCAGGTCGCCGGGATGAACGAGATCGCAATGTGCCTGCTGGTTGCACTCTTTATCGTCGGGATCATCCAGGCATTCCGTATCGGGAAAAACAAGGGGATCTTCCTTGTGCTGATCACCGTTCTTACCTTTGTTATCAGCTACATTCTCTCGTTCAGGATGCCGATGCTCCCCCGGTACCTTATCTTCTTGAGCATCGTCTTATTCCTCGGCATCGCGGTATCGTACCGGCTCGTTTACTCCCTGTGGAATACCCGGGCCGTGGTCTACGGGTTTATCGTTGTTCTTTTTGTGATCAGTGCTCCGGTCCTTGCCAGGGTATTATTCAGGGTATTCAAAGGAAGACTGGAGAGGATTTTCCGCCGCACTTCAGGAGAAGACCTTGCCGGGCGATCTGGTTGTCTCTGTTCCCGGCTACGTTGCTCAGCCTCTTGACTATTACTATTCCTCAACAAAGGCTCAGACAAAAGAATCAGGTGCAACGACAGCAGCGGATCTGGAAAATATCTCATCGGAGAATGGCAACAGTACGATCTATTATGTTGTTACCGGGGATATCAGTGCGGCCGATCCGAACGGTGACGCCGTTATGTGGCTTAAGAATAATACCCGGCTGGTTGGAACAGATGCCACGCAGGCAATTTATCTTTTTACCAAATCCTGATTTTGACCGGTGTGTGCCCCGATGTATGACCTGACCGTTATTATTCCCACATTTAAGGAAGAGTCCAACATCGGCACAATTATTGAGAGCGTGGATGCGGTTTTTTCCCGAAACGCAATCAATGGTGAAATTCTCGTCATTGACGATAATTCCCCGGACCGGACCATTGAACTGGTCAGGGAATTTCAGAAAACAAAACAGCATCTCAGCCTTGTGGTCAGAACCGAAGATCCCGGGCTCTCCCAGTCCGTCGTCGAGGGCTTCCGAAAGGCCCGGTCTGATATCTTCCTTGTTATAGATGCGGATCTCTCCCATCCCCCGGCTCTTATCCCGGTTATGCTGGAGGGGATCCGTGCCGGTAATGATATCGTTATCGGAAGCCGGTACATGGAAGGCGGCGGGATAAAAAAATGGCCACTCAAACGGCGTATCATTTCAAAGGGTGCGACGTTCCTTGGCCGTCTCCTCTTCCCGGAGATCCACGATCCGGTCAGCGGCTTTTTTGCAGTGAAAAAGAGCGTCGTTGTACATGCCCCTCTCAGGCCACGCGGTTATAAGATCCTGCTCGAGGTGCTTGGCAAAGGTACCTGGCTGAAGGCGAATGAAATCCCGTTCGAATTTGTTGACCGGGCAACCGGATCAAGCAAGCTGGGACGGTCGGACGATCATCGAGTACGCAGGACAGGTGATCGACAATGCACAATTTTCCTGGAACCACCACGAGAGTGCTGTCTGGCAGGAATGGGTAAAACTGTTCAGATTCGGGATAGTGGGGCTCTCGGGCATCATCGTCAACGAAGGAGTCCTTATCTATCTCAAGGGATATATCCAGTTCAGCCTGCCGGTTGCAAGTATTATAGCCATTGAACTCTCGATCCTGAGCAATTTTATTTTAAACGATACCTGGACGTTCAGGACAGGGCAGCAGCACGCCATGCCGCACTGGTGGCAGCGACTCTTTTCATTCCAGGTGGTATCTATCGGAGGAGCGGCTATAAATTTTGTTATTCTCAACGCTCTTGCAGTATTTGCCGGGGTTGATTATCGGGTGGCCAACATCCTTGGGATTCTTGTTGCCTTTGCATGGAATTTCTTGGTGAACCGGAGGGTGACGTGGAAAAAATCCGGATAGGTCTCTTTCCAGAAATCATCGGGAAAAATTCGGAATTGTTCTTTTGATACAAATAAATGCAAAGGGATGGTCTCTTCCATTTATTGCGTAATTTACCGGTATGATTATTTCAGACTACCAGCATAAATCTCATATTTTTCTCACGTCTTTGTCTAGATCTCTCTCCAGATTCGATTAAGAATTATTATGAGGAGGGAAACAGTATCTATACGATGAGTAACGCGCCCTCACATCTTTCCTTCCGGTGTCTGGAATAAAATACTGAGTTGAGATTATGAGTAAGAAAAAAGGTCAGATCACAGGTCAGGTCATTGGAGTTACGAAGTCCGGTTCAGGATTGAAAGGAAAAAGAAAAATGGCAGGGTTCTCTTTGTTCGGCGTTTCAGTTGGAGGGGTTGATGCGGCCCAGGTAAAACGCCATCTTTTGTTCCTCGTACTCATTGCCATAACTATAAAGTTTGTAGTCGTATTTGCAACAACGTCTGTTTTTAATTCATTCATGGATTCCTTTGATCTCCAGTACTATCTTCAGGCGGGAGTACACATCATGCAGGGTCAGGTTCCCTATGCAAATTTCAGCTTTGATTACCCGCCTCTGGCGTTAATCCCCATTCTTCTTGCGCTTATCCCAGCAGTCCTGTTTAATAGTGGCACGCTGTTTGTGCTCGCATTTCAAACCCTGATGGTAATCTGTGATATCATTATCGTCATATGTGTTTACCTGCTCGGCCTGAAACTCTATAATGAAAAAACCGCATTTGTTGCTGCATTTCTCTATGCAACTGCGTTTTCTACCGGATATTTTGTCCTGACAAAATATGATGCGTTCCCGACAAGTCTCCTTATGGTTGCAATTCTCTTTACGCTATACGGCCAGACCGTTAAAGGCTATCTGGCAGCAGTGCTTGGTTTTTTCGCCAAAATTTTCCCTGCACTTATCCTACCTTTCATGGTGCTGTACAACTCCCGGGAGAGCACACTCAAAGAGGAGATCATATCGCTGGTCAAAGTGTGTATCATCCCGTTCATTATCCTTTTTATTCCCTTTGTGATTCTCACTCCGAATATCATCAGCACCTATCTGTTCGTTTCCGGTGCATCTGTTGGCGTATACGTGAATACTGCAACATATACGATTTACACATACCTCAGTGGCATCTTCCATCTTCCCGTCAGTCAGGGTCTGATTTCAGATGGTATGTATGCCTTCATGGGAGCCATTCTCCTGCTCCTTCTCTACGTCTCGTATTCTGACAGGAAGAATCTTCAGCCCCGGGGATTTCTGACCATTCTTTGTCTGGCAATTTTCTCCGTTGTGTTTTTCACCAAGTTTCACAGCCCCCAGTATATCATTTGGTACACCCCGCTCCTTGCCCTCCTCGTTGCAGATGATCTCATAAAAATCGGTCTTTTTTATCTGGTTCAGATCCTTGCATATATTGAATTTCCACTAATGTTCGGGAATTACTATGTCAACCTCCAGTACACAAATGCGGTTGGCACAGACGGCTGGTACATAACCCTTATCTTCTTTACCCTAGAATATGCAGCCCTAGTCCTGCTGTTTCTTCTGGTTGCTAGGCCCACCGAGGGGTTCAGGTATAAAATCCGGGAAATTCTTAGTTTCCGGCACTAGCTAATTTTTTTTCCAGATTATGCCTTACGAGAGCAAAAAAGATTCTGGCGGCTGCGTTATTCAGTGAGAATGCTGACAATCCTGTCAGCAGCCTTGCCATCTCCAAAGGGATTAATCCAGGAGGGCGATTTTTTGAGCATGGCGAGTGTGGTGCTGACAATGTTTTCCGGATTGACACCTGCAATCCGGTTTGCACCCACATCAACGGTTTCCGGGCGTTCGGTGGATTCGCGTATCGTTACGCATGGCACACCGAGAATACAACTCTCCTCCTGGACACCGCCGGAATCTGTTAGGATGAGTCTGGCATTGGCTTCCAGCTGAAGGAATTCTAAAAAGCCCTGGGGCGGGATCATTTTGATCTCCTCTGAATGGAGCCTGAATGACCGGATCATTTTCTCCGTTCGCGGGTGGACAGGAAAGATGATTGGTAGTCCCGTGAGGGTCTGGATCCGGCCCAGAGCCCCAAATATTCCTTCAAGCCGCTCTTTGTTGTCCACATTCTCCTGACGGTGGAGTGTGACAAGGAAATAGCCCTTTTCTTTTAATTCGCTGCCGATCCCGGGTTTTTTTGAATCTTTGGAAAGGGCGAGGTTCTGGTGGACCGCATCGACAATCGTATTGCCGGTGACAAAAATTTTTTTGTGCGCAATGCCTTCGTGCAACAGATTGTTCTGTGCGATCTCCGTTGGTGCAAAACAATAGTCGGATATATGATCAGCAATTACCCGATTGATCTCTTCCGGCATGGTACGATCAAAACTGCGCAGGCCCGCCTCGATATGGCCGACTTCAACAGGTAGTGACCGGGCCCCTCGTACATAGCATTTGGATGCAGCCAAGGCTCCTGCAAGAACGGTGTTTGTATCTCCCTGGACAAGAACGATCTCTGGTTTTTCTTTTACCAGGATTTTCTCAATTCCTGCCATGATGGCTCCCGTTTGTTCTGCATGACTCTTGGAGCCGACATCAAGGTTATACCGGGGGTTGGGAAGCCGGAGGTCTTCAAAAAAAACCCTATCCATCTCATAGGAATAATGCTGACCGGTATGGAGCATAAAATAATCGATCCCGTCTTTTTCGCAGGATCTGATAATGGGTGACATTTTGATTATTTCAGGACGGGTTCCAAGAATTATGGCGAACATCGTATGTGGATTTCTCGTAAAACGTATTTAAGTTAAGGATATCTGTGGCTACTAGAAAAATGAAAATTTTTGAAATTCTGGCTATTTCCATTCTTTATAAAGATATTTTGTTTTGAAAATTTTCCCCATCAGAAGGAGATAATTCGTAATCTCCTTTCGTATATTAATCTTAGATACGCCATACCTCCTCTTAAGCAGCGGGACTGGCACTTCCACGACGGTTTTTCCACTTATGAGCAGCTTGGATATGATTTCTGCATTTATCTCGAAATTATTACTTGTTATGTTCATTTCCCTAAGGATGTCCATTCTGTACAGACGGAAAATGGGACTAACGCAGGTAATTTTACTCCCCAGCAGAACCCGGTAGAGAAAATTTACTGATTTGCTCATGAGAAGCCTGAACGGGGTGACTTCCTCCATAAGACCGTTCTCAAGATATGGTGACCCTGAAATACAGTCTGCATGGGTTTCGATGAATTTTGCCAACAATTTTTCAATATCGACCGGCCTGAAGGTGAGATCAGCATCCATGGTTATGACGAGCTCTCCTTTGCATAGGGCAAGCCCGGTTTTTATGGCATTTCCCATCCCCTTGTTTGTACCGTGCTGCGCTATCCTGACGTTGGATCGGGTTTTTGCAATTTCCTGGATTTTTTTTACCGTATCATCTTTGCTACCATCGTCAACAAAAATAAACTCTGCAATTTCATGGTATTTTTTTGCGATATCTTCAATGACCGGAAACAAATCCGTATCATAACGGATGATATTGTCTCTTTCATTAAACAGGGGAATGATAATTGAAATCATCAGATGTTCATTACCTGTTTGCAATCATATCCATAAATAAATCTCCCCCTTTATGAAAATTACCGGGCATTCATAAAGAGGATATAGCATCCCGCGAAACGTGTAGTTGTAAAGGCGGTTGCAGAATGTCAGAGGAGATCTGGGAAAAGGTCTGGGCAAAAAACCTGGTTATCAGCGATTACAGTCTGAAATATCTTGACTTTATCAATACCTTAAAAACAGATCTCCAACATGATTCGAAAATTCTCGAAGCCGGATGCGGTACCGGCCAGACTCTTGCCCTGTTCTCTGACGACCAGTTTACCAGTGGTCTTGATATTTCCGTGGCGGCACTGAGACGAGCTCAGAAGAACTGTTCAAATGCTGTGCTTGGAAGCATTTTTTCGATACCATTTGACGATGATGCCTTTGATCTCGTTTATAACTCCGGGGTGATAGAACATTTCAGAGATCCAGAAAATATTGCTGCACTACGGGAGATGGCCCGGGTAGTAAAGCCATCAGGGAAAATTGTTATTATAGTACCAAACACGCTCTGCCTCTGGTATAAGGCAGGGAAATGGGCGGCAGTCCTTATGAAAAATTTCGAATTCGGGTATGAAGAAGATTATTCATTATCACGCCTCGAACACGCAATGAAACGGGCGGGTCTGATTGTTGAGAAAAGATTTGGCCTTCAGGCTTTCCCCCCACTGGCGACGAATGATCGTGAGATCCTGCCGGTATCGTTGAGGAAAATATTAGGCAGGTTCGAATATTTCCTTCCTGCGAAACAATATTATGCATACACCGTTGGTGTAATAGCCAGAAAGCCGGCATGTGCGGATGGCCACGCTTTAACGTAATTCTTCCGGGATCGTTACCGGATATCGCAAGTACACGAGCGCACCAATTAACGCGATCAGCCAGTAACTCATAAACAGGTAGATCAGGGAAAATGCGACTGCCTGCTCAGCGGAGGTACCTCGTAGTCCGAAGAGGAATATAAGTGCGACATCACGTGTACCGATTCCCGAAATGCTTATAGGAAGCAGGTCAAGCAGGCTGATAAGGGGAATAACGAGTATGAAAAAGAAAATATCAATGGTTATCCCAAGAGAGAGCGCGAGAAGGTAACCGTACAGGATCGGTGGTACCCATGAGAGAACGCCAACCCCGACACTAAGAATAAAACGCCGGTGATCCTGATAAAATATGAACAATCCTTTATAGAAATCATGGTAATATTCCGAAACCTGATTTTTAAGATTTTTCGGCACAAAATGGTTAAAGAAAGGTTTGAGGAGTTTTGACAGAAGTGGTTTGTTCAGGATAACATATAACGTAACAATAATCCCGGCGACTATGAGAAGGGCAAAACCCCATGACAGGATTTCAATATGGTAGAACAGAGAAAAGCCATATATCCCGATAGCGGCGATCGAGCATAATAGGATAATATCGATTAATCTGTCAATAACAACTGTTGCAAGGGAGCGACCCCACCCACACTGATCATCTTTGATGTAAAATATCTTAATGAAATCGCCCAGTTTTGCTGGAGTAATCGTTGAAAACGAAAAGCCAACGAGAAACGCCTTGACGCTTGCCAAAAGGGAAAAATCGCCTTTAATCGAATTTACAATAATCCGCCACTTTTCTGCCTTGAGAAAGACAGCGAGAAAATTGACCAGCAAAGCGAGTATAAGAAAAAAAATATTAATGGTTAAAAAAACGCTATAGAGATCACCAAGGTTGATTCTTGTAAGAATGAACAAAAATAGCACAATTCCAACAAGGCTCAGATATTTTAGACTTCCTTTCATGTGTTCCAACAACATTCTTTCGATGAATAATTATGTGTTGCGCTATTTACGATTGTATTGAGTGAACTTTTGACAATAGTTTATGAACGGTCTCCTAAAATCCAAATACCCCCTGCAACCAATACCATACTACCATGTCCAACATCACCGTCGCCGTCCTCGCCCCGAACGGCTTTTCCGATGCACTGGGAAAGAAGGGGACGACCAGCGATATCACCTTTTATAATCTCAAGCGGGGAGAATCCACGGTTACCTTCATTGAGCCCACGCGGTACCCGGAAAAACTCTCCTCGCTCTTTTACACAATATCCCTTGCCGATCGCGTCATTCTCGTCGTGGACGAGATCACGGCAACATTTGGTGAGACCGTCCTGATGCTCCAGTGCGCCGGAAAAGCACACGGATATATCATCTTCAGGAATTACCTTTCACCTGACCAGATTGCGCCGCTCATCAAAGGCACCGTGCTCGAACACTACGAAACTATTGAAAATGACCCGGTCGGTCTCCGCGAAAAGCTGCTCGATGCTGCGGCAAAGATGACCGCCCACCAGAAGGCAAAAGAGGGTGGCAACGGCGGCACCTTGCCGATTGACCACCATTTCAATGTCAAGGGTGTCGGGGTCGTTGTCCTCGGGTGCGTGACCCATGGCGTGATCAAAAAACACGACTCACTCAAAGTACTCCCGACCGCGAAGACCGCCCAGGTCCGCTCCATCCAGAAGCACGACGATGATGCCGAGACCGCGGTTACCGGAGACCGGGCCGGCCTTGCCCTCAAGGGCATTGAAGCCGATGACCTCGACCGGGGGTATGTCCTCACCAATGATCAGGCGATAAAATGTTCTTCTGTGGTCACCGGAAGGGCGCAGCTAATAAAATACTGGCCGGCGCCCTTAAAAGAAGAGATGGTGATTTATCTCGGCCACTGGATGCAGTTTCTCCCGGCGCGTCTCACGAAAGTCACCGCAGAAGGGGACTGGAGGATGCCCGAACTCACCTTCACCCTTGAAAAGGAACTGGTGTACCCGCCGGGGCCCGGATGGTCCTGCATTACCTTGAGGGCGGCAAACTCAGGGTCGTGGGAACCTTTACCCTGCCATAAACCGCTGATCCTGCACTTTATTTTTATATTTTACGTCTTGA
Source organism: uncultured Methanoregulaceae archaeon (assembly GCA_963805035.1). Classification (GTDB taxonomy): domain Archaea; phylum Halobacteriota; class Methanomicrobia; order Methanomicrobiales; family Methanospirillaceae; genus Methanoregula. The sequence goes on along the minus strand of CAWDSU010000010.1, from coordinate 98,505 downwards.
AACGTGGTGCACCCCTGTTATATTACCCCACCTATTATCTGGTACCGCATGCATCAGTGTACTGATAACATATGCTTGGCGATATCCTCTTCTGGATCATCCTGATCGTCATTATCCTGATTGTCATCGGCCTTATCCTCTGGGCCGTGGGTATTTACAACCGGTTCTACTCCCTGAAAAACTCGTCAGAGGCGACACTCGGGCAGATCCGGGTCGCGATGAAGAAGCGTTTGGACATGATCGACCAGCTGCTCGGTGCGGTAAAGAGCTACGCAAAATTTGAGCAGGAAACGTTCACCAAGGTCACCGCGATGCGGGCAAGTGTTGCTACCGCAGGCCCGGGAGACCTCAACAAGGTCGAGGCAGAGTCCCGTTCCATCTTCGGGCGCCTGCTTGCCGTAGCCGAGAACTACCCGGAATTAAAAACCTCACAGACCGTTACCTCCCTCATGGACTCGGTAAAAAGCCTTGAGGACGAGATCTCCCGGCACCGGTATACCTTCAACAACATCTCGCAGGAATTCAACACGATGATGGACACGATCCCTTCGAAGTTCATCGGCCACATGACCGGCATGCCCAAGCTTGAGTACCTCCAGTTCGAGGAAGAGATCAAGACCCCGCCGAAGATCGAGTTCTGACGGGGGAATAGGTCGTGGGTGAAACCAGGCAGATCACTGTCATTGTCATCATCGCGCTCGTCCTGGGTGTCATCGGGTTGGTCATCATATCAGCCATCCCGTCCCTCCTCCAGGGAGACCTTGCCGTAAGCTCGTATGAAGCGACCCTGTACGAAAACGGCACCCTGCAGGAGCAGTATATCTACCAGGTGCAGTACTCCGGCGAGTACCGGATGCTGTACCGTTCGTGGGAAGCCCCCCTGGTCTTTGCAGACAGTGACCAGCCGTACATCCAGTTTGTTTCCATTGTCCCTCCCGCCGACTCAATCGGCTATGCAAAAGACGCCACATCAGCCGTATCGATCACCGGATCATCCGATCCATCACTAAAAGACGAGATCGGCAGCCTTGCCGATACCAGCGAGGTGGGTATTTTCAACCCGGCCTACTATAACGCGGGCACCTATACGGTCCAGGCCACGTATATTGTACACCCTCCTATAGAAGATGACGGGACAACTGCCCACCTCAACTTCCAGCTCGCCGCCGGGTCGGACCATATCCCGTACAATAATATCAGGATCACGGTTCCGGCTGACGGCGTGAACCAGATCTACGTGTACCCGCCCACCCTTCACGCAGAAAAGACCGGGGATACGTATACAATCACCGGCAGTGCTGCGGCAAACGAGAACATCGCGGTCGAGATGCTCGCCGGCGAAGGCGGGTTTGCCCAGATCCCGGGATTCCGGACCAATGCCACTGACCTGCAGGCACAAACCGCATCTGCAAGCTTCTGGTACGACCTGCCCTACACGGTGGCCACGCTCTTTGGGTACCTCGCGAAAGCGGCAGTACTCCTCGTGCCGGTCCTCTTGCTCTTTATCTATTACCACTACGGGCGGGAGAAAAAGTTCACCGTTACGACCTACCTGAGCACCGTCCCCAACCCCGCACTCAAGCCATGGCAGGTAAACCTGCTCTTCAAAGGCGACGCGCTGGATTTCGACAAGGATGGCTATTACGCAACCCTCCTCGACCTGCACCGGCGAAAACTCATCTCCATAACCCCTTCCACCGGTGGGAACAGTCCGGAGATCCGTATTCTTTCCACGGAAACAACCGACTCCTACGAGCAGAGAGTCCTCGCATTTATCGGGCGGCTCTCGGAAAACAACGTGCTCTCGACCAGGACACTTGAGACACTCGTGAAAAATGCGCAGGTAAACAGCCTTGCCGAGGAGAAGGCACTGCTGTACCAGAAGAATTTTGCCGATGTGACGACCCGGGCAGATACGACCATTGCTTATGAATACATGGTTGACGGCAGGGATCACATCTCCCCGTTCATCGCAATCGGGGCGGTCTTCTGTGCCATCACATTCTTGCTTGCCCTTATACTTCCTGATCAGTCTGCCAGCATGATCCCCGCCGTAGTGCTCATGATTATTGCGGTGATCCAGCTGGTTATCGCCTGGGCTGCTCCCTCTACCCTGTTCGGGCACTGGAAAGTGGATCATTACAAGGACAAGCTGGAATGGGACGCGTTCGCCCACTTCCTCTCCGATCTTGCCATGATCAGGAAGTATGCCCCGGAAGATCTCCCGATGTGGGGTGACTGGCTTGTCTATGGCACGGCGCTCGGTGTCGGCGACAAGGTGGAAGAGGCGATGAAGGCGCTCAATATACCGGTCGCTGAGACCGGGGTGCCGATGGGGGTCATGGGCATGAACGCATTCTTTATTCCTATCGTCACCTTCATGCCGATGAACCAGGGCGGTCCCCGTGGCGGGTTTGGAGGTGGGCGCGGGGGCTTTGGTGGCGGATTTGGTGGAGGTGGAGGATTCGGCGGCGGCGGAGCCGGGGGCAGGAGGTAAGGTTAAGGTTTGCGCGGCATCTTTCCCTTTCAGACAAAGATGCAGAAGAGGGAACACCGGCTTTTTCTCCCTCTAAAGGGAAAAGAGATATAAATCCGCGTCAATCCAATGAATACCCAGATACAAGAGAAGAGCGCGCCTATGCAGTATTCTGAAGGCCGGTTCGGCCGGGTATTTGTCCTGAGGATCGATGATGGCGAAGATTTTCTTGCCGTAACAAAGGAATTCATACAGAATAAAGCAGTACAGACCGGTACCATCCTTTTTCTTGGCGCACTCCGGCAGGGGCGGATGGTGACCGGTCCCGAAGAACTCGCCATCCCCCCGGAGCCCCATTACGTCATGTTCGAAGGCGGCTGGGAAATGGCGGGTATCGGTACCATCTATCCGGGTGACGACGGCCCGGCGATCCACTACCATGCCTCTGTCGGCAGGGCCGGCCATGCATTGACCGGCTGCCTGAGGGAAAAGGCGGTCACATATATCGTTGCTGAAGCAGTCATCCTCGAATTCAAGGGCCTTGATATCCACCGTGGGCTGGATGAGAAGACCGGTGTTTCCCTGCCGGTCCACGGGAAGCCAGACGGTACCGGACCGCAGGCCCCTCCCCCTTCAGGAAAAGGGGCACCGTCCGCTGAATCTGTTCCGGAAGAGAAAGGGGAAAAAGGAGAAGAGGATGTGCCCGGAGGTCTTGCCGAAATTATCCGCGACCTGACCCGGCGCCCCCGGGTCTGATTCTTTTAGAGCAGAACGGCCACCATGAAAATCCAACCCCCTTTTCTCCCCCTTTCACTCGCGGAGGGCAGGGCTTGTGGTATCGACCATTTTGATATCATTCTTGTCACGGGAGATGCCTACGTTGATCATCCCTCGTTTGGCACAGCGCTTATTGGTCGGGTCCTCTGGGATGCGGGATTTTCCGTTGGCATCATCGCACAACCTGACATAAAAACCGAACGTGACTTTACGGCCCTCGGGAAACCGCGGCTCTTTTTTGGCATCTCTTCCGGCAACGTCGATTCGATGGTCAATAACTTTACCCCAAACCAGAAACGGCGGAGTTCTGATGTATATTCGCCCGGAGGCGTCCCCCGGCGCCCGGACCGGGCGACTATCGTGTACGCAAACCGGGTCCACGCGGCATATCCCGGTACACCCATCGTTCTCGGGGGGATCGAGGCGAGCCTGCGCAGGTTTGCGCACTATGATTACTGGCAGGACCGGGTGCGCCAGTCCATCCTTGCCGATGCCCCCGCCACACTTCTTGCCTATGGTATGGCAGAGAGGCAGATGGTCGCGATCGCCGGGCGACTTGATGCCGGGGAACAGGCCCGTGCACTGCGGGATATCCCCGGGACCTCGTACACCATGGAATTGGCAGAATGGCGCACGGCACCTCCGGAAGGTGTTGTCGCGATCCCAGCGTTCTCATACGTTTCTTCGGATAAGACTGCGTACGCCCGGGCGTTTGCCCTGCACTGCCGGGAACAGGACCCGGTGCGGGGGCGGGCAGTTGCCCAGCCCCACCCGAAGACCGTGATCATCCAGAATGCCCCGGCCCAACCCCTTTCAGCCGCTGAACTTGATCATATCTACGAATTGCCGTTCTCGCGCCGGGCACACCCCTCGTACCAAAAACCCGTCCCGGCGCTTGAACCAGTACAGTTCTCGGTGGTGAGCCACCGGGGGTGCTTCGGGAGCTGCTCGTTCTGTGCCCTCACCCATCACCAGGGGCGGATCGTCCAGAGCAGGAGCGCAGTATCCATCGTCCGCGAAGTGACCCGGATGGCAGCGATGCCGGAGTTCAGGGGAATTGTCCAGGATGTGGGTGGCCCGACTGCCAATATGTATGGCATGGAGTGCGATCGCTGGGACACCGCGGGGGCATGCCCGGACAAGCCCTGCTCGCCGGCCTGCCAAACCCTCCGGACGAGCCACCGGCAGCTTGCAGACCTCCTCAAAAAGGTCAGCGATGTGCCGGGAGTAAAGAAGGTATTCGTCGGCTCCGGTATCCGGTACGATCTTGTGCTTGCCGACGATCCCGGTTCCCGGTACCTGGACGATCTCTGCGATCGCCATGTCTCAGGCCATCTCAAGGTCGCCCCGGAGCACATCTCACCCCATATCACGAAAGCCATGAACAAGCCGGACGGTTCGGTGTTTGACCGGTTCGTCGACCGGTTCGAAGCCCTCCAGAAAGGGAAACACCGGCGCCAGTACCTCGTACCCTACTTTATGTCCGGCCACCCGGGCTGCACGGTCAGCGACATGGTCGAACTTGCCGAATATATCCGTGACCGCGGCCTCTACACCGAGCAGGTGCAGGATTTTACCCCCACACCCATGAGCGTTTCCACGTGCATGTACTACACGGGGCTCAACCCGTTCACGCTTGAACCGGTGCATGTGCCCAAGGGGTGGGAGAAAAAGATCCAGCGGGCGCTTATGCAGTACCGGGAACCGCAGAACCGGGGCCTTGTGCTCGAAGGGCTCAAAATGGCCGGCAGGGAAGATCTTATCGGGAGAGGGAAAAAGTGTCTCGTAACCGGGGAGGATAGCCATGACCGGTCCGGCCCGGGCAGGCAGCACGACAGAGATAAGCCAATGTCGGATCCCGATCATGATCCGGGATCCAGAAAAACGGTCCTCAAAGGAAAAGGGCCCGATCTCACTCCCTGCCGTAATCATCCTCGAACCGGACGATATCATCCTCTTCAAGATATTCGCCCAGCTGCACTTCGATCACTTCGAGCGGGATCAGGCCGGGATTTTTGAGCCGGTGCCGTATCCCGCTCCGGACAAAGGTGCTCTCCCCCTGCCTGAGCAGTTTGGTCTCGCCGTTGAGTTCCACCTCTGCCGTTCCGCTCACGACCACCCAGTGTTCGCTCCGGTGGTGGTGGAGCTGGAGGGAGAGTTTTTGCCCGGGCTTGACCGTGACACGCTTGATCTTGTGCCCATCAGAATCCTCAAGCACGGTGTAGGATCCCCAGGGGCGGTGGACCTGCCGGTGGAACCGGGTGACCGGGTCGTTTCGCTCTTTGAACCGGCCGACGAGATCTTTAACCTGCTCCGTGCTCCGGTTATTGCAGACAAGGAGCGCATCGGCCGTATCCACAACAACGAGGTTGTCCACGCCGATCAGGCCAACATGCTTTCCCGGCGCATGCACGTAGTTGTCACGTGCCGACAGGTACTCGGCAGTGCCGACGTTTCCCTCGCCATCATGTGCCTCGGCCTCGTAGAGCGCTGCAAACGTCCCGAGGTCGTTCCACTCTGTATCGAGAGGAACTACAGCCACCTTCTTTGAGGGTTCCAGCAGGCCGTAATCGATCGAGATGGAATCCAGTTTTCCATAATCCGGTGATTTGCTCCCGCCAAACGCTGCAGCGAGCCGGGACTGGTATTTTTTGAGTTCTTCGAAGAATACGGGAACGGAGAGAAGGAAGATCCCGCTGTTCCAGAGATACCCTTTCTTCACATATCCCATGGCGGTCTTTTTATCGGGCTTCTCCCTGAACTGGTCGACGACAAACCCGGGGGGAAGCGCCTTTCCCGGTTTTATGTACCCATAGCCGGTATGGGGCGAGGTGGGTTTGACCCCGAATGTGACCAGATAGTCTTTTGCGAGGGGTTCGGCGGCCCGGATCTGACCGGCCGCACTATCGCCGAGCAGGTGGTCGCTGGGGAAGACCACCGTCGTGGCGTTCCTGTTCTCCTTTTTGATCTGCTGCATCGCCCATGCAATGGCGGGCAGGGTGTTCTTCTGCTCAGGCTCGGCAAGGATATGTCCCTGATGTATGGCGTACCCCAGATCCTCCATCTGGTTACGGACGAGGTACTGATGGATCTCGTTGGTCACCACCCAGATATCCTCTTCCCGCGAGAATTTTTTTGCCCGCTCGCAGGTTTTCTGGAACAGCGATGTCCCGTCCATCGGGATGAACTGTTTGGGGAAATATTCGCGGGAGAGGGGCCATAGCCGCGTTCCCACGCCGCCTGCAAGGATAATGGTCTTCATGAATTCGCTTTACCTGCCCCGGGACTCTTTCCCTATCCCGGTCAATCTTCTTAGAGTAAAGTGTCCGGATTATCATTTATATAAGCCGATCCTGGACGGCACTGGTCACGCCACGGGCGCAACCGCGGACGGGGTATCAAAAAACGTCCTCAGCCAGAGCTCGGTGCAGGCAATCCGCCAGATCTCGGGGGAATACGTGGACATTCCGGCAAGGAATGCCTGGTAATCCCGTGCAACTGCGCTGGCATCCCAGTAGGGCCGGGATTGGAAACTGCCCGAGAGGAAGATTTCGAGCATAAACGGCCGGAGGTCGTCTTTCATCCAGCATTCTTCCGGTGTGACAAAGCCCATCTTGTCCCCCCGGCACCGCACCGATTCGGGTACAAGACCCCGGATGGCAGCCCGGAGGGAGACCTTAGTACTGCCCTTTCGGAGCTTCTGCGCGAGGGGGAGGGATGCGATGTACTCCACCAGCCGCACATCGAGGTACGGCACGCGGGACTCAAGGGAGAATGCCATTGAGTTTCGGTCCTCGTAGTGGAGGAGGGCCGGCAGGTTGGTGGAGAGGAGCTCGCGGTGCAGGACGGAATCGAGGGAGCCTTGGTACCGGTCGACCGGCTCCCCGCTGCATTTCACGAGGCCCCGTCGTGTTTTGCGCACCCGCAGCTGCTGTCGGGCCGCAGCAAAGAACGCCCGGTGTTTCCGGAAACTGCCCGCGATCTCACTGATTGCTGTCCACCAGTGGAACGTCCGGATGAGTCCCCGGATGTAACTGCCCTGGTAGCCCAGGTACCCGGCAAGGAGTTCATCTGCCCCCTGCCCATCCAGCACCACCTTGACCTTCCAGTGCGCGAGGCGCATCACGCAGTACTGGGCATAGATGGAGAGCGAACCGAACGGCTCGTCCTGCATATACACCAGCCGGCCGATATCCTCCCGGAGCTGGCCCGGGGCCGGCGCTGTCCGGTCCGCATCAACACCCGTGGCGGCTACGACCTCATCGATGTACCGGCTCTCGTCGAACCGCGTGCCCGGGAATACCACCGAGAACGTCTTCTGCCGCGCACCTACGCTCCCCGGGGCATCGCTCCTGATGAGGGTGTTGATCATGGCTGTCAGTGCCGAGGAGTCGATCCCGCCCGAGAGGCAGGTGCCGATGGCCACATCGCTCCTCAGGTGGATCCGGGTCGCCTCAAGGAGGTGAGTCCCGAGGCACTCTGCGACTGCCGCATTATTTTCATCTCCCCATAACGCCGGGTTCACCTTTACATCCCAGTACCGGAAGGGCGGCTGGATCCCATCTCTGGTAACTATCAGGGCATGGGCCGGCTCGATCTGGGAAATGCCCTCAAACATCGTCCGGCTGCAGTGATCCTGCACACCCCACGCAAGGTAGGTGCAGAGCATTTTTTCATCCGGTTTCTTTCCAACCGCAGGGTGGGAAAGCAGCGCTTTGATCTCTGAAGCGAACAGGAACGATCCGCCGGCCTCTGCGTAATAGAACGGCTTGATACCGAACCGGTCCCGGGCGCAGAAAAGTTCCTGCTTCCTCTCGTCCCAGAGTGCGAATGCCCACATCCCGTTGAACCGGGCGAGGCAGTCGTGTCCCCATTCCTCGTACGCATGGAGGATCACCTCTGTATCGGATTTCGAGAAGAACGTATGCCCATGGTGCACCAGCTCCTCGCGGAGCTCGACGAAATTATAGATCTCGCCGTTGAAGACCAGCCAGAGGGTGTTGTCTTCGTTGGTCATCGGCTGGAGACCGTCGGGGGTGAGATCGATGATGGCAAGCCGCCGGTGGACAAGGCCGGTATTTTCGCAGATATGCGACCCTTCACCATCCGGCCCCCGGTGGGCGAGCCTCTCCGACATTGCCGCGAGGAGCCGGCGATCCGGCCTGCCTCCCTGATAGCAGTACCTGTCCTGCGATCCCGCACATTTGTTTGATCTATGGTCTTTTGGAGGATTAAAAAGCTGATATGGGGGTCTTTACTGCGATTTCATGCTTCATGTCCGGGGTGTGGAGGGGGTCGGATGGTGTACTTCTATTCTTTAAAAAGCAGGAGAACCGCAGTGAGATCCGTCGTAATTTTGTCGTGTGGCCACGCGTCCATAACCCGCGTCCGCACGAAAAAGTGGCCCGACTCCATCCGGCCCCTCATGATTCTGGTTCGGTTCCGGCTGCAAGATTGTGTCATTTTCCGGATGGTGAAGTACCTTCTGCCGGCTGGAACAGTATTCCATATGGTGTAGTGAGGATCGGGCGGTGCACTGTATGCTCACCACTCCCCAGCATCACTACACAATGTTCCCGGCTCACGTAACCTACGCCCGGGAATTACCGGGCCGGACACTTCCCTGTGGGGAAATGCAGTTGAAATAAATCTCGAAAATCCCGGGAAAGTCTCCAGGAAGGGCGTGATGGGGCACACTCCTGAAGGGTTCAGGGACTAACCAAAAAAGGAAAAAAATCTTATTTCTTCGTCCTTCCGGCTTTTGCATTCTTTGATGCGGCGGGTTTTTCCTGCACCGATTTTACCTCGCAGGGAAAGCACTTTTCCAACCGTTGGTCGATCACCCGGTAGGCATTGGCAAGGACAGAAGAATTCGAGATCATCCCCGAGAGCAGGATGACTTCAAGGATCTCCTCGCGGGTCGCACCCATCCTGACCGCTGCCTGCATATGGTAGCTCGTGCAGTACTGGCATTTCAGGGCTGCACCGACGGCCATACTGATCAGCTCCACGTACTTGGGGTCGAGCCGGCTGGTCTCTGCTACGGTGCCCTTGTAGAGCAGGTGGGAGATAAGCACCTCGGGCCTCTCGCCCATGCGCTGGAAGATCAGCGGTACCTTCCCGTACTCCCTCTCCATGATCTTCAGCCATTCTTCGGCCGTTGCGTCGGCACCCTGTTCGACAATCTTCCTGAGCCGGTCCTCAAATTCGTCTTCCTGCCTGCGTCCCATGCTATACTCCTATATCACCATATTCGTTTCCGAAAACGGCCTGACCCTCAAAATGATGTAGTCCCGCATGCGTGAGGGCCCGATATCCGCGATATCGCCAATCGTGATCCCGTCTTCGATCTCGGTCTTCCGGAGCACCTCTGCGAAGGTGTCGTACGGCAGTTTCACCCTGAGGCCTGACATCTGCACCGTCAGCGGGGTCGGCGACGTGACGCTCAAAATTGCCGGCACCCGCTCCCGGATCACGTCCATGAGGCGGGCCGGGGCGACCGAGAGGGGATCCTTTGCGATCTCTTCACGGCGCTTTTCGAGCACCCGGGTGATCTCTGCGATGATCTCGTCGAGCTTGGTGAGTTCCTCGGACTCCTTGGTGCGGTGCATGAACCGGCCGACATTTCCCACATACCCGTCCACCTTGGGCTCAACAATCCGTTCGAGCACCTCCTTGTCCGGGCCGCCACAGAGCACGACCGGCACATCGATCCCCCGGAGCATCACCGGCATCTTGTGCTCGATACAGGTCTCGAAGTTCCCGAGCAGGAATACCGCGATATCGTGCTCGTTTATGACATCCCGCTCCTCATCGTTGATCCCGGCGATCCTTTTTCCCACGCCCCGGGCCATCCCGACCATGTTGCTCTTGGCACCCAGCCGCCGCACGTACTCCGCGATATCGCAGGACGGGTGTGGAAGGTGGTGGATCTCGAGACTCATGCTCACGACCGCGATCTCGGTCCCGACCAGCGGGGAGTCGATCACCTCTCCCGCAAGCGGTTTCCCGATTGCCCGGATCAGGTCAACGTCGTCCTTTGGCACGAAGCACTGGAGCACGACTTCCTGCGCGATCATGTGCTTCTGGACGATGTATCCCCCCAGATCCTCGATCAGGTCGATGATCTCGCTGTGCCGGTATACCCCGCCCTTGTACGTGATGGGAACAAGGATCATGGTGTCTCTCCCATGAGCGCGAATTTTTCCCGGACAAGCGCAAGGCCGGCGTCGGTCAGCATATCCTCGCTTGCTACAAACGAGAACTTCTCGGCCCCGTAATTCTCGCTCCTGACCCGGAACCCCTCGGGACAGACACACCGGAGGGCGTAGACCAGGTCCTTGTACAGTGCCTGGCTGGGGTCGGCAATCGCCATCTCCTCGATCTCCCGGGCACTGGCCGGAACCCCGGTCAGGATGACCGTGAACCGGTCCGGCTGGTCGACATGGTCTTTGCCGAACCGGTCCCAGAACTGCTTGAGCATCGGTGCGAGATAGGTCTCGTCCGAGATTGCAAGCGTCATCTTGCCTTCCTGCGGGTTGACGTTCGCGATGTCCCCGACCCGTACCAGTGTGGCGACTTTCTTTAAGATGCCCACTGCGACAAAGATGGGGATTTTCGGGTCGATGTAGATATGGATCTTGTGAATCACCCGGAGCAGGTTGTGGTCGAGGAGGACATCATTTGCGATCTGCCAGTAGTACTCCCCGCCGAGCTTTTCCGTGCATTCCACCTCAAAATACTCAATGGCCTGCATCTGTCCCGTCCCGGATGAACCCTGATGCCAGCAGCGCCGAACCGACCGCACCGATGTACTGTGAATGCGGCGGGACGACGATTTTTATCTTGAGGAGTTCCCCCATCGCAAAGACCAGTCCCTCGATGAGCGAGGTTCCGCCGACCATGATCACGGGCTCCTTGATATCCACTTCCTGGAGCTGCTGCTCGAAGACCTGCTCGGCGACACTGTGACAGGCCGCTGCCGCCACATCCTCCCGGGTACTGCCCGGCAGCGAGGGCGTTGACCAGGCTCTGGGTACCGAACACGATACAGTAACTGTTCATGGGCACCCGGCCGCCCATACCTTTCATCGCAAGCGGCCCGAGTTCCGTGATATCGACCCCAAGACGCTTTGCGGTCATCTCCAGGAACCTTCCGCTTGCACCGGCGCAGATGCCACCCATCGTGAAGGTACCCGGGATGCCGTCCATGACCGTGATCGCCTTATTGTCCATCCCGCCGATATCGATCACAGTCGCCGGCCCGTGCTGCTTGCCGGCAAGGTAAACCGCCCCTTTGGAGTTCACGGTCAGCTCTTCCTGGATCAGATCGGCGTTGAAATCTTTTCCGACCAGAAAACGTCCGTAGCCGGTAGTGCCGATCGCCTGGACATCTTCGAGTTTCATTCCCGCTTCGGCCAGCGCATGATCGACAACGTCGTGGGCGCACTTGAGCACCTCGGTCGTCGGCTGCCAGCCTTTGCCGACGATCCTGTTGTCCTTCATCAGGATGGCTTTTGTAGTCGAGGAACCGGAATCTATCCCGAGCGTGATTCCTTCCTGCACCTCCCGGGCAAGGAGTGCCCGGCGTCGGGCAATGGTCGTGAGCGCCTCCATCCGGGTAAGGAGCGTTCCTGATGTCGTGCGTTCGGTAAACGAGTAACTGACAACCGGGAGCTTCGAATGTTCAAGGATATAGCGCCTGAGTTCGTTTCTCACGATTGCAGCCTCGGCACACCGGAAACAGGTAGCGATAAAGACTGCGTCGGCTTCCACCCGGCCTTCGACAAGCGCCATCGCCCGTGCGATAGCGAGTTTTAAGTCGGGACTCCTGACTTCAAGGCCGAACGTGTCAAAGTCCCGCACGATATCCTTGAGCGCAACATCAGGGTAGAAGATCTCGCCATTGACGGATTTTGCCGCCTCGTTAATCTCATGCTGGACTCCTGAGTATTCCGCGCCGCAGGAGAGCTGGGCGATGCGTACCGGGGCCGTCATTTCTTCCCTCCGAGATCGACAAGGAACCGTTTGATTGCCGCGACAAACTGCGTGCCCTCGTCCTCGGTTCTTGGGTATTCCAGTTCGAGTCTTGGCATATTTTTCTGCCGAAGGAGGAACTTTAAGAGTTCATTTGTCCGTGCACAGCCCATGCAGCCGAACGCGAGGTCGGCGTTGTTGATGATGATCGCGGCGTCGCATTGCTCGACCATCGGGCCGTAGAGCGCCATGCGCCCCCGTACGCCGCTGGGGACTTCCACCGCCGCCCAGTGGAGCCCTTTTTTTGGTTCCTCCGGTGTTATCTGGAGCGGTGCGGATTCAAGCCCGGCGGTCTGGACGCGTTCGCGGATCGCAATCGCAGAACCGAGCGGGGTGTGCCCGAACCGGGTCACCATGTCGGAGAGGATCAGGCTCGTTGTGGGATAGATGAAAATTTTTGCCATGGTCAGGGCTCCTGTGCATCGATCATTTTCTTCAACGTATAGACATCCAGCCGGCGGAGGAGATCACAGCCGGCGCCGGCACGGTCGCAGGGTCGAGGGCCTCTGTTTTTTCAAGGCCGTTTGAGATGTAGGGGAGGATCGTCATCTCGAACTCGATCCCGTGGAAACCGGGCCGTGCCCCGCCAAGCGACGCCCGGCACCTTCGGGCATCTCCCGGCGGGAAGCCGCGGTCCTTGACAAAGATATGGGCCGGGTCCATCTTCCTGACCTCGGCGATCACGCGATTGACCTCATCCTCTTTTCCCATGATGACCAGACCGAAACAGTTCTCTTTGATCATCACGCCATTTGCCACTTCGTACGCCCGGATCGCCACATCCGCCGGGGTCACCGTATATGATTCCACGACGACGTACCGGGTCACCGTTCCGACGTATGCCGGGGTGTAGTCGGTCATTGTTTCACCTCGCGTATATACACCATCTGCCGCTCCTTTACTTTTTTGAGTTTTTCCGTATCGATCACCCGTCCGATAATATTGGTGCCTTCGAACGGTTCCGATGTCGGCCCGAACTCCCGGTTTGCTGATAACCGCACCCCGACAAGGCCAGTCCCTTTGCGTGCATCGTTGGTAATGGCAAGGGCTGCAGCGGGGACCTCGCCGACCGGGCAGTTCTCGGGATAGATCTTTGCGGTCGTCGGGATTTTGGGTTTGAAGAGATATACATCGTCGAATATGAAAAAGGCCGGCATCATACCGGCATCGTGCTCTTTTAATCCTGTGATCCGGCGGAACACATCACAGCTCAGGGGGGCTTGAGTATCATCAAGCGCGATATCGATCACCTTTTCGAACGGCGCGGTCGTCACCGTTGCCGAACGTTCGCTGAGTACATCCAGCGTTGTGCCCGGTTCCTGCGACACGACAATCCGGTCTGCAGCATTGGTATCGATCACAAGGCTGATCCCCCGGTCTTTCGCCACCTTCTTTGCCTCCGGAAGTGGCAGTCCAAGGAGGTCGATGCGCGAGGGAACCACTTTCATGGAGAGGAGATCGCCTTCTTTTGCAAGTTTTACCAGTTCGATCCCATGAACAACCTGCCCGACCACGCTGTGGGCCGGGCTGCTGGGGACATCTGCACGGTAGATATACACGCCACCGATTGAAGGCCCTCCCGTACGCACAGTTACCGTTCCCTCGCGCCGGGGGCGCTCGTACTGTGCCGGCACATCAGTGCCCACGAGCTTCTGGTCAAGGATGTGAGTGCTTGTCGCACGCCCGACCAGAAACTTTCCGGACTGGAGTGTGATGAGCAGGTGTTCAACACTCCCTGCCGCCTCAGTCGTGATCCGCTCCGGGGCATACCCCTGTGCAGTCACTTCGACATGGGTTACGATGAGCATCCCGTCTTCTATGACAAGATTGGGGTCAGTGGTGGTAAACGACCGGCTTGTATCTGCCCAGCTGATAACCGGTTCAAATTTTGTTACCCTGTCACCGGTCGCCCACCGGTCGAGCACGGCCCTTCCGCTCACAACACGGCCAACAACGCCGCCGGTTTCATCAGCGCCGTGATCCGCGAGGTGGCGGCTCTTTGAAAAAATAAGGTACGAGGTCTTCGGATCGTATCCGCCGCATCCGAGGATCACGTCACCCCTCTCGTAGAGATGGGGTTTACGCTCCGGTCTGATACTGGAGGGAAAAGGCCCGAATGCAGCCGCGTACCGGTCCGTCCAGTGAAGGAAGAGGCTGCCGGCCGCATCCGGCCGTTCAAGAACCTCCACCTCATGGCCGGTTAATTCGAGGGTAATCTCCCCGGATGTCGTGGTGACCGTGATGCTTTCGGTTTTTTCCTGCTCTTGCGTGGCAGGCCGGATAAGAGCGACGGCCGATCCTGCCGGATGTTCCGGGATAAGGGAGCCAAGCGTGCTTCCCTCGTTGACTTCATGAAGCTCCCCGTCAAGGTGAACACGGATCATGTGTGCCTCTCACGCTGGAGGCTGGCTCTGGCTCATGATCCTGCGTTCATCTTCGGTCAGGTGCGCGAGTACATCGGACGTCTTTCCGATCTCGACTATCTTCCCTCCCCGCATCAGGGCAAGCCGGTCGCATATTTCGCGTACGAAGTCCATGTCGTGAGAGACCACGATGAATGTCTCTTCTATCTCATCCCGTGAATGCATGATGGAATGTTTGACATCGATCTTTGTTATCGGATCCATCGTACCGGTCGGCTCATCGAGGATTACGATCTTGGGTTCCCGGATCAGGACCTGCGCGAGGGCAACACGGTGACGCTCTCCTTCAGAGAGCTGGCCCGGCAACCGATCGAGGATCTCGTGACTTTTTTCTTCGGAGAACCCGGCCATCTTCAGGGTGACAATGGCTTTTCGCATGGCCAGCTCCTTGGGAAATTCAAGACCGATCGCATCAGTGAGGTTATCGAGCACTGTACGGTGTGGGTAGAGGTCGTACTCCTGGTGCAAAAGGCCGATGTACTCTGTAGCCCGGCCCCGTTGGTTGACCCCGGGCTTGGTCATATCCACCCATTCCTCACCGATCTTGATATTGATCTCCCCGCTCGTGGGTTCTATGAGGCCGGCAATGATCCGCGAGAGCGTTGTTTTTCCCGCACCGCTCTTTCCTATGATGCCGAAGATCTCCTTGGTATATACATCAAAACTGACGCCGTTGACAGCTTTGACGACACCCCGGTCGACCGAGATGTAGCGCTTGATGAGATCCCGTGCCCCTATGATCTTCTCGCCGGTGTCCGTGTGTTCGAAGGTCTCCGTGTCGTCACAGCCTTTCATGAACTCACAAATCACATCCTTTGGTGATCCGATTTTTGTTATAGTACCGTCGACAAGCAGGATGGCGCGGTCGGCCACATCCTCGATCACCTGCGAGAAGTGGGATGTAACCACCATGCCCATATTGTTGGTCTTTGCCGCGTCGGTGAGCATTGAGTGGACTACTTTCGCAGTACCGGGATCGAGCGTGCCGGTCGGCTCATCGGCAAAGAGTAAAAACGGCTCTTTTGCGAGCTGCCGGGCAAGCACCACCCGCTGTTTTTCGCCCCCCGAGAGGTCACGTGCGATATGCATCATCCGGTGGGAGAGCCGGACCTGATCGATGAGATCTGCTGCACGGTTGATCGCTTTCTCCTGAGGATAATCGATATCGTCAAGTGCGTGAAGGACGTTTTCTATCACACGGTCATCGCCATACAGGGCAAATGTCCGCTGGAACATGATCGCAGTGCGGTGCATGACTCGCCGTTTCAACGCATCGTTGGCCTCGTTCCAGAGATCCACATCGAGTGCTGCGAGCGTGCCACCGCAGTGCGGGCATGGTTTCCCGATAGAACTGGAAACGTCTATATAATCGCAGGATGGACAGGCCGAAACATGGTAGATGATCCTGCCACTCGTGGGCGGTTGTTCCACCCCGCGCATAAGGTGCATCAGCACGGTCTTGCCGGCTCCGCTCCTCCCTATGATCCCCAGAATCTCCCCTTCGGCGATCTCGAATGAAATATTTCTGAGGGCATGCGTGCCGTCAAAATCCATGCAGATGTTGTCGACCGTGATCAGTGGTGCCTTCATAATTCCCTTGTACCTAATGTGGTACTGGTGTCATATTACCTTTTATATGATGCACGCTGTCGTCACGATCGGGAAGTGTCGGGGTGCCTGAGGAGCGTTCCTATGATGGGCAGTATCTCTCTTACGTGAGTGATTACGTAGTCGGCGGCCCTGAAAAGTTCCTCAGGACGGTTACCTGACTGCTGTACCGTGAGGATGGCGGTATCAGCTTTCGTAAACGCACCGAGGTCATTTATCCCGTCGCCGACCATGACGACCCGGTCGTACTCATTTTTGAGGTCCGCTACGATCTGCGCCTTGACCGAAGGTGTCGCCACACCGTAGACCCGGTCGCGGGGGATGCCGAGGTGATCGGCCATGATCTCGAGTTTGGTTGAACGGTCACCGGACGCGATGAACGTGGGCACGCCCATCCGATGCAAAGCGGTGACGGTCTCCTTTGCGCCTTCGAACGGCCATCCGCCCGCTGTGATGGTGAACTCTATAGCCTTTTGTGCCATGTTAAGGATGGCGCCGCTGTTGAGCGTGAGCATCGTTTCGCCCCTGCAGACGCCCCAGACGTTACGGATGCACTCCTGGAGGTCGCCGACACGTGCGCGGGTGTCAGTATACAGCATATCGCCGATCTCCTCCGCGGTCGTGATCTTCCTGGTGCAGCTGATCCCAAAGCCGATCTCGTTGTCCACAAGGTAGGCAGAGAGCAACATATCCGGCGGGGTTGCGATGATATGCTTGGAATGGACCGGCAGAACGATAAGGACACGTTCCAGCGAGGTGAAGGTGAGGGTCGTCGTCTCGATCCCGGGCATAAGTACCTGCCGTTCGATATCCTTAGCGACACGGTAAGTGTTCAGGAGCGTCCCGGCACTATCGAAAACCACGGCTGTCGTCATTGCTTCACCCGGTAATAAGCTCTATGTAGGTTCCCCTCTCCATTGAATCAGTGATGCTGATGATCGTACCTGAAACTGCAGACAAGATAAAGAGCATGGAGATCAGGGGGGCGGGGAGGATCGCACGGGCCGTCGCAGAAGCCCTCCGGGATCATGCCCTCGCGGTCCGGGCCCGGGCACCTGGTGCATTCCGGCAGGAAATGGAACGTGCCGCTGCGATGCTCCTTGCCACCCGCCCGACAGCCGTCTCCTTGCCCAATGCCGTCCACATCGTTATGGCCGGTCTCGGACATGCACAATCTACGGATGAGGCGCGGGCCGGTGTAGTCCGGCGCGCCGATGAATTCATCAGGTCGTCGCAGAATGCGGTGGAACGGATTGCACAGTTCGGGGCCAGCCATATTCGCGATGGTGATACGATCCTCACCCATTGCAACTCGGAGGTTGCGCTCGCGTGCATTATCGAGGCGCACCGGCAGGGAAAGGAGATTGAGGTCTTTGCAACGGAAGTGCGGCCGAGGAACCAGGGACTCATTACGATCCGGACCTTAAACGACGCAGGCATACAAACAAATTTTATCGTGGATTCTGCTGTCAGGTCTTTTATCAACGATATTGATCTGGTGATCGTCGGGGCTGACGCGGTGACCGTGAATGGGGCGGTGGTCAACAAGATCGGGACCGCCCAAGTCGCCCACTCCGCCCGCGAGGCGCGGGTGAACATGATGGTTGCTGCTGAGACCTACAAGTTTGCACCCCGCACGATCCTCGGGGAACTTGTCCGGATCGAAGAGAGGGCCGGAAGCGAGGTCCTCCCGGACGAGATCGCCCGAACACTTCCATACGTCACCGTCAGGAACCCGGCCTTTGACGTTACTCCTGCTGAGTATATCGACCTGATCGTGACCGAGAAGGGGGCGATCCCCCCGCAGATGGCCTATATCATTATACGGGATTACCTCGGATGGGGGATCGACGAGTTCCATACCGCTTTCGGGCCGGAAGGTCTCAACGGGGAGTAAACGTGTTATTTCCTGGTATCGTGGTGAAGCGGGCCGATGCGTTTATTGACGAAAACACCTCAGGATTGATTAACCAGCAATCCGGGGCATCAGCAATCCAATAAAAAGGGTTGCGTCACGTTATCTGGAGAACCGAGATGGAGATCCCCTTTACCAAACTGCACGGGAACGGCAATGATTTCGTGCTTATCGATGAATATGAGAAGACGGTCATTCCTGATGACATGAAGGCGCAGTTTGCCGCCCTCTACTGCGACAGGAGGTTCGGGATCGGGGCTGACGGCATCCTGTATCTCTCAAAATCCGTTACCTGTGATATCAGGATGCGCATCTTCCAGCCGGACGAGAGCGAGGCCGAGATGTGCGGCAACGGTATCCGGTGCCTTGCCAAGTACGCGTTCGATGCCGGGTATATCGGGAAGACCTGCACGGTCGAGACACCTGCAGGGGAAGTCGGTGTGGCCCTTGTCTATGCCGGTGAGGATTTTGCCGCGACGATACGCATGCCCATGCCGAAATTTGAACGCAGGGATATCCCGGCAACCGGGGACGGCGAATACCGCGAGCGTATCGGTGAGTTCGACGTCTACGCTGTAAACACCGGTGTCCCCCACGCGGTGATCCTCATTGATGCAGTTGACAGCGTCGACATCGCTCTGGTGGCCCCGCCGATCCGGCACCATGCCAGTTTTTTAAACGGCGCAAACGTGAATTTCGTGCAAAGGACCGGCGATGATTCTATCCGGGTGCGGACGTTCGAGCGCGGTGTCGAAGAAGAGACGCTCTCCTGCGGGACCGGCGTGACAGCATCTGCGGCGATCGTGCGCAAACTTGGCTCTACGGGCGACATCATCCATGTCGAGACTCAGGGTGGCCCGCTCACCATTCATTTCAACGATGGCGTGAAGATGGAAGGCCCGGCTGTCACGGTCTATAGCGGCGTCATCACCTATTGATCTCTTTTTGTGGTACCGTCCTTTCAGCGCTTACCGGAACCCTGCGAGGGTCACCTGCCGGGCTGCACCGGAAAATGCCAGGTAGGGCAGCGCCCGTTTCAGGCAGGAACCGGACACGCCGAGATCCCGGGGCGTCCGGATCGCATGCCGTTCCCGTGCCTGCAGAATGGCGTGTGCGGTGACCGTTCCGATGCCGGGGACGTGGATGAGGTCGCTCAACGATGCGGTGTTGGGATCGACGGGTTCCCGGCCCCGAGCAAGAAGCGCTTTGGGATCATCATTAGGGAGTGTGTCCCCTTCGTCCAGCAGGGGCAGCAGTTCTGTCCTGGTAAAACCGTACT
The DNA here is from genome assembly GCA_963805035.1 of uncultured Methanoregulaceae archaeon. Classification (GTDB taxonomy): domain Archaea; phylum Halobacteriota; class Methanomicrobia; order Methanomicrobiales; family Methanospirillaceae; genus Methanoregula. Next base: position 78,991 of record CAWDSU010000010.1, on the reverse strand, counting down.
CCCGAATGAGATAGTCCATCTGGTACCAGCGGCGTGATCGCCACGCGGGGGTGCTTTCCCGCGAGGCCAGCCGCGTTTTCGGCAGCGCCTGGAAAGCTGAGTAATAGATCCGCGAGGGGGATATGCGCTCGTAGAGCGAGGTAACGCAGTCAAAAATTTCCATATCGGTTTCCCCTGCCGCACCGATCACCAACTGCGTTGTGTGCCGTCCGGGCGCAGCCTCCGCGATCCAGTCGAGCCGTTTCAGGATATCGCCGGTATAGTCCTTGATCCCGGAGAGGGCACGGAGCCGGCTCTCCCCGGTTGTCTCGACATTAAGGCTGATCCGGTCCGCGAACCGCGCTGCCTCCCTGATATCCTCCCGCCGGGCCCCGGGTAGGATCTTCAGGTGCAGGTACCCGCTGTATCCCTCGCCCCGGAGAATCCTGGCAGTTTCAACCAGCTCGGCCATTACATCGTCGGTGTCATACGGTATCCCTGAAGTGAGAAAGAGGCCCCCGGCAAGGTTTTTCTGGTACAGTGCAAGGAACGTCGCGGCAAGTTCGCGGGGTGCAAATGCGAGCCGTGGCCGGTCGAGCCGGACAGAACAGTATGCGCAGTCATACGAGCAGCTCCCGTGAAGGAGCACCTTGAGCATCCGGTTGCAGCCACCTGCGTTCTGGTTGTACGTGATGCAGGCACCCGTGGTGAGCATCTGTATGCACTCCCCCGGCATACAGACATCGGTACTGGCTGCCGGAAGTGAGTTTTGCCAGTTTTTCCCCGCATCCGGGCATATATGCCCCTTTGGCGGGTGCGGCATTTAAAGAGACGGCGGGCGGAAGGTGAAAGTGATCGGTATTCCAGTGCATCCGTTCATTTCAGCGAATAAGTCCGGCATTTTGCAGGCATCTTGGCCGTCCTGATTGCCATCCCACTTATTTCCCGGTCCGTTTCCGTTGAGTAATATCTTCGACAAGAGCGAGTGTTGAGATGATACAGCCTTCCCGGTCCCTGAGCGGAGTAACTGTCAGCGAACCCCAGATTTCGGAGCCATCCTTTCTGATATAACGCTTTTCCGTGCGGTACCTGGCAATCCCGTCGGCATAGAGTTTTTTGATCTCGGCCATATCCTTATCCAGATGATCAGGATGGGTTATATCCGCAAACGTTCTGGTCAGCAGTTCTCCTTCAGTGTACCCCAGCATCTCGCAGAACATCCGGTTCACATTGACAAACCGGAAGTCCCTGCCTACTATCGCCATACCGAGCGGACCATCCTCGAATATTCTCCGGAACCGGTCCTCGCTCTCCCGGAGCGCCTCCTCGGCACGCCTGCTTTTGGTAATATCACGGGCTTCAGAGATGAGCAACCGGACTCTGCCTTCTGAGTCGAATACCGGTTTGAGGGAGAAGTCGACCAGCGTGGTGGTATTACCGGCTCCCTGCAGCTCGGCTTCGTACCTGACAAATTCCCCTGTGGCAGCTCTGCCGATGGCCTCCCGCAGCTTCCATGCCTGCGCTGCATTACCCTGCCACCAGGCAGTTTCCCAGAAGGGGTGGTTGAGGACATCTTCCCGGCGGGCATTCATAAATTCCAGGGCCGTACGATTGGCATCAAGGAGAATCCCCTCGGGTGTCATCATACCGGTGAAATGGAAGGTACTGTCGAATACAGCCCGGAGCATCTCCCCGCTCTCCCGGAGTGCATCTGCGGTATGTTTTTGCTCCGTGATATCCCGTATAGTCCCCATGCTTGCCAGGTTTCCCTGGTACTTGATGAGCCCGGCATCAAAGGAAACAAAAACCCTGGTCGTGCCGTCGCGTCTGAGTAACCAGCACTCATAGTGTTCCGGCACGGCCTCGCCACGCTGCCGGGAAAGGCCCCGCTCGATACCCAGTCCTGGTCTTCCGGCGCGATGAACTCCCCGAAATCATGCATGATGAAATCATCAGGGATGCCTCCGAGGATCCGGGCAAATGCCGAGTTGACATACCGGATCTGCCGGCCCTGTATGATGAACACACCGCTCTGGCTGTGCTCGACGAGAATCCGGTATTTTTCTTCTGACATCCGCAGCGTTTCCATCAGTTCCCTGCGTCGGCTGATATCCCGGAATACTATCTGGACCGCGGGCGTTCCGGCATCGAGAAAACCGGTGGCGACAACCTCGACATCGATGGCTTTTCCGTCAACCCTCAGGAATTTTTCTTCGGCAATATCGACAGCGGTCATTTCAACCCTGCTGGTCATCGCTGCTATCCGCTCCCGGACAAGATCCCGGAAATCAGGATGAATAAATTCGAGAATGTTTTTTCCGATAAGTTCCGATGGGCTCGATGCGCCGGCGAGACTGACCGCAGCCTGGTTCGCGAGGGTAATGATACCGTTCTTGTGAACCACGACCGCATCGAACGAATGTTCCATGAGCCTGCGGTACCGCTCTTCGCTGCTTTTCAATGTTTCTTCTGACCGTTTCCGCTCCGTGACGTCACGCGACACTCCGAGAACCGCCCGTACCGATCCGTCAGGGTTCCAGAGCGGCACAAGCACATGGTCAAACCACCTTGTCATCTCACGGAACGATATCGCGGTCTCACTCCGGCTCATCTCACCGATGGAAAAAACCCGGCGCAGGGAGGCTTCCTGTCGCCTGTTGATGTCCGGCGGGAATATAGAACTGCGGTCAGAACCGATAATCTCTTCAGACGGCTTTTGAAGGGCGGCAGCGGCATAACTGTTGACGTACTCCACCCGGTCCTGCGCGTTGATGACAAAGATCAGGTCTTGCGAGCTCTCTGCGAGAGACCGGTAGAGTTCCTCGCTCTTCTGTACCCGCTTCTCGTCCTCTTTTCGCCGGGTTATGTCTTCAAGGATGACTGACACTCCTTTCTGCCCACGATCAAGTGCCGTCGGCGCGATCCGGCAGGAGAAGACGATCCCTCCCCCTGCTGGAGCAAGTTCGCCTTTCCACTCGGTGCCGACCAGACCCGCTTTTACCTTAACCAGAAATCCGTCAAAAAGATCGTCAAATGCCGTCACCAGCGGGGAATATTCGATATTTTTCCCGATAAGGTCATGTACCGGGGTGGCAAGGAAGCGTGCAAATGTGTCGTTGATAAAAACAATCCTCATGCTGCTGTCCAGCTGCATGATGAGCTCTGAGGAGATCGAGAGCACCGCAGAGACCGGGACGCGGTTTGCGAGTGCATAGATCTTGGCCATGCCGAAATGGCGCATCTCCACCTGCCCGGAGATGAGCAGTTTTTCGAGATATCTCCCGGCGGTGTTCCGGTTAACCGGAATCTCACGGACTAGATCGGTGATGCTCAGGCCCTGCGGGTTTCGTGCGAGGGCCTCCTTGATCTGTGCGGTGATCTCCCGTCCTTGAACCATTAAATGAATAATATTGGTGAGATAAGATATTAATATATCAGCAGTTTCCGGTTGTCAGGGGGATGCCCCGGGGACCATTTTCGGGCAGGACCTGCCGGTATTATTCCCTTACCCGGATCCCGTCCTGAACGATCTCGAACTCGAATAAGGCACCCTCGGGTCGCGACCGGTGCTTGACGAGCGTTGCCCGCCGCCACCCGGGCGCTTCGAGACGGTCCAGCCGGATGATGGCCTTCGATATGTGTTCCAGTGATGTCCCGCCCAAGCCGGCAAACGTATTTCTCGTGGTGTCCATATAGACCTGGTTGGTGACGAGAACAGCCGTTTCGTACCGTTTCGCGTACCCGAGGAGATGAAGCATCTGCCGGGTGAGCATCTGCATAGCGTCCCTGCCCCTCTCAAGGTCAGTCCGGTAGAGTGCAGTTGCGGAGTCAAGGACAAGCAGACCGGGCTTGTGCTGCTTGAGGACCTTGTCCGCTTCAGCAATCATGCTGCCCTGCTGCTCGAAATCGACAGGCTCAAAGAGATAGAGCCGGTCCGCGATCGCCTCGGTATCGCTGCCTGCAACCTGGCGGAACCGCTCTATTGAGAAGCCTTCAGAATCGATAAAGATGACAGATCCCCCTGCCCGCAGGCAGGAGACGGCGGCAACTATGCAGAGCGTGCTCTTGCCGCTCGCAGGGCCGCCGTAAATCTGGGTGATAGTGCGGAGTTCGAGCCCGCCGCCAAGCAGCCGGTCGAGGGCCGCATTCCCGCTCGTGAGCCGGTCGGTCTTCATCGGTCACCCGGGCCTGTACTTTTTTGGTGGTTCCGTACCTGGTTCCACGCGGCGTCCTCAATGGCGCGGAGCACGTCGCGCACCGGAAGATCCAGCTCCACCGCCCAGTCACGTGCGGTATCGAACTCGGCCTTGAGCGTGTAGATACGTCCATCCATCCACCCGCACTTTACCGGCAGATTTTTTTTGTGCCCGGCGATCTCCACCTCCACATCTGTTATCGTGCGCTCTGCGACAAACCGGTGGACGACCGGAATACGCCGGACCCCGAGCGTGCCCAGCTCGCGGGCCATGAGCCGTGCAAGGCCGGCGCTTATTTCCGGGAAGGTGATGACCGTGACAAGGTATCCCGGCCTGCCTTTTTTCATGATGACAGGCATCGCGCTCGCATCCCGGGCCCCGGCAGCCATGAACCGTGCAAGCGCTTCCCCGATCACTTCCCCGCTCGCGTCATCAACATTCGTCTCAAGTATATCGACCGTGTCCTGCGGCAGTTCACCGGGGGTGCCGGTTGTTTCCACCACCATCGCCCGGAGCACGTTGGGAGAATGCGGCGTGTCCCTGCTCCCGGCCCCGTAACCGACAGCTTGGATCGTATATCCTCCGAGATCGGCCGCCTCAACAGAGGAAAATTCTGCGAGCAGGGCGGCACCGGTCGGAGTACAGAGTTCACCCTCATCGTTCCCCTGCATAGTCACGAGTCCCGATCCTTTAAGGATCGCCACTGTTGCGGGAGCCGGGATCGGGAAGGTGCCGTGCGATCCGGTGGCTGTGCCCGACCCCAGTGCGAGCGGCAGCACCGCGACACCGCTGACACGGAGCGTGGCAAGGGCGGTACAGGCGCCGATCACATCGGCGATTGCATCGTCGGCCCCGACTTCGTGGAAGTGGACACGGGCCCCGTGTACCTCCTCTTCTGCCGCGTTGATTCGCGAAAAGACCCGGTGTGCCATCGCGAGCGCTTCCGGTGGTACGTGCGGGGCTGCGTCATCGAGCCTTTTGTACACATCGTCAAGAGACCGGTGTGCCGGGGTGGCACGGGTGTGGACTTTTACTGCCTGAATCCCGGCCCGGGTCACGGTTTCAACCGTCGGCTCCGCGACAACGGCCCGCATCGCACAAGCGACGCGTTCCCGGTCGGCCCCGCAGTCGAGCAGGGCAGCTGTGATCATGTCACCACTAGCGCCGTGAAACGGGTCAAAAACAAGGACTCGCATTTACAGTACTTATAAATCCCTGCGTATATGACCTTTAAGGTAATGCCTGAAGTGCAACTGAAGGTCGACTCCGCGTATCCCGGCGACCAGGGCGGGGGAAAAGCGCGGCTCGATCCTGAAACCATGCTCCTTCTGAAAATTTCACCAGGGGATCTCGTGGTAATCGAGGGGAAACGCCGGACCGTGGCAAAAGTCTGGCGATCCCTTGTCGAAGACTGGAACCAGCGCAAGATCCGGATCGACAATTTTACCCGGATCAATGCCGGTGTGAGCATCGGGGACACGGTCAAGATATCGACGCTTTCCGAGGAGATTGAGGCAAAACGGGTTGTGCTCGCCCCTCCCGAAGACCTCCCCAAGAAAATACCGATTGCCAATAACCCGCACGTGATTAACGGCCTCCTGGATTTCCCGGTCGTGAAAAACGACTCGATCCCGATCATGCTGGGCCTGCCGTTTGTCCAGCCGCAGATCGTCGCGTTCAAGGTTGTCGAGATCGAGCCGGAAGAGGCGGTCATCATCACGAAGAATACCTCGGTTGAATTTTCAGACAAGCCGGCCGCAGGATTCGAAGGGGTCAAGCGTTTCAGCTACGAGGATATCGGGGGCTTAAAGGATGAGCTCCAGCGTCTCCGCGAGACGATCGAACTGCCCCTCCGGCACCCGGAGCTTTTCCAGAAACTGGGGATCGAGCCGCCCAAGGGTGTTTTGCTCTACGGTCCCCCGGGGACAGGAAAGACGCTGATCGCAAAGGCGGTGGCAAGCGAGAGCGGTGCGCACTTCATCTCGATCGCGGGCCCCGAGGTCATCTCAAAATACTACGGTGAGAGCGAACAGCGCCTGCGCGAGGTCTTCGAGGAGGCGCGGGAGAATGCACCCTCGATTATCTTTATCGACGAACTGGACTCTATTGCGCCCCGGCGGGAGGAAGTGACCGGGGAGGTCGAGCGCCGGGTCGTCGCCCAGCTCCTGACCATGATGGATGGGCTTGAGGAACGCGGGCAGGTCGTCGTGATCGGCGCCACGAACCGGGTCGACGCGATCGATGCGGCCCTGCGCCGGCCCGGCCGGTTCGACCGGGAGATCGAGATCGGCGTCCCGAGCGAGATAGACCGGATTGAGATCCTGAAGATCCACACCCGGGGCATGCCGCTTGCGGAAGACGTAAGCCTGAGTGTGCTTGCCCAGCAGACCCACGGGTTTGTCGGTGCCGATCTCGCAGCACTCGCCCGCGAGGCGGCAATCCGGGCCCTGCGCCGCTACCTGCCGGAGCTCGATCTCGATAAGGAGGAGATTGAGCAGGCGACGCTGGATAAACTCCGCGTGCTTGCAAGCGACTTCCGGAGTGCCCAGCGGGATGTGGGTCCGAGCGCGATGCGTGAGGTGATGCTTGAGGTCTCGCACGTGAAGTGGGAAGCGGTCGGCGGACTTGACTCGGCAAAGACCGAAGTCCGCGAGGCTGTTGAGTACCCCTTAACCCACCATGACCGGTTCGACGAGCTCGGGATCATACCGCCCCGGGGCGTGCTGCTCTATGGTCCCCCGGGGACCGGAAAAACACTGATCGCAAAAGCGGTGGCAAGCGAGAGCGGAGCAAATTTCATCCCGGTACGGGGGCCGCAGCTCCTCTCCAAGTGGGTAGGCGAGAGCGAACGTGCAGTGCGCGAGATCTTCCGGAAGGCCCGGCAGGTGGCGCCCTCGATCATCTTCTTTGACGAGATCGATGCGCTTGCTCCGGCCCGGGGGACTTCGAGCGACTCGCACGTGATCGACAACGTGCTCAACCAGATCTTAACCGAGATGGACGGCCTTGAGGAGCTCAAGGATGTCGTGATCATGGGCGCGACCAACCGGCCGGATATCGTGGACCCGGCACTCCTGCGGGCCGGCCGTTTCGACCGGCTCGTCTATATCGGGGAACCGACCTTAGAGGACCGCAGGAAGATCATCGGGATCCACACGCAGTACATGCCGCTTGAAGGCTCGGCGCTCGAAGAGATCGTCGGCCTGACCGAAGGTTATACCGAGGACATGTTCGGGGAGCTGATCGAGAAACTGGGGAAGGATGCAAACATTACTGCGAGCACCGTAAAGGCCGCGATAGTGCCGGTAAAGGATGCGAGTACAGGTATTTCAAAAGGTGCGAGACGGCGGAGGCTGGTTGACCTGATGCACGAGAAGAACCTCACGTTCGAGGATCCGGTCCGGGACACGAACCTCGCGGATCTTGCCCGGATCACCGAGGGATTCGTGGGCGCGGATCTCGAAGCGCTCTGCCGGGAGGCCGGGATGTTTGCCCTGCGGGAGGGCGCCGCGACCGTGACTCATCAGCACTTTTCGGAGGCCCAGAAGAAGGTGCACCCGACCATGAACGACAACCTGCGGGACTATTACGGCAAGATCCAGCAACACTTCAAGGGTGGGCTCCCCAAGAAGGTCCAGCCACCGGAGTATCAGTAATCTTTTTTTGGGATTTTTGTGTTGCCCTGATCGGACAGGTTGATCAATTCATTCCCATGGAAGATCTGAAGATAGTGAGTATCACTTTTGTGAATGTGACCTATTTGTTTTACCGGGTTATCCGGGGCCGGACGCTTTTTGTTGTTCGTCCGGGATGATCCGGATCGCACCATGCAAAATTCTGACACCCGATACATACCGACCTGATGGAGCGGGGGCACTCTTCAGGGTACGGATCCGGTTTCTTTGTCGGATCGTACCGATCATTCGTTTGTCGTTTAAATGATCCATCCGGTTTTAATTCACAGATATACCGGTCTTTGCACATGCCAAACTCCATATTGAGCATGCAGTAGCCTTCGACCGTGATGTAGTTCCAGGAATGAACTGCTGGATACTCATCATCCCTCTTGCCAGACTTTTTCATTACCGGATCGGGTTTTTCCTTGCTGCTCCAATGGGTTTGTGGTTGATTAGATCTGTCGGGCGATTCAATCGTCGGGGCAGTCCGTGAACTATTGACCCTCACATCACGTGAATCGTTTTACATCTTGGTAGACCGGATCCAAAATCTGTTGTTCCCTGCCTCCCGGTTCTGGTTGTCCCACCCCATCAGGCGTTTGATAAAATACCTGTAAAACCGTCCGATTGCGGCCCCCGGAAATCTAGCCGTTTTAAAGCCCCCGTTTTAAAAAATAAGCGAAAATTAAGCCCCATATAATGCCTGCAAACGGCCCATGGCGGCCTTCCGGCAACCTCTTTTTCCGGGATCATGAAACCACCCGTACGGCCCTGAGATCGGCCTAAAAAACGCGAATACGTGGATCGTTTAATCCGTCCGATTGCCAAAATAATCCCTATTTGGGCTTATTTTGAAAAGAAGCTTGATACGGGCTCCGATTGGGCGCCGGGAAGGTGAATCCGAGCTCAAATTGGGCCCGGATGGGTTAAGCTTCGGATCGGTCCTGTGGGGATCAGATGGGGTATCGGGGGCCCCTCTCTCCTGGAGGGAACCCCGGTAAAAAAGATCTGCTGGATCCTTATTCGTTATACCGGCGCTCGTTGATCTTTGCGGCCATGATAAAATCGTTCAGGGTCAGGCCGCCGGCCGGGTACGTGTAATATCCCACATCTACGAATTTTCCTTCCCGCATGGCGAGATCCGGGATGTGGCCCTCTTCAACGGACATCGTCAGCACATCGTTTAAAAATTCGATGGACTTCTCGCTGTCCTCGAACGTGAACGTGCGCTTTAAGTGTCCGTTCTCAAGCGACCAGCCGGGCACCTCTTTTAAAATTTCGACCGTATCCTTCCGGGTGATCGGCGGCGAGCCCGGCTTATATGTTGAACATTTCTTCTGCGCGAGTTCCATGGTTATCTAGTCCGCCCCGTAACCAAAAAAGGTTTTCTTAAAAAAATGCAGGAATTGTTCTTTTTTTAGCCGGCCCCGACGTTTGCAGGGAAGGCCGGCAGTATTTCCTTTCCTGATTGGCTCAGGCAGACAAGCAGCATAACGAACAAAATCCGCAGGAATCCCCCCAAAAGACCATAACACGCGAGGGCTCAATGGAGTACTACGAACAGGCCATCGGTGTTTCCCAGCCTGCACGAGTCCCTCAGGGCCGTGCTTGCAGAACGGCTGGGCTGGTGCGAGCTCCGCGAAGTGCAGGAGCAGGCGTATATGGCAATACACGAGGGAAGCGACGTGCTCGTCATTGCGCCGACCGCCGGGGGAAAGTCCGAGGCCGCCCTGATCCCGGTGCTGGACGATATCCTGAAATCCGGCACGAAAGGGGTCGCCTGCCTCTACCTCTCTCCCCTGAAAGCGCTCATCAACGATCAGGAGGAACGCATTACCGCGTTCTGCCGGCCCACCGGTCTCTCTCTTGCAAAGTGGCATGGCGACGTCCCCAAAGGTGACCGGGGATGGAACGCGGACGAGGCCCCGCAATTCCTGCTGATAACGCCGGAGTCTCTCGAAGTGCTCCTGCACGAAAAAGGGCCTGCCGCAGCTCTTGCAAACCTGCGCTATGTTATCGTGGACGAATTGCACGTGTTCGTTGAATCTGAACGGGGCGTCCACCTCAGGATCCTTCTCGACCGTCTCGACCGGATCGCCCGGGTCCCGGCGCAGCGCATCGGGCTCTCGGCGACAGTCGGGAACCCGGACGAGGTACTCGCGTGGCTCTCGGGTGGCCACCATACCCGCCGGCTTGTCACTGTCCCTGCGCCGGTGACGGCAAAGAAGTTCCGGTTCGTTATAGAACCCGACCCCGCCCGTCGGATCGATACGCTCGCAGCACTTGTTGCCGGAAAAAAAGCGCTTGTCTTTGTCAACAGCCGGAGCGCGGCAGAAACGATCGTGCAGGAGGCGGCCGGCCGGATAAAAAACCTGCACATCCACCACTCATCAGTTGCACCCGCCAAAAAAAAGGAGGCCGAGGAGGCGTTCCACGGCGGGGAGGGGGCGTGCATCTGCTGCACGAGCACGCTGGAACTCGGTATCGATATCGGGGATCTGGATATCGTGGTGCAGGTAGGCCCGCCTGATTCGGTCTCTTCGTTTTTGCAGCGGATGGGCCGGAGCGGCCGGCGGGGGCAGGCCGCGTTTGTTGCATGTCTCCTTTCTGACCCCGGGGAACTCCTCACCAGCTGTGCAGTGATCGAGTGCGCCATGGAGAAGAGGGTCGAGGCTCTTGTTCCCCCGGAAAAACCCTGTAACGTACTCGTCCAGCAAATCTTCCTGCATGTCCTTTATGCATCCCGGTTGGGGCGGAGCACGATCGCCCGCGACCTCCGTATGTTCTCCCCGTTTACTCGTTTCTCTGTTGAAGATGTAGATCGCATCCTTGGGCATCTGGTCTCTGCAGGGTATCTTGTGGCTGATGGTGAGATGCTGATGCTTGGAAGAGAAGCAGAGCGGGTGTTCGGGCGATCGAATTACCGGGAGCTGTACTCGGTGATCCTCGGGGGAGGAGAGTACCCGGGCGGTGACACCGGATGGCGAGGTGGTGGGCAGCCTTGATGCCCGGTTTGCAAACCTCCCCGACCCCGGGGATTTTTCCCTTGGAGGGGCGACCTGGTCAGTGGTCAAATGTGATGAGGGTCACGACCTCGTGGTGATAGTGCCGGGGGAAACCGGGAAAAGGAGCACGTCCCGGGTTTTCTGGAAGGCAGGCGGGGAGGTGTCACTCTCCCCGGTGATATGCGGGGCAGTCCAGCGGATCGTCGCCCGGGGCGGGACCGTACTGCCGCTCGATGCAGGTATGACTGAGGCTCTTTGCGAAGCGCTCCGTACCTGGCCATCTGGGATCGGCGGGCAGGGCATCTTTGTACGGGAGGAACGGGGAAACAGCGGCAGGGAGGTGGTCATATATTCCTTTAATGGCAGCCGGTTCAACCGGGTACTGGCGCGCCTGACAAAGGGCATGCTCGGCCAGGTCCAGGTCAGGTACGACGATGAACGGGTGCGGATCATACGTGTCGGAAAGACCGGTGCCGCGGAAAGGGTGGCAGGGGCGATCCGGGAGATTCCACATCTCACACCGGATGAGATCGCGGGGTATCTCCCGCTGCCATCCCCGGAGTCCTGGAAGTTTGGGGGGGCGCTCCCGCGTCCAGCCTTCAGAAACATGGTTCTTGCGGATTATTACCATATCGGAGTGTTTATGCAGATCATTGCGCAGGAGCCGGTTACGGTCATGCCGGATGCAGAACCCGGATCAGTTTCGACGGATCCCAAGGTTTGAATGCCCCCAACAGGGTGTGTGCACCGGCGCCACCCCCGTCCCGGATCATCTTTAAAAAACTATGATTGCACATATCTTTAGAGGGATACCAAGGAGCGTTTTCTTATGAAACACATTCTTTCTTTCTGTACCTGCAGTCGTTGTATTCCTGCTCATGGCAGGATGCATCCAGACTGTGCAACAGCAGGGGCAACCTGCGGTGACGGCGACCGCTGTACCGGCGGGTACTGCAACCGCCGTTCCCGCGATCACAACGACCGCATCGGTCTCGGACAATACGATCGTCATCCAGAACATGGCGTATAATCCGGCGCAGATCACGGTGAAAGCCGGCTCGATCGTGCGATGGGTTAACAAGGACACGGTTCCCCATTCTGTCGTATTTACGGACCCGGCCATACCTTCGTCAGGTATACTCGCACCCAGCCAGGCGTACGCTTCAGTGATACTCAACAAAGCCGGTATCTATAATTATTCCTGCAGTATACACCCTCAGATGCATGGATCCATCGTGGTGACCCAGTGATGTTGCAGGAAGTCTCCTTTTATCTCATCATGGGAAAACCGCTTATCATGTATCTCGGGATCCTGACGCTCTCTGGTTTCCTGTTTACCGCGCTTGTTGCCATCATGAACAGGCGCGGCATCCACGTGATCCCGTTTTCCTGGCACCCTCGCATTGCCGTATTCTCCCTGGGTTGTGCGATTGTCCACGGGATACTTGGCGTCCTGCTGTTTTTTTAATTTTTTAAAAGCCGCCGCCTCCATGAAACAGCCCGTCACATCTGCACTGTTTCATACGAAGCGACTGATGACAAAAGAATACCCGGGCCGGTCCCCGGAGATCCGGTCAAAGCGGTTATATCAGTAAAAAATGGAGGCCCTTTCCCGTCAGTAACCGGCCAACCGGATCATTGTACCGACAAGAAGACCGAACATGGAGGAGGATGCCACCATCAACCCGAGCAGGACATACCCGGCTGCCACGCCTACCTTCAGGGACGTATAGGTTCGGTTGATGTTTAAGCGCCGTACCGTACGGAAGGATCTGACGTCGGCGGAGATCTTCGGTTTGTTTTTTTTAATCCTGATCATGGTCTTTTCCCCGGGGTTTCGATCACAGTGATGCAATGTATTGCTACTGAACAGGATTTTCGCAGGTATGTTATACTAGGAACAGGTCATATTTAATATTTTTTTATTGGGGTAAATAAAAGAAAATTTGGGTTTTAATCGCAATTGGAAGCTGAATAGTCCAGATTATTGGAATTTTCCGAGACACGGTCTTCAAAAAGGGAACGGTCGTTGTATACGCCGAGGGGGAGATTTGAACTCCCGAGGCGCGAAGCGCCAGTAGCTTTCGAGGCTACCGCCTTCCCGGGCTAGACTACCTCGGCACCCGGTTCAGATCATTTTCTTTGTGATTCCACTAATAGTTATCCCTGACACTCCTTTAGCCCGGCACAGGCCGGGGCGTTCGTACAGGAAGTAGTTTTGAGTTCCGATCTGTTCCAACAAACCGCGAAAAAAGTGTAAGGGTATTCCTGTCCGGGTTTATGCCATGGGTGGCATAGCCGGGTTACTCTTGGACTGCGTGATCATCATGTCGTCGACACGGATCAGCATGATGGCGGTCTCTGATGCGCTCTGGATGGACTGGCGCTTTGACCGGAGCGGTTCGAGTACGCCCTCGTCCTGCATATCGATGACCTCTCCCGTATAGACATTGAGGCCGGAGGTCTTCTTCCCTTTCGCATGGGCGTTCTTGAGGGCAACCAGCTTGTCGATCGGGTTGTACCCGGAGTTCTCTGCAAGAGTACGGGGGATGGTCTCAAAGGCCGTTGCGTATCCCTCGATAGCGAGCTGTACCCGACCCCCGACCGTCTCGGCATAGTCACGGATCTTCATGAGGAGCTCGGTCTCGACAGCGCCGCCGCCAACCACATACGTACCGTCCTCGATCGCGTCCATGACCACACGGGTACCGTCGACCACCGCACGCTCGAGTTCATCGAGAAGGTAGTCGCTCGTGCCCCGGACGAGGATGGTGATCGCCTTGGGGTTCTTGCAGCCGGAGATCCGCGTAATATCGATATCGTTGTCCTCTTCGACAACCTCGGCGTGACCAAGATCCTTTGCAGTCAGATCTTCCGGCTTATTGACAATATTTGCATTCAGTGCCCGGGCGGCGTACTTGAGGTCCTTTTCCGGAACATCTTCGATGGCAAAAATGCCATTCTTTGCAAGGAAGAACTGGACCGAGTCTGCGATGCCCTTCTGGCAGAACACCACGTTCGCACCGGCATTCGTGATGGCATCAGCAAGTTTCTTTAAAGTTGCCCTCTCCTGCTCGGAGAAGGCTGCAATCTGGTCGGCAGTCGTGATCTTGATCTTCGCCTTTACCTGCGTCTTCGTGATCTCCATTGGCGTTGCGATAAGCGCGACTTTGGCCTTTGTTACCTTCTTTGGCATGTCTTCGCTTACCCGTTTCTTGTCAAGAACAATCCCCCGGACGAGTTCGGCGTCGTCCATGGACCGGCCCTTCTGCTTCTTGATCATCACATCGTCTTCATCGGCAAGGTACTTTCCGTTGACCTTCTCCGCAATGGCCATCACAGCGTCTACGATGATTCCGTCCAGTTTTTCCTTGACCGATTCGATGGACTTGCCGGTGATTGCGGTATCGGCAATTTTCAGGAGTGTCTTCCTGTCCTTGGGGTCTACCTTAAAGGAGAGGGAATCCGTGATCTCGAGCGCCTTTTGCATGCCCAGCCGGTATCCCTGTGCGATAACGGTCGGGTGGATGCCCTGTTCCAGCAGGTGTTCTGCCTGCTCCATTAACGAGCCGGCGATGACGACTGCCGTGGTGGTTCCGTCGCCGACCTCGTCATCCTGGGTCTTTGCCACTTCGATGACCATCTTTGCGCCGGGGTGCTGGACCGAGATTTCCTGTAATATTGTCGCTCCGTCATTGGTGATGACAATGTCGCCGGTAGAACCTACGAGCATCTTGTCCATGCCCCGGGGACCCAGCGTTGTCCGGACCGCACCGGCGATTGCCTTTGCGGCCATGATATTCGAGCGCTGTGCCTCCTTACCGGTATTACGCTCCACATTGTCTTTTAGGATGATAATTGGTTGACCAGATAACATAGGTAATCCTCTAGTGCTGTAAAAGGTGGAATTGAAGTTCTATATATAATGATCCCTTGAACGTTCTGCAGAAAAATAAATGGTCAGTCAATACGGGATATTTTGAAGAGCGAATAGACCGGTACGCCATCAATGTCCTTGATGCCGCGCTTGTCAAAGATCACCCAGATCGCGACCGGGATGGCCCCGTGTTTCTTGAGGTACTTGACAACCTCCCGCATCGTGTTGCCCGATGTGATGACGTCATCGACAATAATGCAGCGCTCATTGGCTACAGGAGCAAAGTTCCCGCTAATCGACCCGACCGGGTGATCGCTCGTGTTCTGTTTTGAAGGGTGGTAGATGGCAAGCTGTGCCGCTTCCTGCACCGAGATGACCGTCGCAAGAGGGATGCCTGAAAGGGCAATCCCCACGATGACCTCTGCAGAAGCCGATGCCGGGTCTTTCTGCGCACTGTAATACCGGTTCATCAGCATCAGGGCAATCCCGTCCAGCAGGGGTGCATGGCTGCTCACCGCCGTCCAGTCAATATGCACGTCTTTCGGAGCTGCCGCCCCTCCTTTTGCCTGGGTCAGAAGCCAGGTTACGGTTTCCATGGAGAGGGAGAGCTCGTCTGCAATCTGGCCGGGGCTGTGCCCTTCGGACAACAGGAGCTTCGCCCTGGCTATCAGATCGTCAAGGGAAGACATGCAAAAAGGTTTGTGGTAATCTATTTAAGTTTTCGTTTAATATTTGAGCCGCAGACCGGGCAGTCCCCTTCGGTTTTGAAGTAGCGGCCGCAACCGCTGCACCGGTATTTCCAGCGGATCTTTTTTGCCGCCCGCTGCTGAAGTGGCTGCACGGCAATCCCTATCCCGGCAGCCACGTTCTGGATCGCAAAGTCGTCCGTGAAGATGGCAGCCCCGAGCTCACCGGCAAGGGCGAGCACATCGCAGTCGGTGCCGGAGATCACCGGAAGGTCCCCGGACTTTCTGGCGGCTTCCTTTACCCGTGCGAGTTCCTGCGCAGAAGGATTCCGGACAATCAGACCGGCGGCAACGAGCAGGTCATACCGGCACTTGCTTTTCAGGTCCAGGAGTTCTTCAACCACAGATGGCGTCGTGTAGCATTCACCGCTGACCGGGTAATCCGTAAAAAAAACCGTAGAATCAAGGACGCACTTCATGGCTTATCCAAATGTTGCCGGACTGCTTCCTGTTCCTGTGGTCAGCCCCTGATTGCGGCTGCGATTCTGTTGGCAGCGGAGATCCTGCTGCACCCCCGCTCGATGGTGTCGCTGCAGAAGACCTCACGGATTCCGCTTGCCTTTAAGTGCACATACGCACCACCGATCAGCACGCCATGGACGCAGGCAGCGTAGACCTCCGTTGCTCCCTGTTGGTACAGCATGTTCGTCGCCATTGCAATTGTGCCGCCGGTTGAGATAATATCGTCTACGATGACCACCGATCGCGAGGCCGCACAAAGTTTCTTTGGTGCCATTTTCACCTCGACACCAGAAAGCCGGGTTTTTTCCAGATGGTCACAGTCCCATCCGCCCACGCATGCTACATCCTGTGCAAAGGCAAGTGCGCCATCGTCAGGGGCGAGGATCAGTGGGTTGGACAGGCCCATTTTCATGATGTAATCCCCCATGTCCTTTGCAAGCGAAAGATTGGTGGTAGGCACATCGAAATATTTCAGCACTGCCGACTCGTGGATATTGACCGTGATGCAGTTCTCCGCTCCCCTCCCGAAGACGCGCGCGACGGCACGGGCGCTGATCGGTTCCCCTCTCCTGAACCGTTTGTCCTGGCGGGCATAGCCCATGTAGGGAAGAACAAGGTAATTTCTGGAGCCCTCGCAGGCATCGATCAGCAAAAGCAGCTGGACGAGCGCGTCGCTGTCGGTGACGCTCCCGACAATGACGGTCTCATCGTCAAGTTCTCCGGTGGCAAGGTAAAGCTCGCCATCAGGGAACCGCGAGAATTTTACATCAACGATTGAAGTTTTTAAGGCCCCTGCGATACGGGCGGCGAGAATCTGGGATTTTTCCGTGCTGATCACTTTCATGATAACGTACCTGTCCCTTCGTGGCGGGTGGAGGCATACCATCCCCTGTCTTACTATTACACAGGTACTGGTTGTATTATTTTTGCATGGGTTTTGAGGAGTGGAATAAAAATTTTGCCAATGCTACAAAGTACTTAAACTATCATGCTTCAAATTATATGATCACTGAAGGGTGAAAAGAGGTAAAATCTCCAATGGAAAATTCAGAACCAGCAGTACCGGCGAATGACGAAGCAGTTTCTCAGGTCCCGCGGCAGGAGCCGCACTCCCGGGGCAGCAGCGCCCCAGCCTGATGCTACAGTGCAGGTAGCAAAAGTTGTCGAAGGAGCCTCCTCCCAGATTGAGGTCCCGGCAAAGCTGATCGATCAGGTAATCGGTCAGGAGCATGCTGTCGAAGTGATCCGGAAAGCCTCATCCCAGCGACGGCACGTCATGATGATCGGGAGCCCGGGAACCGGCAAATCGATGCTTGCAAAGGCGATGGCCGAGCTCCTGCCAAAAGAGGAACTTCAGGATATCCTTGTCTACCCGAACTCCGACGATCCCAACAACCCGATTATACGGACCGTCGCCGCGGGACGGGGCAAGCAGATCGTCGCCGCCCACAAGATCGAGGCAAAGAAAAAGATCCAGTTCAGGAACACCCTTCTCCTGATCCTCATCATCGGCATAATCGGTTATGCGTTCATCACGTACCAGTGGCTGATGGGGGTCATCGCCGCCGCGTTTGTCTTTATTGCGCTGCGGTACACCATGCCCCGCGAAGAGGCGATGGTGCCCAAGCTGCTCGTCTCCAACGATGTGAAGAGCAACGCACCATTCATTGACGGTACCGGGTCCCATGCCGGTGCCCTTTTGGGGGATGTCCGGCATGACCCGTTCCAGAGCGGCGGCCTTGAGACCCCGGCGCATGACCGGGTGGAGGCCGGGGCGATCCACCGCTCAAACGGCGGGGTTCTCTTCATCGATGAGATCAATACGCTTGATCCCCACTCCCAGCAGAACCTGCTGACCGCGCTCCAGGAAGGCGAGTTCCCCATCACCGGCCAGAGTGAGCGCTCCAGCGGTGCGATGGTCAGGACAGAGCCGGTCCCCTGCAGGTTCGTGATGATCGCGGCAGGAAACCTCGATGCGATACAGGGGATGCATCCGGCGCTGCGTTCACGTATCCGCGGCTACGGGTACGAGGTCTATATGGCCGAGAGCATGGATGACACGCCCGAGAACCGGCAGAAGTATATCCGGTTCATCGCGCAGGAGGTTAAAAATGACGCGAAGATCCCGCATTTTGACAAGAGCGCCATCGATGAGATCATCCGTGAGGCCCGGCGGCGTTCGAACCGCAAGGGTCACCTGACCCTGAAACTCCGCGATATTGGAGGGCTCATCCGGGTCGCCGGCGACATCGCCCGGCAGGAAGGGGCGACGCTGACCACCGCAGCGCATGTCACCATGGCGAAGAAAACAGCACGATCGATCGAAGATCAGGTATCTGCGGAGATGACCCAGCATTTACGTGAATACGAGATGACGGTTGTTGAAGGCACCCGGATCGGGCGTGTCAACGGTCTTGCAGTGACCGGCAACGACGCCGGTTCGGTATTGCCGATCATGGCGGAAGTGACGCCGGCTATCGGAAAAGAAGGGGGAGAAATCATCGCCACCGGCATCTCCGGGAAAAGGCAGGAACCGTGGCTCAAGGACGAGGAGTCGATTGCCCAGCAATCGATCAAAAACGTCAGTGCTCTCATAAAGAAATTCACGGGAAAAGACATCAAGAATATGGATGTCCACATTCAGTTCATCGGCACCTATGGTGCAGAAGGAGATTCGGCATCGATTACTATTGCTACGGCTGTAATCAGCGCGATAGATGGGATCCCCGTCCGGCAGGATCTTGCTATGACCGGATCCCTTTCGGTCCGCGGGGATGTGCTGCCGGTTGGCGGGGTGACCTATAAGATCGAGGCGGCAGTCAAGGCCGGGATAAAAACCGTGCTCATTCCCCGGATGAACATGAATGATGTCCTGATCGAGGAGCAGTACAAACCCCTCGTGACGATCATCCCGGTCGATACTATCGACGAGGTGCTCAAGCAGGCGCTCGTCCCCGAGAATATGGACGGGTTCCTCTCCAAGCTCAGGAAGATGGCCGTCCGGTCGACCTCGGTGTTTGCAGATACCCCGGCTATTAACACAACAACCGCATGACCGAGATGCCCGGCATCCGGTATTACGATCTGCGCCAGGTGAGCGGGCAGATCACCCACATTGATGTCGACAAGGGCGTGATAGAATCTGCCGGCACCACTTTTTTCAACAAGGCGGTAATCCGGGTTCTCGGCCCACGGGGGTGGGGTTTCCTCCAGATCGATAATTATACGCCAGAATCCGGTAAAAAATTCGACGAACTGCTTGCGTCTGCCCAAAAACTTGCTCAGGTGGCGGATGATGCGGTCAGTCTTGGTGATGCGCCCCGCACGGTGAGTGCGGTCCCCCCGGTAAAAGAGGATTGCCGTGACGTCAGTCTCAGGGAGAAAGCGGAACTGCTCCTTGCCGTCGAGAAAGCAGCGGATCAGCCGCTCGTGACCAGCAGGCGGGCAAATTATCTTGAACGGATCGAAAACGTGCGGTTCATGGACAGCTCCGGCAGCGAATACTCCTATGAAATCTGCCGGTCGGGATTTTCTATAATGGCGGTCGCATCGCGGAACGGGACTGTCCAGATGGGCTATGAACCTGATCATACCATCCACGGTTTCAACCTCCGTCACCGGGAAGATGTGGGCAGGAAAGCGGCAGAGATGGCGGTCTCCCTGCTGGATGCCGGTCTCGCTAAAGGCGGGAAGATGCATGCCGTCCTCGACCCGGAACTTGCCGGCGTTTTCGCGCATGAAGCCGTGGGCCATGCGAGCGAAGGCGACCTCATCGAAGAAGGAAACTCAGTCCTCAAAGGCAGGACCGGTGAGAAGATCGGCAATGACATTCTCACCATTGTCGACGACCCGTCCCTTTCCGAATTCGGGTTTGAACCGGTCGATGCAGAAGGGATCGCTGTGGCCAGAACCGAGATCATCCGCGCCGGGAAGGTTAACGCATTCCTCCACAACCGGCAGACGCTTGCAGCAGTCGGAAACGGTGTTGCCGGCCATGCCCGCGCCATGCCCGGTGAACCACCGCTCGTGCGGATGAGCAACACGTTTATCGAGGCCGGGGACGCAACCGAGGAGGAGATTTTTTCGGAATGCAAAAACGGGATCTTCCTTGCCGGCTCCCGGGGCGGGCAGGTCGATCCGGGACGGGGCGTGTTCCAGTTCAATGCGGAGTACGGGTACCTGATCGAGAACGGGGAGCGGACACGGATGGTCCGTGACGTCTCGCTCTCGGGGGAGATCTTAAAAACGCTCCACGGGATCGTCCTGTGCGGGAAGGAGCGGGTCATGCACCCGGGGTATTGCGGGAAAGGCGGCCAGAGTGTGCCGGTGAGCGACGGCGCCCCGCTTGTACTCCTTCGTGACGCGGTGGTGGGTGGCAGTGGCGTGGATTGATGATCTCTTTAAGCAGGGCGAGAAGCGGGTTGATGAGCTTGAAGTGTACTTCTTTTCCGGGAGGTCGGTTTCCGCTGACCTGAAGCGGAGTCGCGTGAGCCTCTGCTCGTCTTCAGTCGAGACCGGGCTCTGCATCCGCACCATCGATAAGGGGAAGATCGGCTCGTCGAGCACAAACGACCATCAGCAGTGGCAGGCCTGCCTTGATGCGGCCATCGCAGGCGGCCGGCTTGCCACGCCGCAGGAATGGAGAGGGCTGCCGGACCCGGTCGCACTTCCAAAAGAGGATCTTGCGTACGATCCGTCCCTTGTTATCGAACCTGCAATGGCGCAGGATCTGCTCCACGGGATGCTTGACGGGGCTGCCGCCCACCCGGAGGCCTCGGTAACCAACGGGGGGGCCGGGATCTCTCTTGGG
The DNA here is from genome assembly GCA_963805035.1 of uncultured Methanoregulaceae archaeon. GTDB lineage: Archaea > Halobacteriota > Methanomicrobia > Methanomicrobiales > Methanospirillaceae > Methanoregula. The sequence goes on along the minus strand of CAWDSU010000010.1, from coordinate 58,239 downwards.
GAGATCACCTTTGCCAACAGCCACGGCATCCGGTATGCGTCCCGGCAGTCGGAAGTCTCGATCTCGCTCGAAGCGATCAGCGGCCAGTCCACCGGGTACGAATTCGATCATGCCTTCTCACGGGCGCTGGTGAACCCGGAACGGGTCGGTGAACAGGCCACATTCCTTGCCTCCCGGTCGGCGGGCGGGAAGGATATCCCCACAGGAGAGTACGATGTCATCCTCTCCCCCATGGCATATGCCGACCTGCTCTCAGCCATCTTTGTCCCGGCGCTCTCGGGCAGGAACGTGCTGCAGGGCCGCTCAAAACTGGCCGGCAGGATCGGCGAAACGGTCACCTCACCGGTGCTCTCCCTGTATGACGATCCCCACCGGAAGAGGGCCGGCGGGAGCACGTGGTTTGATGCCGAGGGAACTCCCACCAGCCGGCTTGATTTTGTCAGGGACGGTATCCTGACAACGTTTGCCTACGATCTCAAGACCGCGTACCGGGCCGGTAAGGCATCCACCGGGAGTGCCATCCGGGGCGGGTTTGCCGGGCTTCCCGCAATCGGCCATCACAATTTTGTCGTGGACGGGAAGCGCGACGAACTCTTTGATGAACCTGCCATCTACGTCCACAGCGTGGTGGGGGCGCACACGGCAAACCCCATGAGCGGGGATTTCTCGGTTGAGATGTCCAACCCGTTCCGGGTAAAGGATGGCGGGCTCTCTGAGCCTATCCGGGGAGCAATGATCTCCGGCAACTTTTTCGATCTCCAGCGGATGGTTGTCGCGCTCGGGAAAGAGAGCCGTTCCGTCGGATCCTATATCCTGCCCCCGGTAAAAATTAATAAGGTGCGGGTCATTGGTAAGTAACTATGAGTGATATCCTCATTGCCGTCATCCTTATCGTCGCCATCCTTGCCATCGCGTATTATCTGGTAAAAAAACTCGCGGTGCTGGTCATCAACGCTGTTCTCGGCCTTATCTTTCTCTTTGTCTTAAACACGCTCCAGGTCATGACGTGGGTGGGCAAACCCGATCTCGGGTACAGCCTTGCGACGCTGATCATCTGCGGTGTCGGGGGACTGCCGGGGGTGCTCGTCCTTGTTCTGCTCAACCTCTTTGGCGTCACGGTGTAAAATAATAAACCGGCCCCGGGGGAGTCATTTTTTTGGGGTGCGCTCCCGTAAAGCCTTGCAAGAGACGGCAGTACTGCTCTGGAGAGCGTGAACAGACATAAATAATACAATGGGGGATTAGGATACTGAGGTGATTGGAGCATGTGTAGTGTTGGCGGACCAACGGACATCGATCTCCCCGAAGACCGGGTCGTGGCGAAAGACTACCGGTGCAAGGAATGCGGCGAACGGTTCAAGGGGATCGGCAAACATCCCATGTGTCCATCCTGCCAGTCGGAAGACGTTGCCGAGATATGAACGTTTCCGGCTGCGACGACGTCCTGCTCGTGAAGGGCGCCCACTCTTTTCTTCTCGTGGCATCTGTCCGTGAGAATTTTGCCCTTTGCATCGAGGCCAGTCATGAAGAATACTACCAGGGAGTCCATGCCGGTGATCTGGTGGTGGTCTCTGCTCCGGAAGCGGGTCCGGTCGAACCCGCCCTGATGCTCCTGGAACTGGTCAGGACGTACCACCTGCCGCTCGTGGTTCTTCCCAGACACCACCCCGGATCGAAACGGATTCCTTACGTGGTTTCTGTGGCACCTGTAATCCAGACCAGCTGCTCTATTGTACGCGGGACGCACCCGGAACAGCACCTTGTCTGTTCCTCTGATGAACTCGCCGGCCTGACGGTAAGCAGGACCGGGAGCGACATCACCATCTCGCCGCTTCCCGCCACGCTCACGCGGGAATGGATAAAATCCATAGAACATCGCTGATTTTTAAAAATACCCGCTCCCAAAGATTTCCCCGTCTTTAAAAAAGACTCGAAATCGTAAATAACAATACATATATTGTTTTTTTTACCAAGTATTGTATTGCCGTGAGTGGAGGGTTGGATGAAAACTGAGATACTTAACGACATCAAGAAAACTGAAGTCTGAGTATCAGTCGATGATCAGTACGGCGCAGGAAGAAAAAAAGAAGAGACATGCCCAGGCCGAGCTGGAAGCTGATAATCTGATTGCGAAGGCGCAGAGCAATGCTGAACAGTACAAGAAGCTGAAACTGGAAGAAGCACGGCACCAGGCAGCACAAAAGCACGCTGAAATCATAAAAGAAGGCAATCAGCGTTCAGCGGCATTGAAAGAGAAGGGCACAAAGAACCTTTCAAAGGCAGTGCAGCTGCTGGTATCGCGGTTTAAGGAGCAGCTGCATGTTGGCGCCTAAACCGATGAGCCGGGTGCTCATTGTTGCCTCCCGTGACCAGGCGGAACCGATCATACAGGAGCTCTACCGCGAGAACCTGTTCCATATTGAAGACTACGTGGAACAGGGACGCGAGGGATACGAAGGATTCAGGATCGGTACGCCGCTTGAGGGAGCGACAGAGGCATCAACCAAGCTTATCAAGGTCAGGGCAATCGAGAACGTTTTTTCCATCCGTGGCGAGGATATCGACGCAAAACAGAAACTAAGTCAGCCGCAGATCCGGCAAAAGATCGACCAGGAACTTTCCGGCATCGAAAAAGAGGTCGAGGAACTGGCAGGTGCACGTGCGAAGCTCGACGCAAAGGCAAAGGTGTACGAGCAGAAGATCGCAGAACTCGCGCCGTTCCGGGAAATCCCGGTGGATCTTGCTCTTTTGGGAGGATTCCGGCATTTTTCCGTAATTGCGGGGTACGTGAACCGCGACGTCTCCCTTTCCGTCCCACACGAGATCCAGGTGGTAAAAGGCAGGGACCGGTCGTTTGTCCTTATCATCGTTCCCGAACAGAACCGATCTGAGGTCGAACGGCTCCTGCAGGATGCGCAATTCCAGGCAGTAACCGTCCCTGAAGAGAACGGTACTGCCACAGCACGCACCGCGTATTATACGGAGCAGATCACGTCGCTCAAAAAAGAGATCGACGGGATCAATGAAAAACTCGCAAAGATTAAGGAATCGCACACTGATCTCCTGGTTGCCTGCGAGGAAGCGTTCCGGGCAAAGATTGAACAGGCCGAGGCTCCCTTAAGGTTTGCCACGACTGCAAAGACCTTTGTGGCGGAAGGATGGGTACCTGCGGACCGTGAAAAAGACATCAGCCTCGCACTGGAGAAGGTGACCGGCGGGAAAGTCTTTGTCACTGCGCTGCCGGTGGATCCCGTCCACGACGCGGTACCAGTGGAGTACAACAACCCGTCGTTTGCAAAGCCCGTACAGATGCTCATGGATATCTACTCCCGCCCGATGTACACGGAAGTGGATCCCACCCTGCTGCTTGCTATCGTCTTCCCGCTCTTCTTCGGGATGATCCTGGGAGATGTCGGGTACGGCCTGTTGCTTCTCTTCATGTGCTTTGGGCTCAGGCGGGTGTTTAAAGGCGATGATGGCCGCCAGTTCCTTAAGGTTCTCAGGAATGCGAGCATATCGAGCATCATCTTTGGAATCCTCTTCAGCGAATGCCTGGGGTTCGAACTTCCCTGGGCGCCGATCATCTTTTCCCGGCACCTCAACATCGGGGTGGCCGAGACAGGCGGGCAGGGGCCTGCGATTGCCGAACTGATGATTTTAACCATCTGGATCGGTATTTTGCACATTACGCTTGGCCGGGCGCTGGGCATGATCAACCATGCACGCCAGGACCATGGCGGGCACCGGACAAAAGCCGTTCTCGCGAATCTCGGCTGGATCACCGTGATGTGGGGTATCATCATCGCCATCTGGTCGATGTTTGCGATTCCCCTGATGCCGGACCTTCGCGGGCTTCCTGTTATAGCCGCGGGTCTTTCGCTGGGCATGGTTATCGCCATCGTGCTCATCGTGATGGGCGTTATCTTCATTGTCCGGGAATCACCCCTTGAGATCGTCGAACTCCCGACTATCATCTCGCACGTGCTCTCGTATGCACGTCTTATGGCCGTCGGTCTTTCATCCGTGGCCATCGCGATGGTCGTCAACTACCTCTCCATCGGGATGTTCATCGGGCCCGCACTGAAAAATCTCACAGTTTTCGGAATTGTAATGATCATTGCCGGTGTTTTGATCTTTTTGCTGGGGCATGCCCTCAATCTGGCACTGGGTCTTCTGGGTGGCGGACTCCACTCAATCAGGTTGCACTACGTCGAATTCTTCACCAAGTTCTACAAAGGTGGAGGCAGGAAGTATATTCCGTTTGGAATGAAACGAAGATTTACGGAGGATTAGATTATGGCAGACGTTAACATGACTCTTGAAATGGTTCAGGCATCGCAGGTTGGAATGAAGGCACTCGGCGCAGGTATGGCGGTCGGTCTCACCGGTGTCGGTACCGGTGTCGCTGAGATGGGCATCGGGGCCGCAGCCGTCGGCGCAGTCGCAGAGAACAAAGATATCTTCGGGCTTGCCCTGCTCTTCACGGTCATTCCGGAAACCATCGTTATTTTCGGTCTTGTCATTGCACTTCTGCTCCTGTTCTAAGCGAGGCAAGAACAATGGGACTGGAAGCAGTACTTGCAGAGATCAGGGAAAAAGGCAATAAAGAAGCGGATGCGATCCGTGCCGAATCACAACAGGATTCGGACAGGATCCTGTCAGAAGCAAACCGGAAAGTCGCAGGGATCAAGACCGATGCCGAGGAAGCCTTAAAGAAACAGGAGTCCCGTATCATCGCCCAGGAAGTCTCTGCAGCAAACCTTCTGGTCAAACGTGAGATCCTGAACACACAGAAGGAACTCTTGGACGAGGTATACGAGAGCACCCGTTCTGAACTTGCCAGGCTCCCTGAGAGCTTCCATCGCGAAGCCATTAAAAAACTTCTTCTGGAAGCAAAAAAGGAGCTCCCGAAAGGAAGCATCCGTTGCAATGCACGTGATGTAGCGGCAGCAAAGGCCGTCCTTTCAGAGAAGGAATTTGCCGGGTTTACCCTGGGCGAACCTGCCGATATTGACGGCGGGATCCTGATTGACAGCGAGGGCAACGAGCTGCAGATCGATTACAGCTATCGCACCTTCATGAACAAAGTGTGGGAATCCGGGCTCAAGGATGCATCTGATCTCCTCTTCGGATAGGGTGGTACAGGTATGGCAGGGATGAAAGGAATTTCAGCGCCCACTATCTACGTCTGTACCAGGATGCGGGTGAGGAAAGCAAAGCTCCTCCCCCGCGAAGAGTACCAGCGGATGCTCAACATGAGCCTTCCCGAGATTACCCGTATCATCGAAGAGACCTCGTATAAGCAGGAGATTGACGAACTCGGCACCACGTTTAAGGGGATAGACCTTCTCGAAGTGGCCTTAAGCTGGAACCTCGCTAAGGAGTACCAGCAGATCCTCAAGATCACGCCCGGGGCGCTGAAGCAGTTTACCCGTGCGTATCTCCGGTACTGGGATATCCAGAACGTGCTCACCATCCTGCGCGGAAAGTCTCAGGGAGAAAAGACCGGCAGGATCAAGGAAGTCCTTGTTCCGGCCGGGAGCCTCGACCGGGTCGTACTCGACCGGCTTTTGGCCGAAGACAACCCGGACCGTGTGATCGATGCTCTCAAAGGACGGCGGCTCTACCCGGTGCTCGCCCGGGAATACCCGGGGGCAAAGGAGAGCGGGTCGTTTGCCCGGATGGAAAACGAGCTGAACAAGCAGTTCTATGCAGAGATCATCGCCGAGGCAAGCGGCGGTGGGGATGCCGGCGGCCGGTTGTTCCTCGCGTTCATCCGCCTCGATATCGACATAAAAAACATCCTGACGCTCTTCCGGCTGCGGGCCGACAAGATCCAGGAAGATGCAAAAGAGATGTATATCCACGGCGGTACGATATCCGCACCGGACTTTGCCATGTTAAATACGGTCCAGGACTACCGGGAGTTCACTGACCAGCTGAGGGCAAAAGTCCGCACCGGACCGGTGATCGAGCTCTTAAAAGGACTGGAGACCGAACAGCCGGTTCATGAAATTGCAAGCCTTCTCGTGCGGGTGCAGATGGAGCAGATGGAGAAACTCTCCAAACGCAACCCCTTCTCCATCTACCCGATCCTCGTCTACCTCGAGAAGAAGAAGTACGAAGTGTTCAACCTTCGGGCATTAGCAAGGGGCAAGGAATCGAAGCTCCCCGCAGAAACGATTGGAAAATATCTGGTGATGTAAATGGAGATTGCAGTCATCGGCAACAGCGAGTTCATCCTCGGCTTCCGCCTCGCAGGCATCCGTAAGACCTATGCCGCGGAGAACGACGAGAAACTCAACGAGTGCATCACCAGCGTCCTTGCGGACGGGCAGGTTGGCATTCTGGTCTTGAACAGCAGCGATATGGAACGGCTCCCGCGCCGGCTCCGCGCTACGCTCGAAAATTCCGTCAAGCCGACCGTGATCGCCCTTGGCGGTGAGGAGGGGGGCCTGTCCATGAGAGAGAAAATCAAGAGATCGGTGGGTGTTGATCTGTGGAAATGAAAACCGAAAAAACCAAAGAGGCAAAAAAGGGCGTTCTCAAAAAAATCGCCGGCCCCGTCGTCACGGCAGTCAATCTTGACGCCCACATGTACGATGTGGTCAAGGTCGGAAAAGAAGCGCTGATGGGTGAGGTCATCAAGATCCAGGGCAATAATACCATTATCCAGGTATACGAGGACACGTCGGGTATCCGGCCCGGCGAGCCGGTCATAAACACCGGGCTCTCGCTTGCCGTCGAACTCGGCCCCGGGCTCCTCACCAGTATCTACGATGGTATCCAGCGTCCCCTGGAAGTCCTCGTGAAAAAGATGGGCAACTTCATCGAGCGTGGTGTCACCGCGCCCGGGCTCTCCCATGAGAAGAAGTGGACATTTAAGCCGGTTGTAAAGGCCGGCGACAAGGTCGAGCCGGGCGCAATCCTTGGCGAGGTCCAGGAGACCAACATCGTCCACCGGGTCATGCTCCCGCCCAATGTAAAGGCAGGCGTGGTAAAGACAATCAGGAGCGGTGACTTCACCGTCGACGAGATCATTTGTATCCTCGACGATGGCCGCGAGTACCCGATGATCCAGCGCTGGCCGGTCCGTGTCCCCCGCCCCGTAAGAGAGAAGAAAAACCCGACGATCCCGCTGATCACCGGTCAGCGTATCCTCGATGGTCTCTTCCCGATTGCAAAAGGCGGTACCGCTGCAATTCCCGGCCCGTTCGGGAGCGGCAAGACGGTCACCCAGCAGCAGCTCGCGAAGTGGTCGGATGCCGAGATCGTGGTCTATATCGGCTGCGGTGAACGCGGCAACGAGATGACCGAAGTGCTCACCGAGTTCCCGCACCTCGAGGACCCAAAGAGCGGCAAGCCGCTCATGGAGCGGACCGTGCTCATCGCCAACACCTCCAACATGCCGGTCGCCGCCCGTGAAGCATCGGTGTACACCGGTATCACGATTGCGGAATACTTCCGTGACATGGGCTACGATGTCTCCCTCATGGCCGACTCGACCTCCCGCTGGGCGGAAGCCATGCGTGAGATTTCCTCTCGTCTTGAAGAGATGCCCGGTGAGGAAGGATACCCGGCGTACCTCGCAGCCCGGCTCTCCGAGTTCTACGAGCGTGCCGGTCTTGTCGAGACCCTGAACGGGGCATCCGGGTCGGTCTCGGTTATCGGGGCCGTCTCACCGCCCGGCGGTGATTTCTCGGAGCCCGTTACCCAGAACACACTCCGTATCGTGAAGGTCTTCTGGGCACTGGACGCAAAGCTTTCCCAGCGCCGGCACTTCCCCGCGATCAACTGGCTCAACTCGTACTCCCTGTACCTTGATTCCCTCCACGACTGGTACGACAAGGAGGTCTCTCCTGACTGGAACAAGATCCGGTCCTGGGCCATGGAAGTCCTCCAGAAAGAGGCAGAACTTCAGGAGATCGTGCAGCTTGTCGGTTCCGATGCACTGCCTGAATCAGAACAGGTGACGATCGAGGTCGCCCGCATGATCCGTGAGATCTTCCTCCAGCAGAACGCGTACGATGCAGTCGACACGTTCTGCGACATGAAAAAGCAGTACGACATGATGAAGGCGATCAAGCTCTTCGCCGATCTTGCCTATTCTGCCCAGATTGCCGGTGTCAGCCCGACGCAGATCAACACGATCAAGGCGAAGAACGAGTTGCCCCAGATCAAGTTCATCAAGGACTACAAGGCGCCCCTCGCAAAGATCGAGCAGGACATGGATGCTGAATTCAACACACTGAGGTCGGCAGCATGAAGGAATACAGGACGATCACAAAAATTGCCGGTCCCCTCGTTTTCGTCGAGAAGACCGAGCCGATTGCCTACGGGGAACTCGTCAATATAGTCCTTTCCGATGGCACCATCAAGCGCGGCCAGGTGCTGGACACGAGCGACGAACTGGTCGTCGTCCAGATCTTCGAGACCACCACCGGTATCGGCAGGGACAGCGGCGTCCGGTTCACCGGCGAGACCATCAAGATGCCGGTCGGCCGTGAGATGCTCGGGCCGTATCCTGTCGGGAGGCGGCAAGCCTATCGATGGCGGCCCGGAGATTGTCCCGGAAAAACGCCTCGACATCACCGGCGCTGCGATCAACCCGTACGCCCGGGGCATGCCGGCCGATTTCATCCAGACCGGTATCTCCACCATCGACGGTACGAACACCCTTGTCCGTGGCCAGAAGCTCCCGATCTTCTCGGGGGCAGGTCTGCCGCACAACAATGTGGCGCTGCAGATCGCCCGGCAGGCAAAGGTGCCCGGCTCGACCGAGAGTTTCGCCGTGGTCTTTGCTGCGATGGGTATCACGAAAGAAGAAGCGAACTACTTCATGCAGGACTTCGAACGCACGGGCGCTCTCGAACGTGCCGTTGTCTTCCTCAACCTCGCGGATGATCCGGCCGTCGAGCGTATCATCACCCCGAGACTCGCCCTCACCACTGCCGAGTACCTCGCCTTCGAACTGGGCATGCATGTGCTCGTTATCCTCACCGATATGACTAACTACTGCGAAGCGCTCCGCCAGATCGGTGCTGCCCGGGAGGAAGTGCCCGGACGCCGTGGCTATCCCGGGTACATGTACACGGACCTTGCCTGCATCTATGAGCGTGCCGGTATGATCAAGGGCCAGAAGGGCTCGGTTACCCAGATCCCGATCCTGACGATGCCCGGTGACGATATCACCCATCCGATCCCTGACCTGACCGGGTACATCACGGAAGGCCAGATCGTGGTCAACCGTGAACTGCACCGGAAGGGCATCTACCCGCCCATCAACGTGCTGCCCTCGTTATCAAGGCTGATGAACCTCGGTATCGGCAAGGGGCACACCCGTGAGGACCACAAGAAGGTCTCCGACCAGATGTACGCCGGCTATGCGGAAGGAAACGATCTCCGCGGTCTCGTGGCCATCGTCGGGAAGGACGCCCTCTCCGAGCGCGACCGCCTGCTGCTGGAGTTCGCGGATCTCTTCGAGAACCGCTTTGTCCGGCAGGGCTATGACGAGGACCGCACCATCGAGGACACCCTCAACCTCGGCTGGGATCTCCTCGTCGACGCTGCCGGTAGAGCAGCTGACCCGTATCGACCGTGACCTGATCAACAAGTACCACCCGAAGTTCCGTGCCGGTGCAAAGAAGGAGTAAGTGAAGCCATGGCGCTGCGCGATATCAAGCCAACCCGTTCCGAACTGATCAACCTGAAAAGGAAGATCCAGCTCTCCGAGCGTGGCTATAAGATCCTCAAGATGAAGCGTGACGGGCTGATCATGGAATTTTTCAAGATCCTCGCCGAGGCGAAAGACAGCCGGGGAGAACTCCTGAAAAAGTACCAGCACGCCGTCGAGATGATGGCGGTGGCAAACACGGTTGAAGGGGCGATCGGTGTCAAGGCCGCCGCCCTCTCGGTAAAAGAGACCCCGGAGATCACGCTCAAGAGCAAGAACATCATGGGCGTGGTCGTGCCGGAGATCGAATCGTCGAAAGTGAAAAAGAGCCTGGTGGACCGGGGATACGGTGTGCTCGGCACGTCACCGGTCATCGATGAGACCGCATCGGCGTTCGAGGAACTGGTCGAGGCGATTATCGAGAGCGCCGAGATCGAGACCACGATGAAACGCCTGCTCGACGAGATCGAAAAGACCAAGCGCCGGGTGAATGCACTTGAGTTCAAGGTAATCCCTGAACTCACCGCCGCCCGTGATTTCATCAAGATGCGTCTTGACGAGATGGAACGCGAGGAACTTTTCAGGATGAAGAAGATCAAGGCCCGGGGTTCAGCGTAACCCCGGGGGTGTGGCCACATGCCGATTGGTACCCTCAGGGACCTTGGGTGCAGCGGGAAGACGGTACTTCTCCGTCTTGACTTAAACTCCCCCATCGACCCCACCACCCACCTTATTCTCGATGACAAACGGTTCCGCGAGCATCTGCCTACGATACGTGCGCTTTCCGACAGCCGCGTCGTGATCATTACCCACCAGAGCCGGCCGGGAAAGAAGGATTTCACGACGCTCGAGGCCCATGCCGAAAAACTCGAAGAACTCCTCGGCTCACCGGTCACCTACATCGACAGCATCTTCGGCCGGCACGCAAAGGAAGCCGTGCATGCTTCAAAACCCGGCGATGTCCTGATGCTCGAGAACGTGCGCTTTGCAGCAGAGGAGAACCTCGCGATGAAACCCGAGGAGGCCAAAAAGACCCACCTTGTCCGTAAACTCTCCGCGATGGCGGACTTTTTCGTGAACGACGCGTTCGGGACTGCCCACCGGTCCCAGCCGACGGTCGTCGGACTTCCGCTCGCGATGAAATCGGCGGCCGGCCTCCTAATGGAAAAAGAGGTCTCTACCCTCTCGAAAGTCTTCTCGGGAGCGCCCCGCCCGGTCTGCATGGTGCTTGGGGGTACCAAGGTTGACGACTCGATCGAGGTCGCCGCCCATGTGCTTGAAAACGGGATTGCCGACACCGTGATCGTGATCGGCGTGGTGGCCAATGTCTTCTATCTCGCCGCCGGGTACGATATCGGCAAACCCTCCACCCAGCTCGATCGAACAGCTCAAGTACCAGGGCGAGATCAGGAAGGCACAGGATATCCTCGCACAGTTCGGCGACCGGGTGATCATGCCGGCATCGGTTGCGGTGCGGCAGAACGGCAAACGTGCTGAGTACCCGATCGACCGGATCCCTGCCGATACGCCGGTCATGGATCTCGGCATGGACGCCCTTACTGCGCTTGTCTCGACCTTAAAGAAGTCCGGGACCGTGGTCTTCAACGGCCCCGCCGGTGTCTTTGAGGATCCGGATTTTGCCACGGGAACCTTCGAACTGCTCAGGGCCGCATCCCGGGTCGAGTTCTCTGTCGTCGGCGGCGGGCATACCGCCGCAGTGATCGAGAAACTCGGGATCGAACGCGATTTCACCCACATATCTACCGGCGGGGGGGCCTGCATCGAGTTTTTGACCGGGAAAAAACTTCCTGCGGTGGAAGCGCTCGAGGAGTCGTACCGGCTTTTCGGGTAATGTACCCCCATCCATCCGCATTTTTCCCGGCAGGTTTTTGGGCACAGGAAACCTCTTTTTACCGCCAACATTCCATGTGAATATCATGCAGGTACGCATTATCGCGGTGGGAAAGATCAAGGAGCGGTTCCTTTCCGAAGGCATTGCGGAGTACGAAAAGCGCCTGGTGCCGTACCTGAAGCTCACCCTCACCGAAATTCCCGAGGAGCACCGGGGCGCCCGTGCCTCTTCCGGCCAGGAGCAGCTCGCCAAAGAGAAGGAAGGCGAACGAATCCTCGCTGCAATCCCGGAGCATGCGTACGTGGTGGCGCTCGATCTCCGGGGAAAGGAACTGTCAAGCAGTGAGCTTGCCGCCCGGATGCACGACTGGCAGCTTTCGGGCACGAACACGATCGTTTTTATCATCGGCGGAGATCTCGGGCTTTCCGATGCGGTGCTCAGCCGGGCCGCATTCCGGCTCTCGTTTTCGCCCATGACTTTCACCCACCCGATGGTGCGGCTGATCCTCGTCGAGCAGATTTACCGGGCCTGCCGGATCAACAGTGGCGAACCCTATCATAAGTGACCTGTGCCGGTTGTCCCGCTGCAAACCCGGTGACCGGTACACGACCGGCCCGTTGCCCGGGTAGAACAGATCCCTTTTCCCGGGTCCGGATGATACAGCGGTCGCCGATCCGCACCTATATCTGCCTGTCCGGAAAGAAACTCTTTTCATGAGTACAAAGGAACACACCACGAAAGTGGTTGATGAGAAGAGCGGCCTTATGGAATGCCTTGTCTGCGGCGAGAAATACCACACCACGATGAAAGCCGGGTCGGACGGGAAGTTCCTGCCCGAGAACTGGGAGTGCGTCAACAAGTGCCGGCTGATCCATAAAGATGAAAAACCGGCTCATAAGAAGTAAGTGTCGGCTGATCAGCTGAACCGGACGGGCGGATCTTTTATGCTCCGTTCTTTTTTTAAGATAGGGTAAACGAAGGGCGCCCCATCAAAGGGCAGGGGGATACCCCCCTGTCACGAGCATGAGCGGGAGGGGTGATCCCTCCTTATACTTTTTTGAGCACGGCTGCCCGGTTCACAAAGAAGAACCGGGTCTCAACCAGCCGGAGCCCTGCTTTTTCTGCGAGCGCACAGCTCTCCCGGAATTCGCTACCGGAGACAATGATCGGTGGTTCGGAATAAAAGAACAGACCGCCGGGCACGAGCATCGCGGCGATCTCCCGGAACAGCTTTTCCCGGTCCGGGACTTCGTGGACGACAAAGATGGCAAAGGCGACATCGACCTGCCCGTCCCGCTCAGGAGAAAGGTCGAGCGAATCGGGTTTGCACCGGTGCGTCCTGACCCGGGGCAACAGGCCCTCGGACCCCAGTTTGCCTTTGAGAATCGCAAGCATCTCCTCCTGTAAATCCGCGGCGATCACGGTGCCGTTCTCCCCGACTTTCTTTGCGAACTCGCGGGTAAAGAAGCCCGGGCCGCAGCCGAAGTCGAGGACCCGGTCGCCGGGCTTAACGTACCGTTCCGCGAGCCGGTCGGGGCGGTAGAGGATGCGGCGGAACTTAGTGTCGAGGTGGGAGGCTTTCTCTGCGGAGAAGATGTGGTGGTGAGGTTTTTTTGGGGTGCCGGCATTGGCGGGGAAACCGGCCGATGGATCGCTGGAGGTCATACTGGAAACGTTGGAAGGATGGTGGGATATAGTCTCGGGAACCGAGCCATTGAAGATTCCCGCTTTCCTACCTTTGAGAATGGGGTGGTGGCCCCTCCTAACTATCCTATGTACTTGAAATGGATTTTTTTATCGATACTAAATCTAAATGGTGAAAGCAGGAATGTAATGAGTGTACATACAGGAATAGTTTGGTATTGTGGACTATGATGTGAGAGTACTTTTAAGATCCAGCTCCGTCAACTCCCATAACCTCCAAGACTTATAATCTCAATTAAATGTGAGTAAGTAATTCATATCATTTCTCTAAAAGATTCTTCTGTATTATCTATGTAATCGAAATTCATAACAATCACTTGAAATTTAGAGACAAACGATTGTGACTATTGGAATGTTTAATCTATGATATTTATATGTCTCTAAGTGTTCTCTCACTCTCGTTCTATAGCTTTCGCGAGAAATTTCAGAGTGAATAATCTCTAGATTTAATCAGTGTTTATTGGATTTTAATCAACAATAATGTGATAATATGAACCTATACTGGGACATATTTTACTGATTCAAAGTTAATCCCTCTAAAGAAATTTAATTTTTCATGATTTTTTTATGTTTTATAAGTTTATATGCTTCTCGCTCAACTGCTCAACTTTTCATCTCTATATTCTTCTTCAAAATGCAAAGAAGTTCAAATTTTTAACATGTATAATCCTATGTGCAAAGGTTTATCTTTAAAGAGTGCCTACCAAATACTGATAATTTATGGTAAGCGAAACAGCCGAAGACGTGCCTGATGAGAATATAAAAAAGACTCGAGAGAAAAGCGTACGCTATCCTGCCAATAATCTAAAAGATAGCGTGGAGTTCCTATCGATCGTTCATTCGATTGGAGGTAGAAAGGATGCACCAAATGAATCCATATTGTCGAAGCTAAATCTTACCTCCACAGAGACGAAGAGTTTCAAATACATTGTCAGCAGTGCAGAAATTTTCGGTCTTATTGAAAAGACAAACAATGGAATCAAACCCACCGAGGCGGGCACCTTAATACTATATCCGCCGGGTGGAGAGGAACAAAAAAGAAAGCTGTTGATTGATGCATTTAGGGCACCTTCGTTATATCAAAAAATCATTGAACGATATGACAATATGATTTTACCGAATAATGTCATCTTAAGAAATGTGTTTTTGCATTTGGGTATTGCGCCGAAAGCACTAGAAAGTGCGGTTGATGCTTTCATTGAAAGTGCACAGTACGCCAATGTTATTGATTCAAATAACCGACTTACTCTTTCCGGGACTGATAAGTCTCTCTCAAATCAATCTCCTCAACCACCAGAATCTGATAGTTTAGGTGTTAATCTAAAATCTGATTTTCAACAAGTATCGGAAGAACCCAGTGAATCCCAAAAGAAAACTATGGATTTCCATAAATTTGAACTTATTACGTCAACTGGAAAAAAAGCATATGTTCAGATTCCGATTGGATGTAAAAAGGATGATCTCGAAAAGCTAAAGAAAATTTTGGATGCTATGTGTGGTGATTAAAATGGCCGATACACAAACTGATACTAAATTAAAGCCAGAAAGTAACGTGAAGAAAAAAACAAGAGGTCCCACAAAACAAACAAAGTTCCCCCTCCCAGCAAGTCATACCTCATTTGATTATCACATCAAAGTTTTGAAAGGATTGAGTGTTGCCAGTAATAAAGGAACAAATTTTACTTTATTTTCAGAAGTTGCTCCTATTGCTGGAATCCATCATGACACAGTAAGTAAAGTCTTGAAATTTTTTTATGATATCAGTATAATTGATCGAGACAAAAGAGGATCTTATAAACCTAAACCTGAAGTAATTGATTTTTTCAATGAATTAGAATGGGGTGAGTCTGTAGCAGGAAAACATTTTGGTAAACTTATAGCAAAAACTTGGTTTGGTGAGTACACACTCCAGTTATTCAAAATGAATAAAGAACTTAGCAAGGAAGGTTTGATAAAAAATCTTGGACGATACTCATTAGCTGATCAGTCTAATCATGCTGAGTTGTTAATTATAATAAAATTCTTGGAATATGGGCAAATTATTAAAACTGATGAAAAATCGGGCAATTATCATTTAATAAGTGATATTGATCCTTCTGCAAAAATCGAGTCTTCTACTAAAAGTGTTGACCCCTCACAAAAATCTGAAGAAGAGATGAGTATTTCGAGCGTTAAAAAGGAAATGGCCCCACACGCTCCCAGTGAAAATGAACTAACTGATCGATATAACATAGCAGATGAAGTACTGAGGGAACAACAAGGAGCAATACAATTGCATGAAGGATTTTTCTCTATCCAATTTAACGTATCAATAAATGAAGATACAGATGTTGAGAAAATTCGTGAAAAAATTTTGAGGTTAAAACAAATACTGCAATAAACTTGGCGATGATGAAACACATAAGTCTAAGCGTATAATGAAAAGAGTGTTGGACCCCGATGGCTGCTTTTACCATTCTCATCAAGGAACCTGCGGAAGACTGGCTCAGAAAATACGATAAGGAGACACAGCGGCGCTTTGCAACAAAGATCCGAAAATTAAAAGAAAATCCCGAGAGCCATGGAAAGCCGTTGCGCCAGCCTCTCCATGGGTACTGGGAACTTTATTTTGAGAAAAGGTTCAGGATCATCTACACGATCGATCTGAACAATCATATTGTGAATATTGAAGCGGTCTGGCACAAAGACGAATTCTAAATTCCCAGTTCCTTTGCCACGTTTTCAAAGTCCCGGGATTTTGCATTAGTTTGTCTGCCTTTCTTGATCTGGGACATAAGCTCTTTATTTGAAAGAACTTCGATGGTTCTGTTCATGGAGTCGTATTCATCCCGGGAAATGGTGACCCACTCAGTCTCATGCTTCCCATGAACCAGCACTTTATTCATATCTACTCATAGTTATCGTTAAGTGATAATAAAGACTGAGGTCGTAACGATTTTGGTAGTGTATCTTTTTTCATCTGATATGTATCCTGATGAACCCCTCAGGAAGCATCCCCCTCTCCCCCAATCCGGGCCCGTATGGGGCCCGGATTCCTCGCCACCCCCTCCCGGAAAACCCCGCAAAACGCCCGGATTCAGGGGTGCCGGGAAATCTCTGTATAATCGCCCGGATTGCAAAAATACCCGATTATATCACTCAAAAAAGACCCCCAAGATCTGGGTGAGTTTTCATTTCCCGCATACTTTTGCCCATCAGGGTGCCGATCCGCCCCGCAAAGGGCCATGGCGGGCCTTTAATCGCGGGGTCGGAAACCGGCCGTTTTACTGGGGTATTTCAGCCGGAAAGCCATGGAATCCTCGTATTTTTTCACGTCGGAGATAGGGTAACTATAGAATCCCGATGGTTTTAACTTAGCAGACGCTCTTGGGGGCTCCGGCACGCCTCCGCCCCCGCCGCGTGGGCATCCCCCCGGTTGCGATGATGCTGTATTACCTGTACTCAAAGTCGCTCCCCGTACAGATAATGCCGAGGCATCGCATACGCCCCCGCCCCCTTGGGGCAGGGCTGGCGTAAGGGGGGTGGCAGGATACGAGAAACCCTGAAAGTGCGTACGCTGTCCGGTCCGGCTCCTACTTGGAATTTGTTTGTTCCCAAAATTTTCCAGCATTTCAGATTTTTTTTCCAAAAAATTATGGCCGTACACACTTTCGTCCGGATTTTTTTTGGATTTTTCAATTTTCAAACCAAAAAAAAAACCGGCCGGAAAAATTTCAATCCAACTTTTTTGCGATTTTTTTACTTTCGCGGCAAAAATTTTCCGGCCCGGGAAATTTCGCGGCCAAAAAAAGTACGGGTTTTCCGATCCCATGTCCCGGGCCATGTCCCGGGATTTACGACGGTGAAGTGAGTTAGTTGTTGAACTCACATCCTTTTTTCAACTTTCGCGCCAACTTTTTTTGGATTTTTCAACTTTCAACCGGAAAATTTTTTGGTTTTTCAAATTTCGAGCCGGAAAAAATCCGGCCAAAAAAATTTCGCGGCAAAAAAATCCAGCCGTACCAACTTTCGGGCCGAAAATTTTTGGCTGGAAAAAATTTCGAACCGTGCAACCGGAAAGCGTTCGGCCGGAATTTTTCCGGAGGTACGCTACCTCTCCGTCGTGAGACCCGTGGTTATGAGGGATTTTTCCGGATTTCGCAAGCGATCTTTCCGGGAATTTTTGGGCGCGAAAGTTCGCAAGAGCGCAAAAATTTCCGGCATGAAACCATTCACGCAAGAAAAAAGGATCGTGTTTCCAGGGAGTTCCATCAGGGGACTTTTTCAAGAATGTTCTCTGCTGCCATCAGACTTTTCCGGAAAAGTTTGCAGATGGCAATGAACTTTTTTGTAAAAGTCCGGCAACCGTGCCGGATTTTTTTGTAAAGTTGGAATAGTCTCCATCACAAAACTCTTACCCGCACGACACCCACGATCCTCCATGATACCGGATGCGGATGACGATCCGTTTCCCCGGGTCTTCAGGGTCGACCGGCTCTATCCCGAAGAGCAGGATTTTGTTGCTGATGATACGACGCCACTCTCCCCGTACGAGAGGGCAGACCTCGATGAACCGGCAACGAAGATCGACCTGCCTCCGCTGCTGCCGGGAGAAGAGTCAAATCCTCCTGCAGAGAAGGTGGCCGGTCGCGCCGGCCCGCTGGACGAACCTGCGGTGTCACGGGATATGGAAAAAGCAGACGAGCAGGTAACTTTTGCGTTTTTCAAAAAGGATAAAGAGAAACTGCGCCGCCCGTGGGACGGGCCTGACCTCGGGTAAGGTTCCTCTGTAATTCCCGACTCTTTTAGTTCTTCGGTGCCGGCTCTGCCGCGGGCGATTCCTTCCCGGTGCCTCGTTTCCTTCCACCTGCATGCTCTTCATGGACGGGAAGAGGATGACTTCCTTGATCGAGTTGTTGCCGGTGAGGAGCATCACGAGCCGGTCGATCCCGATGCCCACGCCCCCGGTCGGCGGCATGCCGTAGCCGAGCGCGTTGATGTAATCGTAGTCGATCATCTGGGCTTCAAGGTCGCCGAGCTGCCGTTTCCTGTCCTGCGCCTCGAAACGTTCCTTCTGGTCGAGCGGGTCGTTGAGCTCCGAGAAGCCGTTTGCGATCTCCATCCCGTAGATGAAGAGCTCGAAGCGCTCGGTGAAGCCTTCCTTGGTGCGGTGGCGTTTCGCAAGCGGCGAGTTCTCGACCGGGAAGTCGAAGATGAATGTCGGCTGGACCAGTTTCTCCTCGACCATGTTCTCGAAGAAATAGACGAGGAACTCGCGCTGCGTCTGCGGCTTGTCGGCATCCTTGAGATGGTTCTGCACGGCAAGCGCCCGGAGTTCCCCGACCGAATGCGCAAAGATGTCGACGCCGGCGTACTCTTTTACCGCATCCGCCATCGAGAGCCTGTGGAGCGGCTTTGCAAACGAGATCGTGGTATCCTCGAATTTGATTTCGTGCGAGCCGTGGATCTCCTGCACGAGGCTCGCAAGGAAGTCCTCGGTGAGCCCCATCATGTCATAGACATCGTGGTACGCCCAGTAGATCTCCACCATCGTGAACTCGGGGTTGTGGTGGGTATCGATGTCCTCGTTACGGAAATTCCTTGCGATCTCAAAGACCCGTTCGAAACCGCCGACAACGAGGCGCTTGAGGTAGAGTTCGGGCGCTATTCTCAGGAAGAGCTTCTGGCCAAGGCAGTTGTGGAACGTGGTGAACGGCCGGGCGTTTGCCCCGCCGTATATCGGCTGGAGGATCGGTGTCTCGAACTCGAGAAAATCCCGGTCATTCAGGAACCTCCTGATGGAGGTGAGGATCCGGCTCCGGCTCCGGAATCCCTGCCGGCTCTCCTCGTTTACGATCAGGTCGACGTACCGCTGCCGGTAGCGTTTCTCCACATCGGTGAGGCCATGATATTTCTCCGGCAGGGGACAGACCGCCTTGGAGAGCAGGGTGATGGTGTCCACCCAGATGGTGATCTCGCCCAGTTTCGTCCGGAACACGTGCCCGGTCACCCCGATAAAATCGCCTCGCTCGATATACTGGTTGAAGAAATCGAACACCTCGTCCCCGAGATCTGCTTTGCGTATGTAGAGCTGGATCCTGCCGCTCTCGTCTCCGAGGTCGGCGAAGATGGTCTTGCCGTGGTTGCGGATAATAAACAGCCGACCGGCGGTTACTACGCTCTCTTCGCTCTTGTCGTGGGTGATCGCCGCAAACTTCGTCCTGATGTCCGCAATTGTATCCTTACGCTCGAAGGTGGGGGGGTAGAGGTCGACGCCTTTTTCCCGCAATGCACGGACTTTGTCGAGCCGGGTCGGGTCAAAGGCTAAGGTTTCAGAAGGTTCGGTCACGAGAATGCTCCGGGACAGGTAGTTAAACTGTACCTCATACCTTCGATCTCCAGCGTAATAATACCTACAGCGGCGGATGACACGTCGGGGAATGACCAAGCGGAGCAGTAAAGAACGGCCGCTGTCACGACCATGGGGATGCCCCGTGTGCGGGAAAAATTAAAAAAAGGACGACTCCGCGGCACAAGAGCGGACTTACGGGGGGTTATGTTTCCTGAAGAGCTCCGAGGCATACTTCGCGAGGCCGTTCACCCCGTCCGTGGACGGGTGGACCTCGATAAACTCCTCGAAATCGTGCACGGATATATGCCGCTGCATGAGAAACGCGAGATACCCGGCGATGTCTCCGCCCGCCGGCCCCGCGGCGCACATGCCGGTAATCTCGCCGGATACCGGGTCAGCGAGGATCTTTGCAAGCCCGGTATCGCCGTACGGGACCGACCAGTAGGTCCCCGGCCCGGGCCGGACCGGGGAGGGCCAACGATGCGCCCCCCTTGCCACCGGTGCCGCAGAAGGCAAGTTCGTGGGCCAGGAAGATGGCCTGCGGGATGTGGGTGTAATCCATGTGCCGCTCCTTTCCGAGGATGTTGTCGGCAGCGACGAGCCCTTCGTGCCGGGCGACCGGAGTGAGGAATGGCGCCCCGGCCACGTCCCCGCAGGCGTAGATGCCGGGCACGCTCGTCTCCATCCGGTCATTGGTAAGGATCTCTCCGCCCGGCCCTTTGTCGATCCTGCTCACCATCCCTGAGTTGGGGATGAGACCGGCAGCGAGCAGCACGGCCCCGCCCTCGGTTTCGGCCCCGGTGCCCCCTGCACGGTACCGGACGCCCGTGACCTGCGATGTGCCGGTGATGCCGTTCACCGCCGTCCCTTCCCGGATGTCCACGCTATCCAGTTCTTTGAGTGCGATGGCGCGGAGATGTTTGTCGAGGTCTTTCAAAAACCCGCTCCGGGAGAGCACCGTTACCCTGCTCCCGAAGGTCTGGAAGATATAGGCGAACTCCGCCGCCATCACGCTCCCGCCGATGATGGTGATCCTTCCGGGCAGCTCGCGGAGCCCCCAGATCGTATGCGGCGTGTAGACACCGGGAAGGGTGACCCCCGGGATATCCGGGACGTTCGGCCGGGAACCGGTGGCAATAATCGTAGCCTCTGCCGCTACCGGCTCGTCGCCGATAAACACCTGCAGGCCGTCAACACGGCCTGATTTCCCATAGACCACGTCCACCCCGGCGTTTCTGGTCTCTTCGTCAAGGATGCCGGCGATCTTCTGCTGGACGGCATACATCTCGTCCATTATCTTCGAAAACCGGAGCGCCGGGACCACATCGGTCATCCCGCGCTCGTAAAACCTGCGTGCCGAACTGATGATCCGGGCCACATCATTGAGGGCACAGACCGGCATGCAGCCAAAATGGAGGCACTGCCCGCCGATTCCCCCGGATTTCCCCCCGGATTCGACAAGCGTGACCTTTTTTCCTGCCGTCGCGAGCCGGATCGAGGCGATCCGCCCGGCAGGACCCCCGCCAAGAACAACGATCATACGGTACAGGTTTTAGAAGACTTCGACGCCCTCGTCCATCGGCTCGGAGAGGAGCTCCCCGGTGAAGGCATTGACCTCGACGATCTTCTTGCCCCGGATCTGCCAGACCGGGATATAGACCTGCTTGGCATCGACAGTAATGTTCTTACGGTCCGGTTTCAATGTCTTCTCCTCGTAGAAGATTGCATCTCCCTTTTCCTGTTTGATCCTGACCTTCTGGGTAAGCCTTTCTATGAGCTCGGTCACCATCCGTTCGGTGGCCTCTTCTTTGGTGATATGCGCATCGGAGACCTCCGCGTTTGCCGGGATCTCTGTATCCTCCACAAGTTTGCCGTCGAGATCGAGCTTGATCCCGTTGATCGCGTTGATCGCACCCCATCCGTCAGCATCGAAGGGGACGCGCCGGTCCTTATACACCTGCTCGCCGGAGCTCGCGTAGTGGATCAGGTAGTAGGGTATGAACCGGAGTTTTGCCGCACCCTGGATACCCGCGGTGCGGATGGCGGCCTGCTCGGAAAGTTTGACCGGGAAATGGAGGAGTGAAATACCGGCGGGCTCGTCTTCTGCGGCTGTTGCCTGTGCCCCACCGGACCCGGCCGTTGATCCGGCAGCGGCGCCCCTCTTAGCCTTCGCCTTGCCCGGGGTGAGATCAAGGGTGAGTTCCCGTGCGACAATATCGGCAAGCACCGCCTCACCCGCATACTGGACAAACTCGTCGATCCCCCACTGGGTGCAGTTCTCCGTGACGATATCTTTTTCGAGAGTAAAGAGGAGTTTCTTGCAGGTCATCTCGTGGTCGTCCACCATAAGGCTGTAATTGGTCTTGTCAAACTGCCCGATCAGATCGGCATCGTTTGAACAAAGCACAAGAAGGCAGTCCCCGTCCCGGACGGCGGAAAGATCCAGGGGCTCATCCACCTCTTCGACCTCAAAACGTGCAGCTTCAAGAATGAGCCTCATCGCATTCTTGGCTTTTTCCCGCATGTCGTGTTCCATCATATAGAGATTTCCATGGGCTTATAGAACAATTTTTCTATTGAAATCGCCGAGATCACTACAATGACCCAGCCCCTCAAGTTTGTCGACCACAGTATCGACGATTATGCGATGCAGGTAACCTACGATCCCGCCACGGGAACAGGAAACGTCGTTTACAACCTATCGCTCGTAAAAAACGTGGACTTCGAGTATGCCGTCTCGATCTTAAAAGACGCGTACAAAACCGGCGTTTCCGTCAGCGGGCTGGTAAAATTCTGTCCATCAGGGGAGAAAATTGCCGGGTACGTTGTGCCGGAAGGGTGCACGGCCATCTGCACGATCTGCAGCATCACCTTCGACGGCCTTTTAATCCGTCGGGGGGTACCGATAACCCCTATCGGCGGAGGGGTGGTAGAGATCGAGAACCGTGCCCCGCTCCGGTTTACGCATATCATCCTCTATGAGTATACGACCATCGATCCGCTGCAGGTGCTCATCTCCCAGCAGATCACCTCGGTCACTGATGTGATGCGGAAAGGAAGCGGGAATATCCTCGCCAACATCCGGGAGTTCCACATGGAAGCCGAACCGCTGGTGGGGAGCGTGCTCGACGAACTCGCGGACAGCAGTTTTACCGGGATCCTCGAAGTTGGCGTGCCCAACGTCCCGTTGCTGGGCGTACCGGGAAGTCCGCAGTATGTCTCCATCGCAGCGGTGGGCGGCACGAACCCGATGGCTGCGATCCGCGAGGGCGGGCGGTGGGTCCAGACACAGGCCATGAAGGGCCTCATGGACGTCCGGGATCTTGTCGAGATCCGGGAGTATTAAAACCATTTTTCCCCGTCGTGTCCGTCCGTTTTTTAACAGGTATCCGGCCCGCCTCACATCGCTTTATATGATCCGATAGAAATGTGTACCAATAACAACTGCACGTGATTTCCGATGAAATATCATTTTACTCTCGCTCTCCTGATCCTGGCAGCCGTCTTCTGCATCACGCCCGCGCTGGGCGCGGACAAATATCTGGGGGGGGCCCCGGAAATATCGGCATATCTCTCCGGTGTCAACGAGTTCTCCCCGGGGCAGGATGCCACGATAACGGTGGTCATCCAGAACAGCGGAACCAGCGCGGTGGTATTCACCAACCAGGGAACGCTGACACCCGCAGATGTCCCCACCACCGCGAAGCTCGTCACGGTGGGGCTCTCCTCCGGGGGTGCCCCGATCAACATCACGACCGACTCGCAGAAACTGGGCGATATCCCAAGCCCGGGGATAACAACCGCGAGCTTTTCAGCGAAGATCACCTCGGACGCGACGCTCGGCGAATACGCCCTCCCCCTGACCATCCAGTACAAGTATCTCTCCAACAGCCTTGCCAACCAACCGACGAGTGAAACGCTCCAGTACCAGTACACACCCGTGAGCGTGACGATCCCGCTCACCATCAAGATAAAACCGGTCGTCCAGATCGAAGTGCTCAAGGCCGATGCGCCGGACCTGGTCGTGGGGATGGAAGGCTACGTCAACCTGACGATCAAAAATATCGGCTATGAGGACGGGACGCAGGCGACGGTCACGATCCTGAGGAACGGCAACAGCGCCGTGATCCCAACCGACGAGAATGTCTTTATCGGGGATTTCCCGAGAGACGGGATCGTCACCTGCCTGTACAAGGTCGCCGTCTCCGGCGATGCGCAGCAGCAGACCTATCCGATCGACGTGGAGGTGACCTATACGAACGCGGAGGGCAACATAGTTACCTCGGCGATCGATACGGTCGGTGTGCCGGTGGAAAACAAGCTCGGTTTTATTGTTACCTCACCCCCTGCAGTCATCACGCAGGGAGCAAACGGCGTGATCAGCGTGGAATACCAGAATACGGGGACGGTCACGGCATACCATGCACAGGCCCGGCTTTCCGCCGTTGATCCGCTTTCGAGTTCGGATACCCTCGCCTACCTCGGTGATATCCCCCCCGGCGGGAACGTGACCGCACAGTACGCGATAAGCGCCGCGAGCGGGGCCGCACCCGGGACCTATGCGCTTGACACCGAAATCAGGTACCGGGACGCTCTCGACAACAGCCAGATCTCCGATACGTTCAAGGCAGACGTACAGGTTGTCCCCAGGCCGGCAACCTCCGCCCTTGTACAACTGATTGCGATTGTCGCTGTCGTTGCGGTGATCCTTGGCGCTGCCGGCTACTACGTATTCGTCATGAGGAAGAAGAAGTGAGATGCTGGTGGAACGGGGCGCTGCCGGCGCCCGGGATACGGACGATCCGGGATATGCGTTCTGTCCTTGCTGCCCCCTCGTGCAGGGTAACTGACCCTCTCTATTATATGTACCGCGATCTGGCGCGGCTGGAGGCGGACCGGCGCTGGCTCACCGATCACCGGCTCCGCTATGACATAACCGTCATTCCCCCGCGTGATCTCTGTGGCGAGCATGTCAAGACAAAAGGGCATTACCACCCTGATAATGCTGCCGGCACCGGTTACCCGGAACTGTACGAAGTCCTTGACGGGACGGCGCAGTTCCTTCTCCAGTCACGGCCTCTGGACGATGTCATCCTTGTTCACGCGGACACCGGGGCGCGCGTGATCATCCCGCCGGGATACGGCCATATCACCATCAACCCGTCGCCGGGCGTCACGCTTGTTCTTGCAAACCTTGTTTCCACTGCGTTCGAGAGCGAGTACGGGGAGTACGAGAGCAGGCACGGGGCGGCATACTACGTCATGAGAGACGGCCGGATCATCAAAAACCGGCACTATCCGGCCATGCCCCCGGTCCGGAGATACACCGTAGTCAGGGGAGAAGGAGCGGCCGGCCGCACCAGTACGGGGCCGATCTATTCCCTGATCGGCAACCGGGGCGCCCTTGCCTTCCTGAACGAGCCTGAAAAATACCCGGACGTTTTTACGGGACTGCTAAAAGGCTAGGGGCGGCAAGGCGCTTGTGGGCGTTTTTCTCCGCCCGGGCCAGTACTTTTTCCTCAGCCGGTGTTCCGGCTTTCCAGCCGTTTGTCTCAAGGTTCCGGAGCGCGTTATCGATCTCGGCATAGGAAAGACCGATCTCATCCTCGTCGCTCTGGCCAGCCCAGAGCCCGGCCGACGGCGTTTTTTTGAGGATCGGCTCCGGGATCTTCATCTCCCGTGCCACTTCATACACGTCGGTCTTGTAGAGGTGGACGATGGGCTGGATGTCGGCAGCGTTGTCCCCGTACTTGGTGCAGTAGCCAAGCAGGCACTCGCTCCTGTTGGACGTGCCGCAGACAAGCCGGTGGTCGCGGTTTGCAAAATAGTACAGCACCGTCATCCGGATGCGG
Organism: uncultured Methanoregulaceae archaeon; assembly: GCA_963805035.1. Lineage (GTDB taxonomy): Archaea > Halobacteriota > Methanomicrobia > Methanomicrobiales > Methanospirillaceae > Methanoregula. The sequence continues at coordinate 32,827 of CAWDSU010000010.1, read as the reverse complement.
GCCATGAGGTTTCCGAGCAGGTACGGGGACTCAACAAAAGCCGGGATTGTTTTAAATGCTGCAAGCATGGGGTCGATGGGTATGACCCGGTGCTCCATCCCGAGAGCAGCACAAAGATCTGCGGCATCTCTCAGGTCCTGCGGGTTGCTCACCGGTGTCGGCAGGGAGAGCCCGAGCACCTTGTCCGGCCCTATCGCCCGGCAGCAGAAAGCGGCCGCGACTGCAGAGTCCACCCCGCCCGAAATGCCGACAACGATCCCCGTGCACCCGCTGTTCCAGTAGGCATACCGGATCATCTGCTCGATCTCCCCCATCCTGCACCCGAGTTCTTTGGCCATCTTTGCGCTCCTCCTTTAGAATAGGCGGATAAATTTTTTTAACTGTTCGGTGCTCCCTGCTACGATCACCGAATCACCTTTACGCAGTTTTTCAGTCCCGGGAGGTGAAACAGTGACCCGGTCCGGGGCCTCGATCCCAAGAAACCGCACGCCACTTTTCCCCATGACGCTCCTTACCGTCTGCTTGGTGGGATGCCGGATCTGTTTTAATACGACCATCTCGCCATCCGGGAGATCGACGAGGACCGTAACCGTATCGGCGAGCACGATCCTGCCAACCGTCTGCCCGCCGATCCGTGGGAGCAGCGCGACGTAATCCGCACCCGCCCGGTATAGTTTCTCCACGGAGGGGGGCTCGTTTGCCCGGGCAAGGATGCGGATGCCGGGGTTAAGGTTGCGTGCCATCAGCGTAGTGAAAATGTTCACGTCATCATCGTTGAGTGCGACGATGCAGAACCGTGCCTCCCCGATCCGGGCCTCTCGTAAGATTGTTTCGTCCTCGGCATTCCCCACCACCTCGTTCACATCGTACTTTTTCGAATCGACGACTACGCAGGAGATGCCCGATGCCATCATCTCCGTGTACGCGGCGGATCCCACGTCGCCAAACCCCGCGATGACCGCATGGCCGATCCGTTCTTTGTCGATCTCCAGTTCCTCGTGGACGGCCCGGCGAATCGCGTCGGCCCTCCCGAATAAAAAGAACGAGGTGGTGGCATCGATCGTTTCGGATGGCTCCGGGCGGGGGATAAACCTGCCCGCCTTCCAGATGAACGGGACGATGATACCGTACTGCCCGAACAGGTTCAGCTCCCCGAGCCGTTTTCCTGCAGCCCTGCTCTCCGGCATGACGGGGATATGGATCAGCCGGAGATTCTTTTCCGGGAATTCCTGCCCGTTGATAGTGAGCCGGTCAAGCCCGGGGATGGCAGGCTCCGTGTCCCCGCCCGGGTTGAGGACGGCATGCCGGGCAAGGATCCGCCCGGTGACCTGCTTGGGGGAGAGCACGAACTCTGCCCCGGCATACTGCAGGTACCGGTCAAAGGAGATCTTGTCGACAATCGAGATGATCCGGGCCGGTGTGAGCGGCCGTATCCCGAGGATGATGCTTGCCGTCGTCCGTTCGTTCTCGCAGACGATCACAAAATCCGCGTTTTTGATCCATGCCTGCTCCCATGTCTGCGGGTCATCGTAATCCCCCCATATGACAAATGCCCTCCTCCGGTGTTTCAGGGCAAGTTCGCGTGCCTCCTTCTCGTCGTCCTCGACAATAAGCACTTCCTTTTCGGAGAGGGACAGGCTCTCCACGAGAGCGCGGGACAGTTCGCCGTCCCCGATGATCACGGTGTGGTGGAAGAGGGCATGGGGGGTCCGGCGTGCCGGTGCCGAGCGGAGCACCGCGACGAGATAAGGGGTGAGGATGAGTGGGATGACCATGAAGATCATGATGACCCCCGAGAGCATCATGATCGATGCGAAAAGGACCATCGTGTCCGAGTGGTAGGTAAGAAGGCTCCCCGTGGTCGTGATGGTCTGAATCACGAATAACACCGACTGTGCCCAGTCGACCGTTTTTCCTTCCAGCTGTGGATACAGCCCGTGGAAGATGATGGTATAAGTGAGGATGAGCAGCGCAAACAGGACGAAGTAAATCAGGATCCGCATCTCTGCGGACGTGTGGATGATCCGCCAGACGACATTTTTCCTCGATCTCATGATTCGGTCCCCCGCTCAACGGTCCGGCGGATATGGCAGGCCTCGCATTCCCCGCCTAAGGCCGGCTCACCGCAGGCCGGGCATGACAGGGGCGGTCCCCGCGCAGCCGCGATGCCGGCAAGGGTCCCGGCGAGGTTCGCGAGCGCGAATTTTGTGGCCGGGTGCCGACGGGCATAGGTGTCGAGCGCCGCCCGTACATCCGCGTCAACGGAAACGCTTCCGGCGCAGGGACCGGGCGGCAGGGTGTTACAGGAAATGGTCTCCCCTGAGCGCAGCCCTGCGTACAGGATCACCTCCGGTTCAGGGATGTCCATGAACGGCCGGATGCCGGGAATTCGGGTTTTTCCCATCATACCGGGTGGAAAGAGGGTCCGTTCGACCGTCCCGGAGAGGAGGTTGGAAAAAAACTTCCCGGCACTGTCGTCAACGGTGGTGGCAAATGCGCACCGGGTGACGCCATGTGCCCGGGCGATCTCCCCGAGAAGATCATCCCGGAGCACCCGGCAGGCGCAGCGGGCAGCCTGTGGCCTGTCCTGCTGCACGAGCGTGTCCATCGTCGTGCCGTACCGCTCCGCAAACGAGCAGCGGAACCACTCGACGCCGCAGGTGGCAGCCGTCTTTTGGGCCTGCATAAGATCAGGGCAGCTGCTGATGCCGGTGTCGATGGTTATCGCAGAGAGCCGGATATCCCTGCGGTTCGCGGTGAGATCTTTCAGGAACACCAGCAGTGCAGCGCCTGCCGCATTGCCTAACAGCGCCACGGCGATATGGTCGCCCGGGCGCAGCCATCCGTTCGAACGGATGGTGTGCTTGGCCTTGGCCTCAAAATCCCTGAGAAAATGGGCCGGGCAGAGGTGCTTTCCCGAATATGGCTGGTAGATGACGGCCTCGCGCCGGCACGCATCGCACTGCATAGGTGACAATCCTGTTCTGATCTGGATGATAAAAGATGTTTAAGGTTGTGATGCTCCGGCGGTGGCTGCCGCGGAGGCCATGATTTTATAGTCCGGCACATAACCACTGTAGCAACCATGGTCGTGTCTCCGGAGCGCATCCGCAGCCTGCATAAATACGAGAAGGCTATCCTCATCGCGCTCGAACGCCAGATGAAGCGGTACGAGTGGGTTCCTCTCGAGAGTCTGGAGCAGGCGACGGGGCTCTCCGAGTCCGAGGTCAATTACCGGTTATCAAGGCTGATCGCCTGGGGCATGGTGCGGTTCAACGCGGTGCCGTACGACGGTTATGCGCTTGTTTTTGGCGGGTACGACACGCTTGCGCTTACCACCCTTACCCGGAAAGGAATCATCTCGGCGCTGGGTACAAAGATCGGGGAGGGAAAGGAGTCCGTTGTCTACGATGCGCTCGGCCTCGGGCCGGTGGCGATCAAGTTCCACCGGGTCGGCCAGCGCTCATTCAACACGGCCCGTATCAACCGGGAATATATTCCTGAAACCGGCAGCTGCCCGTGGCTGCTTGCCTCCCGGCTCTCCGCTGAACGCGAGTACGCGGCGCTTACGCTCCTCCACCCGAAAGTCTCCGTCCCGCTTCCCGTCGGCCAGAACAGGAATGCGGTCGTGATGGCGCTTATCGAAGGACAGAGCCTCGGCCGGTGCCGGCTTACCGACCCCGCGGCCACCCTCGACGAGATCCTGGGAAACGTGCGGGCCGCGTACCAGGCTGGGGTGATCCACGCGGACCTCTCGGAGTTCAACATCCTCATGGAGGACAACAAATGTGTCCTCATCGACTGGCCGCAGTGGATGGAGACAAGCCACCAGAACGCCGGCACCATTCTCGAACGCGATATCGGCAATATCCTTGCCTTCTTTGTGCGGAAGTACAACCTTGCGTATGACCCCGGGGAAGCACTGCGATGCGTGACCGGCTGAAAGTTTTTGGGATCGACATCGTCAGAGGTTCGGTGCGGTCACGATCCCGCCGGCCGATGTACGCCCTTGTCCGGATGGAGGGCCAGGAGATCACGGGCGAGAGCACGGTCTCGATGTTCCGGCTCTTCCGCCTGCTCTCCGGGGAACGACCCGATATCCTTGCCGTCGACAGCCTCCAGGAGATCGCGACCGACCAGCACGAGCTCTTCTTCTTTTTGCAGGGCCTGCCCCCGCAGACCCGGCTCGTGCAGGTGACCGGCGGCGAGAAAAAGGAGACGCTCGGGAAGGTCGCCGCCCGGTTCAATATCAGTTTCGACCGGTTCGACCCCTTTGCCGAGGCCCGCACCACGGCACGGGTGGCGTCGCTTGGCGCCGGGGCAGAGGTCATCGCGTTCGAGAACGAGAGCGAGGTGGTGGTAAGCCGCCACCGGTCCCGGGCCGGGGGGGGTGGAGCCAGAACCGGTACGTGCGGAAGATCCACGGGGCCGTCCAGCTCAAGGGCCGGGAGATTGAACAGCAGCTTGTGGCGGCCGGTCTGCGGTACGAGAAGAAGGAGACAAAGGCCTTCGGGGGATGCAGCCGGGTGGCCTTCCGGGTCTTTGCCGCCCGGGGCCAGGTGCCGGTGGGCACGTACCGCGGCGCCGATGTGCAGGTCAGGATCAGCGGCAAGCGTCTCGAACGGATCCGGTTCCGGCCCCTCTCGGGAAAACCCCGGTACCTGATCGTGGGGATTGACCCGGGTACGACGAGCGCGGTTGCCGCCCTTGATCTTGACGGCAACCTCCTTCATCTCGAGAGTTCGCGGCAGATGAACATGTCCGGCGTGATCGAGTCCCTGTACCGGATCGGAAAGCCCCTCGTCGTCGCGTCGGACGTGCAGGAGATGCCGTACTCGGTGGAGAAGATCCGGCGGGCGTTCTCCGCGGTTGCCTATACCCCCCGGCAGGATACGAGCGTCGAAGCCAAACTTGCGGTTACTGCCGATTACCCGTACGCAAACGTCCACGAGCGTGACGCGCTCTCGGCAGCGCTCGATGCATACCTCCAGTACCGGAGCAAGTTCCGGAACCTCATCAAGAGGGTTCCGCCGGGTCACGACCTCGATGAGGTCCGGGCACGGGTGATACGGGGACAGGCGCTCGATCAGGTGCTTCTCGACATGAATGCCGTGGTGCCGGCCGCCCCGGTACCGGAGGCGTCTCCCGCACCGGTTGAGGCCCGGCACGATGAGCGGGTGCGGGTACTGGATGGCGTGGTCAAACGCCTGCGAACGTATGTGGCTGAACTGCAGGAAGAGGTCGCCGCAAAGGAGTACGAGATCCACCGGCTTCAGGGACGGCTTCGTGCCAGCCATGAAAGCCGGGGGATGCAGCTTGCAAAAGACGCCGAGGTGGCCAAACAGGATGCGATCATACGGAGCCTTAAAAAAAGGCTCAGGAAAGAGGAGCGCCACAGCCGCACGCTCGCAAAACGGGTAGAACGGATCCGGGCATTTGCCGAGCTCTCCATGGACGGCGAGGTGCTGCCGGTCAAGGTGATGGACGCGCTCACGAAGGAGGCCTTTCGCCGGCTCATGGACGATACCGGCCTCTCCGAAGGGGAGATTGTCTTTGTGCAGCGCACTGATGGCTGGGGGCGCAGCGTGGTCAGGGACCTCGCGGACAGATCGGTCCGGGCCCTGATTACTGCTGTTCCCGGCGAGAGCGATCCGCAGCTCATCCCGGCATTCCGTGAGGCCGGTATTCCCCTTCTTGCCGATATGGATACCGGCGTTCAGGTACGGGGCCGGCAGGGGCTTGCCGCAAAAGACCGGTTCGAGGCCGCCCTGGCCCGCTGGCAGGAAGAGCAGGCGCAGTTTTTACGCGAAAAAAAATCCAGCCAGATCGAGCACATGTTCAAGGAGTATAAAAGCGAACGGGGTAAAGAAGTGCGCAAAGGAGGGGCAGGGGACCATGGACGACCGTGAACTCTTAAAGACCGTTATGAAGATCGTAGGAGAAGAGAACTGCAAAGATGACTGCGCCATCCTGGCGTGCGGGGACCGGGTGATGGTGGCCACTACTGACATGCTCCACCGGACGACCGATTTTGTGGATGGCATGACCGACTGGCAGATCGGCTGGATGAGCGCCGCCGTCACCATCAGCGACATCGCGAGCATGGGGGCAGAACCGGCGTACGTACTTATCGCGGTGGGGCTTGACCGGTGGGAGCACCTCGCCGGGATCATGCAGGGAGCACAGGACTGCTGCAGAAAATTCGGCGCTGCAATCGTCGGCGGGGATATCGACCATCACCATGAGCTTACGATAGTGACGACCGGCCTTGGCCTCGTTGACCGGGTGCATCTCGTGCAGCGGACCGGTGCCTGGCCGGGAGATCTCGTCTGCATCACCGGGACCCCGGGGCAGGCGCAGGCATGGCTCGATGGGTATAAGCAGTTTGAAAAGGCGCTCTTCGAGCCGCAGCCCCGGGTCGCGGAGGGCCGGCTCCTTTCACGTAGTGGAGTCAGCGCGATGATGGACGACAGCGACGGGATCGCCCTCTCGCTCTACGATCTTCTGGGCGTCAACAGCTGCGGTTTCTCCCTTGATTCTGATAAACTGCCGTTGCCTGAAGGCATTCCTGAAGCACAGGCACGGGAACTCGCGATGTATGGCGGCGGGGACTACGAGCTGATCTTTACCCTGCCCCCGGACCGGTACCCGGTGGCCGGCGTACCCTGCACGGTGATAGGAAAGGTGATCACGGAGAGGGTGGTTCTTGTTGACGGGAAACCCCTGCAAAAACGCGGGTACCAGCACCGGTGGGCGTAACCCTGCGTCACGGTCACGCGCCGGCGCAGTTCTCTTAAATACAAATAACAAAAGATACTGGATAGCGAAGGGCGCGTTTACCCATCATGGACTCGCTGGAAAACAAACTGGATCGCCTCCCGGCAGAGCAGCGCCGGGAGGTCGAGGACTTTGTCGACTTTCTGATCCAGCGGGCGGAGGGGATCCATATCACCGTCCAGGTCGCATCCCATGATGCTCCCCCGTCCCTGAAATCGGTGGCCCCCCCGCTCATCACCCCGGATCCCGTGGTGACGGAGGAGCCGGCAGCGGCCCTGTCCCGGGAGAATGAGTCCCCGGCTGCTGCGCCGCCGGTTCATGAGGCCGAGCCTCCCGCACCTATCCGGGAGATCAGCCTAGGCGATGCTAAAGACACTCCGGACGGGTTCCTTGATTACGGCTTGTTTGAAAAGGCCGCGCCGCCCCCGCTCCCCCCCTCTCCTGCGGATGAGGCCGTAAAAAAAGTAAAGATGAAACTGATAAAAAAGAGCGAACAGGCATCGACGAACCAGCTGCTCGACTGGATAGATTAGACCCGTACCAGAAATCGGGGAATCCGGTCCCTGAATTCTTTACCAGGTTATTTTTTGAGTATAGCAGGATTGGCTCTGGAGAAAAGGTTAGTTTTCAACAAAATTACAAACATATGGTGACGGGGGCTGTCCCCGAATCGCTCCCCTGTACTATGCGATGATGGGGAAGTAACCTCCCGGTTTTTATCGCTCTGCAAGGGATGCTGCAAGCGTACGGGGCCGGAGGTAACTTTGTTGAAGCCCATAAGCGTATTAATAAAGATATTTTAAGGTTTTCTCCAGAGCCGGAAAAGAGCGTGAGATTTTTTTTGATGCGTTACTTTCCGGTGAGGATTTTTACTTCGCTTTCCAGTGTCTCTTTGAGACGCTGCACGGCGTCGTCGAGATCATTTGTGATTGTCACGGTGAACTGGTTGTCGGTCTTCACATCGTGATAGGTAACGACGTAATCGATCTGCCCGTCCTTTGCCTTCTTTGGTTCGATGATCACTTTTACCATGAGGTGTCTCCGGTTGTTCCGGGGGCAGTTAACCGCTTTCCCCGGGCCTGATCAATTCTTGGGCATGACATTTTATAAAATCTTCATCCCGGGCCTCACGCTCTGCAAACGAATGCCAAAAACAGCGGAAGTTGTTTTTGTAAATATCCGGAGGAATCTCCCGTTTTCCTTTTTTAAAGGAAGATCAGTAACAACTATATGGAATCGGCAGGAAAAGTATATGTCGCACAAACGGGCTCGTAGATCAGGGGTAGATCGTCACGTTTGCAACGTGAAGGCCACGGGTTCGAATCCCGTCGAGTCCATCGTTTTTTGAGCATGTTTCCTGGTCCTGGTGGTGATGTTCAGAAAATTTTCTTTAACAGTCCCCGGGATTACGAAATCCGGTTACTCCACCCCCGCATACCCGCAGCATCCCCTCTGGAGCGATACCTGCCAGGAACTAGACTATACCATTGAAATGATCAGGGCGCAGTTCGGGGGGACGGCCCCCGTCACCATATGTTTGTAATTTTGTTTGAAACTAAGATTTTCTCCAGAGCCGGTTTTACTATTTTTCCCGATTGGATACCAACATAATTTTTCATAATGCAGGATCTGGCAGTATCCCTGCCCGGTCACCGCGTCGCCAGTTCGTCCCGGATCCCCTCGTAGGGAGCGGGCAGGCCAAGATTCCGGAAAAACCGGTCCGTGAACGAAAGGCTGGTCGTTACGGCCCATTCGGCACACCCATGGCCAAGACACCGGTCCGGGAAGAACGGCAGGTTTTGTGGGGCAAGCGGATTCTCGTCAAACCGGTTTTTGAGGAGCCGCTCAAATTTTTCCGCATGGGTCTCCGCGTGGGCGCCGGGTGTCCGGTCGGTCTGGATGACTATCCATTCACGGCGGTAATGCATAAGGTAATTACGGATCCCGATCAGGTCCTTTATGCCAGAATAGTCCGGGTCATTCTCCTCAAAGAGAGGTTTTTCCCCAATTTCCAGGATCTTCTGGTATTTGTTCGGCAGCGGGGTGCGATCAAAGTAATTCTCGTTCTTCCATTTCTCCCCGACAGCCTGGAGCAGTGCCTCGTTCTTTTCATCGGAAAAGAAATACGCATTGTCCGCCGCATCGGACCAGAGCTCGTTGATGGTGGACTCGAGGAATGCAACCGACGAGAAGATAGCATTCAGGATAAAAGCCTCGTGCCGGAGGCGCTGCTCCGCGGACAGGGTGCCGGTTGTGGCATATTCTTTTTCGAGCTCGTACCCCAACCGGCAGAATAGTGAGGCAGACTGGATATACCGCACGGAGAAACAGTCCCGGAACCGGATCACGATCCCTTCGGGCAGTTTCTGGTTTTGTTCGTCCATCGTACCATCCCGTTTTTGTTTCGCATGGTAAAAAGATACGGGCACGTGGATTAAACCCTGCCCCCGCTATCCCTGCCGGGCAGATGCGTGCACGTTGCCGGAGTGTAACCACGGCCCGGGTATAGATACCCTTAATATTCGTGGCCGTCAATAATGAGACAGCACTTTTAAACTGGTGCTGACAGATGTAAGTCCGACGTGCCTTTTTGGCACGGCCTCAAAACTATAGGCTTTGGGATTACAGGGAGTCAGTAAGAATACTGCACTTTTCTGGACTTACATAACCGGAGGTATAACCATGGCACGAATGCACGCCAGAAGAAGAGGAAAGTCAAGCTCAGTGCGGCCTGCGCGGAAAGAAGCGCCTGCATGGTCCAACACGGACAAGGCAGCGATCGAGAAACTTATTGTCGATCTCCGCAAGGAAGGCACATCGGGCAGTATGATTGGCCTCATCCTGCGGGACCGCTACGGCGTTCCCGATGTCAAGATGGTCACCGGTAAGCGTATCGGCGACATCTTAAAAGAGAACAAGGTCAGCTCCGAGATCCCCGAGGATCTCCGCGATCTCATGGTCAAGGCACTGGGCTTGCGTAAGCACCTGGGAGAGAACGCAAAGGACCTGCACAACAAGAGGCAGCTCCACCTCGTCGAGGCAAAGATCCGCCGTCTCGTGAAGTACTACACCGGCACGAAAAAGCTGCCCGCGGGCTTCACCTACAAGCCGGAGAATGCCGAGATCCTGCTGTCCAGATAATCCAGTATGTTGTCGTGAGATGCCATGTCACTCGAAGAAGCCGCAGAAACCGTCGCAGACCAGATCCGCCGGCAGCATTATGTCGATGTGTACGCACACAATGACGCTGACGGTATCGCAGCCGGGGCCATCCTCTGCCAGGCGATGCTCAGGTCAGGCATACAGTTCCGGCTGAGAGTCTGTGCCGGGATCCCGTCCGCCGGCCTCTCCCGCGATGCGGCCTCACTCCTGTGCGACCTCGGGTCCGGCATGGAGGATCTGCCACCAGAAACGATGGTGGTGGATCACCACCTTCCGCTCTTTGGCGGGCAGTTCCATGCAAATCCCCGGCTCGAAAAAATCGATGGCGACCGGGAACTCTCCGCGGCCGGCATGGCGTATATTGTCGCTCAGGAAATGGGAGACAACCGCGACCTTGCCGGCCTCGTGATGCCCGGTATCATCGGCGATGGCCAGGCGTTTGCCGGCAGGAACCTTGAGATCTTCAACGAAGGTGTGGCAAACGGGATCATCGTCCCGGACCGGGGCATGACGCTTGCCGGGCGCGATATGGCAGAGAAGTGGCTGCTCGCCACCTGCCCGTACCTCGAAGGGATCAGCGGTGACGATTCCGCTGTCGCTGACCTTCTCACCGGGGCCCAGGGTGCAGACGGCCTGCAGCTCGAGTATGCTCCTTAGCCTTGCGGTACTCAAATCCGCCCCGCAGACATCAGCGGAAGGCCTGGCGCTGCTCTACCGCGACACCCTGCACCTCCAGCGCGAGGTGATCGAAGATGCCCATGCACTTACCGCGCTCATCGACGCCTGTGGCAAATCCGGTCACGGGGACCTGGGCGTGGCGATCTGCCTGCGTTCGTCTACTGAGATCGGGGAGGCATGGGAGATTACCCGGCAGCACCATCTCGGGGTTATCGGTGTGCTGAAAACGGCGCACCCCACAAACGAGGGTAATGCCGTCTACGAGATCCAGGATGCAACGTTTGCAGGCGACATCGCTGATGTGCTCGCCCGGGACCGGCCTCACCAGGCACCGGTGCTCGTATATGCACGTTCGGGGGATGCCTGCCGGATCTCGGCGCGATCCCCCCTCGGCGTCACGGCCGATCTCGGGCCGCTCGTCCGGGACCTTGCCGCCGCATGCGGCGGGAACGGCGGGGGGCACCACACGCGGGCAGGGGCATCGATCCCCTGCGACCAGCTGGGGCATTCGTGAAAGGGTGGCAGGAGGGGCTTGCTGCATGATGCAGGTACGTGGTCTCATTACTACTCTGCACACAGACGCTCCCTGCGTAGCGTCATCACTTGCACCGGACAACCTTAAGGGCATGACCACAATCGCCGAAGGCGACCGGGTCACGACCATGATCCACGGCACGCAGATCCGGTCAGTCATCGCATCGGTGGATGACTACCTGATGAATCTGGCTATTGCGGACGATACGACAACGCTCACGCAAAAAAAGACAGGAATCTGAATCGAGAGGAAGAAGAAAAAATCAGAGAGTTGATACTATGGCAAAGAAAAAACAGGTTGGAAGAAGAGTTGAAGGCTGGAAAGCCAAGAGCTGGTTCAAAGTATATACCCCCGACAATCTCGGCAAGGCGTATATCGGCGACACCATTGCAAACGATGTTGAGACCGTCAGGGGCAGGATCATGCAGTCGACCCTCGGCGAGATAATTAACGACTACGCAAAACAGCACATCAAGATGAGCTTCAAGATTGCTGACGTCACCGGAGACGCGGCATACACCGAGTTTGTCGGCCACGAAGTGACCCGCGATTACCTGAGGTCCCTTGTCAAGCGCCGCAGCTCCCGCGTGGACTGCCACGTGCTGGTCGTCACTAAGGACAACAAGAAAGTCCGTCTCACGATCAGCTGTTACACCTTTGCACGGGCAAACATTGCACAGGAACACGCGCTCAGAAACGCGATCCTCGCAAGTCTTACTACCCAGGCGCAGGCATGGGACTTAACGACGCTCGTGAACGGGATCGTCTCGGGCGAGATCTCCCGCGACCTCTTCAAGGTCGTAAAAACCCTCTACCCCACCCGCCGGGTCGAGATCATCAAGTCCAGGGTCGAGCAGGTCGCAGCACCGGTCTCCACCAGTTAAATCCGAAAATCTTTTTTAAAATTCCTGCTCTGGAGAAAACCTTTTTTTTAAGAGGTACAGGCCCCCACCCTTACGCCAGCCCTGCCCCCAAAGGGGGCGGGGGCGTAAGCGATGCCTTTGGAGTACCTGCACAAGAAACATCCATCTTTTCCATCTTTGTGATGCAGGTACTACGGCACTATCGCAACCGGGGATGCTTCTAGCGTGCGGGGGCTTTAGCCCCCAAGAGCGTACTTACAAATCTCATTTTAGGATTTCTACAGAGCCAAAATTCCCTTTCCTGACAGCCACGCGTGCTGTGGAGTATGGCAGGGGCTGCACGGTTTCGTGCGTACGATAAAACCGGGAAACATAATTAATCCGCGCGTCCAACCATCCATAAGAATGACCGCCCACAGGATTCTCTTCCTTGTTATTGATGGGTTGGCCGACCGGCCCTGCCCGGAACTGGGCGGACTGACCCCTCTTGAGGCGGCGCACCACCCGGTGCTTAACCGGCTCGCAGCCGGGGGAATCTGCGGCATCATGGACACGATTGCGGCCGGCATCCGGCCCGGCTCCGATACGGCACACCTCGCGCTTCTCGGTTACGACCCCCGCACGTACTACACCGGCCGGGGCCCGCTCGAATGCGTGGGATCGGGCATCCCTATGGAGCCGGGCATGATCGGGTTCCGGTGCAACTATGCGACGCTGTCTCCGGAAGGGCTTGTGACCGACCGGCGGGCCGGGCGGATCCACGATACGGCAGTGCTCTCGCGGGCGGTCCAGGACGGGGTCGATCTCTCGGAGTTCGGCGTGGAGTTCGTCTTCCGGTCCGGCGCCGGCCACCGGGCAGCCCTTGCCCTCAAAGGAGAGGGGCTCGGCCACTGTGTCTCCACAAACGATCCGAAAAAAGATCACGTGGCACCCCTCACGATCATCCCGGTCAGGGACCGGGCACCGGATAAAAAGACTGCGGAGGTCTGCAATGAGTTCGTGAGGCAGTCACAGAAGATCCTCGCAGACCACCCGCTCAACCGGGAGCGGATCAGGAAGGGCCAGAACCCGGCAAATATCGTGCTGATGCGGGGAGCCGGTGAGATGGGAAACTTCGAGCCATTCGAAAAGAAGTACGGGATGTCAGGCAGCGTGATTGCCGCCGCAAGCCTGATTTCCGGCATCGGGAACGCTGTCGGGCTTGCGCAGGTCCCGGTCGAAGGAATTACCGGCTCGCAGGACAGCAACATCAGGGGAAAGATCGCGGCAGCGGTCCGCGAGCTGGAAAAAAAGGACTTCGTGCTCGTCAACATCAAGGGAGCCGACGAGTCCGGCCATGATGGCCTTGCGGGCCAGAAAAAGACCTTCATCGAGAAGGTGGATGCCGTGCTCGGCCCGCTCCTCGATCTCAGGGACTGCATTATTGTTGTCTGTGCCGACCATTCCACGCCCTGCTCGATCAAGGACCATAGCGCCGACCCGGTGCCGGTGCTGATCTACGGGGACGGGGTCCGGGTGGACGATGTAACAGAATTCGGGGAACGCACCTGCGCACGGGGTGGCCTCTGCCGGATCACGGGAGCAGGGCTGCTGCCGACCGCGCTCGATCTGATAAACCAGGCGCACAAGTACGGGGCATGATACGATGAAGCGGGAACCTGCGGGGGATCGATGAGCGGGGAATCAGTGAAGAACTGGCACAGGCACTGCCTTCTGCCCGACGGGACGGAGCTCCAGGAGCACAGCATCAAGACCGACCGGGATATCGTGGTCGGCGAGTTCTGCCAGATCGATTACGGGCTGCGGGGTGCGGACGTCTACGTGGGTGAATCGACCAGGATTCGCGAGTACGTCTGGGCAAACGGTGACGCACGGATAGGAAATCTCTGCGAGATCGGGAGCGATGTAATAGCAAAACAGGATGCATACATCGGCGAGGGCGTCAAAATTAACGGGAAGCTGGTCGTGAGCGGGACGCTCGATATTGGTGAGAATGTGGAGATTGCACAAGGGTTTGAAGCGACCGGTGAGATCGCGGTCCGGAACCCGATGCCGGTGCTCGTCTTCATCCTCATCTACCTCATGACGATGCTCAGGATCCAGAACGAGAAGGAACTCGACCTGCTCCTCGATAACCTCTTTACTGATGATGACAGGAAGGTGGAGATCCCGCTCATGATCCCCGCCCGGTCCCGGCTGAACATGAAGATCTTCTCGGTTCCTTCCTCGATGAAGATCGGGAGGAAGTGCCGGCTGCATGGCAACATCCGGGCCGGTTCTATCGATGTCCTTGAAGACACCGTGGTATTCGGCAGCCTCCGGGCACGGCGCACCATCAGTGTCGCGGGTGGGGTAACCGTCCACGGCAATGTCGAGAGCAGCGGGAAGGTGTACATAAAAAAAGGCGCCCATATCCTCGGTGATGTGATCGCAAAGGAGATCTTCCTGCATGAAGATGCAACGATCGATGGAATTATTGAGGCTCCGCACGGGATGCATATCGGGTGGGGTGAATAAAACCCGTGAAGGCTGCCGCAATCCTCGAAGTGGACTCCCTCGCGTTTATCGAACCATCGTTTGCCGCGCTCACCGACCCGCTGTATACGGATCTGCTTGCAACCGACAACGGGGAGGAGGGGCGGATGCTCGTGGACGAGCACGAAGAGCCGATCGCGGTCGCCTTCCACGAGGAGTCCGGCTGGATCGCGGGGTCGTTTCTCTGCCGGCATCCCAGCGTCACCCTGATCGATGCGTTCGAGCAGGTGAACGGCGAGATCTACCAGGAGGACCGGGTGGTGTGGGCGTCGGCAGTCCGGGAATATTTCTCGCTGCAGCTCGCAAACGATATGCCTCCGGCAATGGAAGATCTCAACCCGGTCCGGAAAGGCATCCTCACGGATGTGATCGCAGGCGTCTGGGGGAAAGGTTCAGGGGAGATCTGCATTGACTGCGGCTGTGGTTCGGGCGTCGGCTCGCTCGTGCTCCGGGAGCTCGGGTATACCCCGCTCTCGTACGATAACGACCCGACGCTTCTCTCTCTTGGTCTTGCGAAGGGCCGGCTGCTCCCGGAGGAGACGATGTGCCTTGACGCAACACAGGTTGCTGCGTATACCGGACCGGTTTCCCGGGGCATCGGGATCATGATGGGCGAGATCAACACTTTTTCCGCCGACATGTGGCACCTGATCGCGGCCGGGCTCTTTTCTGTGAGTAAAGAAACGCTGATTACGGTCGGGACCGAACCCGAGACGTACCTGATCCGGGAATGGGGTGCGGAGGCCGGGCGGACAGTCGAGGTGCGCGAGAGTCCCGGGGATGCGTTCTACGACCACTGGGTCTGCGTGGCCCGGGCGGACGGCCCCGGATAGTCAGACAGCATTTTTTGGATCATAACAGGAGAGGATTCCACATTTTCCTCTCCAAAAACCGTTGGAGGATCTATCGGGAGCCGGCGAGCCGGGTGATCATCCGCCGGGTGATCCTCCAGAACACCCATGTCGCGGCGGCACCGGCGATGAGGCACAAAACCGCCCGGAGACGGTGATCGATCTCCATCGTACCAGTGACGACAAAGAGCAGGAGACTGATGGCAAGCATGAGGGCGAAAAGGGCAATAATGATGATGCAGGCCTCGGCGAACGTTGTCTCCTGCGGGAGAAGAAACCCGCAGAGATGGCAGCGCGTACTCCCTTCAGGCAGCCGGGTTCCACAGTTCGGGCAGATCATATCTCGTATCTCGTTTCACCGTATAATCAGTTAAAACCGTAGGATTGTTGCCGCCGGTGTCGCCCTTCACCGTCTTCCGTGATCTTTCCGGTGCCCGTGCTGCTGCGGTCTGCCCCTCTCCTTTTTCCGGACCTCTTCCTTTTCCATCGCCTCGCTCTCCAGCTCCGCGATGATATCGAGAGGATCGTCCATCTTCTGTGCAAGCTCTACGATCTCAAGCAGCCGCCCGATACCGATGAAATGCTCGGACATCACGCGGGCAAGGGGGGAGAGCTCAATCTTTGTCCCTTTCTTCTGCACGAGCCGGTGGGCGACGAGCTCCGGCAGCACCGGCTCCATGCTCCCCACCATCGTTGCGTTGATCCGGGCAAGGTCTGCCTCCTCGCCCCCGCAGGCAACCGCGTTTGCCACGTACTCCTCCGAACTCTGTTCGAGGTCATGGACGGGCGCGACCTCCTCCATTTCCCCTTTGAGGAGGCGCAGCGCAATCTCCTCTTCCGTCCCCGGGTTCTCGCGCGAGTAACTCCCGCCGGGTTCTGCGAGGAGCACGACTTTCCCAAGGTCGTGGAAGTCCGGCCGCCCGGCCCGGCCTGCCATCTGGTTGAACTCCTGCACGGAGAGCCAGTCCCGGCCCATCGCAAGCGCATCGAAGATCACCTGCGACGCGGGGAAATCGACCCCGGCCCCGAGAGCAGCCGTCGTCACGACAGCCATGAGCTTGCCGGAGAGGAACTTCGTCTCGACCTCGCGGCGCTCCTGGCTTGAGAGCCCGGCGTGGTAGGCAGCCGCCCGCATCCCGAGCGCATCGGCGATCGTGTGGCAACGGGCCCGGGCATTCGTGAAGATGATCGTCTGGCCCCGGAACCCCTTCGAAGATGTGTTCTTGTATTCCTCGGTCGTCAGCTTTTTGATCGTCGGGATCTTCTGCTTGCGTTCCGTAAAAAGCAGGAAACGTTCGAGTGCAACCGGCCGGTCGTCGTACCGGACGAGCTGGCAGTTGAGTTTCTTTGCGAGCGTCTTTGGCGATCCTATCGTCGCGGAGAGATACAAAAACTGCGCCTGAGGGGCGAGATACTTGAGCCGTGCGACAAGGCCGTCGAGCCGGTGGCCCCGTTCCGGGTCCTCGAGCATCTGCACTTCGTCGATGACGACCGTCGCGATGTTCTGCATCCGCTGGCCGCACCGGATCATGTTGTCCACCCCTTCGTAGGTACCGACAACGATCGGCGCCTGCGGGTTCCGGTCGCCGACTTTCCGGGTCTCGGGAAGATTGAGGCGCGAGACGCCGGTCAGGAGGCCGGTCTTCGCAAAGGCGCTGTACCGTTCGGTGAACCGTTCGTACTTCTGGTTCGCAAGCGCCACGAGCGGCACCAGAAAGAGCATCCGGCCCCGGCCGGCAAGGTAATTTTTCATCCCGGCCATCTCGCCGATGAACGTCTTGCCGCTCGCGGTGGCGGCGACAACGAGGAGATCCTTCCCGAACAGCAGGCCGGCATCCACCGCGAGCTGCTGGGCCGGCATGAGGGATTCGATCCGTGACGCAACCACAAACTCGTGCGGGAGCGGCAGTTCCTCCAGTTTTGCGGTCGCAAGCACCGGGTGCGCCTCGATCCGGTCGAAGAGGGCCGACTTCATCGAGAGTTTTTCCGGCTGGACAAGCGCGAGCACCCGGTCGAGGTTCCGCGTCGCATCAAGCAGTTCCTCGAAGTGCCGGAGCGTGTCCTTCCCCATGTGCCCGATCGGCGCCAGTTCGCGCCTGAGCTCCCGGCGCCCGCAGTCGAGGCAGATCTTCTCGCTCTTCCCGAATATCACGAAGTTGTCATTCGTGAGCGGTGTGTACCGGTCGTCCAGGAGGCAGATCCGGCAGACATCCACGGAGCCGGTGCGGATCTGGAACGCGTGCAGGAACTCCTCGAACAAGGGGTCCGGCTTTACCATCCGTACGTCGCCCTCGCGGAGCTGGGCGATCAGGTCCTTTGACGGCGTGGCCCGGTACTCCTTCCGGGAGCCCCAGCGGAGCCGGTACCTGACCGGCCTGGGGCCCTTGGGGGTATCGGTCATCTCGACAATACCGACACCGTGGACGTGCTTCCCGTCGTAAAAGAGAAGTTTGTAACTGCCTTTGACCGGCTGGACGATGATCTTCATGAGGCGATCAGATCGACAATGACGTACGAAAGCCCGACGCCTTCAAGCCTTTTTAAGAAATCCGTGAACTCCTCGTCAACGATCACGATCACGCAGTCGATCCCGTGGAACGAAGCCTCGATCACGCCTTCCCGCGCCCCGAAGAAGAGATCGGGTTTGTGGCCGGCGGCTTTGAGCGCGATGTAGGCCTCAAGCCCGACTGCCGCCACCATCCCTGCCGGGCGGATGAGTTCCTTTAACCTGTCCATCTGCACCCGGCGCGATCCCCCGTGCTGGATCCGGGGCACCTTGCAGATGGTGATGGTCCCCTCCCGGTGCTCGATGATACCGTTTAACCGGGCCACGCCCACATCCTCGTCTTTTTTCGCGTCTGCGACTACCGATCCGGTCGCCTGCTGCTGCTTTTTTGCGGCATACAGAAAGCCGGCTTTCATGTAGACCCCGACCTCATCGCCGGCCTGGAGGTTTTCGGCCGCGATTGCCGTCCAGACCGAGACCTGCTGGATGATGTCGCGCCGTATGTGACGGGCGTATGCCTCCAGGGACTCGGCATTCGCGAGCACCCACTCGATGCCGGTCTTTGTGACCTCGTAGTTTCCGCGTCCGCTTGCCGAGACCATTCCCTCGTCCACGAGCTCGCGGATGTATTCGGAGATTGCCTGCGGCGTGACCCCGAGTTTTATTGCGATCTCCTGCTGGCGCACCGCCGGCTGATGCTCGGCAATCTCAACTAATATCTGTAACCGGGATACCTCGCGCTTGCTGCGCAGGATGGAATTGAGGGGATCCTTAGCGTCCGGTGTCAAGCAGCACCAGTCCCTGTCCCTTCACGTCAAGATGAGGTATCCGTTTTGCAAGACCCTTGATGAACACCGGGCTGACCCCGAATTTCCGGGAAAGATCGCTGATGGACGTGTTGCCGTTTCCCAGTTCCGCTTCGATCTGGCCGACAATATCGCGGAGGTTCTCATCGTTCGAGAGCGAGATATACAGGATATCCGAGAGATCCTGCAGGTTGCACTGGAAGTTCGCCCGGAACTTGTTATAGGTCCCCCGGAACTCCCGCTGCGGCTTCTCGCCGGGCTTTGGCATCCGCCACTGTTCTTCCACGAGATTCCCTTTCTTTAAGACCTGGAGGCAGACCGGGACAGACCCATCTTTTACCTGTGCCTGGAGTTCTTTCTCGGTCATCCACGATTTGCTCAGCAATTCGTACACCTTCTTGAACGCAGGACTGTTGAACGTCATGAGGAGCGGAACAAGTTCTACAGGATCGTTGACAATTCGGATGTGGCCCGGCACAGTAAAAACCCTATAATTATATCGCGGTATAAATCAATAACTGTTTTGCCGCCACTGGTTACTAATTCAGGGTTGTAAAGGGGTTGAGGTGGTGAATGATAAAGACCCCGATTCAGGATTTCGTATCGCTTTTTCGGACAAAGGGCACGTCCTCTGTTTACGCTGGCGGCATTCGTCGGTTTATGGATTTCGTTTACGACCATCACCGAAAAAGCCGCGTTACATCTCCGTCAGAACAGGCCGAATATGAAGCACTCGCGGCGCGGTATCTGTCTGATAATCAACGTGACCATTCCCGGGATTTGTTTCTTTTCATCCGTGCCGATTCAGAGAAAGGCGCGCCCGGTACCGTTCGCTCTCATGCGCTGGCCGTCCGGCTCTGGTTTGCTGAAAATGACATAGAATTGAGCGCCAAGGAAAAAATGCGCGTTCGTCGTGTCACTCCTCGTGGGGGTCGTCTGACCAACATTAAGTATATCGACGTGGGCGTGCTGCGGGAAATTCTCACGCTGGCCGATATCCGCATTAAAGCCTTTATCCTCGTTGCTGCCTGCACGGGGGCACGTATTGGCGAACTTCGCGCCCTTACATGGTCGTGCGTTACGTTCCCTGACCGGAAGAAATTCCCCGATAAACTCACTGAATTGTATATCCCGAAATCAAAGAATCAGTCGGCGCGCCGTGTCTGGATTACCCGCGAGGCCGAGGACGCGCTTTTAGCATGGAAAAATAACGCCTGTAGCATTTATTTGGTGCGTGCGGGAATTGTCTCTAAAAACCTCGGGCGGGTTGCTGACACTTCCGGGGAGAAGGTCTTTCCGTTCTGTGTTCAGTCGGTTTACGAGCGATGGGACGCTATTTTGAAACAATTGGGCTACTTCTCAAAAGACCCTCTTACGAGACGTAACCAGTTAAATTTTCACCGTCTGCGCGGGTTTTTTAAAATCCGTGTCCTGCCCGTTATCGGGAGTGAAATGTCAGAACTTGCTCTCGGTCACTGCGACGCCTACGGCCATGCATACGATGGTATCCCTGATGGGGAAATGGAAAAACTGTTCCGAAAATGTGAGCCGGTCTTAACCATTGTCCCCGCCTATGGTGCGGCGCGTGATATGTCCATACAAGTGGAAGAAATGCAGAAAATGAGATCTGAACTGGATACCCTGCGTGCGTCCCTTGCTGCAATTGCGCGTAATGGAGGGGGTATAATTTCCCTTCCCATTAGTCAGGGCTAAACATGCATCCTCTACATCAGAAACGCTCGCAGAATCGCGATATGAGGCAAAATTTACATTGTGATGTTGTGGTTTGTGACGTTTGCAGGCCAACAGTACAGGTAAGTGATGGCCCCGAAGGGGCTCCCTCGTGGTATGCGTCCAGGTGTCCGATTCCCGCGCCCGTGGCCCCTAGCAGTGCGGGGCCGGAAAGGGCGCGGGTCGTGACGCCTAGACGCGGGGCGGAGGGGCATGGCCCCACCAGTGGGGCGGCTTGCCGCCCCACTCTTGGCTCATTTAGAATAAATGGAACTCGTTTGTTTTGGGCTTGAAAATGAAAAATGATTACAATGCGTTTGTTGAACTGAAAAAGAACCGCAGATTAGAAGTATTTATGGAGTGAATAAAAATGGAAACTGAATCGAAAACGGAAAGCGTATCGAACGTTTTGGTATCGTCTGAAGACTATGAAGTGCTGTCCTGCATTGCATTCGATTATGATTTGTCCCTTCGGGATGTGATGCACGAGATTGTAACGGGGGGTTTCAAACGTTCGGAACTTTGCTTGTATGGGAAACGTGCGGCGATGCTTCGCGCGTCTAACCCCGAAGAATTGTTACATGAAATTGCATCGGTAAAGGTGACGGAATGAAACTTATCGAGGCTATCCGTTCCGCCTGCAAAAAATATCGGTATGACCTTCCATATGCATTCGACGGCAAGCATTTAAAGAACCGCCCTCGGAGCAATAAAACCCAAAAGGCTTAATATTACTGGGAGTAATATTTATTCGCGGCATCTTGTGAGGAGAATGCCGCACCCTGAGTTATAACCGATTCGGGAATTTTCCTGCCCCCTCCTCATTGGGGACGGGGCTCTTTATTTTTTGCATTTTTTAGAAGTCGTGAAGTCATACTGACATTGCTGTGATATCGATTTTGCAAAGTTTTAAGATCTGATACATTGAAAATGGATATACCCTTTATAGTCCTAAAGAATTGCCAATAATGGGAAAATAGCAATAAATTTATGCGGCACCACCATGCAAAAAAGGGGCAGGATTTCGGTTCGCGGCATCGTGCAGGGTGTCGGGTTCCGCCCTTTTGTGTATGCACGGGCCTGCGAGTTCGGGATCGCGGGCTCGGTAAAAAACCTCGGGAGCGAGGTGGAGATCTACGCCCGGGGCGAGCGGTTTACTGAATTTCTTGCGGCAGTCTCCCGGGGCCCGCCGATGTCACGGATCGATTCTGTCGACGTGACAGAGACAACGGCCGATATCGCCGACGGTTTTGTGATCAAAAAAAGCGGGACCGGTTCCTTTTCCGGGATGATCCCCCCGGACATTGCGATCTGCGACGATTGTATCGCGGATATTTTTACCCCGGGCGGGAGATACGAGGGGTACTGGGCGACCTCCTGCGTGAACTGCGGGCCCCGGTACAGCATCATCCAGGAGATCCCGTACGACCGCGAGCGGACAAGCATGGACACGTTCCCGATGTGCCCTGCCTGTGGGGGGGAGTATGGCGACCCGCACTCCCGGCGCCACCATGCGCAGACAATCGCCTGCCACACCTGCGGCCCCGGGCTCCGGCTCATGGATAAAACCGGCACCGATGTCCCGTGCAGCGACCCGATCCGGGAGGCGGCCGCACTGCTCGACGCCGGGAAGATCCTCGCGATCCGGGGCGTCGGGGGCTTCCACCTTGCCTGCATCGAGGAATCATCGGGAGAACTCAAGTCCCGGCTCGGCCGGATCGAGCAGCCGTTCGCGGTGATGGTGCGCCCGGGTTTTATCGATCAGATCGCTCTCGTCTCACAAGACGAGCGGGAACTGCTGGAGAGCCCCGTACACCCGATCGTGGTGCTGGAGAAACGCGATCACGCATCGCACCACACGATCAGCAACCTTCACACCATCGGCTGCATGCTCCCGTATACCGGGCTCCACCACCTCCTCTTCTCGCACCTCAGACACCCGCTCCTGATCATGACGAGCGCGAACATGCCCGGCTACCCCATGATCACCGATACCGGCGTTGCACTCGTAAAACTCGCACAGGATGCGGATTATTTCCTTGTCCACAACCGCACCATCGCGAACCGGGTGGACGACTCGGTCATACGTGACGGCTATATCCTCCGGCTCTCGCGGGGGATGGCCCCGAAACGGACGGCGATCGATCTCGGCCCGCGCGGCATTCTCGGCGTGGGCCCGGAGCTGAACGCGAATGCGACGATCTACAAAAACGGGTTTGCCGTCACCTCCCCCCACGTGGGAAACGTCAGGAACCCGGCGACGCTCGAGTACCTGCAGGAGACCATCGCCAAACTCTCGCGGCTGCTCGGCGCCAGATACGAACTCGTCGCCCACGACCTCCACCCCCAGTTCCTCTCCACCCGGTTTGCCCGGGAGATCGCGACCGAGCAGGGAATCGAACTTGTGCCGGTCCAGCACCACCTGGCGCATATTGCAGCAACGACGCAGGAGCCCTGTGTCGGGATCGCGATCGACGGCGTCGGGTACGGGGACGACGGAACGGTCTGGGGCGGCGAAGTCTTCTCCGGGCAGGTACCGGACCTTGCCCGGGTTGCCCATCTCGAACCCGTGGCAATGCCGGGAGGCGACCTTGCCACCCGGTTCCCGGAGCGGATGCTGTACGGCATCCTGCCGGAGGAGAAGTGCCTCGACCTCCTCCGCTACCGCGGCTGGTCAGATGTCGAAACCGGCGTGCTCAGAAAACAGGTCGCAACACATTTCAATGTCACGATGACCAGCAGCACCGGACGGGTGCTTGATGCAGCGGCTGCCCTGCTGGGCATCTGCCGGGAACGCACCTACGATGGCGAACCCGCGATGAAACTCGAAGCGGCTGCGGTGGGCGGGACGGTGGAAGCGTGGGAGCCGGTCTTTTCTGATGCGGACGGGTGCGAAATACTCTCGACCCGGGCGATCCTTGCGACCGCCCTGTCGCGGATCTCCCGTGTACCGGCTGGCGATAAAAACGCTGTCCACAACATAGCGGCATCCGTCCAGTACAACCTCGCACGGGGGATCGCCGCCCTTGCTATCCACGCGGCAGAACAGGACGGCATTCCCCGTGTGGCCCTGAGCGGGGGTGTTATCGCCAACCGTGCCATCCGGGAGACCATCCGTTCGGAGATCACCCGTGCCGGACTCACCCTTGTGATCAACGATGCTTACCCCCCCGGCGACGGGTGCGTCTCCTTTGGCCAGTGCGTCTGGGCGGGAACGCTCCATACATCCGCAAAAAACAGGTAGCGTCCTCTGGTATATCCCATAAAAACAAGCATTTTATCTTGACGCACGTACAAAGATGAGATCAACTGCGATGTATCCGCTCGACTTAATTCAGGAACAGGAAAAGAGGATCCAGTGCTTGGAAAAGGAGCTGCACCGAGCTCCGCCAGGGGCTTGCAGCCGTGCATGATTATTTCCTCGAGATCAGGGCCGCGGTCGATGAAAAGAGTGCCAGCGCCGAGCTCAACTTCGGGATTGTGAGGCCCCTTAAGGAGGAAGATGCGGAATTCGAAGGCATCTGGGATTTCCACCAGAAAATGCTCGTAGGCGATCCCGCAGGGTCGATCCCGCTCGATATCATGTACGATACCTTCTCCCGGTTCTGCAGCAAGAACGGGAGAAAGCCTGTGGACAAGGATGCATTCGAGTATCTCCTCCCGCAGATGGACGACCCCCGCCCGGTCGTCTTCCGGGGAAAATGGCAGGGATGCAGGCTCCGGTAAACTGCGGCCGGAACGGGCGGGCATGGAGAAGACATGGCACATGTCCGCATCACGGCTGACTCCGATATTCCCCTTGTCGGGTCGCTCTATTTTGGCATTATTGACCGTGGCACGAGCCTGCTGCAGGTACGCCCCAGCTGCGGCTGCAACCTGAACTGCCCCTTCTGCTCGGTGGACGCCGGGCCGTGCTCGACAACCCGCGCCACCAGTTACGAAGTGGAACTGGAGTACCTGCTCTCCGCGGTCGAAGAGATTGCGCCGTTCAAGGGGACCGGCGTCGAATGCCACATCGATTCTCCGGGCGAGCCGCTCATGTATGCCCGGCTCCCCGAACTGGTCGCAGCGCTCAAAGCGATCGATGCGGTCTCGGTGGTCTCGCTCCAGACAAACGGCACGCTCCTTGACGAGAAAAAGATCGCGGCGCTGGCTGATGCCGGGCTCGACCGGGTCAACCTCTCGCTGCACGCGCTCGATCCTGATCTTGCCCGGCAACTTGCCGGGGTAGACTGGTATGATATCGACAAGGTCACCGGCGCGGCAAGCGCGGTGGCGCAAAGTTCCATGGACCTGCTCATCGCCCCGGTCTACATGCCGGGCATCAACGACGCGGAGATCCCGAAACTCATCGGGTTTGCGCGGGAGTGCGGTGCGGGGAAACGGTTCCCGCCGCTCGGCATCCAGAAGTTCGAGCGGTACAAGTACGGCCGTACGCCAAAAGGCGTGAAGGTCCAGAGCTGGTGGCAGTTCTTCAACCGGAGTATCAAAGAGTGGGAAAAATCATCCGGCCTCCCTCTCCGTCTCGATCCCGAAAGGGATTTCGGTACTGTCCGGCGTCCCTCGCTCCCGCAGGTATTCAAAAAAGGAGAGAAGGCGACGGTCGAGATCCGGGCCCCGGGCTGGATTCACGGGGAGCAGCTCGGCGTCGCACGGAACCGGGTGGTATCGGTGTTCGGCTGTGAGAAGACGTCCGGGCAGGTGCGGGTGAAGGTCGTCGCTTCGAAGAATAATATCTACGTCGGCGTGCCGGTATAAACCGGTTCGGAAAATGGTGTCATTACCGTGCACTCGTCAGAGGTGATCTGAAGGCTCTGCCCATTCCAGGAACATGTCCCCGGTGCTGGGAGAATCCAGCTTGTCGGGTGCCAAAGTTACCCTATTCATCGTCGGCGGAGGGACCATCCTTGTCCACTTCGTAGGTAAAGACATCATCAATTCCAACGCCGAAAACATGTGCAATACGGTACCCCAGTTTTAATGATGGGCAATATTTGTCTTTTTCCATGGAGATGATGGTATTCCGCGTTACCCCGGCAAGCTCGGCGAGTTGCTCCTGTGTCATATCCCGCTCAGCCCGGAGTACTTTAATCCTGTTTTTCATTGCAAACCTTAGAGAATCAATATTTTTTGTCGTAATAGAGATAAAATGCTCCAAACGTTCCCAGGAGAACAACCAGGATACATCCTATGGTCATTCCGACAAGCCCCCGGTTCTCGTTTTCCTGGAAACCCTCGCGGACATATGAACAGTACGCTATCGCCTCAGACTCGTTCATGGCATTCAGGTTTTGAATGGTAGTTTGTCGGACAAGGGTCTGGGGACCCGGAACACTTCCCGGCGTATACTCGGCTATCGTCATGGATTGTGTCCCGTCAGCATTGATAAATAGTTTTCCGGTTATTATCGGGGTGAGCGGGATGCTCACCACAAAGGAATACAGGATGATCGCGGCAATCGCCCCCCCGATGACAACAACTTCGAGCGTGCGGAGGGCAGCTTTACTCCGGATCCTCTTTTCCCGTTCATCTGCAATGACGGTATCAACCTGTGCACGGCAGGCAAGGACGACGATAATCCCAAGGGGGATGGCGATGACCGGGATAAGGAAATTACCGGCTGCCATCGACCACCCGACCATGGCAGCCACCATGCAGGCCACGATGAGGGTGCAGATAAGATAAATTAGGCGTTTCATGACAATCATCCCGAAAGGGTAAATCTTTCTGAGCAGTAAATGTCCCCGTATATCCTCGCGTAGGTCCGATTATCGATCCGGTCATTACTGATATTGATGAGATATTCATTCGGCGGGAATTTTGAAAGGTCGACATCCGCAGACCACAAGTTCGTATTCCCGGCTCCACGGACGACTTCTACGTCATCTGATGCCCCGACACTGGATCCCGACATGCCTGGTGTTCCCATATTCACGTTGACATCAAATTCCGTGGGAAAGACCTCGAAAAGTAAATCTGTGCCTGCAGGAAGGCTGGTTGTTCCCGTGATCGTATAACTCCGGTTGGTGAGCTGGGCGGGGAACGAATCAATCGTGATAGCCTGACAGAGACTGCTTTCTGGGATCGATGTTGTGGAATTATTAAGGATCGCTTCTTCCACAACAAGCGGGGCGGTACCAAAGGGGCCTTCCTTCCCGATATTCTCTACGCTGATATTTTCCAGCGTGACTATCACTTGATATTGGTCCGGAATGAATTCGGTACTATCCACAGCAAACGACCACCGGTTGATATCACCTATCCCCGGCAGTACCGGGATCACTCCTGATCGCGTTACCCCTCCCTTCAGGTCCTGTTCCTGAGTGTTTGGGTTCACCGTTAAAACCGATGCATTGGACTGCTGGATAACGAGATAGAGGAGTTCGGTATTTTCCGGCAGGTTGGTTGTACCTGTCACAAGGAGTTTTTCCCCAAGCGATATCGTACCGGGAGGATTAACCGTGATAAATGGAGTCTGGTTCACAACAGTGCCAGGAGATTCTGTCAGGGTTGGGGTCGTACCGGTCAGCGTAAGCTGGGATGTCGCCAGGAGAGCAATACGGGAACCGGTATCGTTCACCGAATAGGCATTTACCTGGTATTCCCCCGGTGGGATGGCAGAAGTATCCAGTGCCCCTGACCAGGTGTTCGACAATCCCCCGCCCCGGACAATAAACGCATCAGTTTCCCCGACACGAGAGTTCGTCCCGGGAGCAGACGAGAGATTAACAACATCGAGTTCCAGCGTCCTGCCAGCCATAATGTTCGTCGTACCTGTGATGACCATGAGATCACCTGCAGCGTGATCCGGGATGGGATCGATGGTAACCGAGGAGAATACGGAAAAGGAACCGGTCAGGAGGATAAGGGCGAACATGACGACCAGTATTATGGCAGAAACAATACCGGCATACGTGAGATATTTCTTTTTCATAGGCCCACCTGTAACCTATTTTGTGCATTACGTGAAAAATTTTTGGCTTTGGTTTTTCCTACCCTCATCCACTTTATGCTATGTCAGGTTGAACGTCGAATTTCCATAGATATCTCTTTCGGTAAAATCCTCATTCGCAGTAGAGACATGAACGATCATCCCGGTTTTTTCCGGAAAAATTGTCATATCCGCCGGAAAAGACCAGCGGTTGGTATCCCCGGTTTCCTTCACAACTGCAGTAGGATACCCGATCATATTATATTGCCCGTCACAGAAATCATTTGAAATTATTGACGGTTTTTTTGATGTGTCTTCATAATATACCGGCCATACGGTGCCGTATAACCTGGTGCCTTCGGCAAGGTTCGTACTGCCTGAAATAAGGAAGATGTCGCCTTTTTGCCGGTCCCCAATGGGGTTTACAGTAATGTAAGGAGCACCCGTCCCGCTGAGGGTAGATTCTTTGGAATCCTGATAATACAGGATGTTTTCCGGGCCGACGAATGTACCTTTGAGATTGAAATGTACTGAACTATTTACATCTTCACTGGGGGTTGATACCATATAGCGGTAACTTCCCGGTCTCATCCAGGTCGTTGAATCAAGAGTAAAGGTCCAGCGGTTTACCCCGGTTGCGTTAGGACAGGCTATGGTATTTGCCGTCATCGTGGACTTCCCGGTGCTTTCATTAATATCTTTCAGGTAAATCGATGTCTGGGCGGGCAGATTGGTTGTGCCGGAAATAATGATCAGATCGCCGGTGGTCTTGTCACTGATCGGATCGATAGTGATGAACGGGGTGGAAGAATTTGGTGATAATCCACGTTGTACAGTTTTCAACGGTACTGGTGAATTCATTGTCACTGTCGTGCCAGCAGCAGGGTTTTCGCTCTGCTGATTACTCGTGGGATTCATCTGGCTCCGCTGGTCCTGATGGGAGCCCAGAAAGTCGGCGGCTGCAATGGTCGCGGTGGTTATGAGTACTGCGAGACAGATGAGGCCGAGACCGAATTTCTGATAATTTTTCATGATTTTTTTTCAACTGGTTTCGATTGCAGTTCTTTCCCGTTGAGGGAAGCAGGTGCCGGATTTTTTCCCAGATAATGACAGACAGGAACTTTGACGATGACCCGGTTTCTGGTCTTTGCCGGGATTTTTTTTGTTTTGGTTTCCGGAAAAATTGTGGGTGTCTTCTTCTAACGTGCATAACTACCTATTGCAGGGTAAAGTAGGCGGTTCCCATTGGTTTTTCCATCTCAAATTGGCCTTCTTTTGCTACACCTACAAGGACAACCCATTTCCCTGGTACCTGGTTGCTCATATCAGCGGCAAACGATACCCGGTTCGCGGTGCCGCTGCCTTTCGTTACCATGTTGTTTCCCCCGTCGCCACTTGCGGTCATATTGACGCCGGTAGGGGGTGTTCCGGTATCCGGCATTATCTGCCAGAGCAGGTTGGTACCTACGGGCAGACTGGTAGTTCCGGTGATGAGGAACTGATCCCCGACAAACCGGTTACCGATTGCGTTTAACTGGATGTAATCGTTTCCGGTGATTGTTGGCTGTACCGGTGTGTCAGTTGCAAGGAAGGTACCTTTCAGCGTGAAGGAGGCAGTTGCTTTGACGTTTCCCGGTTTATAATATCCTTTTGCCGGGTCACCGGTCATCTGTGTTACCGTGATCGTAAGTGTGCCCGGTTTTAAGATGGAAGTATCGATTGGCATAGAATACCGGTTGACCCCGTCGCTTCCTAAGTTCACTTCGGTATTTCCTGCTGTTCCGTTTACCTGAATCATAAGTGATGTTCCGGTCGGAAGATTCGTTGAACCGGTAACGATCAGAAGATCGCTGGTTGTCTTGTCGGCAACGGGACTAATGGTGATGTACTGTCCCGATTCCGCAACGGTGTTTCCCGCATTGCCAGGTGCCGCGTCCAGAGTGAATTCCCGCGTACCGATAGGTTCACTTGTTGAAATAATCCCCTTTTTTGCATCTCCTGTGAATACCGACGCGTTCACGAGTAGTTTCCCCGGGGAGAATGTTATCGTATTAAGATCCATGGACCAGGTGTTGATATTCCCGGTGCCTTGTGTGACTGTCACGGTTCCGGATGCCCCGGTGAATGTACCGCTCTGCGCACCGGTTTGTGGGTCTGTCGCTGTAGGTTCAAAGGATGCCGGGTAAACCTCTACAAGAATTTCCGTTCCTGTCGGGAGGTTTGTCGTGCCGGTGATATTGAAATCATCGCCGATGTTCTTATCGCTGATCGGATTAACGGAGATGAACGGTTTGAATACCGAATACCCGCTGACCATGCCGACGCATACGACGACGGCAACTATGCCGACAGCAAGAATGCTGCCCATTACAAGGGTCTGGTGTTTCATAAGACCACATGCACTATGTACTTGGCATAATGCATAAACTTTTTGGCATAAAGCAAAATTGTTTTGGCTGTTGGGAGAAAGAGTTCCGTTGCGTTTTATTGTGGGCGATCACTATTTTGATCCCAGACCCGACGCTTATCATCAGTTATTACGAAAAGCAGTTGTCCATATCATCGGAGTGGATCGAATCGTGTACGGGTGAGAGAAATGGGAAAAACATATCCTTATGGGAAAGGCGACGGGACAGCGGCGGGGGTATCTCCTGAATGGCTGGAGAAACATCTCCATGCCAAGGGGCTCATCGTTATAGACTGCCAGCCCAATGTCCACGAATATATCCAGAACCATATCCCCCGGGGCATTGTACGTTCACGAGAACCTGTTCCGCATTCACGAAGGAGCAATACCGACACGCTGGCTTCCAGCTGATGCCGCCGAGATCTTTTTTTCGGATCCTGGGATTGAAATCAGCTCCTGAAGACATACCGGAAATGGCGGGTACCCTGTATTGCAGTGCCACCCGCTCTGATGCTATCGCTCCCGCTCTCTTTTAAGAAAGACCGTGGAAAAACAGGATTACAACGCTGCTGCGGGAAACGAAGAAAGAAAAAAGATTTTAGCCGAACAGGGCGCCGAGCCCTGCCATGCCGCTCTCTTCTTCTGCCTTCTTGTCCTCTTCCTTGTGCTCTTCCTTTGCGGGTGCTGCTGCGTGGCCTGCTGCGGCGGGTGCTGCGGCTGCAACGGCGACCGGGCTCGCGGCTGCCTTGCTGATGGCCTCTTCAATGTTCACGCCGTCGAGGGCTGCGATGAGCGCCTTGATACGGGATTCGTTCGCTGCTACACCTGCGGCGGTAAGGACTGCCTTGACGCCGTTCTCATCGATCTTCTTGCCTGCCTTGTGCAGGAGAAGTGCTGCATAGATATACTCCATCTTAAACTCACCTTTTATAATTTTATTTTACCAGGGTCTTTATCGCCTGGCTTTCTCTCTGGGCTTTACCAATAATCGCATCGACAACATCCTTCTCGTAGACTGCCGCCTCGATCGCAAGACCGCGTGCCTCCCTGACGGCTTTCGTCAGGATCGGCGCCATGGTCTCTTTCGTCGGGATTGCCGCGTTCACCGACAGGTTGAACGCCTGCTGGCCGGCAAGCTGGAGCTGTGCGAGGAGCTTCGTCTCGTCCACGGAGAGCACGGACGGTTCGTAGATCGTGCCTTCGTGGAATGCTGCCTGGAGAGCAAGCCCCACATCCATGGGCTTGATGTCCAGTTTGATGAGCACACCGGCAATCTTCGCGGAGATGACCGCGCCTTTCTTGACGATAGTCTTCGTCTCCCGGATCTTGACCTTGCCGCCTTCGATCGCTGCGGGAATGCCGGCCTGCTGGAGCTCGCCGACAATCGGGCCCGGCTTGAAGCTCGTGGGCCCCTTCTCGACAACGATATCCTCGGGTGCGGTCTCGCCGGCTTTTGCGGCCATCTTGGTCTTGGTCTTCTCGAGCTGCTTGTAGAGCTTGAACGGGTTGTCGTTCGAGAAGATCACCGCGGAGTGGCCGGAGATGAACTTCGTCAGTCCTTTTGCGTCCCCGCCGATCTCGGCGAGTGCGTGCTCGATCAACGTGTTCCTCGTCACCTTGATGACTGCCTTGCCCCGGAGGTTTCGCCGGATCTGCTGTACCTGCTGTGCGGGGATGCCGTACATGTCGACAAGCCCGATGAGCGTGTACTCTTTTGCGTGCTTCTTGATCTCCGCGACCTCGTCCTTCTTCCATGCGGGGAGGTGGTGGGTATAGACTGCCATTATACCAGCCTCACGGACGGGCCCATCGTGGTCTTCACGAAGATCGAGCGGACGTTCAGGTGACCCTGTTCAAGGACAGACTCGATACGTTTGACAACCGCATCGATGTTCTCGGCGACCTGCTCCGGTGCCATTGCCGTCGATCCTACCTTGGTGGAGAAGACCGTCTTATCCTTCGTACGGATCTTCACCGAGTTCCTCAGACGTTCGACAATCGGGCGGATATCGGTCTGCCCGGGGATCGGCATCGGCATCCTGCCCCGCGGCCCGAGCCGGGGACCTAAGAAACGACCGACCTGCGGCATGACCGCGGTCTCGGCAAGGAAGTACTTGTAGGTACTGGCGACCCTGCGGGCTTCGCGGGGAGCGCCTCCGAGCCGTTCTACCTCTTCAGGGCCGATGATCAGATCAACCTTGGCCTCTTTTGCCTGCGTGACGATATCCCCTTTCCCGATGACGCAGATACCGTTTTTCTCGCCGGTTCCGTGGGGAAGAAGTATCGTCTCGTCGATACGATTTTTCGGCTGCGCCATATCGATATTCTTGAGATTGATGGTAATATCGATGCTTTCGGAGAATTTCCGCTTTGGCGCCTTTTCAATCGCCGTTTTTACGGCGTCCAGAATTTTGGCCCTATCAACCATCAGATTCCTCCATAGTTCGCGACCGAACCCTTCGATCTCCTATGGTGTTCTTCGGATCTATTTCACAAGGACGCTGTCGTACTTGCCAGCTGCGATGTCGGCGAGAACGTCTTTTGCACGCTTGCCGTCAACGGTGACACCCATGCTCACGCACGTGCCCACGACTTCCTTGACGGCAGTCTTGAGCTCGTAGGAGAGCATTCCTTCGAGTTTCATGTTGGCAATCCTGACAGCGGCCTCGAATGGCAGGTTTCCTGCCATCTTGACGTTGGGCTCTGCGGAACCTTTCTCGATATTGGCCTCTTTCTTGATGAGTGCCGTCGTCGGGGGGATACCCACCGAGACCGTGAAGTTCTTTTTTGCGTCGACCTCGATCTTGACCGGGACCTGCATTCCGTTGAATGTGGCGGTCTTCTTGTTGATCTCATCGACTACTGCCTTCACGTTGATACCGAGTGGTCCGAGCGAGGGTCCTAATGGTGGACCTGCTGTTGCCTTTCCGCCGGGTACTAAAACCTCGACCACTTCTGCCATAGTCTTTGCACCATGCCGTCCCGTATAAACGGGTTCCGAGCTTGGGTCTGTTAATTTTGTCGTGATGGGAAATAAAGGTGATC